>NZ_CP022685.1:2400000-3755000 GCF_002556545.1 Streptomyces formicae
GTCCACCTGCGGCAGGATGCGGCGCAGCGCGGAGTCCGGCAGATGGCCGACGAAGCGGCCCATCGTCAGGTGGTCGCCCCGCTCGGCGAGGGCCACCGCGATGCGGACGACGAGGTTCTCGTCGAGCCGGTCGACGATGCCCTTGATGCGGCGCGGGTCGAGGTGTCCGCAGGACTCGGCGGTGAAGGTCACCGGCAGCTTCTCGATGATGTCGGCGGCCCGCGCCGGTTCGAGGCGTCCCGCGACGGCCGCGGCGAGGCGCGGTCCGAGGGCCTTCTGCGAGATGGCGGCCGCGACTCCGGCGGGCACCAGTTTGGTCGCGGAGGCGATGCGGTCGAGCATCTCGGGGGCCCGGTCGAAGAGTGCCGCCACGCTCTGTTCGCGGAAGCGTCGTACGTCGTCGACGGGCAGGGTCCGCAGGAACGCGAGCGCGTCCGGCTCGACCTCCAGGAGGCGGGCGATCTTGAGGGTCTCGGCCCTGCCGCTGAGCTTGTCCATGGTGTCCATGCTTCGCTCCTCGCTCCGCTCGGCTATCGGAAGAGAATCCGGCGGACGGGTCCGCGGGCCAGCGCGGGCACCAGCTTCAGTGCCTCCTCGGCGGCCTCGTTGAGCCCCGCGGCCCTGCTCTCGCGCTGTCGCTTCAGCGCGTCGGCGAGCGTCGCCAGTTGGTCGGGCGCCAACTGCCCGAAGGACTCCGCCGGTTCGTCCCGCAGCTCCGCGCTCAGCTGCTCCCGTCGCTCCCGTGCTTCGGTGCTCATTCGGCCTCCCGCGGCGCCGTCAAGGGCTGGGTACGGCCCTGAGACTGGCCCCGAATTGACTTTTAGTCAATAGAGCGCGACCCGGCGGGCGAACGCGGAGGAGGCGCCAGGGGCCCCGTCGTACAGGACCCCGGACGCCTCCCGGAGAACAGCCGGTCAGCCCTTGACCGCACCTGCGGCGAGGCCGGAGCCGAGCTTGCGGTGGATGACCACGAAGAAGATCATCACCGGCAGCGTGACCAGCGTGGAGCTGGCCATGACCGGGCCCCAGGCCGTGGAGTTCTCACCGAAGAACTGGTAAATGCCCACGGCCGCCGTGTACTTGTCGCTGCCCTTCATGAACGTGTACGCGAAGACGAACTCGTTCCACGCCGTGATGAACGCGAAGATCGACGTGGCCACGAGCCCCGGCGCGACCAGCGGAAGCAGCACCGACCAGAACATCCTCGGCCAGGACGCCCCGTCGATGTAGGCGGCCTCCTCGACCTCCTTGGGGACGGTGGCGACGAAGCCGCGCAGCGTCCAGATCGCGAAGGGCAGCGAGAGCGCGATGTAGACGACGCTCAAGCCGAGCAGGGAGTTGAGCATGTCGTAGTCCCGCATCTGGATGAAGAGCGGGATGACCAGGGCTTCGAGCGGCACCATCTGCACGATCAGGATCATGATCAGTACGGAGGTGCGGAAGCGGAACTTGAAGCGCGCCACCGCGATGGCGGCGAAGAGCGAGAGCAGGCCCGCCGCGACGATCGTGGCGAGACCCACGAGCGCCGAATTCAGCAGGTACGTACCGAAGTTGCCCTTGTCGAAGACGTAGGTGAAGTGCTCGAAGCTGATGCCGCTCGGCAGCACGTCCGAGCCGCGCAGGGACGCCTTCGGGTCGAGCGCCGTGGAGATCATCCAGTAGACGGGGAAGAGCGTGAAGACCAGGAGCGCGGCGACCGCGACCGGGAGGCCGACGCGCGAGGCGAGTGTGGTGCGGCGGATGCTCACAGGTCCTCCTCCCCCTGCCGGAACAGCGTGCGGATGTAGACGACGGTGATGAGCAGGAGCAGCACGGTGAGCAGCACCGCGGCCGCGGCGCCCGTGCCGTAGTCGTTCTTGGCGAAGGCCTGGATGTAGGAGAAGACGCCGAGGTTGTAGACGTCCTCGTTGGAGCCGTCGCCGCCGGGTTGCAGATAGATCTGGGTGAAGACCTTGAAGTCCCAGATGGTGGAGAGGATGGTCACCACGAGGAAGACGGGCTTGATGGTGGGCACCGTGATGTTCCAGAACCGCTGCCAGGCGTTGGCGCCGTCCAACTCCCCCGCCTCGTACAGCTCCTTGGGGATCGTCATGAGTCCCGCGAGGACGGTGATGGCGACGAACGGGAACCCGTGGTGGATCACGTTCAGGGTCGCGATCGCGTAGAACGGGCCGCGCTCGGTGAACCAGTTGGTGGTCTCCGGGTCGATCAGGCCGAGCGATCCGGCGATCTGGCTGACCATGCCGTCCTGCGGCTGGAAGAGCCAGATCCAGACGTACGTCCCGGTCACCGCGGGCATCGCCCAGGCGGCGAGGATCGCGATCGAGCAGATGAGCCGCCAGAAGGCGCCGAGGCGGTTGAGGAGCAGCGCGACGAGCGTGCCGAGCGCGACGGTCAGGCCGACGCAGGCGATGGCGAAGAAGACGGTGTTGGGCAGGACCGTCTTCCACAGCAGGCTGCTGGAGAGCAGATCGGTGTAGTGGTCGAAGCCGGTGAACGTCCCGACGCCGCCGCCGAACTTCACCTCGTAGTCCTGCATCGAGAGCTTGCCGACCTGGATCAGCGGCCAGAGCAGCAGGCCCGCGAGGACCAGCAGGGAGGGTGCGAGCAGGAGCCAGGGGCGGGTGAGGGTGACGAGCTTCTTGCGGCGGCGGGCCGACTCGGCGCCGCCGTCGGACTTCGGGGGGCCGCGGCGGGCCGGAGCTTCCGGCCCGCCCTCGACGAGCGTCTCTTTCACGGTGTCGTGTCTTTCCCAGTGTCCTTCACGTGCCGAACTCGCCCCTGTCTACTTGTCCTTGGCGAAGATCGCGTCCATGTCCTTGGCGGCCTTGTCCGCGGCGTCCTTGACGGACGACTTGCCGGTGAGGATCGACTGGATCATGCCGGGGATGACCTTGGAGGCCTGGATCTCGCCGTACGCCTTGGTCTTGGGGACGGTCGCGCCGGCCTCCAGCATCTGCTTGGCGAACGGCTCGACCAGCGGGTCCTTCTTGGCCTCGATCTTCTTCAGCTCGGAGTTCTGACCGGGGAAGTAGTTGGTCTGCTCGGCCCACTTGGCGGCGAACTCGCCGGTGGTCAGCATCTTCACGAACTCCCAGGCGAGGTCCTTCTTGTCCGTGTTGAAGGTGGACAGGTAGGAGCCGCCGAGGAAGGACTTGCTCATGCCGCCGTTCTCCCCCGGAATCGGGACGGCGCCGAGCTTGCCCTTGAGGTCCTTGTTGGCGTCGACGATGGCCTTCGGGGTCCAGTTGCCGCCGACCGACATCGCGATCTCGCCCTTGTTCCAGGCGTCGCCGACCTCCTTCTCCGTCCAGGTGTTGACCTTGGCGGGAGAGACCTTGTCCTTGGTGGCGAGGCCCGTGTAGTACTCGATGCCCTTGATGGCCTCGGGCGAGTTGACGCCGGACTTCCACGTGCCGCCGGACTCGGTGGCGAGCTCGCCGCCCGCGCCCCAGATGAAGGGGGCCGCGAACATCTCGGCACCGCCCGCCACCGGGAAGGAGACCATCTTCGGCTCCTTCTCCTTGAGCGTCTTGGCGGTCGCCTCCAGCTCCTTCCACGTGGTCGGGGCCTTCAGGTCGTGCTTCTCGAAGATGTCCTTGCGGTAGACGATCGAGCGGACACCCGCGTACCACGGCATGCCGTACTGCTTGCCGTCGAGCGTGCCCGCGTCCTTGAGGCCCTCGACGAGGTCGTCGTTGAGGCCGGACTCCTTGACCTTGTCCGTGACGTCGACGAGACCCCCGGTCTCGGCGAACTGCGGCACCCAGGTCGTGCCGACCTCGGCCACGTCGGGCACCTGGTCCTCGCCGCCCTCGATGGCGGTGGTGAACTTCTTCTGCGCGGTGGCCCACTGCTGGTACTCGACGTGGATCTTGGCGCCGGTCTTCTTCTCGAAGGCCGCCCCGGCCTCCTTGAAGAACGGCCGCGCGTCGGGGTTGGTCCCCTCCATGATCCATACGGTCAGGGTCTTGCCCTTGCCGTCGGTGGCCTTGTCACCCGAGTCGCCGTCATCCCCACCGCACGCCGTGGCGGTCAGTCCGAGACTCATGGCGATACAACCAGCGGCGATGACACGTCGATTCATGCCGGCCCCCTCCAGGTTCCGATAGGTGGGAGCGATTGTGGTCACACCTGACCTAGGCGGTCTAGACCCATTGGGATAAGCGGCCGAACCGTAATGAGGGTTGCGGGTGACGCAACATGCGCTCATGCCATTGCGCACCATGCAACGCGTGCGTCACGGCGGCGCGTGGTGCGGGCCCGGCGCGTACCGACAGGAACAGGCCGAAACGCGACGACGCCCGCCTCCGTCCGGTCGGGGACAAAGCGGGCGCCGCGTCAGTTCCGCACACCGTTGTGCGGGACGAATGAGGGGTCGTACGGAAAGAACCGTACGGGCTAGACCGTCAGGGCACGGTCCGTCGGACGGATCGGGGCCGGAAGATCACTCGCACCGGTGAGGAAACTGTCCACACCGCGTGCCGCCGAGCGGCCCTCGGCGATCGCCCACACGATGAGCGACTGGCCGCGGCCCGCGTCACCGGCCACGAAGACACCGGGCACGTTCGTCTGGAAATCGGCGTCGCGCGAAACGTTGCCGCGCTCGTCGAGCTCCAGGGCGAACTGGTCCACCAGGCCGTTCTCGCGGTCCGTGCCCGTGAAGCCCATCGCGAGCGTCACCAGCTGGGCCGGGATCCTGCGCTCCGTGCCCGGCTTCTGGGTCAGCTTGCCGTCGACGAACTCCACCTCGACCAGGTGCAGGAACTGGACGTTGCCGTCCTCGTCGCCCTCGAAGTGCGTGGTCGAGACGGAGTAGACCCGCTCGCCGCCCTCCTCGTGCGCGGAGGTCACCTTGTAGAGCATCGGGAAGGTCGGCCAGGGCTGGCCCGCGGCCCGCTCCTCGCCCGGCTTCGGCATGATCTCCAGCTGCGTCACGGAGGCCGCGCCCTGGCGGTGGGCGGTGCCCACGCAGTCCGCGCCCGTGTCGCCGCCGCCGATGACGACGACGTGCTTGCCCTCGGCCGTGATGGGGGGCGCCACGAAGTCGCCCTCCTGGACCTTGTTGGCGAGCGGCAGGTACTCCATGGCGAAGTGGATGCCGTTCAGGTCGCGTCCCGGCACCGGCAGGTCGCGGGAGATGGTCGAGCCCGCGGCGATGACCACGGCGTCGTAGCGCTTGCGCAGCTTGGCCGCGTCGATGTCGCGGCCGATCTCCACGCCCGTACGGAACTTGGTGCCCTCCGCGCGCATCTGCTCGATGCGGCGGTTGATGTGCCGCTTCTCCATCTTGAACTCGGGGATGCCGTAGCGCAGCAGGCCGCCGATGCGGTCGGCGCGCTCGTAGACGGCGACCGTGTGGCCCGCCCGGGTCAGCTGCTGGGCGGCGGCGAGGCCCGCCGGGCCCGAGCCGATGACGGCGACGGTCTTGCCGGAGAGCCGCTCGGGCGCCTGCGGGGCGACGTCACCGGTCTCCCACGCTTTGTCGATGATGGAGACTTCGACGTTCTTGATGGTGACGGCCGGCTGGTTGATGCCGAGCACGCACGCCGCCTCGCACGGGGCCGGGCAGAGCCTTCCTGTGAACTCCGGGAAGTTGTTGGTGGCGTGCAGCCGCTCCTGCGCGGCCTGCCAGTCCTCGCGGTAGGCGTAGTCGTTCCACTCGGGGATGAGATTCCCGAGCGGACAGCCGTTGTGGCAGAACGGGATGCCGCAGTCCATGCAGCGCGAGGCCTGCTGGGAGATGATCGGGAGGAGCGAGCCGGGAACGTAGACCTCGTTCCAGTCCTGGACGCGCTCGCCGACCGGGCGGGTCTGCGCGACCTCGCGGCCGTGGTTCAAAAAGCCCTTGGGATCAGCCATTGGTCGCCGCCTCCATCATCTTCTCGGTGATCTCGGACTCGGAGAGTCCAGCTCGCTCGGCGGCGTCCTTGGCGGCGAGCACTGCCTTGTACGTACTGGGGATGATCTTGCTGAAGCGGTCCACGGACACGGCCCACTCGGCAAGGAGCTTCTCGGCGACGGTCGAGCCCGTCTCCTCCTGGTGGCGGCGCACGACGTCGTGCAGCCACTGCTTGTCGGTCTCGTCGAGGGGCTCGACGGCCGCCAGGTTCCCCGCGTTGACGTTGTCGCGGTCGAGGTCGATCACGTACGCGATGCCGCCCGACATGCCGGCCGCGAAGTTGCGGCCCGTCTCGCCGAGGATCACCGCGTGGCCGCCGGTCATGTACTCGCAGCCGTGGTCGCCCACGCCCTCGGAGACGACCGTCGCGCCGGAGTTGCGGACGCAGAAGCGCTCGCCGGTGCGGCCGCGCAGGAACAGCTCGCCGCCGGTCGCGCCGTACGCGATGGTGTTGCCCGCGATCGTCGAGTACTCGGCGAGGTGGTCGGCGCCCCGGTCTGGACGGACCACGACGCGGCCGCCCGAAAGGCCCTTGCCCACGTAGTCGTTGGCGTCGCCCTCCAGGCGCAGCGTCACGCCGCGCGGCACGAACGCGCCGAAGGACTGGCCGGCGGAGCCGGTGAAGGTGATGTCGATGGTGTCGTCCGGCAGGCCCGCGCCGCCGAACTTCTTCGTCACCTCGTGGCCGAGCATCGTGCCGACCGTGCGGTTGATGTTGCGGATGGCGACCTGGGCGCGCACCGGGTGCGCCTCCGTCGCGCTGGACGCGGCGAGGGCGTCGGCGGCGAGCTTGATCAGCTCGTTGTCGAGCGCCTTCTCCAGGCCGTGGTCCTGGACGGTGACCTGGTGCCGGACGGCGCCCTTGGGCAGCGAAGGCACGTGGAAGAGCGGCTCCAGGTCCAGGCCCTGCGCCTTCCAGTGGCTGACGGCCTTCTCCGTGTCGAGCAGCTCGGCGTGGCCGACGGCCTCCTCGATGGAGCGGAAGCCGAGCTCGGCGAGGATCTCGCGGACCTCTTCGGCGATGAACTCGAAGAAGTTGACGATGTACTCGGCCTTGCCGGAGAAGCGCTCGCGCAGCGCCGGGTTCTGCGTGGCGATGCCGACCGGGCAGGTGTCCAGGTGGCAGACGCGCATCATGACGCAGCCGGAGACGACGAGCGGCGCGGTGGCGAAACCGAACTCCTCGGCGCCGAGGAGCGCGGCGATGATGACGTCGCGGCCGGTCTTGAGCTGGCCGTCGGTCTGCACCACGATGCGGTCGCGCAGGCCGTTGAGCAGCAGGGTCTGCTGGGTCTCGGCGAGGCCGAGCTCCCAGGGGCCGCCCGCGTGCTTGAGCGAGGTCAGCGGCGACGCGCCGGTGCCGCCGTCGTGTCCGGAGATGAGGACGACGTCCGCGTGCGCCTTGGAGACGCCCGCGGCGACCGTGCCGACGCCGACCTCGGAGACCAGCTTCACGTGGATCCGCGCCTGCGGGTTCGCGTTCTTCAGGTCGTGGATCAGCTGGGCGAGGTCCTCGATGGAGTAGATGTCGTGGTGCGGCGGCGGCGAGATGAGGCCGACGCCGGGCGTCGAGTGACGCGTCCTGGCGACCCACGGGTAGACCTTGTGGCCGGGCAGCTGGCCGCCCTCGCCGGGCTTGGCGCCCTGCGCCATCTTGATCTGGATGTCGTCGGCGTTGACGAGGTACTCGCTGGTCACGCCGAAGCGGCCGGAGGCGACCTGCTTGATGGACGAGCGGCGCGCCGGGTCGTACAGGCGCTCCGGGTCCTCGCCGCCCTCACCGGTGTTGGACTTGCCGCCCAGCTGGTTCATGGCGATGGCGAGCGTCTCGTGCGCCTCGCGGGAGATCGAGCCGTACGACATGGCGCCGGTCGAGAACCGCTTGACGATCTCGGAGACCGGCTCGACCTCGTCGATCGAGATCGGCTTGCGGTCCGCCGACTTGAAGCCGAACAGGCCGCGCAGCGTCATCAGGCGCTCGGACTGCTCGTTCACGCGGCCCGTGTACTGCTTGAAGATGTCGTAGCGGCGGCTGCGCGTGGAGTGCTGGAGGCGGAAGACCGTGTCCGGGTCGAACAGGTGCGGCTCGCCCTCGCGGCGCCACTGGTACTCGCCGCCGATGTCCAGGGCGCGGTGCGCCGAGGGGATGCCGGACGCCGGGTACGCCTTGGCGTGCCGGGCGGCGACCTCCTTGGCGACGACGTCGAGCCCCGCGCCGCCGATCTTCGTCGTGGTGCCGCTGAAGTACCGCTCCACGAAGGACGCGTCGAGGCCGACGGCCTCGAAGACCTGGGCGCCCCGGTAGGAGGCGACCGTGGAGATGCCCATCTTGGACATGACCTTCAGGACGCCCTTGCCGAGGGCGTAGATCAGGTTGCGGATGGCCTGCTCGGGCTCGATGCCGGGCAGGAAGGTGCCCGCGCGGACGAGGTCCTCGACGGACTCCATCGCGAGGTAGGGGTTGACGGCGGCCGCGCCGTAGCCGATGAGGAGGGCCACGTGGTGGACCTCGCGCACGTCGCCCGCCTCGACGAGCAGGCCCACCTCGGTGCGCTGCTTCGTACGGATGAGGTGGTGGTGGACGGCGGCGGTGAGCAGCAGCGAGGGGATCGGCGCGTGCTCGGCGTCGGAGTGCCGGTCGGAGAGCACGATGAGGCGGGCGCCCGCCTCTATGGCGGCGTCGGTCTCGGAGCAGATCTCGTCGATGCGGGCGGCGAGCGCGTCGCCGCCGCCACCGACGCGGTAGAGGCCGGAGAGCGTCGCGGCCTTCATGCCGGGCATGTCGCCGTCGGCGTTGATGTGGATGAGCTTGGCCAGCTCGTCGTTGTCGATCACCGGGAAGGGCAGGGTGACGCTTCGACAGGACGCCGCGGTCGGGTCGAGCAGGTTGCCCTGCGGGCCCAGCGAGGAGTGCAGCGAGGTGACGAGCTCCTCGCGGATGGCGTCGAGCGGCGGGTTGGTGACCTGCGCGAACAGCTGCGTGAAGTAGTCGAAGATCAGCCGCGGGCGTGCGGAGAGGGCGGCGATCGGGGTGTCCGTGCCCATGGAACCGAGCGGCTCGCCGCCGGTCTTGGCCATCGGCGCGAGGATGACGCGCAGCTCTTCCTCGGTGTAGCCGAAGGTCTGCTGGCGGCGCGTGACGGAGGCGTGCGTGTGCACGATGTGCTCGCGCTCGGGCAGGTCGGAGAGCTCGATCTCGCCCGCCTCCAGCCACTCCTGGTACGGGTTCTCGGCGGCGAGCGCGGCCTTGATCTCGTCGTCCTCGACGATGCGGTGCTCGGCGGTGTCGACGAGGAACATGCGGCCGGGCTGGAGGCGGCCCTTGCGGACGACCTTGGCCGGGTCGATGTCGAGGACGCCGACCTCGGAGCCGAGGACGACGAGTCCGTCGTCGGTGACCCAGTAGCGTCCCGGGCGCAGGCCGTTGCGGTCGAGAACGGCACCCACCTGCGTACCGTCGGTGAACGTCACGCACGCCGGGCCGTCCCAGGGCTCCATCATCGCGGAGTGGTACTGGTAGAAGGCGCGTCGCGCGGGGTCCATGGAGGCGTGGTTCTCCCAGGCCTCCGGGATCATCATCAGGACGCTGTGCGGCAGCGAACGCCCACCGAGGTGCAGGAGTTCGAGCACCTCGTCGAAGGACGCGGAGTCGGAGGCGTCGGGCGTGCAGATCGGGAAGATCCGGTCGAGCTTCTCCGTGCCGAAGAGGTCCGAGGCGAGCTGCGACTCACGGGCGCGCATCCAGTTGCGGTTGCCCTTGACGGTGTTGATCTCACCGTTGTGCGCGACGAAGCGGTAGGGGTGCGCGAGCGGCCAGCTCGGGAACGTGTTCGTCGAGAAGCGGGAGTGGACCAGGGCGACGGCCGTGGCGAAACGGCGGTCGGAGAGGTCGGGGAAGAAGGGTTCGAGCTGGCCGGTGGTCAGCATGCCCTTGTAGACGATCGTGCGGGAGGAGAGCGAGGGGAAGTACGTCCCCGCCTCGCGCTCGGCGCGCTTGCGCAGCACGAACGCCTTGCGGTCGAGCTCCAGGCCCGCGCTGTCGCCGTCGGCGACGAAGACCTGCCGGAAGACGGGCATCGTCGAGCGTGCGGTGGCGCCCAGCAGCTCGGGGGCGACGGGGACGTCGCGCCAGCCGAGGACGGTCAGGCCCTCCTCGGAGGCGATCGTCTCGATCTGCGAGACGGCGGCGTCCGTGGTGCCCGCGGTGTCCACCGGCAGGAAGGCGATGCCGACGGCGTAGGCACCGGCGTCGGGGAGGTGGAATCCGGCCACCTCGCGCAGGAAGGCGTCCGGCACCTGGAGCAGGATGCCCGCGCCGTCGCCGGAGTCCGGCTCGGACCCGGTGGCGCCGCGGTGCTCGAGGTTGCGCAGTACCGTCAGCGCCTGTTCGACCAGTTCATGGCTGGCAACACCGGTGAGGGTGGCCACGAACCCGACACCACAGGCGTCGTGTTCGTTACGGGGGTCGTACATCCCCTGGGGGGCGGGGCGACCGTCCATGGGCGACCAGGCGTGGGTACGCATCGGCACTCCCGTCGTCGTCGTGGCATATGCGGCAAAGCGAGGGACGACGTTGGCCCTGGCGAAATTTCGTGCAGGTTACATGATGGAACGCTTCTCGAAAAGCGGATAGCTCATTCCACCATGTGGACACCGCCCGCTGAGGTGGGGAGCGGCGGAGAGGGGACCTTTGCGGACAGATCGATGACCGGAGGCCCAGCGCGGCACGAGCCTCATTGCCCGCAGCGCTTACGGCTCATGCCCGGTGGTCATGGAATCGAAACCGCCGAGTAACGGCTACTTATACAAGGTCCCGTATAGCCCTGCACGGCCTTATCCTACGGCGGTCCCGAACAAGCTGCCCAGGGCGTACGTCACACCGGCGGCCGCACCGCCGAGCGCGAGCTGCCGCAGCCCGCTGAACCACCACGAGCGCGCCGTCACCTTGGCCACCACGGCACCGCACGCGAAGAGCCCGATCATGGCGAGGAGCAGGGCGGGCCAGAGCACGGTCGCGCCGAGCAGGTACGGCAGTACGGGAAGCAGCGCGCCCAGCGCGAACGAACCGAACGAGGAGACCGCGGCGACGGTCGGCGAGGGAAGGTCGCCCGGGTCGATGCCGAGCTCCTCGCGGGCGTGGATCTCCAGGGCCTGCTCGGGATCCTTGGACAGCTGCCTGGCGACCTCGCGGGCCAGCTCGGGCTCGACGCCCCGCGAGGCGTACAGCTCGGCGAGCTCCCGCTCCTCGTCCTTGGGGTGCTTGCGCAGCTCCCGGCGCTCGATGTCCAGTTCGGCCTGGACGAGCTCGCGCTGCGAGGCGACGGAGGTGTACTCCCCCGCGGCCATCGAGAAGGCACCGGCGGCGAGCCCCGCGAGGCCGGTGATGACGATCGTCTCCCGCGAGACGGCGCCGCCCGCGACACCGGTCATCAGGGCCAGGTTCGAGACGAGGCCGTCCATCGCGCCGAAGACCGCGGGGCGCAGCCAGCCGCCGTTCACGTCCCGGTGGGTGTGGTTGTCGCGGTGCGCCTCGTGCAGTGTCGCTTCGTTCTCGATGATCGCCATGGTCGGCCCCCTCTTGCGTGCTTGGACAGCCTCGAAAGTACGCGCGAAAAAAATCCCCCGCCAGCAAGGAAGGCCGTACTTACCTGCGAAAACGCGCCGCACGAAGGGGTCCGGCGGGGCCCTCGCGTCACCCGGACCGGCCCCTCTCGACGAGCGAAGGAGTGATCTGAGCTCAGGTGTGCTCGTGTGAGCGCACCGCGTGGCAGACATGCTCCAAGCACCGCGCCCCGCGGTCCCGCGCTCAAGGGAGGCACGCCATGCCGACCACCGCACGCGTTCCCTCGGTCCCGCCGCCCGGCGACGCCGACGACCTCCGCGAACGGGCGCGCGGCGCGCTGCTCGGCCTGGCGGTCGGCGACGCGCTCGGCGCCCCCGCCGAGAACATGAAGCCGTCCGAGATCCGCCGCCGTTGGGGCCGCATCACCGGATACGTCGCCGAGCACCCGGCGGGCACGGACGACACCGAGTACGCGATCTTCTCCGGGCTGCTGCTCGCCCGGCACGGCTCCGCCCTGACGGTCGCGCACGTCGAGACCGCCTGGCACCAGTGGATCGCGGACCTGGACGAAGGCCCGTTCCGCGGCGCGGGGTTCAGCGAGCGCGGCACCCTGGAGAACCTGCGCAGGGGCCTCGCCGCCCCCATCTCCGCCCAGCACCGGCACGCGTGGAGCGACGGCCTCGCGATGCGGGCCGCGCCCTTCGGCGTCTTCGCGGCGGGCCGCCCGCGCGAGGCGGCCCGCCTCGTCGCGATCGACGGCTCGGTCAGCCACGACGGCGAGGGCATCTACGGCGGCCAGGCGGTGGCGGCGGGCGTCGCGGCGGCCATGGCGGGCGCGCGGGTCGACGCCGTGGTGGCGGCGGCGCTCGCCGCGATCCCCGACGACTGCTGGACCTCCCGCTCGCTGCGCCGCGCGGTGGCGGTCGCCGACCGGGGCGAGCGCGCGGTCCGCTCCGCGGTGGTGATCGGCGGGTACCCCTGGACCGACCTCGCCCCCGAGGCGGTGGGCCTCGCCTTCGGGGCGTACGCGGCGGCGCGCGGCGACTTCGCCGCGGCCGTCCTGACCGCGGTCAACATGGGCCGCGACGCGGACACGACGGCGGCGGTGGCGGGCGCGCTCTCCGGCGCCACGTGCGGCGCCTCGGCGATCCCCCTCGACTGGTCGGGGGCGATCGGCCCGGCGCGCGGCAGCTGCCTCCCGTCGATGCGCGGCCATCACGTACTGGACATCGCGGAGTTGCTGACACCGGACTCCGAGGAGGGAGAAGCGTGAGGACCACTGTGGGCAATCGTGCCGCAGGGCGAGTGGGGTCTCCCCTGGTCGAGCGAAGCCGAGAGCTTGGGGAAGGGTGGGCGCAGCCCCCGTCGCCGAGCACCGCTCAAGGGGGCACCAGCCAACTCACGGAAGGGCTCCTACTGGGCCTGTCCGCAGGCGACGCCGCCGGTTGGCCCGCGGCAAGGCACAGAGCAGCCCGCATGCCCGAGTGGACACGAAGACTCACCCGCGAACTCGACACCTTCGCGGAACAGAACGCCACCACCACCCTCCCCGTCCCCATCGCCCTGAACCAGCCACCCGAGCCCCTGCGCCTCGGCCCGTCGGACGACGCCGAATGGGCGGCCTTCACCGCCGAGTCCCTGCTCCGCGCCGCGGACGGCACCCTCGGCACGGCGCTGGGCGCGGACCGCCGCGTACGGGCCACCCTCGACCTCTCCTGGAACACCCTCGCCGCCGAAGTCTCCGCGGCAGCGGCCCGCGCCCCCGAGGTCGAATCGGCGGTGCTCCCGCTGCGCGCCCGCATCTCCGTGCGGGCGGGCCTCGGCAACCTCGCGCGGGCCTGCGCCCGCCCGCCACCGGCCACGACAACCCGCACTACTTCGACGACGCCGCCTGTGTACGCGCCTGCGTGCTGGCCCTCGTCCACCCGGGACGACCCGAACAGGCCGCCGCCCTCGCGGAGTTCGACGCCCGCTACACCCAGGACGGGGACGGGGTGCACGGCGCCCGCGCGATGGCGGCGGCGATCGCGGCCGCGCTCGGCGGTGCCGACGTCGACACCGCGGTGGACAGCGCGCTCGAACAGCTCCCCGAGCACACGGAGATCGGCCGCAACGCCCGCCACGCCGTCAAGCTCGCCCGCGCCGAGGCCACCCAGGACGACGGCGGCGCCTTCGCCCTCGTACCGCTCCTCGAACATCAGATCGTCGACCACGTCTACAGCTACGGCATCGCCGCCGCCGAGACCGTCCCCGTCGCCCTCGCCCTGACCACCGCGGCACGCGGCCGCATCCACGAGGCGGTGCCCGCCGCCGCGTGCCTGTCCCGCGTCGCCGACTCCGCGCCCGCCCTCGCCGGGGCGCTGACCGGCACGCTCGGCACGGCCGCCGCGATCCCCGAGAGCTGGCGTGCCGCCTGCCGCACCCTGTCCGGCTGCGCGCTCCCCCACCTCGTGGGCACCGACCTGGTGGAACTCGCCGGACAGTTGAGCCGCGCGGAACCCACGGAACCGACCACTCCAGATGGACAATTCCGACATGACGCCCACACCTAGCACTCCGGCATCCAGCGCCCCGGGACCCGGCGCTCCGACGCCCGGCAGCCCGGATCTGGCGGACCGCATCACCGGCAGCCTCGTCGGAGCGGCGGTCGGCGACGCGCTCGGCGGTCCCGTCGAGGGGTACGCCCCCGAGCAGATCGCCGAGCGGCACGGCGGCCGCGTCCGGGGCGTCGTCGGCCCCTGGAACGGCGACCGGTGGCGCACCGCACGGCCCATCGCGCCGTACCACAAGGGCGACGGCCACGTCACCGACGACACCTTGATGACGCACGCCCTCGTCCGCGTCTACGACACCGTCCGCGATCACCTCGACGCGTACGCGGTCGCCGACCACCTGGTCCCCGACCTGATGACGACGCCCCGCTGGATCCCCGAACTGGAGGCCGAGGCGATCCCCCTGCACCGGATCTTCCTCGCCGAGAAGTGGCTCGCCGCCCGGCTCCACTACGGCCACGTCGACCCGCGCGAGGCGGGCACCGGCAACATCGTCAACTGCGGTGCGGCGATGTACATGGCGCCGGTCGGCCTGGTCAACGCGGCGAACCCGGCGGCCGCCTACGCCGAGGCGCTCGACGTCGCGGGCGCCCACCAGTCGTCGTACGGCCGCGAGGCGGCGGGCGTCTTCGCGGCGGCGGTCGCGGCGGCCTGCGCGCCGGGCGCGACCCCGGACTCGGTGATCGGCACCTGCCTGGACCTGGCGAAGGACGGGACGCGCGCGGCGATCGAGGCGGTGGCCGAAGCGGCGGCGCCGCACCGCGACTTCGAGACGGCGCTGGCCCCGCTGCGCGCGGCGGTCGCCCCGTTCGACACCGTCGGCCCCGACTACCGCGCCCCCTCCCTCGGCGCCCGCCGCCCCTCCCGGCTGCACTCCATCGAGGAACTCCCCATCGCCCTCGGCATGCTCCTGGTCGGCGAGGGCGACTACCGCCGCACGGTCCTCGGCTCGGTCAACTACGGCAGGGACTGCGACTCCATCGCGACGATGAGCGGCGGACTCGTGGGCGCCCTGCGCGGCGAGGCGGCAATCCCGCGCGAGTGGTCCAAGACGGTGTCCGAGGCGAGCCGCCTCGACCTGCACGCCCCGGCGCGAGTCCTCACGGACGTGGCGCGCGAAGTCTTCACCCGCGACGTACGTCACCGCCGCGCCCACGAATCCGCCTTCGCGTCGCTCACGGCCGCCCGGTGATCCGCCTGACCTGGGTCCAGCCGGAGGACCTGATCGGCCACGAGCTCCGACAGGCGGAACTGGAGGGCCGTGACGTCGCATCGGTACGTTCGCGCTGGCTGACGGCGGGCGGCCACGAGGCACCTGCTCGCGCGGGCGCGTCCCCTGGTCCGACCCCGGCCCACCTCAGAGCCCTGGCGGAACAACTCCTGGACGAACTGGCGGCGGCTGCCCCGTTGTGGGCAGGCGGGCCGCAGGGCGAGTGGGGTCTCCCCTGCTCGAGCGAAGCCGAGAGCTTGGGGAAGGGTGGGCACAACGCCCCGTCGCCGAGTGCCGATACGACGACACAGGAGCTGCTCCCACGCCTCCACGCAGCCTGGCTGGGCAGAGCAGCCGGATGCCTCCTGGGCAAGCCGGTCGAGAAGCTCCCCCTGGACGGCATCAGAAGCCTCGCCAAGGCCACAGGCAACTGGCCCTTGCGCACATGGTTCACGGAAAGAGGCGTCCCACCCGCACTGAGGGCCACGTACCCCTGGAACAAGCGCTCCGCAAAGACCTCCCTCGCCGAGAACATCGACGGCATGCCGGAGGACGACGACCTCAACTACCCCCTCCTCAACCTCATCCTCCTCCAGCGCCACGGAAAGACCTTCACCACCACGGACGTGGCACGGCTCTGGCTGGACGAACTCCCCGCGGGCCGCACCTTCACCGCCGAACGCGTCGCGTACCGCAACCTCCTCACCGGCATCGAGCCCCCGCGCACCGCCACCCACCGCAACCCGTTCCGCGAGTGGATCGGCGCCCTGATCCGCGCCGACGTGCACGGCTGGACCAACCCCGGCGACCCGGCCGCGGCCGCCGCACAGGCCCACCGCGACGCGACCCTGACCCACACGGCGAACGGCGTCCACGGCGCGGAGTTCGCCGCGGCCACCATCGCCGAGGCGGCGGCAGGACGCGGCGACGTGCACCACTGCCTGCGGGCCGGGCTCTCCGTCGTACCGCCCCGGTCGCGGCTCGCCCTCGCCGTCCGGCACGGGATCCAACTGGCCGAGGAGGAGCGGGACTTCGACCGCGTGGTCGACCGGCTGCACGCCGCCCACGCCGACCACCACTGGGTCCACGTCATCCCCAACGCCGCCCTGCTCGCCGCCGCCCTCACCCACGCCGACGGCGACTTCACCGGCTCCCTCACCCGCGCGGTCTCCGGCGGCTGGGACACCGACTCCAACGGCGCGACCGCGGGGTCCGTCGCGGGCCTGCTCGCCGGTCGCCCGGACAGGATCCCGGACCACTGGACGGCCCCGCTCAAGAACCGACTCGCCACGTCCATCGGCGACTTCGACGGCATCGGCTTCGACACCCTCGCAGAACTCACCGCCCGGGAGGCGCACCGCTCATGACCCCCACGCCCCACATCGCCGTCCTCGGCAGCGCCAACATGGACCTCGTCGCGTACGTCGCGAAGGCCCCGCAGCGCGGCGAGACCGTGACGGGACGCGAGTTCCGCACGGTCCCCGGCGGCAAGGGCGCCAACCAGGCCGTCGCCGCGGCCCGCGCGGGCGCCACCGTCTCCATGATCGGTGCGGTCGGCACCGACGCCCACGGCACCCGGCTCCGGTCGGCGCTCGAACACTCCGGCGTCGACACCGACCTGCTGCGCACCGTCGAGACGGCGACCGGCACCGCGCACATCGTGGTCGACGACGACGGAGGCAACTCGATCGTCGTCATCCCCGGCGCCAACGGCACGCTGACCGCGCTCGCCCCCGGCGACGAGGGCCTGATCGCCTCGGCCGACGCACTCCTTCTCCAACTGGAGGTCCCGCTCGACGGCGTCCTCGCCGCCGCGCAGGCCGCCCGACGGCACGGCGTACGCACGGTGCTCACCCCGGCCCCCGCGCAGCCCCTGCCGCCCGAACTCCTCGCGGCCACCGACCTGTTGCTGCCCAACGAGCACGAGGCGGCCGCGCTCACCGGCATCGCCGACGACCCGCGTGCGGCGGCCGGGGCGCTCCTCTCCCAGGTCCCCGAGGTCGTGATCACCCTGGGTTCGCGGGGCAGTCTGTACGCGGCCCGTGGCGCCGATCCCGTCGTGGTGCCCGCGCGCCGGGTCACCGCGGTCGACACGACGGGCGCGGGCGACACCTTCGCGGGCACCCTCGCCGTGGCGCTCGCCGAGGGCAACTCCGTTGCCGACGCGCTCGGTTGGGCCTCGGCGGCGGCCGCGCTCTCCGTCCAGCGGACCGGCGCGTCGGCCTCCATGCCGTACCGCTCGGAGATCGACGGCGAGGCGCAGGTCGCCTCATGACGCCTCCGCTGACCGGCCTGCGCGTCCTCGACCTGGCCACCCTCTTCGCGGGGCCGCTCGCCGCCACGATGCTCGGCGACTTCGGCGCGGAGGTCATCAAGGTCGAGCACCCCACCCGTCCCGACCCCTCGCGCGGCCACGGCCCCTCCAAGGACGGCGTCGGCCTGTGGTGGAAGCTGCTCGGCCGCAACAAGCGCACGATGACGCTCGACCTGTCGTCGCCCGGCGGCCGCGACACGCTGCTCCGCCTGGCCGCCACCGCCGACGTCGTCGTCGAGAACTTCCGCCCCGGCACCCTGGAGAAGTGGGACCTGGGCTGGCCCGAACTGAGCGCGGCCAACCCCCGTCTGGTCCTCGCCCGCGTCACCGGCTTCGGCCAGTTCGGCCCGTACGCGCACCGCCCCGGCTTCGGCACGCTCGCGGAGGCGATGAGCGGTTTCGCCGCGATCACCGGCGATCCCGAAGGCCCGCCGACGCTCCCGCCGTTCGGGCTCGCCGACGCGATCGCGGGCCTCGCGACGGCGTACGCGGTGATGACGGCGCTCGCGGGGCGCGACCGCACGGGCCGCGGCCAGGTCGTCGACATGGCGATCATCGAGCCGATCCTCACGGTCCTCGGCCCCCAGCCGCTCTGGTACGACCAGTTGGGCCACGTACAGCCCCGCACCGGCAACCGCTCCGCCAACAACGCGCCCCGCAACACCTACCGCACGGCGGACGGCGGTTGGGTCGCCGTCTCCACCTCGGCCCAGTCCGTCGCGGAGCGCGTCATGCGTCTGGTCGGCCGCCCCGAACTGATCGCCGAACCGTGGTTCGCTTCGGGCGCCGACCGCGCGCGGCACGCGGACGTCCTCGACGAGGCCGTGGGCTCCTGGATCGCCCGCCGCACCCGCGCCGAGGTGATCGACGCCTTCGAGAAGGCCGAGGCGGCGGTCGCCCCCGTCCAGGACGTACGCGATGTCATGACAGACCCCCAGTACGCGGCCCTGGACACGATCACCACGGTCCAGGACCCCGAACTCGGCCCCCTGCGCATGCAGAACGTCCTCTTCCGCCTCTCCGAGACCCCCGGCGCGATCACCTGGGCGGGCCGCCCGCACGGCGCGGACACGGACGCGGTCCTCACCGAGCTCGGCCTGACGGAACGGGAGATCACCACGCTGCGCAAGGAGGGCGCCCTGTGACCGCTCCACACCCCCTGACCTGGCTGTACGTCCCCGGGGACCGTCCCGGTGTGGTGGCCAAGGCGCTCCTCGCGGGCGCCGACGTGGTGATCGTCGACCTGGAGGACGCGGTCGCCCCCGACCGCAAGGAGTACGCCAGGTCGGCCACCGCCGAACTCCTCGCGGAGCCCCCTCCCGTCCCCGTGCACGTCCGCGTGAACGCCCTGGACGGTCCGCTCGCCGAGGCCGACCTGCGCGCGATCGCCCCGCTCCCCGGCGTCGCCGGGCTGCGGCTGCCCAAGGTCACCTCGCGCGCCGACGTCATCCGGGTCGCGGAACGCGCGGCCCCCGCCGACGGCGGCGCCCCCGCCCTCCACGCCCTCATCGAATCGGCGCTCGGCCTGGAGCACGCCTTCGCCATCGCCACCGCGCACCCCGCCCTGCACGGCCTCTCCATCGGCGAGGCGGACCTCCGCGCCGACCTGGGCGTACGCGAGGAGGTGGGGCTGGACTGGGCGCGCTCGCGCGTGGTGGTGGCCGCGCGCGCGGCGGGTCTGGCCCCGCCCGCCCAGTCGGTCCACCCGGACATCCGCGACCTCGAAGGGCTCGCCGCGTCCTGCGCCCGGGGCCGCGCGCTCGGCTTCCTGGGCCGGGCGGCGATCCACCCCCGCCAACTCCCGGTGATCGAACGGGCCTACCTGCCCACTCCCGAGGAGGTCGAACGCGCCGAGGAGATCACCAAGGCGGCGACGACGGACGAGGGAGCACTGGCCCTGCCGGACGGCCGCTTCGTGGACAGGGCGGTGGTGGAGGGCGCGCGCCGAACCCTGGCCCTGTCCCTGTCCCGCAGGGGCTGACCTCTGTTCTGCCGCGACGGCGATCCGCCCCCACCGCCAACGCGACGGGGCCGCCGGATCCCATGATCCGGCGGCCCCGTCGACGTACAGACGCTGAGAGAACGTCAGCTCTTCTCGGCCGACTCCGCCGCGTCCTCCGCGGGTTCCTTCTTCTCGGCCGCGGGCTCCTTCTTGTCCGCCGCGGGCTCCTTCTTGTCCGCCGCGGGCTCATCCGCAGAGGCATCGTCCCCGTCCACCTCGCCGGAGGCGACCGCGGCGGGTTCGACGATCTCTTCGCGGCCGGGGCGGATCTTCGCCGAGACCACGAGGTAGACGACCGCGAGCACGAAGACCACGATCGCGGTCCACACGTTGAGGCGGACGCCCAGGATGTGGTGGGCGTCGTCGACGCGCATGTACTCGATCCAGGCGCGCCCCGCGCAGTACGAGGCGACGTACAGCGCGAACGCCCGGCCGTGCCCGAGCTTGAAGCGGCGGTCGGCCCAGATGACCAGGACGGCGACGCCGACGCACCACAGCGACTCGTACAGGAAGGTCGGGTGGTACGTGCCGGGGACCCGGCCGTCCTCCGCCGAGGTGATCTTCAGGGCCCACGGCACGTCCGTGGCCTTGCCGTACAGCTCCTGGTTGAACCAGTTGCCCCAGCGGCCGATCGCCTGGGCGAGCGCGATGCCGGGGGCCAGCGCGTCGGCCCAGGCGGGGAGCGGGATGCCGCGCCGACGACAGCCGATCCACGCGCCGACCGCGCCGAGTGCGATCGCGCCCCAGATGCCGAGGCCGCCCTCCCAGATCTTGAAGGCGTCGACCCAGTCACGGCCCTCGCTGAAGTACAGCTGGTAATCCGTGATCACGTGGTAGAGCCGCCCGCCGACGAGGCCGAACGGCACGGCCCACACGGCGATGTCGGCCACGGTGCCGGACTGGCCCCCGCGGGCGACCCACCGCTTGTTGCCGAGCCAGACGGCCACGAAGACGCCGATGATGATGCAGAACGCGTAGCCGCGCAACGGAATGGGGCCGAGATCGACCACACCGCGCGACGGACTGGGAATGAAGGCAAGGTCCATGGCAGGTCCGACGCTACCGTGCCGGGCGGCGGGGACGGCAATCAGCCCGGCTACGGGTCCGTAACGGGAGCGTCGGCGGCGGGCGCTAGCCCTTGTTCGCGTCCTCCACCATCTTCTTCAGCTTCGCGGGGGTCAGCGGGTTCTGCTGGTCGCCGAAGATGTCCTTGCCGTCGAGCCGCACCGTCGGCGTGCCCCGCAGCTTGGCGTCCTGGAAGGCCTTGTTGGACGCGGTGGCCCAGCTGTCGTGCTTGCCGTCCTCGACGCACTTCTTGAAGGAGTCCGTGACGAGCCCGTCCACCTGGCCCGCGAGCTCGATCAGCTTGGCGTTCTTGCTGAACGCGTCGTCGGCTTCCTCGGGCTGGTTCTTGTAGAGGACGTCGTGGTACGGAGGGAACTTGCCCGCGTCCTGGGCGCAGCCCGCCGCGTTGGCCGCGCGGAGCGAGCCGCTGCCGCCGAGGTTCTTGTCGATCAGCGTGGCCAGGTGGTACTCGACCTTGAGCTGGCCCTTGTCGGCGAGCTCGTGGATGGTCGAGCGGTACGCGTCCTCGAACTGCTTGCAGGCCGGGCAGCGGAAGTCCTCCCAGATGTCGAGGGTAGACTTGGCGCTCCCCTTGCCGAGCGGGAGCGACAACTGGTCCTTGCCGTTCGCCCCCTTGGGCACGACGACGGGGCCCGACGACGTGTCGCTCGTGTCGTCACCACCGGAATTGGCGGCGAGCAGGCCCACCACCGCGGCGAGGCCGAGCACACCGACCACCGCGGCTCCGACGACCAACCCTCTGCGCTGCTTGTCGCGGGCCTTCTGCCGCTCTCGCTCTTCCGCCAGCCGCTCGCGGGCCGATCGCTTTCCCTCACGGTTCTTCTCACTCACACCCCGCCAACGAACCGGGGAGGCACGAGCGTGCCTCCCCGGTCCGAATCCACCCGTACGGGTTATGCCTTGCCGCGCACACCGTCCGCGAGTTCGCCCGCGAGCGCCCGCACGGCGGCGAGCCCCGCCTGCTCGTCCTCGGCGTCGAGCATCCGCTGGACGAAGGCCGAGCCGACGATCACGCCGTCGGCGAAGCCCGCGACCTCGGCGGCCTGGCGGGCGTTGGAGACGCCGAGCCCGACGCAGACCGGCAGGTCCGTGGTGGCCTTGGTGCGCCCCACCAGCTCCTGCGCCTGTTCACCGACGGAGGCGCGGGTGCCGGTGACGCCCATCAGGGACGCCGCGTAGACGAAGCCGGAACCGGCCGCGGTGATCGTGGCGAGCCGCTCGTCCTTGCTGCTCGGCGCGACCACGAAGACCGTCGCCAGGCCGTGCTTGTCGGCGTGCTCCCTCCAGAGCGCCGACTCCTGGACGGGCAGGTCGGGCAGGATGCAGCCCGCGCCGCCCGCCTCGGCGAGTTCGGCGGTGAAGCGCTCCACGCCGTAGCGGTCGATCGGGTTCCAGTACGTCATGACGAGCACCGGCTTGCCGGTGGCCTCGAAGGCCTCGCGGACCGTGCGCATGACGTCGCGGATCTTGAGGCCGCCGCGCAGCGCGATGTCGTCGGCGGTCTGGATGACGGGGCCGTCGAGCACCGGGTCGGAGTGCGGCAGGCCCACCTCGACCACGTCCGCGCCGCCGTCGAAGGCGGCCTTGACCGCCGCGATGCCGCCGTCCACGGTCGGGAACCCGGCCGGGAGATAGGCGATGAGCGCGGACCTGCCCTCGGCCTTCGCGGCCGCGAGGGTGTCGTCCAACAGGTTGATGTTGCCGCTCACTTGGCGTCCCCCTCGATCTCCGCGGTGGCCGCCGCGTCCGCCTCGACGGCGGCGTCCGTGTCGTACAGGCCGAAGTAGCGCGCGGCCGTGTCCATGTCCTTGTCGCCGCGCCCGGAGAGGTTGACGACAATCAGCCCCTCCGTGCCGAGCTCCTTGCCGATCTCCAGCGCGCCCGCGAGCGCGTGCGCGGACTCGATGGCCGGGATGATGCCCTCGGTCCTGGAGAGGAGCCGCAGGGCCTGCATCGCCGCGTCGTCGGTGACCGCGCGGTACTCGCCGCGGCCGCTGTCCTTGAGGTAGGCGTGCTCGGGGCCGATGCCGGGGTAGTCGAGTCCGGCCGAGATCGAGTAGGGCTCGGTGATCTGGCCCTCCTCGTCCTGGAGGACGTAGCTGCGGGAGCCGTGCAGGATGCCGGGCTCGCCCGCGGTCAGCGTGGCCGCGTGTTCTCCGGTCTCCACGCCGTGCCCGGCGGGCTCGCAGCCGATGAGGCGGACGTCCGCGTCGGGGATGAAGGCGTGGAAGAGGCCGATAGCGTTGGAGCCGCCGCCCACGCAGGCGACGGCGGCGTCGGGCAGCCGTCCCGCGCGCTCCAGGATCTGCCGCCTGGCCTCGACGCCGATGACGCGGTGGAAGTCGCGGACCATGGCGGGGAAGGGGTGCGGGCCCGCGACGGTGCCGAAGAGGTAGTGCGTGCGGTCCACGTTGGCGACCCAGTCGCGGAACGCCTCGTTGATGGCGTCCTTCAGGGTGCGGCTGCCGGACTTCACGGCGACGACCTCGGCGCCCAGCATGCGCATCCTGGCCACGTTGAGTGCCTGGCGCTCGGTGTCGATCTCGCCCATGTAGATGGTGCATTCGAGGCCGAAGAGCGCGCAGGCGGTGGCCGTGGCGACGCCGTGCTGGCCCGCGCCGGTCTCGGCGATCACGCGGGTCTTGCCCATGCGCTTGGTGAGCAGGGCCTGGCCGAGCACGTTGTTGATCTTGTGCGAGCCGGTGTGGTTCAGGTCCTCGCGCTTGAGGAAGATCCGTGCGCCGCCCGCGTGTTCCGCGAAGCGGGGCACCTCCGTGAGGCTGCTGGGGCGGCCGGTGTAGTTGACGAGCAGGTCGTCGAGTTCGCGGGCGAACTCGGGGTCGTGCTTGGCCTTCTCGTACTCGACGGCGACCTCGTCCACGGCGGCGACGAGGGCCTCCGGGATGAACTTGCCGCCGAACGCGCCGAAGTAGCCGTCTTCGTTGGGCACTTGGCTGGACGAGTCGGGAATGAAGAACTCGCTGGGCATGCGGAAACCTCGCGTTGACGTTGCACTGGGCCTGGACGGTGTTCGCCTTGGCGCCGTTGCTGGTCAGGCTTCTGTTGCGACCGCGGCCCGACGTGGGCTTGTCGCGCAGTTCCCCGCGCCCCTTACGGGGCGCTGATCAGCTCGGCGGCGCTCAGGCGCCGCCCTGCCATCGCATGCCGGGGATCTGGCCCGGTTCCGCGCCGATGTGGTACCTGACCCGCCTGCCCCTGACGCGCCGTGCGGGCGCGCGGCAGCCGCGGGGGCGGCAGCCGGGGGCGAGGCGGGCGAAGGCGGTCATCGGGGTGGGTCAGCTCCGTCCGTGGCGCAGGGCCGGGTGGGCGCCCGCGGCGACCAGGTCGGAGACCGCGCCCCTCGGGTCGCGCCCGGTGACCAGGGACTCGCCCACGAGCACCGCGTCGGCGCCCGCGTTGGCGAAGGCGATGAGGTCGTGCGGCCCGCGCACGCCGGACTCGGCGATCTTGACGACGCTGTCCGGCAGCTCCGGCGCGACCCGCTCGAAGGTGGAGCGGTCGACCTTGAGGGTCTTGAGGTCACGGTTGTTGACGCCGATGACGCGGGCGCCCGCGTCCACGGCGCGCTCGGCCTCGTCCTCGTCGTGCACCTCGACGATCGGCGTGAGGCCGATCGATTCGGCACGCTCGATGAGGGACTCCAGGGCGGGCTGCTCCAGGGCGGCCACGATGAGCAGCGCGAGGTCCGCGCCGTACGCCCTGGCCTCCCACAGCTGGTAGGAGGTGACGATGAAGTCCTTGCGGAGCACCGGGATGTCGACCTTGGCGCGGACGGCCTCCAGGTCGGCGAGCGAACCGCCGAAGCGGCGCTCCTCGGTGAGCACGGAGATGACGGCGGCGCCGCCCGCCTCGTAGTCGGCGGCGAGCCCCGCGGGGTCGGCGATCGCGGCGAGCGCGCCCTTGGAAGGGCTGGAGCGCTTGACCTCGCAGATGACCTTGACGCCGTCGCCGCGCAGGGCTGCCGCGCCGTCCTTGGCCGCGGGCGCCTTGGCCGCGCGCTCCTTGAGCTCGTCGAGGCTGACGCGCGCCTGCCGCTCCGCGAGGTCGGCACGGACTCCGTCGATGATCTCGTCGAGCACACTCACGCGAGCGGCCCCCTTCCTGACAGTTGAGCTGACGGTCAAGCTAGTCACTGCGATGGTATCCGCAGGAGGGCGAAGGCTCCGCATCCGGTTGACGAGAGTCCCACGACCTGGACAGTCGGCACGCCCGTGACCTGTGTCTTTCACCGGTGCCTCAACGTGCGTTCCCACCGGTGCCGCGGCGTGCGCCGTCAGGGGTGCAGCCACGATCCGAACGGGAGATTCCGGACGAGGGTGAAGAGCGCGATCAGCCCGCCGACGCTCCACAGCTGCACCGGCCCCAACTCGATCCGCAGCGGCTTCCCGCGCGCCGCCCGGATCGCCCACACGGTCCACAGGACGGCGAAGAGGACGTATCCGGCGACGGCCATCGCGTTGGCGCCGAGCGCCGCGGTGAAGTCGCCGTGGACGAACGCGTGGGCGCTGCGCAGGCCGCCGCAGCCCGGACAGTAGATGCCGGTGAGGCGCAGGAGCGGGCAGGCGGGGTAGTGGCCTGGTTCGTTCGGGTCGACCGCGCCGACGTAGGCGAAGGCCCCGACGACCGAGGCGAGCACACCGGCCGGCACGAGCAGACGGGTCAGGACGGCGGGCGCTGCGCTCTCGGTTTCGGCGGTCACCCGAGCATTCTGCCCCGCGCGGGGTGCCACCGCCCGGCAGGCGGACGCACAAGAGGCGGCCCCGGCGACTGCCGGACCGCCTCTCGGGTGCGCCGAAGGTCAGCTCTCGGAGCCCGCGACCTGTCGCTGCGGGCGCTTGGTCTGGCCCAGGCCCGCCATGCGCATGGCACCGCCCACGATGCCGCCGATCACGATGATCGCCATGCCGGCCCAGAACCCGGGCACGTTCGCCATCACCATGAAGGCACCCGCGACGCAGAAACCGATGAAGGCGATGATGACACCGGTCCAGGCGGCCGGGGTGTGTCCGTGGCTGGCCATGACTTGCTCCTCGTTGCTGTGCGTGGTGATGGGGGAAGCCCACCGCGAGTCGGACGCTCGCGGCCATTGTCCCGTACTCGCGCCCATGACCTGAGCGCGGGGTCACGCTACGCGCGTCGGGCCGATCAGGTCTCGCGCGTCGGGTCCTCGCCGCGGTCGAGGGCCTTCCACATCTCCTCGGGACGCTCCGGGTCGGGAGCGCGGCGGGGCTTGCGGGGCCTGGGCGAGCCGTCGCGTTCGTAGCGGCCCGACATCGCGGGCCAGCCACGGCCGTAGGTGAGCGCGAGCAGGCCCGCGAGCAGGAGCAGGACGCCCGCGGCGGCGGCGGCGTAGGGCCAGCCCGTGTGGCTCAGGTCGCCGATGGTGGCGGCGGCGTCGCCGGACGCCGTGGCGGCCTTCTCGTCGAGGGCGGCCCGGTCGTCCACGCCGAGGAGGGCGGCCGCGATCGTGCCCGCGCCGCTGAGCGTGAGCAGCAGGGAGACCAGGACGCGTCCGGTGCGGCGGACCGCGAAGACCGCGACGAGGGAGGCGAGGCCCACTATGGCGAGGGTCGCGGGGACGCCGGTGACGTCGCCTCCCGTGGCCGAGAGCGGCAGGGAGCCGCCCGCCACCGAAGCGGTGCCGTGCGCCCAGTCCTGGCGCGATGCGAGCAGGGCGAGGGCCGCGCCGACGGCGCCGAGCAACAGCGCGGCGGCGATGCTCCGCCTGCTGCTGCGCTGCTCTCGGCTCTCGGCGGGAGCCTCGGTACGGGGCGGTGGTACTGCGGAAGTCACCTGTCCACTATCCCTCACGGTCCGAACGCGCGTGCAGCCGGTTCGCCGTGTGGATGGCGCGCAGGACGGCGGCGGCCTTGTTGCGGCACTCGGTGTCCTCGGCGACGGGGTCGGAGTCGGCGACCACACCCGCCCCCGCCTGCACGTACGCCGTGCCCTCGCGGAGCAGGGCGGTGCGGATGGCGATCGCGGTGTCGGAGTCGCCCGCGAAGTCGAGGTAGCCGACGCAGCCGCCGTACAGGCCGCGCCGGGAGGGCTCCAGCTCGTCGATGATCTGCATCGCGCGGGGCTTGGGGGCACCGGAGAGGGTGCCCGCCGGGAAGCAGGCGGTGAGCACGTCGAAGGCGGTGCGTCCCCCGGCGACCCGGCCGGTGACGGTCGACACGATGTGCATGACGTGCGAGTACTTCTCGACGGACATGAAGTCGACGACCTCGACGGATCCCGGCTCGCAGACCCGGCCCAGGTCGTTGCGGCCCAGGTCGACGAGCATGAGGTGCTCGGCGCGCTCCTTGGGGTCGGCGAGCAGTTCCTCGGCGAGCGCCTGGTCCTCCTGCGGGGTGGCGCCCCGGTGCCGGGTCCCCGCGATGGGGTGCACCATGGCGCGCCCGTCCTCGACCTTGACGAGGGCCTCGGGCGAGGAGCCGACCACGTCGAACCCGTCGAAGCGGAAGAGGTACATGTACGGCGAGGGGTTGGTGGCCCGCAGCACCCGGTAGACGTCCAGCGCGCTTGCCGTACACGGGGTTTCGAACCGCTGCGAGGGCACGACCTGGAAGGCCTCACCGGCCCGGATGCGCTCCTTGATGTCCTCGACGGCCTCCTGGTACTGCTCGCCGCCCCACAGCGCGGTGTACACGGGCAGTTCGGAGGGCGGCAGGGCGGCGGGGGGCTGGGAGACGGGCCGGGAGAGGTCGGCCTCCATGGCGTCGAGCCGGGCGACCGCGTCGGCGTACGCCTCGTCGACGCCGGTGTCGAGGTCGTTGTGGTTGATCGCGTTGGCGATCAGCAGGACCGAGCCGTCCCAGTGGTCGAGTACGGCGAGGTCGCTGGTGAGCAGCATGGTCAGCTCGGGGAGCCGCAGGTCGTCCCGCTCCCCCGGGCCGATCTTCTCCAGGCGGCGCACGATGTCGTAGCCGAGGTAGCCGACCATGCCGCCGGTGAAGGGCGGCATCCCGGCCGCCAGGTCGCGCGGGGTGTGCAGGAGTTCGACGGTGGCGCGCAGCGCGGCGAGCGGGTCGCCCGACGTGGGGACGCCGACGGGCGGGGTGCCGAGCCAGTGGGCCTCGCCGTCGCGGGCGGTGAGGGTGGCGGCGCTGCGGACACCGACGAAGGAGTAGCGGGACCAGGAACGGCCGTTCTCCGCGGACTCGAGGAGGAAGGTGCCCGGACGCTCGGCGGCGAGCTTGCGGTAGAGGCCGACGGGGGTGTCGCCGTCCGCGAGGAGCCTGCGGCTGACGGGGAGCACGCGGCGGTCGGCCGCCAGCTTGCGGAAGGTCTCGAGGTCCATGGGAGCAGACCCTACTGACCGGGCGCGGCCGTGTGGGACACGGGAAGCACGTCGGTGTCGAAGCAGGTGCGGGTGCCGGTGTGGCAGGCCGCGCCGACCTGGTCGACCTGGACGAGGACGGTGTCCGCGTCGCAGTCCAGGGCCACCTCCTTGACGTACTGGAAGTGGCCGGAGGTGTCGCCCTTGACCCAGTACTCCTGGCGGCTGCGCGACCAGTAGGTGCAGCGGCCCGTGGTCAGGGTGCGGTGCAGCGCCTCGTCGTCCATCCAGCCGAGCATCAGCACCTCACCGGTGTCGTACTGCTGGGCGATGGCGGGGACGAGCCCGTCGGCGCCGCGCTTCAGGCGCGCGGCGATCTCCGGGTCGAGGCTGCTGCTGGGCGGGGGAACGCTGGTCATGGGCCCATTGTGCCGCGCTCCCCGCCCGCGCCCCGCGTGCGTCCACTGTCCGGACCGCGTGGGCGGTCGTAGGCTGGCTGGCATGTCGACCCATGCCAAGCGTGAACGACTTCTCCTCGCCGATCTGTTGGAGGCGCAGGGCCCCGCGGCCCCCACCCTGTGCGAGGGCTGGCAGACCCGGGACCTCGCGGCCCACGTGGTGGTGCGTGAGCGCCGCGCGGACGCCGCGGGCGGGCTCCTGATCAAGCAGCTGGCCGGGCGCCTGGAGCGGGTGCAGGCCGAGTTCGCCGCGAAGCCGTACGAGGAACTGATCCAGTTGATCAGGACGGGGCCGCCGCGCTTCTCGCCCTTCTCGCTCAAGCAGATCGACGAGGCGTCGAACGCCGTCGAGTTCTACGTGCACACCGAGGACGTCCGCAGGGCCGTGCCCGACTGGACGCCGCGCGAGCTCGACCCGGTGTTCGCCGACGCCCTCTGGTCCCGTCTGGAGCGCACCGCGCGCCTGGTGGGCCGCAAGGCGCCGACCGGCCTGGTGCTGCGCCGCCCCGACGGCAGGACGGCGGTGGCGCACCGGGGGACGCCGGTGGTGACGGTGACCGGTGAGCCCGCCGAGCTGCTGATGTTCGTGTACGGGCGGCAGGACGTCGCCGATGTGGCCCTGGACGGCGACAAGGACGCGATCGCCACGCTGCACGACTCCAAGCAGCTCGGACTCTAGGATCCAAGCCATGATCAAAGTGGCCATGGTGAGTCTCTATGTCGACGATGTCGTCAAGGCTCACGCCTTCTACACGGACGTCCTCGGCTTCGAGACCCGGATGCACGTGGACGGGGGCGGCGGCTTCCCGTTCGTCACGGTGGGGGCGGCCGGTGCGCAGGGTGACCTGCAGCTGCTCCTGGAGCCGGGCCACGGGCCGATCGCCGAGCCGTACCGCGCGGCGCTGCGGGCGGCGGACCTGCCGTGCGTCGTCTTCTCGGTCGACGACGTGCGCGCCGAGTACGCCCGCCTCGGCGCACTCGGCGTGACCTTCCCGCAGCCGCCGACGCGGCAGGGCCCCGTGCTCACCGCGGTGCTCGACGACACGGTCGGCAATCTGGTGCAGATCTCTCAGCCGATCGGCTGAACTCGCCGCATCAGCGCGGGAGTTCGGCGCGGCGCAGGGGGCGGGAGCAGAGTCCGATCACGCCGCCCGTCAGGGTGATGACCGCTCCCGTGACGAAGACGGGGCCCGCACCCCAGGCGCCGATCGCGACACCGGTGAGGGGGTAGCTGAGCGGCGGCACGCCCATGGTGAAGAGGCTGCTCACCGAGGTGACGCGGCCCAGGTAGGCGGGGTCGGTGACCGTCTGCAGGAGCGCCCCGGCGAGCGCGCCGCCGAGGCCGAGGCACAGCCCCACGAAGAACGCGGCCACCACTCCGGCCGCCACGGACGGCGCGAACGCGAACCCGCCGAGCGCGACCGCTCCCGGCAGCACCGCCCACGACATCACGAGCCCCGCCCGTGGCACCTGCCGCCGCACGGCGAGCAGCAGCGACGCGGTCCCCGCGCCCACGCCGAAGCCCGCGAGGATCCACCCCATCCCCGCCGCGCCCCAGCCACGCTCGTCGGCGAGCAGCACGAGGCCCACGTTGACCGGCCCGGCGAAGCCCATCTCGCTCACCGCGATCGTGACCACCAGTGGGGCGAGGACGCGGTGGCCCCGCACGTACCGCAGCCCGTCGGCCAGTTGGCGCCGCGCGGTGTCCGCGGCCCCCGCCCGCTCGTCGGGGGCGAGCTCCCGCATCCGTACGGTCATGAGCAGCGGCAGGGACACGGCGAAGAGCACCCCGGCCACCCCGAACCCCGCCGCGGGCCCGCCCACCGCGACCGCGAGGCCGCCGAGCGGCGCCGAACAGACCGTGGCCACGCGCTGGGCGAGGCCGCGCAGGCCCTGCACCCGGCCGAGCTGCCCCGGCGCGGTGATGCGCGGCGGCAGGGCGCCCACGCTCGGCAGGAAGAGCGCGTCCACGGCCCCGAAGACGAGGGCGACGGCGGCGAGCACCCAGATTCCGGGGGCGGCCACCAGGAGCAGCGCGGCAACCGCGAGGACCACCGCGCAGCGCACCGCGTCGCTGCCGATGACCACGCGGCGGGGGCCGAAGCGGTCGGCGATGACGCCCCCGCCGAGCATGAGCACCGCGCGCGGCACCGCGCCGACGGCGAGCACGAGCCCGGTCTGCGCCGCGCCGCCGCTGCGGGCCGCGGCCCAGGACAGCGCCACGAAGTAGACGCTGTCGCCGATCATCGATGCGGTGTAGGCGCCGAGCCAGCGCAGGACGTTGGGGTCGCGGTGGGCGGGGCGTTCGGCGACGCCGGGGGCCGAGGGTATGCGAGTGGTGGTCACGGCGGGCCCTCAGAAGTTCCGGAACGGGAAGCTGGCCAGGTGCACAGCGACGTTCTCGCGCCCCTCGGTGTCACCGGCGGCCTCCGCGGCCTTGCCCCGCTCCTCGTACGTCTTGATCAGGGCGTGGATCTCGGTGTTGAGCTCGCTGAGTTCGGCGGAATTGAGGCGGGCGAGGAAGTCCGACTGGTCGGCCGCCCTGCGCCACTCCTCGCCCCAGGATGCCTGCTGGTCTAGGTAAGTCTCGTACTGCTCACGGTGGTGGGCGATCAGTGACCTGATGACCGACGCGTGGACGGCGGCGCCTTCCGGGGTGTCCTTGAAGTCCTCGTGGCGAAAGCTCAGAGCCTCCTGCGCTGTGCGCCACCACCGCTCCCGCGCGTCCCCGCTCTGAGCGTCGGCCTCCTCGATGAGGCCGTGCTCGGCAAGCTTGCGCAGGTGGTAGCTGACCAGCGAGACGGCCTCGTCGACCTGCGTCGCGAGCTGCGAGGCGGTCGCAGTACCCGCCACCCGCAGCGTGCCGTAGAGCTTCAGGCGCAACGGGTGCCCGAATGCCTTCAGCGTGCCGACGTCGGTGATCCGGCGGGTCGCGGGCGGCCGCGACTCCTGCTTGTCGTCCATACCCCCACCGTAAGTACGAAAGAAAAGTTGCGCAATATAAATTGCGCAACTTTCGCTTCCTAACTCCACGAAGAAGAGCCCCGGCTCCCACCAGGGAAACCGGGGCTCACACCACGCGAGGCTCAGCGGACGGGATGCCCCGCCCCCCGCAGCGTCTCCTTGACCTCGCCGATCCGCAGGTCCCCGAAGTGGAAGACCGAAGCGGCGAGCACCGCGTCCGCGCCCGCCGCGACGGCGGGCGGGAAGTGCTCCAGGCGGCCCGCGCCGCCCGAGGCGATCACCGGCACCGTGACGTGCTTGCGGACCGCCGAGATCATCTCGATGTCGTAGCCGTCCTTGGTGCCGTCCGCGTCCATGGAGTTGAGCAGGATCTCGCCCGCGCCCAGCTCGGCGGCCCGGTGCGCCCACTCGACGGCGTCGATCCCGGCGGACTCGCGGCCGCCGTGGGTCGTGACCTCGAAGCTCCCCGAGGGGGTCCTGCGCGCGTCCACCGAGAGGACGAGCACCTGCCGCCCGAACCGCTCCGCGATCTCGCGGATCAGGTCGGGGCGCGCGAGGGCGGCCGTGTTCACGCCCACCTTGTCGGCGCCCGCGCGGAGCAGCTTGTCGACGTCCTCCGCGGTGCGCACGCCGCCGCCGACCGTGAGCGGGATGAAGACCTGCTCGGCGGTGCGGCGGACCACGTCGTAGGTCGTCTCGCGGTTGCCGGAGGAGGCCGTGATGTCCAGGAAGGTGAGCTCGTCGGCGCCCTCGGCGTCGTACACCTTGGCCATCTCGACGGGGTCGCCCGCGTCCCGCAGGTTCTGGAAGTTGACGCCCTTCACCACGCGGCCGTTGTCCACGTCGAGGCAGGGGATGACGCGTACGGAGAGGGTCATGACGTCTCAGCTCCCCGGTACGCCTCCACCTCGACCTCGACGACCAGGCTGGGGTCGATGAAGCCGGAGACGATGAGCATCGAGGCGGCGGGGCGCACGTCGTCGAAGAGCTCCTTGTGGGCGCGGCCCACGTCGTCGACGTCGCGCGCGTGCGTGACGTACATGCGGGTGCGCACCACGTGCTCGCGGCCGAGGCCCAGCTTCTTCAGGGCGTCGAAGGCGACCTGGAAGGCGTTGACCGTCTGCTCGTAGGGCGTGCCCGCGTCTATGGAGCCGTTCACCACGGACGTGCAGCCCGCCACCAGGACGAGGCCGTTGGGCAGCTCGACGGCACGGGAGTAGCCGATGGCGTCCTCCCAGGGGCCGCCCGAGTTCACCCGGCGTACGACGTCGCTCATGACGAGGCCACCGCGGCGAGCGCCTCTTCGAGGGTGAACGCCTTCGCGTACAGCGCCTTGCCGACGATCGAGCCCTCGACGCCCTGCGGGACCAGCTCGGCGATGGCGCGCAGGTCGTCGAGGCTGCTGACCCCGCCGGACGCGACCACGGGACGGTCCGTCGCCGCGCAGACGCCCCGCAGGAGCTCCAGGTTGGGACCCTGCAGCGTGCCGTCCTTGGCGATGTCGGTGACCACGTAGCGCGCGCAGCCCTCGGCGTTGAGGCGCTCGATGGTCTCGTAGAGGTCGCCGCCGTCGCGGGTCCAGCCGCGGCCGCGCAGCGTGGTGCCGCGTACGTCGAGGCCCACCGCGATCTTGTCGCCGTGCTCGGCGATGACCTTGGCGACCCACTCCGGGGTCTCCAGCGCGGCCGTGCCGAGGTTGACGCGGGTGCAGCCGGTGGCGAGCGCGGCGGCGAGCGTGTCGTCGTCGCGGATGCCGCCGGACAGCTCGACCTTGATGTCCATGGCGCCCGCGACCTCGGCGATCAGGGAGCGGTTGTCGCCGGTGCCGAACGCGGCGTCCAGGTCGACCAGGTGCAGCCACTCGGCGCCCGACCGCTGCCAGGCGAGGGCGGCCTCCATCGGGGAGCCGTAGGACGTCTCCGAGCCGGACTCGCCGTGGACGAGGCGTACGGCCTGGCCGTCACGGACGTCGACGGCGGGAAGGAGTTCGAGAGTGCTCACAGGGTTCCGATCCAGTTGGTGAGGAGCTGGGCGCCGGCGTCGCCGGACTTCTCGGGGTGGAACTGGGTGGCGCTCAGGGCGCCGTTCTCGACGGCCGCCACGAAGGGCTCGCCGTGCGTGGACCAGTGCACGTACGGGGCACGCATCACCGGGTTCGCGACTTCGAGGGACCAGGTGTGCACGGCGTAGGAGTGCACGAAGTAGAAGCGCGCGTCGTCGTCCAGGCCCTTGAAGAGCGGGGACCCCGCCGATGCCTGCACCGTGTTCCAGCCCATGTGCGGCACGATGTCGGCCTTCAGCGGCTCGACGGTGCCGGGCCACTCGTCCAGGCCCTCGGTCTCCACGCCGTGCTCGATGCCGCGCGCGAAGAGGATCTGCATGCCCACGCAGATGCCCATCACGGGACGGCCGCCGGAGAGCCTGCGCCCGACGATCCAGTCGCCGCGCGCCTCCTTGAGGCCCTCCATGCAGGCGGCGAAGGCGCCGACGCCGGGGACGAGCAGGCCGTCGGCGTTCATGGCCGTGTCGAAGTCGCGGGTGATCTCGACGTCGGCGCCCGCGCGCGCGAGGGCGCGCTCGGCGGAGCGGACGTTGCCGAAGCCGTAGTCGAAGACGACGACCTTCTTGGGAGTGCTCATCTCGTGTACGCCTCCCGTCAGTTCCAGTAGTCCAGCCGCAGGATGCCCGCGGCCAGGCACATCACGGCGCCGATGGAGAGGAGCGTGATGAGGCTCTTGGGCATCCCCTGCTTGACGAAGGAGATGACGCCGCCGATCAGGAACAGGCCGACGACGATGAGGATGGTGTTCAGACCGGTCATGGCTTTACAGCGCGCCCTTCGTGGAGGGGAGGATCCCGGCGGCACGCGGGTCGTGCTCCGCGGCGTAGCGCAGGGCGCGGGCCAGGGCCTTGAACTGGCACTCCACGATGTGGTGGGCGTTGCGCCCGTACGGCACGTGCACGTGCAGGGCGATCTGCGCCTGCGCGACGAAGGACTCCAGGATGTGCCGGGTCATCGTCGTGTCGTACGCGCCGATCATCGGCGCCATGTTCTCGGGCTCGGTGTGCACCAGGTACGGACGGCCGCTCAGGTCGACGGTCACCTGGGCGAGGGACTCGTCGAGCGGGACCGTGCAGTTGCCGAAGCGGTAGATGCCCACCTTGTCGCCGAGGGCCTGCTTGAAGGCGGCGCCGAGGGCGAGGGCGGTGTCCTCGATGGTGTGGTGCGAGTCGATGTGCAGGTCGCCCTCGGTCTTGACCGTGAGGTCGAAGAGGCCGTGGCGGCCGAGCTGGTCGAGCATGTGGTCGTAGAAGCCGACCCCGGTCGACACGTCGACCTTTCCGGTGCCGTCGAGGTCGATCTCGACGACGACCGACGTCTCCTTGGTGGTTCTTTCGACCCGTCCAACGCGGCTCATGCGCTCTGCTCCTTCTTCAGTTCGCGTACCGCATCGAGGAACGCGTCGTTTTCGGCGGGGGTTCCCGCGGAGACCCGCAGCCACCCGGGCACTCCGTTGTCCCGGACCAGGACGCCCCGGTCGAGGATCCGCTGCCACACGGCGTGCGCGGCGCCTTCGCCGTCGAATCGCCCGAACTGCACGAAGTTGGCGTCGGAGTCGGTCACCTCGTAGCCCAGCGCGCGCAGCTCGGTGACCAGGCGGTCGCGCTCGGCCTTGAGCTGCTCGACGTATCCCAGGAGCGTGTCGGTGTGCTCCAGGGCGGCGAGCGCGGTGGCCTGTGTGACGGCCGAGAGGTGGTAGGGCAGGCGGACCAGCTGCACCGCGTCGACGACCGCGGGGTCGGCGGCGAGGTAGCCGAGGCGCAGGCCGGCCGCGCCGAACGCCTTCGACATGGTGCGCGAGACGACGAGGTTCGGCCGCCCCTCGATCAGCGGGAGCAGCGAGTCGCCGTGGCTGAACTCGACGTACGCCTCGTCGATCACGACCATCGACGGCTTGGCGGCCTGCGCGGCGTCGTACAGCGCGAGGACCGTCTCGGCGCTCACCGCGTTGCCCGTGGGGTTGTTGGGCGTCGTGATGAAGACGACGTCGGGCCGGTGCTCGGCGATGGCCTCGGTGGCGGCGGCCACGTCGATCGTGAAGTCGTCGTGGCGCGGCCCCGAGATCCAGCCGGTGCCGGTGCCGCGCGCGATCAGGCCGTGCATCGAGTACGAGGGCTCGAAGCCGATGGCCGTGCGCCCGGGACCGCCGAAGGTCTGCAGGAGCTGCTGGATGACCTCGTTGGAGCCGTTGGCCGCCCACACGTTGGCGAGGGCGACCTCGTGGCCCGCGGTGCGGGTGAGGTAGCGCGCGAGCTCGGTGCGCAGCTCGACGGCGTCCCTGTCGGGGTAGCGGTTGAGGTCGCGGGCGGCCTCGCGCACCCGCTCCGCGATGCGCTCGACGAGCGGCTCGGGCAGCGGGTAGGGGTTCTCGTTGGTGTTCAGGCGTACGGGTACGTCGAGCTGGGGCGCACCATAGGGGGACTTGCCGCGCAACTCGTCGCGTACGGGAAGGTCGTCGATCCGGACGTTCACGTGGTGGGCACCTTCCATCCGAACCTCGCCTTGACCGCCGCGCCGTGCGCGGGCAGGTCCTCGGCCTCGGCGAGCGTCACCACGTGGTGCGCGACGTCGGCGAGTGCCTCGCGGGAGTAGTCGACGATGTGGATGCCGCGCAGGAACGACTGGACGCTGAGCCCCGAGGAGTGGCAGGCGCAGCCGCCGGTGGGCAGGACGTGGTTGGAGCCCGCGCAGTAGTCGCCGAGGGAGACCGGCGCCCAGGGGCCGACGAAGATCGCGCCCGCGTTCTTGACGCGGTCCGCGACGGCGGTGGCGTCCGCGGTCTGGATCTCCAGGTGCTCGGCGCCGTACGCGTCGACGACCCTGAGTCCTTCCTCCAGGCCGTCGACGAGGACGATCGCGGACTGACGGCCGCTCAGCGCGGGCACGATCCGGTCCTCGACGTGCTTGGTGGCCGCGACCTGCGGCGCCAGCTCCTTGTCGACGGCGTCGGCGAGCGCCACGGAGTCGGTGACCAGGACGGCGGCCGCGAGCGGGTCGTGCTCGGCCTGGCTGATCAGGTCGGCCGCGACGTGCGCCGGGTCGGCGGTGTCGTCGGCGAGGACCGCGATCTCGGTCGGGCCCGCCTCGGTGTCGATGCCGATGCGTCCGGTGAAGTAGCGCTTGGCGGCCGCGACCCAGATGTTGCCGGGGCCCGTGACCATGTTGGCGGCGGCGCAGCTCTCGGTGCCGTACGCGAACATCGCGACGGCCTGGGCGCCGCCGACCGCGTACACCTCGTCGATGCCGAGGAGCGCGCAGGCGGCGAGGATCGTCGGGTGCGGCAGTCCGCCGAAGTCGGCCTGCGGCGGGGACGCGAGCGCCATCGACTCGACGCCCGCCTCCTGCGCGGGGACCGCGTTCATGATCACCGAGGAGGGGTAGACCGAGCGGCCGCCGGGCGCGTAAAGCCCGACGCGCTCCACGGGTACCCACTTTTCGGTGACGGAGCCGCCCGGGACGACCTGGGTGGTGTGCGGGGCGCGACGCTGCGCGCGGTGGACGGTGCGGGCGCGGCGGATGGACTCCTCAAGGGCCGCGCGGACCTCGGGGTCCAGTCCCGCCAGGGCCTCGGCGAGCGCGGCCGCGGGCACGCGGACCTGCTCAAGACGGACGCCGTCGAACTTCTCCGCGTACTCGATCAGCGCCGCGTCGCCACGATGATGCACGTCCTCGCAGATGGGCCGCACCTTCTCCAGGGCGGCCGCGACGTCGAAGTCGGCACGGGGCAGCAGGGCGCGCAGGGCGGCCCCCGACGGAAACTCCGTGAGGGCATCGCCGCGCAGATCGATTCGAGAGATCACATGGCCAATTCTCTCAGACCTTCCTTCGGCGCCGAACGCGCGTATCACTGGCTGATATGGATCCCGGAACCGCACGTTCACCACTAGCGTTCAGGCCGTCACGGAACGGGCATGAACAGGTGTACGAAGCACAAGCGCACGTGGCACGGGGAGGACGGAAGCAGTGGCCGACGGCACCGGCATCGGGGACCCGCCGGACGGACTGACCGCCGCGGAGATCGGCATGTGGCAGGCCTTCCGCAACGGCAGCGTCTACGACCTCAGGTCGGGCGACGCGACCGTGGACGATCCGCACGGCGGCCACCCCTGGGGGCCCGAGCGGAGCGTGCGCGCGCGCATCGTGTGCTGGCTGCTGCTCGACGGGCCGCCCGCGCTCGCGGGCCGGGTCTCCTCGCTGAAGCTCGCGGGCGTGCAGATCACCGACGTGCTCGACCTCGCGGGCGGCACGGTCGTCCCGTACACCGAGATGAAGCACTGCCGCTTCGAGAAGGAGATGGTCCTTCCGGAGAGCCGCTTCACCACGCTCCGGCTCGTCGACTGCGCGGTCCCCCGCTTCGAGGCGGCCCGCCTGCACACCGAGGGCGACCTGCACCTGCCGCGCTGCCGGATCCACAACGGCATGCGCCTGACCGACGCCCACATCGGCACGGACCTGCTGCTCAACCAGGCCGTGGTCTACCGCGACCGGCGCGGCAACTCGATCCTGGGCGACGGCCTCTCGGTGGGGCAGGACTTCCAGGCCGAGATGATGGAGTCGCACGGCATGCTCAGCCTGCGCGGCGCGAAGATCGGCGTCTCGCTGAGCCTGCGCGGCAGCCTGCTCACCAACCCCTACGGCAGGCGCGCCCTGAACGCCCCGCAGCTGACCGTGGAGCGCTCGCTCTACCTGACCCCGGCGGGCCTCGGCAACCCGTCCCTGACCAGCGGCACGACTCCGGCGCGTGGCACGCGCGTGCAGCGCTTCGAGTGCCAGGGCGGGATCCGCCTCGACGACGGCAGGTTCGGCGACGCCATGGACCTCACGCAGGCCCGCTTCACGCTCCAGAACGACCAGGAGCTGTCGATGCGCCGCGTCCAGACGCCCGAACTGCGCTTCCTCGGCGAGGCGCCGCAGCGCGGCAAGGTCGTGCTGTCCGGCGCCAAGATCGTCACCCTGATCGACAGGTCGGCGAGCTGGCCCGGCCCCGGCTGTCTGCAGATGGGCGGCTTCACCTACGAGAACCTCGTCCCGCAGGGCAGCTTCCCGCTCTCCCTGCGGCTGAGCTGGGTGGCGGCCGCGACCGCGGAGTACAACCCCGAGCCGTACGAGAAGCTCGCGACCGTCCTGCGCAACGGCGGCGAGGACGCGGACGCCCGCGAGGTCCTCCTCGCCAAGCAGCGCAGACGCCGCGAGACGCTGCCCCTTGCGGCGAAGCTGTGGGGGTACGCGCAGGACTGGACGGTCGCGTACGGCTACCGGCCAGGGCGGGCCGCGGTCTGGATGGCCGTGCTGTGGGCGATCAGCGCGGTGGCCTTCGCCCGCGCCGACCACCCCGCGATCAAACCGGGCGAACACCCGAACTGGAACCCGGCCCTGTTCACCCTGGACCTGCTCCTGCCGGTCATCGACCTGGGCCAGGACAGCTACTGGCAGCTACGCGGCGGCTGGCAGTGGTTCGCCGCGGTCCTGATCCTGCTCGGCTGGATCCTCGCCACGACGGTGGCGGCGGGGGCGACGCGACTGCTGCGCCGCAGCTAGGCGCTGCGCTGGGCCTGGACGGTCCCGGTACGCCCTCGGCACGACCCGGCGGCGCCGACCGGTGCCCGGACCGAAGCAGCCAGCGCCGACACCGGGTCGGTCCGCTGCTGCGGGAGCGTCGTGGCTTGGCGCGCAGTTCCCCGCGCCCCTCACGGGCCCCGGGACCTGGACGGTCCCGGTAAGTCACCGGCACGACCCGGCCACGCCGACCGGCGCCCGGACCGGAGCAGCCACCGCCGACGCCAGGTCGGTCCGCCGCCGCGGGAGCGTCGTGGCTTGGCGCGCAGTTCCCCGCGCCCCTCAAAGGCCCCGGGACCTGGACGGTCCCGATACACCCCCCGGCACGACCCGGCCGCGCCGACCGCCGACCGGACCGGAGCAGCCACCGCCGACGCCAGGTCGGTCCGCCGCCGCGGGAGCGTCGTGGCTTGGCGCGCAGTTCCCCGCGCCCCTTACGGGGCGCCGAGCAGCCGAACCGTTATCCACCCGTAGGCAACCTTCCCCACCCCTGGACCGTCATCCCTGCGCAACCAACAATTGAGCAACCACGACGGTGACCGGAGAGTCCGCGCGAGCGGGGCCGGTTGAGGCGTAAAGGAGGGCACGGTGTTGCGTGCCTTCATCCGTACCGCCCGCATGATCCGGCACACCCCGCGGCTCGCCGCCGGGCTGCCGCCGGACGACGAGGTGCTCCTCGACGTCCCCGACGAGCGCCTCGCCCCCGCGCTCGTCGCCGCGGGCCGGGGCGACTACGGGCCCGCGGCCAAGCTCCTCGCCACCTCCCGCGAGGCCGCCGAGTGGGAGAACCGCGACCGCTACACGACGCGGCTCGCCGCCTTCGCCCGCTCCCGCCCCGAGTGGTTCGACGACTGGCTCGGCGCGTCCCCGCACGACCCGGACGCCCTGCTCCTCAAGGCCGAGCTCGCCGTGATGCGCGGCTGGGAGTCACCGGCCCGCGCCGAGCTGCTCAGGGACGCGGGCCCGCTGCTCAGCGCCGCCGCCGAAGCGGATCCGCGCGATCCCGTGCCCTGGCGGATCGCCCTCGACCACGCACGCGGCACGCACGCCCCCCACACCGTCTTCGAGCAGCTGTGGGAGGAGGCCGTGCGCCGCTCCTCGTACCACTACGGCTGCCACGCCTCGGCCCTGCAGTATCTCTCCGCCGCCTGGTACGGCTCGCACCGCGAATGCTTCGACTTCGCCGAGCGCGCCGCCCAGGACGCGCTGCCGGGATCGCTGATACAGGTCCTCCCGGCCCGCGCCGCCTTCGCCTACCTCACCAGCCCCTCCGGCAAGCTGCCGCGCGGGCGCCTCGACGCGGCGGCCGACCTCGCGATCGCCCTCTCCAGGGAGTACGACGAGGGCGACCCCTGGCCCGCCGAGGTCCGCAACCTCCTCACCTACGTCCTGGTGCGCCTGGAGCGCTGGGAGGACGCCCTCGAACAACTCCGCCTGATCGGCCCGTACGCGACGTCCTTCCCCTGGGACCGGATGGCGGACGATCCGCTCGGCCAGTTCCTGGAACTGCGCGACGGCGTACGCATAGAAGTCGCGTCGATGACCCCGCTGCGCACTCCGCGGGACCGCGCGCGCCCCGGTGAGCATTAGGCTTGCCGGTCGTGACCACCCGGCTTCCGCTCTTTCCGCTCAACTCGGTGCTGTTCCCCGGCCTCGTCCTGCCGCTGAACGTCTTCGAGGAGCGATATCGCGCCATGATGCGCGAGCTGCTCAAGACCCCCGAGGAGGAGCAGCGCCAGTTCGCCGTCGTCGCGATCCGCGACGGCCTGGAGGTGGCGCCGAGCGCGCCCGGCCTCCCCGATCAGACGACGCTCCCCGAGCACGGCCCCGCCGCCGGCTTCGGCGACGACCCCCTGAAGTCCTTCCACGCGATGGGCTGCGTGGCCGACGCGGCGACCATCAGGGAACGCGACGACGGCGGCTACGAGGTGCTCGCCACCGGCACGACCCGGGTCCGGATCCACTCCGTCGACGCCTCGGGCGCCTTCCTCACCGCCGAGGTCGAGGAGGTGCCCGAGGAGCTGGGCGACGGTGCGGGAGCCCTCGCCGAGGGCGTGCTGCGCGCCTTCCGCTCCTACCAGAAGCGGCTCGCGGGCGCGCGCGAGCGCTCCCTGTCGAGCGCCGCCGAGCTGCCGGACGAGCCGTCCGTCGTGTCGTACCTGGTCGCCGCAGCGGCCGTCCTCGACACCCCCACCAAGCAGCGGCTCCTGGAGTCGAAGGACACCGCGGCGCGCCTGCGGGACGAGCTGAAATTGCTGCGCGCCGAGACCGCGATCATCCGTAACCTGCCGTCGTTGCCCGCGACGGAACTGACGCGGGGCACCACCAGCCTCAACTGACGTGCGGTCCCCACGGGCGCACGGCCACGAGCGACGTAAGGCACGAGCAACCATGGCCAAGAAGCAGAAGAAGCAGGCGGGAGCGGGCGGCACGCCCGCGACGGTGGCGCTCGCCGCGGCGGGCACCGCCTTCACCGTGCACTCCTACGAACACGACCCCGCCCACCCCTCGTACGGCGACGAGGCCGCCGAGGCCATGGGCGTCTCGCCCGACCGGGTCTTCAAGACGCTGGTCGCCGAGGTGGACGGGGAGCTGACCGTCGCCGTCGTGCCCGTCGCGGGCTCCCTCGACCTGAAGGCGCTGGCCGCCGCGGTCTCCGGCAAGCGCGCCGTCATGGCGGACCCGGCGGCCGCCGAGCGCACCACGGGCTACGTCAGGGGCGGCATCTCCCCGCTCGGCCAGCGCAAGAGGCTCCGTACGGTCCTGGACGACTCGGCGTCGGCGCACGCCACGATCTGCGTGTCGGCGGGCCGCCGCGGCCTGGAGGTCGAGCTGGCACCGGCCGACCTCGCGGCGCTCACGGACGCGGTCCTGGCGCCGGTGGGCCGGGCCTGACCCCGCCCCGCCCGTACGACGTGAAAGAGCCCTCGACACCCGCGCGGGGCGGGACTAAGAACCCAGGGCATGTCGAAGAAGACGCGCATGCGCAAGTGGCGGGCGAAGAAGCGCAAGGCCAATCACGGCAAGCGCCCCGCCTGAGAGCGCGGTTGCCGCGCTCGACGGGGCGGTCGCCCGCCTGGGCCCTGTCGTCACACTCCCGTCGTCGCCCGAAGGGCGGCCCCGCGGCGTCTGGTGCGTGCGATCGCAAGGCGCCGGGATGTCCTCGTAGTGGGCCTGCTCGGGCATTCCGGCAACGCCGCGAGCGTGCGTGCCAGACGTCGCGGGGCAGACGGGAGTGTGACGACAGGGCCTAGGAACCCGTCCCCTCGGGACGGCCGTCGCTCCGGGGCCCTTCGTAGGGCGCGTGTCCCGCGTAGGGCGCCGGATACGGCTCGGGGTCCCGGGGCCCGAACAGCGCCATGAGACCGAGGTGCACGGCGAGCGCCGCCACCGGCCAGGCGAGCAGGACGCCCTTGGCCTTGAGTTCGAGCGGCGCGTCGAAGACGACGCCCTTGCCGACCGCCTTGGCGTGCGCGACGACGTCCGTCTCGGGACCGAACCACTTGCCGAGCTGCCAGGCGAGCAGCGCCCCGCAGAGGCTGCCGATCGCGAGCCCGACGACCAGCGGGAGCCCGCCGCGCCTGCGCAGCAGGAAGGCGACCACTCCGCAGACCACGCCGAAGCCGAGCGCGAGCAGGGTGAACGTTCCGTCGATCGCGATCGCCTGCTCGCCCTCGGTGTCCTTGAGGTACACCGCCTTGCCGTCCGAGATGAGCGGCACCCGCGGCGTGAGCCACAGCCACAGGAGGCCGACCAGGATGCCGCTGACGGCCACCGCCACCGCGAGCACCGCGGCCTGCCGCACTTCGGTCTTCATGCCGGGCCCGTCCTCCTCGTATCCGTAAGGAGTCGTGGCTCCCGACGTCTGCGCGGGTGCCTGCCAAGGGTCGTTCGCGTGCTCGTCGTGCGGCGGTTGGGAGGGTGTCAGCGGTGCGGTCACCCACACATCGTGCCAGTACTCCCTGTGCGGCGCGTCACCGGACGGCCGCCCGGCGGTACGCCCAGGTGGCGACGGCCAGCGACGCGACGCCGACCCCCGCGCAGACCGCCAGGTCGAGGGCGACGACCGCCCAGTCCGGATCGGGCCCGAACGTGCGGGCGAAGGCTTCCACGCCGTACGTCGAAGGCAGCAGGTCACGCGCGAACTGGAGCACCGTCGGCATCCTGTCGGCCGGGAGCACACCGAGCAGCAGCGCCGCCGACATGCCCATCTGACCGAGCAGCGTGGCGAGTTCGGGCCGCGGCGCGAGCAGCCCGAGCGCGGCGCCGAGCCCCGCGAGGGCGGCACCGGCGAGCGGGATCACCGCGACGAGCACCCACAGGTGCGTGAGCGGAAGCCCGAAGAGCCCGCAGCCGACAATCGCCGTGACGACGGTGCCGGGCACCGTGAAGGAGGCGTACGCCGCCGCGGCGCCGAGCACCACGGCGGCGGGCGGCACGGGCAGCGTGGCGTAGTGGTCGAGCCCGCCGTCGGCCCGCAGCTGCCCGAAGTACTGCGCGAGCAGGTTGAGCGCGACGAACGCGACGACGAGCACGGAGGAACCGGCGACGACCGCCCGCGCCTCCCCGCCCCCGTCGACGACGCCGCGCATCAGGATCATGATCCCGACGGACTGAAAGGTCGCCACGAAGAGCAGCGGTATCCGCGCGACCCGCGCCCGGGACAGCTGGGCGCGGTAGACGGCGGACAGCGCGGGAAAGAGCCGGGCGGGCGGCCCGAGGGGCGCGGGCCCGTCAAGGTCGTGCTCCGCGCGGCCGCTGTCGACCCGCACGGCGGCTTCCAAGGGAACCGCACTCACCGGACAACCCTTCCGTCTCTGTTCCTACAGGCACTGTTCGGTGCCGGGTAAACGGGTGGGCGGGCGGGAGTGATCCGCCGCGAAGCGGCGGCACAGGAACCGCCCCACCAAGCCGCAGCAAGAGTCACGCCTTCACCAGCCCCCGCCCACTGCCACCCAACGCCAGATAGACATCCTCCAGGCTGGGCGTGGCCAACGTGAAATCGTCAAGAGCGGCAAACGCCGCCCCACCGGTAACCGCCGCGACAGCGGCACGCGCCTCGTCAGGAGCGAGCCGCAAGGACCACCGCCGCCCCGACTCCACCGCAGAGGATCGCAACGCCGCCACCTCGGGAACGTCCAGCGGCGCCCGCTCCCGCCACACGAGCTCCACCCGGACCTCGTCGGCGACCTGCTCCTTGAGCCCGGCCGGAGTGTCACAGGCGATGACCTTGCCCCGGTCGAGCACGGCGACCCGGTCGAGCACGGTCTCCGCCTCGATGACGTTGTGCGTCACGAGGAGCACCGTGGTCCCCCGCTCGGCCCGACGCCGGTCGATCGCCGCCCAGACGGCCCGCCGCGCGACGGGGTCCATCCCGGTGGTCGGCTCGTCCAGGACGAGCAGCGGTCGCTCCCCCACCAGCGCGGTGGCGAAGCAGGCGAGCCGCCGCTGCCCGCCGGAAAGCTTCTTCAGCGGCCGCGAGGCCAGCTCGGTGAGCCCCAGTTCCTCCAGGACGGCGTCCCGCTCGCCCCGCGCCTGCCGTACGTCCAGCCCCCGCAGCCGCGCCGTCGTCTCGACGGCGAGCGACACGGTCAGCTCGTCGAGCGCGGTGGACTCCTGCCCGAGATAGGCGAGGATCCGCGCGGCCCGCTCGGGATGGCGCACGATGTCGTGGCCGAGGATCTCGACGGTGCCGCTGTCGGGCCGCATCAGGCCGGTCAGCTGGCGCACGAGGGTGGACTTGCCCGCGCCGTTGGGCCCGAGCAGGCCGAAGATCTCGCCGCGCCGGACCGTCAGGTCGATCCCGTCGGTGGCGCGGACCTCGGGCGTCGCGGGCCTGCCGCGCCGGGCGCGGGCGGCCGGGTAGGTCTTGACCAGGTCGCGCACCGCGCAGACGGCGTCGATGCCGAGTTCCTGACGGAGTCCCTGTCGGACTGCCGGTGCCGGGCGCGTACTCACGAAGGACGAGCCTACGGGGTCCGCGGGCACGGACGACCCCCGGGGCGCCCCGGGCGCCCCGTGTCAGTCACCGGCGCGGTCCCCCGCGGGCGCGTGCTCCGCGGCCGTGCGCACGTCGATCTCCCGCCAGAAACCGGCCCGGATCGCGTACCGGTCGTGCTCGTCGATCTGGTCGTCCTTGTGGGCGAGCAGGCCGAACCGTGCCGCGTAGCGCAGCAGCTCGCCGTCGACGCGGTGCGGGATGCGGGGGTACATCGTCGACAGCTTCTGCAGGTTGTGCTGTTCGGGGAGGCGGGCCATCCAGCGCCGTGCGAACACCTGTCCCACCTCGTACGGGTCGCCGCCGACGGTGGTGATGTCCTCCTCGCGGTCGGCCCAGCGCTGCTCGGCCGTCGTCAGCTGGGCGAGGGTGGGCAGGGCGGCGATCTCGGGCCCCTCGGGCGCGCCGCCGGGCCGCTCGACCCAGCCCTTGTCGGAGGACCAGCGCAGCGTCGCGTTGGCGGGGTGCTGCGCGGGCTGGGTGCCGGGTCCGCGCAGCGCGGCGAGGTCCTTGGGGGTGGGCACGCCCTTGCCCGGGGGCATCCGGTGCTCGCCGCCGTCGCCGTTGGTCGAGGTCTCCGGGTGCCGGGCGGGGGCCTCCTCGGCGCGCTGGGCGGCGGCCGCGAGGGCGGACTCCGGCAGCGGCGCGGAGAGGATCGCGGCGATCTCGGGGCGCGGCACGGGCGGCGGCGCGCAGACGCCGGTGAGCTCCTTGGGGCGTACGGCCTTGGTGATCCAGGCCCGGTCGAGCACGCGCCGCTCGTCGGCCTCGGCGACCAGGTCCTCGGACTGGTTGTAGTCCCCGTCGGCGGCCTGCACGGCCCACAGGTGGACGGCGACCCCGTGCTCCTTGGCGGCCATCATTCCGGGCAGCAGATCGCCGTCACCGGTGACGAGCACGACGTCGGAGCAGGCGCGGTTGCGGGCGAGCTCGGTCAGCTCGGCGTGCATCGCGGCGTCGACACCCTTCTGGGCCCACCGTCCGTCGCTCCGGGTCAGGGCACCGAGGCGGACCGTCACCCGGGGCATCACGCGCAGCCGCCGGTGCTCGGGCTGCGGCACCCGGTCGGGCGCGCCGTCGAACCAGTAGATGCGCAGCAGAGGGCGCTCGGTGTCGGATTCCGCGCGCTCGCGAAGGCCCTGGATCAGGGCGGTGTGATCGACGGTGATCCGGGACCTGGAAGGCTCGCCCGCGAGGAGACTCGCGGCGGCACCCAGCAGATACCCGGCGTCCACCAGGACGATGCAGCGGTCCACGCGATCCACCCTCTTTCCCTGGAGATTCCCTGGTGTTCATGGAAGTTCCCGAAAAGTGCCCGGAGGTTCCTGGACGTTCCCTCGAAGGCCCACGAAGACACCCCGCAAGGGCAACGAATCAGGGTGTGGGTCCGCGTCGGGTTTCCTTCGAGTCTGCCCGACCCGGCAGAGGTTAACGGCCCGAACTCGATCTTCGGCGTGGCGTATCCGAGGTTCACTCTTCGACGGCCCTTATTACGCACGGTAATTCTCCGAAATGCGCACCTTGATGCCATATGTGAATCTGGTCGCGTCCTGGCCCCCAGATCCCCCTCAGGAGGAAGATCACCATGGCCAAGAACAAGAACCGCAAGCAGGGCGGCCAGCAGAACCGCGCCTCGCAGGCCGAGCAGGCGCAGGAGCAGTCCAAGTCGACCGCGACCGAGGCCCAGTCGCCGCTGCAGTCGCAGGCCCAGGGCAGCCCCGCGGACGTCGCCCGCAAGCACCAGCGGCGCTTCGGCCACAACTGACGGCCCCCGGGCACATGCGAGGGGCGCACCCGGTCCGGGTGCGCCCCTCGCGACGTACGTACGTCAGTCGGTACCCGATCAGCCCGCCAGGCAGGACGCGCCGAGCAGCACCTTCAGATCGCCGAAGAGCGCCGGGTCCGGCTTGACCCGGTGCCGGTCGAGCCGCAGCACGGTGGTCTTCTGCGCCCCCTGGAGCTTGATCCGCACCTCGCTGTTGCCCCGGTGGTGGCTGAGGACCTCGCCGAGGCGGGTGATCATCGGCGGGCTCACCTTGACCGTCGGAATGGTGATGATCACGGGGGCGTTCGTGCCCGCGTTCGACAGGTCGGGGACCTGCATCTCCATCGCGACGAGGCGCGGCACGTCCTCGCGCTTGTCCAGGCGCCCCTTGACGAACACCACGGCGTCCTCGACCAGTTGGGTCGACACCAGCTGGTAGGTGGCGGGGAAGAACATGCACTCGATGGAGCCCGCGAGGTCCTCCACGGTCGCGATGGCCCAGGCGTTGCCCTGCTTGGTCATCTTGCGCTGGAGGCCCGAGATGATGCCGCCGATGGTGACCACCGAGCCGTCGGAGAAGTCACCGCCGGTCAGCTGCCCGATGCCCGCGTCGGCCTTGTCCGACAGGACGTGCTCCAGACCGAAGAGCGGGTGGTCGGAGACGTAGAGACCGAGCATCTCCCGCTCCTGGGCGAGCAGATACGTCTTCTCCCACTCGTCCTCGGAGAACTCCACGTCGAGCCCGAAGCCCGGCTCGTCGCCCCCGGACTCCTCCCCCATCCCTCCGAAGAGGTCGAACTGCCCCTCGGCCTCCTTGCGCTTGACCGCGACCACGTTGTCGATCATCGGCTCGTACTGCGCGGTCAGGCCCTTGCGGGTGTGCCCCATCGTGTCGAACGCGCCCGCCTTGATCAGCGACTCCGTAGTGCGCTTGTTGCAGGCGGTCGCCTCGACCTTGTCGAGGTAGTCGGGGAAGGAGGTGAACTTCCCCTTCGCCTTGCGCGACCGGATGATCGACTCGACCACGTTCGTCCCGACGTTGCGCACGGCCTCCAGGCCGAAGAGGATCACGTCGTCGCCCTGGGCGGCGAAGTTGTGCACCGACTCGTTCACGTTCGGCGGGAGCACCTTGATGCCCATGCGGCGGCACTCGTTGAGGTAGACGGCCGACTTGTCCTTGTCGTCCTTCACCGAGGTGAGCAGCGCGGCCATGTACTCGGCGGGGTAGTTCGCCTTCAGGTACGCGGTCCAGTAGGTGACCAGGCCGTACGCGGAGGAGTGCGCCTTGTTGAACGCGTATCCGGCGAAGGGCACCAGGACGTCCCACAGGGCCTGGATCGCCGCGTCCGAGTAGCCGTTCTTCTTCGCGCCCTCCTGGAAGAGGACGAAGTTCTTCGCCAGCTCCTCGGGCTTCTTCTTGCCCATCACGCGGCGCAGGATGTCGGCTTCGCCGAGCGAGTAGCCCGCGATGATCTGCGCGGCCTTCTGCACCTGCTCCTGGTACACGATGAGGCCGTAGGTGAGGCCCAGCGTCTCCTTCAGGGGCTCTTCGAGCTCCGGGTGGATCGGCGTGATCTCCTGGCGGCCGTTCTTGCGCTCGGCGTAGTTCGTGTGCGAGTTCATGCCCATCGGGCCCGGCCGGTACAGGGCCGAGACGGCGGAAATGTCCTCGAAGTTGTCAGGCTGCATCTGGCGGAGCAGCGAGCGCATCGGACCGCCGTCGAACTGGAAGACACCGAGCGTGTCACCGCGGCAGAGCAGTTCGAAGGTCTTCGGGTCGTCCAGTTCGAGGGAGAGCATCTCCAGGTCGATGCCCTTGTTGGCCCGCACCATCTTGACGGCGTCGTCCATGATGGTCAGGTTGCGCAGGCCCAGGAAGTCCATCTTGAGCAGGCCGAGCGACTCGCACTGGGGGTAGTCCCACTGCGTGATGGTGACGCCGTCGGTGTGCCGCGTCCACAGCGGCGCGTGGTCGACGATCGGCTCGCTGGACATGATCACGCCGGCCGCGTGCACACCCATCTGCCGGACCAGGCCCTCCACACCCTTCGCGGTGTCGATGACCTTCTTCACGTCCGGCTCGTTCTCGTACATCCCCCGGATCTCGCCCGCCTCGCTGTAGCGCGGGTGCTTGGGGTCGGTGATGCCGGAGAGGTCGATGCCCTTGCCGAGGACGTCGGCGGGCATCGCCTTGGTGAGGCGGTCGCCCATCGCGTACGGATATCCGAGCACGCGCGCGGAGTCCTTGATGGCGTTCTTCGCCTTGATCTTTCCGTACGTGCCGATCATGGCGACCTTGTCGGCCCCGTACTTCTCCGTCACATACCTGATCACTTCGACGCGCCTACGCTCGTCGAAGTCGATGTCGACATCGGGCATGGAGACGCGCTCGGGGTTGAGGAACCGCTCGAAGATCAGTCCGTGCGTGATCGGGTCGAGGTCGGTGATGCCCATGGCGTACGCGACGATCGAACCGGCCGCGGAGCCTCGTCCCGGGCCGACCGCGATGCCGTTGTTCTTGGCCCACATGATGAAGTCGGCGACCACGAGGAAGTACCCGGGGAACCCCATCTGGATGATGATGTCCATCTCGTACTCGGCCTGCTTCTGCCGGTCCTCGGGGACACCGCCCGGGTAGCGGCGCTCCATGCCGACCCGGACCTCTTCCTGGAACCAGGTGACTTCGGTGAAGCCCTCCGGGATCTCGAACTTCGGCATGAGGTCGCGCTTCTCGAACATGCCGGTCGTGTCGATCTGCTCGGCCACCAACAGCGTGTTCCGGCAGCCTTCCTGCCACGCGTCCGAGGAGTCGATCGCGTACATCTCGTCCGTCGACTTCAGGTAATAACCCGTCCCGTCGAACCGGAAACGATCCGGGTCGGAAAGGTTCTTACCCGTCTGGATGCACAGCAGAGCATCGTGCGCCACCGACTCGTGCGCATACGTGTAGTGCGAGTCATTCGTCACCAGCGGCGGAATGCCGAGTTTCTTGCCGACCCTCAGCAGGTCGTCACGGACCCGGCGCTCGATGTCGATGCCGTGGTCCATCAACTCCAGGAAATACCGGTCCTTGCCGAAGATGTCCTGGTATTCGGCGGCCGCTTTCACCGCCTCGTCGAACTGGCCGAGGCGCAGTCGGGTCTGGAGCTCACCGGAAGGGCAGCCGGTGGAGGCGATCAGGCCCTCCGACCACTGCGAGATGGTCTCCTTGTCCATGCGCGGCCACTTCTGCAGCCAGCCCTCCGCGTACGCGTCCGAGGACAGCTTGAACAGGTTGTGCAGCCCCGTCTGGTTCGCCGCCCAGATCGTTTTGTGCGTATAACCACCCGAACCCGACACGTCGTCGCGCTTCTGGTGCGGCTGGCCCCACTGGATCTTCCGCTTGTTCCTACGCGACTCCGGGGCGACGTACGCCTCGATCCCGATGATCGGCGTCACGCCCGCCTTCTGCGCCGAGTGGAAGAAGTCGTACGCACCGTGCAGGTTGCCGTGGTCGGACATCGCGATGTGCGTCATGCCCATCTCGTTGGCCGCGTCGAACATGTCCTTGAGCCGCGCGGCACCGTCGAGCAGGGAGTACTGCGTGTGCACGTGCAGGTGCGTGAAGGGCGGCTTGGTCACGGCGGAAGGCCTCCGGAGAACGCTGGGCGACAGGCTGCGGACAGTCTGGGGGGACAGCGTGGAAGTCTAATCCGGAGCACTGACAGTCGCCGGGCACTCGGGGGTACCGTCGTGCGTTGGACCGGTCGAGACACCAGTCCCCCAAGCCACGCACCACCCTGTACCAGGAGGCACCCAGCGATGTCCGTCCCGCAGCCCACTGCCGAACAGCGCGGCGAGCAGATCCTCGCCGTCTTCGGCACCGCGTTCGGCGAGCTGCTGGCCGCGGACCCCGCCGCGTTCCGGGTGAAGTTCCGGAAGATGGCCTCCTCCGCCTTCGCGTTCTACCGGGGCACGGCCTGCCTCTTCTACGCCGACCTGGAGCGCGAGCAGCACGGCGGGCCCTACCTGGACGACCGCACGGGCCGCGTGTGGATCCACGGCGACCTGCACGCGGAGAACTTCGGCACGTACATGGACGCCCAGGGCCGCCTGATCTTCAACGTGAACGACTTCGACGAGGCGTACGTCGGCCCCTTCACCTGGGACCTGAAGCGCTTCGCCGCCTCCATGGCCCTGATCGGCTACTCGAAGGCGCTCAGCGACGAGCAGATCGCCGACCTGGTCCGGGTCTACGCGGCGGCCTACCGCGAGCGCGTCCACGACCTGGCGACGGGCGCCAAGAGCGACGAGGTGCCGCCCTTCACCCTGGACACCGCCCAGGGCCCCCTCCTGGACGCGCTGCGCGACGCCCGCTCCCTGACGCGCTTCTCGCTGCTCGACTCGATGACGGAGATCCGCGACTTCGAGCGGCGCTTCGCGGCGGGCGGCGGCTCCATCGAGCTGGACGCGGCCACGCGCTACAAGGTGCTCGCCGCGTTCGACGGCTATCTGGAGACGCTGCCCGAGTCCTCGCTGACCCGCCCCGACTCCTACCGCGTGAAGGACGTCGTCGGCCGCCGCGGCATCGGCATCGGCTCCGCGGGCCTGCCCTCGTACAACATCCTCCTCGAGGGCAACAGCGACGCCCTGGAGAACGACGTCGTGATCTATCTCAAGCAGGCCCAGACCCCGGCGGTCTCGCGGCACATCACGGACCCGGCCGTGCGCGGCTACTTTCAGCACGAGGGGCACCGCACGGTCATCTCGCAGCGCGCCCTCCAGGCGCACGCCGACCCGTGGCTCGGCTGGACCGAGCTGGACGGCGCGGGCCAGCTCGTCGCCGAGGTCTCGCCGTACGCGGTGGACCTGGACTGGTCGGACATCGACGACCTGGACGAGATCTCCCAGGTGGTCGCCGACCTGGGCCGCGCCACCGCCACGATGCACGCGGCGGCGGACGACGAGAGCGGGCACTCGGACCTGGTGCCGTTCTCCACGGAGCGGGCCATCGACGCCGCGATCGCGGCCGACGAGGGCGGCTTCGCGGACCTGCTCGTGGACTTCGCGCACACCTACGGGGCACGCGCGCGCAGCGACCACCAGATCTTCGTCGACCTGTTCCGCAACGGTCGGATTCCGGGTCTCTGAAGCGTTCGCGGGCCCTTGTGGAACTCATAGGCACCCTTTAGGGACCTCCTACAGGAACACATGGCACACTCCTGGGCGATGGACATATCAGGGACCCAGCTCAGAGCCGTGCGCGCGGCGCTGTTCACGGCGCTCGTCGTGACGCTCTCCGCCGCGTCGCACGTGCTGCTGTCCCAGGTCCCCCTGCCGCTGACCACCGTCGCGGCGATCGCCGCCGCCGTCTTCGCCATCGCGTACGCGATGGCGGGGCGCGAGCGCGGCTACGGGCGCATCGCCGCCCTGCTGATCCCGCTGGAGCTGGCCGCCGACACGGTCTTCACCGCGGGCCAGCACGTCTGTTACGGCGAGGCGGGCGGCCCGGTCGCGGGCCCGCTGCGCTCCGTCGGCTTCGACGTACTGTGCGGCGGCACTCCGCTCGGCACCCCGCTGGCCCGGATGACCGCGGAGGGGCACGACACCGCCGCCGCGCTGCTCTCCGACGCCGACCCCGGTGCCGCCTGGCTGCTCCTCGGCGCGCACGTCGGCGTGGGCCTTCTCGCGGCGGCCTGGTTGCGGCGCGGCGAGCGGGCGCTCGGCCAGCTGCTGCGCGCGGTCGCCGCCGCCACGTTCCGGCCGCTGCTCATCGCGGTCGCCTCGGTGGCCTCGCCTCCCGCTCCCGTACGCCGCCTGCCACGCCCCGAGCGCCGGGTGCGGGCCGTACGGACGCGCCTTCTCGTGCACTTCGTGGGGCGGCGTGGACCGCCGTGCTCGGCCGTCTTCGCCTGAGCACAGCCCCCACGCAGTACACCCACTCGGAGAAAAAGATCATGAGCAAGCGCAACAGCCAGGCCGCCAAGTCCGCCGCCCGTGAGCGGATCCGCGCCCAGCAGGAAGCCGAGCGCAGGCGGGAGAAGCGCAAGCGCGGCATCATCGTCGGCGTCTCGATCGTCGGCGTCCTGGCGATAGCCGGCGGCGTCGGCTACGCCGTCATGCAGTCCAACAAGCCGGGCTACTGGGAAGAGGCGAAGGACGCCAAGCTGGTCAAGCCCGCGAACACCGCGGGCGACAACGGCACGACCGTCGTCATCGGCAAGGAGTCCGCGAAGAAGACCCTCAAGGTCTACGAGGACCCGCGCTGCCCGGTCTGCGCGGCCTTCGAGCAGACGGTCGGCCCGACCCTGGAGAAGGACGTCGAGGACGGCAAGTACAAGATCCAGTTCATCGGCGCGACCTTCCTGGACCGCAACCTGCCCGGCGAGGGCTCCCGCAACGCGCTCAGCGCGCTCGGCGCGGCCCTGAACGTCAGCGACGACGCCTTCCTCGAGTACAAGAAGGCGCTCTTCTCCAAGGAGAACCACCCCTCGGAGCAGGACGACAAGTTCAAGGACGACGCGGTGCTCCTGAAGATCGCCGACGAGGTGCCCGCGCTCAAGAAGAGCAAGACGTTCGAGAAGGACGTCAAGAACGGCACCTTCGACCGGTGGGCCCTGGAGATGTCGCAGAAGTTCGACGACAACAAGGACGGCGTCCAGGGCACGCCCTCCTTCGTCATGGACGGCAAGCAGCTGACCGGACCCGGCTCGAAGAACGCGCCCAGCACGGTCGAGGACTACAAGACCGCGATCGACAAGGCCCTCAAGGGCTGAACCGGACGTAACCGGCTGAACTGACGCACAACACCCCGCGCCGAGAAGGCGCGTGGCAAAAGAGCGGGCGAACTCGTGGAGTTCGCCCGCTCTTTGCGATTACTGATCAGTAAGGTAATCGCCCGTGACCAGTCGATTGAACGCAGACTCACCTGCCAACTCCCTGACGCCCAGACGCCGTAGCGTCGTGAAGGCGGCGGCCGCCACCGCCGTGCTCGCCCCGCTCGCCGCCGTGCCCGCGCACGCCGCCGAAGGGCCCGCGTTCCACCACGGAGTCGCCTCGGGAGACCCGCTGCCCGACGGCGTCCTGCTGTGGACCCGTGTGACGCCCACGCCTGACGCCGTGCCGGGCTCGGGCAAGGGGCCCGAGGCCGAGGTGCGGTGGGAGATATCCGAGGACAAGGGATTCACCCGGGTCGTCGGCCGAGGGAGCACCACGGCACGGGCCGCGTCGGACCACACGGTCAAGGCCGACGTAAGGGGCTTGCGCCAGGCGACCACCTATTACTTCCGCTTCTCCGTAGGGGACGTCCACTCCCCCGTGGGCCGCACCCGCACCACCCCGGCGCACGACGCGGCCGCGCCCGGCGTCCGCTTCGGCGTGGTGTCGTGCGCCAACTGGGAGGCCGGATACTTCTCCGCGTACCGCCATCTCGCGGCCCGCACCGAACTCGACGCGGTCCTGCACATCGGGGACTACATCTACGAGTACAAGACCGGCGAGTACCCCTCCGCAGAGAACGTCGTACGCCAGCACGAGCCGAAGCACGAGATCCTCACGCTCGCGGACTACCGGACCCGGCACGGCGTCCACAAGACCGATCAGGACGCGCAGGCGATGCACGCCACGCACCCGGTCATCGCGATATGGGACGACCACGAGTTCGCGGACAACGCCTGGTCGGGCGGCGCGGAGAACCACTCGGGCGACACCGAGGGCGGCTGGGACCACCGCATGGCGGCGGCCAAGCAGGCCTACTTCGAGTGGATGCCGGTGCGCCCCTCCACCGAGGGCACCGTCTACCGCCGCGTCCGTTACGGCAAGCTGGCCGATCTGCACCTGCTCGACCTGCGGTCGTTCCGCTCCGAGCAGGCGGGCTTCGGCAGCGGCGAGGTCGACGACCCGGACCGTACGATCACGGGCCGCGCCCAGCTCGACTGGCTGAAGTCGGGGCTCGCCGCCTCGGACGCGGCCTGGAAGCTGGTCGGCACCTCGGTGATGATCTCGCCGGTGGCCTTCGGCTCGCTGCCCGCCCACTTCCTCGAGCCCCTCGCGGAGCTGCTCGGCCTGCCCAAGGAGGGCCTGGCCATCAACGCCGACCAGTGGGACGGCTACACGGACGACCGCAAGGAACTCCTCAGCCACCTGCGCGACAACGACATCCGCAACACGGTCTTCCTGACCGGCGACATCCACATGGCCTGGGCGAACGACGTGCCCGCCAAGGCGGCCACCTACCCGCTGTCGCGCTCGGTCGCCACGGAGTTCGTGGTCACGTCGGTGACCTCCGACAACGTGGACGACCTGCTGCACGTCGCCCCGCACACGCTCTCACTGGTCGCGGTCGGCGCCATCAAGGCGGCCAACCGCCATGTGAAGTGGCTGGACATGGACTCGCACGGCTACGGCGTCCTCGACGTCACCGCCGAGCGCTCGCAGATGGACTACTACACCCTCTCCGACCGCAAGGACCCGAAGGCGACCTCGTCCTGGGCCCGCTCGTACCGCACGCTCAGCGGCACGCAGAAGGTCGAGCGGGCGGACGCTCCCGTGCGCTGATCCGCTCGGATCCGCTCAGGTCCGCTCAGATCCCCTGACCGCTCAGAGGGTCTCCAGGAAGCCGAGCGCCGTGCGCCACGTCGCCTCCGCGGCCTGGGCGTCGTAGTCGTCCAGGTCCGGGTCGGTGTAGAGGTGCCCGGCGCCCGCGTAGCGGTAGACCTCCACGTCGGCCCCGGCCCGCTGCATCTGCAGGTACCAGGCGCTGAGCCAGTCGTCCGTCTCGAACGGATCGGGCTCCGCCACGTGCAGCTGCACCGGCAGCTCGTCCACCGTCGCGTTCTCCGCGATGTCGGACGTGCCGTGCAGGAGCAGCAGGCCGCGGGCCTTGTCGTCGCCGAGCGCGAGCGTCTGCGCGGTCGCGGCGCCCAGGGAGAAGCCCGCGTAGACCAGGCCGCGCTCGGAGTAGGGCGCGGCGGCCAGGATGGCCCGCTTCAGGAGCTCGTCCTTGCCGAGCTCGTCCTTGAAGGCCATGCCTTCCTCGACGTCGTCGAAAGTGCGGCCTTCGAAGAGGTCCGGGGTCCACACCTCGTGACCTGCGGCGCGCAGGCGGTCCGCCGCCGCGTGCACCGCGGGCCGCAGCCCGTACGTCGAATGGAAAAGCATGATGTTCATGGGGCCATCGTGCCATCCGCCCCTGCCCCCTACCCTCGGAGGCATGGAGAACGTACTGCGTCCGTTGATCGTGATCGGCGGCTCGGTCGTGCTCACGGTGGTCGTCGGCTGGCTGGCCGACGTGCTGTTGCGCCGGACCGACGAACGGCATCACGAGACCCCGCTGTGGGGCCTGCTGCGCCGCTGCCGCGTCCCCCTGCAAGTCGTCCTGTGCACGGCCCTGTTGAGAGGCTCGTACCGCCAAACGAAGATCATCGAGGACCACTCGGCCGCCATCGGCCGGGTCCTGTCCCTCGTCCTGATCGGCTCCACCGCCTGGCTGGTGGTGCGGATAGCGACCGCCGTCGTCGAGTCCTCGTACACCCGCTACGCCGCGGCCCACCGCGATCCGGCCCGCGTCCGCAGGGTGCGTACGCAGGTGACGCTCATCCAGCGCGTGCTCACCGCGATCGTCGGCGTCGTGGCGGTCGGCGCGATGCTCCTGACGTTCCCCGCGATGCAGGCGGCGGGCACCTCGCTGCTCGCCTCCGCGGGCGTCCTCGGCATCGTCGCCGGTGTCGCGGCCCAGTCCACCCTCGGCAATCTCTTCGCGGGGCTGCAGATCGCCTTCGGCGACATGGTGCGGCTCGGGGACACCGTGGTGGTGGACGGCGAGTGGGGCACGGTCGACGAGATCACCCTGACCTTCCTGACCGTACGCACGTGGGACGAGCGCCGGATCACCATGCCGGTGTCGTACTTCACGTCGAAGCCCTTCGAGAACTGGTCGCGGGGCGGCTCCGAGATGACCGGCACCGTCTTCTTCCAGCTGGACCACTCGGCGCCGATCGTGCAGATGCGCGAGAAGCTCCACGACGTCCTGCGCGACTGCGGGGCCTGGGACGGCAGGGACTGGGGCCTCGCCGTCACCGACACCACACCGAACACGATCCAGGTCCGCGCCCTGGTCACCGCCAAGGACGCGGACGACATATGGACGGTGCGGGTCACGGTCCGCGAGCAGCTGGTGCGCTGGCTCACCGACCGGCATCCCTACGCCCTGCCGAAGGTCAACACGGCCTGGGCCGAACCCACCCCGAACGGCACCCGCCCGCACCCCGTCTCCCCCGAGATCCCGCGCACAGGGCGGGGCTAGCGGACCGGCCTCGACCGGTGGACCGGCCGGGACCGCCCGGCCGGTTCACCGCAGACTGCGTACGTCCAGGTGGTGCAGGACCCGGTCGACGATCTCCGGGTCCGCGCCTGGCTCGCTCCGCGCGGCGAGCACCTCGTGCCGGGCGGCCGACATCATCTCGCGCTGGATCCGCTGGACCGCCTTGAACCGGTCGACGCGCTTGGCGTACCGCTCGCGCCGCTCCTCGTCGACCACGTCCGGGCTGATCCTGGCCCCGATGTCGAACGCCCCGCGCTGCAGCCGCTCGGCGACCTCCTCGGGGAGCTCCTCGACCTCCTCGATCTCCTTGAGGCGGCGCTTGGCGGCCTTGGCCGCCCGCACCGCGAGCTCGCGCTCCAGCTCGCGCTCCGCGTCGGTGTCGGCGCGCACCCCGAGCTTCCGCACCAGCCAGGGCAGCGTGAGCCCCTGGGCGACCAGGGTCGCCATGATGACGCAGAACGCGATGAAGATGATCTCGTCACGGGCCGGGAACGGCGCCCCGTCGTCCGTCTTGAGCGGAATGGCGAGCGCCAGCGCGACGGACGCCACCCCGCGCATCCCCGCCCACCACATGACGACGGTCTCGCGCCAGGTGGTCGGAATGTCCTCGTCGTAGTCCCTGCGCTTGTGCAGCCGCTTGGCGAGCCAGGTGGCAGGCAGGAGCCACAGCAGCCGTACGCCGACGACGACCGCGACGATCACCGCGCCCCAGCCGAACATCTCCGCCTCACGGCCGTCCGCCGTCCCGAAGACGTTGTGCAGCTCCAGGCCGATGAGCCCGAACGCGGCTCCGGTCACCAGCGTGTCCACGATCTGCCAGAACGTCTGCCCGGTGATCCGCCCGAGCACGTCGTCGGCGTCGACGGCCTGCTCGGCCAGGTACAGCGCGGTGGTGAGCACCGCGAGCACCCCGGAGCCGAGCAGCTCCTCTGCGAGCACATAGCTGACGAAGGGCACGAGCAGCGTGAGGCCGGTCTGCAAGGTGGCGTCGCCGAGCAGCCCCATGAGCTTGTTGGTGAGCCAGCCGAGCACGAGGCCGACGATGACGGCGACCACGGCGGACAGCACCAACTGCCCCACCGCGGACGGCCACGAGAACGTCCCGCTCACCATCGCCGCGATCGCCACGTGGTAGAGCACGATCGCCGTGACGTCGTTGAAGAGCCCCTCGCCCTCCAGGATCGACACGAGCCTGCGGGGCAGCCCGAGCGAGCCCGCGACGGCGGTCGCCGCGACCGGATCGGGCGGCGCGACGAGCGCCCCGAGCGCGACGGCCGCGGCGATCGGCAGCCCCGGGACGACCGAGCTGGCCACCGCCGCGACCGCCGCCGTCGTCACGAACACCAGCGCCACGGCGAGCAGAAAGATAGGGCGTTTGTTGGCCGCGAACTGTCTCCAGGAGGTGCGCTGCACGGACGCGTAGAGCAGCGGCGGAAGCACCAGCGGAAGGATGTAGTCGGGCGGAATCTCGACATTGGGCACGAACGGCAGCAGGGCCATGCCGATGCCGGCCAGGGTCATCAGAACGGGCGCGGGCAGCCCGAGCCGTTCCCCCAGCGGCACGGTCACCACGGCACCGAGCAACAAGATGAGCAGCAGCGCCAGTTGATCCACGGAAGCGCCCTCCGGCGGTCGAGACTCGGACGATCAAGACCTCAACCCTGCCACGCATTCACCGCGAACCGGACCAATGCCCCCTCCTCTCTCACTCGCGGCGATGACCTCGCCATTCACGGGGATGAACAGTCCTCGGATGAATCAGGCAAGAACGTGGCCTCCGAGGTCTTCCGGTTGGGCCGCGCCACGGGCACGATGCGGAGGGATTCAGGGACGAGAACCCACGACACATATCTGTCTGGAGCCCGCATGCCCGTCTCGCACCGAGCCATCCCCGGCCCTGCCCTCGGCTTCGGCGTGAGCCCCTCTGTCGCCCTCTCCCGCAAGGAGCTCACCGCATGAACCGCCCCGAACACCGCCCCCTCTCCCGCAGACGCTTCGTCTCCACCGCCGCCGCGACCGCCGCGACCGCCACCGCGGGCACCGCCCTGTGGACCGCCTCCTCCGCCACCGCTTGGGCGGGCCCGTCCCCAACCTCCGCTGCGCACACGGCTGCTGACGACGGGGCCGACCCGTACGAGGCGGCGGTGCGGGCCGCCGCCATGGTGTGGCGGCGACTGCCGACCGGCTGGCAGGAAGGGCCCTTCCTCGCCAACGGCCTGCTCGGCGCCCAGCTGTACGCGGGCAGGACGGCGAACACCCTCAAGCTGATGCTGAGCCACACCCAGGTGCAGGACCAGCGCGGCCAGTGGCGCGGCGGCATCGGCTATTCGCGGCTGCCCATCGGGTACTTCACGTTGACTCTGCGCGGGAACATCACCTCCGTCGACTGGACACTGGACCTGTACGACGCCGAACTGCGCGGCACCGTGACCACCACCGCCGGCAGTGTGGCGTTCACGGCACTCGTGCAGAACGACAGCAGCGCGCTGCTCGTATCGACCAGGCCGAGCGCCGGAGAGGAGGACTCCGCCTGGACATTCCAATGGTTGCCCGCCGCGACCACCCGCACATCGGGGAAGCCCCCCGAGTACACCCCGAACCCGGACCCCGAGATCGGCGAGGGATCTGTTCGATACGTCCAGCAGCCCCTGCTCGCGGGCGGCGGCTGGACCACCGCGTGGCGCGAACGCCGCGACGGCACCGGCAGACTGCTCGCCGCGCACCTCGTCTACCGCCACCCCGGCGATGTGTCGCAAACGACCCGCGAGGCCCGCCGCGCCGTCGAGCGGACACTCTCGTCCGACCTCGACGAGCTGCTGACCCGGCACCGGAGCTGGTGGCACCGCTACTACCGGCGCAGTTTCCTGTCCGTACCGGACAAACGGCTGCAGTCCTTCTACCTCGCCCAGCTCTACAAGCTCGCCGCGTCGACCCGCTCCGGCGGCCCGACGATCTCCGAGTGGGGCCCCTGGTTCCCCGAGGTCGGCAACAACTGGACCGCCGTGTGGTGGAACCTCAACGTCCAGATCGGCATGGCGCCCATCCACGGCTCCAACCACCCCGAACTCGACTCGGTCACCAGCACGTTCGCGCGCTTCGAGAAGAACCTGCCGACCTCCGTCCCCGCCCCGTACCGCGACGGCGAGAGCTATGCGCTCGGCCACCCCTCCGACTGGCAGCTGCGCGCGGGCGACACCTACGACGTGGGCGCGCCGGGCAGCGGCCACGTCTCCGACAACTTCGGCAACCTGACCTGGGCCATGCACAACGTCTGGCAGGCCTACCAGCACTCCCTGGACAGGACGATCCTGCGCGACGTCCTCTTCCCCGTCCTCACCAGGGCGATCAACTTCTACGCGCACTTCCTGCACGAGGGCCCGGACGGCAAGCTGCACCTCCTGGAGACCCGCTCCCCCGAGTACGCGAACGCCGCCGACTGCACCTACGACCTGTCGCTGATCCGCTGGGGCGCCCGCACGCTCATCGAAGTGGCCCGCATCCTCAAGACCGACCATCCACGCGCGCGGGTGTGGCAGGACATCGCCACCCGTCTCACCCCCTACGCCGAGGACCCGGCGGACGGCGTGATGATCGGCAAGGGCGTCCCGCTCGCCGACTCGCACCGCCACCACTCGCACCTGCTGTGGCTCTACCCGCTCCGCGAGCGCACCTGGGACCGGCCCGCCGACCGTGACGTGATGCGGCGCAGCATGGCCCACTGGGTCTCGATGCAGCAGCTCTGGCACGGCTACAGCTACGCGACCGCGTCCTCCATGTACTCCGTCATGGACGAGCCGGAGAACGCCCTCGACAACCTGACGTTCTTCACCGACCTGAACGTCGTCGCGGACTGCGCGATGACGGCCAACACCATGTACCGGGAAGGGAAGAACTTCGCTCTGGAGAGCCCGCTCTCGGCCGCGCAGTCGATGCTCGACATGGCCGTGCAGGGACACGAGGGGGTGGTGAAGGTCTTCCCCTCGGTCTCCTCGCGCTGGCCCGACGCCTCCATCGCGTCGCTGCGCACGCCCGGCGCCTTCCTCGTCGACGCGGACCGCTCGGGGGGTGCGACGCGCTGGGTGCGGGTCCACAGCGAGGCCGGAGCCCCGCTGACGCTGCAGCACGGCATCACGGGCGAGATCACGGTGCGCGACCACCGCGGCCGTCTGCTGCCCTGGCGTGAGACGGCGCCGGGCAGGATCTCGGTGCGCCTGCCGCGCGGCGCGACCGCGCTGGTCACCCCGCGTGGTGGCAGGGCGCAGGAGGGACCGCGCGACGTCCCCTCCGCGGGCGCGTGGACACGCTGGGGGCTGCCTTCCTGACGCACTCCGTGACCGCTCCGACGGACGTCGGAGCGGTACACGCGGCTAGCCCAGGGACTTGCGCATCGCGCGGTGCGGAATGCCCGCATCCGGGAACTCGGGCCCGTACACCTCGTAGCCGAGGCGCTCGTAGAAGCCCAGGGCGTGCGTCTGCGCGTGCAGGTCCACCGCCGTCAAGCCACGCGCGCGTGCCGCGTCCTCGATCGCCCGCACCAGGGCCGCGCCGATGCCGAGCCCTCGTGCGGCCCGCGTCACCGCGAGTCGGCCGAGGGCGCCCACGCCCGCGTCGCCGCCGTTCTTCGCGGCGGCCGCGGCACCGGTGAGCAGCCGTCCCGTGCCCAGCGGCACGCCGTCGTCGCGGACGGCAAGGACGTGCACCGCCCTGGCGTCGTACTCGTCGTACTCGAGGTCTTCGGGCACCTGCTGCTCGGCCACGAAGACTTCCTTGCGGACCGCGAAGCAGGACTCCAGGTCCTCCGGGCTCTCCGCGACGCGAACGGCCGTGCCGCTCACGAGCTTTCCGCTCGCACCCGGTCGAGCGCCACCTGGAGGTCGTCCGGGTAGCCGCTCTCGTACTCCACCCACTGGCCGTCGCCCGGGTGCTCGAAGCCGAGCCTGACCGCGTGCAGCCACTGGCGGGTGAGGCCGAGCCGCTTGGCGAGGGTCGGGTCGGCGCCGTACGTCAGGTCGCCGACGCAAGGGTGTCGATGGGCCGACATGTGGACGCGGATCTGGTGCGTGCGCCCCGTCTCCAGCTTGATGTCGAGCAGGGAGGCCGCGCGGAAGGCCTCGATGAGGTCGTAGTGCGTCACGGAGGGCTTGCCCTCGGCCGTGACCGCCCACTTGTAGTCGTGGTTCGGGTGCCGGCCGATGGGAGCGTCGATCGTACCGCTCATCGGGTCGGGGTGGCCCTGGACCAGCGCGTTGTAGCGCTTGTCGACCGTGCGCTCCTTGAACTGGCGCTTCAGTGACGTGTACGCGCGCTCGGACTTGGCGACCACCATCAGCCCCGACGTACCGACGTCGAGGCGGTGCACGATGCCCTGGCGCTCCGCGGCTCCGGAGGTGGAGATCCGGTACCCGGCCGCCGCGAGGCCGCCGATCACGGTCGTCCCCGTCCAGCCCGGGCTCGGGTGAGCGGCGACGCCGACCGGCTTGACGATCACGACGATGTCGTCGTCGTCATGCACGATCTCCATGCCCTCGACGGGCTCCGCGACGATCTGCACCGGAGCGGGCGCCTGCGGCATCTCCACTTCCAGCCAGGCGCCGCCGTGCACCCGCTCGGACTTGCCGACCACCGAGCCGTCGACCGAGACCTTCCCCGCCGCGGCGAGCTCGGCGGCCTTCGTACGGGAAAACCCGAACATGCGCGAGATGGCGGCGTCGACGCGCTCGCCCTCAAGGCCATCCGGGACGGGCAGGGTACGGATCTCGGGAATCGTGCTCACCCATTGAGTATGCAGGAGCCCACCGACACTCCCGCACCACAGGCTCCCGCGCTCCCGGCACGGCAGGCCCCCGCCGGGAGCCTCCACAGCCCCTGTGGCAGGAGCCTCAGTCCTTGTGGACGGTCCCGTCGGGGTCCAGACCCCGGAAGGACAGCAGCACGATCAGGATGCCGCCGCAGACGATCGCCGAGTCGGCGAGGTTGAAGACCGCGAAGCCCTTGGGGGCGATGAAGTCGACCACCGCGCCCTCGAAGACGCCGGGCGAGCGGAAGAGGCGGTCCGTGAGGTTGCCGAGGGCTCCGCCGAGCAACAGGCCGAGCGCGATCGCCCACGGCAGGCTGTAGAGCTTGCGGGCGAGCCTGGCGATCACCACGATGACGCCCGCGGCGATGCAGGTGAAGATCACCGTGAAGGCCTCGCCGAACCCGAAGGCGGCGCCCGCGTTCCGGATCGCGTTGAACCGGAGCCAGTCACCGATCACGTCGATCGGCTCGTGGTGTTCCAGCTTGGCGACCACGATCATCTTGCTGATCAGGTCCAGGGCGTACGCGAAGACGGCCACCGCGAACAGCACGGCGATCTTCCGCTTTCCCTTGTCCTTCGGCCCGTCCGCCTCCGCACCGTCCGCCGCATCGCCGGACGTGCCCGCCGCCGCGCCTTTGGACTCCCCCTCGGACCCGTCGGACCCCTCGGACGCCCCCTTGGCGTCCGTGGCGTCCTTGGCGCCGTCGGACTCCGCGGCGGGCTCAGCCGCCGCGGCCGCGTCCGAGCCGGGAACGGACCGCTCCGGCTCGGCCCCAGCCGCCTCAGGGATGTCCGGCGTACCGATGATGCGCTCCGCCTCTGCCACGTGAGTCCCTCAACCTAGGTACCTGACTGGGGACGAGCGTACGGCACACGCGTACGGCCCCAAGCGCCCAGGCCGCACTCAGTAGCGCCGCTCCTCCTTCTGCTTGCACTCCACGCACAGGGTCGCGCGCGGGAAGGCCTGCATCCGCGCCTTGCCGATCGGGTTGCCGCAGTTCTCGCAGAGCCCGTACGTCCCCGCGTCGAGCCGCTCCAGGGCGCGCTCGGTCTGTTCGAGCATCTCGCGCGCGTTGGCGGCGAGGGACATCTCGTGCTCGCGCGTGATGTTCTTCGTGCCGGTGTCCGCGTCGTCGTCGCCCGCCCCATCTCCGGAGTCCCGCATCAGACCGGCCAGGGACTCCTCAGACGAGGCGATCTCGCTGCCGAGCCGCAGCGCCTCGCTCTGGAGCTCGGCGCGGGCCTCCTCGACCTCGTCCGGGGTCCAGGGGTCCTCGCCGGGGCGCACCGCCAGCTCGCCGGGCTCCACGGCGGCGGCGCGCGCCTTGGGCACCGCCGTCGGCTTCTTCGCTGCGGTCGCCGTGCCCGGAGTCTTCTTCGCAACCACCGTCGTGGCTCCCGTCGTCTCCGCGGCCTCAGCCGCACCTTCGGCCACGGACGCGGCCGTCTTCTTCGCCGTGCTCTTCTTCGCCGTGCTCTTGTGCGTGGTGCTCTTCTTGGCGGCCGTCTTCTTGGCAGCCCCCTTCTTCGCAGGGGCGGCCTTCTTGGCAGCGCTCTCAGGAGTGTCGTCGACCGCGCTCTCCGGAGCCACCGCCTCGCTCTCGGCCGTCTTCTTGGCAACGGCCTTCTTGGCCCCTGCCTTCTTGGCAGCGGCCTTCTTCGCCGGGGCCTCCTCAGGCACCGCCTTCTTCGCAGCCGCCTTCTTCGCGGCCGCCTTCTCGGCGACGGTCTTCTTGGCGACGCTCTTCTTCGCCGCCGCCTTGGGCGCCGATGGCTCCGCCCCCTCCTCCGAGGACGCCTTCGCCGTCGCGGTCGCACGCGTGCCGTGCGCGCCACCCGTCGGGTGCGCGCCATTGGCTCCGTGCGCGCTCTTCTTTCCGCTCACGTCCTTGGCCGTCGCCGCGGCCGCGCCTGTGGATCTGCCGGACGCCGACTGCTGTACGGCGGTCTTCTTCGCCACCATGGCCGCGGCCCCTTCACATATTGTGATCTTGCTCGCGAATCGTGCTGGGACGATAAATCGACTTCAGGCCCGCGGCAACGGGGCACGCCGCCAGATTCGCCGGCCCCACGGGTGCGGCGCGGCGAGTCTGCATGCGTTGTGCCCAACTCCCTGCCGGGTAATCCGCAGGCCGGGGCACGTCCGGATCCGCTCCGTCCGCGTCTGGCCATTCGGGTCACTCGGCGCGCGTGGACCCGCGCCCCGGAGGGCTCCCGGAAAACCGGTCGGCCGCCCCCGTCCGGGCGCCGTACACTGGGCGACAGCGAGAAGCGTGGATGGGGACGAGTAGCGGCGTACGCAGCCATGAGCGACCCGGGGACGGTGTGAGCCCGGGGGCCAGCGCGACGTGAAGATCACCCCGGAGCCGCCGGAAGAAAGCCGACGCCCTCAGCGAAGGCGAGTAGACCCGGTATCGCGACCCCAATGAGGGGGCTCACCGGCACAGACCCCGTTCCGGAGAGCCAAGGAGGGTGGTACCGCGGGAGCGCGCCTGACAGGGCGTGACGACTCTCGTCCCTCCGACGGAAGGCAGCACATCCGCCGGAGGATCGATGACGCAGTACCGCCAGGTGCCCGCCCAGGTCGACCTGCCCGCCCTCGAGCACGCCGTGCTCGACTTCTGGCGCGAGCAGCAGATCTTCGCCAAGAGCCTCGAGCAGTCCGAGGGCCGCCCCGAGTGGGTGTTCTACGAGGGCCCGCCGACCGCCAACGGCATGCCGGGCGCCCACCACATCGAGGCCCGCGTCTTCAAGGACGTCTTCCCCCGCTTCCGCACCATGCGCGGCTACCACGTGGCCCGCAAGGCCGGCTGGGACTGCCACGGCCTGCCGGTGGAGCTCGCGGTCGAGAAGGAGCTCGGGTTCAACGGCAAGAAGGACATCGAGGCGTACGGCATCGCCGAGTTCAACGCCAAGTGCCGCGAGTCCGTGACCCGGCACACCGACGCCTTCGCCGCGCTCACGACCCGCATGGGGTACTGGACCGACCTCGACGGCGCCTACCGCACCATGAACCCCGAGTACATCGACTCGGTCTGGTGGTCCCTGAAGGAGATCTTCAACAAGGACCTCCTGGTCCAGGACCACCGCGTCGCCCCCTGGTGCCCCCGTTGCGGCACGGGCCTCTCGGACCACGAGCTGGCGCAGGGCTACGAGACGGTCGTCGACCCCTCCGTCTACGTCCGGTTCCCGCTCACCTCGGGGCCCCTCGCGGGCGAGGCCGCCCTCCTGGTCTGGACGACGACCCCCTGGACCCTGGTCTCCAACACCGCCGTCGCCGCGCACCCCGACGTCACGTACGTCGTCGCGACCAACGGCGAGGAGAAGGTCGTCGTCGCCCAGCCCCTCGTGGAGAAGGCCCTCGGCGAGGAGTGGAAGACCACCGGCGAGTCCTTCACCGGTGCCGAGATGGAGCGCTGGACCTACCAACGCCCCTTCGAGCTGGTGGAGTTCCCCGCTGCGGCGCACTTCGTGGTCAACGCGGAGTACGTCACGACGGAGGACGGTACGGGTCTGGTCCACCAGTCCCCCGCCTTCGGTGAGGACGACCTCAAGGTCTGCCGGGCGTACGGCCTCCCCGTGGTGAACCCGGTCCGCCCCGACGGCACCTTCGAAGAGGACGTACCGCTCGTCGGCGGTGTCTTCTTCAAGAAGGCGGACGAAAAGCTGACCGAGGACCTCCAGGACCGCGGCCTGCTCTTCCGGCACACCCCGTACGAGCACAGCTACCCGCACTGCTGGCGCTGCCACACGGCGCTCCTCTACTACGCGCAGCCGTCCTGGTACATCCGCACCACGGCGATCAAGGACCGTCTCCTCCAGGAGAACGAGAAGACCAACTGGTTCCCGGACTCGGTCAAGAACGGCCGCTTCGGCGACTGGCTGAACAACAACGTGGACTGGGCGCTCTCCCGCAACCGCTACTGGGGCACCCCGCTTCCCCTGTGGCGCTGCGAGAACGACCACCTCACCTGCGTCGGCTCGCGCGCCGAGCTCAGCGACCTCACGGGCACCGACCAGTCCGAGCTCGACCCGCACCGCCCGTTCATCGACGCGGTCACCTTCCCCTGCCCGACCTGCCAGGAGACGGCCACGCGCGTCCCCGAGGTCATCGACGCCTGGTACGACTCGGGCTCGATGCCGTTCGCGCAGTGGGGATACCCGTACAAGAACAAGGAGCTCTTCGAGAGCCGCTACCCGGCGCAGTTCATCTCGGAGGCCATCGACCAGACCCGCGGCTGGTTCTACACGCTCATGGCCGTGGGCACCCTGGTCTTCGACGAGTCGTCCTACGAGAACGTGGTCTGCCTGGGCCACATCCTCGCCGAGGACGGCCGCAAGATGTCCAAGCACCTGGGCAACACCCTGGACCCGATCCCGCTCATGGACCAGCACGGCGCCGACGCGGTGCGCTGGTTCATGGCCGCGGGCGGCTCCCCGTGGGCGGCACGCCGCGTGGGCCACGGCACCATCCAGGAGGTCGTCCGCAAGACGCTCCTCACGTACTGGAACACGGTCGCCTTCCAGGCGCTCTACGCCCGTACGTCGAAGTGGGCCCCCAGTGACGCCGACCCGGCGCCCGCGGAGCGCCCGCTCCTGGACCGCTGGCTCCTCAGCGAGCTGCACGCCCTCACCGACCAGGTCACCCAGGCCCTGGACAGCTACGACACGCAGCGCGCGGGCAAGCTCCTGTCGGTCTTCGTCGACAACCTCTCCAACTGGTACGTGCGCCGCTCCCGCCGCCGCTTCTGGCAGGGCGACAAGGCGGCCCTGCGGACCCTGCACGAGGTCGTCGAGACGATCACGAAGCTGATGGCCCCGCTGACGCCGTTCATCGCCGAGCGCGTCTGGCAGGACCTGATCGTGCCGGTCACCCCGGACGCCCCGGAGTCCGTGCACCTTGCCTCGTGGCCGGAGGCGGACCTCTCCGCCATCGACCCGCAACTGTCCAAGGAGATGGTGCTCGTCCGCCGTCTGGTCGAGCTCGGCCGGGCCACGCGCGCGGAGTCGGGCGTCAAGACGCGCCAGCCGCTGTCGCGCGCTCTGGTCGCGGCGTCCGGCTTCGACACGCTCAACCCGGAGCTGCACGCCCAGATCACCGAGGAGCTCAATGTCTCCTCGCTGGCGTCGCTCTCCGAAGTTGGCGGTTCCCTGGTCGACACGACCGCCAAGGCGAACTTCCGCGCCCTGGGCAAGCGTTTCGGCAAGGGCGTCCAGGCGGTCGCCAAGGCCGTCGCCGAGGCCGACGCGGCCGCGCTCTCCCTGGCGCTGCGCGAGGGCACGGCGTCCGTCGAGGTCGACGGCGAGAAGGTCACGCTGGCCCCGGACGAGGTCATCATCACGGAGACCCCGCGCGAGGGCTGGTCGGTGGCGTCCGACTCCGGTGCCACGGTCGCGCTCGACCTGGAGATCACCGAGGAGCTGCGGCTCGCCGGTCTCGCCCGTGACGCGATCCGCCTGATCCAGGAGGCCCGCAAGAACAGCGGCCTGGACGTGGCGGACCGGATCGCCCTGCGCTGGACCGCCACGGACCCGGCGGTCATCACCGCCCTGTCCGACCACTCCGAGCTCATCTCGGACGAGGTCCTCGCCACGGACTTCGCTCAGGGCGAGGCGGACGACACCTTCGGGCAGCCGTTCACCGACGACTCCCTGAAGCTGACGTTCCGCCTCCGCAAGGCGTAGAGGTACGCATAGCCGTACGAAGGCCCGGTCCCGCCAAAGATCTTGGCGGGACCGGGCCTTCGGCGTTGCGTACCCACGCACAGATGAACGTTTCTGCACCAGCGCCCCGGCCGGAGAAGGGGACACAAAAGGGCCGGGCCCCCAGAAGATCTGGGGGCCCGGCCCTGAACGCTGCCGACGCCTACGGCGTGGTATCGCCCGTCAGTTGTCGTCCTCGTCGATGAGGAAGCCACGCATCGGCGACGGAGCCTGCTGCATCGGAGCCGGGCCCTGCGGCCGCACCGGTGCCATCGGCTGGGTCATCGCCGGGGACATCTGCTGCTGGCCGCCGTAGGACGGACCACCGGTGGGCTGGTTGTTGCCGCCCATCGACTGGTTGCCGCCGTAGGACGGGGCACCCGCGCCGGCCGGAGCCATCGAAGGCGCCGGGGACGGCGGCAGCGAGGCGGTGGCCGGAGTGCGCGGCGGGGCCAGCGAGTCGTCGGCCTGGGTCTCCAGCTGACGCAGCTGCGACTCCAGGTAGGACTTCAGACGCGTGCGGTACTCGCGCTCGAAGCCGCGCAGGTCCTCGACCTTGCGCTCCAGCGTGGCGCGGGCGGACTCCAGGGAGCCCATCGCGACGCGGTGCTTCTCCTGCGCGTCCCGCTCCAGGGCGTCGGCCTTGGCACGGGCGTCACGCTCGAGGCCCTCGGCGCGCGAACGGGCCTCGCCGACGATCTTGTTGGCCTCGGAACGGGCCTCCGCGATCGCCTGGTCAGCGGTCTGCTGCGCGAGGGAGAGGACACGGGCGGCGCTGTCGCCACCGGGGCCCTGACCGGGCTGCGGCATCTGCGGACCATGGCCGCCCATGGGACCGCCCATCGGGCCACCCATCGAACCCTGACCCATCGGACCCTGACCCATCGGGCCGGGACCCTGCGGACCGCCCTGCGGGCCGTGCCCACTGGGGCCTGCGGGCAGTTGCGGCGCACCACCCGGCAGCTGCGGCGGGCCGCCCATCGGGCCGCCCATCTGCTGCTGCTGCGGCGGGACCGGCTGCGGACCCGATATTGCGGCAGGCACGGGGGCGCCGGGACCACGCTGGTCCTGGGGCCCGTCGGGGCCCTTGCGCATTCCGCCCTGCTGCTGGTTCTGCGCGGCGGCACGGGTGGCCGCGGCCAGCTTGGCGCGCAGGTCCTCGTTCTCGCGGAGCAGGCGGGTCAGTTCGGCTTCGACCTCATCGAGGAAGGCATCGACCTCGTCCTCGTCATAGCCTTCTCGGAGGCGGACGGTCGTGAACTGCTTGTTCCGCACGTCCTCGGGGGTCAACGGCATCTCTTCACCTCAACGTAGTCGTCGGCATTCGGCAAGACCGTATCGTTCACACCAACACCGACCTCACAATGGTGATCAGGATGTAGACGATGATCATCAATACGAAGAAGGACAGGTCGAGCGCCACGCCCCCGAGACGCAGCGGCGGAATGAACCGCCGCAGAAGCTTGAGCGGTGGATCAGTGACAGTGTAGGTGGCCTCCAGAACGACCACCATCGCCTTGCCGGGTTGCCATGAGCGGGCGAACTGGAAGACGTAGTCCATGACCAACCGGAAGATCAGCACGATGAGGAAACACATCAACGCGATGTAGAGCACCTGTCCAACAACGCCCATCTTCGCGCTTCCCTCTCCCCATGCTTCTGTGCTACTCGATCCGGTACTGCTACTGCGTCACTTGCGTCTCAGCTCTGGTTGAAGAACCCGCCCTCTGCGATGCGAGCCTTGTCCTCCGCCGTTACATCGACGTTAGCAGGCGACAACAGGAACACCTTCTGCGTCACTCGCTCAATGCTGCCATGCAGACCGAAGACCAGACCGGCGGCAAAGTCGACAAGTCGCTTCGCGTCCGTGTCGTCCATCTCCGTCAGATTCATGATCACCGGAGTGCCCTCACGGAAGTGTTCCCCGATGGTACGGGCCTCGTTGTAGGTCCGCGGGTGCAATGTGGTGATGCGGTAGGGCTCCCGCTCGGACACGACCTTGGGCATGATCACCGGTGCGTTCTTCTCCAGGCTCTGGCGTTCAGGTGTGATTGATGCCACGGGGGCGATTCGTGCCGGACGTCCCGATTCCGCGGCCAGCGAGGCGGAATGGGCGGCCGGTTCGCGCTGGGCGGGCGGCTGCACCACTCGTACCGATTCGTCCCGTTGGGACTGATGGGACTGGTGCGCCTGATGTGGCGGTTCGTGCCGCCTGCGCTCCCGCTCGGGCTCCGGCTCGGGTTCGAACTCGTCATCGGGGTCGAACCCCGGACCGTCGTACCCATCGTCCTCCACGAGGCCGAGGTAGACCGCCATCTTGCGCATCGCGCCGGCCATGCTCTGAGTCCTCCGCTCTGTGGTGGATCGGCTGTCGTCACCAACTGCCCGCGATCCACGAGGTATCCCCGCCCAACAGCGAGAATGACCATATTTTCTGCTGTGGTCCGACTTCTTGGCGACGTTACCCGAGCCCGGGTCGGACTCCGAGTACCGCCGTACCGACGCGCACATGTGTCGCCCCGGCCGCAACGGCCTGTTCGAGGTCCGCACTCATCCCTGCCGACACCATGTTCGCAGCAGGATGAGCCGCGCGCATGAGGGTTGCGAATTCCATCAACCGCTCGAACGCCGCCTGTTGCCGTCCCGCGTACGGTCCGGTGAGCGGTGCGACGGTCATCAGACCATCGATCCGCAGCCCCGGTGCCCCGGCCACGAGATCGGCCAACTCTTCGATTCCGCCGGGTCCTACGCCCCCGCGCTCGCCCCGGCCGTTCTCCTCGGCGTCGAGCGCGACCTGGATCAGGCAGCCGAGCTCGCGCTCCGCGCGGACCGCTTCCTTCGACAAAGCTGTGACGAGCTTGGGACGGTCCACAGACTGCACCACATCGGCATAACCGACCACGGAACGCACCTTGTTGGTCTGGAGTTGACCGACGAAGTGCCAGGTAAGGGGAAGATCGGCGCATTCCGCGGCCTTCGGCGCCGCGTCCTGGTCGCGGTTCTCCGCGACGTGACGCACACCGAGTTCCGACAGGATCCGCACATCGCTCGCGGGGTAGGTCTTCGTGACCACGATCAGGGTCACTTCTTCCCGCTTGCGCCCGGCCGCCGCGCACGCCGCGGCGATGCGCTCCTCGACCGCCGCCAGATTGGCCGCGAGTTCAGACTTTCGGTCCGTCATGCCTTATCAGTCCAGCCAGACATAGCCCGCGAGACGACCGGTGGTGCGGTCGCGGCGGTACGAGAAGTGGTCTCCGGATTCCAGCGTGCACACCGGCGACTGCTCCCGGTCGCGCACGCCGATCCTTTCGAGCTGCGCGTGCACGCCCGCCGTCACGTCGACCGCGGGCGTACCCCAGCTCGTTTCGGCGTACGCCGCGGGCTCGACGGCGGCCACGTCGGCGCGCATCGCGTCCGGCACTTCGTAACAGCGCCCGCAGACGGCGGGTCCCGTCCGGGCGACGATGCGGGCCGGGTCCGCGCCGAGTTCCACCATGGCCTCGACGGCTGCGGGCACGACGCCCGCCACCATGCCGGGGCGCCCGGCGTGTGCCGCGGCCGCGACCTTGGCGACCGGATCGGCGAGCAGGACGGGCGTGCAGTCGGCGGTGAGGACGGCGAGGGCGAGCCCCCTACGGGCGGTCACCACCGCGTCGACGGCGGGGGTTTCGGTGTCGGATCCCCAGGGCCCGTCGACCACGGCGACGTCGCGGCCGTGCACCTGGCGCATCCAGACCGTCCTGGTCGGGTCGATGCCCAGCGACTTGGCGGCAAGAGCGCGGTTGGTGAGCACGGCCTCGGCGTCGTCGCCCACCGCCCCGCCGAGATTGAGCTCCTCGTACGGAACGGCGCTCACTCCGCCCCACCTGTCGGTGAAGGCGAAGTGCGCGCCGCTCTCGGTGCTGTGCTTGCTTATCACTTCAAGAAGTCCGGCACGTCCAGCTCTTCGGCCTGGCTGTCCTGGTAGGGACGGGCCGGCGGAACCTGCGGCGGCGTCGCGGGCGCGGACGGGGCCTCGCCCGCCGGGGCCGCTTCCGCGGGCTCCGGGGTCGCGGGCTCCTCGCGCGGCGTGACGCTGCCGAGGCCGCCGAAGGCCGGGCGGGAGGATTCGGCGGGCCGGGAGGCCGGTGCCGGTTCCTCGCGCTTGGCGGACGCCGAGCCAAGGACGGTGTCCCGCTTGGACGGTGGCTGTCCGCCGTCGAAGCCGGCCGCGATGACGGTGACCCTGACCTCGTCACCCAGGGCGTCGTCGATGACGGCACCGAAGATGATGTTGGCCTCGGGGTGTGCGGCCTCGCTGACCAGCTGGGCCGCCTCGTTGATCTCGAACAGACCGAGGTCGGAGCCGCCGGAGATGGAGAGCAGCACGCCGCGCGCTCCGTCGATGGACGCTTCGAGGAGCGGCGAGGAGATCGCCATCTCCGCGGCGGCCACCGCGCGGTCGTCGCCGCGGGCCGAGCCGATGCCCATGAGCGCCGAACCGGCCTCGGACATGACCGACTTGACGTCGGCGAAGTCGAGGTTGATCAGGCCGGGCGTGGTGATGAGGTCGGTGATGCCCTGCACACCGGAGAGCAGGACCTGGTCCGCCGACTTGAAGGCGTCGAGGACGGATACCTGGCGGTCCGAGATGGACAGGAGCCGGTCGTTGGGGATGACGATGAGGGTGTCGACCTCTTCGCGCAGCTCCGCGATGCCGTCCTCGGCCTGGTTGGCGCGGCGCCGGCCCTCGAAGGTGAACGGCCGGGTGACCACACCGATGGTGAGGGCGCCCAGCGAGCGCGCGATGTTGGCGACGACGGGGGCGCCGCCCGTGCCGGTGCCGCCGCCTTCGCCGGCGGTGACGAAGACCATGTCGGCCCCCTTGAGGACCTCCTCGATCTCCTCGCGGTGGTCCTCTGCGGCCTTGCGGCCGACGGCCGGGTTGGCGCCGGCGCCGAGGCCGCGGGTGAGTTCACGGCCGACGTCGAGCTTGACGTCGGCGTCGCTCATCAACAGGGCTTGCGCGTCGGTGTTGATGGCGATGAACTCGACGCCCTTGAGACCGACCTCGATCATCCGGTTGATGGCATTGACACCACCGCCGCCGACACCGATGACTTTGATGACTGCGAGGTAGTTCTGCGGTGCTGCCACGTCGAAGGCCTCTCGCCTCGAGTTACGTGTCGCCGTTTCGCATCGATGCGAGGCGGCGACTGATGCCGAATGGGACGGTCCGAACGCCGACCCGAACCCTAACGCTGAAGTTTAGGGTTACCAGTGTGTCTGTTCCCTGGACTCTTCCGAACAGGACACTAAGTCGACAAGTGGCGCACGTTCAACGAACACGCCGAACCTCCCGTTTTTCTTTTCACCCTATGTGATCAGCCATAGCGATGCCGAACCAGGGTGCTGGCCTGCGGTGATGCACGTCAACTCCCCGACGAGGCCGGGGCGGTGGGGACGCTCACGTCGAAGTGCCGTGCCTTGGGCGTCGTTTTCATCAGGGCGAGGAGAGCGGAGGCTTTCGCCCGCCCCTTCTCGCCACTGCCCCACGCGACGTCACGCCCGCCGCTCAACTCCAGCGAGATGGAGTCGTACGAACGGACCTTGACGTTCCGAGTGTCCTTGGCCACCGCTTCGGGCAGGTCACCGGCGACCCGCACGGCCTCGCGCAGCAGCCGGTCGGGGCCGAACCTGCGCAGGCTGGCCGCGCCGTTCTCGTGATCCGGCGTCAATTCGAGATGCGGTACGCCCTTCGGCGCGCGCTCGACCGTGTCGAATCGCACTCCCTTGGCGTCCACTTCGACGAACTTTCCGCCCTTTTCGATGAGGAGAACCGGCTTACGTTCCGTCACTTTGAGGCCGATTCCGTGCGGCCAGGACCGCACGACGTCAACCGAGTCAATTCGGGGCAATTTCGAGCGCAGCCGGCCCTCAAGGGCGTCCGTATCGACCGAAATCAGTGGGTCCCCCACGGGGGCGTCCGCCGCCTCGCGGACCTCTTCCGGGGTCAGCACCCGGGTGCCGGAGATGGTCACGCGCTCCAGACGCAGCCACTGGGAGCCGTACAGCACCCAGACGCCGCCCCCGGTGAGGAGGAGGGCGAGCACCAGGGCCACGATCAGGAGGCGCGTGCGCGGCACGCGCATCCTCCGGACGCGCGGCGGGCGGGGCGGGCCGGACTTCTTCTGCTGCCGTTCGGCGGTGGTCGGTCCGGCCACGGTCCCCTGCCTTCTCACGCGTTACGGCGTGACGCAATCGCCTCGTACACCATGCCGACGAGCAGCTCGTCGGCGTCCCTGCGGCCGAACTCCGAGGCGGCGCGGGACATCTCGTACAGCCGATGCGGATCGGCGAGCACGGGCAGGACGTTGCCCTGGACCCATTCGGGCGTCAGTTCCGCGTCGTCGACCAGCAGTCCGCCGCCCGCCTTGACCACCGGCTGGGCGTTGAGCCGCTGTTCGCCGTTGCCGATCGGCAGCGGGACGTAGGCGGCGGGGAGCCCGACGGCGGAGAGTTCGGCCACGGTCATCGCGCCCGCGCGGCAGAGCATCATGTCGGCAGCGGCGTACGCGAGGTCCATCCGGTCCACGTACGGTACCGGGATGTAAGGGGGCATCCCCGGCATCTGCTGCACCTGCGGCAATTCGTTCTTCGGACCGACCGCGTGCAGGATCTGGATGCCCGCGCGCTGGAGCACGGGAGCGACCTGCTGGACGACCTCGTTGAGCCGCCGCGCGCCCTGCGAACCGCCGGAGACGAGCAGGGTCGGCAGGTTGGGGTCGAGGCCGAAGGCGGCGCGCGCCTCCGGGCGGACCCTGGCCCGGTCGAGGGTGGCGATGGTGTGCCGCAACGGGATGCCGATGTAGCGGGAGTTGCGCAGCTTGCTGTCGGGGGTGGCGACGGCCACCCCGGACGCGTACCGCGAACCGATCTTGTTGGCGAGCCCGGGGCGCGCGTTGGCCTCGTGCACGACGATCGGCGTCCCGGTCCGCTTGGCGGCCAGGTAGCCGGGCAGCGCGACGTAGCCGCCGAAGCCGACCACGCAGTCCGCCTTGGTGCGCTCCAGGATCTGCTCGGCCGCCTTGATGGTGCCGCGCAGCCGTCCCGGGACGGTGATCAGCTCAGGGGTGGGCTTACGCGGCAGGGGTACGGCCGGGATCAGCGCGAGTTCGTAGCCCCGCTCGGGTACGAGCCGGGTCTCGAGTCCACGCTCCGTGCCCAGGGCCGTGATGCCCACGGTCGGGTCCTGCCTCCGCAGGGCGTCCGCGAGGGCGAGCGCGGGCTCGATGTGGCCGGCGGTCCCCCCACCGGCGAGTACGACATGCACCGAAATTCACCGCTCTCCGGACGAACGCGCCTTGACGCGCCGTCGCATCGTGTTCCATCTCACCCGAGGTTGCCGCATGGCAAGGGCCGCCTTCGCTGCGGGGTCCGATCGCGCGAAAGCGATGAGGAGCCCGACGGCGAACATGGTCGGCAGCAGGGCCGAACCCCCGTAGGAGAACAGCGGGAGCGGGACACCGGCGATCGGCAGCAGACCGAGCACCGCACCGACGTTGATCACGGCCTGGGCCGTGATCCAGGTGGTCACGCCTCCCGCGGCATACCTCACGAAGGGGTCCTCCGTGCGTCCGGCCACGCGGATACCCGCATAGCCTAGAGCCGCGAACAGGGCGAGCACCGACAGTGTCCCCGCCAGGCCGAGTTCCTCCCCGGTGATGGCGAAGATGAAGTCGGTGTGCGGTTCCGGCAGTTGACCCCATTTTTCCACACTCGCGCCGAGTCCGGAACCGAAGAATCCGCCGGAGGCCAGGGCGTAGATGCCGTGCACGGCCTGCCAGCACTGGTCGCCGGGGCCCGGCTCCGTGGCGCCGATGCAGGCGAGCCTGGCCATGCGGTTGGGGCTCGTCTTGATGAGGATCACACCGAGCAGACCCGCGATGCCGAGCACGCCGGCGAACAGCCGTGTGGGCGCGCCCGCCAGCCAGAGCAGGCCGAAGAGGATCGCCGTGAGGATGATCGCCGTACCCATGTCGCCGCCGAGCATGATGAGCCCGAGCAGCATGAAGGCGACGGGGACGAGCGGCACCAGCATGTGTTTCCACTGGGTCAACAGGCGCTTGTCGTGTTTACGCGCGAGCAGGTCCGCGCCCCACAGGACGAGGGCGAGCTTGCCGAACTCACTGGGCTGGAGCTGGAAGGGCCCGCCCAGGTAGATCCAGTTCTGGTTGCCGTTGACGCTGCGCCCTATCCCCGGGATCTGCACGAGGACCATCAGGAAGACGGTGACCGCGAGCATCGGATAGGCGAGCGCCCGGTGCAGCTTGATGGGCATCCGCATCGCGGCGAGCAGCAGGATCGCGCCGAGCACGGCGGCGACGAACTGCTTGCGGAAGAAGTACGACGCGGGCAGGTTCAGCTGCAGCGCCTGGATCATCGAGGCCGAGTAGACCATCACCAGGCCGAGCACGGTGATCAGCAGGCTGCTGCCCAGGATGAGGTAGTACGCCGTCAGCGGCCGGTCCCAGGCCTTGCGGACCCGGTCGTAGAGCCGCCGGGGCCCCCGGTCGCCCGGAGGGTGGGAGGCTCCTCTGGCGCGTACCGGAGCCGGTCGTTTGGCGACCCGCACGGAAGACCTGGCCACGTTCCCCTCCCAAGGGTGTGCCCGGCGCCCGCCGGGCAGAAAGCCCGGTCAGGCGCTCGTGGAGCCGAGTTCGCGGACGGCGTCCGCGAACGCTTCACCACGCTTGTTGTAGTTGGTGAACATGTCCATGGAGGCGCAGGCCGGGGCCATCAGAACGGTGTCCCCCGGCCGGGCCAGCTCTGCCGCCCGGCGCACCGCCTCGGACATCGCACCAGTGTCGGTGCGGTCGAGGTCGACGACCGGGACCTCGGGCGCGTGTCGCGCGAGGGCTTCCCTGATCAGCTCGCGGTCGGCACCGATCAGGACGACGCCGCGCAGCCGCTCGGCGGACTTGGTGACGAGCTCGTCGAAGGTGGCGCCCTTGGCGAGCCCGCCCGCGATCCAGACGATCGACTCGTAGGCCGCCAACGAGGCTTCCGCGGCGTGGGTGTTGGTCGCCTTGGAGTCGTCGACGTAGGCGACACCGGCCACGTCGGCGACGTGCTCGATGCGGTGCGCGTCGGGACGGAAGGCGCGCAGCCCGTCGCGTACGGCCGTGGCCTGCACGCCGAAGGCGCGCGCGAGGGCGGCGGCGGCCAGCGCGTTGGCGATGTTGTGCGGCGCGGGCGGCTGGACGTCGGAGATCTCGGCGAGCTCCTGGGCCTGCTTCTGGCGGTCCGGCACGAAGGCACGGTCGACCAGGATGCCGTCCACGACCCCCAGTTGCGAGGGCGCGGGCGCGTTCAGCGTGAAACCGATGGCGCGGCAGCCCTCTTCGACGTCGGCCTCGCGGACCAGGTCCTCGGTGACCTTGTCGGCCACGTTGTAGACGCAGGCGATCTGGTTGCCCTCGTAGACGCGGCCCTTGTCGGCGGCGTACGCCTCCATGGAGCCGTGCCAGTCGAGGTGGTCGGGCGCCAGGTTCAGGACGGCCGCGGAGTGGGCGCGCAGCGAGGGCGCCCAGTGCAGCTGGTACGAGGAGAGCTCGACGGCGAGGACGTCGTAGGGCTCTTCGGAGAGGACGACGTCGACGATCGGCGTACCGATGTTGCCGACGGCGGCCGTCCGCAGGCCCGCGGCTTCGAGGATCGAGGCGAGCATCCGCGTCGTGGTGGTCTTGCCGTTGGTGCCCGTGACGGCGAGCCAGGGGGCCGCGTCGGGGCCGCGCAGGCGCCAGGCGATCTCGACGTCGCCGACCACGTCCACGCCCGCCGCGGCGGCCGCCGCGAAGAGCGGTGACGACGGCTTCCAGCCGGGTGAGGTGACCACCAGGTCGGTGCCCTCGGGAAGCGTGTCCGCGTCCCCCAGGCGTACGGAAACGCCCTCGCTCTCAAGAGAGGCGGCGCGTTCTTGATGCGCCTCTCCGGAGCCGCCGTCCACGACGGTCACCGACGCGCCGAGGCCGGCCAGGGCGCGGGCGGCGCTGATGCCGCTCACACCGAGACCGGCGACGGTGACGTTCTTGCCCTGCCACTCGGACCCAGTGGTCACTTTTCGGCTGCCCATCCCGCGTAGAAGAGTCCCAGGCCGACGATCACGCACATGCCCTGGATGATCCAGAAGCGGACCACCACAAGGACTTCGGACCACCCCTTCAGTTCGAAGTGGTGCTGGAGTGGCGCCATGCGGAAGACGCGCTTCCCGGTGAGGCGGAACGAGCCGACCTGGATGACCACCGACATGGTGATCAGGACGAAGAGGCCGCCGAGCAGCGCGAGGAGCAGCTCGGTGCGGGAGCAGATCGCGAGACCCGCGAGCGCGCCGCCCAGGGCGAGCGAACCGGTGTCGCCCATGAAGATCTTGGCGGGCGAGGTGTTCCACCACAGGAAGCCGAAGCAGGCGCCCATGAGCGCGGAGGCCACGACCGCGAGGTCGAGCGGGTCTCTGACCTCGAAGCAGGCCTGCGGGTTCGTCAGCGTGTTCGCGTTGGCGCAGGACTCCTGGTACTGCCAGACACCGATGAAGGTGTAGGCGCCGAAGACCATCACGGAGGCGCCGGTGGCGAGTCCGTCGAGGCCGTCGGTGAGGTTCACGCCGTTCGACATCGCGAGGATCATGAACAGCGCCCAGACCACGAACAGGACCGGGCCGATCGACCAGCCGAAGTCCGTGACGAACGACAGCTTGGTGGAGGCCGGGGTCTGGTTGCGGTTGTCCGGCCAGTTCAGCGCGAGCACGGCGAAGCCGATGCCGACGATCAGCTGGCCCGCCATCTTCGCCTTGGCGCGCAGACCGAGCGAGCGCTGCTTGACGATCTTGATGTAGTCGTCGAGGAAGCCGACGAGGCCCATGCCCGCCATCAGGAAGAGCACCAGGAGGCCGGAGAGCGTGGTCTCCGTGCCGGTGATGACCTTCGTGAGGAAGTACGCGATGAGCGTGGCGAGGATGAAGGCGATGCCACCCATGGTCGGCGTACCGCGCTTGCTGTGGTGCTCGCGCGGGCCGTCGTCCCGGATGAACTGGCCATAGCCCTTGCGGGCCAGGAGCTTGATCAGCAGCGGAGTGCCGACCAGGGTCAGGAAGAGCCCGATCACACCCGCGAAGAGGATCTGCCTCATCGGCCGGAGACCTCGCCCTCGGTGTGGTTCTCCAACAGCGCCGCGGCGACCTTCTCGAGGCCGACCGATCTGGACGCCTTCACCAGCACGACGTCTCCTGCGCGCAGCTCGCTGCGCAGCAGGCCGATCGCCGCCTGTGCGTCGGACACGTGCACCGACTCCTCACCCCACGAACCCTCGTTGTATGCGCCCAGTTGGAGCCAGGACGCTTCCCTGCCCCCGACTGCCACGAGCTTGCTCACGTTGAGCCGGACGGCAAGGCGTCCGACCGCGTCGTGCTCGGCGAGCCCCTCGTCCCCGAGCTCGGCCATCTGACCGAGCACCGCCCACGTACGACGTCCCTTGCCCATGGCCACGAGCGCGCGCAGGGCGGCTCGCATGGACTCGGGGTTCGCGTTGTAGGCGTCGTTGACGATAGTCACGCCGTCCGGGCGCTCGGTGACCTCCATCCGCCAGCGGGACAGCGTGCCCGCCTCGGAGAGCGCGAGGGCGATCTCGTCCACGGACATGCCCAGCTCATGGGCGACGGCGGCCGCGGCAAGCGCGTTCGACACGTGGTGCTCACCGTACAGCCGCAAGGTCACGTCGCTGCACCCGGAGGGTGTGTGCAGCGTGAAAGCGGGCTGTCCATTCTCCGTGAGACGGACATTCTCCGCTCGTACGTCGGCGTCGGCGGCCTCTCCGAAGAGCACGACGCGCGCCTTGGTGCGTGCCGCCATCGCGCGCACCAGCGGATCGTCCGCGTTGAGGACCGCGGCGCCGTCCGCGGGCAGCGACTCGACCAGCTCGCCCTTCGCTTCCGCGATCTGCTCGCGGCCGCCGAACTCGCCGATGTGGGCCGTGCCGACGTTCAGGACGAGCCCGATCTTCGGCGGCGTGAGGCCGGTGAGGTACCGGATGTGGCCGATTCCGCGCGCACCCATCTCCAGGACGAGGAACCGCGTCTCGTCGGTGGCGCTGAGCGCGGTCAGCGGCAGGCCGATCTCGTTGTTGAGCGAGCCCGGCGTCCAGACCGTGGGCGCGTGGCGCCGCAGGACCTGCGCGAGCAGGTCCTTGGAACTGGTCTTGCCGACGGACCCGGTGAGCGCCACCAGGGTCGCGCCGAGCCGCTCCACCACGTGGCGCGCCAGGGCGCCGAGCGCCGCCTGCACGTCGTCGACGACGATGGCGGGCACCCCGACGGGCCGCGACGCCAGGACGGCCACGGCACCCGCCGCGACGACGTCCGCGGCGTAGTCGTGGCCGTCCACGCGCTCGCCGACGAAGGCGACGAAGAGGCTGCCGGGCGCCACCTCGCGGGAGTCCCGGACCACGGGTCCGGTGACCGAAACGGCCGGATCCGGTATGTCGTACGTCTGCCCGCCGACGACGGTGGCGATCTCGGCGAGGGAGAGGGCGATCACAACTTCATCCCTGGGTTTGCTGGATAGCTTCGCGAAGCACCTGGCGGTCGTCGAAGGGACGCACCACCCCGGCGATGTCCTGTCCCTGCTCGTGGCCCTTGCCCGCGACCAGGACGGTGTCGCCCGGTCCCGCGTGGGCGACGGCCGCGCGGATGGCCGCGGCACGGTCCTCGAAGACGGCGACCTCGGCGCGCTCGTGGGCCGGCACGTCGGCGGCGCCCGCGAGCATCGTGGCGAGGATCGCGAGGGGGTCCTCACCGCGGGGGTTGTCGGAGGTCAGTACGGCGGTGTCGGAGAGGCGGGCCGCGGCCGCGCCCATCGGCATCCGCTTGGTCTTGTCCCGGTCGCCGCCGCAGCCGAGCACGATGTGCAGCTTGCCCTCGGTGACCTTGCGCAGCGCGCGCAGGACCGATTCGACGGCGTCCGTCTTGTGGGCGTAGTCGACGACGGCCAGGTAGGGCTGGCCCGCGTCGATGCGCTCCAGGCGGCCGGGCACGCCGGGCACCGCGGCGACGCCGTCGGCGGCCTGCTGCGGGTCGATGCCCGCGACGGCCAGCGAGACGATCGCGGCGAGCGTGTTGGCGACGTTGAAGGGGCCCGCGAGCGGCGACTTGGCGGTGATCCGCTCGCCCTTGGGGCCGACCGCGACGAACGTCGAGTCGAGCGGCCCGACCTCGACGTCCTCGGCGCGCCAGTCGGCGTCCGGGTGGCCCTCCGCGGAGAACGTGGTGACGGGGACCTCGGACTCGGTGATGAGCCTGCGGCCGTACTCGTCGTCGAAGTTGACCACGCCGACCCGGGAGCGCCGCCGGGTGAACAGCTGCGCCTTGGCCTGGAAGTAGTCCTCCATGCCGGAGTGGAACTCCATGTGCTCCGGGCTCAGGTTGTTGAAGACGGCGACGTCGAAGACGCAGCCGTCCACCCGCCCGAGCACCAGGGCGTGGCTGGAGACCTCCATGGCGACCGCCTCGACGCCGCGCTCGCGCATCACCGCGAACAGCGCCTGCAGATCGGTGGCTTCGGGGGTGGTGCGCTCCGACTTGATGCGCTCCTCGCCGATGCGCATCTCGACCGTACCGATGAGACCGGTCGCGCGCAGGCCCTTGAGCCCGCCCTCGACGAGGTACGCCGTCGTGGTCTTGCCCGACGTTCCCGTGATGCCGATCTGGAGGAGGTCGCGGCCGGGGTGGCCGTAGACCGTCGCCGCGAGCTCGCCCATGCGGCCGCGCGGGTCGTCGACGACGAGCACCGGCAGGCCGGTCACCGCGGCGCGCTCGGCGCCGGTCGGGTCGGTGAGGATCGCTCCCGCACCGAGGTCGGCGGCCTGGGCGACGAAGTCGGCGCCGTGCATCCGCGCGCCGGGCAGCGCGGCGTAGATGTCGCCGGGGCGCACCGCGCGGGAGTCGTGCGTGATGCCGGTGATCTCCGCGTCGCCCTCGACGGCGACGCCCAGCTGGCTCCCGAGCTCCGTCAGTGAGGTCGGGGAGACCTGGACCGGCCGCGGCGGCCCCGGATATGTCACGGGAACGCCCTTCTGGGTGGTTTGGGACTGATCAGCGTGTGGCACGGCGGTGAGCGTACCGGGCGCACCCGCTTCAGAGCGAAGCGGGCGGTGTGGCGGGGGGCGGTTCCCCGGGTCAGGGGTGATCGTTGTCACGAGCGGTTCCTGGTCAGTCACCGGGTTTGAAGGTGACGGGGAGACGGGCCGGGCCCTTTCCTGTGGGGGGCTCCTGGAGGGTCTTCAGGGAGAACTGCATGACCTTCTTGTAGATGGGGCCGCAGATCTCGCCGCCGAAGTAGCTGCCCTTGGTGGAGTTCTGGATGGCGCAGTAGACGGTGATGCGCGGCTTGTCGGCGGGCGCGAAGCCCGCGAACGACGAGGTGTAGCCCTTGTAGCGGCCGGTCTCCGGATCGACCCGGTTGGCCGTACCCGTCTTGCCCGCGACGCGGTAGCCGGGGATCCGGGCGGAGTTTCCGGTGCCCTCCACGTCGTCGACGACGGACTCCAGCATCTTGGAGACCGTGCGCGCGGTCTTGTCGCTCACGATCCGGGTCTTCTTCGGCTTGGGCGCGGGCGTGAAGCGGCCGTCGGGGCCCTTGGTGCCGCGCACGAGCGTGGGCTCGATGCGGACGCCTCCGTTGGCGATGGTCTGGTAGACCGAGGTCGCCTGCATGGCGTTGATCGACAGGCCCTGGCCGAAGGGGATCGTGAACTGCTGCGAGGTGGACCACTTCTGGGGCGGCGCGAGGATGCCGGGGGTCTCGCCGGGGAAGTCGAGCCCCGTCTCCTTGCCGATGCCGAACTTGCGCAGGTAGGAGTAGAGGATCTCGTTGGACTCCCGCTGCGACTTGCCCATCTCGCCGGTGGCGAGGATGGTGCCGATGTTGCTGGACTTGGCGAGCACTCCGTTGAGCGTCAGGTGCCAGGTGGGGTGGTCGATGTCGTCCTGGAACAGGCGGTCGCCGCGGTGCAGCCGGTTGGGCACGGTGACGTGGGTGCCGGGCGTGGCCGCGTTCTCCTCGAGGACGGCGGCCATCGACATCACCTTGGAGGTGGAGCCCGGCTCGTACGCGTCCTGGAGGGCCGCGTTGCCCAGGGCCGCGCCGTTGGCCTGCGAGAGGTCGTTCGGGTCGAAGCCGGGGGCGTTCGCCATCGCGAGCACCTCGCCGGTCCTGGTGTCCTGGACCATCACGTAGCCGCGGTCGGCCTTGGACTTCTTCACCTGCTCGGTGATGGCGTCCTGCGCGGCCCACTGGATGTCGCGGTCGATGGTGAGCTCGACGTCGGAGCCGGGCACCGCGGGCGTCTCCGTGCTGCCCGCCGTCGGCACCTGACGGCCGCCCGACTGCGCGTACTTGATCTTGCCATCCTCGCCCGCGAGCTGCTTGTTGAGCTGCTGCTCCAGGCCGCCCGCGCCCTTGCCGTCGGCGTTGACCCAGCCCAGTATCCCGGCGGCCAGGTCGTGGTTGGGGTAGACCCGCTTGCTGCTCGGGTCGGCGAGGACGCCTGCCAGCACGTTCGGCGACTTCGGGTCGGTGCCCGCCTTCTCGGCGAGCGCGCCGCGCAGGTCCTTGATCTGCTTCCAGACCTGGGGGGTCTGGCGGCGGGCGAGCAGCACGTAGCGCGTGTCGGGGGTCTTCAGTTTCTTGGTGATCTCGGCGGCGTCCTTGCCGAGGATGGGGGCGAGGAGCGCGGCCGCCTGTTCGGGCGCGTCCTCGACCTTCATCTCCTTCGGCGTGAACAGCGTGGGGTCGGCCGTGATGTCGTACGCGTCGACGCTGGCGGCCAGTTCGACGCCGCCGCGGTCGGTGATGCGGCCGCGCTCGGCGGCCAGGGTGTGCGTGAAGTAGCGGTTCTTCTCGGCCTTGGCCGCGTACGCGTTCGCGTCCACCGCCTGCACCTGGAGCAGCCGTACGACGAAGGCCAGCATCACCAGTGTCAGGCCGAGGCTGACCATGCGCAGGCGGGGCCTCGGGCTGCCCAGGCGGATGGTGCGGGCCTTGGCGGAGGCGGGGCGGCGCGCGGCGGGGCGGGAGCCGCCCTGTCCCGGGCGCCGCGGGGCACCGGGACGCGCGGGCCTCGCGGGCCCCGGCACCTTGCGCCGCGGGGGTTGGCGGTCCGTCACTTGGTCACCTGCCGGATGTCGTCGTGGGGCCGGACTGCGTGGCCTGCTGGGGCGCCGCCGACGGCGCGGACGGGGTCGGGGACCGGGGCGGGGCGGGCGGCACCGAGACCGAGGCGGGCGGCGATGCCACCTCCTGCGGGCGCGGATCGGAGCGGTGCAGCCCGGAGGGCAGGGCGGCGGCGCCGGGGATGCCGCGCACGGTTCCGTCGGGGTCGAGGAAGGCCGGGTCGCCGCCGGGGACCATGCCGAGCTCGCGGGCGCGGCGCTGGAGGGCGTCCGGTTCGGCGTAGCCGTCCACGTCGCGCTGGAGCTCCTGCTCCTCCTCGGTGAGGTCCTTGGTCTCCTTCTTGAGCTCGCTCAGCTGGAAGGAGCCCTCGTTCAGCGAGGAGTTCAGGATGAGGAGGGTGATCAGTCCGCCGCCGAGGAGCAGGACGACAAGAAGCACGAAGGGGGTGCGCGCGGCCTGGCTGGGGCCCTGGGGCAGCAGCCGCGCGAGGCGGGCGGCCCTCCCCCGCAGCTCGGGCTTCTTGCTCATGGAGCCTCCTCGCGGACTCTGGTCAGCGGACTCTGCTCGTGGGGCCTGGTCGCGGCGCCCGGCTCACCCGACGTCCTCGCGGACGCGCTGGGCGCCGCGCAGCCGCGCGGGGGCGGCTCTGCGGTTCTCCGCGACCTCTTCCTCGGTGGGAAGTTCGGCGCCTCGGGTGAGGAGCTTGAGGCGCGGCTGGTAGCGCTCGGGGACGACGGGCAGTCCGGGCGGCGCCGTGTTCGCGGCACCGGCCGCGAAGACCTGCTTGACCAGACGGTCCTCGAGGGAGTGGTACGACAGGACGGCGATCCTGCCGCCGACGGCGAGGGCCTTCACGGCCGACGGAATGGCCTGCTCCAGGACGCTCAGTTCGCCGTTGACCTCGATGCGCAGGGCTTGGAAGGTGCGCTTGGCCGGGTTGCCGCCGGTGCGCTTGGCGGCCTGTGGCAGGGAGTCGCGGATGAGGTCGACCAGACGCGCGCTGTTGCTGAACGGCTCCTTGTCGCGCTCGCGCACGACGGCGCTCACGATGCGCTTGGCCTGCTTCTCCTCGCCGTACTGCCGCAGGATCCGCACCAGTTCGCCCGGGGCGTAGGTGTTGAGTACCTCGGCGGCGCTGATGCCGGTCGTCTGGTCCATGCGCATGTCCAGGGGCGCGTCCTGGGCGTACGCGAATCCCCGGTCCGCCTCGTCGAGTTGCATGGAGGAGACGCCGAGGTCGAAGAGGACGCCCTGCACGCGCGGGACGTCCAGGCGCTTCAGCACGTCGGGGAGTTCGTCGTAGACCGCGTGCACCAGCGTGGCCCGGTCGCCGTAGGGCGCGAGGCGCTCGCCGGACAGGCGCAGCGCTTCCTTGTCGCGGTCCAGGGCGATGAGGCGGGCCGAGGGGAAGGTGGCGAGGAGGGCCTCGCTGTGGCCGCCGAGGCCGAGGGTGCAGTCGACGACGACCGCTCCGGGCTCGGCGAGCGCGGGGGCCAACATGTCCAGGCACCGCTGGAGCATCACCGGGACGTGTCGGCTGTTGTCGCTCAAGGGGCCCTCTCAGGTCCGGCGCGGCGTTCGCACGCACTGCCGGGTCCCCGCCCGCTCCGTGAAGGGGAACGGACCGCTGGCGCCGGGGAAGTGGCGTCAGCCGACCGGGAGCGGGAGGAGGCCGAGCCGTACGTACGCGCCGCGCACGTGGGGGGATTCCACGGAATCCCCGTGATGTTCAGTCCAGCAGGGAGCTGGTCACGCCTCCCGCTTCGCGTCACTTTAGTCCACCGTGTCTCCCGGTCAATCAACCGGCCTGCGCGTCGCCGCGCGGGTCCGGGCGGGGTCGGGACGGGGGTCGGGGCGAGGGTCGGAGCGGGGGTCGGAGCGGGGAGCGAATCCGGCACGCTCACCCGTTCGGCCGAAGTCGCGTGACCCCCTGTGGGTTACCTCACAACAAGAGTCTTTGACGTTCTTTGTCCCTTCTCACAGCGGGCTCAGTCGATCAGCCCGCATTAACGTCATAGGTATGTCGACTTCCGCATCTCCTTCGGGCAACACCCCCGTAGAGCCGATCGGCGACATAGTCGTCGGTTCCGTCACCGACCGTCTGGTCGAAGCGAACGAGAGGTACGCCGCCGGGTTCACCGATCCCGGCATGGACGCCAGGCCCGTGCTGCACGTCGCCGTGGTCGCCTGCATGGACGCCCGCCTCGACCTGCACGACGCGCTCGGCCTCGAGCTGGGCGACTGTCACACGATCCGCAACGCGGGCGGCGTGGTCACCGACGACGTCATCCGCTCCCTGACCATCAGCCAGCGCGCCCTCGGGACCCGCAGCGTCGTCCTCATCCACCACACCGGCTGCGGCCTGGAGTCCCTCACCGAGGAATTCCGCCAGGACCTGGAGAACGAGGTCGGCCAGCGGCCGACGTGGGCGGTGGAGTCCTTCCGCGACGTCGACCAGGACGTGCGGCAGTCGATGCAGCGCGTGCGGACCTCGCCGTTCCTCCTGCACACCGACGACATCCGCGGATTCGTGTTCGATGTGACGACCGGTCTGCTGCGAGAGGTCGACCCTGCGTGACTGACAAACGGTCGTAAGACCCGACAAATCGGCGCCAGTTATCCACAGGCGAGTGACACGACCCTCCATGCCCAACAACAATGCGGGGGTGGCATCACGCGGAACCACACGCGAGGTGCCGGGTAATTCGGGGTGGACCGGGCCGCGCGCGTGCAGCGACGGCCCGGAGAACGGGCCGAGGAGGGCCGGGTGACGACCTATGACGATCGAGCGAGCCTCACTGATCTGACCACGACCGCGGAGCGTGTGCGCGCGTCGGTGGAGGGTGTGATCGAGGGCAAGCCAGAGGTCGTACGGCTTTCGCTGACCGTGCTGCTCGCCGAGGGGCACCTGCTGATCGAGGACGTGCCGGGCGTCGGCAAGACCATGCTGGCCAAGGCGCTCGCACGGTCCATCGACTGCTCGGTCCGGCGCATCCAGTTCACGCCGGACCTGCTGCCTTCGGACATCACCGGTGTGTCGATCTTCGACCAGCAGCGCAGGGACTTCGAGTTCAAACCGGGCGCGATCTTCGCCCAGATCGTGATCGGCGACGAGATCAACCGCGCGTCTCCGAAGACGCAGTCCGCGCTCCTGGAGTCCATGGAGGAGCGCCAGGTCACCATCGACGGACAGACGTACGAACTGCCCAGTCCCTTCATGGTGGTGGCCACGCAGAACCCCGTCGAGATGGAGGGGACCTATCCCCTGCCCGAGGCGCAGCGCGACCGCTTCATGGCGCGCGTCTCGATCGGCTATCCCAGCCCGGAGGCCGAGCTGCAGATGCTGGACGTCCACGGCGGCGTCTCGCCCCTCGACGACCTCCAGCCGGTGGCACACGCCCACGACATCGTGAAGCTCATCGACGCGGTGCGCACGGTCCACGTCGCCGACTCCGTGCGGCGGTACGCGGTGGACCTGGTCGCCGCCACCCGCAACCACCCGGAGCTCAGACTCGGGGCCTCGCCGCGCGCCACGCTGCACCTGCTGCGGGCCGCCAAGGCCTCCGCCGCGCTCAGCGGCCGGGAGTTCGCGCTGCCCGACGACGTGCAGGCGCTCGCCGTCGCCGTCCTCGCCCACCGCCTGCTGCCCACCGCGCAGGCCCAGTTGAACCGGCGTACGGCCGAATCGGTCGTCCTGGAGATCCTGCAGCGCACCCCGGTGCCCGCCGCCGCACAGCCCAACAACGGCTACTTCGGTCAGCAGCCGCCCGGCGCACGGAGGCTGTGATGACGGCCGGGGGGAGCCCGTCTGCCGCCACCGAGGACGAGAAGGGCGGACTGCGCACGGCTCTCGCGGGCCTGACCACACGCGGACGTTCCTTCCTCTCCGCCGGCATCGCCGCCGCCGTCTGTGCCTACGTACTCGGCCAGAGCGATCTGCTGCGCGTCGGGCTGCTGCTCGCGGTCCTTCCGCTGGTCTGCGCCCTCGTGCTCTTCCGCACCCGCTACCGCGTCGCGGGCAGCCGCAGGCTCTCCCCCGCGCGCGTGCCCGCGGGCTCGGAGGCCCGCGTCCACCTGCGCATGGACAACGTCTCGCGGCTGCCCACGGGCCTGCTCATGCTCCAGGACCGGGTGCCCTACGTGCTGGGGCCCCGGCCCCGCTTCGTGCTGGACAGGGTCGAGGCGGGCGGCCGCCGAGAGGTGTCCTACCGCGTCCGCTCCGACCTGCGCGGACGCTATCCGCTCGGCCCCTTGCAGCTGCGTCTGACCGACCCGTTCGGCATGTGCGAACTGACGCGCTCCTTCTCGACGTACGACACCCTGACGGTCATCCCACGCGTGGAGGCGCTGCCTCCGGTGCGCCTGACGGGTGAGGCCAAGGGGTACGGAGACGGGCGCAACCGCTCGCTCGCGCTGGCCGGCGAGGACGACGTCATCCCGCGCGGCTACCGGCACGGCGACGACCTGCGCCGGGTGCACTGGCGCTCCACCGCGCGCTACGGCGAGCTGATGGTGCGCCGCGAGGAGCAGCCCCAGCGGGCCCGCTGCACGGTGCTCCTGGACACCCGGGGCGTCGGCTTCCGCGGCGCGGGCCCCGACTCGGCCTTCGAGTGGGCGGTGTCGGGCACCGCGTCCGCCCTGGTGCACATGCTCGAACGGGGCTTCTCGGTGCGCCTGTTGACCGACACCGGCACCTCCGTGCCCGGCGAGGGCTCGGACGGCTTCGCGGGCGCCAGCCAGGAGTCGGCGGACGCGGCAGGACTGATGATGGACACCCTCGCGGTGATCGACCACTCGGAGAGCACCGGGCTCTCCCGGGCGTACGACGTGCTGCGCGGCGGGAACGAGGGCCTCCTCGTCGCCTTCCTGGGCGATCTCGACGAGGAGCAGGCCACGGTGGTCGCCAAGATGCGGCAGCGCAGCGGCTCGGCGGTCGCCTTCGTCCTGGACAGCGAGGGCTGGGCGCGGGGAGCGGGCGGTGAGCCGTCCGGCGCGGGCGACGCGCGCGTGCGGATGCTGCGCGAGGCGGGCTGGACGGCCCTGCTGGTCCCGCCGGGGGCGGGCTTCGGTGACCTGTGGCGCCAGGCGGACCACGCGCGCGCCAGCGCGGGCCCGGCGCCCGCGACGGGCACGACCACCGGGGGCTGGGGATGACGGGCTCGCACACGGGCGTCGCGCCGGTGCGTGGGAGAACGACGACAGTGGGGGGACGGTCATGAGTGGACGCACGCGACTCGCGCTGTGTGCCACCGCGGCCACGCTGATGGCATCGAGCGCGCTGCTGCCGCTCGTCGATCCTGCGACGTGGTACCTACAGGCGGTGATCCTGCTCGCGCTGCAGAGCGGGGTGGGCGCGCTGACCCGGCGGATCCCGCTGGCCAGGCCGGTCACCGTGGCCGTGCAGGCACTGGTGACGCTGCTGCTGCTCACGCTGGTCTTCGCCCGCGAGCAGGCGATCGCGGGAGTGCTTCCCGGCCCCGAGGTGTTCCAGCGGTTCGGTGTGCTGCTGCAGGCGGGCGGCGAGGACGTCGGGCGGTACGCGATCCCGGCGCCGCTCAGCGACGGCATCCGGCTGATGCTGGTCGGCGGCGTCCTGGTGATCGGCCTCGCGGTGGACGCGCTCGCGGTGACGTTCCGTACGGCGGCCCCGGCCGGGCTCCCGCTGCTCGCGCTGTACTCGGTCGCGGCGGGCCTCTCCGGAGACGGCGCCGGATGGCTGTGGTTCCTGCTCGCTTCCGCGGGCTATCTGCTGCTGCTCCTGGCCGAGGGCCGCGACCGGCTCTCCCAGTGGGGCCGGGTCTTCGGCGGCGCGGCGCGCGCACCCGGACGGGTCTCCGGCGGTCTGGAGAGCAATACGGGAGCGATCGCGCCGATCCGCACGGGGCGGCGCATCGGCGCCGTCGCGCTGGGCATCGCCCTGGTGGTGCCGCTCGGCCTGCCCGCCCTCGACGGCGGCCTCCTGGACGGCCCGGGCGGTGGCGGGGTCGGCGGCCGGGGCGGTGGCGGCACGATCTCCGCCGTCAATCCGCTGGTCGCGCTCCAGGACAGCCTGAACCAGCCGGAGGACCGCGAGGTCATCTCCTACCGGACGAACGCCGAGCAGACCGACGAGATGTATCTGCGGATCGTCTCGCTCGACCAGTTCGACGGGACGACGTGGAAGACGACCGTCCGGAGCATCGAGGACGTGCCCACACCGCTTCCCGACCCCCGGGGCCTCAACCCCGACGTGCGCAGGACCGAGGTCCAGACGAACATCTCGGCCGCCGAGAGCTACGCGCAGAACTGGCTGCCCATGCCGTTCCCCGCCAGCCAGGTGGAGATCGACGGCCGCTGGCGGTTCGAGCCGGTGGGCCGCGCCCTGGTCGGTGACCGCGGCCAGACCACCAGCGGCGCGCAGTACAAGGTCAAGAGCCTGATCGTGGAGCCCACGGCCGAGCAGCTCGCGGACGCGCCCGCTCCCCCGCCGGACCTGGCCCGCGAGTTCACCAAAGTGCCCGACTCGCTGCCCGGGGTGGTCGCGAACACGGCCCGCAAGGTCACCAAGGGCGCCGCCAATCCGTACGAGCAGGCGGTCAAGCTCCAGGACTACTTCGCCTCGGACGGCGGGTTCACGTACAACACCCAGGTGCGGGCGGGCAGCGGTCCCGCCGCGATCGGCCGCTTCCTGGAGCAGAAGGAAGGCTTCTGCGTCCACTTCTCGTTCGCGATGGCGTCGATGGCGCGGACGCTGGGGATCCCGGCCCGCGTCGCGGTGGGCTTCACGCCGGGGTCCTCACAGGCCGACGGCTCGATGTCGGTCGGCCTGCGGGACGCGCACGCCTGGCCCGAGCTGTACTTCGAGGGCGTGGGCTGGACCCGTTTCGAGCCGACGCCGACTCGTGGCTCGGTGCCCGACTACACCCGCTCGGACAGGCCGTCCGGCGACGCGAGCGACCCGGACACCCCGGAGCCCTCCACATCCGCCGAGCCCTCCACGGCTCCCTCGGCGTCCGACAGCTGCCCGCCCGACCAGCGCAAGCAGGGCGGCTGCTCGAGCGCGGCCCCGCAGGTCGTGGCCGGTTCGGGCGGTGAAGGACCGCCTCTCGCGATGATCGTGGGGGTGGGGCTCGCGGCCCTGGTGCTCCTCGCGGTGCCCTTCCTGCCGCTGCTGTGGCGGACCAGGGTGCGGGCCGTCCGCCTGGGAGCCACCGGGCGCACCGACGCGGACGCGGCCGCGCGGACCCTGGCCGCCTGGCTCGAGGTGATCGACACGGCCTGGGACCACGGCATTCCGCCGGACGAGTCACAGACGCCCCGGAAGGCGGCGGCGCGGATCGTCCGCATCGGGGAGCTGTCCGGCGCTCCGGCGGAGGCCGTGCACCGGGTGGCGGCCGCGGTGGAGCAGGTGCTCTACGCTCCGCGGCCGCAGCTCCCCGCGGGCCTCTCCGATGACGTACGACGGGTACGCGACGGGCTGCGGGCCTCGGTGAACCGGTCCGCCAGGCTGCGGGCGACGCTCGCGCCGCGTTCGGCCGCTCGGGTGGTGTGGGCGGCGTCGGACCGCTGGGCGGCGTTCAGCACGCGCTGCGGCGAGCGTCTCGCCTCGTGGTCGGCGGCGTTGCTGAAGCGCAGGCCGTCGCGGCGGGCGCAGGCGGAGCAGCAGGGCTGAGGCACTGGTCGGCGCCGGTCCCGCTCCGGGACCGGCGCCGTCGGGTGCCGCTGCCAGGGCCGGGCGGGCCGGTCACGGCTGCGGTGCGGGATACGAAGACATGTGTGAGGGGTGACCGCCCGTGGGCGGTCACCCCTCACACATGTATGTCGGGTCGGGACCCTCGGCTCAGCGCGGAAGCGCCAGCCTCACTGGCCTCCCTGCTCGTCTCGGCGGCGCTGCCAGCGCTGCTCGATCCGGTCCATCACGGAGCGGCGCTGCCTGGTCCCCCGACGGGGCTGTGCCCCACCCTGCGCCGCGGCCGCGCCCGAAGGCTGTTCGCCCGGCTTCGGCGCTTTGCGCCAACCGGTGACGGCGAGCACCGCGCAGCCCAGCATGACGAGGAATCCCACCACGCTGATCCAGATCTGCTGGGCGACCATTCCGGCCATGAGAAGGGCGATGCCCACCAGGAAGCCCGCGACCGCTTGGTAGACCCGCTTCCGGGTGTACGTACGCAGCCCGCTTCCCTCAAGCGCTGTCGCGAACTTGGGATCTTCGGCGTACAGCGCTCGCTCCATTTGCTCGAGCATGCGCTGCTCGTGCTCCGAGAGCGGCACGGAGTCCTCCTCATCGTGCAGTCGCCGGGGCGACCGGGGGTCCCCTTCAGGATAGGCAGGGAATCGCCCCCGTGAAACCCGCCCCTCTGCGCCAACTTCGCCAAACCGGACCCTGCACATCGCTCCGGCTCGCTGAAGCGTGCATTCCCCAGCGGCCGAACCGTCATGCAGGACGGTGTCCCTCGATCATACGGCGCCGGTAGCCCGTTCGGGGGGCCTGTGGCGTACTCCATGTGCGGCTGCGTCGCTGATCAGCGGGGCAGCCGCACACGCACCTCATGCCTCGGCGGGCTCCCGCGCCTCACCGAGCACATGCAGCTGGGTGGCCACGGAGTGGAACGCGGGCAGTTCGGCGGCGGCGGCCTCCAGCGCGAGGAGGGCCTCCAGGGCGCCCGGCTCGGTGTCCACGAGGACGCCGGGGACCAGGTCGGCGAAGACCCGCACCCCGTGCACCGCGTCGACGCGCACGCCCGCCGCCTCGACCAGCTCGGTGAGCTGGTCGGCGGTGAAGCGCCGGGGCACGGGGTCGCCCACGCCCCAGCGTCCCGCCGGGTCGGTGAGGGCGGCCTGCGCCTCCTTGAAGTGCCCGGCGAGGGCGCGCGCGAGCACGGCGCCGCCGAGGCCCGCGCCGAGCAGGCTGAGCACACCGGAGGGGCGCAGCGCGTCGACGGCGAGGCGGACGCCCTCGGCCGGGTCGTCGACGTACTCCAGGACGCCGTGGCACAGGACGGCGTCGAAGCCACCGCGCTCGACGACGTCGAAGAGGCCGAGGACATCGCCCTGCACGCCGCGTACGCGATCGGCGACACCCGCCTCGGCGGCCCTGCGCTCCAGGGCGAAGAGCGCGTTCGGGCTGGGGTCGACGACGGTGACGCGGTGGCCGAGCAGGGCCACCGGCACCGCGAAGTTGCCGCTGCCGCCTCCCGTGTCCAGCACGTCGAGCTCGGTGCGGGACTCCCGGCCCGTGACCTTGACCCGACGGTCCAGGGCGTCCTTCAGGACGTCCCAGACCACGGCGGTCCGCAGCGAGGCGCGCGGACGAGGGGGGTCGGAGCGCTGCGACGCCGCTTGCGGGCTGTGGTGAGAGGCGGGCGGGCGCATCGGGTCCGACACGGCAGTTGACTCCTCGGCGCGTGGGATTCGGTTGCCCCCACCTTATTGCCTGGTGCCCGGTGCCCCGGCCACCGTCCCGCGGCGCGCACGCGCCGGTCAGCCCACGTCCGGCGGCTCCTGCCTGGGCTGGGGCAGCACGGGCTGCAGCACCAGCATCCGCTCGACGATGCGCAGGAACATCGCGACGTCACGGAGCAGGTCGTCGGCGTCGCGGACGGTGGCCGCGCCCTGGATGCCCGCCTCCGCGCGGGCCCTGCGGGCGGCGCCGGAGGCGAACAGGGCGCTCCACTCGGTCAGTTCGGGGGCTATCTCGGGGAGCACTTCCCAGGCGCTTCGGATGCGCTGCCTGCGGCGTGGGGTGGTCTCCGGCCTGCCGCGGGCGGCGAGCACGGCGGCCGCGGTGCGCAGGGCGGCGAGGTGGGCAGTGGCATAGCGCTCGTTCGACGTGTCCAGGCGGGCGGCCTCGTCGAGTCCGGCGCGGGCCTGGGCGAGCAGTTCGAGGGCGGCGGGCGGGGCGGTCGCGCGGCGCAGGACGGGGTGGACATCGCTCGCCGGGCCGGTCAGTGAGGAAACAGGGCCGACGGCGCTGTGCCGGTGTGCGGCTGCTGTGGAACTCCTGGCCATGACGAACCTCCTGTCGTCGTGTGACGGCGCAGTGGCCGTATGTGCCCATCGTGGAGTACGCCACTGACAATCGGCCCTGACCTGCGGCTTTGCCTCGATCGAGGGTTCGGGCTTATTTTTGAACTGACCAGTCAGTTCAAAAGGAGGGGCAGGGGGGAACTGTGGACGGTCCGACCGACGGCGTGCGCGGAGCCGCCGTCACAGCCGAGGGGTTCGGGCTCAAGGGCCCGCGCGGCTGGGCGTTCCGAGGCATCGACATCGACGCGGAGTCCGGCTCGCTGATCGCGCTGGAAGGCCCTTCGGGATCCGGCCGCACCTGCCTGCTGCTGGCCCTGACGGGACGCATGCGCGCCACCGAGGGCAGGGCGTCCGTCGGCCGCCTGCGGCTGCCCAAGCAACTGGCCGGGGTGCGCCGGATCAGCGGGCTCGGGCCCGTGCCCGGCGTCACCGATCTCGACCCCGCGCTGACCGTCGCCGAGCACCTGCGCGAACGGGCGCTCCTGGAGCGGCGGTTCAGCGGTTCGCTGCGGGGACTCCTGCGGCCGCGCGCCGAGCGCGCGAACGAGGCGAAGCTGCGGATCGACACCGCGCTGATCGCCGCCGGGCTCGACATGGAGAAGCTCCCCAAGGGGCGGCGGACCTCCGTGCGCGACCTGGAGCGCCTTGAAGCCCTGCGGCTCTCCATCGCCCTCGCCCTGATCGGCAGGCCGCGCGTGCTCGGCGTCGACGACACCGACCTGAAGCTCTCGGACGCCGAACGGGCCGAGGCGTGGGCCCTGCTGAAGTCCCTGGCCGACAGCGGGACGACCGTCGTGGCCGTGTGCAGCGAGGCGCCCGACGGCGCGGTCGTGGTGCGCACCGGCGCTCAGGACGCCGCGGACCGGAACAGCACCGAAGAACGCACCGACGACGACAAGGAGACGGCGGATGCGCTCGCCGAAGCTGGCCGCGCTTGAGCTCAGGCGCTTCGGCAGGGGGAAGCTGCCGCGCGCCGCGCTCGTCGCGCTCCTGCTCCTGCCGCTGCTGTACGGCGCGCTGTACCTGTGGTCCTTCTGGGACCCCTACGGCCGCCTCGACCGCATCCCCGTGGCGCTCGTCAACGACGACAAGGGAGCGTCCGCCGCGGGCAAGAAGCTCGCGGCGGGCGACAACATCGTCGAGAAGCTGCGCGACAGCAAGACCTTCGACTGGCACGAGGTGAGCGACGAAGAGGCGCGCAAGGGCGTCGAGGACGGCACGTACTACCTCTCGCTGACCATGCCGTCGGACTTCAGCAAGCGCATCGCGTCCAGTTCGGGGGACTCTCCGGAGACGGGTGCCCTTCGGGTCCGTACGAACGACGCCAACAACTACATCGTCGGGCAGATCTCCCGGACGGTCTTCTCCGAGGTGCGCTCCGCCGCGTCCACGAAGGCGTCCCGCGGCTTCCTCGACAAGATCTTCGTCTCGTTCTCCGACATCCACGGCGCGACGCAGAAGGCCGCCGACGGCGCCGAGAAGCTCGACGGCGGCATCGGCAAGGCGAAGAAGGGCTCCAAGGACCTCGCGAACGGCCTCAAGGACGCCAAGGACGGCAGCGGCGACCTGGCAGGCGGCGTCAAGAAGCTGCACAAGGGCGCGGGCGATCTGGAGGTCGGCGCCAAGAAGGTCTCGGACGGCACACAGAAGCTCGCCGACAAGGTGAACGGCACCGCGGACCAGGTGCGGCCCTTCCTGAAGGACAACGGCAAGACCATCGGGGACAGCGCACAGCTCGCCGCCGACTCCTCCAAGGCGATGCGCCGCAACCTGGCCGACTGGGTCAGGCTCGCGCCGGAGGCCGCCAAGGGGGCCAAGGACGGTCAGCGGGTCATCAACCGCTTCTACGCGGAGCAGTGCGAGCAGGCGCCCGTGGCCGCCCCCTTCTGCCCCAAGCTCAAGGACGTGAAGGCGGCCGCCGCGAACGTCTCGACCATCGCGGACGACCTCGACACCCTGGTCAAGGACCAGAACAGCGACGTCAAGCAGCTCGACAAGAACCTCGCCGCGCTGCAGAAGCAGTCGCAGCGCCTCGCCGACCGGGCGCCGCACCTCGACGAGGACCTGGAATCGGCCGTCACCCAGATCAACGACCTCAACAAGGGCGCGGGCAAGGTCACCAAGGGCGCCGCGAAGCTGCACACGGGTCTCGGCACCGCCCAGACCGGTGCCAGCGACCTGGACGCGGGCGTCGGCAAGCTGGAGACGGGCGCGAGCGACCTCAAGGGCGGCCTGTTCAAGCTGGCCGACGGCTCCGCGGAGCTGTCGGGCGGGCTGCACGACGGCGTCAAGAAGATCCCCGACTACGACAAGAAGGACCGTGACGCGCGCACCGACGTCATGGCCGACCCCGTGCAACTGGCCTCCCAGTCGATGCACAAGGCGCCCAACTACGGCACGGGCTTCGCGCCGTACTTCATCCCGCTGTCCCTGTGGGTCGGCGCGATGGTGGCGTACATGCTGATCCAGCCGCTCAACCGGCGCGCGCTCGCCGCGGGCGCCTCCGCGTGGCGCATCGCGCTCGCGGGCTGGCTCCCGGTGGCGGCGCTCGGCGTGCTCCAGACGGCGGCGCTGCTCTCGGTCCTGCACTGGGGCCTCGGCCTCCAGATGGCGCGGGCGGCCGGGACGGTGGGCTTCCTCTGCCTGGTGACGGCGTGCTTCGCGGCGATCGTGCAGTGGCTGAACGCCCGCTTCGGAGCGGCGGGACGGATCCTCGTGCTCGCCGTCCTGATGCTCCAGCTGACCTCGGCGGGCGGTACGTATCCGGTGCAGACGAGCCCCGGCTTCTTCAGCGCGATCCATCCCTTCTTGCCGATGAGTTACGTCGTCGAGGCTCTCCGGAGACTCATCACGGGCGGCGGCCTCGGCCCGGTCTGGCAGGGCTGTGCGGTCCTCGCGGCCTTCACCCTGGGCGCCCTGGCGCTCACCGCGCTCTCCGCGCGCCGCAAGCAGGTGTGGACCCTGGACCGGCTGCACCCGGAGCTGAGCCTGTGAGCACGGCGGGTCCTGGCGGCCCGGCGAGACCTGTGAGAATCAGGGCCATGGACAGCAGCGCAGGCAGCACCCGCCGCGAGGCCACCCGGCAGAAGCTCTACGAGGCCGCCGTCACCCTCATCGCGGAACAGGGCTTCTCGGCCACGACGGTCGACGAGATCGCCGAACGGGCCGGGGTCGCGAAGGGCACGGTCTACTACAACTTCGCGAGCAAGTCGGTCCTCTTCGAAGAGCTGCTGCGGCACGGCGTCGGCCTGCTGACCGCCTCCCTGAAGGAGGCGGCCGACGAGGCCGACAGGAACGACGGCACCAAGGTCGACGCGCTGGACGCGATGATCAGGGCCGGTCTGGTCTTCATCAACCGCTACCCGGCCTTCACCCAGCTGTACGTGGCCGAGCTCTGGCGGACCAACCGGGCCTGGCAGTCCACGCTCCTCGTGGTCAGGCAGCAGGCCGTCGCGGTGGTCGAGGACGTCCTTCGGGCGGGCGTCGAGAACGGCGAGCTGAGCGAGGAGATCGACATCCCGCTGACGGCCGCCGCGCTCGTCGGCATGGTGCTCGTGGCCGCCCTCGACTGGCAGGCGTTCCAGCCGGAGCGCTCGCTCGACGATGTGCACGCGGCGCTCTCCCGGCTGCTCCAGGGCCGGGTCAGCGGCACGCGCGCGTAGGTCCCTCACGGCCCCTCGAAGCCCCCTCGACGCCTCCGGGGAACGACACCGGCCCGGTGCCTCCTGGTTCTCCAGGTGGCACCGGGCCGGTGCTCTTCTCTTGTTCCCCCGTGACCCCCGTGCGACCCCCGTGTGGTCGTCCCCCGAGTCACCCCCGTGTCTCGCTCCCACCTTTCGGCGGGAGGAGCGGCCAAGGGCGCCGCACCGTTCCGCCGCCCCGTGTCGGCGGTACCGGCGCTGCGCCCTTCTCCGTGCCCCACACTCTTCCGTCTTCGCAGGTGGGGGCCTATCCGCGCAGCTACTCATCTCCTTCACTAGGTACGGATACTCAGGCCCAGGCACTCAACCCCAGGCCGATGGATCCTCAACTGGTTACGATCGCGTCCGTGTCCGTACTCCCCCTGGTGTTCACCAGCGGCTGGGCGAGCGGGATCAACGCGTACGCCGTGGTCCTGCTGCTCGGCGTCTTCGGCGCGACCGGGCTCACCGACGAGGTGCCCGAGTCGCTCCAGCGTCCCGACGTGCTGATCGTCGCCGGTGTGCTCTTCCTCTGCGAGGCCGTGGCCGACAAGATCCCGTACGTCGACTCGGTGTGGGACACCGTGCACACCGTGATCAGACCGGTGTCCGGCGCCGTGGTCGGCGCGCTGCTCGCGGGGCAGAGCGGGTCTCTCCCGGACCTGGCGGCGGGGGCGGTGGGCGGGTCGACAGCCCTGGCCAGCCATGCCGTGAAGACCGGCACGCGGATGGCGATCAACACCTCGCCCGAGCCGTTCAGCAACCTCGTGATGAGCACGGCCGAGGACCTGGGGGTCGGCGGGATCATCACCTTCGCGATGTTCTATCCGGAGGCGGCGGCGATCATCGCGGCCGTGCTGCTGCTGATCGGCCTGGTCCTGCTGTTCTTCCTGGTCTCGCGGATCCGGCGGTTCCTGCGGCGCAGGGCGCAGCGGCGCGAGGAGAAGCTGCTCGCGGGCCGGACCGGGCCGCCGCCGCCCTGACGACCGCCTCGGGCCGGGGCTCCGGCGTGACTGTCAGTGGCGGCCGATACAGTCCCTGGCATGGCACGGATTGTGGTGATCGGCGCCGGGATAGGCGCGATGACGGCCGCCGCCCGGCTGGCCGTCGCGGGCCACCGGGTGGTGGTGTACGAACGCGGGCGGACGTACGGCGGCGCGCTCGGCCGCGTCGAGCGGGACGGCTTCGCCTTCGACACGGGACCGGCGCTGCTCCAGCTCCCCGCGGTCTACCGCGACTTGTTCGTCAAGACCGGCAAGGAGCCCCTGGAGAAGTGCGTCGAGCTCTCCCAGGTCGAGCCCGCCGCGCGCCACGTCTTCGCCGACGGCACCACGGCCGACCTGCCGAACGCCTCACGCGCGGGCGTGGGAGAGGCCCTGGACGCGGCGCTCGGGGACGGCGCGGGCGCCCGCTGGGCGGCCTTCATGAACCGCGCGCGGGACGCCTGGGACCGCACCCGGCGCCCGCTCCTCGAAGAGCCGCTGTGGGCGGACTGGAAGGTGTTCGCCGAGCGCGAGCCCTACCCCTCGGTGGCCAGGAAGCGGCTGCTGCGCCGCGAGCGGCGTGCGGTCACGCTCGGCGAGATCGCCGAGTTCGAGCTGGGCGGCGACGCCCGACTGCGCGCCCTTCTTGAGCACTTCGCGCTCGGGGCGGGCCTCGATCCGCGGACGGCACCGGCGAGCGCGGCGATCCTGCCGTATCTGGAGCAGACCTTCGGCGTCTGGTCGGTGGCGGGCGGCATGCGCGCCCTGGCCCGGGCCGTGTACGAGCGGTGCCTGGCCCGCCGGGTCGAGTTCGAGTTCGGTGCCGCGGTGACGCGGATCGTGGAGAAGGACGGCCGGGCCGCGGGCGTCGAGCTCGCGGACGGCAGCGTGACCGACGCGGACTTCGTCGTCGCGGGTGTCGCCCCCGCCGCCCTGGAGGGGCTGCTGCCCGGCGTGGACCCGCGCGCGGCGGACGACGCACCGGCCCGGTCCGGCATGCCCAGCCGCCTGACGGTCCTGCTCGCCCTGTCAGGATCCCGCCCCGAGGGCACCCCGCATCGGACCGTGGTGCACGCGGCGGACCGCGCCGCCGAGCTGGCGGCCCTGTTCGGCGGCGGCGACGCCATGGCGGACCGGCCCACGGTCGCCGTGACGCGTCCCGACGACCCGGCAGCGGTGCCGGACGGGGCGCACGAGGCGGTGACCCTGACCGCGACGGTGCCCGCGCACCGTGCCGCCGCCGACGACCGGGCCTCGCGAGAGGTCTTCGCGGCGCGTGCCGAGCAGCTGATCACCCACGCAGAGCGGGCCGTGCCCGGTCTGCGCGAGCGGCTCCTGTGGCATGAGGTCCGCACCCCGTCGGACATCGCGGAGGCCACCGGCGCCGACGGCGGAGCGGTGCCCGCCCCGACGCTCGCCGCGGCCGACGGCAGGCACCTGCACCCGGCCAACAGCACGCGCGTGCAAGGGCTCTACGCCGTCGGCGGCTGGTCCCACCCCGGCGGCGGCCTGCCGCACGCGGGCATGTCGGGCACGCTGGTGGCCGGTCTGATCGTCGAGGGACCGGAGTTCCGCGGCTCGCAGTGAGCCACCCCGGGACCGGGCTCAGTACCGGTACTGCTGCTCGTTGTAGCCGGAGTTGTCGTAACCGCCGGTGTTCCCGCCCTGGTACGGATAGGGCTGCTCCGGCGGGAGTTCGCCGCCGTAGGGGTCGTCGGTGCTGCGCTGCTGCGGCACCCAGACCCCGCCGGGCGGCGTCTCCTGGTAGGTCTCGCCGAGCCCGCCGTAGGTGTCGCCGCCGTACGGCGCGTACTGCTGCTGGTCGCCGTAGGCGTCGTAGCCCTGCCCCGCGCCGTAGGTCTGCGTGCCGATGTAGGGGTCGGAGTACGCGGCGTACTGCTGCTGCCCGGTCTCGTCGTACCCGTACGCCTGCTGGTCGTACCCGGCGAAGGCCGCGGCGTCGTACCCGTAGCCGTCGCCCTGGTGGGCCCCGTCCGTGCCCGCCTGGCGCTCGTACGCCGCGTCGCTGTACACCCCGTACTGGCCGGTGTCGTCCGGCAGCGGCTCCGGCTCGTATATCCCGGGGTCGCCGAGTCCCCCGGGGTCGTGTGCGGGCGGCGGCGGTACCTCGAACTCCAGGTCGGAGACCTGGAGTGTCGGGTCCTTGGCCTCCGCCCCCTGCGCGGCGGCGCCCCGCGAGGAACCCCTGCGGCGCTTGCTGAGACCCGGCTGGCCGCCGAGCGCCCAGCCGGTGGAGAAGCCCTTGCGGAACGACAGCGTCACATAGGTCTGGCCGGTGGCGAAGGCAATGGCGCCGAGGCCGATCACCCACACCGACGGCATCAGCACGCCGAGGACGACACCGAGGAAGCCCACGAAGGCCAGCAGCCGCCAGCGCAGCCTGGCCTTGTACTGCAACAGCACCTCGCCCAGCAGCCACAGCGCGACGAATCCGAACGCGATGTAGAGGACCGCCCAGCCCATGTACGCCCCTCTCCCCTACCGCTGTTCCCCGTGGGTACCGGGGTACGGCCGTTCAGGCCTGGTGGTGCAGGCCCAGATTTTCGTAGATCTCCAGCGTCGCCGTGGAGTTGTTGAGCGTGATGAAGTGCAGTCCCGGCACGCCTTCGGCCAGCAACCGCGCGCAGAACTCCGTGGCGAACTCGATGCCAATGGAGCGTACAGCGGCGGGATCGTCTTTGACCGAGAGGATGCGCTCTTTCAACTCGGCCGGGACCACGGCGTTGCTGAGCTGGGGCAGCCGTTCGAGCTGGCGGACGTTGGTGACCGGCATCATCTCGGGGATGATCGGAGTGTGGCAGCCCGCGGCCTCGACGCGGTCGCGCAGCCGCAGGTACTCCTCCGGGTCGAAGAACATCTGGGTGATCGCGTAGTCCGCCCCGGCCCGGCACTTGTCGATGAAGTGGCGGGTGTCGGACTCCCAGTCGGGCGAGCGCGGGTGCATCGCGGGGAAGGCCGCGACGCCCACGCAGAAGTCGCCCGACTCCTTGATGAGTTCGACCAGTTCGGCGGCGTAGGTGAGGCCCTCGGGGTGGGCGATCCAGTCACCGAGGGGGTCGCCGGGCGGGTCGCCGCGGACCGCGAGCATGTTCCTGATGCCCGCGTCCGCGTACTGCCCGATGATGTTGCGCAGTTCGGCCACGGAGTGGTCGACCGCGGTCAGATGGGCGACCGGCGTCAGCGTCGTGTCGGCGACGATCTGCTGGGTCTCCTTGACCGTCCCCGTGCGGGTCGAGCCGCCCGCCCCGTACGTCACGGAGACGAAGTCAGGCGCGACCGCCTCGACCCGGCGCAGCGCGTTCCACAGGTTCCGCTCGCCCTTCGGCGTTTTCGGCGCGGAGAACTCGAAGGAAAACGTCGTCTTACCGGTCGCGAGCATGTCGCGCACCGTGCGCGCACGGTCAGTCCTGGTCGAAGCTGTGCCTAGGGCCATACCCGCAGGTTAGCCAGGCTGCGCCGGTCCCCCAACCACGCATCCGCGAATTGTCCGCTTTGCCGGGCTGTTGTCCACGGATCGGACACTCCCGGGCTGTTGCTCACACAGACGTTCGTGCGCGCAGCCGCTTGGCGAGATCGGCGGCGGCCGCGCCGGGATCGTCCGCCTCGGTGATCGCGCGGACCACCACGACCCGGGTGGCGCCCGCGTCGAGCACCTCGTCGAGATTGCCCGCGTCGATGCCGCCGATCGCGAACCACGGGCGGTCCGTGCCCAGCGAGGCCGTGTACCTGACCAGGTCCAGCCCGGGGGCGTGGCGCCCCGGCTTGGTCGGCGTGGGCCAGCACGGCCCGGTGCAGAAGTAGTCCACGCCGTCCTGCGTGGCGGCCGCCGCGGCCTCGGACTCGGCGTGCGTGGAGCGGCCCACGAGCACGTCGTCGCCGGTGGCGCCGAGGATGGCGCGGGCGGCGGGGACGGGCAGGTCGCCCTGGCCCAGGTGCAGCACGTCGGCGCCGATGGCGTGCGCGACGTCAGCGCGGTCGTTCACCGCGAGGAGCTTGCCGTGCCTGCGGCAGGCGTCGCGGAAGACCTGGAGGTGCTCCAGCTCCTCGCCCGCCTCCATGCCCTTGTCGCGCAGCTGCACGATGTCGACGCCGCCCGCGAGGACGGCGTCGAGGAACTCCGGGAGGTCTCCCTGGCGCTTGCGGGCGTCCACGCACAGGTAGAGCCGGGCGTCGGCGAGCCGTGCGGGCGCGGGCTTGGTGGCCATGGAGAGGTCCCCCCGTTGTCGGTTTCGGTGCGCACGGGGCCGCGGGCGGTGCGGTGCGCACCTCCCTCGGCCCCCGCGTCGAACGGTTCGTTCAGGTCAGACGGCAAGCGCCTGGGCTCGACGCTTCACCTCCGTGCCGCGATTCTCGCTCAGGGCCTGCGCGGGGGTGCCGGGCAGGGTCGGGTCGGCGGTGAAGAGCCACTCGAGCATCTCTTCGTCGGAGAAACCGTCGTCCCTCAGGAGCGTCAGGGTGCCGGCGAGGCCCTTGACGACCTTGTCGCCGTCGATGAAGGCGGCCGGCACCTGGAGCGCGCGGTTCTCACCACGGCGTACGGCGATCAGCTGGCCCTCCTTGACCAGCTGGCGCACACGCGTCACCTCGACATCGAGCATTTCGGCGATGTCGGGGAGGTGGAGCCAGGCGGGGACGAGAGCATCGGTCTTTGCGTCAATCTCGGTCACGTGGTCAAGCCTGCCATCTCTGGCCGGGGGCCGGAAACCGGGCCGCATCTGGTCGGGGGCGAGGGCTTGCCTGGGGCGTCGCTTTCGGCTGCGGGTCGTGGGGGCTGGGCGCGCAGTTCCCCGCGCCCCTTGCGGGGCTACAGCTGGGCCTTCTTCAGGGGGGTCGACGGGTCCGCCGCCAGGGTCGGGTCCAGGTGGGCTGATGCCTCGATGAGTTTGCGGCCCTGGGCCAGGTCGCGGGGGCGGCCCACTGCCAGGACCGCCACCAGGGCGCCTTCGCGGAGCCAGCACACGGACCAGGCCGCGGTCGTCGGGTCACCGCGCCACACCAGCTGGTCGGCGGACGCGTGATGACCGGCGTACTGCACGAAGCGGCCGAACTGCTCCGACCAGAAGTACGGCACGGGGTCGTACGCGGCGGGGTCCTCGCCGACGATGTTCGCCGCCACCGTGCGCGGGCCCTGGAGCGCGTTGTCCCAGTGGTGGACGAGCAGGCGTTGGCCGTACCTGCCCGAGGGGAAGGAGGCGCAGTCGCCGACCGCGTACACGTCGGGCGCGGAGGTGCGCAGGCGCTCGTCGGCCAGGACCTCGCGGTGGGCGCCGAGCTCGATGCCGGAGTCGGTGAGCCAGTCGGTCGCGGGGCGCGCGCCGATGCCGACCACCACGGCGCCCGCGGGCAGCCGCGTGCCGTCGGAGAGGACCACGACGCCGGGCTCGACGCGCTCCACGCGCGCGTGGGTGCGCAGCGTGGCTCCGGAGTCCGCGTACCAGCCCTCCATGGGAGCGGCGACCTCGGCGGGCAGCGCGCCCGCGAGCGGCCGCTCCGCCGCCTCGACCACGGTGACCCCGCAGCCCGCCTCGCGCGCGGCGGTGGCGAACTCGGCGCCGATCCAGCCCGCGCCGACGACCACGACGTCGTGCTGCTCGGCGAGGACGGGGCGCAGCCGCTCGGCGTCGTCGAGGGTGCGCAGGAGGTGGACGCCGGGAACGCCCTCGGTGCCGGGCAGCCTGACCGGGGCGGCGCCGGTCGCGAGGACCAGGACGTCGTAGGCGACGGGACCCGTGGCGGTGTCCAGTTCGTGGTCGGCGGGGCGCACCCCGGTGACCTCGCGGCCCAGGTCGAGGGCGATGCCGAGCGCCTCGAAGTCGATGTCGAACGCGGAGCCCTCCGCCTTGCCGAGCAGCACCGCCTTGGACAGCGGCGGCCTGTCGTACGGCTGATGGGGTTCCGCGCCGATCAGGGTCACCGTTCCCGCGAACCCTTGCTCGCGCAGGGCGACGGCGGTCTGCACACCGGCCATCCCCGCACCGACGATGACGACGTGCCGCTCTGCGTGCCTCTGCTGCTCGCTCACCCGATCACCTTAGGACCGCGCCCCCGCCCGGCCTCAGAGGGCACGGAGGAGATCTTTGACACACCGTCACTGCGCATACCCGGACAGCTCCCCTACTGCGGCCGGAAGCGACGGGCTAGGCTGGCGGTGCAGAGCACTCGCGGGAGCCCGGACGCACCGGGCTGAGAGGGAGGCTGGGACGGCCTCCGACCGTACGAACCTGATCCGGGTCATGCCGGCGAAGGGAGGGGCTGGACGCCCATGCATTCACCTACGACACCACCGCCCGCGACACCGTCCGCCACCGCTGACGTCCTCGTCGTGGGAGGCGGCATCATCGGCCTGGTCACGGCCTGGCGGGCGGCCCAGCGCGGCCTGTCCACCGCGGTCGTGGACCCCGCACCCGGCGGCGGCGCGGCCCAGGTCGCCGCGGGCATGCTGGCCGCCGTCACCGAGCTGCACTACGGCGAGCAGACCCTGCTCGGCCTCAACCTCGCGTCGGCGCGGCGCTATCCGGACTTCGCCGCCGAGCTGACCGAGGCGAGCGGTCACGACATCGGCTACCGCGCGTGCGGCACGCTCGCCGTGGCGCTCGACTCCGACGACCGCGCCCATCTGCGCGAACTGCACGCGTTGCAGCGCGATTCGGGGCTCGCGTCGGAGTGGCTGACCGGCCGCGAGTGCCGCCGCCTCGAACCGATGCTCGCCCCGGGCGTGCGCGGCGGGCTGCGGGTCGACGGCGACCACCAGGTCGACCCGCGTCGGCTGACCGCGGCCCTTCTGGTGGCCTGCGAGCGGGCCGGTGTCGTCTTCCACCGCGCCTGGGCCGAGCGCCTCTCCGTCGTCCGCGACCGGGCCCGCGGCGTCGTCACCGCGGACGGCACCGAGCTGACCGCGGGGCAGGTCGTGCTCGCCGCGGGCAGCCTCAGCGGGCGCCTCGCGGGCGTTCCCGACGACGTCCTGCCGCCCGTGCGCCCCGTGAAGGGGCAGGTGCTCAGGCTGACGGTGCCGAGGGCGTACGCGCCGTTCCTCAGCCGCACCGTGCGGGCCGTGGTGCGCGGCAGCCACGTCTATCTGGTGCCCCGGGAGAACGGCGAGCTCGTGGTCGGCGCGACCAGCGAGGAGCTGGGCTGGGACACCACGGTCACCGCGGGCGGCGTCTACGAGCTGCTCAGGGACGCCCACGAGCTCGTCCCCGGCATCACGGAACTGCCGCTCACCGAGACCCGCGCGGGCCTGCGCCCCGGCTCCCCCGACAACGCGCCGATGCTCGGCCCGACGCGCCTGCCCGGGCTTCAGCTGGCCACCGGCCACTACCGCAACGGCGTCCTGCTGACGCCCATCACGGGTGACGTGCTGGCGCACGCCCTGGTCACCGGTGAACTGCCGGACGAGGCCCGCCCGTTCACACCACGGCGCTTCGCCGACTCCCCCACCGCGCCTCCTCCCGCCACCTCTGCCGCCACTTCTGCCGCCCTTACGGAGCAGCCCGCATGACCACCACACCGCTGTCCTTCTCGGTCTCCCTCAACGGGGACGTACGGGACGTCGCCCCCGGCACCACGCTCGGCGCCCTCGTCGCCACCCTCACGACGGCCCACTCCGGAGTGGCCGCCGCCCTCAACGAAACCGTCGTGCCCCGCACGCGCTGGTCCAGCACCGCGCTCAGTTCGGGCGACCGCGTCGAAGTACTCACCGCCGTCCAGGGAGGCTGAAGCGACCATGGCAGACGACCCCTTCGGCATCGGCGGTCTGACCCTCTCCTCGCGCCTGATCATGGGCACCGGCGGGGCACCGAGCCTGGACGTCCTTGAGCGTTCCCTCGTCGCGTCGGGCACCGAGCTGACGACCGTCGCGATGCGCCGCCTCGACCCGGGCGTGCAGGGCTCCGTGCTCTCCGTCCTCGACCGGCTCGGCATCCGCGTCCTGCCGAACACGGCGGGCTGCTTCACCGCGGGCGAGGCCGTCCTCACCGCCCGTCTCGCGCGTGAGGCGCTCGGCACCGACCTCGTGAAGCTGGAGGTCATCGCGGACGAGCGCACCCTGCTGCCCGACCCGATCGAGCTCCTGGACGCCGCGGAGGTCCTGGTCGACGACGGCTTCACCGTGCTCCCGTACACCAACGACGATCCGGTCCTCGCGCGGAAGCTGGAGGACGCGGGCTGCGCGGCGATCATGCCGCTCGGCTCCCCCATCGGCTCCGGGCTCGGCATCCGCAATCCGCACAACTTCCAGCTGATCGTGGAGCACGCGCGCGTGCCGGTGATCCTGGACGCGGGCGCGGGCACCGCGTCCGACGCGGCGCTCGCGATGGAGCTGGGCTGCGCCGGTGTGATGCTCGCCTCCGCGGTGACCCGGGCGCAGGAGCCGGTCCTGATGGCCGAGGCCATGCGGCACGGCGTCGAGGCGGGGCGTCTCGCGCACCGGGCCGGGCGGATCCCGCGGCGGCACTTCGCGGAGGCGTCCTCTCCGGAGGAGGGCATGGCACGCCTCGATCCGGAGCGGCCCGCGTTCTGAGGGGCCCGGCCGCTCAGGGGCCCGGCCGCCGGGAGGCCCGGCTCCCCGGGGGGCCTGTTACAGCTCGGCTGCATTACTGCTGTGAATCCCCCCGGACGGGACGGCGTGTCGGTGGTGGCTCGTAGACTCCCCTCCGTGGACACGACCCTTCAGGACCCGCTCGTCGGGCAGCTGCTCGACGGCCGTTACCGGATCGACGGGCGCATCGCGGTCGGCGGGATGGCCACGGTCTACCGGGCCGTGGACACCCGCCTCGACCGCGTGCTCGCGCTCAAGGTGATGCACCCGACGCTGGCCGCCGACGCCACCTTCGTCGACCGCTTCATCCGCGAGGCCAAGTCGGTCGCCCGCCTCTCCCATCCGAACGTGGTCGGCGTCTTCGACCAGGGCACGGACGGTTCGTACGTCTATCTGGCGATGGAGTACATCGCGGGCTGCACCCTGCGTGACGTCCTGCGCGACCGCGGAGCCCTGCGCCCCCGGGCCGCGCTCGACATCCTGGAGCCGGTCCTCGCGGCGCTCGGCGCCGCGCACCGCGCCGGGTTCGTGCACCGCGACATGAAGCCGGAGAACGTGCTCATAGGGGACGACGGCCGGGTCAAGGTCGCCGACTTCGGGCTCGTGCGCGCGGTGGACACCGTCACGAACACGACCGGCACCGTCCTCGGGACCGTCTCCTACCTCGCCCCCGAGCAGATCGAGCACGGCACGTCGGACACCCGCGTCGACGTGTACGCCTGCGGGGTCGTGCTCTACGAAATGCTGACCGGCGCCAAGCCGCACTCCGGTGACTCCCCGGCCCAGGTGCTCTACCAGCACCTCAACGAGGACGTGCCGCCCCCGTCGGCCGCCGTCCCCGGCCTCGCCTACGAACTCGACGAGCTGGTCGCGTCCGCCACCGCCCGCACCCCCGACGTCCGTCCGTACGACGCGGTGGCGCTGCTCGCGCAACTGCGGCAGGCCCGGTCCGCCCTCACCGAGGAGCAGCTGGACGCGGTGCCGCCGCAGGCGCACGCGGACCACGACAACGCCGACGACCGTACGCACGTGATCCCGCGCGCGGCGCGCTCCGTCCAGCTGGCGCTCCCCGAGGAGAGCGGGCAGGACGACCAGGACGCCCTCAACCGCACCAGCGTCCTGCCCACCCCGCCGCCCGCGCCGCCCGCCCCCGCGCGGGCCTCGCGAAGGCGGCTCGACCCGCGCCGCCGGACGGTCGCGGTGATCACCGCCGTGCTCCTCGTCCTGGGGCTCGGCGCGGGCGTCTGGTACATCAACTCCGGCCAGTTCACGAAGGTCCCGCCGCTCCTCACGAAGACCGAGGCGCAGGCCAAGAAGCGCCTCGACGAGGCCGGGCTCGACGTGAAGGAGGTCAAGCACGCGTACAGCGACACCGACAAGCGCGGCACCGTCATGGCCACCGATCCGGCGGCCGGTGAGCGCATCCGTGACAACGGCAGGGTGACGCTGACCGTCTCGCGAGGGCCGGAGACCGTGAAGGTCCCCGACGTCAAGGGCATCGCCCTCGCGACGGCGAAGAAGGAGCTGAAGAGCTCCGGGCTCGAACCGGGCATGGTCACCGAGAAGTTCAACGAGGACGTCAAGAGGGGCACCGTGATCAGCACGGAGCCGCGGGCCGGGTTCACGCGCAAGGCGGGTTCGGCCGTCGCCCTCGTCGTCTCCAAGGGCGCCCCGATCTCGGCCCCTGACGTGACGGGCGACTCCGAGGAGGACGCCGTCTCCGAGCTGGAGGAGGCCGGTCTCAAGGTCGAGATCGCGGAGAAGCGGGCCTTCTCCGACGAGGACAAGGGCAGCGTCGCCAAGCAGTCCCCCGTCGAGGGCACGGAGCTCGCCGAGGGCGACACGGTCACCCTGACGATCTCCAAGGGCCCGGTGATGGTCGAGGTCCCGGACGTGACCGGCATGAGCGTCGGCGAGGCCACCTCCAAGCTGGAGGGCGCGGGCTTCGAGGTGGACAAGGACCGCGGGCTGCTCGGCCTCTTCGGGGACACCGTGAAGGAGCAGTCGGTGGAGGGCGGCGACGAGGCGCCCAAGGGCTCGTCGATCACCATCACGATCCGCTGAGCCCCCGGCCGGGGTGGACCGCTGGCGGGATCACCCCGCGCGCGTGCCACCCTGGACGGCGTGAGCAGCGACAAGTCCCCCAGCACGCCGTCCCCGAACAGCACACCGCCCCAGGGCGCGTCCCGCAATCCCGTCGGCGGCCACGTCCCGGTGGCCGGAGGGCTCGCGTCCGTCGGCCTCTCGTACGCCCGTGAGCTGGCCGCGGAGACCGTCCAGGTCTTCGTGGCCAACCCGCGCGGCTGGGCGACACCGCCCGGCAACCCGAAGCAGGACGAGGAGTTCCGCGCGGCCTGCGCCGCCGAGAACATCCCGGCGTACGTCCACGCGCCCTACCTGATCAACTTCGGCTCGCACACCGAGGCCACCGTCGAGAAGTCCGTGGAGTCCCTGCGCCACTCGCTGCGCAGGGCCAGGGCGATCGGTGCCCTCGGCGTCGTCGTGCACACCGGCTCGGCGACCGGCGGCCGGGAGCGCGCGGTGGCCCTGCGGCAGGTGCGCGACCGCATGCTGCCGCTGCTCGACGAGCTGACGCACGACGACGACCCGTTCCTGCTCCTGGAGTCGACCGCGGGCCAGGGTTCCTCGCTCTGCTCCCGCACCTGGGACTTCGGACCGTACTTCGAGGCGCTGGACTCCCACCCCAAGCTGGGCGTCTGCCTGGACACCTGCCACATCTTCGCGGCGGGCCACGACCTGGCGGGCCCCGGCGGCATGAAGCAGACCCTGGACCTGCTGGTGGACACGGTCGGCGAGGGCCGTCTGAAGCTCGTGCACGCCAACGACTCCAAGGACGTGGTCGGCGCCCACAAGGACCGCCACGAGAACATCGGCACCGGCCACATCGGCGAGGAGCCGTTCCGCGAGCTGATGACCCACCCCGCCACCGAGGGCGTGCCGCTGGTCATCGAGACGCCGGGCGGCAAGGAGGGGCACGCGGCGGACGTGGCGCGCCTGAAGGAGCTGAGGGGGCGCTAGAGGGCCCGCGAAGATCCCTTGAGGAATACCCCTGGGGGGTATACGGTTCTTGCCAGGCGGCAGGAACCGCTATCCGACGTTGGGGGATCCTCATGGAGCACGACACGCACGCCGAGCACGCGCACCACGGCCACGCGCACGGCATCGGCAAGGTCAGCTGGCGCATGGCCGCTCAGGCCACGCTGCACTGCCTCACCGGCTGCGCCATCGGCGAGGTGCTCGGCATGATCATCGGCACCGCGCTCGGCTGGGGCAACATGCCCACGATGATCCTCGCGATCGTCCTGGCCTTCGCCTTCGGCTACGCCCTCACGCTGCGCGGCATCCGCAAGGCGGGCGTCGACTTCAAGACGGCGTTCCGGGTGGCGCTCGCCGCCGACACCCTGTCCATCGCCGCGATGGAGCTGATCGACAACGGCGTGATCGCACTCTGGCCCGGCGCCATGGACGCGCACCTCGGGGACGCGATGTTCTGGTGGGTCCTGGCCATCGCCCTGGCCGCCGCGTTCGTGATCACGACACCGGTGAACAAGTGGATGATCGGCCGCGGCAAGGGCCACGCCGTGGTGCACCAGTACCACCACTGACCTGGCACGACAGCGCCGCGCGAGACTAGAGCGGGACTAGAGCTCGGGGCCGTCCCCGGGCTCCTCCTGGTAGGAGTAGCGCTGCTCGCGCCAGGGATCGCCGACGTTGTGATAGCCGCGCTCCTCCCAGAAGCCGCGGCGGTCGGCGGTCATGTACTCGATGCCCCTGACCCACTTGGGGCCCTTCCAGGCGTACAGGTGCGGCACCACGAGCCGCAGCGGGAAGCCGTGCTCGGCGGTGAGCAGCTCGCCGCCCTTGTGGGTGGCGAAGATCGTGCGCTCGGACCGGAAGTCCGCCATCCGCAGGTTCGAGCTGAAGCCGTACTCGGCCCAGACCATCACATGGGTGGCGGTGGGCGCGGGCGGTGCGATCTCCAGGAGCGCGCGGGCCGGTACACCACCCCATTCGGCGCCCAGCATGCTGAACTTCGTCACGCAGTGCAGATCGGCCACGACCGTGTCGTACGGCAGGCCGGAGAACTCCTCGTGCGTCCAGCAGTGCTTCTCGCCGTCGGCGGTGGCCCCGAAGACCCTGAACTCCCAGCGCTCGGCGCGGAATTTCGGCACGGGCCCGTAGTGCGTGACCGGCCAGCCGCGCTGCAGCCGCTGACCCGGCGGAAGCTCCGGCTCCGCTGCCTCTCCAGATGCGCGTTCCGCCGGCTGACCCATGCCTCCATCCTGACAGACCCGGGGCGGTGGACGTGACCAGGCGAAGCCCGGCATAGGCGGATTCGGGCAACTCCTACTAAGCGTGCACTTACTGGACGGCTTCCGAACGCCGGTGCAAGGATGCGCGCTACCTGCCCAGTCACCCGCGTGGAAGGAGCCTCTGCGATGCAGGGCGACCCCGAGGTCATCGAGTTTCTGAACGAGCAGCTGACCGCCGAGCTGACGGCGATCAACCAGTACTTTCTCCACGCCAAGATGCAGGAGAACTTCGGCTGGACCAAGCTCGCCAAATACACCAGGTCCGAGTCGATCGACGAGATGAAGCACGCGGAGGTGCTCACCGACCGGATCCTCTTCCTCGACGGCCTGCCCAATTACCAGCGGCTCTTCCACGTCCGCGTGGGCCAGACGGTCACCGAGATGTTCCAGGCCGACCGGCAGGTCGAGGTCGAGGCGATCGACCGCCTCAAGCGCGGGATCGAGGTGATGCGCGGCAAGGGAGACATCACGTCCGCGAACATCTTCGAGTCGATCCTGGCCGACGAGGAGCACCACATCGACTATCTCGACACCCAGCTGGAACTGGTCGAGAAGCTGGGCGAGGCCCTCTACATCTCGCAGCTGATCGAGCAGCCGGAGGGCTAGCCCGTCGGCGGCTAGGCCGCCTCGTCGAGCCCGGAGAGCACCGGCTCGCCCTGCTCCACGAGCTCCCTGCGGGGGCACGCGCCACGGCCGAGCAGCGCCTGGATGCGTCGTACGCACGAACCACAGTCCGTGCCCGCCTTGCAGGCCGAGGCTATCTGGCGGGGGGTGCAGGCACCGTCCTCCGCGTGCTTCTTCACCTGCGCCTCGGTGACCCCGAAGCAGTTGCAGACGTACACGCGGTTCACCTCCCGGACAGCACTTATCGGTGGCGCCGTCCCGATTGATCGGTGAGGCTAACCTAACCTTACCCGCGACATCGGGCACACAAAAGCCCCGGGTACGACGGTGGGGCGCGGATCACATGGATCCGCGCCCCACTCGTACGTACGAAGAGAACCGTACGAAGAGAACCCTCCGAAGCGACCTACTGGTCCCGGTACATCTCCGCGACCAGGAACGCCAGGTCCAGCGACTGGCTGCGGTTGAGCCGCGGGTCGCAGGCCGTCTCGTAGCGCTGGTGCAGGTCGTCGACGAAGATCTCGTCGCCGCCGCCCACGCACTCGGTGACGTCGTCACCGGTGAGCTCGACGTGGATGCCGCCCGGGTGCGTGCCGAGCGCCTTGTGGACCTCGAAGAAGCCCTTGACCTCGTCGAGCACGTCGTCGAAGCGGCGGGTCTTGTGGCCCGATGCCGCCTCGTACGTGTTGCCGTGCATCGGGTCGGTGATCCAGGCGACGGTCGCGCCGGACGCGGTGACCTTCTCGACGAGCTCGGGAAGCTTGTCGCGGACCTTGTCGGCGCCCATGCGGACGATGAAGGTCAGCCGCCCCGGCTCCCGGTCGGGGTCGAGGCGCTCGATGTACTGCAGCGCCTCCTCGGCCGTCGTCGTCGGGCCGAGCTTGATGCCGATGGGGTTGCGGATCTTCGAGGCGAACTCGACGTGCGCGTGGTCCAGCTGGCGGGTGCGCTCGCCGATCCACACCATGTGGCCCGACGTGTCGTACAGCCGCCCGGTGCGGGAGTCCACGCGGGTCAGCGCCGACTCGTAGTCCAGGAGCAGCGCCTCGTGCGAGGCGAAGAACTCGACGGTCTTGAACTCCTCCGGGTCCGTCCCGCAGGCGCGCATGAAGTTGAGCGCGTTGTCGATCTCGCGCGCGAGCTGCTCGTAGCGCTGGCCGGACGGCGAGGACTTCACGAAGTCCTGGTTCCAGGCGTGCACCTGGCGCAGGTCCGCGTAGCCGCCCGTGGTGAAGGCGCGCACCAGGTTGAGCGTCGACGCGGAGGCGTTGTACATCCGCTTCAGGCGCTCGGGGTCGGGGATCCGGGCCTTCTCGTTGAAGTCGAAGCCGTTGACGGAGTCGCCCCGGTAGGTCGGGAGCGTCACCCCGTCGCGGGTCTCGGTGCCCTTGGATCGCGGCTTCGAGTACTGCCCCGCGATGCGGCCCACCTTCACGACGGGCACGGACGCCGCGTACGTGAGGACGGCGCCCATCTGGAGCAGCGTCTTCAGCTTGTTCCGGATGTGATCGGCCGATACGGCGTCGAAGGCCTCGGCGCAGTCGCCCCCCTGGAGCAGGAACGCCTCGCCCTTGGCAACGGACGCCAGTCGGGCGCGCAGCTGATCGCACTCGCCCGCGAAGACGAGCGGCGGATACGACTCGAGGTCCGCGATCACATCGCGCAGAGCCTCGGCATCGGGGTACTCGGGCTGCTGCGCCGCGGGAAGGTCTCGCCAGGTGTTGCCACCGGTGGTGGTCTTAGCGTTCACGGTCACCCCGTCAACATTACGGGGTGATGCGCCCCGCCCCTTCACCCGCTCACGAAGTGAGACGGAGCCGACACGCAGGAGAGCGGCGCGCCGATGCGCTAGGGTGCGGCACATGCTCGCGCAGACGACGATCCGAAACTGGTGGTGGCCCGCTCAACCGGCGGCCCACTGACTGCGCGTACCCACAGACTCGCGAAGGCCGCCCGAGAGGGCGGCCTTCCGCGTTCCACGCCCCGGGCCGTTCCTCTCCCCGTGAGAAGGAACCACACCGATGCAGCTGACAGAACTCCTTGCCGACGACCGCCCGTTCGCCCTGCTCCGCCGCCGCACGCCGGGGCGCGACCACGACACGGTCGAGGTCCTGACCGGTCCGACGGCCACCTACGAACGGCTCGCCGACATCCCCGAGGGCCTCGCCCTCGTCCCCTTCCGGCAGATCAGGGAGCGCGGCTTCGACGTCCGCGACGACGGCACGCCGCTGACGGTCCTGGCCCCCGAGCAGACGTACGAACTCCCGCTCGACGAAGCCCTCGACGCGCTGCCCTCCCACGAGGTGCGGGTCGAGGGCGGGGCCTTCGACGTGGACGACGAGCACTACGGGCGCATCGTCGAGCGCGTCCTGCGGGACGAGATCGGCCGGGGCGAGGGGGCCAACTTCGTCATCCGCCGCACGTACGAGGGGGAGATCCCCGGCTTCGGCAGGGCCGACGCCCTCGCGCTCTTCCGGCGGCTGCTGCTCGGCGAGCGGGGCGCCTACTGGACGTACGTCGTGCACACCGGGGAGCGCACGCTGGTGGGCGCCAGCCCCGAGGTGCACGTGCGGATGTCCGGCGGGACCGTCGTCATGAACCCCATCAGCGGAACCTACCGCTACCCCGCCGAGGGGCCGACCCCCGAGGACCTGCTCGCCTTCCTCGCCGACGGCAAGGAGATCGAGGAGCTCTCGATGGTCGTCGACGAGGAGCTCAAGATGATGTGCACGGTGGGCGACATGGGCGGTGTCGTGGTCGGCCCCCGCCTCAAGGAGATGGCCCATCTCGCGCACACCGAGTACGAGTTGAGGGGCAAGTCGTCGCTGGACGTGCGCGAGGTCCTCAAGGAGACGATGTTCGCGGCGACCGTCACCGGCTCTCCCGTGCAGAACGCCTGCCGGGTCATCGAGCGCCACGAGGCAGGGGGCCGCGGCTACTACGCGGGGGCCCTCGCCCTCATCGGCCGTGACGCGGGCGGCGCGCAGACCCTGGACTCCCCCATCCTGATCCGTACCGCCGACATCTCCCCTGCCGGGCGCCTGCGGGTCCCGGTCGGCGCGACGCTGGTGCGCGGCTCGGATCCGGCGGGCGAGGTCGCCGAGACGCACGCGAAGGCCGCGGGGGTGCTCGCGGCCCTGGGCGTACGTCCCGGCAGGCCGCGGCACGAGGACGCGCGCCCCGCGCTTGCCGACGACCCGCGCGTGCGGGCGGCCCTGGACGGGCGGCGGTCCGGGCTCGCGCCGTTCTGGCTGCGGATGCAGGAGCCGTCGCGCGAGCTGGCCGGGCACGCGCTCGTCGTGGACGGCGAGGACACGTTCACCGCGATGCTCGCGCACGTCCTGCGCTCGTCGGGGCTGACCGTCTCCGTGCGCCGCTACGACGAGCCGGGGCTGCGCGAGGAGGTCCTCGCGCACGAGGGGCCTGTCGTGCTCGGTCCGGGCCCCGGCGACCCGTCCGACCTCACCGATCCGAAGATGCGGTTCCTGCGCTCGCTCGCGGCGGAGGTGATCGGGAAGCACCGGCACGGCGTTCTCGGCGTCTGCCTGGGCCACGAGCTGATCGCGGCCGAGCTCGGCCTGGAGATCGTCAGGAAGGACGTGCCCCACCAGGGCGCGCAGACCCGCGTCGACCTGTTCGGGCGGCCCGAGACGGTCGGGTTCTACAACAGCTTCGTGGCGCGCTGCGACGACGAGGCGGCGGCCGAGCTGGCCGCGCACGGCGTCGAGGTCAGCAGGGACGCGGCGAACGGCGAGGTGCACGCGGTGCGCGGTCCCGGCTTCGGAGGCGTGCAGTTCCATCCGGAGTCGGTGCTCACCCTGCGCGGCGCGGCGATCGTGCGGGAGCTGCTCGGTCAGCTCTTGGGCGCCGCGGGGACCAGCACGTTCTCCGAGCGGCGGCCCGCCCGGTAGTCCAGGACGTTCCGCACCGTGGTGTCGATGATCTGGCCGACCGCGTCCACGGTGTAGTACGCCTGGTGCGAGGTCACCACGACGTTGGGGAAGGTGACGAGGCGGGCCAGGGTGTCGTCCTCGACGACCTCCAGGGACTTGTCGAGGAAGAAGAGCCCGGCCTCCGCCTCGTACACGTCGAGGCCCACGCCCGTGAAGCGCCCCGCGCGCAATTCGGCGACCAGCGCCTCGGTGTCGATCAGACCGCCTCGGCTGGAGTTCACGAGGATCGCGTCGTCCTTCATCATGCGCAGCGCGTCGGCGCCGATGATGTGCTGCGTCGCGGGGAGCAGCGGGACGTGCAGGCTGATCAGGTCGGCCTCGGCGAAGAGCTTGTCCTTCTCGACGTACGTCATGCCGAGCTCGACGCAGGCCGGGTTCCGCGCGACGTCCCAGCCGAGCAGGTTCATGCCGAAGCCGTGCGCGATCCGGGTGAACGCCTCGCCGATCTTGCCGGTGCCGAGCACGCCGACGGTGCGGCCGCGCAGATCGCGGCCCATCAGGCCGTCGAGGCGGAAGTCGAAGTCGCGGGTGCGGTTGCTCGCGCGCACGATGCGGCGGTTGACGGCCATCGCGAGGGTCCAGGCGAACTCGGCCACCGAGTACGGCGAGTAGGACGAGACGCGGGCGACGGTCAGGCCGAGGCGCTCGGCGACCTGGAGGTCGATGTTGTTGAACCCGGTGGAGCGCTGGGCGATCAGCTGCGTGCCGCCGGCCGCGAGGGTCTGGAGCACCCGGTTGTTGAGGGTGGCGTTGACGCTGGAGGAGACGATCTCGTAGCCGGCGGCGATGGGAGCGGTGTCCTCGTTGAGGAAGACGTCGAGGCAGCGGACCTCGTGGTGGCCCGCGAAAGCCTTCTCGATCAGCGGCTTTTCGTCCGACTGCACACCAAATGCGAGGATCTCCATGGGCGGGAGTCTAGGTAATCGCCTCCGGGACGGCACCTGGAGCCGGGGTGCCGTCCCTGCGTGGTTCTTTCGACTGCGGGGCGCTGGGGGCTGAGCGCGCAGTTCCCCGCGCCCCTTGCGGGGCGCCCGGCCTTACGGGGCCGCCACGCTCAGCCGAAGAAGACCCCGACCTCCTTGTACAGCGCCGGGTCCACCGTCTTCAGCTTCGCCGTGGCCTGGGCGATCGGGACGCGGACGACGTCCGTGCCCTGGAGCGCCACCATCTTCCCGAAGTCGCCGTCCTTGACGGCCTCGATCGCGTGCAGCCCGAAGCGGGTGGCGAGCCAGCGGTCGAAGGCGCTGGGCGTGCCGCCGCGCTGGACGTGGCCGAGCACCGTGGTGCGCGCCTCCTTGCCGGTGCGGCCCTCGATCTCCTTGGCCAGCCACTCGCCGACGCCGGAGAGCCTGACGTGCCCGAAGGAGTCCTGCGTCCCGTCCTTGAGGACCATCTCGCCGTCCTTGGGCATCGCCCCTTCGGCGACGACCACGATCGGGGCGTACGACGCCTTGAAGCGCGAGGTCACCCAGGCGCAGACCTGGTCGACGTCGAAGCGCTGCTCGGGGATGAGGATGACGTTGGCGCCGCCCGCGAGGCCCGAGTGCAGCGCGATCCAGCCCGCGTGGCGGCCCATGACCTCGACGACCAGGACGCGCATGTGGGACTCGGCGGTGGTGTGCAGGCGGTCGATCGCCTCGGTCGCGATGCCGACCGCCGTGTCGAAGCCGAACGTGTAGTCGGTGGCGGAGAGGTCGTTGTCGATGGTCTTGGGCACGCCGACGACCGGTACGCCGTACTCGTCGGTGAGCCGGGCCGCGACGCCGAGCGTGTCCTCGCCGCCGATCGCGATGAGGGAGTCGACCTCGTACTTGGTGAGGTTCTCCTTGATGCGGCGGACCCCGTTCTCCGCCTTGAAGGGGTTGGTGCGCGACGAACCGAGGATGGTGCCCCCGCGCGGCAGGATGCCGCGGACCGCGGGGATGTCGAGCTGGACGGTGTCGCCCTCCAGGGGACCGCGCCAGCCGTCCCGGAAGCCGACGAAGTCGTAGCCGTACTCCTGCACGCCCTTGCGGACGACGCCCCGGATGACGGCGTTGAGCCCGGGGCAGTCGCCGCCTCCGGTCAGTACTCCGACCCGCATGGAAAAGTCCCTTCGCCTCAGTGACCTGATGCGAGTCACGCTAATGGTGATCCAGGTCACTCAGGGACAGGGCGAATGGTCAATTCCTGGGCGGTACAGGGCAGTTGATCACGTGTGTTCACTCGTACGAGGGGTCGCGCGTCGGCACGGAGGGTCACGCGTCGTCGAGGCCGCGCTCTATCGCGTACCGCACGAGCTCCACCCTGTTGTGCAGCTGGAGCTTGCCCAGGGTGTTCTGGACGTGGTTCTGCACGGTGCGGTGCGAGATCACCAGGCGCTCGGCGATCTGCTTGTAGCTCAGGCCCTTGGCGACCAGGCGCAGCACCTCCGTCTCGCGGTCGGTGAGCTGCGGGGCCTTCTGCTCCTCGGGGGTGCCAGGCGAGGAGTCGGAGGCCAGCCTGCGGTACTCGCCGAGGACCAGGCCCGCGAGGCCCGGGGTGAAGACGGCGTCGCCGACCGCCGTGCGGCGCACCGCGTCGATCAGCTCCTCGGTGGACGCCGACTTCAGGAGATAGCCGGTGGCGCCCGACTTGACCGCCTCCAGGACGTCGGCGTGCTCTCCGCTCGCGGACAGGACGAGGACGCGCAGGGCCGGGTTGGCGCCGACGAGTTCCTTGCAGACCTGGACGCCCGGCTTCAGCGGCAGGTTCAGGTCGAGGACCAGGACGTCGGGGGCGGCGGCCTGCGCGCGGCGGACCGCCTGCTCGCCGTCGCCCGCCGTCGCGACCACGTCGAGGCCCGCCTCCGCCAGGTCGCGGGCGACCGCGTCGCGCCACATCGGGTGGTCGTCGACGACCATGACCTTGATCGCGCCCGCGCCGCCATGGGCGCGCGCACCCGCGCTCTCCTCAGCGCCCGTGCCCGCGCTCCCCCCGGCGCCCGCCACCTGCTCCACCGGCTTTCCCCGCTCTCGCTCGCTCGTCATGGTCTTCCCGCCTTCCCCCGTGCCTCCCGCGCCACGCGCGGGACCTGCAATTCCACTTCCGTGCCCTGGCCCGGTACCGAGATCAGCTCGGCCGTGCCCCCGATGTCCCGCAGCCGCCCCCGGATCGACAGGGCGACCCCGAGGCGCCCCTCCCCCTCGGCCTCGGCGAGCCGTCCCTCCGGGATGCCGGGGCCGTCGTCGCGCACCGTCACGATCACCGCGTCCGGCTCGTCCTCGACGAGGATCCAGGCGTGCGCGTCCGCTCCCGCGTGCCGGTGGACATTGTCCAGTGCGGCACTGACAGCGGCCGCCAGCTCCCTGGCCGCGCGGGGCGGGAGGTGGACCGGTGCCCCGGGCTCCGAGAGGGTCACCTTCGACCCCGCGTACGGGAAGAGCAGGGAGCGCAGGTCGCAGGGGGCCGCGTCGTCCTGCTCCCCGTCCGGCCCTCCGTCCGGTTCCTCGACCACGCGCACGAGAGCGCCCTGCGAGGCGTCCTCCGACGCGTGCGAGGTGCGCACCAGGCCCCCGGCGACCAGGGCGCGCAACGCGACCTCCTGCTCCCCCGCCATCCGGCCGAGCTCGGCGGCCTCGCCGCCCATGGCGCTGCCGCGCCGCTGCACCATCGCGAGGACCTGGAGGACGCTGTCGTGGATGTCGCGGGCGAGCCGTTCGCGCTCGCGGGTCGCTGCCTCGATCTCCAGGGCGCGGGCGAGGGTGCGCTCGGAGGCGCGGGCCACCTCGACGACGTAGCCGATGGCGATGGAGGCGATGCAGACGAGCAGGACGTTGTGCACGGTGGACTGGGTGAGCTCGCCGCGCTGCACGATGTTGGCGACGCCGACGAGCGCGGAGGCGCAGGCCGCCCACCGCCAGCCACCCTTGATCGCGTACGCCAGGACGGCGCCCGCGGTCCATATGGAGGGCAGCGTCGGGCCCTCGCCGACGACCTGCTGGCGCGAGTCGGCGAGCGGGGTGAGCAGGATGCCGGTCAGCGCGACGGCCAGGTCCACGACGAGGAACCGCTTGGTGCAGCTCGCCGCGTTCGCCACCCGGGGCAGCGTGCCGAGCGTCCAGGCGGCGAGCACCGTGAAGTACGCGCAGGCCACCCAGGGGCGGTCGAACTCGTCGTACGCCCGCACGAAGAGCGCGATCGCGTAGAGCATCGTCAGGACGCGGTAGCCGGTGAGCGCGCGCCACAGCGGCTGCTCGACCGACATCCTCATGACTCTCTCGCGCTTGGCCATGTCGTCCCCCACCCCTGAACGGACGCGGCTAGGAGCCGGACCGTTCCTTTGCCTCGGCCTGTTCCGCGGCGGCCTTCTCCGCGGCCTTCTCGGCGGCCTTCTCCGCCGCCTTGGCCGCCTTGGCCTCCTCGGTGATCTGGCGCTTCGCGGCCGTCGCGTACACGTCGACGTACTCCTGGCCGGACAGCTTCATGATCTCGTACATGACCTCGTCGGTCAGCGCGCGCAGCACGAAGCGGTCCTGCTCCATGCCCTGGTAGCGCGTGAAGTCGAGGGGCTTGCCGATGCGGATGCCGGGGCGCATCAGCTTCGGCATCACCTTGCCGGGGGGCTGGATCTTCTCGGTGTCGATCATCGCCACGGGCAGCACGGGGGCGCCGGTGGCGAGCGCCACGCGCGCGAGGCCGCCGGGCTTGCCGCGGTACAGCCGGCCGTCGGGCGAGCGCGTGCCCTCGGGGTAGATGCCGAAGAGCTCGCCGCGCTCCAGGACCTCGATGCCGCTCTTGATGGCCGCCTCGCCCGCGCCGCGCGCGCCGGAGCGGTCCACGGGGAGCTGGCCCACGCCCTTGAAGAAGGCGGCCGTGAGCTTGCCCTTCACACCGGGCGTCGTGAAGTACTCCGCCTTGGCGATGAAGGTGACCTTGCGGTCGAGGACCGCGGGGAGGAAGAAGGAGTCCGAGAAGGACAGGTGATTGCTCGCCAGAATCGCGGGGCCCTCGGCGGGAACGTTCTCAAGGCCCTCCACCCAGGGCCTGAAGCCGAGCTTCAGGGGCCCTCCGATGGCAACCTTCATTGCGCCGTAGATCAAACCGAGTGCCTCCTGTGTCTGTGGATCAGACCTTAACCCGGGGCGCGGGCAATGGGCCCGACGACCCTGGTCGGTGTCAGTCCGGTCGCGTACGGTGAAGTACTCCTCGATTCGCCATGAACCCCCCTCCCCCTCTCACGAAGGAGACCGAAGGTGCCGGTCCTCCCCGGAGCCGAGCCGTACCGCCACGAAGGCGGCGAGGTCGGCGTCCTCCTCTGCCACGGCTTCACCGGATCCCCGCAGTCGCTGCGCCCCTGGGCCGAGTATCTGGCGGAGCGCGGCCTCACCGTCTCGCTGCCCCTGCTGCCGGGGCACGGGACCCGCTGGGAGGACATGCAGGTCACCGGCTGGCAGGACTGGTACGCGGAGGTGGAGCGCGAGCTGCGGGTGCTGCTCGAGCGGTGCGAGCGGGTCTTCGTCTTCGGGCTCTCCATGGGCGGGGCGCTCGCGCTGCGCCTCGCGGCCAAGCACGGGGACGCGATCAGCGGCCTCGTCCTGGTCAATCCGGGGAACAAGGTGCACGGCCTGGCGGCGCACGCGCTGCCCGTCGCGCGGCACCTCATCCCCTCCACCAAGGGCATCGCGAGCGACATCGCGAAGCCCGGCTCGAAGGAGCTCGGCTACGACAGGGTGCCGCTGCACGCCGCGCACTCCCTGCGCCGCTTCTTCCGCCTGGTCGACGCCGAACTGCCGCAGGTGACCCAGCCGTTGGTGGTGCTGCACAGCCCGCAGGACCACGTGGTGCCGCCCGCCGACTCGGCCCGGGTCCTCAGCCGGGTGTCCTCCACGGACGTCCGGGAGGTCCTGCTGGAACAGAGCTACCACGTCGCGACGTTGGACCACGACGCGGACCGGATTTTCGAGGAGAGTCACACGTTCATCGGCCGGCTCGCCCCCAGCGTCGGTAAGGAAGGGACGGCCACCGGTGGCTGAGCACGAGGCGGACCGCGACGAGAGCCGCGAGGAGAAGACCCCCAAGGGCGAGGGCGGCGAGGAGCAGCCGCGCGAGCCCGAGCAGGGCCCCGAGCAGAGCGAGGCGCCCGACGACGGGCTGCCGATCGACGAGGACGCCGCCTGGCAGGCGATCGTCGCGGGGTACGGCGAGGAGCCCGCGGACCCGCCGGGTGCCAAGCCCTTCAAGTCGGTCGAGGACCTGGCACTGCTCGAACCGGAGACGAACGGCTCGGCGAGCGGCCCCGGCAAACCGGACCCCGACGCCAAGTCCGGCACCGACAAGCCGCTCGGCAGCTCCGTCTCCTTCGCGCCGGGAGTCGGCGGCCCGCGCGACTACTCCACGCCCGAGCCCTCCGAGACGGACTTCGACGCGGACGACGAGGGCCACTTCGTACCGCCGGAGCCGCCCCCGCTGCCCCCGGCGGACGTGACGGCCAAGTTCGCCTGGCTCGCGGTGATCGGCGGGCCGCTGCTGATCCTGCTCGCCGTGCTGCTCGGCTGGCAGATGACGTGGTGGCTCACCACCCTCGGCATCGGCGGCTTCCTCGGCGGCTTCGCCACGCTCGTGATGCGGATGGGCGGCGAGGACGACGAGGACGAGGACGACCCGGGGCGCGGCGCGGTCGTCTGACACCACCGACACCCCCGAAGGGCCCGTCCGGACACTCTCCGGGCGGGCCCTTCGGCATCCCTTCGGCATCCCTTCGGCAGCGCGATGGAACCCGATCCCGGCGAGCGGCGAAGGAGAGGTGAACCACCCGCACGAGCCCAAGCCTTCGAGGCGTTCAGACGAACGAAAGGAGCCCCGATGACCGTCGAACCCGGCGTCCCCCTCCGCGCGGGCAGTCGCGAGCAGAGTGACGCCTGGTCAATCGAGCGGTCCCGGGACGAGCCCGAGCGGTTCGCCGTCCTCTTCGACCGGCACGCCGACTCCGTGTACCGGTACGCGGCACGTCGGCTCGGTCCCGAGGCGGCGGAGGACCTGATGGCGGACACCTTCGCCACCGCCTTCAAGCAGCGCCACCGCTACGACCTGGCGCGGGCCGACGCCCGCCCCTGGCTGTTCGGCATCGCGACCAACCTCATCGGCAGACACCGCAGGGCCGAGGCCCGCCGCTTCAAGGCGCTGGCCCAGGTGCCCGCGCCGGTGCAGCACGATGAGCCGGTCGCCGAGCGCGCGGTCGCCCGGGCGGGCGCCCGGGGCATCCGCCACGAACTGGCGGCGGCCCTGGCCTCCCTCTCCCCGCGCCACCGCGACGTGGTCCTGCTCGTGGCGTGGGCCGACCTCAGCTACGAGGAGGCGGCCCAGGCCCTCGGGGTGCCCGTCGGCACCGTGAGGTCCCGGCTGCACCGGGCCCGCAGCACATTGCGCGAAGCACTGGGCGGATCCGATCCGACAGCGTTCCAGGAGGCACACGCCCATGAATGAGCTCGATGAACTGCGCGACTGGGAGGCGGGGGCTCCCCCGCTCGACGACGACACGCGCCACCGCGCGCGGGTGCGTCTGTTCGCCGCGATGAACGAGACGGCCGCCCCGCCGCGCCCGGCGTGGCGCCGCCCGGGGCTGCGCCTCGCCGTCGCCGGAGCCGTCGCGGCCGCGGTGACGGGCACGGTCCTGGTCGCGGTGAACGGCGACGACCAGGAGGAGCCCCGCGCCAACCCGCCCGCCAGCAGCGCCCCTTCGATGCGCAACGTCAGCGCGCGCGCCGTGCTGAACGGCGCGGCGGCGTACGAGCGCGCGCACGAGAGGACCGTCGCCCCGCACGACGACCAGTTCATCTACACGAAGGAGATCATCAAGGAGACCGAGGACAAGACGGGCAAGGTCACGCGGCACGTCGACGAGAACTGGCGTTCCGTGGACGGCTCGAAGCGCTCCTGGGTCATGGAGATCGGGAAGGGGTGGTGGGCAGAGCCCCTCAAGGAGAACGAGTCGTCGTGGCCCCCGCAGGACTGGGGCACCCTCAAGAAGCTGCCGAAGGACCCGGAGAAGCTGATCCTCTCGCTGCTCCACAAGACGGGTCCGCACGACAAGAACGACTCCCTGGACGAGATCACGGACCAGGAGTGGTCGGACATCCACTTCAGCCTCGCCGGGCTCCTCAAGCTCGTCCCCGTGATGCCGGAGGGCCTGCGCCCGGCCGCGTACGAAGCGCTCGGCATGGTCCCCGGGGTGAAGGCGGTCCCGAACCAGAAGGACGCGAAGGGCCGCACGGGCGTCGCGATCACCTACGACGACCCGACGGTGAAGGGCACCCCGTACGGCGGCTTCTTCATCTTCGACGCCCGGACGTACCAGTTCCTGGGCTTCCGCGACGAGCGGTCCTCGGGTGACGGCAAGGACAGGAAGGTGTACACCCAGCTCTCCTACCTGGACAGCTGGGCGATCACCGACAAGGCCAAGCAGCGGCCCTAGGCCGCGGGCACCCTGAGGGCGGCCAGGACCGGCAGATGGTCCGTGGCCGCCCTCAGGTCCGTCCCGGTCACCCCAGGCAGGTCCGACGGCACGCCGCAGCCGAGGACTTCGACGTCCGAGGTGGCGAAGAGCGCGTCGATGCGCTGGTGCGGGTCGACGGGCGTCGAGGTCTGCTCGCCGCCCCAGGGCCGCACGGCCCAGCAGTCCTGGAGCGCCGAGGCGAGACGGCGGAACGTCCGTCCCTCGGGGCGTTCGTTGAGGTCGCCGCCCGCGACCGCGTGCGCCACGCCCAGCTCCGCGAGCCGGTCGAGCAGCAGCCCGCCCTGCGCGTACCGCTCGTCCTTCTGCAGGCTCAAGTGACAGCTGAGGACGCCGATCCTGGCCCCGCCGAAGCGGACGACGGCGGTGGCGAAGCCGCGCCGGTGCAGGCCGGGGGTGAGCGGGAGCAGTACGTCCTCGGTCCGCTCGACGGTCGCGCGCAGCGAGCAGAGCAGCGCGGGGCCCGCCGCGCTGCCGCCGCCGGAGAGGATCACCAGGTCCGCCGCGCGCGCGAGCCTGGCCAGCTTCTTGCGCCAGCGGAAGAACCTCGGCGCCTCCTGGATCAGGACCAGGTCAGGGGAGCAGGCGGCGATGACCCTGGCGAGCGCGTCGGTGTCGTCGCGCATCGAGCGGATGTTGTAGCTGAGCACCCGGATGACGGCCGAACCGTCTGCTTCGGTGCGGGAGTTGGGAAGCGAGGAGGTCGAGCTCGTCGGCATGGCGATCAAGATACGCGAACGCCGGACGGGCTGGGGAGAACCAGCCCGTCCGGCGTTTGAGGACGAGCGCGCGGCGCGATGGGCGGCGCCCCCGTCACAGAGTCACATGACCGGATCGGGCTCCCGCGCCAGGTCCGCCGCGCCGACCAGGCCCGCCTTGTTGCCCAGCTGGGCGGCGATGACCTGGGCCTCGGGGCGCCAGTTGCTGCCCACCAGCCAGCGCTTGAAGGACTTGCGGATCGGGTCGAGGACCAGCTCGCCCTCGTCCGAGAGGCCGCCGCCGATGATGAAGGCGGACGGGTCAAAGAGCGAGGCCAGGTCGGCGAGACCGGCACCGGCCCAGCGGGCCAGCTCGCGGTAGGAGTCGACGGCGACCGCGTCGCCCTGCCGTGCGGCCATCGAGATGTGCTTGCCCTCGATGCCGTCGGGGGTGCCGTCGCCGAGCGAGAGCAGGTACTCGGCGTTCTCCGGGGTGGCGTTGGCGCGCTGCTTCGCGTACCGCACGAGGGCGCGGCCCGACGCGTACTGCTCCCAGCAGCCCTGGCTGCCGCAGCCGCAGAGCAGGCCGTCCGGGACCATCCGGATGTGGCCGAACTCGGCGGCCACGCCGAAGTGGCCGCGGCGCAGCTTGTTGCCGATGATGATGCCGCCGCCGAGGCCGGTGCCGAGCGTGATGCAGATGACGTTGCGGTGGCCCTTGCCGCCGCCGAACCGGTACTCGCCCCACGCGGCGGCGTTGGCGTCGTTCTCCACGACGACCGGGAGGCCGACGCGCTTCTCGACCTCGTCCTTGAGCGGTTCCTGGCGCCAGTCGATGTTGGGCGCGAAGTAGACCGTGGAGCGCTGGCGGTTGACGTAGCCGGCGGCGCCGATGCCGACGCCGACGATCTCGTGACCGGCCCGCGCGCCCTCCACGGCGGAGGCGATCGCGTCCACGATGGCCTCGGAAGTACCGGGGGTCGGCACCTTGAAGGTCGAGAGGATGGTGCCGTCCTCGTCGACCACGCCGGCCGCGATCTTCGTGCCGCCGATGTCGACGCCGATGGTGAGTCCCATGAATCCCTCAGTTCGATCGAGCCCCGCTACGGCCCACCGTACCCGAGGGGGGTCAGTCCAGATCGATGTGTTCGCCCGACGAGGGCCCCTCGTCGGGGCGGTCGTCGCCGCGCGCGCCGCCCCGTGCGCCGCCGCTCGCCTCGTCGTCGTCCCGGGTCCAGCGGCCCTCCTGTCCCGTGACCGCCGAGCGGTAGGCGGCGAGCAGCTCGGAGCCCGCGGCGGCGAGGTGGTCGAAGACGTCGGGGTTGCGCTCGATGACCGGCTCGACGACGGCCTTCGCCTCTCTGACGACCTGCTTCAGGGTCTGCTCGACGGCCCCCTGCGCGACGGCGCCGAGCAGCGGCGCCTGGAGCCCGGAGAGCTTGTCGGACACGGCGTCAACGAGCTTGCGCAGCTCCTCGGCGGCCGACCCGGGCGGCGGGCCGTACTGCGCGCGGCGCCGGGCCTTCTCCGCCGCGAGGTCCTCGGCGCACGCCTTCTCCCAGGCGTCGGCGTCGACTTCGGGGGTGTCCCGCTCGGTGGCATCGCTCATGTCTTACGACGTTACCCGAATGGCGGTAGCACGTTCACCGGTCGCGCGGCCACAGGTCCGGGTCGGGCGTGAACCGCACGCGCAGCTCGCCCTCGCGGAGCCCGGCGCCCGCGACGGTGCAGCGGCGCAGCGCGGACGGCAGGGTGACGATGCGGCGGAAGGGGCCCGCGGTGACGACGAGTTCGTCGCCGCGCCTGATGAGGCCGAGCTCCTCGCGTACGACACCGGGGAGCGGGATGTGCCACACGAACACGCGCCCGCCGCCGTCCTCGGCCGTGGCCTCGGTGACGGGCCAGGCGACGGGGCCGGGGGCGGCGTCCGGCGCGGGCACGCCGAGGGCGGCGAGCTCGTCGGCGCCGCGCGGGTCACGGCCCAGGTGCGGGACGCGGACGACCCGGTCGTACGCCGTCTCCCACTCCGCGAGCGTCTTGTGCTGCTGGGCCGCGAGCGCCGCGAGCCAGGTGTCGGCGGACGCGTCGGGCAGGATCCGGTTGGCGATCACGAGGTCGGTGCGCAGGCCGTGCAGGGCGAGTCCCGCGGTGGCGGCGCGCAGCGCGTCGGCGCCGCCGGGGCCCGGCCCCGCGACCAGGCGGACGGTGGTGTCCGGCGCCTCGACCAGGGCCTGGACGGCGGCGAGTTCGTCCTCCCAGCGGGCGGCCGTCTCGTACAGCCAGGCGGCGGGCATCGGGACGCCCGCGAGGCGGCCGAGCATCGGGCGCAGCGCGCGGGCCGCCTGCCGCTCGGGCGGGAGCAGCCTGCGCAGGTAGCGGCGGAGCTGCTCGGGAAGGGCGAGGGCGGCGAGGGCCTTGGGGGCGGCGGGCAGGTCGACGACCACGGTGTCGTGGGCGTCCTCGCGCGCGGCGTCCCGCAGGGCGCGCAGCAGGGCGAGCTCGTCGCCGCCGGGCAGCGGGGTCAACTCCTCGCCGTCGAGGCGGTCGGCGCCGAGCAGCTCGAAGACGGATCCGGCCCGCTCCTGGAGGGCGACCAGGTCGTCCCTGAACCGGTCGTCGGGGGTGAGCCGCAGCGCGGTGAGGCCGGGGTGCGCGTCCGGGGCGCCGAGCGCCGCACCGAGGGTGTCGGTGCGGTCGGCGGAGATCACCAGGGTCCTGCGGCCCGCGCGGGCGGCGGCGAGCGCGGTGGCGGCGGCGACGGTGGTACGCCCGGCGCCGCCGGGGCCGGTGACGAGGAGGGTGCGCATAAGGGTGAACCGTACGTCAGCGGTGTCGGAGGACGCCGAGGGCGTCAGCTCACGCCTTGCTCGTCTCCACCCGCTGCTTGAGGCCCGCCAGGGCGCGGTCGATGATGACCTTCTCGGCCTTGCGCTTGATCATGCCGAGCATCGGGATCTTGACGTCGACGGTGAGCCGGTAGGTGACCTCGGTGCCGGAGCCCGCGGGCTTCAGGAGGTAGGAGCCGTCCAGGGAGCGCAGCATCTGCGACTTGACGAGGGTCCAGCTGACCTCGTCGTCGCCGGTCCAGGTGTAGCCGAGGGTCTGGTCGTCCTTGATCGCGCCCGCGTCCATGACGAGGCGGACCTGCTTGGCGCGGCCCTGCTCGTCGGTGGCGAGGACCTCGGCCTCCTTCACCTCTCCCGTCCAGTCCGGGTAACGCGCGAAGTCGGCGATCACTCCCATGACCTCGGCCGGTGCCGCCTCGATCGTGATGCTCGAGCTGGTGTGTTCCGCCATCGCTGTGGCTCCTCCAGATGCGGTACGGGATAAGACGGTGTGTACCGCGTGAAGGCTACCGCGCGCCGCGGTGTCACCACTCCAGGGCCCAGGGCCTGCCGGACCCGGCGAAGTGCCCGACGTTCACGCACTCCGTCGCGCCGACCCGCATGCGCCGGACGAGGGGTTGGTGCACATGGCCGAAGAGCGCGTACTTCGGACGGGTGCTGCGGATGGCGTCGAGCAGCGCGACGCTGCCCCGCTCGAAGCGGCGGGCCACGGTGTCGTAGAGGAGCTCGGGGATCTCCGGCGGGATGTGGGTGCAGAGCACGTCGACCTCGCCGACGGCCTCGATCTTGGCCGCGTACTCCTCGTCGCTGATCTCGTAGGGCGTCCGCATGGGGGTGCGCAGGCCGCCGCCGACGAAGCCGAAGACGCGGCCGCCGATCTCCACGCGCTCGCCGTCCAGGACGGTGGTGCCGGGCCCCGCGTACTCCGGCCACAGGGTCGGCATGTCGACATTGCCGTAGGTGGCGTACGTAGGCGTGGGGAAGGCGGCGAACATCTCGGCGTACTGCTTGCGCACCGCGCGCTCGATCGCGGGCCGCCGGTCGACGCCCGCCCAGAGCTCCGCGCCGAACGCCCTGGCCTCCTCGAAGCGCCGCGCGGTGCGCAGCTCCACGAGGCGGCCCGCGTTCCGGGCGCCGAACAGGTCGGGGAAGATCCCGCGCGAGTGATCGGCGTAGTCGAGGAAGAGCACGAGGTCGCCGAGGCAGACGAGCGCGTCCGCGCCGTCCCCCGCGCGGGCGAGGTCCGCCGCGTTGCCGTGCACGTCACTGACCACATTGACCCGGAAAGCTGGCATGCCGATCACCCTAGGACGGGCACCGCGCGACGGGTAGGGGCCCTGGGCAGCGGCCGGACCTGCGGTTACTTCCGAGTCGGGAAGACGGTGGCGTACTGTGCGATTCAGACCACAACGACGTGTGACGCACCGAACATCTGGGCCTGCCCCCCTATCGAACAAGCCATACCGATGGGTAACGTCCGGGCAGTCCAGTAGTGCTCGGCCCTCCCCCCGCTCGAGCACCTGCCCGATCTTGGACCGCACCGTCGCAGCACACAACGTCGTGGCGCCGGCGCCCTATGTAGGAGCAGCAGTCTTGCGCGAGTTCAGCCTTCCGGCCCTGTACGAGGTCCCTGCGGACGGCAATCTGACCGACATCGTCCGCAGAAATGCCGCGCAGCACCCGGATGTCGCCGTCATCGGCCGCAAGACCGAAGGCCGCTGGCAGGACGTCACCGCCAAGACCTTCCTCGCCGAGGTGCGCGCCACCGCCAAAGGTCTGATCGCCTCCGGCGTCGCGCCGGGCGACCGCGTGGGCCTGATGTCCCGCACGCGCTACGAGTGGACCCTCCTCGACTTCGCCATCTGGTACGCGGGCGCGGTGACCGTGCCGGTGTACGAGACGAGTTCGGCCGAGCAGATCCAGTGGATCCTCGGCGACTCGGGCGCCGTGGCCTGCTTCGTCGAGCTGGACGTGCACGCCGCGGCCGTCGAGTCCGTGCGCGACCGGCTGCCCTCGCTCGCCGACGTCTGGCAGATCGACAAGGGCGGCATCGAGGAGCTGAACCGCGCGGGCGCCGACGTCACGGACGAGGCCGTCGACGAGCGCGGCGCGGTCGCGGGCGCCGACGACCCGGCCACCATCGTCTACACCTCGGGCACCACGGGCCGCCCCAAGGGCTGCGTCCTCACGCACCGCAGCTTCTTCGCCGAGTGCGGCAACGTGGTGGAGCGCCTCAAACCCCTGTTCCGCACGGGCGACTGTTCGGTCCTCCTCTTCCTTCCCGTCGCGCACGTCTTCGGACGGCTCGTCGAGGTCGCCGCGCTGATGGCGCCGATCAAGCTCGGCCACGCGCCCGACGTCAAGAACCTCACGGACGAGTTGGCGTCGTTCCGGCCGACCATGATCCTCGGCGTCCCGCGCGTCTTCGAGAAGGTCTACAACTCGGCGCGCGCCAAGGCGCAGGCCGACGGCAAGGGCAAGATCTTCGACAAGGCCGCGGACACGGCGATCGCCTACAGCCGCGCGCTCGACACCCCCGCGGGGCCCTCGCTCGGCCTGAAGATCAAGTACAAGGTCTTCGACAAGCTCGTCTACAGCAAGCTGCGCGCGGTGCTCGGCGGCCGCGGCGAGTACGCGATCTCCGGCGGCGCCCCGCTCGGCGAGCGCCTCGGCCACTTCTTCCGCGGCATCGGCTTCACGGTCCTCGAGGGCTACGGCCTGACCGAGTCCTGCGCCGCCACCGCCTTCAACCCCTGGGACCGCCAGAAGATCGGCACGGTCGGCCAGCCGCTGCCGGGCTCCGTCGTGCGGATCGCCGACGACGGCGAGGTGCTGCTCCACGGCGAGCACCTGTTCAAGGGGTACTGGAACAACGAGGGCGCCACCGAGGAGGCCCTCGCCGACGGCTGGTTCCACACGGGCGACATCGGCACGCTCGACGAGGACGGCTATCTGCGCATCACCGGGCGCAAGAAGGAGATCATCGTCACCGCGGGCGGCAAGAACGTCGCCCCGGCCGTGATCGAGGACCGCATCCGCGCGCACGCGCTGGTCGCCGAGTGCATGGTCGTCGGCGACGGCCGCCCGTTCGTGGGCGCGCTCGTCACCGTCGACGACGAGTTCCTCGGCCGGTGGGCCGCCGAGCACGGCAAGCCCGCCGACGCCACGGCGGCCTCGCTCCGTGACGACGCGGACCTGCTCGCGGCGATCCAGAGCGCGGTGGACGACGGCAACGCGGCGGTCTCCAAGGCGGAGTCCGTACGCAAGTTCCGGATCCTCGGGTCGCAGTTCACGGAGGAGTCCGGCCACTTGACGCCTTCGCTGAAATTGAAGCGGAATGTGGTGGCGAAGGACTACGCGGACGAGATCGAGGCGATTTACCGCGGGTAGCGTTGGCGGGGCGCCCACTCGCCGTGGGGCGTTGGCTGTGCTGCGACCGCGGGTCCGTCGTGGTCGCTCGCGCAGTTCCCCGCGCCCCTTAAGGGGCGCGGGGAACTGCGCGATCAGCCCCATGCGGCAGTCAGCCGCGCGACCAGCGGAGTGGCAGCCCAGTAGGCGTCACAGCAGATCCTTGAGCCGCTGCGCCAGCAAGTCCCAGCGCCACTTCTCCTCGACCCACTCCCGCCCCCGCTGCCCCATGCGCTGACGCAACTCAGGGTCTTCGAGGAGCGCGGTGATCCGGTCGGCGGCCTCCTCCGGGGAGCCGCCCCGGACCACCCAGCCCGTCTCACCGTCAAGCACCGCGTCCGGTGCCCCGCCGGAGTCGCCGGCGACGACCGGCAGGCCCGTCGCCGACGCCTCCAGGTAGACGATGCCGAGGCCCTCCACGTCCAGGCCGCCGCGCCGCGTCCGGCAGGGCATGGCGAAGACGTCGCCCGCGCCGTGGTGCGCGGGGAGTTCCTCCCAGGGCACCGCGCCCGTGAAGCGCACGGAGTCCGCGACCCCGGTCTCGACCGCGAGCTTGCGCAGGTCCTTCTCGTAGGGGCCGCCCCCGACGATCAACAGCACCGCTTCGGGCGACCGCGCCAGAATCCTCGGCATGGCGAGGATCAGCGTGTCCTGGCCCTTGCGCGGCACGAGGCGCGAGACGCAGACGACCACGGGGCGGTCGGTCAGGCCGAGCCTGGCCCGCACGGCGGCGCCGCCCGAGTCCGGGTGGAAGGTCTTCTCGTCGACGCCGGGCGGCAGTTGGACCATGCGGTCCGCGGCGGCGGGCGTCAGCGCGGGGGCGATCCGCGAGCGCGTGTACTCGCCCAGATAGGTGATCGTGTCCGTCGACTCGCCGATCCTGCGCAGGAGTTGGCGGGACGCGGGCAGCTGGGCCCAGCCCGCCTCGTGCCCGTGCGTGGTGGCGACGAGCCGGGTCGCCCCGGCGCCGCGCAGCGCGGAGCCCATCAGGCCGAGCGGCGCCGCCGCACCGAACCACACCGACGTACAACCGTGTTCGCGCAGCAGGGAGACCGCGCGGCGGGTGACGCGCGGCGTGGGGAGCAGCATCGTCGTGGGGTCGCGTACGACCGGGAAGGGCTGCTCGGCGTCGAAGGCGGCGGTGGCCTCCGCGCCCTCGCGGCCGCGCTTCCAGGTGGAGGCGTAGACGACGATCTGCTCGGGGTCCAGGCGCAGCGCCATGTTGTGCAGGAACGCCTGGATGCCACCGGGCCTGGGCGGGAAGTCGTTCGTGACGATCAGGGTCTTGTGCATCGCGCCCGACAGTACCGAAAGCCGCCGGTACGCACCGAACGGCCCAGCCTCTTGGCCCTCGGTCGGTTCCCCCCGGCATCATGACGTCCTGAATCACACGTAAGTATGTGAAAAGGGGCGAGGCACGCATGGCGCGCATCCTGACCGTCTGGGTCCTGACCAGGACCGTCCTGCTGCTCTGCGTCCTCCATGTGTTCACGGCCCCTGGCCCCGACGTGACGAGCGACGTCTCCGTCATCTACCAGGGCTGGTACGAGGTCCTGCGCACCGGCACCTTCCCGCTCGACGACGTCACCTGGCAGTACCCGCCCGCCGCCGCCCTGGCGATCCTCTCCCCCGCCCTGCTGCCCTTCCTGAGCTATGCCACCGCCTTCTTCGTGCTCTGCCTGCTCGCCGACGCCGCCGTGTGCGGGCTGCTCCTGTACACGGGCCGACGGCCCGGCAAGTCGCCGCGGGGCGCCTGGTTCTGGGTGGTGGGCGTCGCGCTGCTCGGCCCCATCGTGTACGCCCGCTACGACGTCCTGGTGACCGCCGTCGCCGTCGCCGCCCTGCTCGCGGGGGCCAGGCACCCGCGTGCCATGGGGGCGCTCGCCGGGTTCGGCGCGCTGCTCAAGGTGTGGCCGGTGCTGCTGCTCGTCGGCACCCCGCGCGGCCGGGCGACCCGCCGCTCCTGGACCGCCGCCGCGGGCACCGCCGTCGGGGTCACCCTGACGTTCCTGGTGGCGATGCCGGGGGCGCTCGCCTTCCTCACCTTCCAGCGGGACCGGGGCACCGAGGTGGAATCACTCGGCGCCCTCGTCTTCCACCTCGCGCGGCACCTGGGCTGGCAGGGCGAGGTGCGGCTCAACTACGGCTCGGTGGAGTTCCTCGGCCCCTACGTCCCGCTGGTCAGCACGGTGGCGCAGGTCCTGTCGGCGGCGGCCTTCGGCTGGCTCCTGGTGTGGCGCCTTCGCGCCAGGGCCAGGTCGGCGAGCACGCTCGCGGACGCGGCCTTCGTGGCGGTGCTCCTGTTCACGACGACGAGCCGGGTGATCAGCCCGCAGTACCTGCTGTGGCTGGTCGGGGCCGCCGCCGTCTGCCTGGCCTTTCGCACCAGCCGGATGGAACGGCCCGCCCGGCTGGTCCTGGTGGCCACCTTCGTGACGTTCCTGGAGTTCCCCGTGTGGTTCTCCCACGTGGTGGCGAGCGATCCGCTGGGCATCGCGCTGCTCCTCGTACGCAACGGTCTGCTCGTGGCGGCAACGCTGCTGGGCTGCCGCACCCTCTGGCGGCAGACGGTGTCCGAACCGCGCGCCGAGGAGCGGCGGTCGATGCCGGGGCAGGTCAGCCGAGCTCCGAGCGGAGATACGTACGCCAGCGCGCCGTGAAGTCCCCCTGCGTGGTGTCCAGGACGTCCCGCAGCGCGTCCTCGACCGCCCCCGGCCGCTGCTTGTGCTCGCCCACCGCCCGGTAGAAATCCGTGAGCTTCCGCTCGCCCCACCGCTCCGCGATCATCCGGCAGGCCAGCCACGCCCCTTCGTACGACTGCGCGAGAGCGTCCGCGTCGCCCCCGAAGCCGAAGTCGTCGTCCTCGGGGAGCTCCTTCGGCAGCCGCCCGGCCAGGACCGCGCGCCGCAGCTCGGGCGCGGCCTGCGCCGCCGTGCGCCCGGTGCCCCGGTAGCCCACCCAGTCCGCGAAGCCCTCGGAGAGCCAGAGCGGGGTGGCCGCCGAGGTCTGCGCGCGGGTCGCGACGTGGGTCGTCTCGTGGGTGAGGACGACCTGCTTGCCGAAGTCGCCGAGGACGCCGTACGCCTCGGGGTTGACGATGATCCGGTCGGCGGGCGAGCGCCGCGAACCGCCCGCCTCGCCCGTGGTGACCGCGGCGATCCCCCGATACCCGGAGGCGGGCGCCCCGAGGAGCCCCGCCATGCCGTCGAGGGACCGGGGCACCAGGACGACGACCCGCTCGGGCCAGTCGCCCGGCCAGGCGGCGCGCACCGCGGGCACCGCGCGGTCGGCGACCTCGCGGTGGGTGCGCAGCTCCGCGGCGCTCCGGCCGACGCCGAGCACCAGGCTCCGCTCACCCCGCGCGGCCGTCACCCGCCCCTGGTCCCAGAGCTGCTCGCCCGACTTCTTCGCGGGCCGCTCCGCGGTGACGTACCACCGACCGTCGTCCCGCTCCAGGGAGAGCGTGCGCTCGGCGGTGAGCGGGGCGCGGTCGTAGCCCTTGACGCGGTAGCGGAGTTGGGCACTCGCCGTGGCCTTCGCGCCCGAGTCGTCGAGGCGGGTCAGGCGGTACTCCCAGGAGCTCAGCGGCACGTCGCGGACGTTCTCGAAGAGGTCGGGCGCGCCGGCCGTCGGCCGCTCGGTGCGCTCGTACGCCGGTTCGTCCCCGGTCAGGACGGCGTGCGCGCGCTGTTCGAGCAGCGCCCGCACCTCGCGTCCCGCGGCGTCCGGGACCGGATCGCCGCCGCATCCGGCGAGCACGGCGAGGCAGAGCGCGAAGCACAGCGCCACCCTCCCCGACCCACGCCCGTGACCAGCCACGTTCCGATCGTACGGTGCGCCGCCTCCGGGCCGCGGGTCAGACCCGGGTCACGGACGACACCGGCATCATGCCCACCGGGTCGTAGCGCACCGCGGCGCCGGGGTAGGGGGCGTGCACCACCTGGCCGTTGCCCACGTACATCCCGATGTGGCTGGCGTCGTCGCGGTAGGCGACCAGGTCGCCGGGCCGCGCCTGGGACAGCGGCACCTGGCGTCCCGCGTACCGCTGGGCCTGCGAGGTGCGCGGCAGGCCGACCCCGGCCTGGGCGTACGACCACTGCATGAGGCCCGAACAGTCGAATCCGGACGGGCCGTTGGCCCCCCACACGTAGGGGCGGCCGACCGCGCTCCGTGCGGCGGCGATGGCCGCGGCGGCGCGCGAGGAGGACGCGGCGTCCGCGCCCGCCAGGTCGGGCAGCTCGGCGCGTCCCTCGCCGGAGCGCGACGACCTGTCGTACTCCTCGCGCTCCTTGCTCGGCATCGAGTTGAGCAGCCGCCTGGCCTTGGCGAGCTTGTGCTCGACGGTGCGCTTGTGGCGGGCGACGGCGGTGCGGCTCTTCTCCAGTTCGGCCAGCTTGCGGGTGGCCTCCGCGCGCTGCTGCGAGAGCGCGCGCTGGGCCTGCTGGAGGTCCTTGAGCGCGCCCGCCTGCCGGGAGCCGATGCGGTCGAGGGCGGCGGCCTTCTCCAGGTAGCCGTCCGGGTCGGAGGAGAGCATCAGGGCCAGGGACGGGTCGATGCCGCCCTCGCGGTACTGCGCGCCCGCCAGCGAACCGAGCGCACCGCGCATCGTGTTGATGCGCTCCTGGCCGCGCGCGACGCTGTCCTTGGTCCGCTCGACCTGCGCGTGCAGCTTGTCCGCGCGCTCGTCGGCCTTGTTGTACGACTCGGTGGCCTGCTCGGCCTGTTCGTAGAGCCGGTCCACCTGGGCCCGGGTGTCGGACGGCTTGTCCTGCGGCGCTGCGCCGGCGGGCGCCGCGCCGAAGGCCACTGCCGCGGTGGCCGCGGCAGCGGAAAGAACGGTGACGCGCGTGCTCCGGTCGAGACCGGGCTGTGCGGGACGGCGATGGGACCCCACGGGACGCCGCTCTCCCTTCCGCTGAAGGACCCCCGCCTGTCCGGGGGAATGCGCGCCGACAGTAGCCGTGCGACTACGGAGGGGCCAAAGACCTCGCGGGGTGCGGAAAGCGCGCGGACAGCCCGACGCCCCGCCTCAGACGCAGGTCATCAACGGGGCGCGGGGTCAGCGGGAGTTGCCGGAATTCGCCCGTTTGGGCGGTGTCGGCAGCGCGTTGACGTCGGGGTCAGGCGACGCGGACGCCGAACTGGAAGGTGCCCAGGTACGCCATCGACTCGTAGCGCACCACGGCGCCGGGCTTGGGGGCGTGCAGCACCTGGCCGTTGCCCGCGTAGAAGCCGACGTGCGCGAGGTTGTTGAAGAACACCAGGTCGCCGGGCTTGAGCTCGCTGCGGCCTATCTTGGTGCCGTCGTTCTGCTGGGTGTACGTGGTCCGGGTGATGGACACGTCGGCCTGGGCGTACGCCCACTGGGTGAGCCCGGAGCAGTCGTAGGAGTTGGGGCCCGAGCCGCCGGAGACGTACGGCTTGCCGAGCTGGGTGGCAGCGGCGGCCAGGGCGGCGGCGCCGCGGTTCGAGGCCGGGGCCTCCTTGCCGAGGTCCGCGCGGTTGTCGGCGGCGCGGCTCGCGCGCTTCTGCTCCTTGGCGGCGAGGGCCTGCTTCTCCTTGGCCGTCAGCGTGTTGAGGAGCTTCTGCGCCTCGCCGAGCTTGCCCTGGACTTCCTGCTTCTTGCGGCCGAGCTCCTTGCGGGTGTCCGCGAGGTCGTCCAGCTTGCCCGCGGCCTCCTTGCGCTGCTGCGCGAGGTCCCGCTGCTTCTCCTGGATCTTCTTGAGCGACTCGACCTGCTTGCTGCTCAGCTGGTCGAGGGCGGACGCCTTGTCGAGGTAGTTGTCCGGGTCGGAGGAGAGGAAGAGCTGCAGGGAAGGGTCGATGCCGCCGGAGCGGTACTGGGCGCTGGCCATCGAACCGAGGCCGCCGCGCAGGTCGTTGAGCTCCTCCTGGCCGCGGGCGACCTTGTCCTGGAGGTCGCCGATCTGCTTCTCGAGCTTCTCCTGCTTCTCCTTGGCCCCGTTGTACTTGTCGGTGGCCCGGCCCGCGTCTTCGTAGAGTGCGTCGACCTTGGACTTGACCTCGTCCTTGCTCGGCTTCGGTGCGGCCTGGGCGGCGCCCTGCGAGGTGAGGGCTACGGCAGCGGCGGCGGTCGCGGTCAGCACGCTCACGCGGGTGCGGCTCGGCTGCTTGGGTCGACGGTGGGACGCCACGAAGGCGGCTCCTTCTTCCTCCAGCCGCCTACCGAAGACCCGGTGGGCGGGTACCGCCGCCGTCACCCCGGATGGGTGATCAACCGAGCGGAGGTTCGAGGCGAGACATTAGTGACCTTCTTGTGATCAGTTCAAATCCTGACCAGGAAAAAGTGGCCCACCGAATGCATTCTTTACCGACAACCCACAGCCAGTAATGATCTTTTGACGCTACGTCGCGTGCGGCGCGCCTCAATCCGGGCATAGGGCACAGGAGTTACGTGCGCACCCTTAGCCCCGCGAAAGCCGCTTGAGGAGCACCACCGAAGCCACCGGGCGCGCACCCGCCTTGGCGATCCCGTCGGCCACCTCGCGGTCGGTCGAGACGACCACCACGGGCCGCCCCGGCGGCTCCGCGCGCACCAGTTGGCGGATCAGCTCGTCCGCCGTGACGCCGGGCTTGGAGAAGAGCACCCTGACCCCGCGCGGCGGCGCGAGCAGCACCGGCGCGGCCAGCTCGGCGCCGTCGAAGACGCAGGTGACCTCGGCGCCCGACTGCAGGGCCAGCTGCGAGAGCGAGCCGAGCAGGCGCAGCCGCTGCTTCTCCAGCGGCATCGTGGGGTAGCCGGTCTTGGTGACGTTGTAGCCGTCCACGACCAGGTGGGCCTGGGGCAGGGCGAGCAACTGGTCGAGGATCGCCGGGTCGTTCTCCGAGAGCGCGCGCGCCGCGATGTCCTTGGGCGACATCCGGCCCGGCTCCACGGCGTCCACGGTCTCCGCGGGCCGCACCGACACGGGCGGCAGGGCCAGCTCGCGGCGCAGCCCCTGAGCGGACTCCAGGACCGTGTCGAGCAGCAGCCGCACCCGCATGTCCTCGACGCTGCGCCCCTCGCGGGCGGCCCTGCGGCTGGCCTCCAGGGCGGCCTCGGTCTCGGCGAGCCGCGCCTTGACGCGCCGGGTCTCGCTCTCCGCGGCGGACACCTGGGCCTGCCCCTCGGCGCGCACCGACTCGATCTCACCGGCCACCTTACGCAGCGCGGCCTCGCCCCGCTTGACGTCGCTGAGGGCCCCGCGCAGCTTGCGGTGCATCGATTCGGCTTCCCTGCGCGCCGATTCGAGTTCCGTGCGCAGCCGCTCGGTCTCCGCCCTCGTCTGGTCGCGGGCGGCGGCGAGTTCCTCGCGCAGCCGCTCCAGCTCGGCCCTGGTCTCCTCGTCGACGCGCTCGGCGTCGGCCCGCTGGGCCTCCTCGCCCGCCGCGGTGACCAGCTTCACCCAGCCCGTGGGGCGCAGCACGTAGGCCGCGGCCGCGACGTCGAGGGGGTCGGCGGCGGGGGGCGGTGAGCCCGCGTCCAGGGCGCCCGCGAGCTCGGGCTGGGCCTCTCTGAGACGTTCGGCGATGCGCTGCCGGAAGAGCGTGTCGCTCTCCAGCGCCGCCGCCATGGCGTTGCCCGCGAACTTCGCGCGCCGCGTGGGCGTGAAGCGGGCGTACTGCCGCAGCTGTGCGGGCAGTTCGGTCAGGGTGAGCCCGCCGAAGCCGTCCGACGCGATCTGGACGACCCGCCGACGCACCCCGTCGGGCAGCGGGCGGTCGAGCACCTCAGCGGCGCCGTCGTCCGGCTCCCCGCTCGCGCTCTCCACCATCCGTCACCCCACTAGCTGTGCGGGCCCCGCTCCCTCAGGAGTCGGTGCCCGGCCTGTCCACGAGTTCCACCTGATCCACTGCGTTGCACCAGCGGCAGCGCACGGACTCGATGGTCTCACTGACCACCTCGCGTTCCTCGACGTTCGACTCACCGGCCAGGTCGAGATGGACATACTCGACGACCTTCGACGTGCGGGTCACGTCGAAACGCGTGAGATTGCCGCACAGCGTGCAGCGCCACCGGGTGGAGTCGGTCGGCAGGGGAACCGTCATCGTGGCTGTTCGCTTTCGTCGGCTACGTATTGCCCGTAACCCTAAGGCCTGTAAGGGGTGCCACGCGGCGGCCTCCGGCGCGGCATGGCGGTCTGTGCAGGTAGCGCCCGTTACGTCATGCTCTGTTCATGATCAACACATGGGGTTCGAAGGCGGGCCGGATGCTCCGGGGGCAGTCCGCCCCCGTGACGTACGGACTGATCGTCGTCTGCTGCCTGGTCTTCGTTCTCTCCCCGGTGTCCGGGCTCAACCCCGGGTACGGCGACGGCGCCCGGCTGCTCGCCGCGGAGCAGACCTACTTCGAGCGCTGGGGAGTGGTACCCGTCGAACTGTTCAGCGGTGTCCCGCGTGCCGCCCTGGGACCGCTGACCGCTCTTTTCGTGCACGGAAGCTGGCTTCATCTGCTCGGGAACATGCTCTTCTTGTACGTCTTCGGTGCGATGGTCGAGGACCGCATGGGCCACCTCCCGTACGCGCTCTTCTACGTCGTCTGCGGATACTTCGCGCTCCTGGCCTACGCGGCCGCGCACGCCGGATCCGACAAGACGCTGGTCGGGGCGTCGGGGGCGATCTCGGCCGTCCTCGGCGCCTTTCTCTATCTCTTCCCGAAGGCACGCGTCACCAGCCTCTTCCCGTTCCTCTTCTTCCTGCCACTGCGCTTTCCGGCCTGGCTGGTGCTGCCGTTCTGGGTGGCGATCCAGTGGCTCGCGGCGGGGCAGGGCGGCCAGGGCACGGGAGTGGCCTATCTGGCCCACCTGGTGGGCTTCTCCCTCGGTTTCCTGTACGCGTGGGGTGTCTATGGGTGGAGGGCTAAGGTGAAGGGCACAGCACCGGCCACCGAGGGAGACAGCCAGCCGTGATCACCGCGATCGTGCTCATCAAGACCAGCGTGGACCGGATTCCGGAGATCGCCGAGTCGATCGCCGCGCTCGACTGCGTCAGCGAGGTCTTCTCCGTGACCGGTACGTACGACCTGATCGCGATGGTCCGCGTCACGCGCCACGACGACCTCGCGGACGTCATCCCCGGCCGGATCAGCAAGATCCCCGGCGTGGAGGGCACGGACACGCATGTCGCGTTCCGCACGTACTCCCAGCACGACCTGGAAGCGGCGTTCGCGATCGGCCTCGACTCGTAACCACCGCTCCTCGGGCCGCCGGGCCGTCCGCATGAGGGTTTCTTCATCCGCCGCTCATCCTGGCGCCCCGGTACGTCGGCCACCCTCACTGTCATGGTCTTCTCCCACCGCATGGCCGCCCTGGCCGCCGTCGTCGCGATCCCGCTGGGCATCGCCGCGACCAGTTACGCCTTGACCGACAGCCCCGAGTCCCCCAAGGCACCGCCCAAGGTGCAGCTGGAGAGCGGCTCCCCGTCGTCGAAGCCCACCACGCCCCGGCCGACGCCGAGCGACGAGAAGGTCTCGCCGCCGCCGGTGAGCGAGAATTCCTCGGGCGATGACCACGACGACGACGGCAACGAAGGCGGCGAAGGCCGGGGCGACAACGACGACGACGGCCCCGGTGACGACGGCTGAGCGCCCGCACCGCTGGATATCGGCCCGTGTCCGCATCCTGCTCTGGCTCCTCGTGGTGATGACCGTGGCGCTGACCGCGGTCGCCGCCACCACCCGTTCCGTCCTGCTGCGCGACGTCGACCACCGCATCGACGGGCTCCTCGCCCAGGAGACCGGGGAGTTCACCAACCTGGCCCGCGAAGGCGTCGACCCGCACACCGGCGAGCGGTTCACCGCCCCCGACCCCCTGCTCAGGCTCTTCCTGTCCCGGCAGTACGCCGACCCCGACGAGGAGCTCCTCGGCCTGGTCGGCAGGCCCGGCGGGGCGCCCGCGAAGAAGGAGCAGGCGCGCGAGCCGAGGATCGCCCATCCGCTCGCCGAGGACCCCGCCGCGCTGCGGACGGTCTTCGAGTCCCCCGACGCGACCGGCACCCTCCACCGCGACCGGGGCGAGGTCCGCTGGGCGAAGGTGGAGATCGCGCCGAGCGGCGGCCACCCTGCGGCCGCGTTCGTCGTCGCCTTCCACCCGGCGGGCGAACAGGCCAAGGCCGGTGACGTGTTCACCATGCTGCTCGCGATCTCCGGGGTGGCGCTCCTGATGACGACGGGCATCGGCTGGGCCGTCGCGGGCCGCATCCTCAAACCGGTGCGCCTGGTGCGTACGACCGCGGCCCAGCTCACCGAGCAGGACCTGACCCAGCGCATCCCGGTCCAGGGCAGGGACGACATCGCGGCCCTCGCCGAGACGTTCAACGGCATGCTGGACCGCCTGGAGCGGGCCTTCGCCGCGCAGCGCGAGTTCGTCGACGACGCGGGCCACGAGCTGCGCACCCCGATCACCATCGTGCGCGGCCATCTGGAGCTCATGGGCGACGACCCCGGCGAGCGCGAGGAGACCGTCCGCATCGTGACGGAGGAGCTGGACCGGATGAGCCGGATCGTGGAGGACCTGCTGCTGCTCGCCAAGGCCGAGCGCCCCGACTTCGTCACCCCGGAGCCGGTGCAGCTCGCCGAGCTGACCGCGGACGTCTTCGTCAAGGCGCGGGCGCTCGGCGAGCGCGACTGGGCCCTCGCCGAGGTCGCCGACGCCGAGACCGACCTCGATCCCCAGCGCATCACCCAGGCGATGGTGCAGCTGGCCCAGAACGCCGTCCAGCACACCGCTCCCGGCCAGCGCGTCAGCATCGGCTCGCGGGTGTGCGAGGGACGCGTCGAGCTGTACGTCGCCGACACGGGACCCGGCGTACAGCCGCAGGACGCCGCGGTGATCTTCGAGCGGTTCCGGCGCGGCACCGCGCGGCGCGGCTCCCGTGCCACCGGGGCGGGGCTCGGCCTCGCCATCGTGAAGGCGATCGCCGAGGGCCACGGCGGGCGCGTGGAGCTGCGCCCGACGGACGGCGGCGGCGCCACCTTCGTCCTCGTGAGGCAGTCGCAGGAAGGGACAGCGCACCCGTGAACCGGATCCTGATCGTGGAGGACGAGGAGCGCATCGCCTCCTTCGTCGAGAAGGGCCTGCGCGCCAACGGCTTCACCACCACCGTGGTCGGCGACGGCGACAGCGCCCACGACTACGCCCTGACGGGCGGCTTCGACCTGGTCGTCCTGGACATCGGGCTGCCGGGCAAGGACGGCTTCACGGTCCTGCGGCAGTTGCGCGAGGCCCGGGTGACCACCCCCGTCATCGTGCTCACCGCGCGCGATTCGGTGCGGGACACCGTGGCGGGCCTGGAGGGCGGCGCGGACGACTGGATGACCAAGCCGTTCCGCTTCGAGGAGCTGCTCGCCCGGGTCCGGCTCCGGCTGCGCACGGCGGCGCGGGCGCCCGAGGTGACGGTGCTGCGCAGCGGGGAACTCACGCTGGACCTGCGCACCCGCAGGGCCCGTTCGGGCGAGCGGACGGTGGACCTGACGGCACGTGAGTTCGTGTTGCTCGAACTCTTCCTGCGCCACCCCGGGCAGGTGCTCTCGCGGGAGCAGATCCTGTCGCACGTCTGGGGGTACGACTTCGATCCCGGCTCCAACATCGTGGACGTGTACGTACGCGCGCTGCGCAAGAAGCTGGGCGCGGAGCGGGTGGAGACGGTGCGGGGCATGGGCTATCGGCTTCCGGAGTGAGCGGGAGGGGCGGGGCCCCGTAAGGGGCGCGGGGAACTGCGCGCTCAGCGCACGCAAAGCCGCAGTCGCGTCTGCCGAGCAACCTGGCAGACGCGACTGCGGCTTTTCTCTGGTTGCTCGCGCAGTTCCCCGCGCCCCTTACGGGGCCTTCGGTGAAGTTCCCTTCATCTTCGGCTCATTGAGGGCTCACGGCGCCGCCGCACGCTGAACGGCGTGACCCTGAACCCGCGCCAAGCCGTGACCCTCTGCATCGCGCTCAGCGTCTGCGCGCTGCTCCTGGTCCCCGGGAACTTCCCGGGCCTCGGCGCCGACGCCCGCCTGACCCTCGGCGTCTTCGCCCTGGCGACCTGCGCCTGGATCGGCACGCCGATCGACGACACCTACATCGCCCTCGGCGCGGGCCTCGCCCTCACCGCGACCGGGGTGATCAGCAGCGACACCCTCTTCGGCACCCTCGGCGACGAGACGGTCTGGCTGCTGATCTGCGCCTTCGTCCTCGCGGCCGCGGTGGCGCGCAGCGGCCTCTCGGGGCGGGCGGCGGCGTTCCTGGTCAGCGGGGCGCGCAGCGTACGGCAGCTGACCCACCTGACCACCGCCGCGCTGGTGGTGACGGCCTTCGCGGTGCCCGCCACCTCGGGACGCGCCGCGCTCGCGCTGCCCGTCTTCCTGGCCCTCGCCAAGGTCCTCGCCGACCGGAAACGACTGGTCGTGATGCTCGCACTGCTCTTTCCGACCGTGATCCTGCTGTCCGCCGTCGCGACCCTGATCGGAGCGGGCGCACATCTGATCACCGTGTCGGTCCTCTGGGAGGCGACCGGGGAGCGCGTCGGCTTCACCCAGTGGCTGCTGCTCGGTCTGCCCCTGGCCGTGGCTTCATCCCATCTGGCGGCGGAGGCCGTCCTGTTGACGACCACCCGGCGCGCCGACCGCAAGGGCCCGGTCCGCATCACCCTCGACCAGCTCCAGGAACACAGCGAACAGCCGGTCACCGGCCCCTGGGAGCCCGCGGAGACGCGCTGCGCCCTGCTGCTCGCCACGGTCGTCGTGCTCTGGTGCAGCGAACCCCTGCACCAAGTGCCGCCCGCCGTCGTCGCGTTGATCGGCGCGGTCGTCGCCTCGTCGCCCGCGCTCGGCACCGTACGCCTCAAGGACGCGCTGAAGACCGTCCCCTGGTCCCTGCTCCTCTTCATGGCGGCGACGATGGCGATGGGCGTCGCGCTCGCCGACTCGGGCGCGGCCACGTGGCTGGTCGGCGGCCTGCCCCTGGACCTGCCCCCGTGGCTGTTCCTCACCGTGGTCGTCGCGGTCAGCACGGCCGCGCACCTGGTGCTCCAGTCCCGCTCCGCCCGCTCCTCCGTGCTCGTCCCGCTGGTCGTCGCGGCGGCCGTCGGCGCGGGCGTGAACCCGGTCGCGGCGGCGCTCGCCTCCACCGCGGCCGCGGGCTTCTGCCACACGCTGCCCGCCTCCGCCAAGCCGGTCACGCTCTTCGCCGAGGTCCCCGGCGTCCCCACCTACACCCCGCGCGACCTGCTGCGGCTCTCCGCCGTCCTGGCCCCGCTGTCCGCCGCGCTCGTCCTGCTGTGCGCCGTCACGCTCTGGCCGCTGCTCGGCGTCCCCGTCCGTTAGATCCCTGGGAGACCCTCATGCTGACCCGTTTCGCCATCGCCCCCAGCGGCTTCAAGGAATCCCTGTCCGCGGGCGCGGCGGCCGAGGCCATCGCCGCGGGCGTACGCCGTGTCGTCCCGCACGCCGAGACCGACCTGATCCCGCTGGTGGACGGCGGCGAGGGCACGGCACGCGCGCTGGCCGCCGCGGAGGGCGGCCGCCTGGTCGCGCTGCCCGCCACCGGCCCCGTCGGCCAGCCGATCGGCACGCACTTCGCGCTGCTGCCCGACGGCACCGCGGTCGTCGAGATGGCGGCCGTGGCGGGCCTCTCCCTGGTCCCCCGCGATCTGCGCGACCCTGGCGCCACCACGACGTACGGCGTCGGCGAGCTGATCCGCGCCGCCCTGGACGCGGGCGCCCGGCGGATCCTGGTCGGCTGCGGCGACTCGGGCACCTCGGACGGCGGCGCCGGGGCGCTGCAGGCCCTCGGCGCCCGCCTCCTGGACCTGGACGGCTGGGAACTGCCGCACGGCGGAAGGGAGTTGACGCGCCTGAACCGCATCGACACCACCGGCATCGACCCGCGCGTCGCGGCCACCGACATCCAGGTGGCCTGCAACCCCTTCAACGTCCTGTGCGGCGAGCGCGGCGTGGCCCGCGTCTTCGGCCCCCAGAAGGGCGCCACCCCCCGCCAGGTCGAGGAGCTCGCCGCCGGCCTCGACCACTGGGCGTACGTCCTGACGCGCGACCTGCGCGTCAGCGCCGACCTCTCACTGGGCCCCGGCACGGGCGCGTCCGGCGGACTCGGCGCAGGACTCGCGGCCCTCGGCGCCGCCCTGCTCCCCCGCTTCGACGTGCTGCTCGACCAGCTCGACCTGGACGCCAGGCTCGCCCGCGCCGACCTGGTCATCACGGCGGAGGGCGCCCTCGACCACCAGACCCCGCGCGGCAAGATCCCCGCCGAGGTGGCCCGCCGCGCCAAGATGTTCGACCGACCGGTCCTGGTGCTCGCGGGCACGATCGGCCGGGGCGCGCACCACGTGCGGGCCGCCGGTGTCGACGCCTACAGCGCGATCCTGCCCGCCCCCGTCTCCCTGACCGAGGCGCTCGGCAGGGGCGGCGAGTTCCTCACCGACGCGACCGAGCGGGCCCTGCGGATGATCCAGCTCGGCTCGCGCCTGCCGGGTCAGGCGGCGACGCTGGTGTCCGGCACGCAGCGGCCGTCCTCGGTGCGGTAGCTCCACCGCGCGCCGTCGGCCACCAGCTCCTTGACGGCGCGCACGAAGCGCTCGACGTGCTCGTCGGGGGTGCCCGCGCCGAAGCTCACGCGGATGGCGTTGAGCGACTTCTCGCCGGGCGCGGCCTCGGGCGCGCCGCACTCGCCGGGCTCGTCGGGCTCGCTGCCGAGCAGGGTGCGCACCAGCGGGTGGGCGCAGAACAGACCGTCGCGCACGCCGATCCCGTACTCGGCGGAGAGCGCGGCGGCGAAGTGCGAGCTGTTCCAGCCGTCCACGACGAAGGAGATGACGCCCACGCGCGGCGCGTCGTCACCGAAGAGCGAGAGCACGCGCACGGCGGGCACCTCGGCGAGCCCCTCGCGCACCTTCGCGATCAAGTACCGCTCCCTGGCGACCAGTTCGTCGAATCCGGCCTCGGTCAGCGCCTTGCAGGCGGCGGCGATGGAGTAGACGCCGATGACGTTGGGCGACCCCGCCTCGTGCCGCGCGGCGGTGTCGTGCCACTCCACGTCCACGCCGCCGTCGGCGCGCCGCGCCACCTTCCGCGATGCCCCGCCGCCCGCGAGGTACGGCTCGGCGCCGCGCAGCCAGTCGGAGCGCCCCGCGAGCACGCCGGAGCCGAACGGCGCGTACAGCTTGTGGCCGGAGAAGGCGACCCAGTCCACGTCCAACTCGTCGATGGAGACGGGGTGGTGGGGTGCGAGCTGCGCGGCGTCGAGGACGATGCGGGCGCCGTGCGCGTGCGCGGCGGCGGCCAGCTCGCGCACCGGCCACAGCTCGCCGGTGACGTTGGAGGCGCCGGTCACGCAGACCAGGGCCGGGCCGTAGGGGTCACGGTCGGCAAGGGCCCGCTCCAGCGTCTGCACCGCCTCGTCCGGCGTACGCGGCGCGTTGAGGTAGGTCACCCGCGCGTCCCGCCACGGCAGCAGCGAGGCGTGGTGTTCGGTCTCGAAGACGAAGACCTGGCAGTCGGCGGGCAGCGCGGCGGCGAGCAGGTTCAGCGAGTCGGTGGTCGACCGCGTGAAGATCACCTGGTCGTCCTCGCGGCACCCGAGGAACTCGGCGACCGTCGCGCGGGAGTTCTCGAAGAGGTCGGTGGAGAGCTGCGACAGGTACCCGGCCCCGCGGTGCACGCTGCCGTAGTAGGGGGCGTAGGCCGCCACGTCGTCCCACACCCGCTGCAACGCGGGCGCGCTCGCCGCGTAGTCGAGCGCCGCGTACGTCACCTCACCACCGGTGACCAGCGGAACGGTGACGTCCGCGCCGAGCACGGGCAGCGGCTGGGCACAGACGGACGCGTCGACGGCAACGGCGGAAACAGACATGGCGAACTCCCGTGAGAGGCAGGCGAGATCACTGCGCCGGACGTCGGTCGACAGCGCAGGAGAAAGGTGAAAAAGGGTGTGCGGAGGCGGGGCGTGGAAGCCCTGTCACATTCGCTTGCTCACGAGACTGCTCCCTTGAGGACCAGGACCCCAGGGTTGCGAGGGGTCCGCGCTTGCCATACGCCTTGCTGCGTACGACCTGGTCTTCACCCGGGGCACCCCGCCACGGACGGAGGGTTGCCGGACAGCGGGCCGGGGCCGTAGTCGCTGTCACTCATGACCTGTGCAGCATCCTGCCACACGATCTTCGGCGCGCAAGGCGCAGTCCAGGATCCGGACTGCGCCGTGCGTCACACCGGCGGCCCGCTCAGCGGTTGCTGGCCGCCACCCAGCGCTCCAGGGCCCGCTTGGCGGACCCGGTGTCGATCGCCTCGGCGGCCCGCGCCATGCCCGCCCTGATCTGCTCCGCGAACGGCTCGTCGGTCGGCTTCAGAGCCACGAGCGCCGCGGCCGCGTTGAGCAGCACCGCGTCCCGCACGGGTCCCGTCTCGCCGTCCAGGAGCCGCAGCGCGACCTCCGCGTTGTACGAGGCGTCCGCGCCGCGCAGCGCGGAGATCTCCACCAGCTCGATGCCGACGTCCCGCGGGTCGAAGGACTCCTCGCGCACGACACCGTCGCGCACCACCCAGACGCGGGAGGTGCCCGTCGTCGTCAGCTCGTCGAGCCCGTCGTCGCCGCGGAAGACGAGCGAGGAGTGCCCGCGCTCGGCGAAGACGCCCGCCACGATGGGCGCCATCCGGGGATCGGCGACGCCGACCGCCTGGGCCCGCACCCTGGCCGGATTGGTGAGCGGACCGAGCAGGTTGAAGACGGTCCTGATCCCCAACTGGCCGCGCGCCGCGCCCGCGTGCCGCAGCGCCGGGTGGAACTTCACCGCGAAGCAGAAGGTGATCCCCGCCTCCTCCGCGACCTCGACGACCCGGTGCAGCGGCAGCTCCAGGTTGACCCCGAGCTTTTCCAGTACGTCGGAGGAGCCCGAGGCACTGGAGGCGGCGCGGTTGCCGTGCTTGACGACCTTCGCCCCCGCGCCCGCGACGACGATCGCGGACATGGTCGAGATGTTGACGGTCTTGGCCCCGTCCCCGCCGGTCCCGACGATGTCGACGGTCTCCCCCGGCACCTCGATCACGTTGGCGTGCTCGTACATCGTCCGTACGAGCCCGGAGATCTCCTCGACGGTCTCGCCCTTGGCGCGCAGCGCGACCACGAAGCCCGCGATCTGCGCGTCGGTGGCCTCGCCGCGCATGATGCGGTCCATGGCCCACGCGGTGTCGTCGGCGCTCTGGTCGCGGCCGTCGAGCAGGCCGTTCAGTACGTCGGGCCAGGAACGGCCCGCCGCGGTAGTGCCTCCTGCGGGGGTCACAGCGCTCATGGCCGCTCCTGGGGTTTCTCGAAGTATGAAGACGCGCCCCTCGACAAGGGGGTGGGACCACCCTATCCAGCCCCCGGGACGGCAAAGAGCCCCGTCCATGCAATGGACGGGGCTCCTGCCGTGGCGACCTTGTGGTCAGAGCTTCGAGAGCTTCGGTTGATCAGTGGTGGCCGTGGCCGCTCGTGATCTCCTTGTACTCCTCGGCGGTGGCCTTGGGGATCTGGTTGTCCTCCCCGTAGTAGCCCTTGGAGAGCTTGGCCCTGAGCTTCTCGGAGCCGGACACCTTGCGCTCGACGCCGTTCTCGTCGACCGTCGGGCCGATCTCGAGCGGCTGGTACTGCTCGTGCGCCGTGAGGGTGTGCAGCTGCTCCTGGCTGAGCGGCTCGTGGACCTCGATGAACTCACCGTGCGGCAGGCGCTTGATGATGCCGGACTCGCGCCCGTGCAGCACCTTGTCCTTGTCGCGCCGCTGGAGACCCATGCAGATCCGCTTGGTCACGATGAAGGCGATGACCGGTCCGACGAAGAAGAAGATCCGGACGAACCAGGTGATGGCGTTCAGCGACAGGTGGAAGTGCGTGGCCCACAGGTCGTTTCCACCACCCACCAGCATCACGAAGTACGCCGTGATCCAGGCGACACCGAAGGCCGTACGGGTCGGGGCGTTGCGCGGGCGGTCCAGGATGTGGTGCTCGCGCTTGTCCCCGGTGACCCAGGACTCGATGAACGGGTAGACCGCGATGGCCACCAGGACCAGCGGGAAGACCGCCAGCGGGATCATCACGCCCAGGACGAGCGTGTGGCCCCAGGCGTTGATCTCCCAGCCCGGCATGACACGGATCAGACCCTCGGCGAAGCCCATGTACCAGTCGGGCTGGGCGCCGGTGGACACCTGGTCCGGGCGGTACGGGCCGAGGGCCCAGATCGGGTTGATCGAGGCGATCGCCGCGATGGCCGCGATGACACCGAAGACCAGGAAGAAGAAGCCTCCGGCCTTGGCCATGTAGACCGGGAGCAGCGGCATGCCGACGACGTTCTTGTTGGTCTTCCCGGGGCCCGCGAACTGCGTGTGCTTGTGGTAGAAGACCAGGATCAGGTGCGCCACCATCAGGCCGAGCATGATGCCCGGCAGCAGCAGGATGTGCACCGAGTAGAACCGCGCCACGAAGTCGCCGCCCGGGAACTCCCCGCCGAACAGGAACATCGACAGATACGTGCCGATGACCGGGACGGACAGGATCGCGCCCTGCATGAAGCGGACACCGGTGCCGGAGAGCAGGTCGTCCGGGAGCGAGTAACCGGTGAAGCCGGTGAACATGCCGAGGACGAACAGCAGGAAGCCGAACAGCCAGTTGACCTCGCGGGGCTTGCGGAAGGCACCCGTGAAGAACACGCGCATCATGTGCACGAACATCGCCGCGAGGAAGATCAGCGCCGCCCAGTGGTGGATCTGCCGGATCAGCAGACCACCGCGCACATCGAAGGAGATGTGCATGGTCGAGTTGAACGCCTCGGACATCAGCTGACCCTGGAGCGGGACGTAGCTGCCCGCGTACTCCACCTCGTTCATCGACGGGTGGAAGAACAGCGTCAGATACACACCCGTGAGGATGATGATGATGAAGCTGTACATGCAGATCTCGCCGAGCATGAAGGACCAGTGGTCCGGGAAGATCTTGCGCATGTTGGCCTTGGCCAGGGAGTAGATCCCCAGGCGGCCGTCGGCCCAGTCCGCCACCCGCTCACCGGCGGGCGCTTTCTGCCGATTGTCGTTCGAAGCAGTCGAGGTGCTCATCCGCGCTCCCAGAAGGCAGGACCGACGGGCTCTTCGAAGTCGCCGAGCGCCTCGAGGTAGCCCTCCTCGTTCACACCGATGCGCAGCTGCGGCAGGGCGTGACCGGCCGGGCCGAAGATCACTCGGGCACCGTCGGAGAGGTCGAAGGTGGACTGGTGGCACGGGCAGAGGACGTGGTGCGTCTGCTGCTCGTACAGGGAGATCGGGCAGCCCACGTGGGTGCAGATCTTGGAGTACGCCACGACGCCCTCGTGCGACCACTCCAGCTCGCGCTTGTCCTTGATGTTCTCCGGCTGGATCCGGACGATCATCAGGGCGGCCTTGGCGATCTGGGTCTGGAAGTCGTGGTCGTGCTCCGACATGCCCTCGGGCATCGCGAACGTCAGCGAACCGACCTGCACGTCCGAGGGACGCAGCGGCTCGTGCGTGTTCATGTTCACGAGCATCTTGCCCTTGGCCCACTTGGTGTGCCGGAGCTTGTCCTCCGGCAGCGGACCGAGGTCGCGCAGCAGGACGACACCGGAGAGCGGGACCAGGGCGAGCGCGCCGAACATCGTGTTGCGGATCAGCTTGCGCCGGCCGAACTGCGACTCCTCGGCACCGGCCTTGAAGTCGGCCATGACCTTGGCCTTGACCTCGGGCTCGGCCGCGATGGCGTGCCGCTCGTCGGCGATCTCCACGTCGGACATCAGGGTGCGGGCCCAGTGGACCGCGCCCGCGCCGATGCAGAACAGCGCCACGCCCAGCGTCATGCCCAGGGCGAAGTTGAGGCCGCTGATGTGACCGATCGGCCAGATGTAGACGCTCTTGTCGGCCGGGATGGCCACGAACGAGGCGATGAAGCCGACCGTCGCCAGCATGGACAGCGTGAACATGAACGCGATCGCGCGCTCGGAACGCTTGGCGGCCCGCTCGTCGATGTCCTGGACACGGTGCTCGTGGGGCGGAAGGCCCGGGTCGGCGAACGGGTTCTCGTCCGCGACCGCCACCGAGCCGTGCTCGGTGTCCTGCGCGCTGGGCAGGTTCTTCTCTTCTGGAATCTCTTGGCTACTCATGACTTCTTGGCCTTTGCGGTCCGAGCGGCGACCCACACGGCGACCGCGATCAGCGAGCCGAGACCGAAGATCCAGCCGAACAGGCCTTCACTGACCGGACCCAGACCACCCAGCTTGAGACCGCCAGGGCTCTCGGTCTTCTCGCTGTTGACCGCGTCGAGGTACGCGATGATCTCCTTCTTCTCCTTCTCCGGCATCGTCGTGTCGGGGAAGGACGGCATGTTCTGCGGACCGGTCTGCATGGCCTCGTAGACGTGCTTCGGGGAGACATCATCCAGCGGAGGCGCGAACTTGCCGTGCGTCAACGCGCCACCTTCACCGGTGAAGTTGTGGCACTGGGCACAGTTGGTGCGGAACAGCTCGCCACCCTTGGCGATGTCCGCCCCGTCCGGGCTGTACTGCTTCTCGGTCGGGACCGAGGGACCGGCGCCCAGCGACGAGATGTACGCCGCGAGCTGGTCGATCTGGGCCTGGTTGTAGATGACCTTCTTCTTGGGCGCCTGGGCGCTCTGCTGCTGGAGCGGCATGCGGCCGGTGCCGACCTGGAAGTCGACGGCGGCGGCGCCCACGCCCACCAGGCTCGGACCGTCGGAGGAGCCCTGACCGCCGGTTCCGTGGCAGCTGGAGCAGCCCACGGCGTAGAGCTTCTTGCCCTCGTCGATGGCGAGGGACTGGGCGGTGTCATCGGCCTGTGCCCTGTCCGCCGGCGCGAACGCGGCGTACAGCCCCCCGGTGGCCGCCAGCGCGAGGAGTAGGACGACGACCGCCGCCAGCGGATGGCGTCGTCGTGCGGAGAGCTTTTTCACGGATTACCCCGGTGTCAGGATCTTCTGCGTCGATGCTTCTGGAATGTTCGGTACGTCGCGTCGGCGACTCGCCGATTACTTGATCATGTAGATCGTGGCGAAGAGGCCGATCCAGACCACATCGACGAAGTGCCAGTAGTAGGACACGACGATGGCTGCGGTCGCCTGTTCATGGGTGAACCTCCTGGCCGCGTAGGTGCGGCCGAGGACCAGCAGGAAGGCGATCAGGCCGCCTGTCACATGCAGTCCGTGGAAGCCGGTGGTCAGGTAGAAGACCGAGCCGTACGGGTCCGACGAGAGCGAGAGGCCCTCGTGCTTGACCAGCTCGGTGTATTCGTACACCTGACCGCCGATGAAGATCGCACCCATGATGAAGGTGACGATGAACCACATCCGGAGCTTCTTCACGTCACCACGCTCAGCGGCGAACACGCCTAGCTGACACGTGAGGGAAGAGAGCACCAGGATGGTGGTGTTCGTCGCCGAGAACGGGAAGTTCAGGGCCGAAGCCATTTCCTTCCAGTGATCAGGACCTGTCACCGATCGCAGGGTGAAGTACATCGCGAAGAGGGCCGCGAAGAACATCAGCTCGGAACTCAACCAGATGATGGTTCCGACGCTGGTGAGGTTCGGTCGATTGACCGGCGGGTGCGCGTGCCCGGTATCTACTGTCGTTGCTGTCGCCACGACCGACATTATGTCGGTCGCTTATCTCGCTCTCACCCCGGGGGGTGCCGTTCGGAGTGTCTGCGGGGTGTGTCCTGCCCGGATGGCCCATCGGAGGGCCGTGCGAACCGCTGTTGACGGGGTGTCGGGAGGAGTAGCATCCGCGCATCGGTTCCCGTCCCATGACGCAGCTCGACGTATCGGAGGAACAATGCAGCCGACCGCCACGGTGCTGGTCTACAGCGACAACGCGAGCACCCGCGAGCAAGTCCGGTTGGCCACCGGACGCAGGCCGGCGACGGACGTTCCCGAGGTCGAGTTCGTCGAGTGCGCCACGCCCGCGGCCGTGCTCAAGGAGCTGGACCGGGGCGGCATCGACGTCTGTGTGCTCGACGGCGAGGCCAGGCCCGCGGGCGGCATGGGCGTGTGCCGCCAGATCAAGGACGAGATCTTCCGGGCCCCGCCCACGCTGCTGCTCATCGGGCGCCCGCAGGACGCCTGGCTCGCCACCTGGAGCCGCGCGGAAGCGGCGGTGACCCTTCCGGTCGAGCCCGTGGAGTTCGCGGCCGCCCTGGCCGCCCTGCTGCGCACCAGGCTCGCCGTCGAGGCCTGAACCACCCGGCCGCCGGGGCCAGGCCCCGGCGGTCCGATCACGGCAGAGGGCCCCGCGCCGTCGCGCGGGGCCCTCCGTGCTGTTCTGCGGCGCCGCTAGACCTCCGGCCGCAGTCGGGCCGCGTCGACCGCCGCCGGGCCCTCCTTGGTGCCGCTCAGGAGCGCGCTGCCCGCGCGCCACTTCTTCCAGCCGAGGTTCCAGTCGCCGAAGCCGTTGCCGAACGGATCCATGTCCTCGCCGTAGCTGTTGACGACCGAGACGATGTCGCCCTGGCGCACGGTCTCGTAGAACCAGGCGGCGTTCCCGGTGCTCATGCCCGTGCAGCCGTGGCTGGTGTTGTCGTAGCCCTGGGAGCCCACGGACCAGGGCGCGGCGTGGACATATTCACCTGAATCAGTGACGCGGGTCGCGTAGTAGACCTGCTTGTCGTAGAAGTCCGAGGCGCCGATGCTGGCGCTCGTCATGCGGACGACGTACTCCTTGCCCAGGACCACCTTGACGCCGTTGCGGGTGGAGTAGCCGGGCTTCCCGGTCGTGACGGGGATGGAGTTGATCTCCTCGCCGTTGCGGTAGACCGTCATCCAGTGCGACGAGGCGTCCGTCACGGCGACGATCTTGTCGCCCGTGGTCAGCTTCAGCGGCTTGGCCTCGCCGCCCCACAGCTTGTCGTTGACCTTGATGCCCTCGAGGTTGCTGGAGACGTTGATGGTCGCGTTGGCGGGCCAGTACTCCTTCGGGCGGTAGTGCAGCGTCTCGCTGTCCACCCAGTACCAGGACCCCTCCGTGGAGGGCATCGACTGGACCCGCAGGGCGCGTTCGACGATCGCCCTGGCCTCCTTGCCCTTCACCGGGGCGCTGAGCTTGGCCGTGACGGGCTGGCCTACGCCGTACTTGCCCGCGTCGGGGCCGAAGGTGACCTTCAGCTGCTTCTTCTTGGCGGCCTCGGTGGTGTCGAAGGCCATGACCTTGCGGCCCGGCGACCCCTCCTCGTCCTCGGTGCTCACCCGTACCGAGTAGTGGGCGCCCGCGGCCAGCGGCGCGGTGCTGTGCCAGCGGGCGCCGTCGGCGGAGAGCTCGCCCGCCACGTACCGCCCCAGCTCGTCGGTGGCCGTCACGTCGGTGATGCGCCCGTCCTCGCCCTGGGCGGTCACCTCCAGGGGCTTGTCCGGATCCGCCTTCTGGCTGCCCACGGGGCCGTTGAAGGCGATCTGGCCGGCCGCGTCGTACGGCTTCGCCGAGAGCGGGTGGCCGTCGGAGCTGCCGCATGCCGTGGCCCCCGCACCGAGGGCGGCCACCAGCATCGTGCAGCTCAGGACCGTGCGGATTCGCGGTGAGTGGCTCATAAAACACACGGTATGAAGGTTGGTCAGGTCCGGCGCGGCGAGTGACCCGTCCGAGGGTCCCCCGTACGCGCGAGGGCCCGGACGCTCCTCGCGGAGTGTCCGGGCCCTTGCGGTGCGGTGCGGGAACTACAGACTCACTGGGTCTGGTTCTCGCCGCGGTAGTACTCGAACACCCAGCCCCACAGGCCGATCAGGATGATCGGGGCCGAGAAGTACAGCAGCCACCAGCCGAAGACGACGCCCATGAAGGCGAGCGCGCCACCGACGGCCAGCGAGAGCGGCTGCCAGCTGTGCGGGCTGAAGAAGCCCACCTCGCCGGCCTCGTCCGCGACGTCGGCCTCCGTGTTGTCCTGTGCGGCCGCGTCGACCCGCCGGGCCGTGAAGGCCAGGTAGTAGCCGATCATGATGCACAGACCGAAGGCCAGGAAGAGCGCCGTGGTACCGGCGGGCTCCTTCGACCACACGCCATAGACGATCGCCATGGCGAGGACGAAGACGCTCAGCCAGATGAACATCTTGCCCTGGATCTTCACTTGCCGGCCTCCTTGGTGCCCGCGAGCGCCTTGTCACCGTGACCGGCGTTCTCGAGCTGGTCGAGCGCGGCGATCTCGGGGTGGTGCAGGTCGAATGCCGGGGATTCACTGCGAATGCGCGGCAGGGTGAGGAAGTTGTGCCGCGGCGGCGGGCAGGACGTCGCCCACTCGAGCGAACGGCCGTAGCCCCACGGGTCGTCGACCTCGACCTTCTTGCCGTACTTGGCGGTCTTCCAGATGTTGTAGAAGAACGGCAGGATCGACAGGCCGAGCACGAACGAACAGATCGTCGAGATCGTGTTCAGCGCGGTGAAGCCGTCGGCGGCGAGGTAGTCCGCGTACCGACGCGGCATGCCCTCGGCGCCCAGCCAGTGCTGCACCAGGAACGTGCCGTGGAAGCCCACGAACAGCGTCCAGAACGTGATCTTGCCAAGGCGCTCGTCGAGCATCTTGCCGGTGAACTTCGGCCACCAGAAGTGGAAGCCGGAGAACATCGCGAACACCACGGTGCCGAACACCACGTAGTGGAAGTGCGCCACCACGAAGTACGAGTCGGAGACGTGGAAGTCCATCGGCGGCGAGGCCAGGATGACGCCCGTCAGACCACCGAAGGTGAAGGTGATCAGGAAGCCGACCGCCCACAGCATCGGGGTCTCGAAGGACAAGGACCCCTTCCACATCGTTCCGATCCAGTTGAAGAACTTCACGCCCGTTGGCACGGCGATCAGGAACGTCATGAAGGAGAAGAACGGTAGGAGCACGCCGCCCGTGACGTACATGTGGTGGGCCCACACCGTCACCGAGAGACCGGCGATCGCGATGGTCGCGCCGATCAGACCCATGTAGCCGAACATCGGCTTGCGGGAGAAGACCGGAATGACCTCGGAAATGATGCCGAAGAACGGCAACGCGATGATGTACACCTCTGGATGGCCGAAGAACCAGAAGAGGTGTTGCCATAGCAAGGCGCCGCCGTTGGCCGCGTCGAAGACATGGGCACCGAATTTACGGTCCGCCTCCAGGGCGAACAGCGCGGCGGCCAGGACCGGGAAGGCCAGCAGGACCAGGACGGCGGTCAGCAGGACGTTCCACACGAAGATGGGCATCCGGAACATCGTCATGCCGGGCGCGCGCATGCAGATGATCGTGGTGATGAAGTTGACCGAGCCGAGGATCGTGCCGAAGCCGGAGAAGGCCAGACCCATGATCCACATGTCCGCGCCGATGCCCGGCGAGCGGACCGCGTCCGACAGCGGGCTGTAGGCGAACCAGCCGAAGTCGGCCGCACCCTGCGGGGTGAGGAAACCGCCGACGGCGATCAGCGAGCCGAACAGGTACAGCCAGTAGGCGAACATGTTCAGTCGCGGGAAGGCGACGTCGGGGGCGCCGATCTGCAGCGGCATGATCCAGTTCGCGAAGCCCGCGAACAGCGGCGTCGCGAACATCAGCAGCATGATCGTGCCGTGCATCGTGAACGCCTGGTTGAACTGCTCGTTCGACATGATCTGCGTGCCGGGACGGGCCAGTTCGGCGCGCATGAAGAGCGCCATCAGACCGCCGATGCAGAAGAACGCGAACGACGTGACCAGGTACATCGTGCCGATGGTCTTGTGGTCGGTGGTGGTGAGCCACTTGATGACCACGTTGCCCGGCTGCTTGCGCCGTACCGGCAGCTCGTTCTCGTACGAGTCCTCTGCTGCCGCGGCACCCTGGGGTTCGTTGAGGATGCTCACAGGTTGTTCGTCTCCCGGTTCTTCTCGTGGCCCGTCTGCTCGATGCCGGCCGGGATGTAACCGGTCTGGTTCTTCTTCACGAGCTCTTCCAGGTGCTTCTGGTAGCGCTCGGGAGAGACGACCTTGACGTTGAAGAGCATCCGGGAGTGGTCGACGCCGCAGAGCTCGGCGCACTTGCCCATGAAGGTGCCCTCCTTGTTCGGAGTCACCTCGAAGGCGTTGGTGTGGCCCGGGATGACGTCCTGCTTCATGAGGAACGGCACCACCCAGAAGGAGTGGATGACGTCACGCGAAGTGAGGACGAAGCGAACCTTCTCGCCCTTGGGGAGCCACAGGGTCGGGCCGGGGTTGCCGTTCTGGGGGTTCCGCTCGCCGGGCGTGCCGACCTCGTAGACACCACCGGCGTTGGCCGGGAAGTCCTTGCGGAAACGCTCCGGAATGGCGTCCAGGTCCTTGGACTTCTTGGCGTCGCCCTCGGAACCCTTCACGTTCTCGACGTAGTTGAAGCCCCAGCTCCACTGGTAGCCGACCACGTTGATCGTGTGGGCCGGCTTGTCGTCGAGAGCGAGGAGCTTCGACTCGTCACGTGCCGTGAAGTAGAACAGCACGGAGACGATGACGAGGGGGACGACCGTGTACAGCGCCTCGATGGGCATGTTGTAACGCGTCTGCAGAGGTACTTCCACCTTGGTGCGGCTGCGCCGGTGGAAGATGACGCTCCACAGGATCAGGCCCCAGACCAGCACGCCCGTGGCGAGCGCTGCCGCCCACGAGCCCTGCCAGAGGGAGAGAATCCGCGGAGCCTCTTCCGTTACCGGGGTGGGCATTCCAAGGCGGGGGAAATCCTTGTATGTGCAACCTGTGGCGGTCGCCAGGATCAGGCCCGCAGTCAGCACCTGCGGCAGCTTCCGCCGCATCGGGCGCCGCGACGAGCGGTCGGAGCCGTTGGGACTCACGTAGCGCCTTCCCGAGAGTCTCGCCCGCGCTGTCGGCTGCGGCCTTCTCGCTGGTCGGTCGCCGCCCTGCTGCGGGCAGGGGTTTGGATGTTTATGCGGACCAAACCCTACTGGACGCTATTTGGGGTCGCGCGGGGAGGGTGCCTAACGCGCCGCGGGTCACTCCGAAGGGTGGGCGCCGCGCCGTCGGCGGCTTTCTGACGGGGGGTCGGAACGCCCAGTGACTCGGCGGGGTCTCCCGGTTCGCGACCGCACGTCCGTCGTGGCTTGTCGCGCAGTTCCCCGCGCCCCTAAGGGACGCCCCGTCGGGGCGCTCCCTCCAGTTGACGTCTTAGCGTGGGGGCGTGTCCTACTTCGATGTCGCCTCCTCCGCTCCCCTGCATCCCGTTGCCCGGCAGGCCCTGATGGCCTCGCTCGACGAGGGGTGGGCCGATCCCGCGCGGCTCTACCGCGAGGGGCGGCGGGCCAGGCTGCTGCTCGACGCCGCGCGCGAGGCGGCCGCCGATTCCGTGGGGTGCAGGCCCGACGAGCTCGTCTTCACCTCGTCGGGGACCCGCGCCGTGCACTCCGGGATCGCGGGCGCGCTGGCCGGGCGGCGGCGCGTCGGAGACCACCTGATCGTGTCTGCGGTCGAACATTCGTCGGTGCTCCATTCGGCCGCGGCCCATGAGGTGGACGGCGGGGCGGTCACCGAGGTGCCGGTGGACCGGGGCGGGGCCGTGGACCCGGACGCGTACGCCGCGGCGCTGCGCGCGGACACCGCGCTGGCCTGTCTGCAGTCCGCCAACCACGAGGTGGGCACCGAGCAGCCGGTGGCCGAGGTGGCCGCCGCGTGCCGCGCGGCCGGGGTGCCGCTCCTCGTGGACGCGGCGCAGTCGCTGCCCTGGGGCCCCGTCGAAGGGGACTGGTCGCTGCTCACGGGAAGCGCCCACAAGTGGGGCGGTCCCTCGGGCGTGGGACTCCTCGTCGTACGCAAGGGGGTGCGGTTCGCTCCCCCGGGCGCGGTCGACGAGCGGGAGTCGGGGCGGGCCGCCGGTTTCGAGAACATCCCGGCCGTCGTCGCGGCGGCCGCCTCGCTGCGGGCGGTGCGGGCCGAGGCGGCGGCGCAGGGCGCGCGGCTGCGGGAGCTGACGGAGCGGATCAGGGCGCGGGTGCCCGCTCTCGTGCCCGACGTGGAGGTGGTGGGCGATCCGGTGCGGCGCCTTCCGCACCTGGTCACCTTCTCCTGTCTCTATGTCGACGGGGAGACGGTCCTGCACGAGCTGGACCGGGCGGGCTTCTCCGTGTCGTCGGGCTCGTCGTGCACCAGCTCGACGCTGACGCCGAGCCACGTGCTGCGCGCCATGGGGGTGGTGAGCGAGGGGAACGTACGGGTCTCGCTGCCGCTGGGCACGGAGGAGGCGGAGGTCGAGCGGTTCCTCGACGTGCTGCCCGGGGTGGTGCGCGGGGTGCGGGACACGCTGGGGGCGCCGGTCGAGGGCGGCAGCGGGGACGCCGACGCCGTGACCGTGGACGCGCTCGGGATGAGCTGCCCGCTGCCGGTCATCGAACTGGCCAGGGCGATCGGGCGGGTGCGGGTGGGCGGCACCGTCACCGTGCTCGCGGACGACGAGGTCGCCGCGGTGGACATTCCCGCGTGGTGCTGGACGCGGCAGCAGGAGTACGTGGGTGAGCGGCCGGCGGACCGCGGAGTCGCCTACGTGGTCCGCCGGAGCTCGTGAGCGGCTTAGGAGAGGTGCGCCTTGATCTCGGTGGCGGCCTCGTGGCCGTACGCCTTGGTGAAGCGGTCCATGAAGTTGCTGCGCTTCAGCTCGTACTCCTGGGTGCCGACGGTCTCGATGACCAGGGTGGCGAGCATGCAGCCGACCTGGGCCGCGCGCTCGTGCGAGACGCCCCAGGCCAGGCCCGAGAGGAAGCCCGCGCGGAACGCGTCGCCGACGCCGGTCGGCTCGACCTTGGCCTCCTCCTCCGGCACGCCGACCTCGATCGGGTCCTGGCCCACGGCCTCGATGCGCACGCCGCGCGAGCCGAGGGTCGTCACGCGGTGGCCGACCTTGGAGAGGATCTCGGCGTCGGTCCAGCCGGTCTTGGACTCGATGAGGCCCTTCTCGTACTCGTTGGAGAAGAGGTAGGTGGCGCCGTCCAGGAGGACGCGGATCTCCTCGCCGTCCATGCGCGCGATCTGCTGCGAGAAGTCCGCGGCGAACGGGATCGCGCGGGAGCGGCACTCCTCGGTGTGGCGGAGCATCGCCTCGGGGTCGTCGGCGCCGATCAGGACGAGGTCGAGGCCGCCGACGCGCTCGGCGACGGCGTGCAGCTCGATGAGTCGGGCCTCGCTCATCGCGCCGGTGTAGAAGGAGCCGATCTGGTTGTGGTCGGCGTCCGTGGTGCAGACGAAGCGCGCGGTGTGCAGCGTCTCGGAGATGCGGACGGCCGAGGTGTCCACGCCGTGCCGGTCGAGCCAGGCGCGGTACTCGTCGAAGTCCGACCCGGCGGCGCCGACGAGGAAGGGCTTCGTGCCGAGCTGCCCCATGCCGAAGGTGATGTTCGCTGCGACGCCTCCCCTTCGTACGTCCAGGGCGTCTACCAGGAACGAGAGAGAGACCGTGTGCAGCTGATCGGCGACCAACTGGTCGGCGAAGCGGCCGGGGAAGGTCATCAGGTGGTCGGTGGCGATGGAGCCGGTGACTGCGATACGCACGGCTGGATGCTCCCGAGGGCGAAAGGCGAGGGGTTGACAGTTCACGCTACCGGGTCGGGGCGCTGCCACTGAAGTGGCAAAAACTACCCGATAGTAGGGCTTTCTTCGTACTGGGCGGGATGCATACGGTTCCGGTATGGCCGCTCTCTCGCACGTCTCGAAGCATTCCGCCGCACAGCGTTCCGTCGCACAGCACCCCGGCGAACTCGCCCCGGAGACCCTGGAGTCCCTGCGCGGGGACTGCGCCCGCATGGCCCCGCACTGGGTGGTCCCTGCCGCCGGCGCCACCGCGCCCGTACCGCCCTCCTTGATCCACGGGATCACCGTCCCGCCCGCCTCGGCGCGGATCCTCGACGGAATGTCCGAATACGGGGACTGAGAGAGACTGGTTCCGGGCTGGTTCCGGGCTGGTTCCGGGCTGGTTCCGGGCTCCGGCGCGCGTTCAGGGAACCGTGCGCTCCCCTGCCGCGTCCCATCGCCGTCCCCCGTAAAGGGGATGTGAGATACGACGAGGCCCACCTGCAGCTTTCCGTGGGTCTCCCGGGACAGCAGTGCAGCGAAGGAGCGATGCGGTGAGCACCGAGCGATCCGATCAAGAGGCGGCCGAGCCACAGCGGCGGCGTTCACGTCTCGCCGTCGCCTCGGTCGCGGCCACCGTGCTGCTGATCGGCGGCGGTGGCGCGTACTTCGCCACGTCCGCGTCCGGCGGCAGCGGCGACCGGGGCGGCGACGGCGCGCCCGCGGGGAGCGACGGCACTCCGCCGCCGCTCGCCCTGGACGGCTACACGGACGGCGCGAAGGACAGCGGCTCCGGCGGTACGGACGGCACGGGCGGTACGGGCAGCACGAACAGCATCGCGCCCGGCGAGCCCGACCCGAGCGGCGTCACGTACAAGGCGAAGGGGAAGCTTCCCGAGGGACCCGGCTCGGCGCCCGTCTACCACGCGCGGGGCGAGGTCACCCGGGGCGAGGTGAGCGACCTGGCGAAGGCGCTCGGCATCTCCGGGACGCCGACGAGCCAGGACGGCGCCTGGCGGGTGGGCCAGGACAAGGACGGCACGGGCCCCTCCCTCCAGGTGACCAAGCAGGCGCCGGGCACCTGGACGTACTCCCGTCACGGCATCGGCGGGAGCGACAACTGCCCCAAGGCCAAGCCCTGTTCGTCCACCTCCACCGCGCCGAACGGCGACAGCGGGGACGCGGTGGGCGAGCAGGCCGCCAAGAAGGCCGCGGCGCCGGTCCTGAAGGCGCTCGGCCAGGACGACGCGAAGCTGGACGCCGGTCAACTCATGGGCGCCGTACGGGTGGTGAACGCCGATCCGAAGATCGGCGGCCTGCCGACGTACGGCTGGTCGACCGGCATCCAGGTCGGCTCCGACGGTCAAGTGGTCGGCGGCAGCGGCCTGTTGAAGGCCCCCGACAAGGGCGCCACCTATCCGGTGATCAGCGCCAGGGCGACCCTGGACCGGCTGAACTCGACCAACGGCGGGGGCGGGGTCGGCATCGGCGGCTGCGCGACCCCCGTGCCGCACAAGGACGACAGCACGCGGGCGGAGGGCGGCAGCGGCGGCGACAAGCAGGCGCCGTGCGGGCCGTCGTCCGCTCACCCGAAGCCTCGTCCGGTCGAGGTCAGCGGAGCCGTCTTCGGGCTCGCGACGCACTTCGTGGACGGCAGGCAGGCCCTCGTACCGTCCTGGCTCTTCGAGGTGAAGCCGCAGGGCGCGCAGGACACCTTCACGGTGACGCACCCGGCGGTCGACCCCGAGTTCCTCACGTCGCCGAGCAACACGAGCGACAAGAAGGAGACGAGCAAGGCGGGCATCGAGTCCTACAGCGCCGACGGCGCCTCGCTGACCGTGCGCTTCTGGGGCGGCGCGTGCAGCGACTACGCGGCGTCGGCGAAGGAGGACGGGGACCGCGTGACGGTCACCGTCACCGAGACCAAGCAGCAGGGCAAGGTCTGCATCATGATGGCCAAGGAGATCTCGAAGACGGTGAAGCTCGACAAGCCGCTCGGTGACCGGAAGGTCGTCGACGCGACGGGCAGGAACGTGCCGCGGAAGTAGCGCCGGGACACCCCGGTGCCTGCGCAAAAGGCGGCGGCCCCCCGACATTTCGGGGGGCCGCCGCCTTACGCGTACGCCTTCGGGCCGTGGACCGGATCACCCGGCCCGCGGACTAGTTGAAGGAGTCGCCGCAGGCGCAGGAGCCCGTGGCGTTCGGGTTGTCGATCGTGAAGCCCTGCTTCTCGATGGTGTCCACGAAGTCGATGGACGCGCCGCCCAGGTAGGGAGCGCTCATCCGGTCGGTGACGACCTTCACGCCGTCGAAGTCCTTGACGACGTCGCCGTCGAGCGAGCGCTCGTCGAAGAACAGCTGGTAGCGCAGGCCCGAGCAGCCGCCGGGCTGAACGGCGACGCGCAGCGCCAGGTCGTCCCGGCCCTCCTGCTCAAGGAGGCCCTTCACCTTGGCCGCGGCGGCCTCGGACAGGAGGATGCCGTCGCTCACGGTGGTGGTCTCGTCCGATACGGACATCTGCTTCTCTCCCGGGTTGTTCGGAGACTGCTTGCCGACGGTTGCAACCGGCGGGGCCGCGGATTCATTCCGGGCCGAGCGCTTTCGTCTTACCCCTTCATGCTCGCACATGGCATCCCGTGGGGCACCGGGCCTCGGTCGCGCGAATTCGTCACATCGACACTATGGCCATCGTCAAACTGACGTGAAGCGGTTATGATAGATAACGTCAGTTAGACGAAAAGGCTCGTCTGCAGAAAAGAAAGGGTGCGTGTCGTGACCACCGCCCAGTCCCCCGTGGAACTCGACGTCCAGCCGACGCCGCTCGCCCTGCTGCTGCTCGGCCGCGAGGCCGACCCGAAGAGCGAGCGCGGCGTGGAGTGCCCCGGCGATCTGCCGTCGCCCTCCGACCCCGACCTGGTGGAGCGCGCCCGCGCCGCCAAGGAGAAGCTCGGGGACAAGGTCTTCGTGCTCGGCCACCACTACCAGCGCGACGAGGTCATCCAGTTCGCGGACGTCACCGGCGACTCCTTCAAGCTGGCCAAGGACGCGGCCGCCAAGCCCGAGGCCGAGTACATCGTCTTCTGCGGCGTGCACTTCATGGCCGAGTCCGCGGACATCCTGACCACGGACGACCAGAAGGTGGTCCTGCCCGACCTGGCCGCCGGGTGCTCGATGGCCGACATGGCCACCGCCGAGCAGGTCGCCGAGTGCTGGGACGTCCTGTCCGACGCCGGGATCGCCGAGCAGGTCGTGCCGGTGTCGTACATGAACTCCTCCGCCGACATCAAGGCCTTCACCGGCAAGCACGGCGGCACGATCTGTACGTCGTCCAACGCCAAGCGCGCCCTGGAGTGGGCCTTCGAGCAGGGCGAGAAGGTCCTCTTCCTGCCCGACCAGCACCTCGGCAGGAACACCGCCGTGCGCGACATGGGCCTCTCGCTCGACGACTGCGTCCTGTACAACCCGCACAAGCCGAACGGCGGCCTGACGCCCGAGCAGCTGCGCGACGCGAAGATGATCCTGTGGCGCGGGCACTGCTCGGTGCACGGGCGCTTCTCGCTGGAGTCGGTCGAGGACGTGCGCGCGCGGATACCCGGCGTGAACGTCCTGGTGCACCCGGAGTGCAAGCACGAGGTCGTGGCCGCCGCCGACTACGTGGGCTCCACCGAGCACATCATCAAGACCCTGGAGGCGGCCCCCGCCGGGTCCAAGTGGGCCATCGGCACCGAGCTCAACCTCGTACGCCGCCTGGCGAACCGGTTCGCCGCCGAGGACAAGGAGATCGTCTTCCTCGACAAGACGGTCTGCTTCTGCTCGACCATGAACCGCATCGACCTGCCGCACCTGGTCTGGACCCTGGAGTCCCTCGCCGAGGGGAACCTCGTCAACCAGATCGAGGTCGACCGCGAGACCGAGCAGTTCGCGAAGCTGGCTCTTGAGCGGATGTTGGCGCTTCCGTAGTCCTGCCTTTCTCGCGCGTAAGGGGCGCCCGCTATTGCGGGCGCCCCTTACGCGTTCTCAGCTCTCAGTGCACATCTGCGGGTGCTTCGTGGCTGGTCGCGCAGTTCCCCGCGCCCCTTTCGGGCGCTCCGCGCTTCGCCGCCTTCTTCTTCGCCCTGCGCTCCTTGCGGAGTTCCACCATCGCGTAGAGCGTCGGGACCAGGAGGAGGGTGAGGAGGGTCGACGTGATCAGGCCGCCGATCACCACCACCGCGAGCGGCTGGGCGATGAAGCCGCCCTCGCCCGTGATGCCCAGGGCCATCGGGAGCAGGGCGAAGATCGTCGCCAGGGCCGTCATGAGGATCGGGCGCAGTCGGTGGCGACCGCCCTCGACGACCGCTTCGACCGTGCCGTAACCCTGCTTGCGGTACTGGTTGATGAGGTCGATCAGCACGATCGCGTTGGTGACCACGATGCCGATGAGCATCAGCATGCCGATCATCGCGGGGACGCCCATCGGGGTGTCCGTGACGACGAGCAGGCCGATCGCGCCGGTCGCCGCGAACGGGATGGAGACCAGCAGGATCAGCGGCTGGACCAGCGAGCGGAACGTGGCGACCAGGAGCATGAAGACGATCGCGATCGCCGCGAGCATCGCCAGGCCCAGGGACGCGAACGCCTCGTCCTGGTCCTCGGAGACGCCGCCGATCGAGGCCGTGGCGCCGTCGGGCAGCTTCAGCGCGTCCAGCTTCTTGGTGAGGTCCGCGCTGACCGCGCCGGTGTTGTCACCGGTCGGCTTCGCGGTGATCGTCGCGGCCCGGGCCCCGTCGATGCGGGTCATCGACACCGGGCCGTCCACCAGCTTCACTTCGGCGATCGAGCCGAGCCTGAGGCCAGGACCGAGCGGCAGCTTCTTCAGCTCGTCGAGGGTCGCGGCCGGCTTCGCCGACTTGATCACGACGTCGCGCTCGGTGTCGTCGAGGGTAGCCTTGCCGCTGGTGGTGCCGTGCACCGCCTGGGCGACGGCCTGACCGAGGGTCGACTGGTCGAACCCGGCCGCCGCCGCCTTGTCGTTGGCCTTGACCGAGATCCTCGGGACGCTCTGCGACAGGTCGCTCTGCACGTCGGTGACGTCGTCGAGCTTCGCGACCTCAGCGCGCACCTCGTCGGACGCCTTGCGCAGCACGTCCCCGTCGGCGGCCTTCACCACGACGCTGAGGTCCTGGTTGCCGAAGCCGTCACCGGCCGAGACCTTGGTCCGGCCGATGCCGGAGAGCTCGCCGAGCTTCTTCTCGACCAGGTCCTGCGTCTTGTCGTACGACGCCTTGTCCTTGAGGGTCAGGGTGTACGACGCCTGGTTGGTGTCCGTGGATCCGCCGAAGGCGGCCATGAACCCGGAGGAGCCGACCGTGACCTGGTAGTCCTTGATCTCGTCGAGGCCGGAGAGCATCTTCTCGACCTTCTTGGCCGCGGCGTCGGACGCGGCGAGGCTGGTGCCCGGCTTCAACTCCTGCTTGATGGAGAGGACTTCCTGCTCGCCCTGGTCGAAGAAGTTGGTCTTCAGGAGGGGGGCCATGCCGAAGGTGCCGACCAGGATCACGATCGCGATGCCGAGGCTGGTGAGGCGGCGGCGGGTCGCGAAGCGCAGGACCGGGACGTACAGCCGCTGGAGCCTGCTGCGCCGCTCCTTCTCCTCCGCCGTGCGGCGCGCCTCCTCCGGGTCGACCCCCTGGATCGACTTGGGAGCGCGCAGGAACCAGTACGAGAGGACCGGCACCACCGTGAGGGAGACGAGCAGGGAGGCGAGCAGCGCCGCCGTGACCGTCAGCGAGAACGAGCCGAAGAGCTCGCCGACCATGCCGCCGGTCAGACCGATGGGCAGGAACACGGCGACGGTCGTCAGGGTCGAGGACGTCACCGCGCCCGCGACCTCGCGCACCGCCTTGAGGATCGCCTCCTGGCGCTCCTCGCCGTAGCCGAGGTGGCGCTTGATGTTCTCCAGGACCACGATCGAGTCGTCCACGACGCGGCCGATCGCGATCGTCAGGGCGCCCAGCGTCAGCATGTTGAGCGAGAGGTCGCGGGTCCACAGGACGATCAGGGCCAGGACGACCGAGAGCGGGATGGAGACCGCGGTGACCAGCGTCGAGCGGATCGACGCGAGGAAGACCAGGATGACGAGCACCGCGAAGACCAGGCCGAGCGCGCCCTCGGTGGTGAGGCCCTTGATGGACTTGGAGACGGCCGGGCCCTGGTCGCTCGCGACCGTGAGCTCGGCGCCGGAGCCGAGGTCCTCGCGCAGGTCGGGAAGCTTGTCCTTGACCGCGTCGGAGATGGCGACCGCGCTGCCGTCGTGGTCCATGGTGACCGAGACGGCGAGGCTGGGCTCGCCGTCGGTGCGGGTGATGGACGTCGCGGTGGCCTGCTCCTGCTCGACCGTGGCGACGTCGCCGAGGCGCACGGGCTTGCCGGGCCGCTCGCCCGGCTTGGCCTCGGGCGCGACCCGCAGGTCCTGGATCTGCTTGAGGGAGGTGAAGCCGCCGCCGACCTGGACGGTGCGGTTCTTGCCGTCCTCGTCGAAGGAGCCCGCGGGGAGCGTGGCGCCGCCCGCCTGGAGCGCCTTGCCGAGCGCGGCCGTCGAAAGCCCCGCCTTGGCCAGCTTCTTGTCGTCGGGGGTGACGTTGACCTGGAGGTCACGCACGCCGTCGACGGTGACCTGGCCGACGCCGTCGATGTCCTTCAGGGCCGGTACGACGGTGCGGTCGAGCTGGTCGGCGAGCGCCTGCTGGTCCTTGTCGGAGGTGACCGAGAGGACGACGGTGGGGATGTCGTCGGTGGAGCCCGCGACGACCTGCGGGTCGACGTCGTCGGGGAGTTCGGCGCGGGTCCGGTTCACGGCCTGCTGGACGTCGGCGACGAGCTGCTTGGTGCCGCTGCCGTAGTCGAACTGGGCCATGATCACGGCGTTGCCCTCGCTCGCCGTGGAGGTGATGCCGGTGATGCCGTCGACCGCGTCGATGTTGTTCTCGAGCGGCTCGACGACCTGCTTCTCGACCACATCGGGGGACGCGCCCTGGTAGGGGGCGAGCACGGACACCATGGGCAGTTCGATGGTGGGCAGCAGCTGCTGCTTGAGCTGCGGTATCGCGATGGCGCCGAAGACGATCGCGATGATCGACATCAGCCCGACCAGTGCCCGTTGGGCAAGGCTGAACCTGGACAGCCAGGACATGGGGGTCTCTCTCTGTGGCGTACGCGGGGGGAAGCGGCGGGCTCCGGGAGGTCACTGCCTCCGGCAGGCCGGATGCCCACCCCACACCCTCGGCCATGGGGAAGGCATCGAGCCTCACCCCAGGGACCCGTTCTTACGCCGCGCCTACTGCGGGCGCAGTACGCCACCCCCGCGCTCACTCCACCCTTGGACGGACCAGGCCCGATTCGTAGGCGATGACGACGAGTTGGGCCCTGTCCCGCGCGCCCAGTTTCGCCATCGCGCGGTTCACGTGGGTCTTCACGGTGAGCGGGCTGACCTCCAGACGCTCGGCGATCTCGTCGTTGGAGTGGCCGCCCGCCACCTGCACGAGGACCTCGCGCTCGCGTCCGGTGAGCGCGTCGAGGCGCTCACCGCGCACCGCGCCCTCGCCGTCCGAACCCTCGCCCTGCGCGAGGAACTTGGCGATCAGGCCCTTGGTGGCCACCGGGGAGAGCAGCGCCTCGCCCGCGGCCGCGATGCGGATCGCGCCGAGCAGTTCCTCGGGCTCCGCGCCCTTGCCGAGGAACCCCGAGGCGCCCGCGCGCAGCGACTGCACCACGTACTCGTCGACCTCGAACGTCGTCAGCATCACCACGCGTACGTGGGCGAGGGCCGGGTCGGCGCTGATCAGGCGGGTGGCGGCGAGTCCGTCCGTGCCGGGCATGCGGATGTCCATCAGGACCACGTCGGCCCGCTCCGACGTGGCGAGCCTGACCGCCTCCGCCCCGTCGGACGCCTCCCCGACCACCTCCATGTCGGGCTCGGAGTCGACGAGCACCTTGAAGGCGCTGCGCAGCAGCGCCTGGTCGTCGGCGAGCAGTACCCGGATCGTCACGCGGTGCCTCCCTTGGCGGTGACGGGCAGGATCGCATGGACGCGGAAGCCGCCTCCGTAGCGGGGCCCGACCGAGCAGCGGCCGCCGAGCGCGCCGACGCGTTCGCGCATGCCGATCAGACCGTGCCCGCCGCCTTCGAGGTGCCCCGCGGCGCCCTTGTCACCCTTGTCGCCCTTGCCGTCCTGACCGTCCTGGCCCGCGCCGGGGCCGTCGTCCAGGACGGTCACCTCCACGTTCGGCCCGACGCGTACGACGCTGACCTCGGCCTTGGCCGCCGCGCCCGCGTGCTTCTGCACGTTGGTGAGCGCTTCCTGGATGATCCGGAAGGCGGCGAGGTCGACGGCGGCGGGCAGGTCGAGGCCGACCTGTCCCATCGCCACCTCCACGGGCAGGCCCGCGTTGCGGAAGGTGTCGACCAGTTCGTCCAGGCGGTGCAGGCCGGGGGCGGGTTCCGTGGGCGCCTCGGGGTCGCCGGTCTGGCGCAACAGGCCGACGGTGGCGCGGAGTTCGTTGAGCGCGGAGCGGCTGGCGTCGCGCACGTGCGCGAGCGCCTCCTTGGCCTGGTCGGGCCGCTTGTCCATGACGTGCGCCGCGACGCCCGCCTGCACGTTGACCAGCGCGATGTGATGGGCGACCACGTCGTGCAGATCCCTGGCGATGCGCAGCCGCTCCTCGGCGACGCGGCGCCTCGCCTCTTCCTCACGGGTGCGCTCCGCGCGTTCGGCGCGCTCCCTGATCGCGGCGACGAAGGCCCGGCGGCTGCGCACCGCGTCGCCCGCGGCCGCGGCCATGCCGGTCCAGGCGAAGATGCCGATGTTCTCCTGGGAGTACCAGGGAAGCGGTCCCGAGAGCATCGCGACGCCGGTGAGACCCGCCATGGTGATCAGACCGATCCGCCAGGTCGTGGACCGGTCGGTGCGCGCGGCCACGGTGAACAGCGCGACCACGGCGCACATCACCACGGGGTCGCGGGGCCCGCCGGTGAGCAGTTCGGCGATGGAGGCGGCGCAGGTCGCGCCGAGCACGGACCAGGGCGCGCGGCGCCGGAAGACCAGGAGGACGGCGCCGAGGACCATCAGGAGCAGGCTCGGGAGGTCCGGGGTGCGGGTGCCCCAGGTGGGGCCGCGCTGGCCGTTGGGCTCGGCGAAGGAGCCGATGACCATGCAGATGAGGACGACGGTCGCGACGGCCGCGTCCACCGCGAGCGGGTGCGTTCTGGCCCAGCCGCGGCCTCGTACGAGAGTGGTCACTCTCTCCACGTTACGGGGCCCGGGCGGCGGCCTGGACGGGGTCTCGTGCATCCGCCCCCGCGGCGGTGCTGTCACCCGGAGCGGGATCTTCGTTCGGCCGCGGGCCGTGGGGGCTGGGCGCGCAGTTCCCCGCGCCCCTTGCGGGGCGCCCCTGTCAGCCCGGGATCAAGCCGTCGTCGCTGAGCATGTCCTTGACCTCGTCCAGGGTGGCGTCCTGGGCGGGGAGGATCAGTTCCGAGGGTTCGAGGGCGTCGTCCGGGAGGGGGGTGCCCAGCTCCCGGACCTTGTCCAGGAGCGCGTGCAGCGTGCGGCGGAAGCCGGACTCGTCGCCGCTCTCCATCTCCTCGAGCAGCTCGTCGTCCAGCTTGTTCAGCTCGGCGAAGTGGCCGTCGGCCAGCTTCACCTGCCCCTCCCCCATGATCCGTACGATCATGTCGTCCTCCTCGGACGTGCGTAGGGCTACTGCTTGTCGAAGCGCGGGGTGTCCTGCGGCTGCGGCGTCTGGGACTGGCCCTGGCCGCCCTCGATCGCCTGCTTGCCGCCGCTGGAGCCTCCGGCCAGTTCGGCCTTCATGCGCTGCAGTTCCAGCTCTACATCTGTACCACCGGAGAGGCGGTCGAGCTCGGACTGGATGTCGTCCTTGGCAAGCCCGGAGGAGTCGTCGAGGGCACCGGACGCGAGCAGTTCGTCGATCGCGCCGGCCCGCGCCTGGAGCTGCGCGGTCTTGTCCTCGGCGCGCTGGATCGCCATGCCGACGTCGCCCATCTCCTCGGAGATGCCGGAGAAGGCCTCGCCGATGCGGGTCTGCGCCTGCGCCGCGGTGTAGGTGGCCTTGATCGTCTCCTTCTTCGTACGGAAGGCGTCGACCTTGGCCTGCAAGCGCTGGGCCGCCAGAGTGAGCTTCTCCTCCTCGCCCTGGAGCGTCTGGTGCTGCGTCTCCAGGTCCGTCACCTGCTGCTGGAGCGCGGCACGGCGGGACAGGGCCTCGCGGGCCAGGTCCTCGCGGCCGAGGGCGAGCGCCTTGCGGCCCTGGTCCTCGAGGGTGGAGGACTGCTTGTTCAGCTGGGCGAGCTGCAGTTCGAGGCGCTTGCGGGACGTCGCCACGTCGGCGACGCCACGGCGCACCTTCTGCAACAGCTCGAGCTGCTTCTGGTACGAGTAATCGAGGGTTTCGCGCGGGTCCTCGGCCCGGTCAAGGGCCTTGTTCGCCTTCGCGCGGAAGATCATCCCCATACGCTTCATGACACCGCTCATGGGCTTCGCGCGCCCCCTTCTGACGGACTTCCAGCTCCAGGTACTGCTCAGAACCCACAGTACGGGCCCTGCATCCATTACCGCACTGTTCGCGTGCGGATGCGCTCATCCCCAAGGACGACTGCGTCCGCCACCGCTCCGGCGTAAGGAGTAGGTGCACCCCTGTGAGCCGACCCCGAAACAGGCGGGGAACCGACCGTGAACCGGCTGGATACCGCCTGCTACGTCCCCTTAGGCACGTAAATCAAGACGCCCGGTGTTGCCGGATCGTTCCCCCGTGGGCGGGGGTCCATGCGTCCGCACCCCGTACCCTTGGATTTTGTGTTCCGTAGCCGATCCAAGGAAGAGAAGGCCCCGGCCGCGCCGGTGACCGACTCCAAGCAGCCCCGTGACCCGCAGGCCCCGAAGGGCCGCCCCACCCCCAAGCGCTCCATGGCCCAGTCGCAGCGCCGCAGCGTGACGAACACGCCGACGACGCGCAAGGAGGCGGCGAAGCGGCAGCGCGACGAGCGCCGCACCCAGATGGCCAAGCAGCGCGAGGCCCTGGCCAGTGGTGACGAGCGGTATCTGCCCGCTCGTGACAAGGGTCCCGTGCGCAAGTTCGCGCGCGACTTCGTGGACTCCCGCTTCAACATCGCCGAGTACTTCCTGCCGATGGCGGTGATCATCCTCGTCCTGAGCATGGTCCGCGTCCCGCAGCTGCAGAACATCGCGCTGTTGCTCTGGCTCTTCGTGATCGTGCTGATCATCGGGGACTCGATCTCCACCGCGTTCCGCCTGAAGAAGCGCCTCGCCGAGCGCTTCCCGAGCGAGCCCAAGAAGGGCGCCGTCTTCTACGCCCTGATGCGCACGCTCCAGATGCGTCGGCTGCGGCTGCCGAAGCCGCAGGTCAAGCGCGGAGAGCGGCCCTGAGCGGATTCACCGGCGGGGCCACCGCCTGGCTGACGAAGCTGGGCGGTCTGCGCAATGCCGTGCGTCAGGAGCTGGTGGCCCGGCAGCTCGACGAGCAGATAGCCGCGCGCTTCCCCGTGGGGCAGCGGCTGCGGGTGCTCGACGTGGGCATGGGCCAGGGGACGCAGGCACTGCGTCTGGCCCGTGCCGGGCACAAGGTGACGGGTGTCGAGCAGGACTCCGAGATGATCGCCGCCGCGCGTGCGGCGCTCGCCGGGGAGCCCGAGGGCATCCGAGGCCGGGTGCGGATCGTCGAGGGCGACGGGCACCAGACCGGGGTGCACTTCCTGCCGGGCAGCTTCGACGTGGTGCTCTGCCACGGCGTCCTGATGTACGTCGAGGAGCCGGACGCGCTGCTCGCCGGGCTCGCCAGGATGCTGGCTCCCGGCGGCCTCCTCTCGCTCCTGGTGCGCAACGCGGAGGCGCTGGCCATGCGGCCGGGCCTGGCCGGTGACTGGGCGGGGGCGCTCGCCGCGTTCGACTCCGCCAGGTACCGCAACCGGCTCGGCATCGAGGCCAGGGCGGACCGGCTCGACGCGCTGACCGCCACGCTGGCGGGAATCGCGGCGCCGTTGCAGGTCTGGTACGGGGTGCGGGTCTTCACGGACACCGTGGGCGACGACCCCGTGCTGCCGCCGGAGTCGGAGCTGGAGTCGCTGCTCGCCGCGGAGGAGCGGGCCGGGCGGATCGACCCGTATCGGCGGGTCGCTGCTCTGCTGCACCTGTGTGGGGTGCGGGACTAGTCGCTCCGCCGGAAGGCCGGTGCCGCGTCTGCGGGTCGGATGTGGCTGGTCGCGCAGTTCCCCGCGCCCCTTTCGGGGCACCCACCCGTTTGCCCCGCGACGCGAGCGACGCGTTGGGGCAATACGGACACTCGGGGCATGGATGCCTCCCACACCCGCGCCCTCTCCGTGCCCCTCGTCGCCGCCCTCGCCGCAGCCGCCCTCGTCGGCGGCTGCGCCTCCTCCGGGTCCGGCGACTCCGGCGGCTCCACCACGCAGGCCGCCCCCGCCGCCGCCAACGACCTCCAGGACGACTACCAGAAGGTGATCAAGGACGTCCTGCCGTCGGTCGTCCAGATCGACGCCGGCGACAGCCTCGGCTCCGGGGTCGTCTACGACGACAAGGGGCACATCGTCACCAACGCCCACGTCGTGGGCGAGGAGAAGTCCTTCAAGGTGACCACGGCCACCGGCGAGCAGGCGCTGACCGCCGACCTCGTCTCGGCCTATCCCGAGCAGGACCTCGCCGTGATCAAGCTGAAGGACGTGCCGAGCGGTCTGAAGGCGGCAACGTTCGGCGACTCCACCAAGGCCGGGGTCGGACAGATCGTGCTCGCCATGGGGTCCCCGCTCGGCCTCTCCTCCAGCGTCACCCAGGGCATCGTGTCGGCCACCGGGCGCACCGTGAGCGAGGGCCGCAGGGGCGGCGGCACCGGGGCCACCATCGGCAACATGGTGCAGACCTCGGCGGCGATCAACCCGGGCAACAGCGGCGGCGCCCTGGTGGACCTCGACGGGCAGGTCATCGGGATCCCGACGCTCGCCGCGACCGACCCGGACATGGGCGACAGCGCGGCGCCGGGCATCGGCTTCGCCATCCCGTCCTCGATGGTGAAGACCGTCGCCGACCAGATCGTCAAGGACGGCAAGGTCACCGACTCGGGCCGGGCCGCGCTCGGCATCACGGGCCGCACCGTCCTCGGCGAGGACTACCGTCCCGCGGGCGTGGCCGTCGTCGAGGTCAAGGAGGACGGCGCGGCCGACGACGCGGGGCTGCGGCCCGGTGACATCGTCACCGAGCTCGGCGACGACCCGATCACCACCATCGAGTCGCTCTCCGAGGTGCTCGCCGGTGACCGGCCGGGGCAGAAGACGCGCGTGACGTACGTACGCGACGGCGACGAGAAGTCCGCCGAGGTCACCCTCGGCGAGATGTAGCCCCGTCCCGCGCACTCCCCCGGCGGGGCCCGGCCGGAACGTGCGGGAGGCGGTGGCCGGACTCCGGCCACCGCCTCCCGCGCACCGAGCGCCGAGCGCCGGTTACGCCTGCGACTCCTCCGACTCCGGCTCCGCCGCCGCCTCGGCGTGCAGGCTCATCGGGCCGTAGATCTCGCTCGCGTCCTCGAAGAGCCGCACCTGGTCGGCACCGCCGTCGGCCAGTTCCTTCCAGTACTCACCGACCCAGGACTCCGCGTCCCCCTGGGTGGTGAACTCCTCGGGCTGCACCGCGGGCTGGACCTCTGTCCCGTCCGCCTTCTCGAACCGCCACGTCCATGCCGCCATGTCAGCCTCCCGAAGGTCCGTAGCGGCCTGAGAACCGCCTGAATCCGCCTGAAGCCTAGCCGGGCGCGCGGCCCTGGACCCGACGCGGGAGGATCTTCGTGTGGAACTGACTCTGCTCGGCACCGGTGCCCCCGAAGGACTGCCCCTGTCCGGCTGCCCCTGCGCGGCCTGCGCGACCGCTCTGGGCGGGGCGGCGCGCGCGGCGACGGCGCTGCTCGTGGACGGCGTCCTGCTGCTCGACCTCACGCCCGGCGCCGCCTTCGCCGCCGCCCGCGCCGGGCACTCGCTCGGCGGGGTGCGCCAGGTCCTGCTCTCCCACCCACACGACGGACCCGCCGTCGAGGTCCCCGCGGGCCTTCCGCAGCCCGGCCGGGTCGCCGACGGGCGGGAGCTCGCGCTGCTCACCGGGCACCGGGTGCGGGCGGTGGCACTGGACGCGCCGGGCACCGGGTACGAGGTGACGGGCCCCGACGGCGAGCGGCTCCTGTACCTGCCGCCGGGCGGGGCCCCCGCGGGGCTCGCCGAGGGGAACGGGGCCGCCGAGCACCTTCCGTACGAGATGGTCGTCGCCGACGTCGTCGGGCGCCCCGACGGCCTGGCCCGGCTGCGCGCCGCCGGGGCGGTGGGACCCACCACCGACGTCGTCGCGGTCCACATCGGCCACGAGGCGCCGCCGGGCCGGGAGCTGACGCGCCGTCTCGCGGCCGCGGGCGCGCGGGCCGTGCCGGACGGCACGACGCTGGTGGTCGGCGCGTACGAGGACGTGCCCGACGTGCCGCGCCGCACGCTGGTCATCGGCGGTGCCCGCTCGGGCAAGTCCGTGGAGGCCGAGCGGCGCCTGGAGTCCTTCCCCGAGGTGCTGTACGTGGCGACCGGCGGGACCAGGAACGGCGACACGGAGTGGGCCCAGCGGGTGAGCCTGCACCGGGAGCGGCGGCCGGGCTCGTGGCGTACGACGGAGACCTGCGACCTGGTGCCGCTGTTCGCCGAGGACGGGCCCGCGCTGCTCATCGACTGTCTCTCCCTGTGGCTGACGCACGTCATGGACGAGGTGCGGGCGTGGGACGACGCCGAGTGGGCGGGCGGCGGCGAGCGCGAGCTGCGGGCGCGGGTGGCCGACCTCGCCGCCGCGGTCCGCGCGACGCGCCGCACCGTCGTCGCCGTCTCGAACGAGGTGGGCTCGGGCATCGTCCCCGCCACCGCCTCCGGCCGCCGCTACCGCGACGAACTGGGCCGTCTCAACGCGGCGTTCGCGGCCGAGTGCGAGCACGTACTCCTCGTGGTGGCGGGCCAGGCCCTGCCGCTGCGCGGCTGACCCCGGTGCCGCCCGCCGGGCGGCCGGGTCAGGCGTCGTCGCCCCTGCGCGCGATGACCCGGTAGGCGTTGGAGAAGCCGGTGCGGGTGAGGAGCGGGGGCAGGGTCCTGTCGAGGGCGCGGGCGGCGGCGACCAGTGGCGCGGAGGTCCACCGCGCGGCCTGACGCAGCGTGAGCTGGAGCGGCGTCGCGGGTCTGGCCCGCCAGGGGACGTCGGCCTTCGGGAAGCGGCTTTCGAGGAGGAGCGCCACGGCCGTCGCCAGGTCGGACGGCACGTGCGGCGCGCGGCGCTCAACGCCGACGACCGTGAAGCCGAGCTCCGTCAGCTCCTTCTCCAGGTTGCCGAGCGGCACGAGGTGCAGGTGCCGCGGCTGGCGGAAGGAGCCCCACCACTTGCCGAGCAGCCCGGTGTAGCGGCACTCGGGGTCGGGGGCCTCGATCATCAGATGGCCGCCGGGGCGCAGCACGGTCCTCGCGGCCCTGAGCTCCTCGCGCGGGTCGGGGCGGTGCGCCAGGTAGTGGAACATGCTCATCGCGTCGTAGCGGCCCGCGAGGGAGTCGGCCAGCTCGGTGAGGGTGCCGCGGTGGCCCTCCTCGACGCGGCCGCGCCGCACGGCCTCCTCGACGCCGTCGCCCGGGTCGAGCCCGTCGAAGGAGGTGTACGGCAGGATCTGCCGGGCCAGAGCGGGGAAGCGCGCGCGGCCCGTGCCGACGTCCAGCCAGCACTCGGGCTCGTCGAAGGCGCGCAGGGCGCGGGCGCGGGAGAGCTGGCGCCTGGTGCCGGGCTCGGCGCCGAGGAGCTTCTCGGTCTCCGCGGCGCCGGGGCCGTCGTAGGAGTCCGCACGGTAGAAGTCCTGCCCCTCGGGGGTGAGGCGGGGGTTCTGGAAGGTGTGGGCGCAGGCGTCGCACCGGTCGAGCGTGAAGGTGCCCGGCTTGTGCTGGACGAGGTCGGTGGTGCGCAGCCTGACCCGCAGCCGCGAGGAACCGCACCAGGGGCACTCGGTGCGGCGCGGCTCGTGGAACCGCTCGGTGCCCAGGGCGAGTTCGGCGAGGTAGGCGGGGCGGCGCTCGGCGACCCGCTGGGCGACATCCGTGGTCATGGTCGTACCTCCTGGGGTGGGGGTGGCGGGGCCGCGGGGTCGGACCGCGAAGGGAGCGGTGGCACCGGGGTGATGACGCCGTGCGTCCAATTGATCACATGGCGCGACCGGATCGCGGTCGCGCCACGAGCGGCCCTGACAGTCCGTCACTTCGCCGACCCGGCGCCCCCGGGACCGTCCGAGCGTCATCGCCCCGCCTCCCGGTACTGTTCGCCGAATGAGCTCGCTGAATCTCGACGACTTCACCGACCTGATCGAGCGGCCCGACGGCGGGGTGCGCCGCGACGCCGAGGAACGCAGGGAGCGGCAGGTCCTGCCGCCCGGGGCCCTCGGCCGCCTCGACGAACTCGGCGAGTGGCTCTCGGCGGCCCAGTCGGCGGTCCCCGTCCGCCCCGTCGAGCGGCCGCGCGCGGTGCTCTTCGCGGGCGACCACGGGATCGCCGAACTCGGCGTATCGGCACGGCCCGCGGGCGGCGCCGCCGACCTCGTGCGCTCCGTGCTCTCGGGCACGAGCCCGGTCGCGCTGCTCGCGCGCCGCCTCGACGTGCCCGTCCGGGTCGTCGACATGGCGCTCGACTGCGACCCCGGCGAGCTGCCCGCCGAGGTCGCGGGCCACCGGGTGCGGCGCGGCTCGGGCCGCATCGACATCGAGGACGCGCTGACCGCCGAGGAGGCCGAGCAGGCGGTGCGCGCGGGCATGGCCGTCGCCGACGAGGAGGCGGACTCCGGTACCGACCTGGTCGTCCTCGGCGACATCAGCGTCGGCGGTACGACGCCCGCGGCGACGCTGATCGCCGCGCTCTGCGGCACCGACGCCTCCGTGGTGACGGGCCGGGGCGGCGAGGCCATCGACGACCTGGCGTGGATGCGCAAGTGCGCGGCGGTGCGGGACTCCCTGCGGCGGGCCAGGCCCGTGCTCGGCGACCAGCTGGAGCTGCTCGCCGCGGTGGGCGGGGCCGATCTGGCCGCGATGACCGGGTTCCTGCTGCAGTGCGCGGTGCGCCGTACGCCCGTGATCCTGGACGGCGTGGTGGCGTCCGCCGCCGCGCTGGTGGCCCAGCGGATCGCCTTCCGCTCGCCCGACTGGTGGCTCGCGGGGCACGACAGCGGGGAGCCCGCGCAGGCGAAGGCGCTGGACCGGATGGCCCTCGAACCGCTCCTGAACCACGGGGTCAAGGTCGGCGAGGGCGCGGGGGCCCTGCTCGCGCTGCCGCTCGTGCAGGCCGCCGCGGCGCTCTCGGCGGAGCTGCCGGAGCGGGCCGAGGACAAGGAGACCGAGCCGCAGGAGACCGCCGTCACGGACGCCGAGCAGCCGGAATAGCCCGGAGCGCCCCGAACCGGGCAGAACCCCCGGTACCCCTCGCTACCCCCGGGGAACCCCTAGATCATCTCCAATGGACGAAACCCCATATGATCCCCTTTCATGGGAGATGAGCAGAACATCGGGCGCCGAGAACTACGCCGCAGCACCACGCGGCGCAGAGCCGCGGGCTTCGCCGTCTGGTATCTGCGCGCCGTCACCTTCATCAATTTCCTGAGCGCGGTCTGGGTCTCCCTGGGGCAGGACCTGCGGCAGCACAACACGGAGAACTACTTCACTCCGTACCTGCTGACCGCGGGCTTCGCCTCCGGTCTCTTCACCCTGTTCCTCGCGATCACCATGCGGCGCCGCAAGCGCGCCGCATGGATCCTCAACCTCGTGCTCAGCGGGCTCTTCCTGCTGCTCTTCGCCTTCGCGATGATCTTCCCGGAGATCCGCGCGTACGCGCAGAACTGGATCTCGCTCGTCCTGACCGCCGCGTTCGTCGCGTCGCTGATCGTCGGGCGCAAGGAGTTCTACGCGAAGGGCGACCGCTCCAACCCCAAGCTGGCCTCCGCCGTCGCGGTCGGCGGGCTCCTGGTGACCTCGCTGATCGCGACACTGTTGGTCACCCTCACCAACACCGCCCACGACGACTACCGCTCGACCTTCCTGGACCGCTGGCGCTACGGCGTCATGCGCCTGGTCTCGCTGGCCGCCGACGACAAGCGCTTCGAGGGCATCACCACCCCCGGGTGGGTCAACGTCGCCATCAACGTGCTCAGCGCGCTGCTGCTCTGTGCCGTCCTGTACGCGGCGTTCCGCTCCCGCAGGGCCGTCGACCCGCTCACCGAGACGGACGAGGAGAAGCTGCGCGCCCTGCTCGACCAGCACGGCGAGCGCGACTCCCTCGGCTACTTCTCGCTGCGCCGCGAGAAGAGCGTCGTGTGGTCCCCGACCGGCAAGGCGGCGGTCGCCTACCGCGTGGTGGGCGGGGTCTCGCTGGCGTCCGGCGACCCCATCGGCGACCCGGAGGCCTGGCCCGGCGCCATCGAGCCGTGGCTGGCCGAGGCCCGCGAGCACGGCTGGCTCCCCGCCGTGATGGGCGCGAGCGAGGAGGCGGGCACGATCTACGCCCGGCACGGCCTCGACGCCCTGGAGCTGGGCGACGAAGCCATCGTGGAGATCAGCGAGTTCACCCTGGAGGGCCGTGCCATGCGCACCGTCCGCCAGGCGTACAACCGCGTGAAGCGCGCCGGGTACACCGTCCGCATCCGCCGCCACGAGGACATCCCCGCCGACGAGATGGCCTACCTCCTGGAGCGTGCCGACGACTGGCGCGACGGCGCCACCGAGCGCGGCTTCTCGATGGCGCTCGGGCGGCTCGGCGACCCGGCGGACGGGCAGTGCGTGATGCTCGAATGCACCGACGGCGACGGCGAACTGCGCGCGGTGCTCTCCTTCGTGCCGTGGGGCCCGCACGGGCTCTCCCTGGACCTGATGCGGCGCGACCGCGACTCCGAGAACGGCCTGATGGAGTTCATGGTGATCGAACTCCTCCAGCGCGCCCCCGAGATCAAGATCACTCAGGTCTCGCTCAACTTCGCCATGTTCAGGTCGGTCTTCGAACGTGGTTCGCGACTCGGCGCGGGCCCGGTCCTGCGCATGTGGCGCTCGCTGCTCAGCTTCTTCTCCCGCTGGTGGCAGATCGAGTCGCTCTACCGCGCCAACGCGAAGTACCGGCCGATCTGGGAACCCCGGTTCCTCCTCTTCGAGAAGAGCGGTGACCTGCTGCGCATCGGCATCGCGTCCGCGCGCGCCGAGGGCTTCCTCGAAGCCCCCGGACTGCCGAAGTGGCTGCACCGCAAACACCTGGAGTCGAGACGATGAGCCCACTGGCCCGCTGCGCCCGCGCCGAGTGGGGACACCTGTTCTCCACCGTGCGGGCCGCCCTCGTGGCCCGGCGGTGGCGGGCGGTGCCCATGACGCTGGCGGCGGTCTGTCTGACGGCGGCCTTCCAGTACGTGCAGAACCAGCCCTGGGGCTACCAGTTCATCCAGAACATCGGCTCCGTGCGCGCCGAGGAGCCCCTCTGGCTCGCGCTCCTGCGCACCCCGCTCTCCCTCTTCGTCCCCGCCCTCGACCTGCCCGTGTGGGGCGCGCTCGCGCAGATCCTGCTGGTGTTCGGGATCGCGGAGATCTGTCTCGGCTGGTGGCGCACGCTCGTCATCGGCTACGCGGCCACGCTCGCCGGGACGCTCTACGCGCGCGTGGGCATCGACCTCGGCACCGGGAACCCGTTCGGCCTGCCCGCCTCCGACGCGCAGGTCGTCGACACCGGGCCTTCGGCGGCCGTCGTGGGCCTGGCCGTGTTCGTCTGCTGGCGCTACCGGGCGTACTTCACGGCGGCCCTGGTGAGCGCCGTGATGGTGCTCGAAGTGGTCGTCAAGAACAACCTCGCGGGCAAGGAGCACCTGGCCGCCATCGTGGCCGTCGCCGTGCTGTGCGCCATCTCCGCGCTGCGTCACCGGCGCCGCGACACCCGCTCGGGATCCGGCTCGGGATCCGGCTCGGACCCGGCGGTGGATCCGGCGGTGGATCCGGCCTCCGGTGCCGCGCCCACCGACGGCCCCGGCTCGGCGAAGCCGCCGATCACGTCCTGAAACTTGCGGCGCGGGCCCGCCCAGCGCCGGTCGTGCCGGAAGGCCCGCAGTCCCGCACGGGCCCTGGCCCGGGGCCGGTTGCCGTAGAACCGCCGCGCCCACGCCGACCCCGGCCTGGCGAGCCTGATCGCGCCGACCAGCGCGACGAACGGCACGACCATGCCGATCAGGGCCGTGCGCAGCTTGCCCTTGAGGAGCGCGATCAGCGCGAAGGCGCAGTTGATGCCGACGTTCAGCGCGAACAGGGCGCGGTTGTGCCGCTCGGTGCCCGAGAGGTCGTTGACCCCGAACGGCGTGAAGCCGGTGAGCACGAGCACCACGAGGGCGGCCGTCAGCATCACGACCTCCACGCTCTTGCGGCCCTGCTCGCTCCAGTAGACGTCGTCGAGGTGGAGGATCAGCGCGAACTCGTCGAGCACGAGCCCGGCGCCGATCCCGAAGATCACCGCGGCGTAGAGCGGCCCCGCGCCGTGCCGCCCGGCCGCCACCCCCCAGAAGCCGCCGACCAGCATCAGGAAGATCCCCGGCACGACGTGGTGGATGTGCACGTCGCCCGAGCTGATGTTCCTGAAGGGGCCCTTGCCCGCGCGGATCAGCCGCGTGATGGTCCTGGTGACCAGGAAGGAGCCCACGAAGGAGAGCAGCGCGAGCAGCAGCGGCAGCTTCCCCGGCTCGACGATGTTCCGGTACCACCAGTCACCCATGGGCTCATCCTCCGTCCCCGAAGAGCGATCCGCAGGGCGGGACGTTCCCCGGGGTAGCCTGCCGCGGTGTCCAGAACCTCCCCCGCCGACGGCATACGTTTCGCCTTCGGCACCCTCACCGCGCTCCCCGTCCACGTCACCCGCTGGGACCGCGGAGCGGCCCGCGCGGGCATGCAGTGGGCGCCCCTCGCCGGTCTGGTGATCGGCCTGTGCTCGGCCGCCGCGGGCGGCGCGCTCCTCGCCCTCGGCGCGGGCCCCCTCGTCGCCGCCGTCGCGACCGCCGCCGTCCCCGCCGCCCTCACCCGCGGTCTGCACCTCGACGGCCTCGCCGACACCGCCGACGGCCTCGGCAGCGCCAAGCCCGCCGAGGACGCGCTGCGCGTCATGAAGCAGTCCGACATCGGCCCGTTCGGCGTCATCACGCTGCTCTTCGTGCTGTTCGCCCAGGTCGCGGTGTTCTTCCAGCTGTACGACGCCTCGTGGGCCAGGGGCGCGGCGGCCGCCGTCGTCTCGGCGGTCACGGCCCGGCTCGCCCTCACCCTGGCCGCCCGCGCGGGGGTGCCACCGGCCCGTCCCGAGGGGCTCGGCGCCGCCGTGGCCGGCGTGGTCCCGCGCGGCCGCGCGCTGCTCGTCGCGGCCGTCGTGGTGGCCGCCGCGGGGGGCGCGGGGGCGCTCTTCGGGGCGTACGACGCGGTGCGCTGCGCGGCCGCCGCGCTGCTGGCCTGCGGCGCCGCCGAGCTGCTCCTGCGGCACTGCGTTCGACGCTTCGGAGGCGTCACCGGGGACGTCTTCGGCGGCCTCGCGGAGACGGCGGCGACCGCCTCGCTGATCGTCCTCGCGCTCGGCTGAGACGCGGATCGAGATCAGGTCGTACGAAACCCCGGCGTACGCGACACCACGATGAACACACACAGTGAGGCGCACCGCAGCGCTCACGGGCGTAGGCTCGCGACGGGCTCACCACCCCACAAGCCCGTCGCAACTCACTGAAAGAGGACCTCACCACCGTGACTGCTCTGACTCTCAGCACCGCCGCCGCGTCCGGCCTGCGCGCCGACGCGATCGTCGTCGGTGTCGCCAAGGGCGCTGGATCCAAGGGGGGCCTGGTCGTCGCGTTCGGCGCCGAGGCCGTGGACAAGGCGTACGACGGCAAGCTCGCGTCCGTCCTGGAGACCCTCGGCGCCTCCGGCGGCGAGGGCGAGGTGACGAAGCTTCCCGCGCCCTCCGGCTTCAAGGCTCCGGTCGTCGTCGCGGTCGGCCTCGGCGAGGTCCCCGAGAAGGACGAGACGTACGGCACGGACGCGCTGCGCCGCGCCGCCGGTGCCGCCGCCCGCGCCCTGACCGGCGTCAAGAAGGCCGGCTTCGCGCTCCCCGTCGACCAGGCCGGGGACATCGGCGCCATCGCCGAGGGCGCTCTGCTCGGCGCCTACTCCTTCGACGCCTACAAGGACCGGGGCGACGCCAAGGACACGAAGAAGAAGGGCAAGGACGCCAAGGCCCCGCTGGCCGAGGTCGCCCTGCTCGGCGGCAAGCCCCGCGACAAGGCGTACAAGGCCGCCGTCGAGCGCGCCGTCGCCGTCGCCGAGGAGATGAACCGCGCCCGCGACCTCATCAACACCCCGCCGAACGACCTCGACCCCGAGGCCTTCGCCGCGGTCGCCACCGCGGCCGCCAAGGAGCACGGCATCAAGGTCCAGGTGCTCGACGAGAAGGCGCTCACCAAGGGCGGCTTCGGCGGCATCCTCGGCGTCGGCGTCGGCTCGGACGCCCCGCCGCGCCTGGTCAAGCTCTCGTACACGAGCTCCAAGGCGAAGAAGCACCTCGCCTTCGTCGGCAAGGGCATCACGTACGACTCGGGCGGCATCTCGCTCAAGCCCGCGGGGCACAACGAGACCATGAAGTGCGACATGGCCGGTGCCGCCGCCGTCTTCGCCGCCGTCGTGGCCGCCGCGCGCCTGGGCCTCGAGGTGAACGTCACCGGCTGGCTGGCGCTCGCCGAGAACATGCCCTCGGGCTCCGCGACCCGCCCCGGCGACGTCCTGCGGATGTACAGCGGCAAGACCGTCGAGGTCCTGAACACCGACGCCGAGGGCCGTCTCGTCCTCGCCGACGCGATCGCCAAGGCCTCCGAGGACAAGCCCGACGCGATCGTCGACGTGGCGACGCTGACCGGCGCCATGATGGTCGCGCTCGGCAGCCGCACCTTCGGCATCGTCTCCAACGACGACGCGTTCCGCACCTCGGTCCACGAGATCGCCGAGGAGGCGGGCGAGCCGTCCTGGCCGATGCCGCTCCCCGCCCACCTGCGCAAGGGCATGGAGTCCCCCACCGCCGACATCGCCAACATCGGCGAGCGCATGGGCGGCGGCCTGGTGGCGGGCCTCTTCCTCCAGGAGTTCGTGGGCGAGGGCATCACCTGGGCGCACCTGGACATCGCGGGCCCGGCCTTCAACGAGGGCGGCACGTTCGGCTACACGCCCAAGGGCGGCACCGGCACCGCGGTCCGCACCCTGGTCGCGCTCGCCGAGCACACCGCCGCGGGCGACCTCGGCTGATTCTCCGTACGTCGGTCCAGGGCTCCGGACGTTCCCCGTCCGGAGCCCTGGGCGATTTCGCCCTCGACGAAATCCGTACGTTCGTACGCGGCAGTAGGCCCTGGAGACCGTCGCTCCGACGTCTCACACCCCGGCCCGGCGTCCCGTCTCCCGCCGACAAGTGCGAAGATGGGTTCTCGGCAGGACAGGGCCCCCACCAAAGGGCCGAAACAAGAGCGGCCGAATACCAGCCGACCGACCGGTCGTCCCCCGCGAAGACGGGGTCCGGCGTACGGCGCACATGCATGGAGGACGTGACGTGGCGAACGACGCCAGCACCGTTTTCGACCTAGTGATCCTCGGCGGCGGTAGCGGCGGTTACGCCGCGGCCCTGCGCGGAGCGCAGCTGGGCCTGGACGTCGCACTGATCGAGAAGAACAAGCTCGGCGGCACCTGCCTGCACAACGGCTGCATCCCCACGAAGGCGCTGCTGCACGCCGGCGAGATCGCCGACCAGGCGCGCGAGGCCGACCAGTTCGGCGTGAAGGCCACCTTCGAGGGCATCGACATCGCGGCCGTCCACAAGTACAAGGACGACGTGATCACCGGCCTGTACAAGGGCCTCCAGGGTCTCGTCGCCTCCCGCAAGGTGACGTACATCGAGGGCGAGGGCAAGCTCTCGTCCCCGACCTCCGTGGACGTGAACGGCCAGCGTGTCCAGGGCCGCCACGTCCTCCTCGCGACCGGCTCCGTGCCGAAGTCGCTGCCCGGCCTGGAGATCGACGGCAACCGGATCATCTCCTCGGACCACGCGCTGACCCTGGACCGCGTCCCGGAGTCCGCGATCATCCTGGGCGGCGGCGTCATCGGCGTCGAGTTCGCCTCGGCGTGGAAGTCCTTCGGGACCGACGTCACGGTCATCGAGGGCCTCAAGCACCTCGTGCCCGTCGAGGACGAGAACAGCTCCAAGCTTCTTGAGCGCGCCTTCCGCAAGCGCGGCATCAAGTTCAACCTCGGCACGTTCTTCGAGAAGGCCGAGTACACCGAGAACGGCGTGCGCGTCACCCTCGCCGACGGCAAGACCTTCGAGGCCGAGGTCCTCCTGGTCGCCATCGGCCGCGGCCCGGTCTCGGCCGGTCTCGGCTACGAGGAGCAGGGCGTCGCCATGGACCGCGGCTACGTCCTGGTCGACGAGTACATGCAGACCAACGTGCCGACGATCTCGGCCGTCGGTGACCTGGTGCCGACCCTCCAGCTCGCGCACGTCGGCTTCGCCGAGGGCATGCTGGTGGCAGAGCGCCTGGCCGGTCTCAAGACCGTTCCCGTCGACTACGACGGCGTGCCGAAGGTGACGTACTGCCACCCCGAGGTCGCCTCCGTGGGCATCACCGAGGCCAAGGCCAAGGAGATCTACGGCGCGGACAAGGTCGTCGCCCTCAAGTACAACCTCGCGGGCAACGGCAAGAGCAAGATCCTCAAGACCGCGGGCGAGATCAAGCTCGTCCAGGTCAAGGACGGTGCCGTCGTCGGCGTCCACATGGTCGGCGACCGCATGGGCGAGCAGGTCGGCGAAGCCCAGCTGATCTACAACTGGGAAGCGCTGCCGGCCGAGGTGGCCCAGCTCATCCACGCCCACCCGACGCAGAACGAGGCGCTGGGCGAGGCCCACCTCGCCCTGGCGGGCAAGCCGCTGCACTCCCACGACTGACCCCCAGTCATCGGGCGCGACGACCAGACTTCCGCAATTTCGTAAGGAGCAACCGAAACCATGGCGGTTTCCGTATCCCTTCCGGCGCTCGGCGAGAGCGTCACCGAGGGCACTGTCACCCGTTGGCTGAAGGCCGAAGGCGAGCGCGTCGAGGCCGACGAGCCGCTGCTCGAGGTGTCGACCGACAAGGTCGACACCGAGATCCCCTCGCCGGCCGCCGGCATCCTGGCCTCCATCAAGGTCGCCGAGGACGAGACCGTCGAGGTCGGCGCCGAGCTGGCCGTCATCGACGACGGCTCCGGCGCCCCCGCCGCCGAGGCTCCGGCCCCGGCCGCCGAGCCCGCCCCCGAGGCCCCCGCCGCCGAGGCCCCCGCCGCTCCGGCTCCGGCCGCCGAGGCGCCCGCCGCTGCCGCTCCGGCCGCCGGTGGTTCCGCCGAGGGCACCGACATCACGCTGCCCGCGCTCGGTGAGTCGGTCACCGAGGGCACCGTCACCCGTTGGCTGAAGGAGGTCGGCGAGGAGGTCGCGGCCGACGAGCCCCTCCTGGAGGTCTCGACGGACAAGGTCGACACCGAGATCCCCTCGCCGGTCGCGGGCGTGCTGCTCGAGATCGTCGTCGGTGAGGACGAGACCGCCGAGGTCGGCGCCAAGCTCGCCGTCATCGGTGCGCCGGGTGCCGCGCCCGCCGCTGCCGCTCCGGCCGCCGCCGCTCCGGCCGCGCCCGCCGAGGCTCCGGCTCCGGCCGCCCCCGCCGCTCCGGCCCCCGCTGCTCCGGCTCCGGCTCCCGCCGCCCCGGCCGCGCCCGCCGCTGCCGCCCCGGCCGCTCCGGCCAAGCCCGCGGCTCAGGCTCCGGCCCCGGCCCAGCCCGCCGCTCCCGCCGCCCCGGCCCCGGTCACCCCGGCCGACGACGGTGCCTACGTGACCCCGCTGGTCCGTAAGCTCGCGTCCGAGAACGGTGTGAACCTCTCCGAGGTCAAGGGCACCGGCGTCGGTGGCCGCATCCGCAAGCAGGACGTGCTCGCCGCCGCCGAGGCCAAGAAGTCGGCTCCGGCTCCGGCCGCCGCCGCTGCTCCGGCCGCGTCGAAGGCCCCGGCCCTGGAGGTCTCCCCCCTCCGCGGCCAGACGGTCAAGATGACCCGCATGCGCAAGGTCATCGGCGACAACATGATGAAGGCGCTGCACTCGCAGGCCCAGCTGACCTCGGTCGTCGAGGTCGACATCACCAAGCTGATGAAGCTGCGCGCCAAGGCGAAGGACTCCTTCGCGGCTCGTGAGGGCGTCAAGCTCTCCCCGATGCCGTTCTTCGTCAAGGCCGCCGCCCAGGCGCTGAAGGCCCACCCGGTCGTCAACGCCCGGATCAACGACGACGAAGGCACCATCACGTACTTCGACTCGGAGAACATCGGCATCGCCGTGGACGCCGAGAAGGGTCTGATGACGCCGGTCATCAAGGGTGCGGGCGACCTGAACATCGCCGGCATCTCCAAGAAGACCGCCGAGCTGGCGGGCAAGGCGCGCGGTGGCGGCCTCACGCCGGACGACATGTCCGGCGCGACCTTCACCATCTCCAACACCGGTTCGCGCGGCGCCCTGTTCGACACGGTCATCGTGCCGCCGAACCAGGCCGCGATCCTGGGCATCGGTGCCACGGTCAAGCGTCCGGTCGTCATCAACCACCCGGACCTCGGCGAGACCATCGCCGTCCGTGACATGACGTACCTGTCGCTCTCCTACGACCACCGTCTGGTGGACGGCGCGGACGCCGCCCGCTACCTGACCGCGGTCAAGGCGATCCTCGAGGCCGGCGAGTTCGAGGTCGAGCTCGGCCTGTAGGTCACCAGGGAGACGCTGTAACACTCGTCTCATCAGCGCGTACGCCCCCGTCCAGAGGTTTCCGGACGGGGGCGTCGCCGTATTGTCTAGGGGTCAAACGCCCTTGGGGTCCAGAGCCCCTGCCGGAGGAGCCCACATGACCGCGCCCGTCGTTCACTCGCTGCGCGAACAGATCCGCGAGCACATCGTGGAGGGGATCGTCAGCGGGCGCTGGAAGCCGGGCGAGCGCATCGTGGAGCGCCGGATCGCGGTGGAGCTGGAGGTTTCCCAGACCCCGGTCCGCGAGGCGCTGCGCGAGCTGGAGACGCTGCGGCTCATCGAATCGGCCCCCAACAAGGGCGTACGCGTACGCAACCTGACCGCCGCCGATCTGGAGGAGAGCTACCCGGTGCGGGCGGGGCTCGAAGCCATCGCGGCGGAGCTGGCGGCGGAGCGGCTCGCCGAGGACTGCTCGGCCCTGGAGCCCCACGTCGCGGCCCTCTACGAGGCGGACAGGGCCGCGGACGGCACCGGGCAGGTGCGGCACACCGTCGGCTTCCACCGCGAGCTGGTGCGGGCCGCGGACAACTCGGTGCTCCTGCACACCTGGGAGGGCCTGGGCATCGAGGTGTTCACCGCGCTCTCCATCCGCTGGCTCGGCACGGTCCAGCAGTCGTACGCGGAGGAGCACGAGGCCCTCGTCTCGGCGTTCCGGCGCCGCGATCCCGCCATCGCGGAGCTGGTGAAGTCCCACGTCCTGGGCTGCGCGCCGCGGGCCTGAGCCGCTCCGCGGGGCCTTTGCGGGAGCCCCCGCTCATCCGAGGCCCGCGACCGGCAAACGTGCTCTCACCTGCATAGATCCTTCAATTCGAAGGCACCGCGTGCCCGATTTGCTGGCACCGGATGCCGACTTTCTCGATATGGAGGAGTTTTCCCTTCAACCCTTTGATCGATCATCGATCACGGAGTTAGAGTCTCCGACGGGCTCTCACCAGAGCCTCACGCCCTGTCCTGCCAAGAACCGGGCACCCCCACCCCTTACCGAACAGGGGACCCCCTCCGACTCAGGAAGGCGGCGCAATGACCGACCCCTCCGCAATCCAGCCGAGCGAGCTCGACCAGCTCCCGGACCGCGACCCCGAGGAGACCGCCGAATGGCAGGCCTCCCTGGACGCCGTCACCCAGGCGGCCGGGCCGCACCGTGCCGCGTACTTGATGCGCCGCACGCTGGAGCGCGCCGAGGGCGCGGGCCTGGCGCTGCCCAAGCTGCTCGAGACGGACTACGTCAACACCATCCCCACCTCCGCCGAGCCGTCCATCGACGGTGACGAGGAGATGGAGCGGAAGATCACCGCGTGGAACCGCTGGAACGCGGCCGCGATGGTGACCCGTGGCTCCAAGCACGGCGTCGGCGGCCACATCGCGACCTTCGCGTCCGCGGCCTGGCTGTACGAGACCGGCTTCAACCACTTCTTCAAGGGCAAGGAGGGGGACGGCAGCGGCGACCAGCTGTACATCCAGGGCCACGCCTCCCCCGGCATCTACGCCCGCGCCTTCCTCGACGGCCGCCTGAACGAGGCGCAGCTCGACAACTTCCGGCAGGAGGCGGGCGGCAACGGCCTGCCCTCCTACCCGCACCCGCGCCGTCTGCCCTGGCTGTGGGAGTTCCCGACCGTCTCCATGGGGCTCGGCCCGCTCTCCGCCATCTACCAGGCGCGCTTCAACCGGTACCTCACCAACCGCGGCATCAAGGACGTCTCCGCCTCGCACGTGTGGGCGTTCCTCGGCGACGGCGAGATGGACGAGCCCGAGTCGACCGCGGCCCTCGCACTGGCCGCGCGTGAGGGTCTGGACAACCTCACGTACGTCATCAACTGCAACCTGCAGCGCCTCGACGGCCCGGTCCGCGCCAACTTCCGCGTGGTGCAGGAGCTTGAGGCCCAGTTCCGCGGCGCCGGGTGGAACGTCATCAAGATCATGTGGGGCAACGCCTGGGACGAGCTCTTCCAGCTCGACACCACCGGCGCCCTGGTCCGCCGCCTGCGCGAGGTGCCGGACGCGCAGTTCCAGACGTACGCGACGCGCGACGCCGCGTACATCCGCGAGCACTTCTTCGGCGCCGAGCCCGCGCTCGCCGAGATGGCGAAGCTGCTCAGCGACGACAAGATCAGCGAGTGCTTCCACCTCTCGCGCGGCGGCCACGAGGCCCGCAAGGTCTACGCGGCCTACCGTGCGGCGCTCACCCACAAGGGCGCGCCGACCGTGATCCTCGCGCAGACGGTCAAGGGCTTCACCCTCGGCAAGGGCTTCGAGTCCAAGAACGCCAACCACCAGATGAAGAAGCTCTCGGTGGACGAGTTCAAAGACATGCGCGACCTGCTCGGTCTGCCGATCCCGGACAGCGACTTCGTCGACGGCCAGGTGCCCTACGGCCACCCCGGCGCCGACTCCCCCGAGGTCCGCTACCTCCAGGAGCGCCGCGCGGCCCTCGGCGGCCCTGCCCCGGCCCGCCGCACGCAGCCGCTCGCGCCGCTGCCCGCCCCCGCCGAGAAGGCGTTCGCCTCCTTCGACAAGGGTTCGGGTACGCAGTCGGTGGCCACGACCATGGCGTTCGTACGCCTGGTCAAGGACCTCGTGCGCGACAAGGAGTCCGGCAAGCGCTGGGTGCCGATCGTCCCCGACGAGGCGCGCACCTTCGGCATGGAGTCGCTCTTCCCCTCGCTCGGCATCTACTCGCCCAAGGGCCAGACGTACGAGCCGGTCGACCGCGACCAGCTGATGTACTACAAGGAGGCCAAGGACGGCCAGATCCTCAACGAGGGGATCACCGAGGCCGGTTCGATGGCGGACTTCATCGCCGCTTCCACGTCGTACGCGACGCACGGCGAAGCGATGATCCCCTTCTACATCTTCTACTCGATGTTCGGCTGGCAGCGCACCGCCGACCAGATGTGGCAGCTCGGCGACCAGCTGGGCCGCGGCTTCCTGGTGGGCGCGACGGCCGGTCGCACGACGCTGACGGGTGAGGGTCTGCAGCACGCGGACGGCCACTCGCCGGTGATCGCGGCGACCAACCCCGCGGCGCTCTCGTACGACCCGGCGTTCGCCTACGAGGTCGCGGCCATCGTCAAGGAGGGCCTGCGCCGCATGTACGGCGAGGCGGCCGAGGGCGAGGACCAGAACGTCTTCTACTACCTCACCGTCTACAACGAGCCGATGCCGCAGCCCGCGAAGCCCTCGGGCGTCGACGAGGGCATCGTCAAGGGCCTGTACCGCTTCAACACGGCCGAGACCGCCGGGCTTTCGCCCGCCGCCAACGCCGCGCGCATCCAGCTGCTCGGCTCCGGCACCGCGATCCACTGGACGCTCAAGGCGCAGCGGCTGCTCGCCGAGGAGTGGGGCGTGGCCGCCGACGTGTGGTCCGCGACGTCCTGGACCGAGCTGCGGCGCGACGCCCTTGAGGCGGACGAGGCGCTGCTGCGCGGCGAGGAGCGCATCCCGTTCGTCCGCAAGGCACTTGAAGGCGCGCAGGGCCCGGTGCTCGCCGTCTCCGACTACATGCGCCAGGTCCCCGACCAGATCGCGCAGTGGGTCGAGCAGGACTACTCCTCGCTCGGCGCGGACGGCTTCGGCCTCTCCGACACGCGGGACGCGGCGCGCCGTCACTTCGGTGTGGACGCCGAGTCGATCGTCGTCGCGGCGCTCGCGCAGCTCGCCCGCCGCGGTGAGGTGCCCGCTTCCGCGGTGAAGGAGGCCCGGGCCAAGTACGGCCTGTAAGCCTTCGGCTGGACATCTGTGAGGGCCCCCGCCCGATGGCGGGGGCCCTCACGCGTGTGCCCGTACCGGCATCATGGGTGCCATGCGCGCTGCCCGCCTCATCAAGATGGTGCTCCTGCTCCAGGCACGGCCCTCCATGACCGCCGCCGAGCTCGCCGCCGAGCTGGAGGTGTCCGAGCGGACCATCACGCGCGACGCCCAGGCGCTGTCGGAGGCGGGGGTCCCGGTCTACGCCGACCGGGGGCGGACCGGCGGGTACCGGCTGATCGGGGGCTACCGCACCCGTCTCACCGGGCTCGGCCGCAGCGAGGCCGAGGCGCTCTTCCTGTCCGGGGTGCCGGGCGCGCTGCGCGAGATGGGTCTGGACGACGCGGCGTCGGCGGCCCGTCTGAAGGTGTCCGCGGCGCTGATGCCGTCCCTGCGCGACGCCTCGCAGAACGCCGCGCAGCGCTTCCATCTGGACGCCCCCGGCTGGTTCCAGGAGACGCCCGCGCCCGAGCTGCTGCCCGCCGTCGCCGACGCGGTGTGGGACGACCGGCTGATCGACGTCCGCTACCGGCGCCAGGACGCCGAGGTGGAACGGGAGTTGGAGCCGTACGGCCTCGTGCTCAAGGCGGGCGTCTGGTACTTGTGCGCGCGGGTGACCGACTCCGGGACCTACCGGGTGTACCGCATCGACCGCTTCACCGCGGTCGCCGCGGGCGAGCAACGCTTCGTACGCGACGAGGAGTTCGACCTGCCGGGCTTCTGGGACGAGCGGGCGGCGCAGTTCGCGCGGGCGATCCTGCGGGCCGAGGTGGTGGTGCGGCTGACCGAGGCGGGCGTGCGGAGGCTGCCGCACGCCACCGATGCCGTCGCCACGCGCGAGGCGCTGGAGGCGGCGGGCGAGCCCGACGCGACGGGCAGGGTGACGATCACCCTGCCCGTCGAGAACGAGGACGTGGCGTACACGCAGCTGATGGCGCTCGGCCCGGAGGCGGAGGTGCTCGAACCCGCCGCCCTGCGCGAGCGGTTCGCGGACGCGGCGGCGCGGGCGGCCGCGCTCTACCGGTAGCCGGTGACGTCCGCCTCCTTGCCCGCCTGCTCGACCTCCGCGATGTAGCGCCAGGCGTCCGGCGCGGAGCCGTCCACGTCCGTGAAGCCGTACTCCTTGGCGAGTGAGCCGCTGGAGAGCGAGGCGCCGTTCCAGCGCTTGACGTCCGGGTCGGCGGCGAGCGCGACGAGGGCGCGGCCCACGAACGTCGGCGTCTCGGAGATCGCGAAGTGCGGGTTCTGCTCGCAGCCGTCCTGCCAGTTCTCCTCGGTCACCTTGAAGGCGGTGTCGAGCATGAACTCCGAGCGCAGCCAGCCCGGGGTCAGACACAGCGCCGTGCAGCCGTACTCCTCGACCTCCTTGGCGAGGTCGTGCGCCATCCGCAGCGGGGCCGCCTTGGCGAGGTCGTAGTAGAAGGGCTTGCGGTAGTTGGCGCGGTTGTACTCCTCGGTGCCGTCGGTGACCTCGACGACCAGGCCGCCGGGGTTCTTGATGAGCAGCGGCAGCGCGTAGCGGCTGGTGATGATGTGGGTCTCCATGCCGAGGCGCAGGATGCGAAGACCCTTGTCGAGGTCGTGCTCCCACATCTTCTTGTCCCACTCGACGTGGACGTCGCCGCCCCAGATGTCGTTGACGAGGATGTCGAGGCGGCCCTGTTCCCTCTCGACGCGCTCGACGAGGGCCTCGACCTGCTCGGGCTCCAGGTGGTCGGTGGGCACGGCGACGCCCTTGCCGCCCGCCGCGTCCACCAGCTCCGCGGTCTCCTCGATGGTCTCGGTGTTCCTGCCGATCTCGCTGGTGTGCTCGCGGGTGGTCCGTCCCGTCACGTAGACGGTGGCTCCCGCGCGGCCCAGTTCCACGGCCATCGCGCGGCCCGCGCCGCGGGTGGCGCCCGCGACGAGGGCGATCTTCCCGGTCAGTCTCTGCGTGGTGTCCATGCTCCTGAGGCTTCCACCAAAAGCCGACAACCCCTGTCGGTTTTTCCATGGGCATGTGCACGCATAACGAGACAGCCGCATTCCGGCTCACTCCGCGTGCGCCCCCACTCTCCAGGGCCGATGCTTGACCCGTGATGGACGAGACGGAGTTCTGGGAGATCGTGGACGGTACTCGCGAGGCCGCCGGCGGCGACCCCGAGGACCACGCCGAGCTGCTCGTCGAGAGACTGGTGCGGTCCGATCCGGACTCCGTCCTCGACTTCGCCCGTCACTTCGAGGTGCGCTACAACCGCGCCTACCGCTGGGACCTGTGGGGCGCCGCCTGGGTGCTGCTCGGCGGCACGAGCGACGACGCCTTCGACTACTTCCGGTGCTGGCTGATCGGCCAGGGCAGGGAGGTCTTCGAGGGGGCGGTGCACGATCCCGACGCGCTCGCCGACCTCCTCGACGACTTCGACGAGGACCTCGACGGCGACGGCGAGGAGCTCGGTTACGCCGCCGACGAGGCCTACGAGCAGCTCACCGGCGTCGTCGCCCCGGACCTCGGCATCCCGCCCGCGCCCCCGGAGCCGGAGGGCACGGCCATCGACTTCGAGGACGACGCGGTGATGGCGCAGCGTTATCCGCGGCTGTGGAGCCGGTTCATGGCCGACTGAGGGGACGGGCGGGCCCCCGGGGGCTAGACCGCGCCGAGGTCCAGCTCCGGATTCGCCCGGGCGAGGATCATCTCGGTGCGCGGCGGCAGGCCCGCGTCGATCATCTCCGGCTGCGGGGTGACCCAGTAGCGCCCCTCGGCGAGCTGCTCGAAGCAGCGGCGGGCGTGCTCGTCGGCGGTGATGCCCTGGGCGTCGGCGCGCGCCTGGAGCATGTCGTTGAAGCCCGCGACCTCGGGCGGGGTGCCCTCGCCGGGTTCGGCCGCACGGAAGATCTCGCTGCGCACCGAGTCGGGCAGGACGACGGAGACCTGGATGTCGGCCCCCTTCATCCGCAGTTCGTACGCGAGCGACTCGGTGAGCGCGAGCGTGCCGAACTTGGTGACGCTGTACGGCGCCATCAGGGGGCTCGGGAAGAGCCCGCCGACGGAGGAGACGTTGACGATCCACGCCTTGGTGCCGCGCTCGATCAGGCGCGGCACGAAGGAGCGGACGCCGTTGACGTACCCGCCGACGTTGACGCGCAGGGCCGCGTCCCAGCGCTCGGCCGGGATCTCCCAGGAGTAGCCCATCGCCATGATCCCGGCGTTGTTGAGGAGCAGGTCGACCGCGCCGAACCGCTCGTAGGCACGGTCGGCGAGCGCGTCGACGGATGCCGGGTCCGCGACGTCGGTGACGACGGCCTCGACCTCGGCGCCCGCGCCCGCCAGCTCGTCGGCGAACGCCGTCAGGCGCTCGGCGGCGATGTCCGCGAGGACGAGCTTCATGCCGAGGGACGCGGCGTGCCGGGCGAACCCGGCGCCGATGCCCGCCGACGCCCCGGTGATGACGGCGACCTTGCCGCCGAAGGTCTCTGCTGCGCTGCTCATGATCGGGTGGCCTCCGCGGCTCAGAAGTGGGTGCCGCCGTCGACGCGTACCTCGGTGCCCGTGATGAAGCGGCCGTCGTCCGAGGCGAGCATGGCGACGACGGAGGCGACGGTCTCCGGGCCCGCGAAGCCCTGGCCGAGCGCGGGCGCGAGCTTCACGAACAGGCTCATGTCGGCGTCCTCGGGCAGGCCGGGGCCGACGCTCTGCTTGCTGGCGCCCGAGCCGTCGGTCATGCCGGAGGAGATGGATCCGGGCTGGACGGCGGTGAAGCGGATGCCCTGCTTGCCGTACTCGCTGGCCAGGGCGTGCGTCATGGACTGGATGCCGCCCTTGCTCGCCGCGTACGCCGCCATGTACGGGTGGGCGAACATCGCCGAGGTGGAGCTGAAGTTGACCACCGCGGAGCCGTGGCCTTCGAGCAGCGCGGGGATCGCCTCGCGGATCATCAGGAAGGTGCCGGTGAGGTTGATCCCGATGACCTGGTTGAAGGCGTCGAGGGTGGTCTCGTGGGTGTGCGAGGAGCGCAGGATGCCCGCCGCGTTCACCAGGACGTCCAGGCCGCCGAGGGCCTCGACGGCGGTGGCGACGCCCGCGCGGACCGAGTCCTCGTCGGCGATGTTCACGACGACGGTGGTCAGGCGCCCGGCGTCGGCACCGGCCTTGGCGACGGTGTCCTTCAGACCGTCCTCGCTGACGTCGGCGGCGACGACGGTGCCGCCCTCGGCCAGCATCCGCAGCACGGTGGCCTGCCCGATGCCGGAGCCGCCGCCGGTGACCAGGGCGCGGCGTCCTTCGTAGCGGTTCAGGGTCTGCATGGCGCTCATGGCGTTCTCCCACTCTCGCAATCTTGCCTTCGGCTACACGGTACGCCCGGATGGCACAATGTGCCACTTAGGCCGAACATGCCAAGGTGGCTCGCTCGACGTAAGCTCGACGGGTGAGCACCCAGTCGCCGCCCCCGCCCCTCTCCCTCACGGAGCGCCGCAAGCTGGCCACCCAGCTGGAGATCGCGCACGCCGCTGCCGCGCTCTTCACCGAGCACGGCACCGACGGCACCACGGCCGAGGCGATCGCGAAGCGGTCCGGGGTCGCGCTGCGCACCTTCTACCGGTACTTCCGCACCAAGCAGGACGCGGTCGCCCCGCTGCTCGCCGTCGGCGGGGAGCGCTGGCGCGCGCTGCTCGCCGCGACCGAGCCGGGCGCGGAGCTGCCGAAGGCCCTGGAGGCGGCGATCTCGGAGGCGCTCGCCGCGCGGGACCCGGCCGCCGCGGACGGTCTGCGCCAGGCCCGCGGGCTGCTGCGCGCCGCAGTGGACGACCCGGCGCTGCGAGCGGTCTGGTACCGCGTGAACCAGGAGTCCGAGGAGCGGCTCAGGCCCGTGGTGGCGGCCCTCGCGGGCCCCGGCGCCCCCGCCCTCCAGGTCCGCCTTGCGGCGGCCGCGGCGACGGACGCGATCCGGATCGCCCTGGAGACCTGGGCGGAGTCGGACGCGGACGTCACGGGCCCGGACTCCCCCGCGGAACTCGCGGTGCGGTGCCTGCGGGAACTCGCGGGCGGGATGGGGCTGTTGACGCGGTCGAGCTAGGAATCCAGGTGGGCTGGGAGTCCAGGTGGGCTGGGAGTCCGGGCGGGCTAGAAGCCCCTCGACTCGCCCTCACCCTCGCCCGCCGCGCTCGGCGCGAACACCATCATCGTCACGTCGTCCCGCACGCTGCCCGCGTAGCCCACCACGTCCGACCAGACCCGTTCCGTGAGGGCCTGGGGCGTGTCCAGGAGGGAGGGGTCCGCCTTGAGCATGGCGGCGAGGCGGTCCGGCAGGGGGTAGAACGTGCCGGTCGCGTCCCGCGCCTCGCTCACGCCGTCGGTCAGGGCGAGCAGCAGGTCGCCCGCGAGCAGCGGCACGGTCAGCTGTTCGGGCGGGGCCAGGCCCGCGATGCCGAGGCCGAGCGGGGCCCCGGCGGGGACGACGAGCTCGGTGACCTCGGAGCCGCGCAGCAGCAGCGGCGGCGGGTGACCGCAGGAGACCACGCGTACGACGGACGCGTCGTCGGGGAACTCCAGGAGCACCGCCGTCGCGAACAGCTCGGCGTGCTCGTCGCCCGCAGAGTCCACCACGAGCCTGCGGTCGAGACGGGCGGCGACGCCCTCGATGCCCGGCTTGTCGAGAACCGCCTCGCGGAACGCGCCGAGCAGCGCGGCGACCGTGCCGACGGCGGCGAGCCCGTGGCCCTGCACGTCGCCGATCACCGCCCGCACCCCGGTCGGCCCCCTGCGGACGTCGAAGAAGTCCCCGCCGACGAGCGACTCGTGCTGCGCCGCCTCGTACAGGCCCGCGCACCCGACGCTGCCGACCCGCTCCGGCAGCGGCGGCAGGACCGCGAACTGGGCCGCCTCCGCGACCGTGCGGACCGTGACGAGCTGGGCCTCGCGGCGGCTGCGCACCCACGCGAAGAGGACGCTGAGCAGCGCGATGAAGCTGATGGTCAGCTCGTCGCTGCTGCCGGGATGCCCCAGGCCGAAGCCCGGCAGCGAGAGCAGCATGACCACCCCGCCGCCGAGCACCGCCGTGGCGGCGGGGCCGTACGAGAGGGCGGCCAGCGGCGGGACGGCGGCGACCAGGAAGCTCAGGTCCACCGTCTTCGGGGTGACCAGCTGGACGAGGACGATCACCAGGAGCAGCAGCGGCGGCGGCCAGCGCACCCAGGGCGGGGGCGGCGTGCCGCGCAGCAGCCAGTCGCGCTGCTCCGCGTCGCGCCGTCTGGCCGCAGCCCTGATCATCTCTTCACGCTCCTACGGCGGGCGGGACACCGCACCCCGGGCCGGTCCGTCGGGTGCGGTGCCCTCCAGGTCAGAGGGGACGGCCCATGAGGATGTCGTCGACGTACGCGCCGTCGAGCAGGAACTCGCCGGGCAGCACGCCCTCGATCACGAAGCCCTCCGCTTCGTAGAGCTTGCGGGCCGGGGTGTTGTGCCCGAGCACCCGCAGCGTGATGCGGACCGCGCCCTGTCTGCGGGCCTCGTCCATGGCCGCCCTGATCAGGCGCCTGCCGACGCCCCTGCCGCGCAGCTCCTCCGCGACGACGAAGCCCTGGATCTGCCGTACGTGCGCGTTGACGAGCAGCGGCGTGGGATAGCCGAGCTTCACATAGCCGACGATCCGCTCGTCCACCTCGGCGACCAGGTGGTCGCGCGGGCCGAAACGGTCGTTGAAGAAGGGCTCGTACGGCGGCTGGGGGCGCGGCTGGACCGCGTGCAGCGTGGACCACGTGGCACGGTCGAGGCGGGCGAGGGCATCGTCGTCCCCGGGCAGGGCGGTGCGTATGTGCATGTCCGGCATGGCGCCACTGTACGGCGGCGCCACGGGCCTCACGGTCGTTTTTGGGGGCAGGATGGGCCCATGGAAACCACACGGTCCCGCGTCGCCGTGGCCGGCGCCTCCGGGCTCATCGGTACGGCGCTGACCCGCTCCCTGACCGAGGACGGGCACGAGGTGGTGCGCCTCGTGCGCAGGGCGCCCCGTACGAAGGACGAGGTGCGCTGGGCTCCCCAGCAGGGGCGCGTGGACACGGCCGGGCTCGCCGGGTGCACCGCGGTGGTCAACCTCGCGGGCGCGGGCATCGGCGACCACCGCTGGACGGCGGCCTACAAGCGGGAGCTGCGCGACAGCCGGGTGCTCGGCACCGCGGCGCTCGCCTCCGCCGTCGCCTCGCTCGACGAGCACGAGCGGCCGGAAGTGTTCCTGAACGCGAGCGCGATCGGCTACTACGGAGACACCGGACAGCGCGCGGTCGACGAGAGCGCCCCCGCCGGTGACGGTTTCCTGCCGTCCCTGTGCGTGGAGTGGGAGGAGGCCACCGCCGCCGCGCGGGAGGCGGGCATCAGGACCGTCGTCGCCCGCAACGGCCTGGTGGTGGGCCGCGGGGGCGGGGCCTGGGGACGTCTCTTCCCGCTCTTCAAGGCGGGGCTCGGGGGACGCCTCGGCGACGGACGGCAGTACTGGAGCTACATCTCGCTGCACGACGAGGTGGCCGCGCTCCGCCACCTCATCGACACGCCCGTGCTGTCGGGACCGGTGAACCTGACGGCTCCGGAACCGCTCACCAACCGTGCGGTGACGGCCGCGATGGGGCGCGTCCTGCACCGTCCCACGTTCCTGGCGGTGCCCGCGGCGGTGCTCCGCATCGTGCTCGGAGAGATGGCGGGTGACGTGCTCGGCAGCCAACGGGTCCTGCCGACGCGGCTCCTGGAGTCGGGCTTCACGTTCGCGTTCCCGGGGATCGAGGAAACGCTCAGAGCGGCGCGGTAGCGGGTACGACCCCGTGTTCGGTGCGGTGTCACACGGGGTTTTTGCGCAGTTCCCCGCCGGGTGGGTGGGGGAGGTGGTGGTATCTCCCCCTATGTCCTGTGCGGTGTCACATCGGGGTTTTGCGCAGTTCCCCGCGCCCCTGAAGGGGCCCCCGCCCGGTGGTCCGGTGCGGGGCCGCGGCGGTATGTCCGTCCTCGCCGTCCCAGATGGCCGCCACACTCCGGGCACCTCGGGACGTGGCCACATGTGCTCCGGGCGGACATACCGCCACGTCCCCTCAGCTCTCCATCGCGACCGCGGCCCGGTGGGGGCCGGGAACCCCCACCGGGCCGCGGTCGCGAGCCCGCGTGAGGGGACGTGGGGGTATGTGCGCACGGAGCACATAAGTGAACGAGGCAAGGAAGCAAACCCATTGGCAATGCTCTGGGACGGCGAGTACGCACATACCCCCGCGGCCCCGCCCCACAGCCGAACCCAAGGCGCAAGACCCGCACCCAAGGAACCGCCCCGACGCGACCCCCGTGCGACCGTGCCCGGTGCATGCGCGACTCCCCCCGCAGCGCCCCGCTCCTACCCTCGACCCGAACTCGTGGATTCCGGAGCCCTGTCGGGGGCATCAGGCCCCCACAAGCCCGCGCGACCTCTGGAGGGGCACGTGCTAGAGCCTGCGCACCATGCCGACGTCGTCATCGTGGGAGCCGGGGCCGCGGGGCTCTCGGCCGCGCACCGGCTGACCAGCGCCGGTGTAACGACCACCGTCCTGGAGGCCGCCCCTTGCGTCGGCGGCCGCATGTCGACCGAGAAGATGGACGGGTTCCGGCTCGACAGGATCGGGCAACTGCTCACCACCTCCTATCCGGAACTGCGCCGCACCCCGGGCCTGGACTCACTGGTCCTGCGCCCCTTCTCCCCCGGCCTCCTCGTGCACAGCGAGGGCCGACACCACCGCGCGGCGGAGCCCGTGCCCGCACGGAGCGCGAGGGGCGCACTCACCGCAGCGCGCGCCCTCGCGAGCGCCCCCCGCGGACCGCGAGCCGCTCCCCCCGGCGGCCCTCTGGGCGGCCCCCTCGACCAGGCACGGCTCGGCGCCGCACTCGCCCGCCTCGCGGCGACCCCTGTGGACCGCCTCCTGTCCCGCCGCGAACTCCCCGCGGGGGACGCCCTGTCCGCGCGCGGACTCCCCTCACGCACCATCCAGGGCTTCCTGCGCCCCCTGCTCTCCGCACTCCTGTGCGACCCCGACCTGACCACATCGAGCCGGTGCGCGGACCTCGCCCTGCACGCCTTCGCGAGCGGCCGCCTCTGCCTGCCCGAGGGCGGCGCCGACGTCCTGCCCGAGCTCCTCGCCGCCGCCCTGCCACCGGGCACGGTCCACACCGGCGTGCGCGTCACCTCGGTCTCCACGTCCCGCGTCGCCACCGCGGACCACGGCGAGATCGGCTGCCGGGCCGTACTCCTGGCCACCGACGCCCGCGCGGCCGCCGAACTCCTGCCGGGTCTGCGCGTACCGCCGTTCCACGAGATGACGGTGGTGCACCACACCGCGCCCGAGCCGCCCCTCGACGGACCCGCGCTGCTCCTGGACGCGGACCGCGCGGGCCCGGTCGCCCACACGGCGGTGATCAGCCGGGTCGACCCCTCGCGCGCGCCCGCGGACCGCGTGCTCGTCTCCTCGACGGTGCTCGGCCCGCCGCCCGACCAGCGCGCGGTCCTCACCCACCTCGCCGACCTGTACGGCACCGCGACCGACCGCTGGGAGCTGCTCGCCGTGCACCACACCCGCGAGGCGGTGCCCGCGATGCCGCCCCCGCACGACGTGCACCGCCCGGTGCGGCTGCTCTCGGGGCTCTACGTGTGCGGCGACCACCGCCAGACCAGCACGGTGCAGGGCGCGCTCGACTCGGGCCGACGGGCCGCGCACGCCGCTCTCACGGACTTCGGCATCACCACGGCGTACGCCCCGGAGACCCTGCCCTCGGCAGCCTGACCCATCCGACCTCTGTCCCGCTCCCCCGGAAACCCCCGCGCCCCCCACGCGGGGGTTTTCCCTTCCCGCGAGGACCGAAGTGCGTCGCACCTTGCCGGTGGCATCGAGGCGTTGTCCTCGGCGGAGGGGGCGCGCCTGAGGTGAGTCCCGCGCCGCGGGGCTACCCCAGCGCCGCGACCCGGTCGCGGTACCCCCGCACCGGAGCCGCGTCCCGGTACGGTTCGAGCCGCCGTTCGAAGTCGCGCACGTACTCGTGCGCCCGCGCCGACCGCATCTCGCCCGCGGCCTGCGCCGCCTCCGCGCCCAGCTGGCACGCCTGCTCCAGCTCGCCGAGGCCGAGCCGCGCGGTGGCGAGCACCACCCGGCAGAACAGGCGGCTGCGGGCGAAGGCGGGCGCCCGCAACTGGAGGGAGCGCTCGGCGTACTGGGCCGCCGCGCGGTACTGCTGCAGATCGCGGTAGCTGTGCCCGAACTCGTCCGCGAGCTGCGCCTCGTCGAAGAACCGTGCCCAGTGCGGCACTTCGTCGCCGGGCCGTGCCGCTTCGAGCGAGCGCTCGGCCCGCACCAGGGACGCCGTGCAGGCCCGCACCTCGCCGAGCACCCCGTGCCCGCGTGCCTCCGCCGAGTAGAGCAGGGCCTGGACGACGGGCGGCGCCGACGAACCGACGCCCTGCTGGGCGACGCGAGCCAGCTGGACCGCCTCGCGCCCGTGTCCCAGGTAGACGGCCTGGCGGCTCATGGTGACCAGGACGTACGAGCCGTACGCGCGGTCGCCCGCGGCCTGCGAGAGGCGCAGGGCCTGGACGTAGTACCGCTGGGCGAGGCCGTGCGCCGCGATGTCGTACGAGGTCCAGCCCGCGAGCCGGGTCAGGTCGGCGGCGGCCGCGAAGAGCCGCCGACCGGCCTGCTCGCCGTAGGTGCCGCGCAGCATCGGCTCGGCCTCGTGCTCCAGGTAGCGCACCAGGGCCTGGCGCGCGTGCCCGCCTCCGTAGGCGTGGTCGAGGGCCCGGAAGAGCTCGCCGACGGCGCGCAGTGCCGCGATGTCGCCGCTGGTGACCCGCTGGCCGGGACCCCGCTCGGAGCCCTGCCGCTGCCGGGGCACGACGGGGCGGCCCTGGACCGGCACGCGCGAGTGGCCGCTCTCGCTCTCCCCGCGCCCCACCCGTTCGTCGGCTCTGCCGATCAGCCAGTCCCTGCTCGGCACGACGAGGCCCGCCGGGGTGAACGCGATCTTCCGCAGCTCCGCGTGGCTGCCGGAGTCCTTGCGCCACAGGCCGCCGACGATGTCGACGGCCTCCTCGGGGGAGGCCGCGAACTCCAGGCCCGCGTAGACCGGCGCGCACGCGTCGAGGCCGAGGTCCTGTGCGGACAGGCGCCGCCCGAGCCGCCGCGTGAACACCTCGGCGATCAGCGCGGGCGTGGTGCCTCTGGGTTGCTGGCCACGCAGCCAGCGGGTCACGGACGTCTTGTCGTACCGCAGGTCAAGGCCGTGTTCGAGCCCGAGCTGGTCGACGCGGCGCGCGAGGCCCGCATTGGAGAAACCGGCTTCCGAGATGAGCGCGGCTAGCTGGCGGTTGGGGGTGCGCTGCGGGGGTCGTTCCGTCATCGGCTGTGCGGTCTCCTGCCTTTCGGGCCTGCCTTGAGCAGCCCTTATGGCCTCGTGAACGGCGTGAATGTAGCGGCCGTCAGGGCCCTCGTCGGGCCCTTGGCCCGTCATTCATCCGATCGTGTGAGGAACCCGGGTCGGAGTTGCCGGTCGAAGGGGCCCGTACAGTGGCAGAGGCGCGATATGTGCACGGTGAACGTTCAGGGAGGCACTGCCGTGAGTGAGTTTCGGTTCGTCCGACTGGGCTTCGGCCCGGACGCCGTGGAGTACCGAGAGGCGTGGGACGAGCAGCGCCGCGTGCACGCCGCCCGCTTCGCCGACGAGGTCCCCGACACCTGCCTGCTCCTGGAGCACCCGCCGGTCTACACCGCGGGCCGCCGCACCGAGGACAGCGAGCGCCCGCTGGACGGCACCCCCGTCGTCGACGTGGACCGCGGCGGCAAGATCACCTGGCACGGACCGGGGCAGCTGGTCGGCTATCCGATCCAGAAACTGCCGCGCCCGGTGGACGTCGTAGCACATGTGCGGCGTCTGGAGGAGGCACTTATCCGTACGTGTGCGGAGTTCGGCCTCCAGACCTCGCGCGTCGAGGGGCGCAGCGGCGTCTGGGTGCTCGGTGACCCGGTGGAGCGGCGCCCGGCACTGGGCGGCCTCTCCCTGGACTTCGACCCGCGCCTCCAGGACGACGAGTTCGACGCCCGGTTCAACGGTCCGGAGTACGCCCCGTCCAACGCGGGCCAGCGCCGCGAGGACCGCAAGATCGCCGCGATCGGCATCCGCGTCGCCAAGGGCGTGACGATGCACGGCTTCGCGCTCAACGTGAACCCGGACAACACCTGGTTCGACCGGATCATCCCGTGCGGCATCCGCGACGCGGGCGTGACCTCGCTCGCGTACGAGCTGGACCGCGAGATCACCATCGCGGACGTGCTGCCCGTCGCCGAGCGGCACCTGCGGGACGTACTGGAGAACGCGGAGCTCAAGCCGCGCGACGTGGAGCCCGCCTCCGCATAGATCCGCACCGGCTCGGGGGAATGCACCCCCTTGGCCAGAGGTTGGCCAGAAGTAAGCCCAACGACATCACGGGCGTACCCTGGTGTGCGCCGCAGAATCGAAGTTACGCCAGCTAATAGGGAGCCGATGTGTCCGCAGTCGCACCCGACGGACGCAAGATGCTGCGCCTGGAGGTCCGGAACGCCCAGACCCCCATCGAGCGCAAGCCCGAGTGGATCAAGACCCGGGCGAAAATGGGCCCCGAGTACAACGCCCTGCAGAAGCTCGTGAAGAGCGAGGGTCTGCACACGGTCTGCCAGGAGGCGGGCTGTCCGAACATCTACGAGTGCTGGGAAGACCGCGAGGCCACGTTCCTCATCGGCGGCGACCAGTGCACGCGGCGCTGTGACTTCTGCCAGATCGACACGGGCAAGCCGCAGGCCCTCGACCGCGACGAGCCCCGCCGCGTCGGCGAGTCCGTCGTCACGATGGACCTGAACTACGCCACGATCACCGGCGTCGCCCGCGACGACCTGGAGGACGGCGGCGCCTGGCTGTACGCGGAGACCGTGCGCCAGATCCACGCGATGACGGCGGAGCGCGCCGAGGGCTACACCAAGGTCGAGCTGCTCATCCCGGACTTCAACGCCGAGCCCGACCAGCTGGCCGAGGTCTTCTCGTCCCGCCCGGAGGTGCTCGGGCACAACGTGGAGACGGTGCCGCGCATCTTCAAGCGGATCCGCCCCGGCTTCCGCTACGAGCGCTCCCTCGAGGTCATCACGAAGGCCCGCGAGGCCGGTCTCGTGACCAAGTCCAACCTGATCCTGGGCATGGGCGAGACCCGCGAGGAGGTCAGCGAGGCGCTGCGCCAGCTGCACGAGGCGGGCACCGAGCTCATCACCATCACCCAGTACCTGCGACCCACGCCGCGCCACCACCCCGTGGAGCGCTGGGTGAAGCCCGCGGAGTTCGTGGAGCTGAAGGACGAGGCCGAGCAGATCGGCTTCTCCGGAGTGATGTCGGGGCCGCTGGTCCGCTCCTCGTACCGCGCGGGACGGCTGTACCAGATGGCCATCGAGAAGCGCGGCGCGTACGTCGCCTCGCAGGCGGTGTGACGCGAGCGCCCTCGTGCGCCGCGTGACGCGGGCACATGCCGGGCGCGCACGCACCGTGTGAATCGGCGCACAAGCGACTACCAGCCAGTAGTGGCCGTAATGACGCGGCCCATACGATCCCCGCAGGTGAACGGGACCGTATGGGCCGCGTCAGCGTTTTGGCCCCTCGCGTCAAGGTTTCATCGGTGTTTGACCGGTCGGTCACGCCCTGGTAACACCAATCAGTGACCCTGGTACTACCGCACGTACAGCCTTACCCATAGCCGCTCCCCCACCCGAGCCGCTCCCCAGGAGGGCCCCATCATGCAGGCCGCGCCCGTACGCGCCACCGCGATCCCGTCCGTCACCGACGCCCTGCGCGCCGTCGAGTCGCTGCTGCTGAGCGGCGGCCAGCGCACCGCACGCCGCAACGCCTGGACTTCCGTGCTCGAGGACCGGCGCCGCGCCAAGGACCGGGTCGAGGCGCAGCGCGTGCTTGAAGAGGCCGTGACAACCCGCACGTCGTAGTCGGTACCGGGGGCACGTAGACTTCACAGCATGGCGAGGAAGGAAACCACCGCGGCGGCTTCGGCCGCGGAACCAGGGCGACTCAAGCAGATTGCCCTCACCTACAAGATGACCCGGCGGGCCGACCCGAAGATCGGCCTCATCATCGCGGCTGTGGGAATCGTCACCTTTGGTGTCTTCCTCGCGATCGGCTTCTGGCTCGGTCACCCGGTCTACCTGGGCATTCTCGGATTCCTGCTCGCCTTCCTCGCGATGGCGATCGTCTTCGGACGCAGGGCCGAGCGTGCCGCCTTCGGGCAGATGGAGGGCCAGCCCGGCGCGGCGGCAGCGGTGCTCGACAAGATCGGCCGCGGCTGGACGACCACCCCGGCGATCGCGATGAACCGCAGCCAGGACGTGGTGCACCGCACCGTCGGCAAGGCGGGCATCGTCCTGGTGGCCGAGGGCAACCCGAACCGGGTCAAGGGCCTGCTGGCCGCCGAGAAGAAGAAGATGGCGCGCATCGTCGCGGACGTCCCGGTGCACGACGTCATCGTCGGCACCACGGACGACACGGTCTCCCTCAAGAAGCTGCGCACCACGCTCCTGAAGCTCCCCCGCGTACTGACGGGTCCTCAGGTCACGGCAACCAACGACCGGCTGCGTGCGATGGGTGATCTTATGTCCAATATGCCGCTCCCGAAGGGGCCCATGCCCAAGGGCGCGCGCATGCCGCGCGGCGGCCCGAAGATGAAGTAGTCGCCGACAAAGCGTCGCCGCCCCCGCTGCGGCCGTCGCCTCTCCGTACGACGAAGGCCCCGGAACCGATCGGTCGGTTCCGGGGCCTTCGTCGTACGGCGTCGGCGTGCGGCGTGGGCGTACCGCGTGGCGTACGACGTTGGCGTGCCGCGCCCTCCTGGCAGCAAGGGGATATTCGGTGGCCGCCGGAGCGCACGGTCGGCAGGCTTGGGTCATGGACTCCCGGCTCCCTGGTGTACCCGGTCATCCCTGGCTCGGCGCTCCGATCGATGCCCGTCCCCTGTTCGCCCCGGAGCAGGCCGCGCTGATGGTCACGCTCCGCGGCCTGGCGGCGGCGGACTGGAGCAAGGAGGCCGTGCCGGGCTGGACCGTCCGCGATCTGGCCGCACACGTCCTGGGCGACTTCTACGGACGCCTCGCCCGGGACCGGGACGGCCATCGGGACGGTCCCGGTTTCGCGCCGGGCGACACCCTGGAGACGTTCATCCACCGCATCAACCAGGAGTGGGTCGATGCCCACCGCCGGGTGAGCCCGGCCGCGCTCGTCGACACCCTTGACCTGGTGGGGGCGCAAGTCTCCCGGTTCTTCCGGGCCACAGACCCCGACGCCCCGTCACTGGGAGTGTCCTGGGCCGGTGTCGACCCGGCGCCCATGTGGTTGGACAGCGCGCGCGACTTCACCGAGTTCTGGACTCACCGCCAGCAGATCCGGCACGCCGTCGGCCAGGGCACCGACGCGGATCCGCGGTTCCTGTCGGTGGTCCTCGACACGTTCATGCGGGCCCTGCCGCACACGCTGCGCGAGGTCGACGCGCCGATCGGTACCCGGGCGCGGGTGGAGATCGACGGCCCTGCCGGGGGCGTCTGGACGGCAACGGCCACGGGGGCCACGGGAGGCGGCTGGTCTCTCGCCGAGCCGGACGGCGAACGTCCCGCCGCGATCGTGCGCTTGGACGCGGAGACCGCCTGGCGCCTGTGCACGCGCGGCATCGATCCCGACACCGCCCTGACCCGCGTCAGGATCGAGGGCGACCGGCGCCTGGCCGAAGCGGTCTGCCGGATCGTGTCGATCGTCCACTGATCGTGGGCGTGCCGCGGACGGGGACCGCCAGATGACGGGGGCCGCCAGGTGACGAGAGGGCCGCCAGGTGACGAGGGGGGCCGTCAGGTGACGAGGGGGGCCGTCAGATCCTGATCTGGACGGCGCGCGCGAGGCGGTCGTGCAGGCCGCGGCCGTCGCGGTCCCAGATCAGGGCCGGGATGGCGATGCACAGCAGGACGCTGCGGAGCAGGACCCAGCCGAAGCGGAGGCGGTCGCCGCCCTCGGCGACGACGCGCAGCCGGAAGAGCGCCTTGCCGGGCGTCGCGCCGATCGTGCCGACGGTGAGCACGCTCATCACGAAGAAGATGCCGAGGGCCCAGTTGCCCATCGCCTGCTGGTCGCCGCGGGCGAACAGGCCGTATGCGATGACCATGCACAGGCCCCAGTCCACGGCGATGGCGCCGATGCGGCGGCCGGGACGGGCGATCGAGCCCGGCCCCTCCTCCGGGAGGCCGAGCTGCTCGCCCCGGTACCCGAAGTCGACACCGGCGTCCTCCGCGGCCGCGCGCGGGCCTGACAGCCACGATCCGATTGCTTGCCTGTTGTCCACCCGTCCACGGTACTGCGCCCGTTTTCGTACGGGGACGCGCGGGGTCGTACGGGAAGCGGGCCGGTGAGGGCGGAAGCGGGCCCGCGACGGGTCCTGGCGCACCCGGGCCGGTTAACTTCGGCGAAACAAATGGGTCATGCTTGAGAAATCCCCCGTCCCTATGGTCGGGTCCCAGCGTGTGCCCCGCACTGGCCGCACCACGAGCCGTAACCCCGTCCCACCCCGGACGGGAGTAGGAGGAGTTGGATGTTGTTCCAGAACGCCGACGACGCGAAGAAGTTCATCGCGGACGAGGACGTCAAGTTCATCGACGTCCGATTCTGCGACCTGCCCGGTGTCATGCAGCACTTCACGATCCCGGCGGCGGCGTTCGACCCGGACGAGGAGCTGGCCTTCGACGGTTCGTCGATCCGTGGCTTCCAGGCCATCCACGAGTCCGACATGGCGCTCCGCGCCGACCTGTCGACGGCTCGCGTGGACCCCTTCCGCCGCGACAAGACCGTCAACATCAACTTCTTCATCCACGACCCGATCACGGGCGAGCAGTACAGCCGTGACCCGCGCAACGTGGCGAAGAAGGCGGAGGCGTACCTGGCCTCCACCGGCATCGCGGACACCGCCTACTTCGGTCCCGAGGCGGAGTTCTACGTCTTCGACAACGTCCGCTTCCAGACGTCGGCGAACGAGAGCTTCTACCACATCGACTCCGAGGCGGGCGCCTGGAACACCGGTGCGGTCGAGAACAACCGCGGCTACAAGGTCCGCTACAAGGGCGGTTACTTCCCGGCGCCGCCGGTCGACCACTTCGCCGACCTCCGCGCCGAAATCTCCCTCGAACTCGACAAGAACGGCCTCCAGGTCGAGCGCCAGCACCACGAGGTGGGCACGGCGGGCCAGGCCGAGATCAACTACAAGTTCAACACGCTGCTCGCCGCGGCCGACGACCTGATGCTCTTCAAGTACATCGTGAAGAACGTCGCCTGGCGCAACGAGAAGACCGCGACCTTCATGCCGAAGCCGATCTTCGGCGACAACGGCTCGGGCATGCACGTCCACCAGTCCCTCTGGGCCGGTGGCGACCCGCTCTTCTACGACGAGCAGGGCTACGCGGGCCTCTCGGACACCGCCCGCTACTACATCGGCGGCATCCTCAAGCACGCCCCCTCGCTCCTCGCCTTCACGAACCCGACGGTGAACTCGTACCACCGCCTGGTCCCCGGCTTCGAGGCCCCGGTCAACATGGTCTACTCCCAGCGCAACCGCTCGGCCGCCATGCGCATCCCGATCACGGGCTCCAACCCGAAGGCCAAGCGCGTCGAGTTCCGCGCGCCGGACCCGTCCTCGAACCCGTACCTGGCGTTCTCGGCGCTCCTCATGGCGGGCCTGGACGGCGTCAAGAACAAGATCGAGCCGCCGGAGCCGATCGACAAGGACCTCTACGAGCTGGCCCCCGAGGAGCACGCGGGCGTCGCCCAGGTCCCGACCTCCCTCCCGGCCGTCCTCGACGCCCTCGAGGCGGACCACGAGTACCTGCTGGCCGGTGGCGTCTTCACCCCCGACCTGATCGAGACGTGGATCGACTACAAGCGCACGAACGAGATCGCCCCGATCCAGCTGCGGCCGCACCCTCACGAGTTCGAGCTGTACTTCGACATCTAGGAAGCGGGGCGCACCGGACGACACGGTGCCCCTGAATCAGCCCCAGACGTCACAGTGAAGGCCGTCACCCACTTGAGGGTGACGGCCTTCGCTGTCAGCTGTCGGCTGTCAGCGGGCCCGGGCGCTCTTCGGTCCGATGCCGATGTCCTTCGCCCCGGCCGGAGTTCCGTCCGGGGTGAACGCTTGGTGGAACGTGAAGGCGTGCGGTGCGGAGCCGTGGGCGTGGAGGTGTTCCAGTTTGGAGACTCCGGCCTGCCATGTGGGTATCGCGCCGTCGGGGACCCACCAGAACACGTAGTTCGCGTGCCCCGTCCTCTCGAACCAGTCGTAACGCCTGTTCAGTGCCTCACGGTGAATGCCGGTGTAGATGGCGTCGAAGGCGAGGCGCAGATCGGTCCAGAGGGAGAGGGTCGTGGCCAGGGCCGTGGTTTCCGTCGTGCGGCCCTTGTCGTACCAGGTCGGTACGGTGAACTCTCCCCATGCGCCCCAGTCCGCCCCGAAGAGCTGGCCCCGGTCGCCGTCCACCGCTTCGGCACGGGCGAGGTATCCGGGCTGCTGGCTGAACGTCCGGTAGACGGCCTCACCGATGTCGTAGAACTCGTGCGTGAGAGGGGTGGGGTCGGCGAGCGGTGACTTCAGGACGCCGAACGTGTACAGAGCAAGATGGGGCATGCGTCTCTCCCTGGTTGGCCGAAGACCAGGTGAAGGTAGCGGCCTTCCCGAGCCCTGTCTAAGTTGCGCTTTTCCTGTCCAAGTGGCTTCCCACATAGGTCTTATGAGCCCCCAGTGACCGCTTGCTCGTCCGTCCGGGGTGTCACCAGCCGAGTCGCGCGAGCGCCGGGGCGGGGTCCGGGAGGTGGGTGCCGGTGTCCGTCGCCGCCCAGGTCACGGCGCACAGGGCGCGCAGGCCGTCGAGTGGGTCGCGGCCCTCGCCGGTGACGGTGAGGTGGTGGGTCGGTGGGTGGTGGGTGATGTGCCAGCCCGCGCAGGTGAAGCCGTCGTTGGCGCCGTGCACGGTGGGGTGGGCGACGAGCAGGTCGCGCAGGTCGCGGCCGATGTGGGTGGGGCGTTGTCCCGGCTGGGCGCCGAGGAGTTCCGCGGGACGGGTGGTGCCGGTCAGGACGAGGAGCGTGGTGGCGCCTGCCGCGTGGGCGCCCGCGATGTCGGTGTCCAGGCGGTCGCCGACGGCGAGCGGCCGGTCGGCACGGCCGCGGGCGGTCGCCTCTCGGTGCAGCGCGGGCGCCGGCTTCCCCGCCACCTGGGGCGTACGACCGGTGGCGGTGGTGACGGCGGCGACCGCGGCGCCGACACCGGGGGCGAGCCCCCGAGGCGTGCGCAGCACCGGGTCGGCGCACGTGGAGTAGTAAGGCAGCCCCTGGCTGACGGCGTGACAGATCTCCGTCAGCGCGGCCCAGTCGAGGGCGGTCGTGTATCCCAGGGCGACCGCCAGCGGGGACTCGTCGGCGGAGGCGACCGGTGTCAGACCGCCCTGGAGCAGCGCGGCACGCAGTCCTTCGCCGCCCACCGTCAACACCCGTGCGCCCGTGGGGAGATCGGCCGCGGCGAGCCGCGCGAGGGCCTGCGCGGCGGTGACGACGTCACCGGCACCGGCGGGCACGCCCAGGCCGGTGAGATGGGCGGCGACGGCGTGCGGGGCGCGCTGGTCGTTGTTGGTCACGTAGACGGCGCTCAGCCCGTCCGTGCGGGCGGCGCGCAGGGCGTCAACGGCGTGCGGCAGTGCCTGGTCCCCGATCGTCACGACTCCGTCGAGGTCGAGCAGGAGCACGTCGGCGGATCTTGGTCGGGCATTTTTGGACAGAACGTGCACGCCTCGGCGTGACGCTGGTGACCTGCTCCGATGGAGAGGGCGGCGCCCCGCGTGCCACCCCCCGAGGGGGGCGTCGGGCGCGTCCGGAGAGGGCGGCGCCCAGCCACGGGGGGGTGGTCAATAATGCTTCGCGCTCGCCCCGTCGGGCGATGTACCGTTCCAGTGATCACCCGCGGCGGCCCCACCGACAGGCGCCCCGCCCCACTCGACGCGCTCGGCGTCGACGCGCACCGCGCGCCCCGGCCCGGAAGGAGGCGAGAGACATGGACCGTGCTGAAGCTGTTGCGGCCATAGTTGCTTCCGGCCGTGTGCCCTCGTTCTCCTGCGGCGCGCGGTAAAGCCTCTCGGTTCTTACCTCTCACCTCTCTTCTCCCTGCGGCATCGTCATGCGATGACATGCCCTCCCCTGTGCGGCCCTTCGCCGCGCGGGTCGCAGGGCTGCGCGACGCCCGGAGACCGACCGACCGCACATCAGGACTCCGCCCCCATACGTCTCGTAGCCGTAAGGCCCGTGAGGACCCGTCATGAAGACCCTGACCGAGCACGACATCCGCTCCTCGTTCGTCAACTGCTCCAAGGGCGAGGCCAAGCGCCTCCCCCTGCCCAAGCAGCTTGCCGACATCGACCACTGGGACGCGTTGGACTTCCTGGGATGGTTCGACCTGTCCGCGCCCGACCGCAGTTACCTCGTCGCCGAACGCGGTGACGAGGTGATCGGTGTGACCCTGCGCTCCCCCTCCGCCAAGCGCGGTTTCCTGCGCCGCAGCATGTGTTCGCTCTGCCTGACCAGTCATCCCGGCAGCGGCGTCTCCCTGATGAGCGCCCGCAAGGCGGGGCGGGCCGGGCGTGAGGGCAATTCGGTCGGCCTCTACATCTGCGCCGACCTCGACTGCTCCCTCTACGTACGCGGCAAGAAGCAGCCCGCGCCCGGCGGCCGCATGGAGGAGTCCCTCACCGTCGAGCAGCAGATCGAGCGCACGCGCGGACACCTCGACGCCTTCCTGGAGCGACTCTTCGTCTGAGCCAGGCGGCCCGGCGGCCCGGCGACCCAACGGCCCGACTTGGCTCGGTCCTGTCCTCGTCCTCGATCGGCGACAGTGGAGGGACGTAAGGAATGAGCCGAGTGGAGGAGGTACGGACGTGGTGGCGGCGCACGTGGGGGTGGAGCCCGGTGGGCAGGGCTGGTTGCAGGTGGGTGAGTTCGGTGTCGCCTTCCTGCTGTCGGGGATCATCGGGCTGGAGCGCGAGATCCGGCAGAAGGCCGCCGGGCTGCGTACGTACACCGTCGTCGGGGTCGGCGCGGCCCTGTTCACGCTGGTGAGCAAGTACGGCTTCACCGACGTCCTGCACTCCGGGACGGTCTCCCTCGACCCCTCCCGGATGGCCGCGCAGATCGTCTCGGGGCTCGGCTTCATCGGCGCGGGCGTGATCTTCGTGCAGCGGGGCTCGGTCCAGGGGCTCACCACCGCGGCGACGATCTGGCTGACGGCGGCGGTGGGGTCGGCGGCCGCCGCGGGGCTCCCCCTCCTCGCGGTGCTCGCGACCGCCGCCTACTTCCTCGTCTCGTACGGGGTCAGGCCCCTGGCCCACCGGCTGTCCGCCCTGCGGTCCGTTCCCGCCGGGTACCGCATCACCTATCTGCAACGCCCCCGCCTGCTGCGCGACCTCCTCGAACAGTGCGAGTACGCCGGGTTCGCCGTCGCCGAGCTGCGGACCCTCTCCGCGGACGGCAGCGCGGCGGGCCCGGCCTCGCCGGAGGACGAGCGCCCCACCGAGGTGCTCATCCACGTGGTCGGCCGGGGCGATCTCGGCGCCCTGACCGTCCGGTTCGCCGACGTCCCGGGCGTCGTGGCGTGCCGTCGGGAGGATTCCGTCGACGAGTGAGGGCAGTGCTGGGAGGATGCCGAGATGTCTACCTTCGTCGTGTTCGACCTGGAGTTCACCTCGTGGCCCGGCGCCCTGGAGCGGGACTGGTCCGCGGCCGGGCAGCTTCGGGAGATCGTGCAGGTCGGCGCCTTGCGGTTGAGTGAGGACCTCGACGTGGTCGAGGAGTACGAGGCGTTGGTCCGGCCCGTCGTCAATCCGGAGCTGTCCGCGTACTTCACCGGGCTCACCGGCATCGGGCAGGAGGAACTGGACCGCGAAGGGCGGCCGCCCGCCGAGGTGTTGGGGGACTTCCTGGGGTTCTGCAAGGGGCAGACCGTGCTGTCGTACGGCAACGACATGGTCGTCCTCGGGGAGAACGTGGGGTGGGCGCGAGGGCGCGGGGACAGGATCGAGAACAGTTGTCTCGATGCCGCCTTCGTGAACATCAGGCCCTGGATCAATTCCCTGGCCCCGGCCACGGCGTCGTCGAACGTGGGGCGCCTGTGGGACGTACTCGGACTGCCCGAGCCGGTCGTCTCCGGGCACGGGCAGGAGCACTCCGCCCTCTTCGACTGCTACTCCTTCGCCGCGGCGCTCAAGCATCTGTGCGCCGGTGGGGCCTCCTTGCCCGAGGGCTGCCTGTAGGTCTCGTGCCTGTAGGTCTCGTCGACGTACGGCGTGGTCGGGGAGGAACCGCCGGTGCCCTACGGCAGCGGCACCGGGCGGAAGTGCGTCGTCAGGCGCGACTCCTCGTCCAGGACGTGGAAGGCGGCCGCGGGCGGCAGGTCCCGGTGGACGTGGTGGCCCTCGTGTTCCTGGTGTTCCCAGGGGAGGCGGAGCGTGGAGACCACGCCGGGGGCCACCAGGAGCGGGCGGTTCGCGAACGTCGTCGCCGCGGGCGTGTGCGCGTGACCCGCGAGGAAGGCCGTCACGTTCGGGTGGCGGGCGGTCAGTTCGGCGAGGCGGTGTTCGTCGCGCTGGCGGATGACGTCGACGTACGGCGTGTGCAGCGGGACCGGCGGGTGGTGGAAGGCGATCAGGGCGGGACGGGTGGGCGGGGTGTCGGTGAGGAGGGCCGACAGCCAGTCCAGGGTCTCGCCGTCGAGGCGGCCGTGGTGCTCGCCGGGGACCGACGTGTCGCACACGGCCAGGGTGAAGCCGTCCGTCACGTACGACTGGTTGACCGGGCCTGCCGAGGGCACCTCGCCGAGCAGGTGCTCGCGGAACGCGGCGCGCTCGTCGTGGTTGCCGGGGCAGACCAGCAACGGGTGGCGGGAGGCGAGGAGTTCGCGGGCCGCCGCGTACTCGGCGGGGGTGCCGTGGTCGGCGACGTCACCGGTGACGATGACCGCGTCCAGGTCGTACGGCAGGTCGTTCAGGTAGGTCATGACGGCGCGGGTGCGGTCCACGCTGTGGCCGCCGTCGTCGGTGTCGATGTGGATGTCGCTCACATGGGCAATCACTGGCATGCGGTGAACCTAGGCGGGCGCCTCGGGGCGGGTGAAGGGCCAACCACGGATGGTTGGCCTGGATCACAAGGGGTTGGCTTGGGCCGCAAGGGGTTGGCCTGGATCACCGAGGGTTGGCTTGGGTCGCAAGGGGGTGGCTTCGGCCGCGAGAGGGTGGCCTTGATCAATCGCGCAGGAACCGCACCGACAAAGCCCCCGCCTCCCGCGTCACCACCGCCCGCACCCCGTACACCTCCGCGATCAGCTTCTCCGTGATCACCTCGTCGGGCGTGCCCGCCGCGTACGCCCTGCCCTCCTTCAGGACGAGCAGCCGGTCGCAGAACATCGCCGCCAGGTTGAGGTCGTGCAGCGCGATGACGCTGGTGACGGGGAGGTCGGCGACCAGCGAGAGCAGGTCGAGCTGGTGCTGGATGTCGAGGTGGTTGGTGGGTTCGTCCAGGAGGAGCTCGCGGGGGGCCTGGGCGAGCGCGCGGGCTATCTGGACGCGCTGGCGTTCACCGCCGGACAGGGTGTGCCAGGACTGGGTGGCGCGGGAGGTCAGGCCGGTGCGGTCCAGGGCGTCCCGGACGGCCCGCTCGTCCTCGGGCGAGGGCGCCGACCAGGCGCGGCGGTGCGGCACGCGGCCCAGGCGTACGACGTCCCCCACCGTCAACTCGACCTGGGTGTCGGAGTGTTGCTCGACTACGGCGATCCTGCGCGCCACGGCGCGGCGGCCCGTGTCGGCCAGCGTGCGGCCGTCCAGGGTGACCACTCCGGACGCCGGGGCGAGGACGCCCGCGAGGATGCGCAGGAGCGTGGACTTGCCCGAGCCGTTGGGGCCGAGGAGTCCCACGGTCGCGCCCTCGGGCGGGGCGATGCTCACCCCGTCGACGACCAGGCGCCCGCCCGCCTCCCGCGAGACGCGCTCGGCACGCAGACCCGCCTCGCCCGAGACACCCCCATCGCGCAGCCCCGCCCCGCCGGAGGCACCCCCAACGCGCGGCCCCGCTTCCCCCTCGTACGCCTCGTACGCGTACGTCACGTCGCCCTCCTCGTCCGGTACAGCACGACCACGAACGCCGGTACGCCGATCAGCGACGTCACCACGCCCACCGGGACCTCCTGCGGGTCGAGGACCGTGCGGGCCAGGGTGTCGACCCAGACGAGGAAGACCGCGCCGGCGAGCGCCGTGACCGGCAGGAGGCGGGCGTGGCCGGAGCCGACGAGCGCGCGGGCCGCGTGCGGCAGGACCAGGCCGACGAAGCCGATCGCGCCCGCGCTGCTCACCAGCGCCGCGGTGAGCAGCGCCGTCGTGCAGAGCAGGACCAGGCGGGTGCGGGCGACGCGGACGCCGAGTGCGGCGGCCGCCTCCTGGCCGAAGGCGAAGGCGTCCAGGGTGCGGGCGTGCGCGAGGCAGACGAGGAGCGCGGCCGCGAGCACCGCCGCGCACAGCCACACGTCCGTCCAGCCGACCCCGCTGAGCGAGCCGAGCAGCCAGAACAGCACGCCGCGCGTCGTCTCCGCGTCCGCGGCGGTGAGGACGAAGAAGGAGGTCAGCGCCGAGAAGAGCTGCATCGCCGCGACGCCGGAGAGGACCACGCGGTCCGTCGAGCCGCCCAGCGTATGGCTCAGGAGCAGTACCAGGGCGAAGGAGCAGAGCGCTCCGACGAAGGCGCCCGCCGAGACCGACACCACTCCCCCGCCCACGCCGAGCACGACGACCGCGACCGCCCCGGTGGACGCGCCGGACGACACCCCGAGCACGAAGGGGTCGGCGAGCGGGTTGCGGAGCAGGGACTGCATGACCGCGCCGCAGACCGCGAGTCCGGCGCCGCAGACCGCGGCGAGCAGGGTGCGCGGCATCCGCAGGTTCCAGACGATGCCGTCCCTGATCGGGGTGAGCCGTGCCTCGCCCCAGCCGAGGTGCGCGGCGAGCGCCGCCCACACGTCGGGCACGGAGATGTCCGCGGGCCCGATGGTGACGGCGACCGCCACGGAGAGGACGAGCGCGGCGAGCCCCGCGAGCCACAGCAGCCACTGTCGCGCGAGGGCGGCCGAGATCACTGGGCGAGCCCGAACTTCCGCAGCCCCGCCGCCACTTGCTCGATGCCGTCGACCGTGCGGATCGTGGGGTTCATGGCCTGGCCGCTGAGGAGTACGTAGCGCTTCTTCTTCACGGCGGTCAGGTTCCTGGTAGCCGGGTTGGTCTCCAGGAACTCGATCTTCGCCGCGGCGCTCTCCGCGGACTGGGACTTGCGGGTGAGGTCGCCGATGACGAGGACGTCGGGGTCGCGGTCGGCGACGGTCTCCCAGTTGATCTGGGGCCATTCCTCGCGGGTGTCGTCGAAGACGTTCTTCGCGCCGAGTTCGCGCGTGATGATGCCGGGGGCGCCGCAGCAGCCCGCCATGTAGGGGGCGTCGGAGTTGGCGAACCAGTAGAGGAGCGTCGCGTCGGAGGCGTCGATGTCCTCGGTGGCCTTCGCGACGCGGCCCTTCAGCCCGGCGACCAGCTTCTCGCCGCGCTTCTCGACGTCGAACACCTTCGCGAGGTCGCGGATCTCGCCGTAGACGGTGTCCATGGTGAGGGTCTTGACGCGCTTGCCGTCGCCGCCGCCGTCGTTGTCCTTGCCCGCGCAGTCGGTGGGCGAGACGTAGACGGGGACGCCGAGCTCGGTGAACTTGGCACGGTCGGCGACGCCGCCCTTGCCGACCGTGTAGAGGAAGGAGGCGCTGACGAAGTCCGGCTCCTTGGCGAGGACCCGTTCCAGGGACGGGTAGCGGTCGGCGAGCCGCTCCACCCCGGCGTTGTCCTTCGCCAGGTTCTTCAGGACCGGGTCGGTCCAGGTGCCCGTGCCCACCATGCGGTCGGCGAGGCCGAGCGAGAGCAGGATCTCCGAGGAGCCCTGGTCGAGGGAGACGGCGCGCCGCGGCGGAGCCTTGACCTCGGCCTTCTTGCCGCAGGAGGCGACCGTCACGGGGTAGCCCCGCGCCTTCTCCCCCGCCCCCGCCGTCTTCTGCGCGGCACCGCCGCCGCATGCCGTGAGCGCGAGCGCTCCGGCGCAGAGCAGGGCGAACTTACGTATACGGGCAGCTTTCGAGGACACGCGATCCCTTGAGTCTCACGGCTCATACGCGGAGCCTGGCCTGCGTCACGCCCTCCGCCGCCCGGTGTGCGAGCGGAGGCGCCAGCAGGTCTTCGGACTCGGGGATCGACCGGGCGGGGCGCCTTCCCGGGCGTCCGTGGACGCCCAGTGGCCGTGGCCCCGCCCGTTCTCCCTCACCGCTGCGCGTCAGTTCCGGATTCGCACCGGATTCCCTGGCCCAGGTGTGGGTTTGACTGGCTTGCGCAAGTTATCACGCCTGCTCACGGCGTCGTCACGCCCGCTCAGGAGGCGGCTCCGGGCCTCGGCTCGCCCCGGTAGGTGCCGAACGACCAGCGGTTTCCCTCCGGGTCCAGGATGCCGAACTCCCGGCTGCCGTACGGCTTGTCCTCGATCTCCGTGGTGACGCGCACGCCCGCCGCCACGAGGCGCTCGTACAGCTCGTCGACCCGGTCGGTGACGACGTAGGCGCCCGCCGTACCGGGCGTTCCGCAGGTGCCTTCGGGCGCCGAGGGGTCGTACGAGCCGAGCATGACGCCACCGCCCTCGGGCCAGTCGAGCTGGGCGTGGGCGACGCGGTCGCCGTCCTCGTAGACGGCGGTGCGCAGGAAGCCGACGGTGCCGACGAGAAAGTCGATCAGGGCCGGGGCGTCGTTCGCCTGGAGGCCCGGCCAGATGGTGGGCGCGGGGGCGGTCGTGGGCATGGTGTCAGGTGTGGTGTTCATGGCTCTCAGTCTTCGCCCGTGCCGTGCGCCCCGGCTTGGATATTCCGGCACTCTTCGGCCAGCCAGCGGGTCGGGCTCGCCCCCGTGTACTGCTGGAAGTCGCGGACCAGGTGCGAATGGTCGTAATAACCGGTGTCGGCGGCGACCCGGGCGAGGTCGGGGCCCGCGCCCGCCGCGACGGAGCGGACCACCGCGGCCCTCGCGTGCTGGAAGCGCATCAGGCGCGCGGCCTGCTTGGGGCTCAGACCCGTCTCCGCGCGGAACACGGAGGTGAGACGGCGCTCGCTGAGCGCGACGTGCCGGGAGAGACCGCCGACGGTGCCCGTGCCCCGGTGCCTGGCGAGCCAGGCCCAGGCTTCCGCGACCTCGGGGCGCACCGGACCCGCCCCTTCGGCGGCGGCGCGCCGCCGCAGGTAGTCGGCGAGGAGGGCGAAGCGGTCCTCCCAGCGGTCCAGGCCGCAGAGGCGCTCGCGGATCTCCGCGGCCTGTCCGCCCAGGACGTCCGTGCCGCTGGTGACGAGCTCCCCGGCCAGTGCGGCGGCGGGCAGGCCGAGCAGCGCGCGGGCCGCCAGGGGGTGCACGGCGAGCTGGATGCCCGCCTCGTGCTCGGGCTGGACGACGTAGGCGGGGCTCTGGTGCAGGCCGCCCAGGACGATGTCGGTGCGCACCGCGTCCCCGCCGGTCGCCCGGTCCGGTGTGCTGCCGGTGGCGATGGGTCCGTCGAGGGAGAAGATCACGGTCAGATACGGCGAGGGCAGGCCCCGGTGCAGGGCGGGGCGCTGTCCGGCGGTGCGGTAGCCGACCGCCGAGACGACCATGCCGTCCAGCCGGGGGACGGCCCTGACGAACTCTTGGGAGCCCATGCGACCAGTATGCGCGGCACCACTGACACGGTCCCGGCGGCGGCCTCCGCCGCGCTCTCGGCGTCCGGTTCGACTACCCGTGTTCCCCTGCTCCATGCCCGGCGCGCACGGTGACTTCGATCATGGGAAACGACGGCGCGGCCTCGTACCATTGCGCGCCGCTCCGGACGGGGCCGCACACCGCTCTCAGGAACGGCAGGACACCGCAGACATGGCAGTACGAGCAAAGAACAAGCCCGCCCTCATCGGCGCTCTGGGGGCGCTCGCCGCCGCCGTCCTCGCGGGCAGCGCGCTCTGGCCGACCTCCGAGGCGAACGCGGCGGGCTCCGCGGCGCAGACCGCGCGGGCGGCGGACAGCGCGGCCGGTGAGCTCTCGCACTGGCCGAAGCCCGTCGCCGAGAAGCTCGGCAAGGTCATCGCGAAGAACGACCACAAGGGCGCGTACGCCGTCTTCGACGCGGACAACACGACGTACCGCAACGACCTGGAGGAGTCCCTTCTCCCCTTCCTGGAGATGAAGGGCGTCCTGACCCGCAAGACGATGGACCCGTCCCTGAAGATCATCCCCTTCAAGGACACGGCGGGGCACAAGGAGAGCCTCTACAGCTACTACAACCGGCTGTGCGAGGTCGACGACCAGGTCTGCTACCCCTGGGCCGCGCAGATCTTCGCCGGCTTCACGCTGAAGGAGCTCAAGGGGTACGTCGACGAGCTCCTGGCGTACAAGAAGCCGATCCCCGCCGAGTACTTCGAGGACGGCAAGCCGACGAAGACCGAGGTGAAGGCGCCCGAGTTCTCGCGCGGCATGCAGCAGCTCTACAAGACGCTGACCGCGCACGGCATCGAGGTGTACGTGGTCAGCGCGGCCAGCGAGGACCTGGTGCGCATGGTGCTCGCCGACCCCGCGTACGGCTACGGCGTGAAGCCGCAGAACGTCATCGGCGTCTCGATGCAGCTCAAGGACCGCAGGACCGGTGAAGTGACCAGCTCCCGCAAGGAGATCGCCGAGGGCCGCTTCGGCGAGAAGGACCGCGCGAAGCTGGCGAAGCGCGAGCTGACGCCGCACCTGTGGGCGCCGCTGACCTGGTACGAGGGCAAGCCCGCGGCGATCAACACCTACATCGACGAGTGGCGGAAGCCGATCCTCGCGGCCGGTGACACCCCGGCGAGCGACGGCCCGATGCTGTTCCACTCGGCCGATGTCGCCCACGGCGGTGTGCGGGTGTGGGTCAACCGCAAGGACTCGTACATGAAGCAGCTCGACGGCATGAAGAAGGAGAACGCCGACCGGCAGCGCGAGCTGGGCCAGAAGGTGACCGCCGACAAGCGGTGGCTGACGGTCACGCCGGACCAGATCGGCTGACCTCCCTCGCCGCGCGGGTCAGTCCCCCAACGGCAGGCACTCGGCGAGCAGTTCGACGACATCGCGCCAGGCCCGCCGCGCGTGCAGCGGGTGGTGGGCGACGCCGGGGAGCACGGTCTGCTCGTGGTCGACCGGCGGGTGGTGGAAGGCGTGCTGGGCGCCGCCGTAGACCACCAGGCGCCAGTCGACGCCCGCCTCCCGCATCTCGGCGGCGAACGCCTCCCGGTGGGCCGGGGACATGATCGGGTCCTCGGAGCCGACCCCGGCCCACACGGGGCAGCGGATGCGCGCGGTCTCTCCGGGGCGGCCCGTGGCCAGGCCGTTGACCGTCCCGATGGCCTTCAAGTCGACGCCGTCGCGCCCGAGTTCCAGCGCGATGATGCCGCCGGTGCCGTAGCCCACGGCGGCGATGCGGTCGGGGTCGGTGCGCGGTTCGGCGCGCAGTACGTCCAGTGCCGCGTGGCCGATCTCCCGCATGCGGTCGGGGTCGGCGAGCAGCGGGGTGGTGCGGGCCAGCATCTCCTGCGGATCGGTGAACCAGTGGCCGCCCCCGTGGAGGTCGAAGGCGAGCGCCACGTAGCCCAGTTCGGCGAGGGCGTCGGCCCTGCGGCGCTGGACGTCGTTGAGGCCCGCGCCTTCGGGACCGAGCAGGACCGCGGGCACGCGGCCGGTCCCGGCGGGCAGCGCGAGGTGCCCGGTCATCGTGAGCCCGTCGGCCGGGTAGGCGACCGTGCGGGTGGTGATCGTCGTCATGGGTCGGGACTGTAGTGATCATCGGGCCCGTATCGGGCGGAACTTAGCCCTCAGCAGAGCGGGGCGCGCCTACGCCAACGCGGCGAAGGCGTCGGCCACTTGAGCCCGGTCGGCGCCGTCCGCGAGGAGCGCGTACAGCAACAGCCGGGCCTTCGGGGCGTCCAGCGTCCCGGCGGAGACGAGGCCGCGGCCGAGCATGTCGTACTCGGATCCTGGCCCCCGGTAGGTGTGGGCGAGCAGCGGGCCCGCGCCGGTGCGTGAGGCGAGGACCACGGGCATGCGCGCGGCGAGCGCGGTGAGCGGTTCGACCAGCCAGGTCGGCACGTGGCCCGCCCCGAACGCCGCCACGACCAGGCCGCCGAATCGCTCGTCCACCGCGTCGAGGAGTTCGCCCCGGTCGCCGAGGGAGAGCGTGACCAGGGCGACGCGGGCGCTGCCGCGCAGGGGCAGCGGACGGGTGACGGTGGGCCGCGCGGGGCGCAGCAGGACGCGCGGCCTGCCCTCGACGACCGCGCCGAGGGGGCCCGCGCCCGGTGACGCGAAGGTCGCCACGGACGTGGTGTGCGTCTTGCGGACGTGGCGTGCCGCGTGGATCTCGTCGGCGATGACCGTGAGGACGCCGAGTCCCGCGCAGCCGGGGTCCGCGGCGACCGCGAGGGCGGCGGCGAGGTTGGCGGGCCCGTCGGCGCCGGGCAGGTCGGGGCGGCGCATGGCCCCGGTCACGACCACCGGAGTGCCGGGCGCACAGGCCAGGTCGAGGAGGAAGGCGGTCTCCTCCAGGGTGTCGGTGCCCTGCACCACGACGACGCCGTGCCCCGCCGCGCGCGCCGCGTCGACGTGTTCCGCGAGGTCGGCGACGTCCTCGAAGGCCAGCGACGAGCTGGGCAGCTTCCGTACGTCGTGGACCTCCACCTCGATGTCCGAGGGCGCCGCGCCCGCCGTGTCGGCGAGGAGCTGCGCCCCGGTCAGCCGGGGTGAACTGCCGCCCCCGCGCGCGGAGATGGTGCCGCCGAGGGTGAACACAGAAACGGTCTTCGCCATGTGCGTGTGCTTATCACACACCCTGTCGCACCCCCTGTCGCGCCCCCTGTCACACCCCTTGTCAGACTCCCGGCAGCGCGCCGATCACTCCTGATTCGATCGCCGTGGTCAGGGCCGCGTGGTCGCGGGCGTTCTGTGCCGCGTAGCGCAGCGCGAAGTCCGCCACGGCGCGGTCGAAGGTGTCGGAGCCGCCCAGGTAGGCGGCTATCGCCAGGCGGTCGCCGGAGCGGGCGTGGGCGCGGGCCAGGGCCGTGCCGCAGAGCCCGGCGTACCAGCGCAGTTCGGCGGTCGACATGGCGGTGATGTCCGCGGAACCCTTCATGTCGCGCAGCTGGCGCCAGTAGAAGGCGCGGCCCTGGGGCCCCGTCATCCAGCCGAGGAAGATGTCGCCCGCGGCCTGGAGCAGCCGCTGGCCCGCCACCACGCGGTGCCCGGGGTGGAGGTAGGGCCCGCTCGGCAGCTGTTCCTCGACGACGGACCGCACCGCCTCCTTGATCTGCAGGAAGAGCGGGTCCCCGGGGTCGCGCCCGGCGAGCAGCACGATGTAGCAGCGGGTGCCGACGCTGCCGACCCCGACGACCTTGCGGGCGGCGTCGACGAAGCGGTAGCGGTCGAGCAGGAGGCGGCGCTCCTCGGAGAGCGTGGAGCGGTAGTCGCCGAAGATCTTGCGCAGGGCGGCCAGGTCGGGGGCGCCCGCGGGTTCGAGCAGCGGCGGGTCGTGGATGATGCGCCGCGCGCCGTCCACGACCTCGGTGAGCTTGCCGAGCGCCTGGAGGCTGGTGCGCCCCCGGGCGTGGTCGAGGCCCGCCTCGGCGCGCTTGCGGTGGCGCGGGGAGCGGATGAGGTCCAGCGCCTCGCGGGCGTCGACGCGCTCGTACCAGACGGCGAGTTCACCGAGTCCGGCCAGGCGCCGCATGCCCTTGCGGTAGGCGGTCACGGCGTCCTGGGCGGCGTCGCGGGCCGCGTTCTCGCCCGCCCCGTTCCCCCGTGCGGCGACCGCGACGCTGGCGGCGAGCCGTTTGACGTCCCATTCGAAGGGGCCCTGGCAGGTCTCGTCGAAGTCGTTGAGGTCGAAGAGCAGGGCGCGCTCCGGCGAGGCGAAGACGCCGAAGTTGAGCAGGTGGGCGTCGCCGCAGAGCTGCACGGTGAGGCCGGTGTGCCGCAGTACGGCGAGGTCGCCCGCCATGACGGCGGCGGCGCCGCGCAGGAAGGCGAACGGGGACGCGGCCATCCTGCCGTAGCGGATGGGGAGGAGTTCCTGGACGCGGTCCACGCCCTGGCGTTCCAGGACGGCCACCGGGTCGGGGCGGTCCGCGGAGGGGATCCAGGCCGCGTGCGAGGAGCGTGAGGCGCGTTTGCGGGCCGCCTTGCCGGCACGGGCGCGCTCCTCCTGGGTCGCCATGCTCGCTCCCCTCTCGCGTCTCGCGCTCGCGGCGGGCACGGGGTGCCTCGCGGGCGTCGGCCTGCCCTCATCAGCAGCCAATGCGGCCGCGGTCGCCTGCGCATGCCGGGTACGCCGAACGGGTGAGCGACGCCGGGCCCCTCATCGGCGCCCCTGCTCAGCGCCCCCGGGTGCCTCCTCGGCGGTCGCCCACGCCGCGACCTGCTTGGCGAGCGCGCCGCCCGCCCGGGTCCAGGCGAAGTGGTCGAGGCGGCCGCCCGCCTCGTGGGCGGTGTAGTGGCGGCGGGTGAGGCGGGCGGCCGGAACCTTGCCGACGAGGTGGTCGAGCGCGCCGGGCGGTGCGAAGGTGTCGCCCTCCACGGACACGGCGAGCACCGGCAGGTCGAGCGCGCGCAGCGCCGCCTCGTAGTCGAGCGCGGAGCCCTTGCCCGAGTAGCGGCCGGTGCGCCCCTGTCTCGCCCAGTCGCGCATGACGCCCTTGGGCTGATCGCCGCCGAAACGGAACCGCCTGCCGGGCCAGCGGCCGAGGACGGTCGACGCCGCAGCGGCGAACAGCTCACCGAGGAGCAGCGCGGGCCCGCGCAGCCGTCCGTACGCCCGGAACCACACGGAACCCGAGGCGACGAGGACCACCCCGTCGACGCCGGGCCCGACGCCCAACGCGGCGTGCACCAGAACGAGTTGACCGCCCAGGCTGTGACCGAGCAGATGCAGGGGCGGCTCGGGGCCGAGCTCGGCGCGGACCGCCGAGACGATCGCGGGCAGGTCCTCCTCGACGACGGCGCGGTAGCCGTGGTCGAGGGCCGCGCGGTCGGTGACGTGCGGGGTCGACTCGCCCTGGCCGCGCAGGTCGACGGTGAGCGCCGTGAGCCCCTCGTCGTGGAGCTGGCGCGCGAAGCGTCGGTAGAAGCGGGCGGGCGTGCCCATCGCGGGCAGGATCAGCACGGCGGGCGCGGGCGGCGGCCCCGGCGCGGGTCCCGAGCCCGACGGCAGGAAGCGGTCGGGGGCGGGGGCGAGCAGGGCGCGGACGGGAAAGCGGGCGCCGTCCGGGAGTTGGGCGGTGGTCAGGAGCGGCAGCTCGCCGACGGGTTGCTGCTGGGTCATGTGGCACAGCATGCCCCGTCGCACAATTGTCCGCACAGGCCCCTGCCGGGGCCGTCCGGGAAACGCGCGAAGTGCCGGGCCCGCCGGGGCAACTCCCCCGGCGGGCCCGGCACTTGCTCGACGCCTTCGCCGCACCGCTCAGCGGCTGTACCGCATCAGGGCGCGCACCATGTGGCACGTGATGTCGGAGGGCGGGTGGATCCCGATGTCCTCCGCCATGCTCCGTATCGTCGTGTTCTTCGCCTGGTTCGGCATCCACACGCCCGAGTCGAGCAGGGCGATGGCCAGGCGCATGGCCTTGAGGCGGCGGTTGTGGGTGATGTACCACTCCCGGGGGCGTCCGGCCGGCAGGGCCTTCTTCTCCCGTGGCACGTAGGGCAGGTCGAACAGCACGGACCTCGGCGTGGACTTCGTCTTCGATGTGAGTGCGGCAGCGGGCACAGGCATCCTCCTGTCGCGGTCAGGACCCCCCGTCGGGCGCCCTCGAACACTACTGTGATTCTACTGCGCGGCACTGACAATCGCCGCTGGCCAGACGGGCTTTGAGGTATTCGAACAAGACCTCGCCGCGAGCTCTGTTGCGGGTGATTCGCGGGTAGCGTGTGCGGCATGGAGATCTGGATCAACCCCGCCTGTTCGAAGTGCCGCAGCGCCCTCACCCTGCTCGACGCGGAGGGCGCCGACTACACCGTGCGCCGCTACCTGGACGACGTGCCCACCGAGGACGAGATCCGCGCCGTGCTCGACCGGCTCGGCCTCGAACCGTGGGACATCACCCGCACCCAGGAGGCCGCCGCCAAGGAGCTCGGCCTCGCCGACCGTGCGGCGTGGCCGCGCGACGCGTCGGGCCGCGACCGCTGGATCGGGGCGCTCGCCGAGCACCCCAAGCTGATCCAGCGCCCGATCATCACGGCGGACGACGGCACGGCCGTGGTGGCGCGGACCGAGGAGGCGGTGCGGGACGCACTGTCCCGCTGAACCCGTCCCGCTGATCCCGGCCCGCCGACCTCGTCCCGCTGAGCCGAACCTGACCGCAGGTCGATGGCCAATCCCCGGCAAACCGTTACAAACAGCTGCCTAGCGTTGAGGGCTCCACAGTCCACGACCGGACGCACGATCCGGCGGACGGAAAGGAGCGCGCCGTGCGGAGCTGGATGTTCGGGGGCGTATACGGAACGGTCCTCGCGAGCGCGCTGCTCGCGGCGCTCCAGTCGGAGGGCACCCCCTACACGCCCTACTACGACGCGGCCTGGGTGATGGTGACCGCGGGCACGGCCGCGCTCGCGCACGGCTACGCGCACCACATGTCCACGCACCGGCCGGGCTCGGGCATCCACCGCTGGCGCCAGTTGGCCCTGACGCTCGTCGACGAGTGGCCGGTGATCGTCGCCTGCTGGCCCACGGTGATCCTGCTCCTGCTCGCGGGCGCCTTCGGCTGGCCCGAGTCCCCCGTCACGTACACCGGACTGCTCCTGAACGCCGCGCTCCTCTTCGCCTGGGGCACGACCGCGGCGCTGCGCGTCGGCTACCGGCGGCGCTCGGCCGTCCTGATCGGCGGCGCGGACGCGACGATCGGCCTGGCCATCGCGGCGGCCAACGCCGTCATCAAGTGAGGCCCGGACAGAGCACCGAGCGGGGCGTCGCGTGAGCTGAGCCACAGTCGCCCCAGGTAACACGGGGTTCACATCAGAGCAACGGTCGGGAAATCGCCGGTTGCCAGGCTGCCGCACATCACCACGGCACCGCAGCACCCGCACGTTCTGCGCCGTACCGAACGTTCTAAGGATGAGGCCCCGTGACCTTCAAGGCTGAGTACATCTGGATCGACGGCACCGCGCCGACCGCCAAGCTCCGCTCCAAGACGAAGATCCTCGCGGACGAGGCGAAGGGCGCCGAGCTCCCGCTGTGGGGCTTCGACGGATCCAGCACGAACCAGGCCAAGGGTCATGCGTCCGACCGCGTCCTCAAGCCCGTCTTCACCTGCCCCGACCCGATCCGCGGCGGCGACGACATCCTCGTCCTGTGCGAGGTCCTCAACACGGACATGACGCCGCACGAGTCCAACACCCGTGCCGAGCTCGCCGAGGTCGAGGCCCGCTTCGGCGCGCAGGAGCCGATCTTCGGCATCGAGCAGGAGTACACCTTCTTCGAGGGCGACCGCCCGCTCGGCTTCCCCGTCGGCGGCTTCCCCGCCGCGCAGGGCGGCTACTACTGCGGCGTCGGCGCGGACGAGATCTTCGGCCGTGACATCGTCGAGGCGCACCTGGAGCACTGCCTCACGGCGGGCCTCGGCATCTCCGGCATCAACGCCGAAGTGATGCCGGGACAGTGGGAGTTCCAGGTCGGCCCGCTCGCCCCGCTCGAGGTCTCCGACCAGCTGTGGATCGCCCGCTGGCTGCTCTACCGCACCGCCGAGGACTTCAAGGTCTCCGCGACCCTGGACCCCAAGCCGGTCAAGGGCGACTGGAACGGCGCGGGCGCGCACACCAACTTCTCCACCAAGGCGATGCGCGAGGGCTACGCGCCGATCATCACCGCCTGCGAGGCCCTCGGCGAGGGCTCCAAGCCCCTCGACCACGTCAAGAACTACGGCGCGGGCATCGACGACCGCCTCACCGGGCTGCACGAGACCGCCCCGTGGGACGAGTACAAGTACGGCGTCTCCGACCGGGGTGCCTCGGTCCGCATCCCGTGGCAGGTCGAGGTGGAGCAGAAGGGCTACATCGAGGACCGCCGTCCGAACGCCAACGTCGACCCGTACGTCGTGACGCGGCTCCTGGTCGACACCTGCTGCGCCGCCCTGGAGAAGGCCGGGCAGGTCTGATCCCGACGCGTACGACGAGGGGGTGCCCATCGATTCCGGTGGGCGCCCCCTCGTCGTACGACGGCGTGAGCTGGCCCACCCGGAGCGGGGTGCAATTCCGGCCAAGAGGCGCCAAGCGGCCGTATCACTGGGCGAGAGGGAACTGCCGGTAACCGTCCCATCTGCTTCAATAGGGGTCATGGGAAGCCACCGGATCACCTCGACAGGTCGTCATGACCTCGAGCCGTTCTGGCCTTCCCGTCAGCACCACGACTTCGACCGGGTGTGTTGCCCCGCGATGAACGCGCGGGCCCTCTAAAGCCGTTCACCCGGCCTTCGCCTGACGCGCACGACGTACGTCTCGTTCTCGACGACTCCTTCTTCGCGCGAAAGAGCTGACTCCACCATGGCGAACTCCCGTTCCTTCTCCGTCTCCGCCTCCTCCTCCGCCCTCACCGCTCCCGTCTCCCCCGCCCGGGGACGACTGCGGGCCGTGGCCCCCGACGAGGTCGTGCAGATCTCCGACTTCCTGCCGCCGGGCGCCACTTGGCTGCCCGCGCCGCAGCACACCCTGCCGAGCCTGCCCGGACAGCCCCCGATGGTCGGCTACCTCGTCCTGGTGCCCGCCGGGCAGGAGCCCGTCGCCGCGGAACCCGTCGTCCCCGACGTCAGGCCCGCCGCCACCGGGCCCGTCAGGATCGACACGGTGCAGCGCGCCGCCGAGGTGGACGGGCGCGCGCTCGACCTCACGTACCTGGAGTTCGAGCTGCTCGCCCATCTCGTCGCGCACCCCCACCGGGTGCACACCCGCGACCAGTTGGTGACCACGGTGTGGGGCTACGGCCACGTGGGCGACGGACGCACCGTCGACGTGCACATCGCCAGGCTGCGCCGCAAGCTCGGCGCCGACCACCGCAGGACGATCCAGACGGTGCGACGGGTCGGCTACAAGTACGCGCCGCCCTCCGTCGGCGCCTCGACGCAGCACTGATCCGTCTGCCGCGAGCAGAAACGGGTTCCCCCGGGCGGGGGTCCGGCGGCAGAGTCGAGGTCATGAGACTTCTGATGCTGGGTGGTACGGAGTTCGTGGGACGCGCGGTCACCGAGGCGGCCCTCGCCCGGGGTTGGGAGGTGACCGTCTTCCACCGCGGTCATCACCCGGCGCCCGAGGGCACCCGGGCCCTGCACGGCGACCGCCTTGCCGACGGCGGCCTCGCCGCGCTCGCCGACGGCGAGTGGGACGTGGTGGTCGACACCTGGTCGGCGGCGCCGCGGGTGGTGCGCGAGTCGGCCGGGCTGCTCGCGGGCCGCGCGGGGCGGTACGTCTACGTGTCCAGCGGATCCGTGTACCGCTATCCCGGCGCGGCCGGATCCGCCGAGGACTTCCCCGTGGTGGACGGCGATCCGGACGCGGGGGCGACGGCGTACGCGGAGGACAAGCGGGGCGGCGAGCTCGCCGCCCTCGCCGAGTTCGGAGCCGAGCGGACGCTGCTCGCGCGGGCGGGGCTGATCCTCGGCCCGTACGAGAACATCGGGCGGCTGCCGTGGTGGCTGAACCGGGTCGCGCGGGGAGGTCCCGTGCTCGCCCCCGGGCCCCGGGACATGGGCATCCAGTACATCGACGTACGGGATCTCGCGGAGTGGATCGTCGACGCGGCGGCGGCCGGGCTACACGGCCCCTACAACCTGGTCTCGCCCGTCGCGCACACGACGATGGGGGAGCTTCTCGAGGCGTGTGTCGCCGTGGCGGGGGCGGAGGACGCGGAGCTGCGGTGGACGTCGCCCGAGGTGATCGCCGCCGCGGGGATCGAGCCGTGGATGGAGCTGCCGGTGTGGGTGCCTCCGGTCGGTGAGCTGTACGACACGTTGCACGTCACGTCCGTGGACAAGGCGGTGGCCGCGGGGCTGCGGGCCCGGCCCGTCGCCGAGACCGTGCGCGACACGTGGGACTGGCTCCGGAGCCTCGGCGGGGTCGCTCCCCAGCGGGGGGACCGGCCGGTCGTGGGGCTCGACCCCGCCAAGGAGGCGAAGGTGCTGGGGCTTTGACGTGGTGTACCCCCGGCGCGGATTCCTCCGCGCCGGGGATACGCCATAAGGCCCTGTCGCGTCAACGGTTGGTCGGCACCGGGGCGTTATCACTGGGCCGGGATCCACCGTGCGGAACGCCTGCCCACGACGTGGGCGCCTCTTCCTCGCCGTGCGAGACCTTCGGCAGCCAGGAGAGCCAGCGCGGGGTGTGCCAGTTGCGGTCGCCCAGGAGGGTCATCAGGGACGGGAGCAGGATCATCCGGACCAGCGTCGCGTCCAGGAGGACCGCCACCCCGAGGCCCACGCCCATCTGCTGCATGTCCTGCATGGACAGCGTGCCGAAGACCGCGAAGACCGCCACCATGATCACGGCCGCCCCCGTCACCGCGCCCGCCGTGCGGGTGATGCCCTCGCGGATCGCCGAGCGGTTGTCCATGCCCCGGTCGCGGGACTCGCGGATCCGGGAGACCACGAAGACGTGGTAGTCCATGGAGAGTCCGAAGAGGACGACCAGGACGAACAGCGGCATCCAGTTCTCGATCGCGCCGACCTTCTCCGAGCCGATCAGCTCCGCGCCCCAGCCGTGCTGGAAGACCGCGGTCATCACGCCGTAGGCGGCGCCCACCGACAGCAGGTTGAGCGCGATCGACGTCACCGCGATCACCAGCGAGCGGAAGCTGAACAGCATCAGGAGGAAGGTCACCGCGGCGATGAAGGCGAAGACCGGGACGATGCCCTTGCTGAGCTGGTCGCTGAAGTCCTCGGACGAGGCCAGGTCACCGCCGACGTAGGCGTGGGCTTCCACCCCGTCGAAGGCCGCGGGCACGGTGTCGTCGCGCAGTTCACGCAGGGCCTTCTTCGCCTCGGCGTCGGTACCGTCGCCCGGCAGCGGGACCGCGATCTCGGCGACGTTCGACGCCTTGTGGACGGTGAGTTCGGCGTTCTCGCCCGCCTTCTTCGTCAGCGAGCCGAGCGCGGCGCGCACCGGCTGCGCCTGGATGTCGTCGGCCTCGACGACCACCCTGGCCGGGGCGGGACCGCCGGGGAACTTCTCGGTGATCTTCTCGTACGAGACGGAGAGCGGCGCGTCGGAGCCGAACTGCTTCTCCAGGCCCAGCTGTTCGGTCTTCATGCCGAGCGCGGGCGCGGCGAGCGCGAGCAGCACCACGGCGGCGGCGACGGCGAAGAACCTCGGGTGGTTCAGGACGGGCCGCAGGACGCGCCCCGCCATGGCGCCACCGGCGTGGGCGCCGCGCCGGGAGCGCCGGTTCAGGAAGGGGATGCGGCCCGCGTCGATGCGGTCGCCGAGCCCGGCGAGCAGCGCGGGCAGGACGGTGACGGAGCCGAGCATCGCCACGCACACCACGAGGATGGTGGCGAGCGCGAAGCCCTTGAAGAGGAGCAGGCCGGAGAGGAACATGCCCGCCATCGCGACCATCACCGTCAGGCCCGAGACCAGGACGGCCCGGCCGCTGGTGGCCGCCGCGATCCGCAGCGCGGTGTCCGCGTCGTGCCCCGCAGCCCGCTCGTCGCGCTCGCGCCGCAGGTAGAAGAGGCAGTAGTCGACGCCGACCGCGAGGCCCATCAGGAACATCACCGAGTAGGTCGTCTCGAACAGGTGCAGCTGGTGGCTGGCGAGCGAGAGCAGACCGAAGGCGCCCACGCACGCGGTGAGCGCGAGGCCCACCGGGAGCAGCGCGGCGACCACGGCCCCGAAGGCGACCAGGAGAATGCCGAGGGCCAGCGGCACCGCGGTGAACTCGGCCTTCTTCAAGTCGTCGGCGAGCAGGTCGGAGAGGTGCTTCTGGGAGCTCGCGTCGCCGAACTGGTAGACGGAGACGCCGTCCGCGGCCCCGTCCTCCTTGGCCCGCGCGACCGCGTCGAGCACGGGCTGCACGCGGTCGACGGCCTCGTCGGACGGGCCCTTGATCTCGAAGCGGAGCAGCGCGTCCTTGCCGTCCTTCGAGGGCAGCGGCGCCTGGACGTCGCGCACCTCGCCGGTGGCGGTCAGCGCCTTCGACAGGTCGGCCGCCGCGTCCCGCCAGCCGTCGGCCGTCCGCGTGCCGACCATGACGAGTTCGCCCGCGGGCTCGTCGATGCCCGCGTCCTTGAGGATCGTCTCGGCCCGGCCCGATTCGCCGACCCCCATCTCGTCCTCGGAGGCGGTGACCATGCCGGAGGCCCCGCCGATGACCGTGGCGAGGACCACGAAGAGCAGCCAGCCGAGGATGGCCGTCTTCCTGTGGTGTGCGCTCCACACACCGAGTCGTGCCGCGAGGTTGCGCCGCATGGCGTTCCGCCCCCATAAGTCTGCGTGAGTAAACGTCGGATAAGACGCCACTCACGCTAGGAATCCGGGGCCCGACGCCCCAGCCGCCGAGACCCCCTCTCCCCGAAGCACAGGGCGAGGCCCCGGGGGTGTCGTCAGGTACACCCCCGCCCGGGTGGGGGACCCAGTGACCCGCACCCCCGTGACCAGGGAGACTGTCCTTCTGACAGGCAGCTCGAGGAGAGGGACATCATGGGGACATCACGGGTGGGAGGGGCCGTGATAGCGGGTGCGCGCGGCCTGTATCTGGCGGTCGTCTCGCTGGCCGGCGGGATCATCTTCTTCGTCAACGCGGTCCTGGCGATCGCCTTCATCCCCCTGGGCATCGGCGTGCTCACCACACCGCTGGTGCTCACCTACCTGCGCAAGTACGCCAACCTGCGCCGCGTCCAGGCCGGTGAGTGGTCGGACGTCCACATACCGATCCCGTACCGGCCCTTCCCGCCGAACATGCGGCGGGGACTCATGGGACAGGTCGACCGCTGCCACCTGATGCTGAAGGACCCGGCGACCTGGCGCGATCTGCAGTGGCTGCTCGTCGACATGACCGCGGGCTTCGTCGTCGCGATCTTCGCGCCCGCGCTGCTCCTCTACATGCTGTACGGCTGGGTGCTCGCCTTCGGCGTGTGGGAGCCCATCTACAACGCGGGCGGCGGCGAGTGGTACGCCTTCATCCACGTCACCTCGCAGACCGACGCGAACTACGCGGCCGCGCTCGGCACGGCCCTGTTCGTCCTCGGGATCTTCGTGAACCCCGCCCTCATCCGCACCCACTTCCGCCTCGCGCGTACGTTCATCGCCCCCACCACGAGCATGCGCGAGCGTGAACTGGCGCTGCGCGTCGACCACTTGACGGAGACCCGGCACGACGCCGTGGACACCTCGGCCGCCGAGCTGCGCCGCATCGAGCGCGATCTGCACGACGGGGCGCAGGCCCGACTGGTCGCCATGGGCATGGACCTCGGCACCATCGAGGCGCTCGTCGAGTCGAACCCCGCCAAGGCCAAGGAACTGCTCGCCAAGGCCAGGCAGAACTCCGGCGAGGCCCTCACCGAACTGCGCGACCTGGTCCGCGGCATCCACCCGCCGGTCCTCGCCGAACGCGGCCTCGGCGACGCGGTCAAGGCCCTCGCGCTGCGGCTCCCCGTCAGCACCGAGGTCGACGTAGAACTGCGGGGCAGGGCCGAGGCGCCGGTCGAGTCGGCGGCGTACTTCGCGGTCAGCGAGTCCCTGACGAACGTCATCAAGCACGCGGGCGCCGACCGCATCTGGGTCGACCTGCACCACTCCGAGGGCATGCTGCGCATCGCGGTCACCGACAACGGCAAGGGCGGCGCCGCCCTCGGCACCGGATCAGGGCTGAGCGGGATCGAACGCCGACTCGGTACATTCGACGGCGTACTGGCCGTCAGCAGCCCGGTTGGCGGCCCGACCATGGTGACCATGGAGATCCCTTGCGAGTTGTCCTAGCCGAAGACCTCTTCCTGCTGCGCGACGGCCTGGTGCGGATGCTGGAGGCATTCGACTTCGAGATCGCCGCCGCGGTGGAGAGCGGGCCCGAACTCACCAAGGCCCTCGCGGAGTTGCAGCCGGACGTCGCCGTCGTCGACGTCCGGCTTCCGCCGTCCCACACCGACGAGGGCCTCCAGTGCGCGCTCGCCGCGCGCCGGGCCAAGCCGGGCCTGCCGGTCCTCGTCCTCTCGCAGCACGTGGAGCAGCTGTACGCCCGCGAGCTGCTCGCCGACGGCACCGGCGGCGTCGGCTACCTCCTCAAGGACCGGGTCTTCGACGCCGCACAGTTCATCGACGCCGTACGCAGGGTGGCGGCGGGCGGCACCGCGATGGACCCGCAGGTGATCCAGCAGCTCCTCTCCCGGCGCTCCGCCGACCAGCCGCTCGGCGCGCTCACCCCGCGCGAGCGCGAGGTCCTCGAACTCATGGCGCAGGGCCGGTCGAACGCGGCGATCGCGGCGCAACTCGTGGTCACGGAACGGGCCATCGCCAAACACACGTCCAACATCTTCGGGAAACTCGATCTCCCCGTTTCCGACGACGACAATCGGCGTGTGCTCGCGGTGCTTGCGTATTTGGACCAGGGACGCTGAACGCCTCGGATTCCTGATGCGTATGTAACCCCATGGGACGTACCTCACGAAAACGATCGAGGCTGGCGCGACGCATGGTCGCCGCGTCCGCGGCGTTACTCCTGGGCGGCGGCGGACTGATCGCCGTGAACGTCTACGCGAACGCCGAAGAAGGCGCGGATCAGCCTCCCCCACAGAGCGCCGGGCAGCAGGTGTCCACCATCAGCTGCCCGGACGTGGCCAATCAGCTTCCCGACGTGCCGGACGCGGCGCGCGGCGAGGTCGATCGGCGGCTCGCGGATCTGGACACCCAGATCACGCAGGCGTACGACGCGTTCGGCAGGACACAGGACAAGGAGTCCGTGCTCCCTCCGCTGGAAGAGCAGCGGAGGGGCACGCTCGGCGAGATCGGGCGGTCCATGGAACAGGCAGGCGCACGGCCCGACGGCCTGGACGGCATGGCGCCGTGCACCCTGCGCGCGGCCGACCAGGAGCAGCGACCACCGCAGAAGGGCAACGGACCCGAGGCCGCTGACTTCGTGGACATCACGTCCATCCGGCCCAATGCCGAACGCCCCAGGGAACGCCGCGGCGCCTCCCGCGGCACCTTCACCACGCAATGCGGTCGGAACGCGAACGGCAAATTCAATCCCGACAACGTCATCGTCGCGCCCGGCGTGAGCAATGGCGCTCACCACATGCACGATTACGTCGGAAATCAGGCGACGGACGCCTTCTCCAGCGATCAGGATCTCGCGAACGGCAGGACGAGCTGCCGCAATCAGGCAGACAAGTCGACCTATTACTGGCCCGTCCTGCGGCTGCGGAACGGAAAGGACGAGAACGACGCGGGAGCCGACGGCGGCGGCAAGGACCAGAACGTCGGCGAGATCCAGACCCCGGCCTCCGTCACATTGAAGTTCACCGGAAATCCGACGGGAAAGGTCGTCGCGATGCCGCGCTTCCTGCGGATCATCACCGGTGACGCCAAGGCGTTCACGAACGGCGACGCCAACGCCAACGCCTCCTGGAGCTGCACCGGATTCGAGAACCGTCAGCTGAAGGACAAGTACCCGATCTGCCCCCGGGGCAGCGACGTCGTGCGCACCTTCAGGTTCCAGAGCTGCTGGGACGGCCGCAACACCGACAGCGCCAACCACCGTACGCACGTGGCCTTCGCCGACCCCCGCACCGGCGCCTGCCCCCAAGGCTTCCGGGCCATCCCCCAGCTGGTGCAGCGCATCGTCTACGACGTGCCGCCGGGCCCGGGGTTCGCCGTCGACTCGTTCCCCGAGCAGCTGCACAAACCCGTCACCGACCACGGTGACTTCATCAACGTCTTCGACCAGAAGCTGATGCGGCGCGTCGCGAGCTGCGTCAACTCCGGGCAGCGCTGCGCCTGATCACCCTGGCGCTCATCCCCCATGGCCGTGGTGGCCGCCGTGCAGGGACGCGGCGGCCACCACGGCTCCGCCGAGCCGCTGCCGCAGCGCCGAGATGTCCCGGGCGGTGCCGACCGCGACCCAGCTCCCGCCGACGAGGTACGTGCCCCCGTAGTCGTTCGCCTCGTCGAGCCATTCGGCCTGGCCACGGGCGTTTGTAAAGGTTACGAGCACGTAGTGCCGGGCACCTTTGTCACAGGTGGCCTGCCGCAGTTCGGCCGCGTCCGTCTGGACCTCGGGCCTGCACCGCGCCCTGGCCGCCAGCTGCTCCAGGCTGCCGCTCGCCGTGTCCGGTGTGCCGTCACCCTGTGAGCCGCACCCCGCCACCGCGAGCAGCACTCCCATCGTCATGCCCAAAAGCGCACTTCGCGCTGGACTCATCGTCCCACCAGACCCTTCCGGCGAGCCGAACTCGCCATCTTCTTCCGCACCGTTGAGCACGGGGGACCACGCGATTACCGTGCGCCGGGTCCTTCAACACAGGGGGTACACATGTCCGATCCATCCCGCCGTACCGTCCTCGGCACCGCAGGAGCGCTCGGCCTCGGCGCCGCCGTGGGCGCGGTGGCGCCGACGGCCCACGCCACCGGGCCCGGTGGACCCGCAGGGGGCCCTTCCTTCGATACGGATTCCGCGCGCGCGGCACTCAACAGACTCCTGCCGCATCACGCGGAACAGATCCGTCTCAGACTCGTCCCCGCGCGGGGCCGCGAGGACCGCTTCCGGGTCACCGGGACCACCGGACGGATCGAGGTGTCGGGCACCACGCCCGCGGTGCTGCTCACCGGCGTCCACTGGTACCTGAAGTACGTGTGCGGCGCCCACATCACCTGGAACGGCAGCCAGTTGGACCTGCCACACCGGCTGCCCGCCCCCGCCGGGCCGCTGGAGCGGACCACCTCGCTCCCCCACCGCTTCGCCCTCAACGACACCAACGACGGGTACACCGCGCCGTACGCCGACTGGACGTACTGGGAGCGGATGATCGACGTACTCGCCCTGCACGGCTGCAACGAGGTCCTGGTGATCGCGGGCACCGAGGCCGTCTACCACCGCGTACTCAAGGACTTCGGCTACACCGACGCCGAGGCCAGGGCCTGGCTGCCCGCGCCCTCGCACCAGCCGTGGTGGCTGCTGCAGAACCTCTTCGGGTACGGCGGGCCGCTCTCGGACCAACTCATCGCCGACCGGGTCGCGTTGGGCCAGCGCATCGTGCGGCGGCTGCGCGAACTCGGCATCAATCCCGTCCTCCCCGGCTACTACGGGAACGTGCCCGACGGATTCGTCCAGCGCAACGGCGGCGACGCCCACGTCGTGCCGCAGGGCGTCTGGCACGGCTTCAAGCGGCCCGACTGGCTCGACCCGCGCACCACCGCCTTCGCCGAGGTCGCCGCCTCCTTCTACCGGCACCAGGAACAACTCTTCGGCCCCGCCTCGTACTTCAAGATGGACCTGCTCCACGAGGGCGGCACCGCCGGTGACGTACCCGTGCCCGCGGCGGCGCGCGGCGTGGAGAAGGCCCTGCGCACCGCGCGGCCCGGCGCCACCTGGGTCATCCTCGGCTGGGAGGCCAACCCGCTGCCCGCGCTCCTCGACGCCGTCGACAAGAAGCGGATGCTGATCGTGGACGGCGTCAGCGACCGGTACGCGAAGGTCACCGACCGCGAGAAGGACTGGGGCGGCACGCCGTACGCCTTCGGCACCATCCCCAACTTCGGCGGACGCACCACGATCGGCGCCCGCACCCACCTCTGGAACGAGCGGTTCTTCGCCTGGCGCGACAAGGCGGACAGCGCCCTGGTGGGCACCGCGTTCATGCCCGAGGCCACCGACAGAGACCCCGCCGCCTTCGAGCTCTTCTCCGAACTGGCCTGGACGAAGTCCGCGGTGGACCGGGCCGACTGGTTCTCCTCGTACGCCGACTTCCGCTACGGCGGCCGCGACCACGAGGCGCGCGCCGCCTGGCGGGCCCTGCACGACACCGCCTACCAGCACACCGCCGTGGAACGCAGTGACGCCCACGACTCCCTCTTCGCCGCTCGCCCCGACCTCGCGGCCAACCGCGCCGCCGAGTACGCGCCGCGCGCCCTCACCTACGACCCCGGGCGCTTCGACGCCGCGTTCGCCGGGCTGCTCGGGGTGCGCGGGGCGCTGCGGGGCAGCGCCGCCTACCGCTACGACCTGGTGGACGTGGCCCGCCAGGCCCTGGCCCACCGCAGCCGCCAGCTCCTGCCGCAACTGCGACGCGCCTACACCCGTGGCGACCGCACCGCCTTCACCGCCCTGTCCACCCTGTGGCTACGCCTGATGCGCCTCGGCGAGGAACTGACGGGAACGGTCCCCGCCTTCCTGCTCGGCCCCTGGATCGAGGCGGCCAGACGGATGGGCACGACGGACGCGGAACGCGCCGAGTTCGAACGAACGGCGAAGGTCCTCATCACCGTCTGGGGCGGCCGCGACACCTCCGACGCCGGCAAGCTCCACGACTACGGCAACCGCGAGTGGCACGGACTCATGGGCGACTTCTACGTCCCCCGGTGGCAGCGGTGGCTCGACGAGCTCTCCGACGCTCTGGCCACGGGCCGCGAGCCGAAGGCGGTCGACTGGTTCGCGGTCGAGGAGCCGTGGACGCGCGCACGCAAGGACTACACACTGCGGCCGACAGCCGACGCGTACCGCACGGCTTCACGCATCAGGAACGTACTCGCCCGCGCCCCCTACCAGGGCACGCTGGAGGTCACCGCCGACCCGCCCGCCCTGCCGCCCGGCGGCCACGGACGCGTCACCGCGCTCTTCCACAACGTCAACGGCCTGCGCGCCACGGGTCGCGTCGACTTCACCCTGACCGGCGTCGACGCGGACCCCTCAGGCCCCGTCGCCCTGGACCGGGTGGCACCCGGCGGCACAGGGCGTGCGGCCTGGCGGGTCCGCACACCGGGAACCCCGCTCGACCGCCCGCTGCGCCCCCTCCCGTACGAACTCTCCGTGCGATACGGGCCTCAGGGAGAAGCGAGGGTACGAGCAGTGGCCGAGGGAGCGCTGTTCGAAGCCGGACCCCTCACCGACGGCTGGCGCACCTACTCCAACAACGGCGCCGTGTTCGGCGAACTGGACGGCCGATTCGCGATCCACGGCGGCGGCACCGACCTGTGGAAGGGAACGACGGAGTTCGGCTCCCTGTACCGGGAGGCCGCCCTGTCGGACGGCGTCTCCGCAACCGTCCGTGTCGACTCCCAGGAGACGACAGGCCCCTGGGCCCGAGCAGGCATCATCACCCGCAACTCCCTCCCCACCCCCGGCTCCCACGGCTTCGTCGACCTCGCGGTCACCCCTGCCAACGGCGTCGTCCTCTCCTACGACACGAACGGCGACGGCACCCTGGACACCTACAAGCGGATCACGGGCATCAAGGCACCGGTGCTGCTGCGGTTGACGCGGGGGCCGGGGGGCGTGTTCACGGGCTCCTGCTCGACGGACGACGGTCAGACGTGGCGGACGGTGGCGTCGGTGACGGTGCCGGGGGCCGCAGGGGCCGGGATGGACGTGGGCCTGTTCATGAGCGCGACGAACGGGGGCGACGGGGCAAAGGGACTGGCGGAGTTCAGCCGGTGGCGTCTCGGGTAACCGGCGCAGCCCCGTGGGGGTGGTCCTTCACACCCCCACCCCCACCGGTGCGCGGCCGCTTCTCGACGTGAGGGGACGTGGCGGTATGAAGCGCGATCCGGTGCGGATCAACGGGTGGGTGGGCATCCGGCGCGAAGCGGCGGGCCAGTCACCCGAAAGCGAGGCCCAGGGGCCAGGCAAGGTGACCATCTCACCATTCCCTCGTTTAGCTGAACGTGTCGTCGAAAGCGCAGACCCACCCCAAGCCCCACCCCCAGCCCCGGAACAACGCCAACGCCAGCGCGAGCGCCACCGCGCCCGTAGACGTGGAACAGGCCGAGGCCGCCCTCGTCGAGCACTACCCGCGGCTCGTCAGGATCGCCTACCTCGTGCTGCCGCCGAGCCTCGGGCGCAACCGCCGCGTGTTGACCGCCCACGCCCTGGCGCAGCGCGCGCTGCCGCGCGGCAGGAAGTCGGCGGACGAGGTCGTCGTCCCGGCGCAGCGCGGTGCGCGCGAGCGCGAGCGGCGCAACGGTGACCCGGGCTACGCCTACGTACGACTGCGGGTGGTGCGCACCGCGCTGGAGGCGGGACTGCCGCTGACGTGGAAGGCGTGGCCCAAGCGGTCCCAACTGCCGCCGCTGCTGCCGCAGGTGCGGGGCCTGCGACTCTTCCCCCGGTCCGGCGGCTCCGACGAGCTCGACCTGGACCAGCGGCTCTCCGCGCTGTCCGGTGCCGCACGCGCGGCGTACGTGCTGCGCGGTCTCGAACGGCTCGACGACTCCGACGTGTTCGACCTGCTCGCCGCCGCGGGCTGCGCGGACCCCGGTGACGCGCTCGCGGAGGCGGATGACGTCGAGGCCGGGTACGAGCTCCTGGAGTCGCCGGAGTTCGACCCCTGTTCGCTGCACGCGCGGCCGACGGACCTGATGCGGCGCAGGCAGCACATGAAGGCCGCGGGCGTGGCTGCCGCGGCCGCGCTCGTGTGCGGGGCGCTGCTCGGGCTGCCCGGTGACGGCTGGAGCCCCGACGGCGCCGCCGCCCCTCCCTACGCCCGCAATCCGGCGGGTCAAGCCGCCCTGGATCCCGGCAAGTTGACGACCGCCGCCGCGGGCTCGTGGAAGCGTTCGGCGCGGACGGACTTCTCCGTGTGGCCCGCGCGCGGCGATCTCGTCGGCGATCAGGCGCTGTTGCGGCGCGCGCTCGCCGTGTGGGCGCGGCCCGGCGAGTCCGTTCAGGTCTCCGCCACGCCGGGCACCCCGGCGGGCGCACCGCCGGGGCCCGCGCAGTTGCTCTTCGCCGGTGACGTGGACGAGACGCGGGTCGTGCTGCTCTACGACGGCCTGCGCATCGCCCGGTACGCCGAGCCGAAGGAGGGCACGAGCGGCGCCGCCCTGGACTTCGCGCGGGTGGACGGCGCGACCGGCGCGGAGGCGAACGCCGTGGTGGTCAGCCGCGCCGACGGCAACGTCCGCTACCTCACCGCCCCCTGGATCGGCTCCGCCGCGGTGAGCGATCTGCTGAAGCCCGCCGCGAAGGCGCTGCCCCTGCACCGCTCGGCGGACGGCGTCACCGACCCCTTCGCCAGTCCGGCGACCGCCCGCGAGTGCACCTCGTGGAACGCGCTGCGCCTTCGCGACAACTCCGGCACGGTCCGGATGTCGAGCGACCTCGGCGAACTCGTCCCGGCCCACCTCACGTCGGGACGGCCGGGGGCCCCGCGCGAGGCGACGCCCGCGCAGTGGGCCAAGTCCGCGTGCTCCCTCGCCTCGGTGCGCTCGCACGGCGTACGGTCCGTGAACTCCTGGGCGTACGCCCGTCAGACGCTGCCCGAGGCCAACGGCGCGGCCGCGTGGGTCTGCACGCGCGCCGACACCTGGCAGGGCGGCGGCAGCCGGATCCTCGCGCAGTTCCAGACGTCGGGCCCCACCGGGGCGGTCGCGGCGAAGGCCGAGGACTCGCCCGCGTGCGGCAGCAGGGATCCGCTGGTCCTCGCGGGCGTCCTGTGGAAGTCGCGCGCCGGGAACTGGTACCTGCTCGGCGCGGGCAGCAGGGACGTCACGTCGGTCACCGCCTCCGGCGGCGAGCGCGTGAGCGGCCACGTGCTCGCCGTGCGGACGGAGCGGGGCACCAGGGCCCGGCTCAGCGGCGAGCTGGCCGACGGCCGGAAGGTCTCGACCTTGCGGTAGGCGCAAAGTTCCCGCCGCAGACCCCTGTACCCCCGCGACTACCCATCAGTACATTGACGCCATGTCTAATACGCAGGGCCGGGCGCCCAAGCCCCTCGCGTCCGAGCACATACCGCTCAAGGCACGCAACGTCTCCTTCTCCTGGGAGAAGACACCGCTCCACTGGCTCCCGAACGACCCGTTCACCACGCACACCATCAACGTGCTGCACCTGCTCCTGCCCGCGGGCGAGCGCTGGTTCGTGCACGTCTACAAGCAGGTGCTCCCGCTCATCCGCGACGAGCGGCTCCGCGAGGACGTGATCGGGTTCATCGGCCAGGAGGCCATGCACTCGCAGGCCCACGACGAGGTCCTGCCGCACCTCAAGGAGCAGGGGCTCGACCCGACGCCGTACACCGCACAGGTCGACTGGCTCTTCGAGAAGCTGCTCGGCGACCGGACGCTGCCGCCCGGCAAGGCGCGCCGATGGTGGCTGATGGAGCGGGTCGCGATGATCGCGGCCATCGAGCACTACACCGCCTTCCTCGGCGACTGGGTGCTCAACGCCGACGAGCTGGACCGCAGGGGCGCCGACCCGACCATGCTGGACCTGCTGCGCTGGCACGGCGCGGAGGAGGTCGAGCACAGGTCCGTCGCCTTCGAGCTGTTCATGCACGTCGACGGGAGCTACCGGCGCCGGGCGAGGACCTGGGCCACCGCCTTCAGCGCGCTGGTCTTCCTGTGGCAGCGCGGCGCGCGGTTCTTCATGGAGAACGACCCGACGCTCGTCGACGGCCGCGCGAGCTTCACGGACTTCTACCGCAGCGGGCGCGCGGGGACCCTGCCCACCACCGGAGCCATGATCCGGTCCATCCCCCGCTATCTGAGCCGGAGTTACCACCCCTCCCAGGAGGGCAGCACGGCACAGGCCGTCGCCTATCTCGCCTCGTCCCCCGCCGCCACCGCCGCCGAGAAGGGCGCCGCCTGACATGCCCCGCATCCGCACCGTCGCCCTCGTCGCGGGCGTCGCCCTGCTCACCCGGCGGGCCATGCGCCGCCGCATCGACGCCTCCCCGCTGTGGCCGCTGCCCGCCCTGGACGAGCCGGTCTCCGGGCAGCCGCGCTCGCGTGCGCTGCGGCTGCGCGTGGCCCGGCACGAGAGCGTCGCCGACGGCGTCGTCCAACTGCGGCTCACGGGCGAGCGCCTGCCCGCGTGGCGGCCCGGCGCCCATCTGGACCTCGTCCTGCCGTCCGGGCTCGTGCGGCAGTACTCGCTCTGCGGCGACCCCGAGGACTCCTCCTCGTACACCGTGGCGACCCGCCTGATCCCCGCCGGGCAGGGCGGCAGGGGTGGCTCGCGCGAGGTGCACGAGGAGCTGCGCGAGGGCGTCGAGGTGGAGGTGCGCGGGCCGCGCAACCGCTTCCCGCTCACCGAAGCGCCGTCGTACGTCTTCGTGGCGGGCGGCATCGGGATCACGCCGATCCTGCCGATGCTGCGGGCCGTCGACGCGGCGGGGGCGGACTGGCGGCTGCTGTACGGGGGGCGTTCGCGGGCCTCGATGCCCTTCCTCGAAGAGGTCGAGAAGCTCGGCGGCCCCTCGGGCGAGCGGGTCACCGTCGTCGCGCAGGACGAGGACGGGCTGCCGGATCCGGCCGTCTTCCTGGCCGACCGCGCGCCGGGCACCGCGGTGTACGTGTGCGGGCCCGAGCCGCTCATGGACGCCGTCGCCGAGGCGCTGCCCGCGGACTGCACGCTGCACCTGGAACGGTTCACGCCGCGCGCCGCCACCGGCGGCGACACCGCCTTCGAGGTCGAACTGCGGCGCAGCGGACGCACGGTGGCGGTCCCCGCCGACTCCACGGTGCTCGCCGCCGTCCGCGCCGAGCTGCCGAACACAGCGTACTCGTGCGCGCAGGGCTTCTGCGGGACGTGCCGACAGGGAGTCCTGGAAGGGGAGGTCGACCACCGCGACGAGCTGCTCACGGACGCGGAGCGGGACGGTTCGATGCTGATCTGCGTCTCGCGTGCGCGCGGCGAACGGATCGTCCTGGACATGTGAGCCCCCTGGACATGTGAGACATGCCGTACCTGTGAACTGCCGTACGGGACCGGCCCGTCGGGAGGCCGGTTCCGCTCGGTAAGGTGTTCGCATGACTACCGGGGTGCGCCGCAGGATGGGTGTCGAGGAGCGGCGGCAGCAGTTGATCGGGGTCGCGCTCGAACTGTTCAGCCACCGCTCCCCCGACGACGTCTCCATCGACGAGATAGCAGCGGCCGCGGGCATCTCGCGCCCGCTGGTCTACCACTACTTCCCCGGCAAACTCAGCCTGTACGAGGCGGCGTTGCGCCGGGCCGCCGAGGACCTGGCCGAGCGGTTCGTGGAACCGCACGAAGGGCCGCTCGGCGCGCGCCTGCTGCGCGTCATGGGACGTTTCCTCGCCTTCGTCGACGAGCACGGGCCCGGCTTCTCCGCGTTGATGCGGGGCGGCCCCGCGGTCTCCTCGGTCTCCACGGGCGGGGCCTGTGCGATCGACACGGCGTCGACGACGAACGCGCTGATCGACTCGGTGCGGCAGGCGGCGTACGACGAGATCCTCAAGCACCTGGGGATCACGGACCCGCCCGCCCGCCTCGAACTCGTCGTGCGCTCCTGGGTGTCGCTCGCCGAGTCGACGGCGCTGATCTGGCTGGACGGACGGCGCATCCCGCGCGCCGAGCTCGAGCTGCAACTGGTGCACGACTTCGCGGCGCTCGCCGCGGTGAGCGCCGCCTACGACGAGGAGATGGCCCGGGTCCTGCGCGGCATCCTCGCCGCGGAGCCGGCCGACGGGCCCTTCGGGGAGCTGATCGGCCGGCTCGTCACGCTGGTGCCTCAGGCGTCGGCCGAGGTGCGGTAGGAGTCGGGCCATGACGGCGCAACTGACCTTCCGCGACGCGGCGGTCGACGACACATCGATCCTGGTCGGCCTCTACGACGAGGCGGCCCACTGGATGCTGGAACGCGGCATCGAGCAGTGGAAGCCGGGCGGCAAGGACGCACGGCACTTCCGGCGGCTGATCGGGTCGGGCGCCCACGAGGTGTGGCTCGCCGAGGACCGCGGCGAGGTCGCGGGGGCGTACGAGGTGTGGTGGGACGACGAGGCGGCCTGGGGGGTGCGGCCGCCCGACGCGGGCTATGTGCACCGGCTGATGACGCGGCGCGGAGCGCGCCCCGGCACGGGCCGCGCGATGCTCGCGGCTGCCGAGCGGCGCATCGCCGCTGCGGGCCGCGACCTGTGCCGCCTGGACTGCGTGACGACGGTGCCCCGGCTGCGCACCTACTACGAGCAGGCCGGGTACACGGCGGTCGGCGAGCTCGCGGGCAAGGTGGCGCCCGACGGGAGCACCTACGGCGTGACGCTCCTGGAGAAGCGGCTCCGCTAGGCGGTGCCCGTCAGGCGTACGGCGAGAAGAGCGATGTCGTCCTCCCTGTCGTGCCCGAAGCAGGCGAGCAGGGTGTCGCACAGGGCGGTGACGCCCGGGGGCACGTCGGCCGCGGCGGCGCGCAGGTGCTCCATGGAGACGGCGAGGTCCGTGCCCCGGGTCTCGATGAGGCCGTCGGTGACCATGAGGAGCCGGTCGGTGGGGCGCAGCACCGTCTCCGTGGGGTCGGGGCGGCCGAGGCCGAGGCCGAGCAGCGGGCCCCTGGCTTCGAGGTAGTGGGCGGTGCCGTCCTCGCCGACGACGAGCGGCGGGATGTGTCCGGCGTTGGCGACGCGGGTGCGTCCCGTCTCCGGCTCGACGAGCGCGAGGCACAGGGTGGCCGTCCGCTCGGGGTGGTAGCGCTGCAACATGGTGTCGAGCCGGTGGGCGAGCGAGGCCGGGTCGGGGTCCTCGACGCAGTAGGCGCGCAGCGCGTGCCGGATCTCGACCATCACGGTGGCGGCGTCCAGGGAGTGCCCCACGACGTCGCCGATGGCGGTGAGCAGGCCCTGCGAGGTGTGCAGCGCGGCGTAGAAGTCGCCGCCGATCTCCGTGTCGCGGGAGGCCGGTTCGTAGCGGACGACGACCTCCGTGCCCGGCACCTGCGGGACGTGCGTCGGCAGGAAGCTGCGCTGGAGGGTCAGGGCGATGTGGCGTTCCACTTCGTACATGAGCAGTCGCTCCGCGGCGAGCGCGGTGGCGTGGGCGAGGCGCCCCACGAGACGCCCGGTGTCGGGGGAGATTCCTTGGGCGTACGCGGGGACGGCGAGGCAGACGGGCTCGCAGCCCTCGCGGGCGCGGGCGAGCGCGAGCCGGGCGCCGTCCTGCGGTCCTGTGCCGCCGGGCCCTTCGGCGTGGAAGAAGCCGGGCGGCCAGAGCGGGGCGGGCACGACGGTGGTGCGCACGCCCGTCCTGCCCGCCATGACGCGCCGGGCCAGGCGGGCCACCGCGTCGTGCGCGCCTTCGTCGGGCAGGGACACGGTGGACCTGCGCAGCGAAAGGCCGCGGTACAGGATGCCGTCCTCGCCGAGGACGAAGGCGGCGGCGGGGCACCGGGTGATGCGTGCCGTGCCGACGGCGGCGGCCTCGGCGAGTTCGGTCGGACAGCGGGCCGACTGCACGTGGAGGATGGTCTCGGCGAGCTGGGTGAGGTGCCCGGCGTGCGCCTCGGCGTCGCTGCGGTGCCGGGCGCCGCGGGCCGCGGCGCGCACGACGGCCTGGATCTCCTCCGGTTCGGCGGGCACCGTCAGATAGGCCTCGCCGCCCGCGTCGAGGCCGCGGCACCGGTCGGCGGGGGCGATCTGGGCGGCCGAGAAGTGCACGACGGGCAGCGCCGCCATCAGCGGTGACTGTTTCATGCGGCGGCACAGCTCGAAGCCGTTCATGTCGGGGAGCCCGACGTCGACGAGGGCCACGTCGGGCAGCTCGCCCGCGCGCTGGCGCACGTCGAGTTCGACCAGGGCCTCGCCCGCGCTCGCGACGAGCACGACGCGGTGGCCGTCCCTGCGCAGCACAGCGCCGAGGGCATATCGGCTGGCGGCGACGTCGTCGACCACCAGGATCATGGTGTCTGCCTTGCCGTTGACGCTCACGCGGGGCCTCTTTGGGGGTGTGGGGCAGACCCCCCGCGGGCCTGCCCGACCAAGTTAGCGCCCTAGTGCACGTTCCGGGAGAAGACAGCCACGGTCCGACCGGGAACAGTGAAGATCCCGGAACTTTCTTCGTACCTGGCGGACTTGACGATAGGATCTGCGCCCTTCGCCTGCACCTGGTGCAACGCGTACGCCTGTCCCGCGACCGCTCGCACACGCTGTTCACGGGTGTCGGGGGTGGCGTTGATGACGACGACGAGGCTGCCCGCGCGCAGGGTGATGACCCCCGGCGTCTCCTCGCGTCCCGACAGCGGGAAGGAGAGGGTCCGCTGCACGTCCGCGGTGGTGCGCTGGCGGAAGGCGGGCTCGGTCGTACGGATCCTCAGCAGATCCCGGTACGCGGCGGACGTCCTGCGGATATCCGCGCAGCCGACCCGCACCGACGTCAACAAGGGCTTGGCGTAGGGCCATTTGGCCTTGTTGTCGGCGGCCGGTGGCAGTCCGCGCCCGAAGCCGTTGCCGTCGCGGCAGTCCCAGTGCAGGGCGTTGAACCAGTCGCCGCTGTCGTAGGAGTTGCGGTCGAGGGACTTGGAGCGCAGCAGGTCGGTGCCCGCCTGGGAGAGCGCGGGGCCCTGCGAGAGGGTCGCGGTCGCCAGCGCGACGACCTGCATGCGCGCACGGTCGGCGGCCGACGTCGACCTGGGCAGTTTGAAGGCGAGGGCGTCGAAGAGCGTCTCGTTGTCGTGCGCGTCGGCGTAGGCGAGTGCGTCGCCGGGGGCGGCAGCGTATCCGGCGGGCGCGCCGTTGTAGTCGACGTCGGAGCCCTTGACCCTGCGGCCCGACGAGTCGGTGAACGTGTAGGCGGCGAGGTTGCCGGTGAGGCCGACCTTGATGAGGTCCTGGTAGTGCAGGAGCCGGGCCTTCTGCTCGGCCTCGGTGCCGTTGGCCTTCGAGGAGTTGGGGTCGGTGTACAGGCCGCTGGCGAAGCCCTGGACGCCCGGGTCCTCGTCGAAGGGGCCGCCGCCGCGCACCGCGTCGCGGGCCCGGTCGGAGAAGGTCGCGATGCCGGTGCCCGCCATGTTCTTCTGGGTGGCCTGGACGAAGCGGGCGTCGTCGGCGACCTCGCCGAAGTTCCAGCCCTCGCCGTAGAGGATGATCCGCTTGCCGTCGACGCCGTCCTTCTCGGGGGTGAGCGCGTCCAGGGCCTTGCGCACGGCGAGGATGTTGGCCTTGGGGTGGTGGCCCATCAGGTCGAAGCGGAATCCGTCGACCTTGTACTGCCTGGCCCAGGTGACCAGGGAGTCGACCACGAGCTTGCCCATCATGGCGTTCTCGGGCGCGGTGTTGGCGCAGCAGGTGGAGTTCGCGACGGTGCCGTCGGCCAGGAGGCGGTGGTAGTAGCCGGGCACGATCCTGTCGAGGACGGACGTGGGGTCCTGGCCGCTCGCCGCCGTGTGGTTGTAGACGACGTCCATGACGGCGCGCAGCCCCTGGCCGTTGAGCGCCTTGACCATCTTCCGGAACTCGACGGTGCGCCGCGTCCCCTCGGGGTCGGTGGCGTACGACCCTTCGGGCACGGTGTAGTGGTACGGGTCGTAGCCCCAGTTGTAGGCGTCGTCGGCGGCGACGGCGCCCACGCACTCCTGCTGCTTGTCGGAGTCGGCGGCGTAGGAGGCGAGGTCGCAGTCGGGGCTCTGCTGGTCGGCCTTGCGTTCGGGGATGGTCGCGATGTCGAAGGCGGGCAGCAGGTGGACGTACGACGTTCCGGCCCGTGCCAGCTTTCTGAGGTGGCGTGATCCCTTGCTGCGGGTGTCGGTGAAGGCGAGGTAGGTGCCCCGGTGGCGGGCCTCGGCCGTGCGGTCGGACGCGGAGAAGTCGCGGATGTGCAGTTCCTGGATCCGCGCGTCGCTCAGGGGCACGGCCTTGGGCTTGCGCAGGGTCGACCAGCCGTGCGGGGCGAGGGACTCGGCGTCCAGGTCGACGGCGATGCTGTGGGTGGAGTCGGCGGTCAGGCCGAGCGAGTAGGGGTCGGTGACCTTGTTGGTGACGACCGCGCGGGCGCTCGGCGACCAGACCTTGACGACGTAGCGGTAGGTCTTGCCGGTCCAGCGCTTGGGTCCGGTCAGGGACCAGACGCCGCTTGCGCCGTCCCGCTCCATGGCCAACGGAGCCTGCTCGCCGCCGAGTTCGAGGGAGACGGACTGTGCGGTGGGGGCCCAGACGGAGAGGGTGACCTCGCCGTGACGGAAGACGGGCCCGAGTTCGGCCTGCGTGGCGCGGGCGGCGTAGAGGTCGTCGAGCACGCCCTGGGTCTGGACGCCGGTGGCGGTGACGAGGGTGCCGTCGGCCGCGTGCTGGGTGAGGATCACCTGGCCGGTGAGGGCGTCGGCGACGCGGTCCCGGTCACGGCCCTCGACCTCGTAGGCGGTGTAGGCCGCCAGGTGCGGGAACTTCGCGCGCTGGGCGGGCGACAGGCCGCCGGGGATCTCGCGGAGGGCGAACTCCGCGCCGCTGCCGGTGAGTTCACCGTCCCGCACGGCGAGTTCGCCGTCCGGGTCGGCGACGAGCCGAGTGGTGGCCGTGTCCCCGCCGCCCTCCGGGAGGGCCACGGTGGCGCGGTCGATCCACTGCGCGGTCGACTTCGTCAGGTCGACCGGGCCGGCGGCCGCCTTCCGTGGTTCCCGCGGCGGCGCCGCGCCCGCCGGTATCGCCGCGAAGAGGGCCGCGACGAGCGCGAGAACGATGCCGGTGACCGCCACGGTGCGGTGCCTGTGCTGGGCCATGACCGGGGAACGTACCGCCAAGTTCCCCTTGCAGCAAGACCTTGCAAGAATTTCCAGTCGACGCATTGACTGGGCCCCGCCCGCCCCTCCACGCTCACCACGACACGCAACTCGGTCCGGACGGAACGACGTTGCCCCCCACCGTGAACGTGAAGGAGCCGCAGCATGCCCACACCCCCACGACCGCGGCCACGACGGCGCGCCGCGAGACTGCTCGCGGCGGGCGCCCTGACCCTGGGTGGCCTCTCCGCCCTGCCCGCCACCCCCGCGACGGCGCGGGCCGCCGACACCGGCGTGCCCAACGGCGACACGATCGCCAACCTCTGGGAGTGGAACTGGAAGTCGGTCGCCGCCGAGTGCACCGACGTCCTCGACCCGGCGGGCTACGGCGCCGTCCAGGTCGCGCCGCCCGCCGAGTCCCTGAAGGCCGCAGGGCTCAACTGGTGGGACGTGTACCAGCCCTACTCGTACGGCCTGAACAGCCGGTTCGGTACGGAGCGGCAGTTCAGGGACATGGTCGCCACCTGCCACGGCGCGGGCGTCAAGGTCTACGTCGACGCGGTGATCAATCACACCTCCGCGCAGCCGGGGACCGGGTACGGCGGCACGAAGATCTCCAACAAGTACGACACCCCCGACTGGGATCCGGGCGACTACCACCAGGGCGACGACTGCGAGGACGAGGACCTCACGATCGACGACTGGTCGAACCTGAGCGAGGTCCAGAACTGCGAACTGCTGGGCCTGCCCGACCTGGAGACCGAGGAGGAGAACGTCCGCAAGGGCATCGCGGGCTATCTGAACAAGCTCACCGGCATCGGCGTCGACGGCTATCGCGTCGACGCCGCCAAGCACATCCCCGCGGCCGATCTCGCCGCGATCGAGGGCTACTTGGAGCCCACCTCCTCGGGCGCGAAGCCGTACGTCTTCCAGGAGGTCTACCCGGGCGCGACCCCCACCCCCGGCGACTACTACGGCACGGGTGACGTCCTGGACTTCACGTACGCGAGCAAGCTGAAGGACCAGTTCAGGGGCGACATCTCCAACCTGGAGACGTTCGGCGAGAGTTGGGGCTTCGTGCCCGCCGACAAGTCGGCGACCTTCGTGACCAATCACGACACCGACCGCAACGGCTACACCCTGGGCCTGAAGGACGGCGCCGTCACCCGGCTCGCCAACATCTTCCAGCTGGGCCGCGGCTACGGCACCCCGTCCGTCTACGCCAGCTTCACCTGGTCGGACTCCGACGGCGCGCCGCCGAACGCGGACGGCTTCGTCACCGACACGGACTGCTCGGGCGGCTGGACCTGCCTGGACCGGGACGCCGGGGTCAAGGGTGCGGTGGCCTTCCACAACGCCACCGACGGCGCGAGCTACACGAACTTCCAGGCCAAGTCGTCCGACGTCATCGGCTTCAGCAGGGGCGACAAGGGCTTCATGGCGCTCAACAACACGTCCGCCGACGCCACGTACACCTTCGCGACGAACCTCGCGGACGGGACGTACGAGAACGTCATCGACGGCGGCGCGAGCAGCGTGACGGTCTCCGGCGGATCGGCCGAGATCACCGTTCCCGCGATGGGCGCGGTGGCGATCCACCGCTAGAAGCCGCGCGGGAGTCGCACAGAAAGTGTCCTGCAAGGTCTTTCGCAAGACCTTGCAGGACTGTTAACTTCCCTCCAGCCCGGCGGCCGTCGAAGGGACGGACGGCACAGCGGGTCCATCCCTCAGGAGTTCACTATGCGACGTGGCATATCGATCGCCGCCGCGGTCTGCGCCCTTGCGCTCACCGCCACCGCCTGCGGCGACGACGGTGACGACGGCTCGACCGGCAAGGCGAAGGACGCCAAGGACATCTCCGGCTCCCTCACCTACTGGGACACCTCGGACGCCACGACCGAGGCGCCGGTCTACAAGCAGCTGATCAAGGACTTCGAGAAGAAGTACCCGAAGATCAAGGTCGACTACGAGAACGTCGAGTTCGCGTCGATCGAGCAGAAGTTCAAGTCCGCGGCCAAGACCGGCAAGGGCGCCCCCGACGTGATGCGCGCCGACGTCGGCCTGATCCCCGAGTACGCCTCGCTGCACTACATCGCCCCGCTGGACGGCACCCTCGCCCTCAAGGGCGGCACGGACGACTTCACCGAAGGACCGCTGAACACCACGAAGTACCAGGGCAAGACGTACGGCGTCCCCTCGGTGACCGACACCCTCGGGATCCTCTACAACAAGAAGCTCTTCAAGAAGGCGGGCATCGAGAAGGCGCCCACCACCTGGGACGAGTTCATCGAGACGGCGAAGACCATCAAGAAGAAGACCGGCGTCGAGGGCACCTACCTCAACCCCGACTCCTACTTCCTGCTGCCCTTCCTCTACGGCGAGGGCACCGACCTCGCCGACACGAAGACCAAGAAGATCACGATCAACTCGCCGGAGGCCGTCAAGGCCGTCACCACGGCGAAGAAGGTCTACGACCAGGCGTCCGCGAAGGTCGACTTCGCCAACTCCTACGACAACATGCAGACCTCGTTCAAGAACGGCGAGGTCGCCATGCTGGTCCAGGGCCCCTGGTCGGTCACCGACGACCTCTCCGGCAAGGCGTTCAAGGGCGACGAGTCCAACCTGGGCTTCGCCCCGGTCCCCGCGGGCTCCACGGGCAAGCCGCAGGCCCCCACCGGCGGCCACGACCTCACCGTCTACCAGGGCTCGAAGAACCTGGACGCCGCCTACCTCTTCACCCAGTTCATGACCTCGTCGACGAGCCAGCAGAAGGTCGCCGAGGAGACCGCGACGCTGCCGACCCGCGAGTCCGCGTACACCCCCGAGGTCACCAAGGACGCCCGCATCAAGGGCTTCCACCCGATCATGAAGACCGCCCGGCCCCGCGTCGCGCTGCCCCAGGTCGGCAGCCTCTTCACGCCGCTGGTGCAGCAGTACACGAAGATCCTCCAGGGTGACGTCTCCGTGAAGTCCGGCCTGGACGCGGCCGCCAAGGACTTCAAGAAGCTGCTGCCCGGCTACACCATCGGCAGCTGAGGCAGACTCACGTGATCACCGCACTTCGCCGCTCCTGGCAGAAGCACTGGTACGCCTGGGCGATGGTGGCGCCGGTCGCCATCGTCCTGGCCGTCCTGGTCCTCTATCCGCTGGGCTACGGCTTCTACCTCTCGCTCACCGACGCCAACGAGGCGAACGTGGCGCGGGACATCGGGGCCTTCCACGCCCCCGCCACGTACAAGATGGTCTGGTTCGACAACTACTGGTCGGTCCTCTCCGGCGCGGACGGCGACTTCTACCCGCGCCTGATCTGGACGGTCATCTGGACCTTGTCCTGCGTCGTCCTGCACATCGCGATCGGCATGGGCCTCGCGCTCCTGCTCAACCGCAGGATGCGCGCCAAGCTGCTCTACCGCGCCCTGCTCATCCTGCCGTGGGCGGTGCCCGCCTTCGTCGGCGTCTTCGCCTGGCGATTGATGCTCAACTCGCAGTACGGCGTCTTCAACGACATGATCACGGCGGTCGGCCTGCCCGCCCAGAACTGGCTGGCGACCCCGTTCGCCCAGAAGACCGCCGTCATCATGGTGAACGTCTGGATCGGCGTCCCCTTCAACATGGTGGCGCTGCTCGGCGGACTCCAGTCCATCCCCAAGGAGCTGTACGAGGCCGCCGAGATGGACGGCGCGTCCCCCTGGCAGCGGTTCGTGAACATCACGCTGCCCGGACTACGCCCGGTGACCAACACCGTGGTCCTGCTCGGCTGCATCTGGACGTTCAACATGTTCGCGGTGATCTACCTCCTGCTCGGCCAGAACACGACCGGTGAGGCGGACATCCTCGTGACCTTCGCCTTCCGCAAGGCGTTCACCGGAGTGTCCGACTACTCCGGCGCGGCCACCTACGGAATCGTGATCCTCGCCCTCCTCCTCGCCTTCTCGACCTTCTACCGCCGCCGCCAGCTCAAGACCGAGCAGGCGTGAGGGGGCCCGTCACCATGACCTCAGCAACCACCCACTCCCCCGCCTCCGTCGCGGCCCCGGCAAAGACCGCCGCGCCGCGCGCCAAGAAGGTCCGCGGCCGCGAGGAGCGCTCCACGCTCGCCTCGGTGGCGCTGCACGGCACGCTGATCCTGGCGAGCCTGGTCGCCGCGTTCCCCGTCGTCTGGATCGTCTTCATCTCGCTCGGCCCCAAGACCGCCTGGCAGAGCCCCGGCGAGGTGCTGAGCAACCTCAGCCTCGACAACTACGCCAAGGTCCTCACCGACACCGACTTCCCGCAGTGGTTCGGCGCCTCGGTGATCGTCGCGGGCGGCACCACCCTGCTCGGCGTGTTCCTCGCGGCGAGCGCGGGCTACGCCGTGTCCCGGATGCGGTTCCCCGGGCACAAGCAGCTGATGTGGTCCTTCCTGGTCACGCAGATGTTCCCGATGGCCGTCCTGATCGTGCCGCTGTACGAACTCCTGGCGCGCTTCGACCTGATCGACAACTACCTGGGGCTCATCCTCACCTACGCGACGACGGCGGTGCCCTTCTGCGCGTGGATGATGAAGGGCTACTTCGACACCATCCCGCACGAGATCGACGAGGCGGGACGGGTCGACGGCCTCACCCCGTTCGGCACGTTCTGGCGGCTCATCGTGCCGCTGGCCAAGCCCGGCCTCGCGGTCACCGCGTTCTACAGCTTCCTCACCGCGTGGGGCGAGGTCGCCTACGCCTCGCAGTTCATGGGCGCCGACCACTACACCCTGGCCGTCGGCATCCGCACCTTCGCCACCGAGTCCCGCGCGGACTGGGCCATGATGACCGCCGCCTCGGTGCTCATCCTGATCCCGGCGACGCTCGTCTTCCTCCTGGTCCAGCGCAACCTGGTGTCGGGCCTCACGGCCGGCGGCACCAAATCCTGACACCTCATCAGCTCCGGTAACTCCCCGCACTCCTAAGGGACTTCATGACCCAGCACGTCACCGCCGCGCCCGCCACCGCCGACTCCGCGCCCGTCCGCGAGTGGTGGCGCGACGCGGTCATCTACCAGGTCTACCCGCGCAGCTTCGCCGACGGGAACGGCGACGGCATGGGCGACCTGCCCGGCATCACCGCCCGCCTGCCCCACCTGCGCGACCTGGGTGTCGACGCCGTCTGGCTCTCCCCCTTCTACGCCTCGCCGCAGGCCGACGCCGGATACGACGTGGCGGACTACCGCGCCGTCGACCCGATGTTCGGCACCCTCACCGACGCCGACGACCTGGTCCGCGAGGCGCACTCGCTCGGCCTGCGCGTCATCGTCGACGTCGTGCCCAACCACTGCTCGGACCAGCACGAGTGGTTCAAGCAGGCCCTGCGCGAGGGGCCCGGCTCACCGCTGCGCGACCGTTTCCACTTCCGCGCGGGCAAGGGCCAGGACGGCGAACTGCCGCCCAACGACTGGGAGTCCATCTTCGGCGGCCCCGCCTGGACCCGTGTCGAGGACGGCCAGTGGTACCTGCACCTCTTCGCCCCCGAGCAGCCCGACTTCAACTGGGAACACCCCGCCGTACACGACGAGTTCCGCTCCGTCCTGCGCTTCTGGCTCGACCTCGGCATCGACGGCTTCCGCATCGACGTGGCGCACGGCCTGGTCAAGGCCGCGGGTCTGCCCGACATCGGCCACGACGAGCAGGTCAGGCTGCTCGGCAACCAGGCCGTGCCGTACTTCGACCAGGACGGCGTGCACGAGATCTACCGGGACTGGCGCGGGATCCTCGCGGAGTACGGCCCCGAGCGCATCGCCGTCGCCGAGGCGTGGACCCCCACCGTCGAGCGCAGCGCCCTGTACCTGCGCCCCGACGAGCTGCACCAGGCGTTCAACTTCGAGTACCTGACCACCGACTGGGACGCCGCCGCGCTGCGCGCCGTCATCGACCGCTCCCTGGTCGCGATGAACGCCGTCGACGCGCCCGCGACCTGGGTGCTCTCCAACCACGACGTCGTACGCCACTCCACGCGCTTCGCCGCAGGGGACGAGGCGCGCGGCCTGCGCCGGGCCCGTGCGGCCACGCTGCTGATGCTGGCGCTGCCCGGCTCGGCCTACCTCTACCAGGGCGAGGAGCTCGGCCTGCCCGAGGTCACCGAGCTGCCGGACGAGGTGCGCCAGGACCCGGCGTTCTTCCGCTCCGCGGGGCAGGACGGCACGCGTGACGGGTGCCGGGTGCCGCTGCCGTGGTCCGGGGAGCGCGCGCCGTTCGGCTTCGGGCCCGCCGACGGAGGCCCGAGCTGGCTGCCGCAGCCCGCGAACTGGAAGGACCTGTCGGTGGCGGCGCAGACGGGCGACCCGGCGTCGACCCTGGAGTTCTACCGCGGCGCGCTCGCCGTGCGCCGCGAGCACCCGGCGCTCGGCGGGGGCCGTGACATCGAGTGGCTCGCGGCCCCCGAGGGCGTCCTCGCGTTCCGCCGCGCCACCGCGGCGGGTGCGTTCGTCTGCACGGTGAACCTCACCGGTTCCGAGGTCACGCTGCCCACCCCCGGCACCCTGCTCCTGGCGAGCGCGGACCTCGCGCCGGGCACCGCCGAGACCGTGCTCCCCGCCGATTCAACGGTCTGGTGGGCAGCCTGAGATGCGACCGGTACAGTCCAATCCTGTGACCGCACGGCTAGCCGACATCGCAGCCCAGGCGGGGGTCAGCGAAGCGACGGTCAGCCGCGTGCTCAACGGCAAGCCGGGCGTCGCCGCGGCCACCCGTCAGTCCGTGCTCGCCGCACTCGACGTGCTCGGCTACGAGCGCCCCGTCCGGCTCCGCCAGCGCAGCGCGGGCCTGGTCGGACTGATCACGCCGGAGCTGGAGAACCCGATATTCCCCGCGCTCGCGCAGGTCATCGGACAGGCGCTTACCCGGCAGGGGTATACGCCGGTGCTCGCGACCCAGACCCCGGGCGGCTCCACCGAGGACGAGCTGACCGAGATGCTGGTGGACCGCGGGGTCTCCGGGATCATCTTCGTCTCGGGGCTGCACGCGGACACCTCGGCCGACATGCAGCGCTACGAACAGCTGCGGGCCCAGGGCGTGCCCTTCGTCCTGGTCGACGGCTTCTCGCCCAAGGTGCAGGCGCCGTTCATCTCGCCCGACGACCGCGCGGCGATGCGCCTCGCGGTCACCCACCTCGTCTCCCTCGGTCATACGCGCATCGGGCTCGCACTCGGCCCGAAGCGGTTCGTGCCCGTACAGCGAAAGATCGAGGGTTTCGTACGCACGATGCAGGACCAGCTCGCCCTCTCCCCCGACGAGATCGAGACCGATCTCGTGCAGCACTCCCTGTACACCCTGGAGGGCGGCCAGGCGGCGGCCGCGGCGCTGATGGACCGGGGCTGCACGGCGATCGCGTGCGCCAGCGACATGATGGCGCTCGGCGCGATACGGGCGGCGCGCCAGCGCGGTCTGGAGGTGCCGGACGACGTCTCGGTGGTCGGCTTCGACGACTCGCCGCTGATCGCGTTCACCGATCCGCCCCTGACCACGGTGCGCAAGCCGGTGCCCGCGATGGGTCAGGCCGCGGTCCGCACGCTCCTGGAGGAGATCGGCGGCACCCCCGCGCCGCACAGCGAATTCGTCTTCATGCCGGAGCTGGTCGTTCGCGGTTCAACCGCTTCGGCTCCCCGGCGCCCCTAGGGGCGTCCCGGGGCCCCGGCTCGTCCCTCGGGCGGAGAGAATGCGGTCCGAACCCGACCAGGGGATGATCGGTCGAAGGGCGGGGATCTGGCAGACTTTGCTCCTATGGGTGAGACGACCGTGACGACACTTGAGGGCCGGCAGGGCTCGACCACATCACCCATCGCGGGCACGGAAGACGACCGCAATGGGCGGACTTCCGCGCGCGTCCTGCGGCGGCTGCGCACTCCCCGCCGCCCCCGGCTGTGGTTCGAGATCCTGCTGATCGCGGTGAGCTACTGGACGTACTCCCTGATCCGCAACGCGGTGCCGGAACAGAAGTCGCAGGCCCTGCGGAACGCCGACTGGATCTGGCGGGTCGAGCACGACCTGGGGATCGCCGTCGAGCAGAGCATCAACCACGCCGTGGACTCGGTGACATGGCTCATCGTCGGCATGAACTACTACTACGCGACGCTGCACTTCGTGGTGACGCTCGGTGTTCTGGTGTGGCTCTTCCGCAAGCACCCCGGCCGGTACGCGGCCACCCGCCTCGTCCTCTTCGCGACGACGGCGGTGGCCCTGGTCGGCTACTACCTGTACCCGCTGGCACCGCCGCGCCTGATGAACGGCACGCACTTCATCGACACCGTGGTCGTCCACCAGACGTGGGGCTCGATGGCGTCGGGCGACCTGAAGAACATGTCGAACCAGTACGCGGCGATGCCCTCCATGCACATCGGCTGGTCCCTGTGGTGCGGCCTGACGATCTTCGCCCTGGCCTCCGTGCCGTGGGTGAAGGTGCTCGGCCTGCTCTACCCCACGGCGACGCTCGTCGTGATCGTGGCGACCGCCAACCACTTCTGGCTCGACGCGGTGGGCGGCATGATCTGCCTGGCCTTCGGGTTCGCGGTGGCGCGGCTCTGGTACGGCTCGATGCCTTATGCGCTGCCGCGCGAGGTGGCGGTCGAGGGCGAACCGGTGCTCACGCCGCTTCGGTGATCCTCCCGTCCTTGCCGACGGTGCGGGGCGTCGCCCGCAGGTGCAGCTTGCGGGGCCGCAGCGCCAGCCCCAGAGCGGGGCGGACCCGTCGGTCGCCCGGCAGGTGTGCCAGGTTCCACCGGGCGGCGATGGTCGCGAGGGTGAGGACGGCCTCGGTCATGCCGAAGGTGTCGCCGATGCACTTGCGGGCACCGGAGGCGAAGGGGACGAGGGCGTGGCGGGGCGGCTGGGGACGCTCCGGGTTCCAGCGGTCGGGGTCGAACACCTCGGGGTCGTCGTAGAGGTCAGGGCGGTGGTGGATGAGGTAGGGGCTGTAGGCGACGCAGCTCCCCGCGGGCAGCAGGTGCCCGCCGAGGCGGGTGTCGGCGGTGACGGTGCGCGTGAAGATCCAGCCCGGCGGGCGCAGCCTGAGGGTTTCGGTGATGACGCGGTGCGTCAGTTCCAGCCGTGGCAGGTCGGCGTGGGTGGCCGTGGCTCCGGCCAGGACGGCGTCCACCTCGGCGTGCAGCCGCCGCTCGATCCGGGGGTTCCTGGCCAGCAGGTCGAGCGCCCAGGCCAGGAGGGAGGCGGCGGTCTCCGTACCGGCGAGGAAGATGGTGACGACCGTGTCGCTGATCTCCGCGTCGGTCATGCCGGGACTGCCGTCCTCGGTGTCGTGGGCGGCGATCAGGGCCGAGAGCAGGTCGTCGTGGTCGACGCCCTCGGCGCGGCGCCCGGTGATGATCTCGTCGAAGGCGGCGCGCAGGCGCATGCGCGCACGCACGTGGGTGCGGTTGCCCTGGGTGGGGATCCTGTCCAGCGGGGGGACCATGAACATGCGCTGGTAGAAGCCGTCGAAGAAGGTCTTCACGTCGACGAGGACCTGGCCGAGTTCGCTCGGCGGCAACGCGGCGGAGAACAGGGTGGTGGCCGTGATCTTGGACGTGATGGTCATCATCTCGGTGGGCACGTCCAGGACCTGCCCGGCACGCCAGGACCCGGCCACCTCCTCGACGCAGGCGCTCATGACCTTCGCGTAGCCGGGGAATCGTGCCGGGTGGAAGGCGGGCTGGGCCAGTCGGCGCAGCCGCCGGTGCGCGCTGTACGGACAACTGGCGAGGCCGTCGTCGCCCACGACCTCCCGCACCCGGTCGAAGATCGGGCCGCCCTTGTCGAAGACGCGGTCGTCGACCAGGGCCTGCCGGGTCAGTTCCGGGTCGCAGATCATCACCAGCGTGAAGGGGCCCAGCTGGATGCGGACGAGTTCCCCGTGCGCGGAGAGGGAGTTGATGAACTCCAGCGGGTTCCGCAGCAGCGGGAGGAGATGACCGACGACGGGGAGCGCCTTGGGGGCGATGGGGACCGAACGCAAGCTCGCCATGTCCGCTCACTCCCCGCCCAGGAGGCAGGAGGGGCTCACGAGTTCTTGCGCATCGGTGCTCCCCAAGCCGTAGCGGGGCGTCTCCAAGGACCACGTGTACACGGAGTCGACCCAGTAGTAGATCGCCCGGGCATGCCTCCTGACCGCTTCGGGCAGGGAGGTGTCCGCGCAGATCGACTCGACGGTGTTGGCGTTCTCGAAACGCATCGCCGCGTTGAGGGTGAGCGCGCAGGAGAAGGCCATGTCCACGGGAATTCCGTACTCCTGGCAGATGACGCCGATGAGACTGAGCCTCTCCCCCGATTCGGCGGCCACGTGGCAGCTGTGCAGGTCGTTGTCGAGACCGACGAGCAGGCTGCCCTGTTTCATGAGCTGGAGCAGGGGCCCCGGCAGCCGCTCCCCCGGCCCGACGAGGCCCGGCTGGAGTCGCTGCACCCACATGCCGAGAACGATGCCCGCCGTGCGCGTCCTGTGCTTCAGGTACTGGTCAAGGCTCGGGAGGGGCTCCCCGCTCTCCCACGCCTGCCGGAACGTGTACTCGTGCAGGAATCCCAGCAGCAGCTCGGTGAAGCCGGGGACCAGCTCGGCCCCTCCCGCGGCGACGATGTCGTCGCGGAGACTGGCGATCGGCCTGAGGATGTCGGGCCCGCCGGACGGCGCGTGCCCGCTCTCCAGGGTTTCCCTCACGGGCTCCATGAGACGGCCGACCGGCTGGTCCCCGCCGAGGTCGACGGTGTTCAGCCAGAACAGGATCATCTGCAGCTTGGCCAGCGGGAACAGCACGTGCCACGGGGCCTGTGGGGCGAAGAGCCCGACCAGGTGGCCGGGGGTCGCCTCGGCCGTTATCCGGACGTGCTCCTTGCTCATCCCGAGATCCGCCGCCCAGGTGAGTACGGCGGACTCCAGCTGGTCGGTGCGCGGGTGAGCGGGGTAGGTCTCACGGCCCTTTCCCAGATGGGAGAGCAGCCAGGGTTTCAGGGGGTGAAAGGTACCGGGGATGTCGCCAGTCGTCCTGGGGCCGGGGCCGGGGAACGGAAGAGGCATCTCAAGCATGCTGCGGTTCCTTCCTGCGCTACTTTCCGAAACGCCGCTGACGGTTGCCGTAGAAGGCGAGGGCGCGGTGGAGGTCGGACTGGGTGAAGTCGGGCCACAGAACGGGACAGAAATAGAGCTCGGAGAGGGCCGCCTGCCAGAGCATGAACCCGGAGAGGCGCTGTTCGCCCGAGGTGCGGATCACCAGGTCCGGATCGGGCAACCCGCAGGTGGACAGGGCCTGCGCGAACGACCTCTCGGACACGGAGAAGCCGGCGGACGTCACCGCCTGGTGGGCGACGACGCGCGCCGCGGCGAGGATGTCCTGTCGGCCGCTGTAGCCGACCGCGAAGTTGATCTGGGGACCCTGGTTGTGGCAGGTGGTGGCCTCCGCGTCGCCCAGCGCGGTCGCCAGCGATTCGGGGAGCAGCCGGGGGTCCCCGAGGTGACGCATCCTCCAGTGACCGACCGCCGCCAGACGGTTGGTCAGTTCGGAGATGATGTCCAGGAGCTTGTGGAGTTCGGGCGCGGAGCGGTTGAGGTTGTCCGTCGAGAGCAGCCACCACGTGGTGGTCTCTATGCCCACGGACTCGCACCAGCGAACGGCGCGGCAGACGTTGTCCGCGCCCACCTGGTGGCCGTGCTCCACGGGGTGGCCGTGCGCCTGCGCCCAACGGCGGTTGCCGTCCACGATGAAGGCGACGTGCCGTGGCCCTCTGTCCGAGGCGAGGGCCGTCGAGTCGGGGAGGTCGCGCGGAGGAGTACTCATCGGGCACTTCCTTATCGCCTGGGACCAGAGCATGCGGGCCGGCACGTACCGAGCGGGCTCGACGAGCAGGGGAGGGGGGGGAGGTTGTGCCGACCGCGGCTTGCCCTGGAAATCCTGATCGGCTCCGCCCGGCTTGCAAAGGCGCGTCCGGGGGGCGCTCGTCGCGCGCCCACCTCTCATCGGAGGCCGCTACGGCTCTTGCCGAGGGCGCTCACGACGCGCCCCCGAAGTGCGATGGTCCCGCGGCACGGTCCGCGCTCCGGCCGGTCGGTGGCACTTTTGCCCCTACCGTCAGCCGCATCGGCTCCGGCACCGGAAGCGGAGGGCGATCATGCCGCTCGGCCGCGTCCGCCGGGACCGGCACGGCCGGGCCGGCGTGCCGGATCGAGGCAATGCGCCGAAACGCTTCGGTGCGCCCTAGGCCCCGTAGAACCGCTCCTCCATGACCGCCCGCGCCCTGCGGGTGATCCGCCGGTAGTCGTCGAGCATGTCGCCGACGTGCCCGCTGTCGTAGCCCAGGTAGCGCGCGACGGCGGCCAGTTCGCGCCCGTCGGAGGGGAAGGTGTCGCCCGCGCGGCCGCGCACCAGCATCACCGCGTTCCGCACGCGCGTCGCCAGCACCCAGGCCTCGTCGAGGATCGCCGCGTCCTCCGTCGAGATCAGCTCCGCCGCGCAGGCCGCGGCGAGCGCCTCGCGAGTGCGGGTCGTGCGCAGGCCGGGCTCGGCCCAGGCGTGCTCCAACTGCAGGAGCTGGACGGTCCATTCGACGTCGGAGAGGCCGCCTCGGCCCAGCTTGGCGTGCAGGGTCGGGTCGGCGCCGCGCGGCATCCGCTCCGCCTCCATCCGGGCCTTGAGGCGGCGGACCTCGCGGATCGCGTCCTCGCCGAGACCCTCGGCCGGGTAGCGCAGCGGGTCGACGAGGTCGAGGAAGGCGCGGCCGAGTTCCTCGTCGCCCGCCACCGGTTCGGCCCGCAGGAGCGCCTGGGACTCCCAGACCAGGGACCAGCGGCGGTAGTAGGCCGCGTACGACTTGAGCGTACGCACCAGGGGGCCGCTCCTGCCCTCCGGGCGCAGGTCCGCGTCGATGAGCAACGGCGGATCGGCGGAGGGGAGTTGGAGGAGCCTGCGCATCTCGGCGACCACCTTGGCGGCCGCCTTCGCCGCCTCCTGCTCGTCGGCGCCCTCGCGCGGCTCGTGCACGAACAGGACGTCGGCGTCCGAGCCGTAGCCCAGCTCGTGGCCGCCGAAGCGGCCCATGCCGATCACGGCGAAGCGGGTCGGCAGCGTGTCGCCCCAGCCGTCGCGGACGACCGCGCGCAGCGTGCCCGCGAGGGTGGCCGACGTCAGGTCGGAGATGGCGTCCCCGACCCGGTCCACCAGGGCGCCGGGGTCGGCCTCCGCGGGGCTCTCCTCCGTGCCGTAGGAGCCGATGATGTCGCCGGCGGCGGTCCGGAACAGCTCGCGCCTGCGCACGCCGCGCGCCGCCGTCACCGCCTGCTCGACGCCGTCGGCGCGGCGCACGGCGGCCAGGACCTCCTGTTCGAGGGCGCCTCGGCCGCGCGGTTCGAGGCCCCGCTGGTCGCCGAGCAGGGCGACGGCCTCGGGGGCGCGGAGCAGCAGGTCGGGGGCGAGCCGTCCGGCGGAGAGCACCCGCGCCAGGTTCTCGGCGGCGGCTCCCTCGTCCCTCAGCAGCCGGAGGTACCACGGGGTTTTGCCGAGCGCGTCGGAGACCTTGCGGAAGCCGAGCAGGCCCGCGTCCGGGTCGGCCGAGTCCGCGAACCAGCCGAGCAGGACGGGCAGCAGGGTGCGCTGGATGGCCGCCTTGCGGGACACCCCCGAGGCGAGCGCCTCCAGATGCCTGAGCGCGGCGCTCGGGTCCGCGTAGCCGAGCGCGACGAGCCGCTCGCGGGCCGCGGAGGTGCTCAACCTGGTCTCGCCAGGGGCGAGTTGGGCGACGGCGTCGAGCAGCGGACGGTAGAAGAGCTTCTCGTTCAGCCTGCGCACCACGGAGGTGTGCCGCTTCCAGGCGCGGTTCAGCTCGGTGATCGGCTCGGTGCGCATGCCGAGCGAACGGCCGATGCGGCGCAGGTCGGCGTCGTCCTCGGGCACCAGGTGGGTGCGCCGCAGCTTGTAGAGCTGGATGCGGTGTTCCAGGGCGCGCAGGAAGCGGTACGCGTCGTCGAGCTGGGCGGCGTCGACGCGCCCCACGTACCCGCCAGCGCCGAGCGCCGCGAGCGCTTCGAGCGTGGAGCCGCTCCGGATGGAGGTGTCGCTGCGGCCGTGCACCAACTGCAGCATCTGTACGGCGAATTCGACGTCGCGCAGCCCGCCGGGGCCGAGCTTCAGCTCCCGGTCGACCTCGCCCGCGGGGATGTTCTCGATGACGCGGCGGCGCATCTTCTGCACGTCGGCCACGAAGTTCTCGCGCTCGGCGGCGTGCCAGACGAGCGGCGCGAGCGTGGCGACGTACTCCTCGCCGAGCTCCAGGTCGCCCGCGACGGGGCGGGCCTTGAGCAGCGCCTGGAACTCCCAGGTCTTCGCCCACCGCTGGTAGTAGGCGAGATGGCTGCTGAGGGTGCGCACCAGCGGGCCGTTGCGGCCCTCAGGGCGCAGGTTCGCGTCGACCGGCCAGATGGTGCCCTCGACGTTGGTCTCCGAGCAGATCCGCATCATGTGCGAGGCGAGCCGGGTCGCGGCCCGCAGCGCCTTGCCCTCGTCGGCCCCTTCGACGGCCTCGCCGACGAAGATGACGTCGACGTCCGAGACGTAATTGAGCTCGTGGCCACCGCACTTGCCCATCGCGATGACCGCGAGGCGGCACTGCGCGGCGTCGGCGGGCGCGGCCGCGCGGGCCATGGCGAGCGCCGCGCGCAGCGTCGCGGTGGCGAGGTCGGCGAGCTCGGCGGCGGCCTCGGCGACGTCGGTGGTGCCGCACACGTCACGGGCCGCTATGGCGAGCAGACAGCGGCGGTAGGCGACGCGCAGCGACACCGGGTCCGTGGCCTCGGCCAGGCCCCGCTCGAACTCCTCGACGCCGGGGTGCAGGTCGACCGCCTCGTAGGTGACGAGGGCCCGCCAGTCGCGGGGGTGGCGCGCCAGGTGGTCGGCGAGCGCCTCGGAGGCGCCGAGCACGCCGAGGAGGCGGTCGCGCAGCGGCTTGGCGGTGACCAGGGTGTCGAGCAGCTCGCGGCGGCCCACCTCGTCCTCCTGGCCCTCGACGAGCCGGACGAGTCCGAGCAGCGCGAGGTCGGGGTCGGCGGTGGCGCCGAGTGCGTCGAGGAGCAGCGGATCGTCACGGACCGTGTCCAGGTCCGGGGCGTCGAGCAGCCGCTCGGCCGCCGACGGATCGGTGAATCCGTGCCGCAGTAGCCGCGTGAACGTGCTGCTCCTGCGTCCCCCCGTCTCCCGCCACCCCCCTTTCAGCGGGCGCTTCGCGCTCTCCCCCTCGTGCGGCAGCGTCATGGTCCCGCGCCTCCGTTCGATCACTCCTGGCCAGAGCCTACGGCCTCGCCGACGAGTTCCGCCCGCGCGGGGAGACAGCGGGCCCGGTCCCTGGTGTACTGCGGTTCATGGAGTACACACTCGAAGTGATCCCGCTGCCCGTGAGCGACATCGACGCGTCCATGGCGTTCTACCGCGACAAGCTCGGCTTCCACGTCGACATCGACACGGAGGTCATGCCGGGCATGCGCATCGTCCAGCTGACGCCGCCCGGCTCCGGCTGCTCCATCGCCCTGGCCGACACGCTCTGGGACACGATGGACGGACCGACCCCTGCCGCGGGCTCGTACCAGGGCCTCCAGCTCTGCGTCGCCGACGCGAAGGCCGCGCACGCGGAGTTGACCGAGCGTGGCCTCGACGTGTCCGAGCCCGTGGCGCACGCTCCGCAGGACGGGGGGACGTTCATGTACTTCAAGGACCCGGACGGCAACGGCTGGGCCATCCAGGAGTACCGGGTCCGTGCGACAACGCCCCTGCGGGAGGCAATCGCCCCGTAAGGGGCGCGGGGAACGGCGCGAGCGACCAAAGAAGAGCCGCGGTCGCGTCTGCTCGGTGATCCGGCAGACGCGACCGCGGCTCTTTTCCGGGCTGAGCGCGCAGTTCCCCGCGCCCCTGACGGGGCCCTACAGAACCGGCAGGTTCTTGCGGAGTTCGAAGGCCGTGACTTCGGAGCGGTACTCCTCCCACTCCTGCTTCTTGTTGCGCAAGAAGAAGTCGTACACGTGCTCACCGAGCGTCTCGGCGACCAGTTCGCTGCGCTCCATGAGCGCGATCGCCTCGCCGAGGTTCTGCGGGAGCGGCTCGATGCCCATCGCGCGGCGCTCGGCGTCGGAGAGGGCCCACACGTCGTCGTCGGCGCCGGGCGGCAGCTCGTAGCCCTCCTCGATGCCCTTGAGGCCCGCGGCGAGCAGTACCGCGTACGTCAGGTAGGGGTTCGCGCCCGAGTCGATCGAGCGGACCTCGACGCGGGCCGAGCCCGTCTTGCCGGGCTTGTACATGGGGACGCGGATCAGGGCCGAGCGGTTGTTGTGGCCCCAGCAGATGTACGAGGGGGCCTCGCCGCCCGCGCCCGCCGTGCGCTCGGAGCCGCCCCAGATGCGCTTGTAGGAGTTCACCCACTGGTTGGTGACGGCGGAGATCTCCGCGGCGTGCTGCAGCAGGCCCGCGATGAAGGAACGGCCGACCTTGGAGAGCTGGTACTCGGCGCCCGACTCGTAGAACGCGTTGCGGTCGCCCTCGAAGAGGGAGAGGTGCGTGTGCATGCCCGAGCCGGGGTGCTCGGAGAACGGCTTCGGCATGAAGGTCGCGTTGACCCCCTGCTCCAGGGCGACCTGCTTCATGACCAGGCGGAACGTCATGATGTTGTCGGCGGTGGAGAGCGCGTCCGCGTAGCGCAGGTCGATCTCCTGCTGGCCGGGGGCGCCCTCGTGGTGGCTGAACTCGACCGAGATGCCCATGGATTCGAGCATCGTGATGGCCTGGCGGCGGAAGTCCATGCCGACGTTCTGCGGGGTGTGGTCGAAGTAGCCGGAGTTGTCCGCGGGGGTGGGCCGCGAACCGTCGAGCGGCTTGTCCTTGAGCAGGAAGAACTCGATCTCGGGGTGGGTGTAGAAGGTGAAGCCGAGGTCGGAGGTCTTGGCGAGGGCGCGCTTGAGCACGTAGCGCGGATCCGCGAAGGACGGGGAGCCGTCCGGCATCAGGATGTCGCAGAACATCCGGGCGGTGCCGGGGGCCTCGGCGCGCCAGGGCAGCACCTGGAAGGTCGAGGGGTCCGGCTTGGCGATCATGTCGGACTCGTACACCCGGGCGAAACCTTCGATCGCCGAGCCGTCGAAGCCGATGCCCTCGTCGAAGGCCTGCTCCAGCTCGGCCGGGGCCACGGCCACCGACTTCAGGAAGCCGAGGACGTCCGTGAACCACAGGCGTACGAACCGGATGTCGCGCTCCTCAAGAGTCCGGAGCACGAATTCCTGCTGCTTGTCCATCTTCCGCTTCCACCCATCCTTGCTGGTCAGGCCGCCTGCGCCCGCGCCGCGGACACATCGGGGCACATGAGCATCCCACCACACCGTTTCGAGCGCGTTGCCGACCGCGTACCCGCCCGTGCCGTGCCGCCCTGTGCCCATAGTGCCTGCTGAACCGCGCCTCTGTAACAGCGGGCCGCCCCCGCTCCTCCGGCCCTCCAGGAGCACCCCTCTATAAGTTGCATCTCAGATGCAACTTATATACGGTCAGAAACCGACAAGGGGACGGTTATCCGCCCCTCTCGCCCGGCCCGAGGAGCCCCGTTGCTGTCAGAAACGTCCGCCGCGACCGTCCGTGCCACCCTCCCCGTCGTCGGCGGGGCCATCGGCGACATCACCGGGCGCTTCTACGACCGGCTCTTCACGGCCCGCCCCGAGCTCCTTCGGGACCTCTTCAACCGCGGCAACCAGGCCGCGGGCACCCAGCGGCAGGCCCTCGCCGGGTCCATCGCCGCGTTCGCCACCCACCTGGTGGAGCACCCCGACGAGCGGCCCGACGTGATGCTCCGGCGCATCGCGCACAAGCACGCCTCGCTCGGCGTCGCCCCCGATCAGTACGCCGTGGTGCACGAGCACCTCTTCGCGGCCATCGTCGAGGTGCTCGGCGACGCCGTCACGCCCGAGGTCGCCGCCGCCTGGGACGAGGTCTACTGGCTGATGGCCAACGCCCTCATCGCCATCGAGGCCCGGCTCTACGCCGAGCAGGGCGTCACCGCGGACGACACCTGGCGGGAGTGGGAGGTCGTGGGGCGCGTCGAGGAGACGCCGGAGGTCGCCACGTTCCAGCTGCGGCCCGCCGCGGCGTTCCCCGTGCCGGACTTCCGGCCGGGGCAATACGTCTCCGTGCAGGTCCAACTGCCGGACGGGGCGCGGCAGATACGTCAGTACAGCCTCTCCTCGGCGCCCGGCTCGGACCTGCGGCAGATCAGCGTCAAGCGGGTGCGGGGCGGCGCGGCGTCACCGGACGGCGAGGTCTCGGGATACCTCCACGCGCGCGTGCGGGAAGGTGCGGTGCTGCGGCTCTCCGCCCCCTACGGAGACCTCGTCCTCGACGAGAGCGACGCGGACACTCCCCTGCTGCTGGCGTCCGCGGGCATCGGCGTCACCCCGATGATCGCCATGCTGGAGCAGCTGGCCGCAGCGGGGCACCGGGCGCCCGTCACCGTCGTGCACGCCGACCGCTCCCCCGCCGAGCACGCGCTGCGCGCCGACCACGCGGCGTACGCGGGCAAGCTCCCGGACGCGGCCGCGCACTTCTTCTACGAGCGGCCCGGCGCCGAGCGGGAGCACCCCGCCGTGCTCACCGGGCGCGTCGACCTCGCCGCCCTGCCGCCCCTCCTGGCGGGCACGCGCGCGTACCTGTGCGGGCCGCTGCCCTTCATGCGGGACGTGCGGACCCAGCTCATCGGGCGGGGAGTGGCTCCGGCCGACATCCACTACGAGGTGTTCGGGCCCGACCTGTGGCTGGGGCAGGCCGAGTAAGGGGGTGGGCCAGGCGAGGGGGCGGTCCAGGTGAGGGGGCGGCTCAGGTCCTGTCGCGGGACGTGATGCTCAGGAGCAGCGGGCCCGTCGGGGACGCCGCGATGTCCTCCACCGTGAGCGGGTCCAGCGAGGCGTAGAACGCCTCCTGGGCCCTGCGCAGTGCCCCGCGCAGGCGGCACGCGGAATTCAGCGGGCAGGGCGTGGCCCCCTCGCACTCCACCACGTCGCCCTCGCCCTCGAACGACCTGACCAGCTCGCCCACCGACGCCTTGCGGCCCGCCTCCGTCAGGGTGAGGCCGCCTCCCCTGCCCCTGCGGGCCTCCAGCAGGCCCAGCTTCTGCAGCTCGGCGACGACCTTCGCCATGTGCGTGTACGGGACCGTCATGTCGGCGGCCACCTCGCGCGTCGTGGGCGCCCCGTCGCCCGCCACGGCCAGACGCATCAGGGCGCGCAGGGCCAGGTCGGTGGATCGCATGAGGCGCATTCCACGAGCGTAGGTAATGCGCATCCCGGGTTCAAATTTCGGAGAGCCTACAGTCCCGGCACCCATCGCCCTTACGATCAGCTGATCTGTTCCACGTCCAGCCGAACTGTTCTACGTCCCGTTCGCTTCTTTCGCAGAAGGACACACCATGGGCTCCGCCAAGAACACGAGCAACGCCTCCCGCAAGGCCCGGATAGAGGAGATGCGCCGGGCGGACCGCGCACGTGAACGCCGGGGGCGCGCCGTCACGGTGGCCGTCAGCGCGGTCGTCGTCGCGGCGCTCGGCGTGGGCGGCTTCGTCCTCTTCTCCAAGGCGTCCGACGGCGACGGTTCGTCGACGGACTCGAAGGCGTGGCCCGCGGCCAAGGTCAACGCCGACGGCGAGAAGGTCTGGGGCAAGCTCGGGCGTACGCACGTGTCGAAGAAGGTCGACTACCCGATGACGCCTCCCGTCGGCGGTGACCACAACCAGGTGTGGATGAACTGCAACGGCGACGTCTACGAGAAGGAACTCCCCGAGGTGAACGCGGTGCACTCGCTGGAGCACGGTGCCGTCTGGGTCACCTACAACGACCAGGCGAAGCCCGCCGACCTGAAGAAGCTCGCGGCCAAGGTCAAGGCCACGCCGTACTCGCTGATGAGCCCCGTCAAGGACCAGAAGGACCCCGTCATGCTGACCGCGTGGGCGCACCAGCGGACCGTGACCGGGGCGGACGATCCCAAGGTCAAGGAGTTCTTCTCCAAGTACGTCCAGGGCAAGCAGACCCCTGAGCCGGGTGCGGCCTGCACCAACGGTCTGGCGCGGTGAGGCCGCGCACGACCACGCGGACGAACTGGATCGTCGGCTCCGTCGCCGCGGCGGTCCTCGTGGCGGGCGGCATCACCGCCGCCGTCGCCGCGACGGACGGCTCCGACTCCGGCGGTCCGCCCCCGAGTTCGTCCGCGGACGCGGGCTTCGCGCGGGACATGGCCGTCCATCACCAGCAGGCCGTGGAGATGTCCTACATCGTGCGCGACCGCACCGACGACGAGGAGGTGCGGCGGCTCGCGTACGACATCGCCCAGACACAGGCGAACCAGCGCGGGATGCTCCTCGGCTGGCTGGACCTGTGGGAGCTGCCGAAGGTGCCGGAGGGGGCGCCGATGGAGTGGATGGGGATGGGGGACGCGCCGGCGGGTGAGGACGGGGCGCTGATGCCGGGGATGGCGACGAACGCGGAGCTGGCACGGCTGGGTGAGCTGAAGGGGAAGAAGGCGGAGGTGCTGTATCTACGGTTGATGACTCGGCACCACCGGGGTGGGGTGCATATGGCTCAGGGGTGTGTGGAGCGGTGCGGGGTTGATGTGGAGCGGAGGTTGGCGCGGGGGATGGTGGAGTCGCAGGAGTCGGAGATCGCGCTGATGGCGTCGATGCTGAAGGCGCGGGGCGCCGGGGTGTAGGGGGGCTCGGGTGCGGGGCGGTGCGGGGCGGGTCCGCACCGACGCGTCGTCCCTCGCGGTACCCGTCGCGTTGAGCGGCGGCTGCGGGCCGGTGGGGGGCGCCCCTCGTCTGTCGTGGGGCGGGGCCGCGCCGGTATGTCCGTCCTCGCCGTCCCAGATGACCGCCACACTCAGGGCACCTCGGCGCGTGGCCACATGTGCTCCGGGCGGACATACCGCCACGTCCCCTCAGCTCGAGAGGCGGCCGCGGCCCGGTGGGGGTACCCCCCCCACCACCGCGCCGCCGGCGCCCCTGGGGAGGGCTCCCCGCTGTGACGGACCGGCGGCCGGACGGCTCCCCACAGTGAGCGCCCAGGCGCCGGGCGCCGCCCCGCTGCGGGCAGCCCGGTGACCGAGGGCTCCCCGCTGTACACAGCCCGGTGACCGAGGGGCTCCCCGCTGTGCGCAGCCCGGTGACCCAGGGGCTCCCGGTGACCGGGGGCTCCCCGCTGTGGGCGCCCAGACAAGGGCCGCCCGGTGACCGGGGGGGGCTCCCGCTGTGGGCAATTGTTCCGCACGGCGGAACGGGTGGGCACAGCCCCCGGTGCCGAGGGGCGGGGACGGCGGCGCAAGCCACGGGGCGGGCGGGCGCAGACCCGGTGCCGAGGAAGACGCCGTGGGTTCCGGCCGCCGCGTCAGGCCAAGCGGGGCAGGTCCTCCCGGCGCAGACGCCCACGCATCGGCTCCCCCCGGGTCAAGCGCTCCACCTCGGAGACCGCGTACTCACCGAGCCGCCGCACCTCACTCCCCTGCGCCCCCGCGACATGCGGAGTCACCAACACGTTCCGCAGATGGAGCAGCGCATGCCCGGGAGGCAGCGGCTCGGGATCCGTCACGTCCAGGAACGCGTCCAGACGCCCCACCGCACACTCCCGCGCCAACGCCTCCGTATCCACCAGAGATCCGCGAGCCGTGTTGATGACGACACCGCCGTCCGGGATGAGACCGAGCATCGACGCGCTCAAGAGGCCGCGGGTCTCCGGGAGTTGGGGCGCGTGGATCGTGACAATGCTGCTGCGGCGGCAGAGTTCGGGGAGGTCCACGAGCTCCGCTCCCAGTGACTCCGCCTCCGCGGACGTCACGTAGGGATCCGTGAGCAGGATCCGGAACCCCGCGTCGGACGCCCGCAGCGCCGCGATGACCCGGCGCCCGATCCGCGACGCGCCGATCACCCCGATCGTCCGCGCGTCCGCCCCGGTGCGGACGGTGAACGACGGCCACCCCCGGGCATAGTTCGCGGCCGCGGGCAACGCCCCCTTCGCCGCGAACGTGATCGCCGCCAGCGTGAACGCCACCACCGGATCCGCGTTGGCGTCCGCCGCGGAGGAGACGACGATCCCGCGGTCCCACACCGCCTCCGTCACCATCGGTTTGACCGAGCCCGCGGCATGCACGATCGCCCGGAGGCGGGGCGCGTGGGCCAGTACCTCCGCGGTGAGCGGTGGGCACTCCCAGCCGGTGACCAGGATCTCCGTGTCGGCGAGCACCGCGCGGGCCGCCAGGGTGGCGAGACCGTCGGCGAGGACTGTCGGGCTCAATTCGACGCTGCGAGCGAGCCGTTCGCGCAGATCGGGCGCGAACACGCGCTCCGCGACCTCGACGCCCATGGCCAGGGCCGCGACCGGCCCCCGTTTCGCCTCTGCCTGTTCTGCCACGCGTGACCGTCCCTCGTAGTAACCGGTTACTCACCAGCGCACTGGAGGCTAGGACCAAGGCGGGAGGGTGGTCAAGAGATGGGCGGCCTAAGGGGGTTGACCAAGGGCAGTAACCGCTTTAGATTCCGGGCACCTTATTCCGACGACGGAGGGGTTGCCGTGCCGACGGTGACGAAGGACCGGGCGGAAACCGAGGCGGTGAAGCCGCCAAAGCGAAGTAATAGTGGTTCAAATGGTAGGAAACTCGGGCGTGGTGAGCTGTGGAAGCGGTTTCAGCGCACCCGCTTCCTGGTGCTGCTCATGGTGCCGGGGATCGCGTACTTCCTGGTCTTCCACTACGGCGCGTTCATCGCCAACGCCGTGGCCTTCAAGGAGTACGTGCCCTTCGACGGCCTGTGGGCCAGCCCCTGGGTGGGCACGGAGAACTTCTCGCGGATGTTCGGCGATCCGGACTTCTGGCACGCGACGTGGAACACCCTCTTCATCGCCGTACTGCAACTGGCCTTCTTCTTCCCGGCCCCGCTGGCGCTCGCCCTGCTGCTGCACAGCCTGACCTCGGACCTGCTGCGCCGCTTCACGCAGTCCGTGATCTATCTGCCGCACTTCCTCTCGTGGGTCGTCGTGGTCGCGCTCTTCCAGCAAGTGCTCAGCGACACGGGCCTGTTGAACACCTTCCTCAGCGACTCCGGGCTGCACACCGTCGACATCATCGGCAACCCGGAGGCGTACAAGCCGCTCGTGGTCATCGAGGTGATCTGGAAGGACGCCGGATGGGGGACGATCATCTTCCTCGCCGCGCTCATGCAGGTCGACGAGCAGCAGTACGAGGCCGCGGCCATCGACGGGGCGGGCCCCTGGCGCCGCTTCTGGCACGTCACGCTGCCCAGCATCCGGCCCATCATCATCCTGCTGCTGATCATGCGGCTCGGCGACATCCTCTCGGTCGGCTTCGAACAGATGCTGTTGCAGCGGCAGTCGGTGGGCCCCGAGGTCGGCGAGGTGCTCGACACCTTCGTCTTCTGGCAGGGCATCGTCGGCGGCGACACCGGATACGCGGCGGCGGCAGGACTGTTCAAGGGCGTCGTCGGCGCGGTGCTCGTCTTCACCGCCAACCGGGTCGCCCACCGGCTCGGCGAGCAGGGGGTCTACAAGTGAGTACCGGCCACGTCACCAGGCCCGCCTGGATGGAGAAGCCCCGGTTCGCGACCAAGGCCGCGAAGGGCGTCGCCGTCCTCGTCGTACTCGGTCTCGTGCTGATCCCGTTCCTGGTGATCATCTCGACGTCGCTCGCCTCCAACCGGGAGGTCGTGGACAACGGCGGCTGGGTGCTCTGGCCGAGCGATCCGACGCTGCGCGCCTACCGGAACATCCTGGAGGGCGGCATCGTCACCAAGGCGCTCGGAGTGAGCGTCGGCCTGACGGTCGTGGGCACGCTCTTCTCGCTCGCGTGCACCACGTTCCTCGCGTACGCCCTGGCCCGTCCCGGCGTCTTCGGCGGCAAGCCCGTGCTGCTGCTCATCCTCTTCACCTTCCTCTTCCCGCCCGGCATGATCCCCGCGTTCCTCCTGGTCAAGGGCATGGGGATGCTGGATACGTATGCCGCTCTCGTCGCACCCGTCCTGATTAACGTCTTCAATCTGATCGTGCTGCGCGGCTTCTTCCAGGGCATACCCGAGGAGCTGTACGAGGCGGCGCGGCTCGACGGCGCCGGGGACTGGCAGATCCTGTGGCGGATCGTGCTCCCGCTGTCCAAGGCGGCCCTCGCGGTGGTCTCCCTCTTCTACGCCGTGAGCTACTGGAACGCCTGGTTCCATGCCTCGATCTACATGGAGTCGGACCACTGGCCCCTCTCCCAGGTGCTGCGCACCTACGTCATCGGCGGCTCGCAGATCGCCGACACCGGGCTGAGCGAGGCGGGCATGGTCTCCGCCCCGCAGACGACGCAGATGGCCGTCCTGGTGATCGCCACCGTGCCGATCCTGCTCGTCTACCCCTTCCTCCAGAAGTACTTCACCAAGGGCGTGCTCACCGGCGCCATCAAGAGCTGAGTTTTCCCCCCACTCGTCGTCCAGAAGGCAACTCGTCGTCCAGAAGGGCTCATTCACGTGTCCGGTTCCTCGATGTCGCGGCGCACCCTGCTCCGCTCCATAGCCGTCGGCGGCGCCGCGCTGGCCGCCCCGTCCGTCCTCACCGCCTGTTCCACCGACTCCAGCGGCGGCGGCAACGTCTCCAACGCGGGCAAGAAGGTGGTGCCCTGGCCGAAGTACACCCCCGCCAAGGGCCCCACCCCCGATCTGGCGCCGACCGCCGAGGGCGTCCAGCCCGGGTACACGAAGTACCCGGAGGAGCTCGTGCGGGCCATGGCCGAGAAGCCCGGCGACGGCAAGCAGAAGATCAAGGTCATGACCATCACCTACGGCACGCCGCCGAAGCCGGCCGGTCAGAACAAGTACTGGCAGGCCGTCAACGAAGCCCTGGGCGTCGAGGTCGAGTTCACCGTCGTACCGGACGCGGACTTCCGCGCCAAGATGTCCACGCTGATGTCGGGCGACGACCTGCCCGACATGATCAACTTCGGTGGCGGATACGTGCTGCCGCGCGAGTCGCAGTTCGTGAAGTCGCGCTGCGCGGACCTGAGCGACCACCTGTCGGGCGACGCGATCGACGACTACCCCAACCTCGCCAACATCCCCACGTACGCCTGGGAGGGCATGGGCCACATCGCCGGACGCATCTACGGGCTGCCGATCGAGCGGGCCAAGGTGCAGGGCGCGATGTTCATCAACCGCGAGGCGTTCGACAAGGCCGGGTACGAGCCCGGCATGTCCGCTCCCGACTTCCAGGCCATGGCCCAAGAGGGCTCGCGGGGACGGAAGTTCACCCTCGGCGCGTCCACGGTCGGCTTCTTCGGGTACCTCTACCACGCGATGTGGCACGGCGCGCCCAACCAGTGGCAGATCAAGGGCGGCAAGGTCACCGACATGTACGGGACCGACGAGTTCAGGGCCGCGCTCGAATTCATGGCGAAGATGCGCAAGGACGGCTCGTACAACCCGGACGCCACCTCGATCTCGCAGGTGGACCTGAAGACCCAGTTCTACAACGGCACCGTCCGCTCGATGACCGACGGCTGGGGCGCCGTCATCTCCAACGCCCAGGGCATCAAGGACGAGTTCACCCTGGACGTCGCCGAGCCCTACGCGGTCGACGGCGTCACGCCCGTCTACCAGCAGAACCGCGGCTGCTTCGGCTACACCGTCATCAAGAAGGCGTCCAAGGACCGCGTCAAGCTGATGCTGCGCGTCCTCAACTGGCTGGCCTCGCCGTTCGGTTCGAAGGAGTACGAGCTGATGCACTACGGCGTGGAGGGCACCCACTTCACATACAACAAGGACGGCGACCCGGTCGCCACGTCCCTCGGCCTGGTCGACTCCAAGACCAACCTCCCCTTCCCCTACCTCATGGACGCGCCGCAGCCCCTGTACTTCCCCGGCTACCCCGACCTGACCAAGCGGCTGCACGCCTGGGAGAAGAAGGTCGTGCCGCTCCTGGTGCCCGACGACCACTGGGGCCTGATGTCGGACACGTACAACCGGCAGGGCGCCTCGATGCAGCAGATCATCGAGGACGGCGTCACGGCGATCGTCTCCGGGCGCAAGAAGCTCTCGGACTGGGACGCCGTCCACCAGAAGTGGCGGTCACAGGGCGGCAAGCGCGCCGCCGAGGAGTTCCTCAAGGAGTACGAGGCCGCGCACTGACGCGGTGGCACGGCACGGGATGATGGGTCCGGGGCGGGCCGCCGTGGGGGCAACTCCGCCCCGGATCAAGCTGGTTGCCGGATGAGGGAGAGACATGGGCGAGCGGGTCACCATCCGCGAAGTGGCCGCGCGGGCGGGCGTCTCGGTAGCGACCGTCTCGCGGGTGCTCGCGGGCAACTACCCGACGTCGACGGCGTCGCGCGCCAAGGTGCTGCGGGCGGTCAAGGACCTGGACTACGTCGCCAACGCGCACGCGCGCGCGTTGGCGGGCGCGGGCCGCAAGACGATCGCCGTGCTCATGTTCGACGTGGTGGGCGCGTTCTACGCGGGGGTCGCGCAGGGCGTGGAGATGGAGGCCGCCCAGCGGGGCCGCCTCACCCTCGTCTCCTCCACGGGCAGCGATCCCGCCCGTGAGCTCGCCCTGGTCCAGATGATGCGCGAGCAGGCCGCCGAGGCGGTGGTCCTGGTGGGCGGCGTCATCCAGGACGACGAGTACCGCCAGCGGATGGCGCGCTACGCGGAGGTCCTCGCGGCGGCGGGTTCGCGGCTCGTCCTGTGCGGGCGCCCCGCGCCCGCGCCCGACGTGCCCGCGCTCGTCGTGGAGTACGACAACGAGGCGGGCGCGCACGCCGTGACCAGCCACCTCCTGGGCGCGGGCCACCGGCGGATCGCGCTGCTCGGCTTCCAGCCGGGGAACACCACCGGTGAGGACCGGGTCGTCGGCTACCTCCGCGCGCTCGCGGACCACGGCGTGCCGCGCTCCGAAGCGATCCTGCACGGGGTCGGCTTCGGGCAGAACAACGGCTACCGGGCGATGCGGGACCTGCTCGAAAAGGCGGAAGGCAAGCCGGAGTTCACCGCCGTCTTCGCGGGCGACGACCGGGCCGCGGCGGCGGCGATCATCGCGTTGCGCGAGTACGGGCTCCGGGTGCCCGACGACATGTCGGTGGTCGGCTACAACGACGACCCCGTCGCGGGCGACATCACGCCGGGGCTGACCACGGTGCACATCCCCGCCGAGGAGATGGGCCGCGTAGCCGTACGCCAGGCCCTCTCGGGCTCGCCGCGTGCGGGCCAGGAGCGCCACGTCCTGGGGACGCACATCGTCATCCGCGACAGCGTCCGACCCCTCCAGGGGCCTGCGGGCTGACGTGCTCCGTCAGGGGCGCGGGGAACCGCGCGAGCAACCACGAAGAAGCCGCGGTCGCGACTGCTCGGTCACCCGGCAGACGCGACCGCGGCTCTTCTTCGGCTGAGCGCGCAGTCCCCCGCGCCCCCTAACGGGGGCCCGTCGTCAGGATCGCCTCCGCCACGTCCGCGGGGCGGTCCCGCATGACCAGGTGGCCGGACGGCTCCGCGACGAGGAACGTCGCCTCGAGGACCGTGGCCAGGCGGTGCTGGCGGGCAAGCCAGCGGCGGGATCCGCCCGAGTGGGCGGCCAGGACCGTCACCGGCAGGTCGGCCGGGAGGGAGAACTCGCGGCGCAGGGCCAAGAGTTCGGTCGCCACGTCGCCGTACGTCGCGTACTCCATGACCGCGGCCCGCCACACACGGCTGGTTCCGTAGACCCGGGCCTGGGGGTGAGGTGCCAGCAGGCGCCGCAGCAGGGGGCCCGTCGCCCTCGGCACCCCGGCCGCACACAGCACCGACGCGCACGCGCGCGTGCAGGCCATCCGTGGGGCGCGCGGCAGCCGGACGCGTGGGTGCTCCTCCACGCTGGAGTCGACCAGGACGAGGGCCGCCGTCCGCCACGGGTACAGGCGGGCGAACGCCTCCGCGTGGAATCCGGCGAGCGAGTGCCCCGCCACCGTGACCCGCCGCCCGCCGAGCCCCACCGCGTCGAGGACGGCGCCGATCCGCTCGGCCTCGCCGCGCAGGGTGGGCGCCACGCGCGCGTGGCCGCTCAGACCGAGCCCGGGGCGGTCGAAGCGGACGACGGTGCGGGAGGGCGCGAGCAGCGGCACCACGGGGTCCCAGTCGAACCAGCCGAGCCCGAGCCCGACGCTCAGCACGCAGACGGGACCGCTGCCGGTCACCTCGACGTGGTGCGGCACTCCCCCGATCCGTACGAACGTCACCCCCGCCGCACCGCCGCCCCGGTGGATCCCCTGGCCGCCGCGGTGGCCGGCAGCGAGCACGCGAGGAGCGCGATCCACACCGCGATGGAGAGGAGCTGGAGCCGCTGGGCCACGCCGAGCCCCCAGGTCCCATGCCCGGCGTCGAACGCGGCGACGGATGCCAGGGTCCAGACGGTGGCGGCCAGTTCGACGGCGACGACGGCGGGCCCGGTGCGCGCGAGCAGCGGCAGGGCGTCGGCGCGGCGCCGGGCGACGACCGTGAGGAGCACCATGCCGACCAGCGCCCCGACGATCGCGATGCTGCTGCTGAACGCGTGCGCGGCGTGCGTCCAGGGGACGTCGCCCGCACGCTCCCGGGCGACGCAGGCCGCGTCGGCGGCCGGCGCGCAGCTCAGCGGCAGTCGTGAGTCGGCGACCGTGGCGGCCCCGAACAGCACGAGACCGGCCCAGCCCGCCGTGGTCAGGCCCCTGTGCGGCAGCCGGATCAGCGCGGCCGCCGCGCCCAGGAGGACGAAGAGCCCGCCGAGCAGGTCGGCCGTGCGGAAGAACGTCCCGTACGGCTGGTCCTCGGCCGCGAGCTCACTGACGTACGAACTCAGCGGCGAGAGGCCGGTGGGCAGGAAGACCTCAAGGAGCCACGTGCTGTACGCCAGGGCACCGAGGAGCAGGAGGAGCGCGACGGACCGGACGGCGGGGCGTGCGCGAGGGGTGTCGCGCGGCTGTTTCCGTGGGGACATGGCCTCTGCCGTGACAGTCGTCGTGGGTGATGACATCGGTCGACAAATGCTATTTGGTTCCATCGAGTGCCCTGTGGTCGGGGTGGATCCAGCCGGGTTTGCGGAACGTGAGGAAGGCGGCGGGCGCCAGGACGCCGAGCGCGAGCAGACCGCCGCCGACGATCAGCAGATAGCGCCAGAGCGGCCCCTTGCCGAACTGGTCGGGCGGCACGAAGCCGATGGCGAGGGCGAGGAGCGAGGCGACGAATCCGACGCCCGCGACGAGCGTCACGGCCGGCACCACGAAGCCGCGCGCCACGTGCGGCTGGGACGTCCGCAGCCGTACGACGGACACGAACATCAGCAGGTAGGCGATCAGATAGATCTGCACGGTGATGACCGAGAACATCCAGTAGGCGCTGGAGACGTCATCGCTGAAGGCGTAGAGGACGCCGATCAGGGTGGTGACCACGCCCTGGGCGACCATGATGTTCCGCGGCACGCCCGCCTTGTTGAACTTCTGCAGGAAGGGCGGCAGATAGCCCTCCTGCCGTGCGAGCGTCACCAGCCCCTTGGAAGGACCGGCGAGCCAGGTGAGCATGCCGCCGAGCGCGGCCATGACGAGCATGATGCCGACGATCTTCGTCATCCAGCCGACGTGGAAGTGGTCGAAGAACGCCTGGAACGCCTGCATGAGCCCCGCGGTGAGGCTGAGCTGCTCCGACGGCATGACCCAGCTGATGGCCAGGGCCGGAAGGATGAAGATCAGCAGGACGAGGCCGGTGGCGAGGAAGATCGAGCGCGGGTACTCGGTGCGGGGGCGGCGCAGCGACGACACGTGGACGCCGTTCATCTCCATGCCCGCGTAGGAGAGGAAGTTGTTGACGATGAGGACCAGGCTGGCGAGCCCGGTCCACGGCGGCAGCCAGTGGTCGGGGGACATGGGGGCGGCGGACGCGTTGCCCTGCCCCAGGAAGACGAGGCCGAGCACGACGAGGACGACGCCGGGGATGAGCGTGCCGATGACGAGCCCGAGCGAGGAGAGCCCCGCGACGGTCCTGGTGCCGCGCGAGGTGATCCACACACCCGTCCAGTAGATGACGACGATGACGATCGCTACGTAGAGGCCGTTTTCGGCGAGGCTCGGGTGGATGACGTACGCGAACGTCGAGGCGACGTAGGCGAGCAGGCTCGGGTAGTACGCGATGGTCATGGCGAACTGGCACCACACGGCGACGAACCCCAGCGGCTTGCCGAGCGCCTCGCTCACCCACCGGTAGATGCCGCCGGACCACCCGGAGGCCAGTTCGGCGCCGACCAGGGCGGTGGGGAGCAGGAAGACGACGGCGGGCAGCAGGTAGAGGAAGACCGCGGCGAGCCCGTAGATGGCCATCGACGGGGAGGGGCGCAGGCTGGCCACGGACGCGGTGGTCATGAGGGCGAGCGTCACCCAGGAGATGACCTGCCTCGGCATGGCGGGGTCGGGCTCCGGCAGGGTGCCTTCTCCGGTCTGTGCCGGTTCGTCCGTACGCGTCATGCGCTCATGATCGTCCGAGTACCGGGGGCCCGCATGTCGCGCAATACCCAGCGGGGGTAGGGTTCGCCGCATGGCGAGGACCAGGAGCCGCACGGGGTACGGGCAGTTGATGCTGCTTGCCGCCCTGCTCCTCGGGATCGTCACGATGCATACGTTGGGGCATCCCTCGGGCGGTCACGACGGTGGCGCGAGCACGCCCGCCGCCGTGTCGTCGCCGATGGGGCACGACATGGCGGGGCCCGCGCCCGCGGCGCACGAGCCCGCGCCCGCGGCGCACGAGAGGGACGGCGACGGCCCTCGGCACGGCGAGCGAGCCGTGCGTATGGCCGCGCCCGCCCCGGAGCCGCACGACGGCATGAGCATGGATCCGCTGTCCGTGTGCCTGGCGGTGCTCGGCGCCTTCACGCTCGTCCTGCTGGTGCGGGCCGGGCTGCTGCGGCCCGGCGGGACCCTCGCCCAGCTGCCCGCGTCCGGGCGGCTACCCCACACCCTGCGGCCCGATCCGCCGCCTCCCCGGATACGTCTGGCCCGTCTGTCCGTGCTGCGCATTTAGGCCGCCCCACCAGCTGCTTCGCGCTGCCCGGGAAACCCGTGCGGTTCCGATGGGAACCCACAGGGGTCGAGCGGTGTACCAGAAGCAGCGGATGCGCCCATTCGCACGCACCATCACGACGAGGTGTCACCCAGTCATGCGTAAGACAGCCATGCGTAAAACCGTCATGCGTAAAGCCGTCCTGCCCGCGGAAGGCCCGCACGCCGTTTCCCGCCGCACCCTGCTCGGCGCCGCGGCGGCCGTCGCGGGGACGGGCGTCCTCGCGGCCTGCTCCGGCACGGAATCCGGCGGCCACGGCGACGCGGCAGGCCCCGAGGGCTATGTCGACCCGGCGGGCGAGGAAGTCGCCGCCGCGGAGAAGAAGCGCGCCCGCGGCGGCAAGGTCCGCGAGGTCCGCCTGATGGCCATGGAGACCAAGCTCGACCTGGGCGGCCCCCAGGTGAAGACGTGGGCGTACGGCGAAGGGCTGCCGGGCAAGGAGGTCCGCGTCACCGCGGGCGACACCCTGGCGCTCACCCTCGCCAACCACCTCCCCGAGGCCACGTCCCTGCACTGGCACGGCATCGCCCTGCGCAACGACATGGACGGCGTCCCCGGCCTCACCCAGAAGGACATCAGGCCCGGCGGCGACTTCACCTACCGCTTCGCGGTGCCGCACCCGGGGACGTACTGGTTCCACCCGCACTCCGGCACCCAGCAGGACCGCGGGCTGTACGCGCCGCTGATCGTCGAGGACCCCAAGGAGCCCCTGACGTACGACAAGGAGTGGGTGATCGTCCTCGACGACTGGGTCGACGGGGTGGACGGCTCCACCCCGGACGGCGTGCTCGCCGAGCTCAGCAAGGGCATGGGCGGCCACGACATGGGCGGCGAGAAGGACGGCTCGGGCGGCATGGACCACGGCGGCGGCCACGACATGTCGAACATGTCCTTCACCTCGGCGCGCAAGGCCCCGTCGCCGAAGCCTTCGGGGCCCTCGCGGATGATGATGGGCGCCAAGAGCGACCTGCTCGGGGGCGACGCGGGCGATGTCGCCTACCCGCACTACCTGATCAACGGGCGGGCGCCGAAGGGCCCTTCGCAGTTCCGCGCCCGCCCCGGCGACCGCATCCGCCTTCGCCTCATCAACGCGGGCGGTGACACGGCCTTCCGGGTGGCGCTCGGCGGCCACGAGATGACGGTGACGCACACGGACGGCTTCCCCGTGGCGCACGCGAAGACGGACGCCCTGCTCCTGGGCATGGGCGAGCGGTACGACGTGCTCGTCACGGCCAAGGACGGCACCTTCCCGCTGACCGCCGTGGCCGAGGGCAAGAAGGCAGTGGCGCTCGCGGTGCTGCGCACGGGCGGCGGGGCCGCGCCGACCGCCTCCACCCGGCCCGAGGAGCTGACGGGCCGTCTCCTGACCGCCGACAAGCTGCGGTCGCACGAATCCGTCGCGCTGAAGTCCCGCAAGCCGGACCGCACGATCAGGCTCCAGCTGACCGGCGGCATGGCGAAGTACGACTGGGCCTTCGACAAGAAGCCGTACTCCCCCGGCCAGCGCCACCCCGTGCGGGCGGGCGAGCGGGTCCGCCTGGTCTTCGCCAACTCGACGTCGATGTGGCACCCCGTGCACCTGCACGGCCACACCTTCGCCCTGGCGAACGCGGCGGGCGGCCCCCGCAAGGACACCGCGATCGTCCTGCCGAACGGCACGCTGACGGTGGACTTCGACGCGGACAACCCGGGCCTGTGGATGATCCACTGCCACAACGTCTACCACGCGGAGGCAGGAATGATGACGGTCCTCGGCTACCGCAAGTAGCCCCTGGAAGGGGCGCGGGGAACTGCGCGAGCAACCAGAGCGAGCCCGCACCCGCGCCCCGTCCCCGCCGTCCGGCAGGACATCGCGTCGCTCTGACGATTAGACTGGACCCCGTGCCCCAACTACGTCTCGCCCTGAATCAGATCGACTCGACCGTCGGAGATCTCGCCGGGAACGCCGAGGCGATCGTCCGCTGGACCCGGCACTCCGCCGAGCAGGGGGCGCATCTCGTCGCGTTCCCCGAGATGGCACTCACCGGGTACCCCGTGGAGGACCTCGCCCTGCGCTCGTCCTTCGTCCGGGCCTCGCGGGACGCGCTGCACGCGCTCGCCGCGCGCCTCGACGACGAGGGCCTCGGCGAGCTGCCGGTGGTCGTCGGCTACCTGGACCGCACCGACGAGGCGAAACCCAGGTTCGGCCAGCCCGCGGGCGCCCCGCGCAACGCGGGCGCGGTGCTGCACCGCGGCGAGGCCGTCCTGACCTACTCCAAGCACCACCTGCCCAACTACGGCGTCTTCGACGAGTTCCGTTACTTCGTGCCGGGCGAGACCCTGCCGGTGGTGCGCGTGCACGGCGTCGACGTGGCCCTGGCCATCTGCGAGGACCTCTGGCAGGACGGCGGCCGCGTGCCCGCGACCCGTACGGCGGGCGCGGGCCTGCTGCTCTCCATCAACGCGTCGCCGTACGAGCAGAACAAGGACGACCAGCGCCTGGAGCTGGTGCGCAAGCGCGCCCAGGAGGCGGGCTGCACCACCGCCTACCTCGCGATGATCGGCGGCCAGGACGAGCTGGTCTTCGACGGCGACTCGATCGTCGTCGACAAGGACGGCGGCGTCATCGCGCGTGCGCCGCAGTTCGCCGAGGGCTGCGTCGTGCTCGACCTGGAGCTGCCCGCGGCGGGCGAGGTGCCCTCCGGCGTCGTCGACGACGGTCTGCGCGTCGAGCACGTCACGGTCTCCGCCGAGCCGCTGCCCGCGTACGAGGCGGAGCTCACCGGCGGGTACGCGGAGCGGCTCGACGACGATGAGGAGGTGTACTCGGCGCTCGTGGTGGGCCTGCGCGCGTACGCCGCGAAGAACGGGTTCAGCAGCGTCCTGATCGGGCTCTCCGGCGGCATCGACTCGGCGCTCACCGCGGCCATCGCCTGCGACGCGCTCGGGGCGCGGAACGTGCACGGTGTCGCGATGCCCTCCCGCTACTCCTCCGAGCACTCGATCACCGACGCGGAGGAGCTGGCGCGGCGGACCGGGCTGCCGCTGCGGACCGTGCCGATCGCCCCGATGTTCGACGCGTACATGGGATCGCTCGGTCTGACCGGGCTCGCCGAGGAGAACCTCCAGTCGCGCCTGCGCGGCACGACGCTGATGGCGCTCTCCAACCAGGAGGGCCACATCGTGCTCGCACCGGGCAACAAGTCCGAGCTAGCGGTGGGGTATTCGACTCTCTACGGAGACTCCGTCGGGGCGTACGGACCGATCAAGGACGTCTACAAGACCTCGGTCTTCCGGCTCGCGCGGTGGCGCAACCGCGCGGCCGAGGAGCGCGGACAGCTCCCGCCGATCCCGGAGAACTCCCTCAGCAAGCCGCCGAGCGCGGAGCTGCGGCCCGACCAGGTCGACACGGACTCGCTGCCCGACTACCCCGTCCTCGACGGCATCCTGGAGCTCTACGTCGACCGCGACCAGAGCGCCGACGCGATCGTGGCCGCGGGCTACGACAGGGAGCTCGTGGTCAAGACGCTGCGGATGGTCGACACCGCCGAGTACAAGCGCCGCCAGTACCCGCCGGGCACCAAGATCTCCGCCAAGGGCTTCGGCAAGGACCGCAGGCTGCCCATCACCAACCGCTGGCGCGAGTCGGCGACGGGCTGAGCCGCGCGACTCAGTGGTGGCGGGACGGCTCCTTGACCGGAGCCCCCGTCGCCACCAGGCGCTCCGTGCCCGCCACCGGCGAGCGCAGGTCGACCAGGTAGGCGGCGCCCGCGACCGCGAGTCCGAGCACCGCGAGCAGCGCGCCCGTCACCGCGGGGGACGTGACGCCGAAGCCCGCGGCGAGGGCGAGGCCGCCGATCCAGGCACCGCCCGCGTTGGCGAGGTTGAACGCCGCCTGGTTCGCGGACGAGGCGAGCGAGGGGGCCGCGGCCGCCTTCTCCATGACCATCAGCTGCAGGGGCGAGCCCGTGGTGAACGCCGCCATGCCGAGCAGCACCACGGCGAGCGCCGCGCTCCACCCGGCGCCCATCAGGAGCGGGAACAGCGCGAGGACGACGGCCAGCGAGGTCAGGCCGCCGAAGAGGGTGCCCCGCAGCGAGTGGTCGGCGAGGCGGCCGCCGAGCAGGTTGCCCGCGGTGGCGCCCACGCCGAAGAGGGCGAGCAGCAGGGTGACGCTGGATTCGGCGTAGCCCGCCGAGTCGGTGAGCATCGGCGTGATGTAGCTGTACGCGGAGAAGAGCGCGCCGAAGCCCGCGACCGTCGTACCGAGCGCGAGCCAGACCGGCACGCTGCGCAGCGCCCGCAGCTCGCCGCGCAGGCCGACCGCCTCGCCGTGGCCGTGGTCGGCGGGGACGAGCAGGGCGAGCGCGGCGACGGCGGCGATGCCGATCGCGCTCACCCCGAGGAACGTGGCGCGCCAGCCGAGCTGCTGCCCCATCGCCGTACCCACGGGGACGCCGACGATGTTGGCGACGGTGAGGCCGAGGAACATCAGGGAGACCGAGCGGGCCTTGCGCTCGGGGCCGACGAGGCCGGTGGCGACGACGGCGCCGACGCCGAAGAAGGCGCCGTGCGGCAGTCCGCTGAGGAACCGGGCGGCCATCAGCCAGTGGTAGTCGGGCGCGGCGGCCGACAGGGCGTTGCCCACCACGAACAGGGCCATCAGACCGATCAGTACGCGCCTGCGCGGCATCTTGGCGGTGACGGCGGCGAGCAGCGGGGCGCCGATGACGACGCCGAGGGCGTACGCGGAGACGAGGTGTCCCGCGGTCGGGATGGATATGTGCAGGTCGTCGGCGACGTTGGGCAGCAGGCCCATCATCACGAACTCGGTCGTGCCGATGCCGAAGGCGCCCACGGCGAGGGCGAGCAGGGCCAGGGGCATGGGGAGGTACCTTCCACGGAAGCAGGGGGCGGCCCGGAGCCGGGCGAATCCATTAGTTTACGTACGGAACAAAGCCGCGCGCACCGCGTATTCCATGGGCCCTGTCCGTGGGGCCCTGTCCGTGGGGCCCGGTCCGTGGGGCCCGCTCCGTGCCGGGCCGTTACTCGGAGAGCTCGACCCGCGCCGCGATCGGCAGGTGGTCGCTGTTCGTCTTGGGCAGCGTCCAGGAGGAGACCGGCTCGACGCCCTTGACCATGATCTGGTCGATGCGGGCCATCGGGAACGACGCGGGCCAGCTGAAGCCGAAGCCGTTGCCCGCGGCGCCCTGCGTGGAGCGCATCTGCGCGGTCACGCCGTTCAGGGCGCGGTCGTTCATCGTGCCGTTCAGGTCGCCGAGCAGGATGATCTTGCCGAGCCGCTCCTTGGAGATGGCCTCGCCGAGCGCGTCGGCGCTCTCGTCGCGCTGGTTGGCGGTGAAGCCCGCGTCGAGCTTCACGCGCACCGACGGCAGGTGCGCCACGTAGACGGCGACCTCGCCCTTGGGGGTGTCGACGGTGGTCCGCAGCGCGCGGACCCAGCCCAGCTTGATGTCCACGGGCTTGGTGTCGGCCAGCGGGTACTTGCTCCACACGCCGACCGTGCCCTTGACCGAGTGGTACTTGTAGATGCGCGAGAGCGCCTTCTCGTACGTCGGCACGGCGTCCGCGGTGAGCTCTTCGAGGGCCAGCACGTCCGCGCCGGAAGCGGCGACGTCCTGGGCCGTGCCCGTCGGGTCGGTGTTGTCCGCGTTCACGTTGTGCGTGGCCACGGTCAGGTCGCCCTCGCCGCCCGACTTGTCGCTGATCAGGCCGCCGAACTGGTTGATCCAGATGACCGTGGGCAGCAGCACCGCGATCAGGGCGGTGGCGGACTTGCGCACCACCCCGATGACGACGATCACCGGGATGAAGACGCCGAGCCAGGGCAGGAAGGTCTCGGTCAGGCTGCCGAGGTTGCCGATGTTGTTGGGGATCTGCGCGTGGAACAGCATGACCAGGGCGATCAGGAGCGCGGCACCCGCGGTGACCAGGCCGCGCCGCCAGATGCCGGGGTCGCCGCGCCAGCCGTCGAGCAGGCGCCGGAACCAGGACCCCGGACGCTCGGGCCCCGAGCCGTCGCTGTCCGTCTCCGTCTTGTACGCCTGCGCCATAACTCTCGTCGCCTCACTGCCTGCCGTGCACACCGTCTGTCCCGCCCCCTGAAACCCTAGGCGATGATCGGGTGCGTCTCTGCCGTCCGCGACGGCCGTACTGGCACGAGGACGAACAAGGCGGCGCGGCGAGTTCCTGACCGGCGGCGCGGAGTCGGCTCTGTGACGAAATGCGCATACTCCGTACGCCGGGCGGAGGCGGCTGCGGACGGCCCGGGCTCCGCGCGCTAGGACGCCGCCTGCGGTCGCAGCCCTTCGAGGACGGTGTCGACGATCCGCTCCGCGAGGTCGTCGTCGAGCGGCGCGTCGGGGCGCATCACCGTGCGCAGCAGCATGGGGCCGACGAACAGGTCGTTGGCCATCTCGATGTCGACGTCCGTGCGGAGCACGCCCTCGGCCATGCCCCGCCGCAGCACCTCGACCATGGTGCGGCGGCGGGGGTCGATGACCGTGCTGTGGTAGGCGTCCCACAGCTTGGGGAGGGCCTTCATCTGCGCGAAGACGTTGTGCAGCAGCACCGAGGAGCGCATGGTGAGGCCGCGCCGGCGCAGGCCCTCCAGGATGACCACGAGATCGTCGCGCACCGAGGTGCCCGGCAGCTCGGGGTCCGGCTCCTCGAAGACGCGCAGGACGTCGACGAAGAGTGCCTCCTTGCCGTCCCAGCGCCGGTAGATGGTGGCCTTGCCGACGCCCGCGGTGCGGGCGATCCGCTCGATGGACAGCTCCGTGAGCGACACGCCGTCCTCCAGGAGCCGCACCACGCCCTCAATGATCGCCTGTTCCACGGCCTCGCTCCTGGGGCGGCCGCGGCCGCCCCGCGCGACGGGCACGCCCTTGCCCGCGGGTGCCCCCCTGCCGATGGGTGCCCCGTTCGCGGCGTGCGTTCCCTTGGCGGTGTGGACCACGTCATCTCCGTCTCTTCGCGCGGCTGGCCGGGGACGATTCTCCCTCAGTGCTCCGAAGCGCCCACCGGCTCGGGCTTCTCCTGGGGCTCGTCCGGCTTCGGCGTACGCCCCGGCAGGAACAGGAAGACGATCACCGAACCGATCAGCGCGACGCCCGCGCCGCACAGCGCCGTGACGTGCATGGCGTGCAGGAAGGAGTCGTTGGCCGCGCTCACCAGCGGCTCGCCGCGCGGGCCGAGCTTCGCGGCGACGCCGAGCGTCGCCTCGATCGACTCGCCCGCCGCGTGCCGCGCCCCCGCGGGCAGCAGGGTCAGCTTGTCCTCGACGCCGCTGCGGTACGCCGCGGAGAGCACCGAGCCGAGCACCGCGATGCCCAGGGCGCCGCCGACCTGCCGGAAGGTGTTGCTGAGGGCGGACGCGGAGCCCGCCTTCTCGCGCGGCAGGGCCTGCATGATCACGACGCTGGTCGGCGTCATGATGTGCGCCATGCCGGTGCCCATCAGGAAGAAGATGACCTCCAGGAGCCAGATCGGCGTATCGGCCTCCAGGGCCGTGAAGGCCACCAGCATCGCCGCCACCAGGAGCAGGCCGCCGGTGCACACCGCGCGGACGCCGAAGCGGTCGACGACGAGGCGGGCGCGCGGCGCGAAGATGAGCTGGGCCGCGGCCAGCGGGAGCATCAGCAGACCGGTCTGGAGCGGCGAGTAGCCGCGCACGCTCTGGGTGTAGAAGACCGCGAAGAACGTCACGCCCATCAGCGAGAAGAAGACGAGCGCGATGGCGCTGATCGCCGCGGAGAAGACCCGGTTCTTGAAGTACGCGATGTCGATGGACGGGTGGTCGCTGCGCTTCTCGTACAGCACGAAGGCGACGAGCACGGCGAGGCCCGCGGCGATGGTGGCGAGGACGGCCGGGTCGGTGAAGTCGGCGAGCTGGCCGCCCTTGATGATGCCGTAGACGAGCAGGACGAGGCCGACGACGGAGAGCGCGACGCCGACCAGGTCGATCCGGCCCGGCTTGGGGTCGCGCGAGTCGGGCACCAGCCAGACCATCAGGGCGAGCGCGATCAGCACGATCGGCACGTTCACGAAGAAGACCGAGCCCCACCAGAAGTGGTCGAGCAGCACGCCGCCGGTGATCGGGCCGATCGCGATGGCGAGGCCGACGCCGCCCGCCCAGATGCCGATGGCCTTGGGCTGCTCGTCGCGCTCGAAGACGTTCATCAGGATGGCGAGGGTCGCGGGCATCACGAAGGCCGCGCCGAGGCCCATCACCGCGCGGAACGCGATGAGTTGGACGGGTGAGGCGGACTCCGCGGCGAGCGCCGAGCCGAGGCCGAAGACGACGAGGCCGCCGAGCAGGACCCTCTTGCGGCCGAGCCGGTCGCCGAGCAGGCCCGCGGTGAACAGCAGGCCCGCGAAGACGAGCGTGTAGGCGTTGATGGCCCATTCGAGCTCGCCCTGGGTGGCGCCGAGGCCGGTGGGCGCCGGGGTCGAGATCGTCTTGATGGCGACGTTCAGGATCGAGTTGTCGAGCACCACGATCAACAGGCTGAGCATGAGCACCCCGAGGATCGCCCAGCGGCGCCGGTGCACGGCTTCCGGGATGCGGGGCGAGGCGGGTACGGCAGGAGTTGGCATGCCGTCCAGCCTAGGAGCATTTCGATACGAGACCGTCTCGTATTGGAAAGAATTTACCCGTGGCCCGGTACGGCTTTACCCAGTGGCCGGTACGGGGCGTGGCCCGGGTTACCGGCGGACCCACTAGCCCCGGGGCGGCACGTGATGCCACCATGGAGGGGATCCGGGGACGCCGTCAGGGCGCCTCGAGATGACAGAAGGAGCCGTTGCGATGACGCAGCTTTCGGCTGCCCAGAACAGTGCCGACGCCCCCAGGAGCCCCGACAGCAGCAAGGCGCTGTACGGCGGCAAGGGCACCCGGCGCATCACTGTGCGCGACATCACCGCCGCCAAGGAGCGGGGCGAGAAGTGGCCCATGCTCACCGCCTACGACGCGATGACCGCGTCCGTCTTCGACGAGGCGGGCATCCCCGTCATGCTCGTCGGCGACTCGGCGGGCAACTGCCACCTCGGGTACGAGACGACCGTGCCCGTCACCCTCGACGAGATGACCATGCTGTCGGCGGCCGTCGTACGGGGCACGTCGCGTGCCCTGATCGTCGGCGACCTGCCGTTCGGCTCCTACCAGGAGGGACCGGTCCAGGCGCTCCGCTCGGCCACCCGGCTCGTCAAGGAGGCGGGCGTCGGGGCGGTCAAGCTGGAGGGCGGCGAACGCTCCCTGGCCCAGACCGAGTTGCTGGTCCAGTCCGGCATCCCCGTCATGTCCCACCTCGGCCTGACCCCGCAGTCCGTGAACACCATGGGCTACCGCGTGCAGGGCCGCGGCGACGAGGCCGCGCACCGGCTGCTGCACGACGCCAAGGCGGCGCAGGACGCGGGCGCGTTCGCGGTCGTCCTCGAACTCGTCCCCGAGGAGCTCGCGGCCGAGGTCACCCGCTCCCTGCACATCCCGACCGTCGGGATCGGCGCGGGCGCCGGGTGCGACGCGCAGGTCCTGGTCTGGACGGACATGCTCGGCCTGACCGGCGGCAAGATGCCGCGCTTCGTCAAGCAGTACGCCGATCTGCGGGGCGTCATGTCCGGCGCGGCCAAGGCGTTCGCCGAGGACGTGGTGGGCGGAACGTTCCCGGCGCCGGAACACGCGGTCCACTGATTCGAGACCATCGCGGCACCACGGCAGCCCGTCGATTCCCCCGTCGACGGGCTGCCTTCTTCTCGCCTGTCGGTGGGATGTCGGTGGTTTGTCGGTGGGGGATGGCACCTTGTATTCCATGACGCGAATCGACAAGAACCCCGGCGGCGCAGAGAGTGCCGTCACCGTGAGGGGACTGGTCAAGCACTACGGCGAGACCAAGGCACTGGACGGCGTGGACCTCGACGTGCGCGAAGGCACCGTCCTCGGCGTGCTCGGGCCCAACGGCGCGGGCAAGACCACACTCGTACGCTGCCTCTCCACCCTCGTCACCCCGGACTCGGGCACCGCCCTCGTAGCGGGGTACGACGTACTGAAGCAGCCCCGACAGCTGCGCCGCGTGATCGGCCTGACCGGCCAGTACGCGTCGGTGGACGAGAAGCTCTCGGGACGCGAGAACCTGTACATGATCGGGCGGCTGCTCGACCTGTCCCGCAAGGAGTCCAGGGCCCGCGCCGACGGCCTCCTCGAGCGGTTCTCGCTGACCGAGGCGGCCAAGCGCCCGGCGAGCACCTACTCCGGCGGCATGCGCCGCCGCCTCGACCTCGCGGCGTCGATGATCGGCAGCCCGGCCGTCCTCTACCTGGACGAGCCGACGACCGGCCTCGACCCCCGTACCCGTAACGAGGTGTGGGCCGAGGTCAAGCGCATGGTCGCCGACGGCGTCACCGTGCTGCTCACCACCCAGTACATGGAGGAGGCCGAGCAGCTGGCCTCCGAGCTGACCGTCATCGACCGCGGCAAGGTCATCGCCAACGGCGGCATCGACGAGCTCAAGGCGAAGGTCGGCGGCCGCACCCTGCGCGTCCGCCCGGCCGACCCGCTGGAGCTCCGCCCGCTGGCGAACGCGCTCGACGACCTCGGCCTGACCGGCATCGCCACCTCCACGGTGGACACCGAGACCGGCACGGTCCTGGTGCCGATCCTCAGCGACGAGCAGCTGACCGCCGTGGTCGGCGCGGTCACCGCGCGCGGCATCACGATCGGCTCGATAGCCACCGAACTGCCCAGCCTGGACGAGGTGTTCCTGTCGATCACCGGCCAGAAGGCCAGTGCTCCGCAGGACGCACGCCCCAGCGAAAAGGAACTGGAGGAGGTCGCCGTATGAGCGCCACCACTCTCGCGGCCCCCCTCAAGACGGGGCAGGCCGACGCCCGCATCGGCCTGCGCGGCCATGTCAGACACACCAGCGCCCTGGTCCGCCGCAACCTGCTCTGGATCCGCCAGGACCCCGAGTCGATGTTCGACGCGGTCCTGATGCCGATCGTCTTCACGCTCCTGTTCGTGTACGTCTTCGGCGGCTCCATCGGCCAGGCGCTCGGCGGCGGTCAGGACCAGTACGTGCAGTACGTGGTGCCCGGCATGATGGCGATGATGAGCATGAACATCGCCATGGCCGTCGGCACCGGCTTCAACCAGGACTTCCAGAACGGCATCATGGACCGCTTCAGGACCCTGCCGATCGGCCAGGGTTCGGTCCTCTTCGCCAAGATCGTGGTGGAGCTGATGCGGCTCCTCATCGCGACGACGATCATGATGATCGTCGGTGTCCTCGTGGGCTTCGACATCACCCACTGGGGCGGCTTGTTCGCCGCCGTGGGCCTCTCCGCCCTCTTCGGCACGTCCATCATGTGGATCTTCCTGGTGCTCGGCGTCTCGATGAAGAGCGCCCAGTCGGTGCAGGCGATGGGCTTCCTGGTCCTGATGCCGCTGCAGTTCGGCTCGTCGATCTTCGCGCCGACCCAGTCGATGCCCGGCTGGCTGCAGGGCTTCACCGACTACAACCCGCTCTCCTCGCTCGCGGACTCCGCGCGCGGCCTGATGGTCGGCGGCCCCGTCGCGCACGACCTGTGGGTGACGATCGGCTGGTCGGTGGCGCTCACCCTGGTGATGGCGCCCATCGCGATCCACAAGTTCCGCACGAAGAACTGACCGGAGCACCGGTCGGGCGACGGGCCGGGCAACCGGTCACCGGGTCATCCGGACGACGCCACGACGCACAGGGCGGCGGCCTCCTCGACGGTGAGGCCGCCGCCCTGTGCGTACGCGGCGTCGTACGCCTCGTCCCCGAGCGCGGCCCGCACCGTCCCCTCCGCGTGCGCGCGGATCTCCCGCTCCATGCTGTTCGCCACGTGCGCGGGCGGCAGCTCGCGGTCGGCGACTCCCAGGAGCCTGGCGGCGTCGTCCGCGCGGGCGCCGTCCGTCGCCCCGGACAGGGCGAGCGCGGCGATCCACAGGTGGACGGCGACCATCTGCGGGGCGACCATCCGCGACAGCGGGTCGAGCGCCTTCACGAAGGCCTCGCCCACCCCGGCGACGCTCCGCGCGTACCGTCCGTCCAGCGCGTCGATCCAGGCCGTGATGCCGAGCACGGAACTCTCGAAGACCGCGTAGCCGATGGCGCTGAACTCCATGCCGAGGAGCCGGAGATGCTCACGTGCCTCGTCGAAGCGGCCGCTGCGGCCGAGCGCGATGGTGAGGTAGATCCGCGCGGCGGGCAGCGCCTCGCCCGTGTGGTGGCGGCCGGAGTTGTCGATGACCTCCCGCAGCATCGCCTCGCCCCGCGCGAAGTCCTCCCGCTCCTCGGGCGCGTCGGTGAGGAGCGAGCCGAGGCGGGCCTTGAGCAAGGCGACCTGGGTCAGCGCGCCGACCTGTTCGGCGTACTCGACGGCGGCCCAGAAGTCCTGCGCGGCGAGGGCCAGTTCACCACGCCGCTCCCGCGCCTCGCCGCGCGCCGAGAGCGCCTCGGCGATGCCCCACACATCGCCCAGGCGCCGGAACACGCTCAGCGCCTCGTCCGCGTCGCGGATGGCGTCGCCCGACCAGTCGGTGCGGTTGGCGAGCATGTTGGCGCGCATCTGCAGGGCGGCGGCGAGCTCCCACGCGTAGCCGAACTCGCGGCAGGCGGCGACGGTCTCGTCGATGGTCTCCTGCAACAGCCCCATCTCACCGCCGAGCAGGATGGCGAAGAACCAGAGGTTGCCGGGCGAACGACAGGTCTGCGGGAGCCCTGGGCGGTAGGCCTCCCTGATGCCGAGCAGCTTCTCCTGGGACGCGGGCGACTGCCAGTGCATCACGTCCACCTCCATGTCCATGCAGGAGAGATGGAGCAGGTGCGCGCCCCTGCGGGCCTCCACGAGGACGTCGGGGCTCATCGGCGGCGGCGCGGCCGTGCACGGTTCGTGCAGCGGGGGCGCGGGGACGACGGGCCTGGCGAACGGGTCCGGGCCCAGGGACATGACGTCGAGGGACCAGTTCCTGGTCTCCATGCGCAGACCGCGGATCTGCCAGTACCAGGAGAGCGAGAGGACGAGGCAGAGCGCCTCCTGCTCGTCCCGTGCGGCGACCGCGTGCCGCAGGGCGGTGCGCAGGTTCTCGTACTCCGCCTCGAGCCGCTCCACGGCCGCGTGCTGGCCGTGGCCGCGCAGTTCGGGATCGGTGGTCCTGGCGACCTCGCGGTAGTGCACGAGGTGCGCGCGCTCGGCCGCGGCCCGGTCCCCCGCCTCGTCGAGCCGCTCCCCCGCGTACTCCGCGACGGTCTCCAGGAGCCGGTAGCGCATGCCGCCGCCGGAGACCGGCGAAGGGGCCGCGACGACGAGGGACTTGTCGACGAGCGAGCCGAGCAGGCCGGCGACGTCGTGCGCCTCGCCCCCGGCCGCGCAGACCTCTTCCGCCGCGGTCAGGTCGCAGCCGCCCGCGAAGACCGAGAGCCTGCGCAGCACGGCCCGTTCGGGCGCGTCCAGCAGGTCCCAGGACCAGTCGACGACGGCCCGCAGGGTCTGCTGGCGGGGCAGTACCGTGCGGGCGCCGCTGGTGAGCAGCCGGAAGCGGTCGTCGAGGCGGTCGGCGATCTGGCGCGGGGTGAGCATCCGCAGCCTGGCCGCGGCCAGTTCGATGGCGAGCGGCAGACCGTCCAGACGGCGGCAGATCTCGGCGACGGCCTCGGGGTCGCCCGCCACCGCGAACCCGGGCCGCGCGGCGGCGCCGCGCTCGGCGAAGAGCCGCAGCGCGACGGGTTCGGGCAGCGGCTCGACGGGGCGGAGCAACTCGCCGGGGACGCCGAGGGGTTCGCGGCTCGTGGCCAGGACCGTGAGGCCCGGACAGCGGGCGAGGAGCTCCTCGGCGAGCCGGGCAGCCGCGTCGATGACGTGCTCGCAGTTGTCCAAGATGATCAGCATGCGGCGGGCCGCGCAGTGCTCGACGAGCCGCGCGACGGGGTCCTCGCCGCTCCGCTCCGAGATGGCCCGCAGCTCCTCGGCACCGGCGCCGCGCAGCACGGTCTCGCGGGCGCCGAGCGCGGTGAGCACGGCGGCGGGTACGTCGTCCGGGTCCTCGACAGGCGCGAGCTCGGCCAGCCACACGCCGTCGGACACCTCGCCCGCCACCGTCTCCGCGGCCTCCTGCGAAAGCCGCGTCTTCCCGGCGCCACCGGGCCCGATCAACGTCACGAGCCGAGCCCGCCCGAGGTCCCCGCGCAGCGCCCCGATGTCCCCTTCCCGCCCGACGAAGGAGGTGAGCCGGGCGCGGAGGTTGCCGGGAGGGCGGGGGGCGAGGGGGCGGGGGGCGAGGGGGCGGCGAGGTCGGGGCTCGCCACTGTCGCGTACGACGGGGTCGGCCGGTGCGACGGGACCGGCCGGTGCGTCCGGGGCGGGGCCGACGACCTCGCCGACTCTCTCGTACGCACCCGCTTCGCACCCGTCCCCCCGCAGCAACTCCTGGTGCAGCGCCCGGAGTTCAGGCCCCGGATCCGTGCCGAGGCGGTCCGCGAGGACGGTGCGGATGTCCTCGTAGGCCGCGAGTGCCTCGGCGGGGCGGCCCGCGTCACGCAGGGCGCGCAGCCGCAGGGCCTGGAGCGGTTCGTCCAGCGGCTGTCCTTCGCACAGCGCGGTGAGCTCGGGCAGCACGTACTCCGCCTCGCCGAGTGCGAGCGCCGCCGTCGCCCGCGCGCGGTGCGCGTCGACGCGGCGGGCTCCCCAGCGCGCGGCCTCCGCCGTGCGCTCGGGCAGGTCGGGCAGGGGCTCGCCGCTCCACAGGGCGAGCGCGTCGTCCAGGAGGGCGGCCGCCTTCGCCGCGTCGCCGTCGGCGAGGGCCCTCGTGCCCTCGCCGACGAGCCGGTCGAAGCGGAACACGTCCACGTCGTCGGGGACCGCGCACAGGCGGTAGCCGCCGTCCGCCGAGACCACCGCGCCCGCGCCGAGGGCCCTGCGGAGGCGGCCCGCCAGCGCCTGCAACGCGCCCGTCGCGTCGGCCGGGGGATCCCCGGCCCAGACCTCGTCGACCAGGACCGGGGCGGAGACGGTGCGGCCCACGCGCAGGGCGAGCACCGTGAGCAGGGCGCGCAGACGCGCGCCGCCGACGGGCAGGGCGGTGCCGTCGGGGCGCAGGGCCTGGGTGGTGCCGAGGACGCGGTAGCGCACGGGACCATTGTCCCTGGCTCCGGAACGGCTCACCTCCACCTCCAGGCCCATCTCCGGGGCCGCGCCCCCGTTCACCTCCACCTGCGCCTCCGCGCCTCCGCGACACCGGCGCCGCGGACTCCGTCCGGCCCGGCGCCCGCCGCCGTCGCAGCGGCCGCGCGCCTGCCGGTCCCCCCGCCGTCCCCCGCACTTCCGGCCCACCCCGGTCCCCCGTCCCTTCTCGTCTCTCCCCCGGCTCCTGCTCCCGCTCCCGCTCTCCCGCTCAGCCCGCGTCGTCCGGGACCTCCAGCTCCACCAGGACCCCGGTCTCGCTCCGCCGGTAGCCCGGCCCCGTCGTCGTCCGCGAGAGCTCTTCCCCCTGGAACCACTTCGGGCAGAGCTCGACCGGGCGCAGCCAGCGCTCGCCGGGCACCGGCGCGTACGTCCGCGAGCCCTCGCTCGTCTCCGCGAAGCCCTGGGTCACCACGTGGATGGCGCGGACCCTGCCGACCGTGTCGGGCCAGCGGCCGCCGTGCCGCTCCACGGAGAGCAGGCCCCTGAGCGTGGCGCGCGCGGGGCGCGGGGGCGCGTGGTTCCACGGGACCGTCACCCCGTGCGCCCGCACGACGGACGCCTCCCACGGCTCCTCGTCGTCCCCGTCCGTGTCGTCCGCCAGCCAGTCCCCCGCCAAGGAGTCGAGCGCCACCACGGGCCCCTCGATCTCGCTGAACTCCTCCTGCCAGCCGTCCATGCCGTCCCCGCCGTCCCCGCCGTCCGCCAGGACGAGCAGCGGCCACGCCACCTCGTCCCCCACCGCGAACGGGGTCCCGCAGCACTCCATCTGCCAGTCCGCGTACAGCACCTTCCACACCCCGCGCAGAGTCATGACCCCAAGCCTCCCCGGAACTCGGGGCCGAGTGCGAGACGTTTTCCGCGTGCGCCCGGTACGGTCGGGCACGCCAGGATCTCGTACGCCAGGAGCCCCGCCCCATGACCACCGCCCCCGCCCGCAGCAGTGACCGGCGGATCAGCCCGGTCTTCCTGGGGATCGCCGCCGTCACGGCGGTCGCAGGATGGGCCACCTGGACCGGCTTCGCGGACAATCCGGGTGTCGCCGTCTTCCTCTTCGTGACGGCCGCCTGGATCGTCTCGCTCTGTCTGCACGAGTACGCGCACGCGCGCACGGCCCTGCACAGCGGCGACATCTCCATCGGCGCGAAGGGGTACTTGACGCTCAACCCGCTCAAGTACACGCACGCGCTCCTGAGCATCGTGCTGCCGGTGATCTTCGTGATCATGGGCGGCATCGGCCTGCCCGGTGGCGCGGTCTTCATCGAGCGCGGCCGGATCCGCGGCCGGTGGAAGCACAGCCTGATCTCGGCGGCGGGCCCGCTGACGAACGTGCTGTTCGCCGTGGTGTGCACCGCGCCGTTCTGGCTCGACGCGCTCGACGGGGTGCCGGACGCGTTCCGCTACGCGCTCGCGTTCCTCGCGCTGCTCCAGGTGACGGCGGCCATCCTGAACTCCCTGCCCGTTCCTGGCCTGGACGGGTACGGCGTGATCGAGCCCTGGCTGTCGTACAGGATCCGCCGCCAGGTGGAGCCGTTCGCGCCGTTCGGCCTGATCGCCGTCTTCGCCGTCCTGTGGCTCCCTGCGGTCAACCACGTGTTCTTCGACGCGATCGACGCGATCCTGCGCGGGCTCGGCGTCAGCGCCGACGACAGCTACTGGGGTCAGAAGCTCTACCGGTTCTGGGACGGCTCGCAGCAGGTCCCCTCGCCCGACGGCTTCAGCCGGTAGGCGCCCTTCGGCGTCAGCCGGTGGGCGAGGACGAGGCCCGCCGTGCCTTCTCCTGGCGCAGGTAGAACCACGCCATGTTCGAGGAGAGCCCCGCGAGCAGCACCCAGACGATGCCCAGCCAGCTGCCCTGGACGAAGGAGATCACGGCAGCGGCGACGGCGAGCGCGCAGACCACGAGGGCGTAGATGGCGAGGCGGGGCATGGGGGTCGGCTCCTGTCGGTGCAGCGTGGACGCGTACCCGTCCAGTGTCCCCCATGCCCGCCGGGGCCCCGCACGTCCCTAGACGTCGGTGACCCGCAGCCCCGCGTGCGCCTTGTAGCGGCGGTTGACCGAGATCAGGTTGGCGACCAGCGACTCGACCTGGTGGGCGTTGCGCAGGCGGCCCGCGAAGACGCCCCGCATGCCGGGGATGCGGGCGGCGAGCGCCTGCACCACGTTCGTGTCGGCGCGGCTCTCGCCGAGGACCATCACGTCGGTGTCGATCTCCTCGACCGAGGCGTCCTGGAGCAGGACGGCGGAGAGGTGGTGGAAGGCGGCCGTGACCCGCGATTCGGGGAGCAGGGCGGCGGCCTGTTCGGCGGCGCTGCCCTCCTCGGGCTTGAGGGCGTACGCGCCCTTCTTGTCGAAGCCGAGCGGGTTGACGCAGTCGACGACGAGCTTGCCGGTCAGCTCTTCGCGCAGGGACTCCAGGGTCTTCCCGTGTCCCTCCCACGGCACGGCGACGATCACGATGTCGCTGCGCCGCGCGCACTCCGCGTTCCCGGCGCCCTCGACGCCGAGGCCCAGCTCGTCGGCGGCGGTCCGCGCCCGGTTCTCGGCGCGCGAGCCGATGATCACCTTCTGCCCGGCCCTTGCGAGCCGGTAGGCGAGCCCGCGCCCCTGGTCACCGGTGCCGCCGAGCACGCCGACGACGAGGCCGGAGACGTCGGGCAGCTCCCAGGGGTCCTTGGCGGGGGCCTTCGCGGGGGCGTTCCCTGTGGCGTTCTGCGCACTGTCTGTAGAGGTCATGGGGCGACCTTACTCATCGGTCTCCCCGGTCAGTCCGGGCACCGGTATCCGCCGGAAGGTGATCGTCTCGTACGCGCTGAAGTCTCCCGTCTCGTAGAGCAGTCCGACCGTGTCGTCGTCGACGCGTACGAGATCGGAGTACGCGGCGGGCAGCCCGTCGACCGTGTGCGCGGTCTCCCAGGTGGTGCCCGCGTCGTGGCTGCGGCGCACGGTCATCAGGGCGCGGAAGCCGGGGTCGGCGGGGCCCGAGAAGAGCAGGACGTCGGGGTCGCGGAGCTGGAGGACGCTGCCCTCGACGACGGGTCCGGTGAGGCAGGCCTGCGGACGGAAGGGTTTCACCAGGCTCCGGCCGCCGTCGAGCGAGTGGGCGTCGGCGCGGGTGCCGGGGGCCGGGGAGTCGTTGCGGGTGTTGAAGTAGAGCCGTCCGTCGGGGAGTTCGGCGGCGGTGGTCTCGTTCACGTTGATGTAGCCGTTGGCGTTGTCGTCGATGTAGCCGATGCGCCAGGTGGCGCCCGCGTCGTCACTGAGCAGGCAGTGGCCGCCGTTGTACTTGCCCTCGGTGCCGGTGTCGGTGCCGGACGGCGGCAGGGAGTGGTTGGCGGGGACCACGACACGGCCGGTGCTCAGCTGGACGGCGTGCCCCGGCGTGGTCGCGTACCACCGCCAACTCGCCTTCTTCACCTGCCCGGTGATCTCGCGCGGGGCCGACCAGGTGAGTCCGTCGTCGTCGCTGTGCTGCACCCAGACGCGGCGCCCGTCGGCGGCGGACACCTTGCCTCGCCGGATGGCGTCCTCGGTGGCCGCGGCGGCGTTCCTGACCTGGACGAGCAGGACGCGTCCGGTGTCCAGGACGACGGGGGCGGGGTTGCCCGCGAGGTCGGCGCCGTTCTTGCCGACGATCTGGAGCGGGCCCCAGGTACGGCCGCCGTCGGCGGAGCGCTTGAGGACGACGTCGATGTTGCCGAAGTCGTCCTGGGAGCCGACGCGGCCCTCGCAGAAGGCGAGCAGGGTGCCGTGCGCCGTGCGCACGACGGCGGGTATGCGGAAGCTCGCGTATCCCTCGCGGCCCGCCCGGAAGGGAACAGATGTTTCATCGGTCATCCCCCGCCCTTCCCCGCTCCGGGGGAATTCCCGGTGAACTTCCGGTCACGACTGGCCCGTTCGGGCAGGATGCGACGCCATGGACGCCGTAAGGGTCGCGCTGCTGCGCGAAGTGCTCGCAGGGACCGAGTGGCCCGGTGCCACGCGCCGCTTCGCGGGGACGCTGCGCTCCTCCGTGCTGCCGCACGGCGGCGGGCTGCTCCTCGTGGGCACCGAGGTGTACGAGCCGTGGCACCTGGCCGCGCACCTGGTGGACGAGGCGGCCTGGTCGGGCACGCCGGAGCTGACGCCGACGCTCGTACGGCACCGGATCCTGCCAGGAGATCCCGCGCACCTGTCGACCGGGCTCGGCCGGATCGAGGCGGCGCGGCGCGGGGAGACGCTGCTCGTCGTGGCACCGGACGCGCCGGACGCGGGACTGCTCTCGCGCGTGCACGACGCGCGGCGGGCCGGGGCGACGGTGCTCGCGCTCGGCTCGGGCGACCGCGACCTGGACGCGCTCTCGCACGAGGCACTCGCCGTACCGACCGACACGGACCTCGACCTCGACACGGTCCAGCACCTGGTCAGCGCGGCAACGGGCGAGAACGCCCTCCCCACCCCCCGGACCCGCCACCGCTTCCGCGACCGCCTCTCCCGCCTCGCCGACCACCTGACCTCGCCGCCGCCCACGCGGTGGTGATCGAGGTCCGAGGAAATTGAGTTGCCCGCGCACCCGCCTGCACTGAGCATGGCTTTTCGTGCCTCTCTCCGTCTCCTCGATCCTGCCCGACCTCTCCCCCTGGCGGTCCACCCGTGACTTCCGGCTGCTGTGGGTGCAGGGGCTCGTCACCACCTTCGGCAGTTTCATGGCGCTGGTCGCCCTGCCGTTGCAGATCAAGGAGTTGACGGACTCGCCGCTCGCCGTCGGCGCGATGGGCGCGGTGGAGCTCGTGCCGTTGATCGTCTTCGGGCTGTACGGGGGTGCGCTCGCCGACGCCGTGGACCGGCGCAAGGTGATCCTGCTGACCGAGGCGGGCCTCGGGCTGCTCGCCGTCGTCCTGCTGGTGAACGCGCTGCTGCCCGAGCCGCTGCTGTGGCCGCTGTACGTCGTGGCGGCCGGTGTCTCCGCGCTCGCCGGGCTGCAACGGCCCGCCCTCGACTCGCTGATGGCGCGGATCGTGCCGCACGACCAGCTGACGGCGGCCGCCGCGCTGAACTCGCTGCGCTGGAACGTGGGCGCCATCGCGGCCCCCTCGCTCGCGGGCATCGTCGTGGCGTACGCGGGTCACGCCTCGGCGTACGCGGTCACGGCCGTCTGTTTCGCCCTCTCGGTCGCCCTGTGCACCCGCCTCTCCCCCGCGCCCGCCGCGCACGACGCGGAGAAGCCGTCGCTGAAGGGCCTCGCGGAGGGCGCGCGGTACGCGTGGTCGCGCCCCGTGCTGCTCGGCACGTACGCGATCGACATGGCGGCGATGTTCTTCGCCTTCCCCAACACGATCTTCCCGTTCCTCGCGGACGACCTGGACGCGAAGTGGGCCCTCGGCCTGATGTACGCGGCGGGAGCGGTCGGCTCGCTGCTGCTCAGTCTCACCAGCGGGTGGACCTCGCGGGTGCGGCGGCACGGACTGCTCGTGGTCCTCGGCGCGACGGGCTGGGGCCTCGCCATCACGGCCGCGGGCTGGTTCTCGAACGTCTGGGTGGTCCTCGCCTGTCTCGCCCTCGCGGGCGCGGGCGACATGCTGAGCGGGCTGGGCCGCTCGACCATCTGGAACCAGACGATCCCCGACGAGCTGCGCGGCAGGCTCGCCGGGATCGAGGTCCTCTCCTACAGCGTGGGCCCCCAGCTCGGCCAGGTCCGCGCGGGCGCGGCGGCAGGCTGGACGGGCACCCGCTCCGCCATCTGGTCAGGCGGCCTGGCCTGCGTGGCCTCGGTGGGCATCCTGGCGGCCGCGCTGCCCCGCCTGATCTCGTACGACGCGACGACGGACCCGGACGCGCTGCGCCGCAGGGAACGCGTGGCTCCGTAAGGGGCGCGGGGAACCGCGCGATCAGCCCCCACCGGCCCGCGGAGGCCCGACCAGCCCAGGAAGCAGCTACGCGTCGCCGTCCTCGCCGCGGACGCGAGAGTCATGCCACTTGGGATCGTTCTCCCACTCGAGGTTCCGCTCCCGAGCGGTCTGCATCGCGTGCTCCGCCTCCTCGCGGGACGCGTAGGGCCCCATCCGGTCCTTGCCGGGACAGTCGGGACCCTCCTCGACCTTCCCGTGCTCCAGGCAGTAGAACCACTCGCCCGGCTTGCCGACCGTCCGCTTCTTGAACAGCGCCATGACCCGCTCCTCTCGTCCCCGTTCTCTGACGCCATGCTGCCCCACCTCGGCTGGCTAGACTCGCTGGCATGTCTGGCCAGTCACCGCTCGTCCCAGGGGAGCTCTCCCCCATCCGTTCCGTACCCGGCAACATCAGGCGCCCGGAGTACGTCGGGAAACCCGCGCCGACCCCGTACACGGGGCCCGAGGTGCAGACCCCCGAGACCATCGAGCTGATGCGCACCGCGGGCCGCATCGCCGCCCGCGCCATGGAAGAGGCCGCGAAGCACATCACGCCCGGTGTGACCACCGATGAGCTCGACCGCGTCGCGCACGAGTACATGTGCGACCACGGGGCCTACCCCTCGACGCTGGGCTACCGCGGCTTCCCGAAGTCGCTGTGCAGCTCGATCAACGAGGTCATCTGCCACGGGATCCCCGACTCCACCGTCCTGAACGACGGCGACATCATCAACCTCGACGTCACGGCGTACATCGGCGGCGTGCACGGCGACAACAACGCCACCTACCTCGTCGGCAACGTCGACGAGGAGTCGAAGCTGCTCGTCGAGCGGACCCGCGAGTCCCTCGACCGCGCCATCAAGGCCGTCAAACCCGGCCGGCAGATCAACATCATCGGCCGGGTCATCGAGTCGTACGCCAAGCGCTTCGGCTACGGAGTGGTGCGCGACTTCACCGGTCACGGGATCAACACGTCCTTCCACTCCGGATTGATCGTCCCGCACTACGACAGCCCGCACGCCACGACCACCATCAAGCCCGGCATGACGTTCACGATCGAGCCGATGCTGACGCTCGGCACGTACGAATACGACATGTGGGAGGACGGCTGGACCGTCGTGACCAAGGACAGGAAGCGCACCGCGCAGTTCGAGCACACGCTCGTGGTGACGGAGACGGGCACGGAGATCCTCACGCTGCCCTGAGTCCGCCCCGCGCCGCCCCATTCCGCGCCGGGCCCGGCGCTCGCGCCCCGCCGAAGATCCGGATCCGATCGATGGATCCGGATCTTCGTGGTTCCGGGCGGCGTGAGCGGGTAACTTTTTTACCGACAGGACGTCGGGAACCGGTTGACTTAGGTAAGCCTAAGTTGCCATGATCTGCAGGGATCGCACCGGCTTCCGCCATCCCGTCATCGCCCGGCTCCCTCTGGAGGTCCCTCATGGACACGCCGCTCACGCCCTTCTCCACGGTCATCCGCACCGCGTCGCACGAGCAGCACACCGAGGCCGAGACCTCCACGTTCATGGGCGACATGCTCGGCGGCAGGCTCGGCGTCGACGCCTACACGCGCTACACGGAACAGCTGTGGTTCGTGTACCGCGCCCTGGAGGACGGCGCGCAGTCCCTGCGCGACGACCCCGTCGCCGGACCTTTCATACAGCCCGAGCTGCTGCGCGTGAGCGAGCTGGAGCGCGACCTCGCGCACCTGCGCGGCGCCGACTGGCGCACGGGCCTCACCCCGCTGCCCGCCACCGCCGCGTACGCGGACCGCGTCGCCGAGTGCGCGCGCACCTGGCCCGGCGGGTACGTCGCCCACCACTACACCCGCTACCTCGGCGACCTCTCCGGCGGCCAGATCATCCGGGGCAGGGCCGAGCAGACCTGGGGCTTCGCGCGCAAGGGCGACGGCGTCCGGTTCTACGTCTTCGAGGGCATCTCCAACCCGGCCGCGTTCAAGCGGAGTTACCGCGAGCTGCTCGACGGGATCGACGAGGTGGTCGCGGACGAGTTGGAGAGGAAGCGGATCGTGGACGAGTGCAAGAACGCTTTCGCTTTGAATACGGCGGTGTTCCGTGAGCTCGGGGAAGAGTTCCCGCTGAGTGCCTGACGGGGCCGGTGTCTCGGGGCTCCGCCCCCGAGACACCGCTCCTCAAACGCCGGAGGGGCTAATACCCCCGGTTGCGGCGGGCCGCGAAGACCGCTGCTGCGCCTGCTGCCACCGCCGCGCCCGCCGCGCCGAGCAGTGCCGTCGAGGGGACGGAGGCGCCGGTGGAGGCCAGGGATCCCGTGTCGCCGCCGACCGAACCGCCGCCGACCGATCCGCCGCCGCCCACGGAACCGGAGCCCGTGGTGCCGGTGCCGCCCGCCTCGCCGCCGCCTGCCTCTCCGCCGCCCGCCGGGAGGCCGGCGCCCGCCTTCGAGGAGAGCGCGAGGGTCACCGGGTCGAGCTTCTCGCCGGGCTCGTAGGGACGCGTGCCGCGGTTGACGAACTGCTGGGCGCCCGCCTTCGTGAGGGTCGCGGGGACCTTGTCGAACAGGACGACCCCGTTCTTCGGGACGTACGAGACCTTGGAGAGGTCGAGCTTCGCGAACTTCACGTCGTTCTTGGTGCCCGTGGGTGTCCTGACGTCGACGAGCAGGGTGCCCGCGGAGCCGTTCGCCCGGACCTTGAGGTCGCTGAACCTCATGTCGATGCCGTGCGCCTTGTACCGGAAGCGGACGCTGCCGCCGAAGGACGCGTCGACCTTCTTGGCGTCGGAGTCCACGTCGGCCTTGGCGTACGGGAACGTGTAGCCGCTGGAGACCTTCTTGGCGCCGCCCGCGACGGACACGCTGCCACCGGTCGAGATGTACGTGCGGAAGGTCTGCTTCAGGCCCCAGGAGAGGCTGCCTTCGACGACCTTGTCCGCGGGCTCCTCGGTGCCCGAGGTGGGCTTGGCCGTGGGCTCGGCGGTCGGCTTGTCCGTGGGCTCGGTGGTGGGCTCGGTGGTGGGCTCGGTCGGGTCGACGGTCGGCTTCGGGGGCTTGGTGGGCTCGGTCGGCTTCTCGGTCGGCTCCTCGGTCACCGGGGCGCCCGCCGTCACCGTGAGCGTCGCGGGGTCGAGCTTCTCGCCCTTCGCGTACATGCCGTTGAACGCCTTGGCGCCGTCGGCGGTCAGCGTCGCGGGAATGTCCTTGAAGACCATCGCGCCGCCGTCGCCCCGGCCGGGGCCGACCGCGCCCAGGTCGAGCTCGGCGAGGTCGATGTCGTTCTGGGTGGTGCCGTTGAGGGTGACGTCGGCCCGGATGGCACCGGTCTTGCCCGTCGTGTGGACCTTCACGTCGGCGATCTTGATGTCGAAGGTGTGGATCTTCGAGACGAAGCGGACGCTGCCCTTGAAGGCGACGTCGGTGGCGTGCGTCGGCCCGGAGTCATAGGTCCCCGTGCCGTCGGTGAAGGTGAACACCCCGTTGCCGGCCGCCTGCTGGGCGCCGTCCGTGGCCTCGATGGTGCCGTGGGCCATGCCCGCGACGTACTTGCGGAAGGAGTCCTTGAGCCCCCAGTCCAGCGTGCCGTTCTTGAGCTCGAACTTCGGCGGCGCGGCCTTGTCGCCGTCCGCGGCGAGCGCGGGCAGGGCGAGGGCGCTCGCGCCGAGCGTCACGGCGGTGGCAACGGCTGCCGCGAGGGTTATGGGTCGACGGTTGGCGGCCATGATCAGGTTTCTCCTTGGGAGGGGGAGAGGGAGGGGTGAGGGAGAGGGAGAGCGTGTGTGCGGGGGTCAGGAGTCCGTGGGCGTCGGGGCGTCCGACGCCGCGCGCTTCTTGCGTACGACACCGAACGCGACCGCCGCGGCGAGCAGCAGCGCCACGCCCGCGCCGATGCCGATCGGCACGGCGTTCGACGAGGAGTCGGAGGACTCGGCGGCGTTCTCGGTCTTCGGCTCCGCGGCCTTCGCCTTCTGCGGCGCGGGCTTCGCGGACGAGCCGAGGTCGGGCAGCGCGGGCAGCTTCGCGTCGCCGTCGAGGGCGACGGCGAGCGAGAGGGGGTCCATGGCGGAGCCCGCCTTGTACATGCCGCCGAACGCCTTGGCGCCGTCGGCGGTGAGCTTCGAGGGCACCTCGGTGAGGGCGACGAGGCCGTCCTCGGGCTTCAGGTCCCTGGCCGGGGCGGCGAAGGTGACCAGGGGCGCCTTCTTCAGGGAGACACCCCTGTCGCCCTTGCTCTCGACGTTCGCGCTGAGCGTGCCCTTGCCGTCCTCCACCTCGACGGCGACCTTGCTGAGCGCGAGGTCGAGGCCGTGTTCGCCGGTGAAGCGGAGGGTTCCCGCGAAGTCCGCCGCGAGGGTCCCCTTCTTCTCGTCGTACGTCCCCGCGCCCTGGGGGAAGCGGAAGAGCGCGCCGCCGTCCTGGGCCCCCTCGGACAGTTTCCACTCGCCCTTGGCGATGGATCCGGTGACGTACTCGCGGAAGGTCCGGCGCACGCCCCAGTCGACGGCGGCGTCCTCGATGCGGCCCGCAGCCTTCTTCTTGTCCGACCCGGACGACTTCTCGTCCTTGGGCGGCTTCGCGTCCTTGGACGGCTTCTTCCCGCCCGGCTTCGCGGCGGCGGTCAGGTCCGTGGACAGGCTCACCGGGTCGAGCGCGGTGCCCGCCGTGTAGTACCCGGCGAAGGCCCTGGCGCCCTGTGAAGTGAGCGTCGCGGGCAGGTTGTTGAGGGCGATCGGGCCCGTGCCGCCCTTCATGTCGATGCCGGAGATGTTGAGCGAGGCGAGCGGTACCTGCGCGGTCGATGTGACCTTGCCGGTGCCCTTCTCCTTGCTGACCATGTCGGCGTAGAGCGTGCCGGAGCCGCCGGAGACCTTGACGGTGGGGCGGCTGATCGTGAGGTCGAGCTCGTACGAGCCGCCCTTCTTGTGCCCGGTGAAGCGCACCCCGCCCGAGAACCCGGCACGGAACGCCCCGCTGTCCGGGTCGTACGAGCCCTTCGCCGAGTGGAAGCGGAACTGACTGCCGCCGACCGTGGCGGCGCCGCCCTGAAGCGTCGAACTCCCCTGTGCGATGGGCCCGGTGACGTAGCTCTGGAACGAGGATTTGATGCCCCAGTCGAGCCGTCCGCCCTGCACCGCGCGGCTCTCGGCGTGCGCGGTGGCCGCTGGGAGCAGTGCTCCGACGAGCGCGGTCAGGACGGCCACGGATCCGGCGCGGGCGGTGGCGCGCGCCTGTCTCGACGACGGCATGGGGGGACCCCTCCAGGGCTAGCCAATAAGGTAAGGCTAACCTAAACTACGATCATCCCGGCCGGGAACCCCACCACCGGGAACCCCGGCACCTCGGACCTCAACAGCACGACAGGACGGTGGACTTCGGTGCGTATGCCGCGCTCACTCCGCATCGCAGGCGCGTGGGCCGCCGTACTCGCCCTCGGCCTCACGGGGTGCCAGACGTCGGACGGCAGCGGCGGCACGGGAGCGGAGAAGGCGCAGGCGAAAGCCGCCGCACCCGACCGCGTCGAGCCGTTGAAGACGCGGCCCGAGCCCGCACTGCCCGCCACCGTCACCTCCGCCGACGGACACGAGGTGACGGTGAGGGACACCAGCCGCATCGTGCCGCTCACCGGCAGCCTCAACGAGATCGTGTTCACCCTCGGACTCGGGAAGAACGTCGTGGCGCGCGACATCACCGCCACCTTCGACCAGGCGGAGAAGCTGCCGGTGGTGACACGTGCCCATGACGTCTCGGCGGAGAGCGTGCTCTCCCTCAGGCCGACCGTCGTCCTCGCGGACACCACCACCGGGCCCGCCGAGGCCGTCGACCAGATCCGTGACGCGGGCATCCCGCTCGTCGTGTTCGACCCGGCCAAGGGCCTCGGCGACGTGAGCCCGCGGATCGCGGCGGTGGCCAAGGCCCTGGGCGTCGAGAAGTCGGGCGCCGAGCTGACGAGGCGTACGGAGCGGCGGATCGCGGCAGTCCGCGAGGACATCCCCGCCGACAAGGGCGCGAAGAAGCCGCGGGTCGCCTTCCTCTATCTGCGCGGCTCGGCCTCCGTCTATCTGCTCGGCGGCCGTGCGTCCGGGGCGAGTTCGCTCCTGGAGGCGGCGGGCGCGGTCGACGCGGGCAAGGAGTCGGGGCTGAAGAAGGACTTCACCGCGATCACCAGTGAGGCACTCGCCAAGGCCGCGCCCGACGCGATCCTGGTCATGCGGAAGGGGCTCGACTCGGTGGACGGCGTGGACGGGCTCCTCAAGGTCCCGGGCGTCGCGGAGACCCCCGCGGGCCTGGACCGGCGCATCGTCTCGATCGACGACGGGGTCCTCCTCAACTACGGGCCGCGCACCGACCAGGTCCTCAAGTCCCTGGTGGACCAGCTCTACGGGGGCGGCGAGTGAGCGTCCTGACCCGAGCCGCCGACGCCGAGGCGCCCGCGCCGCCCGAGGGCGCCCCACGGCGCCGTCGCGGCGCCGCGCTCCCGCTGACCGTGGGGCTCGTGGCCGCCCTCGTACTCCTCTGTCTCATCTCCGCGGGCACCGGCGCCTACCGCATCCCGCTCGGCGACGTGCTCGGCTCCGTGCAGCACCGGATCGGGCTCGGCGGGGCCGCGCTCGACCGGGTCGGCGAGAGCGTGCTGTGGAACGTGCGGCTTCCGCGCGTCGTGCTCGCGCTGCTCGTCGGCGCCTCGCTCGGCTGCGCGGGCGCCCTGATGCAGGGCGTGTTCGGCAATCCGCTGGCCGAGCCCGGCGTGATCGGGATCTCCTCGGGCGCGGCGGTCGGCGCGGTCGCCTCCATCGCGCTCGGCCTCAGCTTCTTCGGCAACTGGACCATCACCGTCTGCGCGTTCGTCGCCGGGCTCGCGACCGTCCTGCTCGTGTACGCGATGGCACGCGAGGGCGGCCGTACGGAAGTCGTCACGCTGATCCTCACCGGCATCGCCGTGAACGCGTTCGCGGGCGCGCTCATCGGCCTGTGCGTCTTCTTCGCGGACAACGCGCAGATCAGCCAGATCACCTTCTGGCAGCTCGGCTCGCTCGCGCAGGCGACCTGGCCCAAGGTGCTCGCGGTGCTGCCGTGCGCGCTGCTCGGGCTCGCCGTCGCACCCTTCTCCGCGCGGAAGCTGGACCTGCTCGCGCTCGGCGAGCGGCCCGCGCGGCACCTGGGCGTGGACGTGGAGCGGCTGCGGCTCGTGCTCGTCCTCGTGGTGGCCCTGCTGACCGCGGCCGCGGTGGCCGTCGCCGGGATCATCACCTTCGTCGGCCTCCTCGTGCCGCACCTGTTGCGGATGGCCGCAGGCCCCGGGCACCGCTTCCTCGTGCCCGGGAGCGCGCTCGGCGGAGCGCTGGTCCTGGTCGCGGCCGATCTGGCCGCGCGCACCGTGGCCGCGCCCGCCGAGCTGCCGCTCGGCGTGCTGACCGCCCTCTTCGGCAGCCCGTTCTTCTTCTGGCTGCTGCGCAGGACCCGTCGCAAGCAAGGTGGTTGGGCATGATCGGGCAGTGGGGCAGGCGGCTCTTCGCGGGGCGGGAGCGCGCCCTTCCGGGCCCGAGCGCGCCGGGCGACGTGCTCGCCGCCGCCGAAGGACTGCGGGTGCGGCTCGGCGGGCGCGAGGTGCTCGGCGGGGTCTCGCTCGCCGCGCGCTCCGGCGAGGTGCTCGCCCTGGTCGGCCCCAACGGCGCGGGGAAGTCGACCCTGCTGGCCGCGCTCGCCGCCGACCTGCCCGCGGCCGAGGGTGTCGTCCGGATCTGCGGGAGACCGGCCCCCGAGTGGCCCGCGGCCGAACTCGCCCTTCGCCGCGCGGTGTTGCCGCAGTCCGCCGCGCTCTCCTTCCCCTTCCCCGTCGAGGACGTCGTCCGGATGGGCCGCGCGCCCTGGGCGGGGACGCGGCTCGCCGATGACGACGACGGGATCGTGCGCGAGTCGATGGCGGCCACCGAGGTGGGCGACTTCGCCGTCCGTCCCTTCTCCGCGCTCAGCGGCGGCGAGCGGGCCAGGGTCGCGCTCGCCAGGGTGCTCGCCCAGCGCGCCCCGCTGCTGCTGCTCGACGAGCCGACGGCCGCGCTCGACCTGCGCCACCAGGAGCTGGTCCTGCGGATCTGCCGGGAGCGGGCGGCCGAGGGGGACGCGGTCGTGGTGGTCCTGCACGACCTGGGGCTCGCGGCGGCGTACGCGGACCGGGTCGCGGTGCTGCGCGCGGGGTGCGTCGCGGCCGAGGGCGCGCCCGCCGAGGTGTTCGAGGAGGAGCTGCTCAGCGAGGTGTACCGGCAGCCGGTGGAGGTCTTCCCGCACCCGCGCACCGGCGCCCCCGTGGTCGCCCCGCTCAGGGGCCCGGAACTCCCTGCTTGACCTTTGCTTTGCCTGGTCATGGGCGACTCATCAAGCCCTTGTGATCGGTTTGTGAGCGCGGGTGAAGCGTGAGAGCTGAATCACGGAACAGGCGGGTATCACCGAGGTAAGGCTCAGTTAAGTTAGGTCCGCCTCACCGGCCTGCGGTGGGGTCTGCGCCCGTCCTTGAACCGCCTTGGAGCCCTCTATGCGACCCGTGCGACCCGCCCGCGTCTCCGTCGTCACCGCCGTCGCCACCGCGGCGGCCCTGACCGCCGTCACCGGCTGCACGGAGAAGAGCGACGCCAAGAGCGGCGGGGCGAACAGCGTCAGCGTGATCGCCACCGACGACAAGTGCGACGTCTCCAAGAAGAAGCTCTCCGCCGGTCACGTCGAGCTGGCCATCGAGAACAAGGGCTCCAAGGTCACCGAGGTCTACATCCTCTTCCCCGACGACCGCATCGTCAGCGAGCGCGAGAACATCGGCCCCGGCACCAAGCAGAAGCTGACCGCCGAGGTGAAGGCGGGGTCGTACGAGATCGCCTGCAAGCCCGGCATGAAGGGCGACGGCATCCGCCAGGAGGTCACCGTCACCGGCGGCACCAAGACCGCCAAGCGCGACCCGCGCCTGGACAAGGCCGTCGCCGAGTACCGCGCCTACGCACAGGCGCAGGCCGACGAGACGCTGCCGAAGACGAAGACGTTCACCGACGCCGTGCGCAAGGGCGACCTGGCGGCGGCGAAGAAGGCGTACGCCCTCTCGCGCATCGGCTGGGAGCGCACCGAGCCGGTCGCCGAGTCCTTCGGCGACATCGACCCGAAGGTCGACGTGCGCGAGGACGGTCTTGAGGAGGGCCAGGACGTGGAGAAGGACTGGACGGGCTGGCACCGTCTGGAGCGCGCCCTGTGGAAGGACAAGAAGATCGGCAAGCGCGAGAAGGCGCTCGCCACCCAGCTCGACAAGGACCTCCTGGACTGGCAGAAGCGGGTCGGCAAGGCCGTGATCACCCCGACCTCCATGGCCAACGGCGCCAAGGAGCTCCTGGACGAGGTCGCCACCGGCAAGGTCACCGGCGAGGAGGAGCGCTACTCGCACACCGACCTGGTCGACTTCAAGGCCAACGTCGAGGGCGCGGAGAAGTCCTACGAGCTGCTCAAGCCCGTCGCCGCCGAGAACGACCCGAAGCTCGCCAAGGAGCTCGACAAGCAGTTCGCGGCCCTGAGCAAGCTCCTGGACAAGCACCGCGAGGGCGGCGCCGACTCCTACGAGTTCACCTCGTACGACAAGGTCGGCAAGGCGGACCGCAAGGAACTGCAGGACGGCGTCAACGCGCTCGCGGAGCCGCTGTCGAAGCTGGCGGCGGCCGTCGCCAAGTCCAAGTAGCGGCAAGGGGGAACGATGGCTGAGATCACCACAAACGAGCCGGGGACCGCGCCCGAAGCGGCCACCGCCGAGGGCAACTCCCCCGCGCCGTCCAGACGTGCACTGCTCGCCTTCGGCGGCGCCGGGCTCGCGCTCGGCGCGGCCGCGGCGGGCGGCGCGGTGGCGATGGTCCGCACCGGCGACGAGGTGGCGCCCGCCGCCGAATCGGGGGCGGCCGTCGCCTTCCACGGCGCGCACCAGGCAGGCATCGCGACCGCGGTCCAGGACCGGCTCCACTTCGCGGCGTTCGACGTGAAGACGGACGACCGCGAGGAGTTCGTCCAGCTCCTCAAGGACTGGACGAAGGCCGCGGCGCGGATGACCGAGGGGCACGCGATCGGCGAGGGCGCGTACGGCGGGCTCGCCGAGGCGCCGCCGGACGACACCGGCGAGGCGCTCGGCCTCAAGCCGTCCCGGCTCACCCTGACGATCGGCTTCGGGCCCTCCCTGTTCGAGAAGTTCGGGCTCGGCGACAAGCGGCCCGACGCCCTGGTGGACCTCCCCAAGTTCCCCGGCGACAACCTCGACAAGGCGCGCAGCGGCGGCGACCTGTGCGTGCAGGCGTGCGCGGACGACCCGCAGGTCGCGGTGCACGCCATCCGCAACCTCGCGCGCATCGGCTTCGGCAAGGTCGCCGTGCGCTGGTCCCAGCTGGGCTTCGGCAAGACCTCGTCGACGACGCCGGGCGCGCAGACCCCTCGTAACCTCTTCGGTTTCAAGGACGGCACGCGCAACGTCTCCGGCGACGACTCGGCGCGCCTCGACGAGCACGTGTGGGTCGGTGAGAAGGACGGTCCCGGCTGGATGACGGGCGGCTCCTACCTGGTGGCGCGCCGCATCCGGATGAACATCGAGACCTGGGACCGCACGCCGCTCGGCGAGCAGGAGGACATCTTCGGCCGCGACAAGGGCGAGGGCGCCCCGGTCGGCAAGGCCAAGGAGCACGACGAGCCGTTCCTGAAGGCGATGAAGCCCACCGCGCACGTCCGCGTCGCGCACCCCGACGCCAACCACGGGGCGACGATCCTGCGCCGGGGCTACTCCTTCACGGACGGCACCGACGGCCTGGGCCGCCTGGACGCGGGCCTGTTCTTCCTCGCGTACCAGCGGGACGTCCGCAAGGGCTTCATCCCGGTGCAGCGCAACCTGGCGCGTTCCGACGCGCTCAACGAGTACATCCAGCACGTGGGTTCCGCGGTCTTCGCGGTCCCGCCGGGCGTCCGCGGCAAGGACGACTGGTGGGGCAGGGGCCTGTTCACCCGGGAGGCGTGAGCCGATGTTCGGCAACTATCTGATCGGCCTGCGCGAGGGCCTGGAGGCCAGCCTGGTCGTCTGCATCCTCATCGCGTACCTGGTGAAGACCGGGCGGCGGGACGCGCTCGTGCCCATCTGGGTCGGCATCGGCGTCGCGGTGGCGCTGGCGCTCGGCTTCGGCTGCGCGCTGACCTTCGGCTCGCAGGAGCTGACGTTCGAGGCGCAGGAGGCGCTCGGCGGCTCCCTGTCGATCGTCGCGGTGGGCCTGGTGACGTGGATGGTCTTCTGGATGCGGCGCACGGCGCGGCACTTGAAGGCCGAGCTGGGCGCCAAGCTGGACGCGGCCCTGCAGATGGGCACGGCCGCGCTGGTGGCGACCGCGTTCCTCGCGGTGGGCCGGGAGGGCCTGGAGACGGCCCTGTTCGTCTGGGCGTCGGTGCGCGCCTCCAGCGACGGCTCGCACGCGCCGCTGATCGGCGTGATCCTGGGGCTGCTGACCGCGGTCGCGCTCGGCTGGCTCTTCTACAAGGGCACGGTCCGCATCAACCTCGCGAAGTTCTTCACCTGGACCGGCGCGATGCTGGTCGTGGTGGCGGCGGGCGTCCTCGCGTACGGCGTGCACGACCTCCAGGAGGCGGAGTTCATCGGCGGCCTGCGGGACAAGGCGTTCGACATCAGCGCGACGATCCCGCCGGACAGTTGGTACGGCACGCTCCTCAAGGGCGTCTTCAACTTCCAGCCCGATCCGACGGTGTTGCAGGTCGTCGTCTGGCTCCTCTACCTGGTGCCGACGCTGGCGTTCTTCTTCGCGCCGACGCGGCGGGCGGCCCGTGACAAGGCTCCCGCGCCGGAGAAGGCAACGGTTCCGGAACAGGGCTGACCCCGCCTGTCCCGGCCCGAACTCCCGTGCCTATGATCGCCGTTCATCAACCGATCAACCAATCACGAGGGACATTTCATGCGTAGTTCCCGTCTCGGGAAAACCCTGGCCACGGTGACCGCCGCCACGGCCATGGCGCTCGGCGGCACGCTGATGACGGCGACCGGCGCGTCGGCCGTCGGCGGCTCCGCCTGCTCGGTGAACATCAAGAACAAGCAGATGATCGCCAGTTCGTTCGGCGCCCAGACGTGGACCGGGCCGGGTTCCAGCTACACCAAGAAGAAGAAGCTGTCGTCCTTCGAGGGCTTCTACGCCCGCTGCTACAAGAAGAACAGCCACGGCAACAAGTGGTACTACGGCGACCCCAACGGCACGAGCTACCGCGCCTGGGTCTACGAGGGGAACCTGCAAACCCCCTGAGTTCGGACCTCCTGGCCACGCCCCTTCCCGGCCCCGGTAGGGTTCGGCCCCGGGAAGGGGTAGGTGAGGACATTCCGATGAGCAAGGTTCGCAGGGTTCGCGGTCTCAATCGGCCTCTCATGGCGTCGGCGGCGGTGTCGGCCCTCGCGCTGACGGCGAGCGGATGCGTGACCGTGCACGGCGAGCGCGAGGTCGTGCCCTCCGCCACCAAGTCCGAGGCCGCCAAGGCCCTCGATGACTTCCTCACCGCGTACAACAAGGCGGACAAGGCGTACGATCCGGCCCTCGACGCCGCCCGGATCACCGGCCCCCTCGGCGCCATCAACCAGGCGGGCCTGAAGTCGCGCGGCGTCCAGCACCCCGGCGGCAACCCCGGCGCGGTGCCGCTGGAACTGACGGACGTGAAGTACTCGATCCCGAAGAAGGCCGGCTGGCCGCGCTGGTTCCTCGCCGACTCCAAGGCCACCCGCCGCTCGGACCTGCGCTGGCTGTGGGTCTTCACCAAGAGCGGCCCCGACGAGCTGTGGCGCGCGACGTACCTGAACCTGGTCTCGCCGCAGAAGATGCCCGAGCTGAAGAAGGACGAGGACGGCTGGGCGCAGCCGGTGACGACGGGCGCGAAGGACCTCGCGCTCGCGCCGTCCGACCTCGGCAAGGAGTACACGTCGTACCTGAAGTCCGGCGGCGACGCCTTCGCGCCGGGCGACCACACGTCGCGCTGGAAGGCGTTCCGCGACCGGAACTCCCAGCGGGCGGGCCTCGCCGTGCAGTACATCGACGAGCCGCAGAACGGCGGCACGTTCGCGCCGCTGGGGCTGCGCACCGAGGACGGCGGCGCGCTGGTGTTCTTCGCCACCCGCCACTACGAGCGGCAGACCGCGTCCAAGGGGCTGAGCCCGAAGGTCGACGCGGACGCGAAGGCCCTGCTCAAGGGCGAGGTCAAGCAGTCACTGACGCTGAACAGGGCGTCCAACCAGGTCGTCGTGGACCCGAAGAAGTCGGGCGGCGAGAAGGTGGCGTTCCTCGGCCGCATCCAGGGGCTCACGGGGGCCCGGGGCGAGTAGCGGCCCCGCGCCGGACCGCGCTCAGCGGCGCGAGGGCCAGGCGGCGACGTCGTCCTGCGGCTCGCCCGCGACCCTGGCGCACTCGTCGGTGAGCGTCTCCAGGAGCGTCAGCGGGTCCGGCAGCGGGTGCTCGGGGCCGCGCACCCAGCGCATGCCCAGGTCACCGGGGAGCCTGGCGGGCGGCACCAGGACGTACGAACCGCGGCAGTGCCAGCGCAGGCCGGGGTGCTCGTCCATCGTCTCGGGGTGGCAGTCCAGCTCGCAGGGCCACCACTCGTCCTCGTCCTCGGGGGTGCCGCGGGTGGCGGTGTGGAAGAGCATCCGGTCATCACCCGACTCGGCGACGGGACCGACCTCGATACCGGCGGCGAGCAGCCGTTCGAGGGCCACGCGCCCGGCGCTCAGCGGCACGTCGAGGACGTCGTGGACCATGCCGGTCGCGGTGATGAAGTTGGCCTGGGGCTGGTGGCGCGCCCACCGCTCGACCTGGCCCCGGTCGGTCGTGGACTGCGTCTGCCAGGCGAAGGAGACGGGGTGCCTGGCGGGCGTGGGACAGCCGATCCGGTCGCAGGAACATCGGTAGCCCGACGGGTAGGCGGCCGGTGCGAGCGGCAGTCCGGCCGCCGCGGCGGCGAGGAGCAGGTCCACGCGGGCCTGGTCGTCGGCCGTCGTGTCCTTGGGGCGGCGACGCAGCCACTGGGAAATCCTGCCCTGTACGCCGGACCGGCTACCGTACTCCGCGCCCATCTAGCCCCTCACCTCGCCGTTGTGCCGAAAGCATGACCCATGGTCCCACCATCCTGCGCCCCGGGGGGCCGGAGCCCACATCCGGGGTACCTGGGGTGATCCAAGGCGCCGGACTGCTTCGCGCGTCATTGCGTACTAAGAGGGGATTTACCCCCCTACGGTGTCGCCATGGTCATCAGGACTGTGCTGACAGCTCTCACGACGCTGACCCTCACGGCACCGAGCGGCTTCCTCGCCCCGATCGAATGGGGCGGCGGCCCCCTGACGGTGGACGCGCTCCCCAGCGTCGTCTACACCGCACACCGGGGCGGCGCCCTGGAGGTGCCCGAGAACAGCATGTCGGGCCTCGCCGCGGCGTACGAACGCGGCACCGCCCAGGTCATCGACTTCGACACCCGGATACTGCGCGACGGCACGCTGGTGGTCATGCACGACGCGACCCTGGACCGCACCACGTACGAGACGGGCCCGGTGCGGGACCTGGACAGCGCGTCGTGGCAGGACGTCCTGGTGCGCCCCGGCATGGATCTGCCGGGGTTCTGGAGCCCGGAGCGCCCGCCGACGGTCGCGGAGGTGCTCGACCGGTTCGGCGGGCGCATCATGCTGATGCTGGAGGCCAAGGACCCGCAGAGCCTCAAGCGCCTCGCCACGCTGATCCGCTCGCGCGGCCTGACCCGCTCGGTCTTCGTGAACTCCAACAACCCGGCGGTGGCCCAACGCGCCCACCAGATGGGCCTGCTGGCCCAGCTGTGGCGCTCCAAGACGCAGATGCGCGCGGACCGGCCCGAGCACTGGGCGTCGTACGTGGACGTGCTCGACGTGGACTACAAGGCGCGCGACAGCGATCTGATCCGCGCGGTGAACTCGGGGATCCCCCGGGTGTGGGCGCACACGGTGACCACGCCCGCGCAGCGCGACCGGGCGCTGCGGCTCGGCTGCAACGGCATCATCACGGATGCGCCGGGGCTCCTGTCGCGCACCCCGATCGCCGCGTCGACGAGGTCCGCGCTCAGGACGCGGCGGGGCGCGGCGTGATGCCGTAGAGCGCGTACTCGACGAGCTTGTCGGTGTAGGCGTGGGTGAGCGGGCCCGATCGCATCAGCCAGCGCTGGGCGAGCGGGCCCGCCCACAGTTCGAGGGCGATGCGGGGGTCGACGCCGGGGGCGACCTGGCCCGCGTCCTGGGCCTGGCGCACCCGCTTCACGAAGAGCTGGAGCTGCGGTTCGAGGAGCTTCTCCACGAACTCGGCGCCCAGCTCGGGGTTGAGCAGCCCCTCGGCGGCGAGCGCGCGGTAGGGGGCGTCGTACTTGGGGTCGTTGAACTCGTCGACGGTGGCCCGCATCACGTACTTGAGGTCGGCCTCCAGGTCGCCGGAGTCCGGGATCTCGGTGGCGACCTCCTCCCGGCCCGCGTTCTCGCTCGCGGCGCGGGACGCCTGCTCGGCGAGGTCGAGGAAGGCGTCGAGCAGGACGGCGCCCTTGGAGGACCACCAGCGGTAGATCGTCTGCTTGCCGACGCCGGCGCGGGCCGCGATGGCCTCGATCGTCAGCTTGCCGTAGCCGACCTCGCCGACGAGGGCGAGGGCGGCGTCGTAGATCGCGCGGCGCGAGCGTTCGCTGCGGCGCGTGGAGTCGGGGGCTGATTTCTGGGCCATGGCATCGAATGTAGCAGCGAGCGAGACGTACCGTCTCGACAAGACGGTACGTCTCGCTCGGCTCGAAGCGCGGAGATCCCTCCCGCACCCCAGGAGCAGCAGCGTGACGTCAACCACCCGTTCGGTGCACAGCGCGAAGGCTCCTCAGACCGCACTATGGGCAGCAACTGCCCCCGGCAGGGGCAGCATCCGACCCTGCGGTACGTGAGGAGCCTTCGTTGTCCCGTTTTCCTCGCTCTCCTCGGTGCGCCACACCCCGGCGCTATCTGATGTGCCCACCGGCACACTTCAAGGTCACGTACTCCATCAACCCCTGGATGGATCCCGCCAAACCGGTCGACGTGCCGCTCGCCGTCGCCCAGTGGGAGGACCTGCGCGACGTGTACCGCTCGCTCGGCCACACCGTCGAAGAACTGACTCCCAGAGCGGACCTGCCCGACATGGTCTTCGCCGCCAACGGCGCGACCGTCGTCGAGGGCCGCGTGCTCGGCGCGCGCTTCGCCTACCGCGAGCGCGAGGGGGAGGCCGACGCCCACCTGGAGTGGTTCAGGACGCACGGCTACACCGAGATCCACGAACCCGTCCACATCAACGAGGGCGAGGGCGACTTCGCCGTCACCTCCTCGTACGTCCTGGCCGGGCGCGGCTTCCGGGCCAGCCCCCTCTCGCACGGCGAGGCGCAGGAGTTCTTCGGCCGCCCGGTGATCGGGCTCGATCTGGTCGACCCCCGCTACTACCACCTGGACACCGCGCTCGCGGTCCTGGACGACGCGGCGGACGACGTCATGTACTACCCGCCCGCCTTCTCCCCCGGCAGCCGCACCGTCCTGAGGCGGCTCTTCCCCGACGCGCTGATCGCCGAGGAGCCCGACGCCGTGGCGCTCGGGCTCAACGCCGTGTCCGACGGGCTCCACGTGCTGCTCCCACAGGCCGCCATCGGCCTCTTCGAGCCGCTGCGCGAGCGCGGCTACGAACCCATCGGCGTGGACCTCGGCGAGCTGCTCAAGGGCGGCGGCAGCGTGAAGTGCTGTACGCAGGAGCTGCGGAGCTAGGCGCTCAGCCCAGCTTCCCCGGGCAGAGCCTGCGCGGTGCGTCGTCGCCCTTGAGGCGGGCGTCGACGCAGCCGCCCGGCAGGCCCTCGTACGCCTTGGTGCCGAAGTTGGCCGTGACGGTCAGCGTGCCCCTGCCGAACACCGTGCGCTGGACCGTGCGGTCCGCGCTCAGTCGCCGGTAGGAGGTCAGGGGCTCGGTGCCCGCCGCCTTGTGCAGCGGCGAGAAGTACTTCTGGAGCGCGGCCAGTTCGGCGCCGTGCTTGGTCAGGGACGGGCCGTCCAGGACGTAGTTGAGGGGGGTGTTGTCGAGCATCGCGAGCAGCGCCCGGTCCTTCTTCTGGTCCGGCAGCTTCTCGTAACCGAGCTCCCAGCGCTCGGTGTTGACCAGGGAGCCGTGCAGAGCGGTCTCGTAGAGCGGGACGCGGTAGCGGGGGTCGTACATCGCCTTGGCGAGGTCGGCGGGCAGGTCGACGGGCTTGAAGAAGACGCCGGGGGCGTTCTCCGGGTAGTAGCCGCCCCACTTCTCGCGGTCCTTCTGGAGCGCCCACAGGCCGTCGGCCGCCGGGGTGCCGCCGCCGTGGTCGAAGGCGAGCACCTGGTTCGCCCACGCCTGGGCGGTCTCGGAGCCGAGGACGAGGCCCTTGCCGGTCTCCGCGATGCGGCGCATCCGCGCGAGGCGGTGCTCGCGGTCCTCGGCCTTGGTCATGCGGTGGCCCTTGCCGTGGTCGCGGAAGAGTTCGCCGGTGGCGTCGACGTCGAGGAAGTAACTGTCGGCGCCGCCCGCGACCATGGCGCGGGTGCGGTCCGCGAGGTAGTGGTGGCGGGGTTCGGCCTTCTCGAAGGCCGCCGAGCTGAGGTAGCAGCCCCGGCCGCCGAAGCCCGTCTCGGGCTTGCCGTGTGCGTCGCGTACGCAGAAGTCGGGGTACACGGTGCCGGGCCAGCGCGAGTTGGGGGCGTCGGCGCTCTTCGGGTCCTGGCCGTTGGCGAAGGAGTCGTAGGGTCCTGTCAGGTATCCGGCCTTCTTGGCGGCGCTCACCGCCGCCCCGTCCGGGTAGGGCTCACCGTCGTAGCCGAGCCACATCCGGTCGACGCCGAGCTTGCGGAGCCGCTCGACGCCGTCCGCCGTGCGGGCCTCGCCCCAGGTGTAGGCGTGGAAGGCGCCGAGGAGCTTGCCGGTGGCGGGGTTCTTCGCGATCTTCCGCTTCAGGCTGCCGAGCCGGCCGCGCTCGGCGAGGTAGGAGCGGTAGTCGGCGGCGGGCGCGACCGCGTTGCCGTCGGTCAGGGCGAAGGTGACGGTGTAGTCGCGGGTGCCGTCGCCGCCGTCGAAGGTGTGCCGCGCCGTGGTGCGCAGGCGCCCGCCGGGGGCGGTGAAGCCGAGGGTCGTGCCGATGTCGGTGGGGGTGAGGTAGCTGACGCCGGTCCGCCCGCCGAGGGAGTAGCCCCACAGCGGCAGCGTCAGACCTTCGCCCACGTCGACGGTGCTGCCGCCGAGTCCGCCCTTGCCCGTGGTCCAGAAGGCGTCGTCGACGGGGACGTCCAGGCCCTCGCCGCGCGGGAGTTGGAGCGAGGTGGACGCGGCGTCGGTGCCGGTGACGGGCCAGCTGACGGAGGTGTCGCGGGCCGACTTCATGCGCAGCGAGAGGCGGCCGTGGTCGGTGCGGGCGGTGACGTCGATGCCGCGTTCGGGGTAGCTCCAGCGGGCCCGGTCCTCGCCGGTGCGGGTCACCGGGCCCGGGGCGCCGAGGTCGGTGCCCGAGGCGTCGGAGAGGGTGAGGTCGCGGCCGTCACCGGTGCGGGCGCGGACGGCGAGCGTGGCGGTGTCGACGACCGCGGTGCCGCCGTGGACGGCGAGTTCGACGCGGCTGCCGCGCGGCTGTCCCGCGCCCGCGGTGAAGGCGTACGTGGTGGCACCGGCCGCGGTGAGCGCGAGGGCGAGGGACAGGGCGAGGAAGCGGGTGTCCGAGCGCCTGCGGGCATGGCCTGGAGAACTGATCTTGGTGGGCATGGGGATGTGGATAGTCGCCGGGTCTAAGAACCTCTTAAGAAGAGGGTCAGTTCAGCCAACTGGCCGGGGACGTGCTAACAATACGGACGCGCAGTGACATCGACCGTCCTGTGTGAACGCATCACCACAACCAAAAAGTTGGGTCCACAGGGGCCCAGGGGGAAAGAGGTATCAGCGCAGTGAACCGTATGCGCACGTCCGCCGCGGTCCTGGCCACCGCGGGGGCACTCACGGCCGCACAGCTCGGTCTCGCCGGGTCCGCGTCCGCCGCGACAGGACCGACCGCTCCGAAGGCCGCGTCGGCGAAGGCCGCGCCGCGCGCCGTCGCCGGATGCCCGATCGACATCGTCTACACGTCGCGCTTCCAGATCGACCGCAACGGCTGGGTGACCAACGGCGGACTGTACTTCGGCATCAAGAACAAGAGCCGTTCGAGCATCAAGAACGTCACGTTCACGGTGACCAACGTCAAGAACGTCCGCTTCGGCAAGGCGACGCCGACGGGCGGCAAGGTCACCCGCAGGACGTCGAAGACCGTCTCGGTCTTCGACAAGTCCTTCAAGGGCAAGGCCAAGCTCGGCGTCAAGGTGCGTACGCACCTGCTGAACACCCGGTCCTACAAGGTCAAGTTCGCCGTGCACGGCACCGGCTGGAACTGCGCCGTCGACCAGGGCACCTGGGGCGCGTGAGTCACTCCGCCGACGGGGGCGGCCACGCGTCGCCCCAGTCGGCGTCGCGCGCCGCGCGGTAGAGGGGGCCGTGGCGCTTGGTCACGGTCTCCCTGCGCAGCTCCTCCTCGGCCCCGCACAGGTCGAGGAGGACCTGGCCCTTGCGGATCTGCGGGCGGCGCACCACCCGGGCCGACGGCGGCACCGGGTCGAAGCGGACCGCCGCGACGTAGCTGAACTTCTCGTCCTCGTACGCCAGTGAGCCGCCCTTGACCTGGCGGTGCAGGGACGAGCGGCTGACGCGGGCCGAGAAGTGGCACCAGTCGGTGCCGGGCTCGATGGGGCAGGCCGCGCTGTGCGGGCAGGGCGCGGCGATCCGGAAACCGGCGGCGATCAGGCGCTCGCGCGCCTCCATGATCCGCGTGTAGCCGTCCGGGGTGCCCGGCTCGATGATGACGACGGCCTGCGCGGCCGCGTCCGCCGCCGCCTCCACGACCGAGGCCCGGTCGGCCTCCGTGAGCTCGCCGAGGACGTACGACACCGTGACGAGATCGGTGCTCTCGATGGCGAGCGATGCTCCGATACGGGAGCGCTGCCACCGCGCGGCCTTCAAGCGGGGCTCCGCGCCCGCCAGTTCACGGCCGAGGGCCAGCGCGGGCTCGGCCCAGTCGAGGACCGTCACGGGCCGCTCCCCCGCCCAGGTCGAGGCGACCGCCCAGGTCGCGGCCCCGGTCCCGCCTCCCACGTCCACGTGACTGCCCGGCGCCCAGCCCTCGGGCGCCGCGTCCGCGAGGGCGTCGAGCGCGGAACGTACCGCCTCGAAGGTCGCGGGCATGCGGTAGGCGGCGTAGGCCGCGACGTCCGCGCGGTCGCGCAGGATCGGTGCGTCGGTCGGTGTGCGGCCCCGGTAGTTGGCGATGAGCCGGTCGACGGCCTGGGTCGCCTGCTTGGGCGGCAGTCCGTCGAGGAGCCCGGCGAGCGCGGTGCGCAGCGTGTCGGCGGGGGAGGCTGGGGAAGCCGGGGAGATCGGGGCGTTCACCCCGTGATTCTACGGGGGTAGGAGGGAAGCACGAGCCGACGGTGAACGGCGCGAGAAGGTGTGGGAAGGAGCGTCATGAGCACAGAGGTACGCCGGGCCAGGGTGTCCGACCACGGCGCGATCGTCGATCGCGTCCAGACCTGGTGGGATGCCACCCACTCCCCCGAGCAGTCCAGGGAACTGTCCCTGCTGCTGCCGAAGCTGTTTCTGCAGTTCTTCTCGCAGACCAGCCTGATCGTGGAGGAGGACGGCGCGGTCAGGGCGTTCCTCGTCGGCCTGTACTCCGCCGACGACGACCACGGCGCGTACATCCACTTCGTGGGCGTCGCCCCGGAGCTGCGCGGCCGGGGCGTGGGCCGCACGCTCTACGAGGAGTTCTTCCGCGGGGCCGCCGCCGCGGGCCGCACGGAGGTCCGGTCGATCACCTCGCCGCGCAACACCCGCTCCATCGCGTTCCACCGCGCCATGGGCTTCACGCTCGAACCGGGTGACCGCGAGGTCGACGGTCTTCCCGTGCACAGCGACTACGACGGCCCCGGGCACCACCGGGTCTGCTTCCGCAGGGCCCTGTAGCCCGCCCTGTAGCCCGCGCCCTGTAGCCGCTACCGCCCCCGGGCCGCCCGCGCGAGGCGGGTGGCCGCCGCCGCCCTCGGCGCGCTGTCGGCGGGCCTGCGCACCGGGTGCACGGTGTTGGCGAGCAGCACGAGGAACGTGTCCGTCACCGGGTCGAGGACCAAGGACGTGCCGGTGAAGCCCGTGTGGCCCGCCGCGCCGCCGCCCGCGAGCTGTCCCATGAACCACGGCTGGTCGATGCCGAAGCCGAGTCCCGGCGCGGTCAGCATCAGCTCCACGAAGTCGGGGCCGAGGATGCGGGCCCTGCCGTACGAGCCGCCGCACAGCAGCGTGCGGCAGAACACGGCGAGGTCGCGGGCGGTGGAGAAGAGCCCGGCGTGCCCGGCGACGCCGCCGAGCGCCCAGGCGTTCTCGTCGTGGACCGTGCCGCGCAGCATCCCCCGGTCGGCCTTCGCCCAGGGCCTGCGCTGGTCCTCGGTGGCCGCGGCGTCCGGGCGCGGGCCGAAGCCGGTGTCGGCCATGCCCAGGGGCCGGGTGATGCCCTCGCGCACGAGGACGTCGAGGGGGCGGCGGGTGAGCCGCTCCAGGACGTGCTGGAGCAGCAGCATGTTCAGGTCGGAGTAGACGTAGGTGCCCGGCTCGGTGACCGGCTCCTCCCTGCGCAGGGCGACGCGGCGCGCGGCGGCGTCCGGGCAGTCGTACAGCGGCAGCTCGGGCCGCAGGCCCGAGGTGTGGGTGAGCAGCTGGCGCACCGTGATGCCGTGCGCGGCGGCGGCCGTGAACTCCGGGACGTACGCCCCCACGAGGGCGTCGATGCCGAGCGTGCCGCGTTCCAGCTGCTGCACGGCGGCGACGGTCGTGAAGAGCTTGGTGAGCGAGGCCAGGTCGAAGGGGGTGCTCGTGCGCATCGGCACCCGCCACTCGCGGGGCAGCTCGACGCCCGCGTCGGTCTCCGGGTCGTACGAGGCGTAGCGCACGGCCCAGCCCTCGGCCGCCTCGGCGGCGATCACCGGGCCGCGGCCCGCGAGGACGACGGCGCCCGCGCACCAGGGGCGCGGGCCGCGCGTCAGCTCGCGCACCTCGGAGACGAGGCGGCCGATCTCGTCGGGGTCGAGGCCCGCGCGGTCCGGGGTGCCGGTGCGCAGGAGCCGTGGTGCGGTCAGTGGTCCACTCCCTCCGTGGCCCTGTGCTGCCAGGGGCGGCACAGTCCCACGAAGCAGGCGATGGCCGCCAGCGCGCAGACCAGTTGGACGACGGCCATCGGGACGGCGGTGTCCTCGCCCGCGATGCCGACGAGCGGCGACGCGATGGCGCCGATGAGGAAGGACGTGGTGCCGAGCAGCGCGGAAGCGGAACCGGCCGCGTGCGGGGTGCGGACGAGTGCGAGGGACTGGGTGTTCGGCATGGCCAGGCCCATCGCCGACATCAGGACGAAGAGTCCGGCCGCGACCGGAACGAGCCCGACCTCGCCGAAGACGCCCGTGGTCATCAGGAGCAGCGCGGTCGCGGCGAGGGTGATCACGCTCAGGCCGAAGCCGAGCACCTTGTTCAGACTGATCCTGCCGACCAGGACCTTGCCGTTGATCTGGCCGACGACGATCAGGCCGACGGAGTTCACGCCGAAGAGCAGGCTGAAGGTCTGCGGGGACGCGCCGTAAATCTCCTGGATGACGAAGGGCGACGCGGAGATGTACGCGAACAGGGCGGCGAACGCGAAGCCGCCCGCGATCATGTAGCCGGTGAAGACGCGGTCGGCGAGCAGCGACTTCATGGTGCGCAGCGCCTCGACGGTGCCGCCGCCGTGCCGCTTCTCGGGGGCGAGCGTCTCGGGCAGGCACCGCCACACGAGGGCGGTGAGCGCGATGCCGACGCCGGTGAGGACGACGAAGATGCCCCGCCAGTCCGTGAAGCGCAGGACCTGGCCGCCGATCAGGGGCGCGACGACCGGGGCGACGCCGGAGATCAGCATGAGGGTGGAGAAGAACCGGGCCATCTCCACGCCGTCGTACAGGTCACGGACGACCGCCCGGGCGATCACGATGCCCGCCGCGCCCGCGAGTCCTTGCAGGAGGCGGAAGCCGATGAGGAGTTCCGCGGTGGGCGCGAAGGCGCAGATCGCGGTGGCCAGGATGTAGACGAGGAGGCCGATGAGGAGCGGGCGGCGGCGCCCCCACTTGTCGCTCATCGGGCCGACGACGAGCTGGCCGAGCGCCATGCCCATCAGGCAGGCGGTGAGCGTCAGCTGGACGGTCGCCGCGGGGGAGCTGAGCGCGTCGGTGACCTCCGGCAGGGCCGGCAGGTACATGTCCATGGAGAGCGGGGGGACGGCGGTGAGGCCGCCGAGGACGAGGGTGACGAGTGCGCCGGTCCTGCGGACGGCGACGGGGTTCTTCGGCCCCGTCGCCGTCCGTATCTCGTGCTCTTCCGTGGTCTGCCCGCGCTCAGGCATCGCGCCCCTCCCAGTTGGTTCAGTCCCGACCATGGTCGCAGCTCTGGGTGGGTGGTACAGACCGATTTCCGTCCCGAGCGCCGTCTCCTGGGGCGCCGCCCCAGACCCCGCTCCTCAAACGCCGGAGGGGCTGTTATGCGGGCTTGAGGCCAGGGTCGCCCGCCTCCGTGACGAAGGACGCCGCCGTCTTGATGGGGGCGTCCGGCGTCGTGACGGCCGAGACCGTCTTGAAGTCGGCCCGCGCCGCCTCCCTGTCCAGGCCGACCGTCACGTAGCCGCGGCGGCCGTTGTAGAACTTCATGTGGGGGTTGGCCTTGGTGTAGGTCTCCCAGTTCGCGGGCTTGTCCGCGCCGTCCTTGCCGCTGGCGATGGACGTGGCGACGATCTCCGTGCCGAGGGTCTTGGACGACGGGTCGTCGAAGTCGGCCTTGATGTCGAAGGCGTAGCCGACGTGCACGTCTCCGGTGAGGATCATGAGGTTGTCCAGGTCCGCCGCCTTCGCGCCCGCGAGGACCCGCTGCCGCGAGGCCCGGTAGCCGTCCCAGGCGTCCATGGAGAGCTTCGCCTGCGCGGTGAGGTCCAGCTTGCGCTGGGAGAAGGTGACCTGCTGCGGGACGAGGTTCCACTGCGCGCGCGAGCGGTGCCAGCCGTCGATGAGCCAGCGCTCCTGGGTGGCGCCGGTGATGGTGCGCGCCGGGTCGTCCGACTCGGGCCCCGGGGCGTGGGCCGTGTCGCCGTACGCCTGGTCGGAGCGGTACTGCCGGGTGTCGAGGATGTCGAACTGGGCGAGGCGGCCCCAGACCAGGCGGCGGTAGAGCTGCGCGTCGGGCCCCTTGGGCAGCTGCGGGCGGCGCAGCGGCTGGTTCTCCCAGTACGCGCGGTAGGCGGCGGCGCGGCGGAGCAGGAACTCGGCGGGCGGGTCGTCGTTCTCGGAGATGTCGTCCGCGTAGTTGTTCTCGGCCTCGTGGTCGTCCCAGGTGACGACGAAGGGGTGGGCCGCGTGGGCGGCGCGCAGGTCGGGGTCGGACTTGTAGAGGGCGTACCGCAGGCGGTAGTCCTCCAGGGTCTGGGTCTCCTTGTTGTAGTGCGCGGGCAGCGTGCGGTCGGTGTACTTGCGGGCGCCGCCGACCGCGTTGACCGCGTACTCGTAGAGGTAGTCGCCGAGGTGGAAGACGACGTCGACGTCGTCCTGTGCCAGGTGCTTGTACGCGGTGAAGTAGCCGTCGTGGTACGCCTGGCAGGAGACCGCGGCGAGGGTGAGGGGGCCGGGGCGGCTGCCGGCCGGGGGCGCGGTGCGGGTGCGGCCCGTCTCGCTGACCCACGTGCCCGCCTTGAAGCGGAAGTAGTAGGTGCGGCCCGCGTCGAGGTGCTCGGCCTCGACGTGCACGCTGTGGTTGAACTCCGGGTGGGCGGTGACCGTGCCGCGTCTGGCGACGCGCCGGAAGCGGGCGTCGTGGGCGAGCTCCCACTGGACGGCGACGCGCTCCTTGGGCAGGCCGCCGCCCGGCTCGTAGGGGGCGGGCGCGAGCCGGGTCCACAGCAGCACGGAGCCGGGCAGCGGGTCGCCGGAGGCGACACCGAGGGTGAAGGGGTTGTCCTTGATCCTGCGCCCGTCCAGCTCGGCGGCGCTCGCGACGCCCGCGGTGGGCAGCTCGGTGGCGAAGGCGAGCGCGGCGGCGGCCCCCGTGACGGTGAGGAACCGGCGGCGCCCCACGTGGCGTGCCGCTGCCTTGAGTTCGGGTGCGTGGTGCTGGCCTGCGGGTGTCATGGGCCCTCCCCTGACGATTGGTGTCAGGTGCATGGAAGTGGCGGGGGACGACGCCCGACTGTCGCGTACACAACAGCCGCATGGCGGTCGGATGATGTCCGCGTGGACAGCCCTCCCGTACGCTGCGGGGCCATGAACGCTGAGCCAACTGCACCGACGAAGACCGCCGTGGTGACCGGAGCGGGCTCCGGGATCGGCCGCTCCGTCGCCCTCGAACTGCTCGCCGCCGGATGGTCGGTGGCGCTCGCGGGCCGCCGCACGGAGACCCTGGAGGAGACGGCCGCCCTCGCCGCCGCGAAGGACGGCGCCGCCCTGTGCGTGCGCACCGACGTGGCGCGGCCCGAGGACGTGGCCGCGCTCTTCACGGCCGTGCGCGAGCGCTTCGGCCGCCTGGACCTGCTCTTCAACAACGCCGGTACGTTCGGTCCCGGCGGCGTCCCGGTCGAGGAACTCCCCTACGACGCCTGGCGCCATGTCGTCGACACCAACCTCAACGGCGCGTTCCTGTGCGCGCAGGCCGCCTTCCGGCAGATGAAGGAGCAGGAGCCGCAGGGCGGGCGGATCATCAACAACGGCTCGATCTCCGCGCACGCGCCGCGCCCGCACTCGGTGGCGTACACGGCGACGAAGCACGCCCTGACGGGCCTGACCAAGTCCCTCTCGCTGGACGGCCGTCCGTACCGGATCGCGGTGGGGCAGATCGACATCGGCAACGCGGCGACCGACATGACCGAGCGCATGCAGTCGGGGATCCTCCAGGCCAACGGCGAGCTCGCGGCCGAGCCGGTGATGGACGTGGCCGACGTGGCGCGCACGGTGCGGCACATGGCGGAGCTGCCGCTCGGGGCGAACGTGCAGTTCGCGACGGTGCTCGCGACCAACATGCCGTACGTCGGGCGGGGCTGAGGCCGGAAACCTACACAAGTGGAATCGGACCTACCGCCTCAATCCCGCTCAGCGCACCCCGTATGCTCAGCTTCTCTCCACGAGAACTTCACACTTGGAGCACGCCTTGCGCATACGCACCGCCGCCCCCGCCGTCCTCGCGGCCACCGCCCTTTCGGTGTCGCTGCTCGCCGCCTCGCCCGCGTCGGCGGCGGCCGCCCGGCACCAGGGCGGACTGCACCTCGGATACATCCAGTACGACAGCCCGGGCCGTGACACCCGCAGCAACTCCTCGCTGAACGCGGAGTGGGTGAACATCCACAACAGCTCCCGCTCCGCGGTCCAGCTCAAGGGCTACAAGCTCAAGGACAACACCGGCTACACGTACACCTTCGGCAGTTACAAGATCGGCGCGGGCAAGACCGTCAAGGTCCGCACCGGCAAGGGGTCCAACGCCTCGGGCGTGCGCTACTGGGGCCGCGGCAGCTACGTCTGGAACAACACCAGCGACAAGGCCCGCCTCGTCAAGCCGAGCGGCTCGCTCCAGGACTCCTGCTCCTGGACGCGCGGCGACCACGGGTACAAGAACTGCCACTGACCATCACGAAGGGGAGGGGGCAGGGCGACCGCTCCGCGAAGGACCGGAACCCGCGGTTGGGGCCGCGGGAATCTCCCGGGGCGCGGAGTGGTTGCCCTGCGACATGACGACGAACAACGCCGCGGACTCCCCCGGCACCGGACCCGACGTGCTGCGCTACACCGCCTTCACCACCGACCCCGCGGGCGGCAACCCCGCCGGGGTCGTCCTCGACGCGGCGGGCCTGGACGACGCGGCGATGCTCGCGATCGCGGCCGAACTCGGCTACAGCGAGACAGCGTTCCTCACCCCGGACCCGGCCGGCGCCGAACGGGCCTACGCCGTCCGCTACTTCAGCCCCAAGGCCGAGGTCCCCTTCTGCGGACACGCCACCGTGGCCACCGCGGTGGCGCTCGCCGAGCGGGACGGAGCAGGTGAGTTCGTGTTCGCGACGCGGGCGGGCACGGTGCCGGTGACGGTCTCCGGCGCGGCGGACGTGCTGCGGGCCACGCTCACCAGCGTCGCGCCGCGCGTCGAGGCGGCCGCCGGGGACGACGTCACCGAGGCGCTCGCCGCGCTCGGCTGGGGCGCGGACGAGCTGGACGGCGCCCTGCCGCCGCGCATCGCGTTCGCGGGCGCCCGCCACCTCGTGCTCGCCGCCGCGACACGGGCGCGCCTCGCCGACCTCTCGTACGACTTCGCGCGCCTCGAAGCGCTGATGCGCCGCCTGGACCTGACCACCGTCCAACTGGTGTGGCGCGAGAGCGACTTCGTCTTCCACGTGCGCGACCCGTTCCCGGTCGGCGGCGTCGTGGAGGACCCGGCGACGGGCGCGGCGGCCGCGGCCTTCGGTGCCTACGCGCGCGAACTCGGCCTGGTACCGGCCGACGCGGAGCTCACCCTGTACCAGGGCGCGGACATGGGCAGGCCCGGGGTGCTGACGGTGACGCTGCGGGACGGGGAGGAGCGGGTGCGGGTGACCGGCTCGGCGGTGCGCATCCCGTCCTGACGCTCCCGCTCGGCGTCAGGCCTGGCCGGTCTCGAAGCGGGAGATCCTGCCCGCGTCGTCGACGGTGAAGCTCCACTTCGTGCGCATCTCGCCCCAGGTGTCGTTCCGGTACGAGACGAGCAGCGTGCGGCCGCCGTCCGACTCCGACTCGACGTCCATGTGGCCGTTGCAGGAGAAGATCTCCCGCTCGGTCCAGTCGGCGACGTCCCGGTCGGAGCCGTCGTCGGCCATGGTCGCGCCGGGCGCGAGCAGGGCGTTGAAGGCGTCCTTGTCGTGGGCGTTCACGGCGGTGACGAAGGCGCGGACCAGGGGGTCGGCGAGCCGGTTCACTTGGATGCTCATGGGGCCACGGTCACACCGGGGCATCCCCGGCGCCACCGGTACGGGCCCCGTCAGGGGCGCGGGGAACTGCGCGAGCAACCACGAAAGAGCCGCAGCCGCGACTGCCGGGCCCTCGGCAGACGCGACTGCGGCTCGTCGCGCGCTGAGCGCGCAGTTCCCCGCGCCCCTGACGGGGCCGGACGTGTGTCACCCGGACGGCCCCGTGCACAGGGTGCGCCGCGTCGCCCCGATGGACGGTGGGAGGGACCCGACCGCCCTCGGAGAGACCCGGGAGTCCCCATGACCTGCTCATGCCTCGACCGACGCGACCTCGGCCTGCTGCTGCTTCGCGCGGGGACCGGCGGGGTGCTCGCCGCGCACGGCGCCCAGAAGCTGTTCGGCTGGTTCGGCGGCGGGGGCATCGAGGGCACCGGTGCCTTCATGGAGTCGGTCGGGTACGCGCCGGGCAAGCTGAACGCGATGGTCGCGGGGGTCGCGGAGGCGGGCGGCGGCGTCCTGCTCGCGCTGGGCCTCGCGACACCCGCGGCGGGCGCGGCGGCGGCAGGGGCGATGGCGGGCGCCACGGCCGTCCACGCGCCGAACGGCTTCTTCAGCCAGGGCGGCGGCTACGAGTACCCGGCCTTCCTCGGCCTGACCGCGGCGGCCCTCGCGGTGACGGGCCCCGGCCGCTACTCCGCCGACCACGCCCTGGGCCACGCCCTCAACCGCACCTGGATGGTCCCCGCGGCCCTCGCGGGCACGGCGATCGGCGTACTCATGACGCTGGGGGCCAGGAAGAGGACGGTGGACGAGGGAGAGGGCTCGTAAGGGGCACCGCAAATTCGTTGTCCACCGGAGCCATCGGCACGTTAGCGTCCACGGCCATGACCATGGATTCCAGCACTCCCACCGCTCCAGGCACCCCCGACTCCCCCGCCCAGGACGGACCCCCACGACTCACACGGCTCGCCTTTCACGGGCCGCTCTCCGAGGCGCGTGCGGGACGGATGGTCCAGCGGCTCGTGGCGAGCGAGCCGCGTTCCGTGCTCGATCTCGGGTGCGGGTGGGGCGAGTTGATGCTGCGGATCCTCGACGAGGCGCCGGGGGCCAGCGGGGTCGGGATCGACCTGAACGGGGAGGACCTGGCCCGGGGGCGCGCGAACGCCGAGGAGCGCGGGCTCGGCGGGCGCGTCGAGTTCGTCCAGGAGTCGGCCACCGACACCGCGCACGGCCCCGCCGACGTCGTGCTCTGCCTCGGCGCCGGTCACGCCCTCAGCTCCGCCGCATTGCCCCTGGCCACGGTGGAGGCGCTGCGTGCCCTTCGCGGCCTGGTGAACCCCGGCGGCCGCGTCGTGCTCGGCGAGGGGTTCTGGCAGCGCACGCCGACCGCCGCCGAGCTCGCCGCGATGTGGCCGGACGCCCGCGCCGACGAACACCTCTCCCTCGGCGACCTGGTGGACGCGGCGATCGAGGCGGGGTTCCGCCCGCTGTGGGTGGAGGCGGCGAACGACGAGGAGTGGGAGGAGTTCGAATCCGCCTACCGCTCCGACGCCGAGGAGTGGCTGGCCTCGCACCCCGACCACCCGCTGGCCGCCGAGACGCGCGCGAAGGTCGACACCCAGCGTGCCAGCTGGCTGCGCGGCTACCGCGGGGTGCTGGGCATCGCGTATCTGACCTTGGTGCCGGTCGTCGACTGACGCCTACATCTCCTACGCCCCCTACGTCCCCTGTCCGAACCACGTCTCGGCGAGCGCGTCGAGACGCGGTGCGGGCGGGGCGGGCAGTTCCCGGAGGTACCAGGGCAGATTGCTGTACACGTGGAGCAGGGTGTACGCGAGGAGTTGGCGCGGATCGTACGTCCTGCCGTACGCCTTCATGAAGCGCGCGAGCAGCCCCGGCTCGGCGCGCGTGACGAAGAGGCCGACGCCCACGAAGTCGTACGCCCGGTCCCCGATCATGGCGGGCTCGAAGTCGAGGAGTCCGGTGAGCCGCCAGCCGTCGGCGGGTTCGACGGTCAGGTGCTGGCGCATGAACTCGGTGTGCAGCAGGGCGTGTTGAGCCGCCGCGCCGTCGGTGGCGCACGGCAGGGTGACGGAGGCCAGGAAGTCGGGGATCTGGTCGAGCCACTCCGGGGAGAGTCCGCGCTCGCGCTGCCGCTCGACCGCGCGGGACCGCTGCCGTTCGAGGAACGCGCCCCAGTCGCCGGGTCCCAGGACGTCGGCGAGCGGCTCGGGGTCGAGCGCGTGCAGCGCGGCGAGCGTCTCGGCGGCCTCGGTGACCACGCGCTCCCGGGCGGCGCGCGGGGCGCGCGGCCAGGCGGTGGCGAGGTCCTCGCCGGTCAGGCGGGACATCAGGACGTAGCGCCAGCCGTTCTCGTACGCCCCGGCGGCGTGCACCCGGGGCGTGGGGACGGGGAGGCGGCCCTCGACGTGGCTCAGCACGCGGGCCTCCGTGATGCCGTCCTGAGCGGCGGCCGCGGGGAAGAGCTTCAGCACGTGCTCGTCACCGACGGCGTAGACCGGCTGCGAGCCCTCCGGGTAGCGGGTCAGGGACGCCCCGGCGAGACCGAGCCCGGCGCAGAGGTCGGCGGCACCGGGCCGCATGACCGTCTCGTCGGGGACGACGCGGTCCCAGTCCTCCTCAGTGATCACCTCGGGCAGCATGACCGGCACCGTACTCGCTACCGAAGTAGGGCCGCGAGCGACTTTCGGCGGCAGCGACGGGCGGTGCCGGAGCCCTAGCGTCCCGGGGGAAGGCGGTCGACGGCGGCGCGCCCACGGGGACGAACGGAGCACCACGGGATGCTGGACGAACGGTTCCGCGAAGGAGAAGGGGCAGGAGAGGGCGTAGGGCAGAAGGGCGCGCGTGCGGGTGTGCGCGGGGGGACGACCTCGCTCGGTCACCCGCGCGGGGATCTGCTCCTGCTGCTCGTCGGCCTCCCCGCCGTCGGCCTCGTGCTCGGCCTCGCGCTGCCCCGGCTCGCCCGCTGGGCCTCCGGATCGCCGGTGCTCCCCTGGCGGAACGCCGTCGAGTTCGTCGGCGGGCTCGACGCGCTCTGGCAGACCGGGCTCGTCATGGTGGCCGGGCTCGCGGCGGGCGTCGTCCTCGCCTTCATCGCGCTCGCCGAGGACATGACGCTGGAGCTGACCGACACACAGGTCCGGATCAAGCGGGGCGACGAGCCGCGGACCTTCCGACGGGCGGACGTCTCCGCGGTGTTCGTCGACGGCAAGGAGCTCGTACTGCTCGACGCCGACTCCGGCGAACTCGTGCGCGGCGGGCACGCGCCGCGCGCCGCCGCGCTGGCCGAGGCGTTCCGCGCGCACGGCTACCCGTGGCGGGACGGCGACCCCTACGCGTCGCACTTCCACCGCTGGATCCCCGGCACCCCCGACCTGCCCGCCGAGGTGCACGCGCTGCTCGCGGCGCGGAAGGCCGCGCTGAAGCGGGACGCCGGGCAGGACGCGCGGGACCTGACGGGGATGGCGCGGGGCCTCGGCTACGTCGTTCGCGACGAGGGCAAGGAGCAGTACTGGCGCGCGCTGGCCACCGGGGCGTGACCGGCGGGGCCGGACAGCGCGGGACACGGCGGAAGGCGGCTCCCGTCCCCGGGGAGCCGCCCGGCGTGCGTGCCGTGCCGCGCGCGTCAGGACGCGTGGGTCAGAACACGAACGGCCCCGGTGTCTGCGCCGACGTCGCGTTGCAGGTCACGGTGATGCCGAGGACCACGATCTTCAGGGACTTGCCTTCGAGGCTGTCGCCCGAGGCGACGGTCCCCTTGAGCGGTCCCGTGGAGACGGCGCCGCCCGCGGGGATGGCCGGGTTGGCGTTGCCGGTGAAGTCGGTGGTGCCGCTGCCGTTCTTGGTCAGGGTGAGCGTCGAGTTGACGGAGCCCGCGCCGATGTCGATGGGAGCGGTGATCGCGGAGGTGGACACCTCGATGGTCGCGTTGGTGCCGTCCTGGGCGGCGGTGAGCGTCGCCGTTCCCGAGCCGTAGGACCCGCAGTCGAAGGAGAGGGTGGCGGACTGCGGCTCCACCGCGCCTGCCGCGGGTGCCATCGCGAGGGCACCGGCGGCGAGCGCGCCCGCGGCCAGTGCGGCGCCTATGCCGGTGCGGGCCGTGCGTCCGGTGCCGCCCGTGCCGAATCTGCCGTGTCGCATGGAGGACCTGCCTTCATGGTGGGGGGATCAAGCGGGGGTGGAGCAGGTGCGGTTGATCAGGTGAAGCTGATCAGGTGGGGACCGATCATGTGGGGGGTGGAGATGTGGGGGGGGAGATGTCGGTGCGGAACGCGGGTGCCCTTCGCTCGCCCTGACGGGTCGTCAGCACTCCGGATCGCTGCCCATTGAGGCACAGGATCCCGGGGACGGCAAGGCCGTCCCCGGGATCCTTGACATGTCACGACCAATACCGGTCGAGCCGTGTCGGCCCCCCGCCCGCGTCACAGCGCGGCGGCGACCTCCTTCGCCAGCAGATCGACGTACGCGTCGGTCCAGGCCTCGACCGTCGAGCGGTCCCACAGGTCGCTGGAGTACTCCAGGTAGCCGGAGAGCACGTCCCCCGTCGGAATCAGACCGAAGTTGAACTCCGAACGGGCACCCGAGACCGCGAGGTCCTCCACCGCCGTGGTCACCCCCGGCAGGTCGATCTCCGTCTCCAGCGAACTCTGGTACTGGAAGCCGAGCGGCAGCCGGTCGGGGACCTCCCTGCCGAGCGCGGCGGTCAGTTCGGCCGCCACGGCACGGATCGGTGCCGCGTGGTCGATCGCCGCCACGGCACTGCGCGCCACCTGGTCGACGAGCGGTCCGAAGGAGGCTTCGCCGCCGCGCACGCGCAGTGTGAACGAGGAGACCGTGCAGGCGGCGAGCGCCTCGAACTCGCGGCGCTCGCGGTTGGCGTAGGAGATGCCGAGCACCGTGTCGCTCTCCCCCGACACCTCGCCGACGAGACGCGCGAACGCCGCGGCCGTCACCACGAACGGCGTCGTACGGTGCCTGCGCGCCAGCGCCTCGACGTCGGCGCGGACCGCTGCGGGGACGGTGAACAGGACGACGTCGCCCGCGCCGCTCAGCTCCTCGGGGCGCGGCCTGTCCAGGGGCAGCGCCAACTCGAAGGGCGCGTCGGCCAGTTCCCTGGCCCAGTGGTCGACGAGGCGGTCCTTGTCCTGCGTACGGGAGTGTTCGAGCTGCCAGCGCGCGTACTCGCCCGGCTGCGGCACGCTCTCCGCGAGGCCGTGCGGGACGCCGGTGACGGCGGCCCGGTACAGCGCGGCCAGTTCGCGCAGCAGGATGCTGACCGACCAGCCGTCGCACGCGGCGTGGTGCAGCACGAAGAGCAGCACCCTGCGGTCGGGCCCGGTGCGCAACAGCCGGAACACCGGCGCGAGTTCGGCCTCGATGTCGAAGGGCGCGGCCGCGGTCTCGGCGCCGATGCGCTCCGCCTCCTCCAGGGCGTCGTCGACGGTGCCGCACCGCGCGAGGAGGTCCTCCTCGGGCAGTTCGACGGGCCTCGGCCGCAGCGCCTCCTGCCACCACTCGCCCCCGTCCTGGACGAAGCGGGTGCGCAACGCCTCGTGCCGGGCGACGAGTTGACTCAGCGCGGCGCGCAGGGCCGGTACGTCGAGGTCGCCGGTGAGGGTGAGGCGCATCGCCACGTTGTAGATCTGCGGGCGGGGGTGGGTGCGGTGCCGGTCGATGAAGGCGCGCTGCTGGGCGGTGAGGGGGGCGCGGTCGAGGATGTCGGCGGGGGTTGCGGCGGTCGCGGAGGCGGGGGTTGCGGCGGCCGCGGAGCCGGTCGCCGGGCCGGTCGCGGAGGCGAGGGTGTCGCCGGCCGCGGAGCCGGTCGCCGGGCCGGTCGCGGAGCTGGCCGCGTCTCCGGCCGCGGAGGCGGCCGCCGGGCCGGTCGCGGAGCCGATCGCGGCTCCGGTCGCGGAGCCAGTCGCGGAGTCCACCGCCGGGCCCGCCGCGGAGGCGGCCGCCCTGCCGGTCACGGAGTCCACCGCCGGACCGGTCCCAGAGGCAGCCACAGAACCAGCCGCCAGGCCAGCCCCAGCGACAGCCGCCCCACCGGTACCGGAACCAGTCACGCCCCCGGCCACAGAGCCCACCGCCGGGCCCGCCACAGAGGCAGCCGCCCTGCCGGTCACATCCCCGGTCACAGAGCCCACCGCCGGGCCGATCCCAGAGGCAGCCACAGAACCAGTCACCAGGCCAGCCCCAGCGACAGCCGCCCCACCGGTGCCAGAACCAGTCACGCCCCCGGCCACAGAGCCCACCGCCGGGCCCGCCACAGAGCCCGCCGCAGAGCCGGGCTCCTCGCGGGCCGCCTCGGCCGTGCCCACCCCGCCCCCACCCAGGAACGCCGCCATCGCGCCCAACGTGGGCTCTTCGTAGAAGCGGGCGATCGGGTACTCCCTGCCGAACTCCTCCCGCACGCTGTTGGCCAGGCGGATCGCCGTGATGGAGTGGCCGCCCAGGTCGAAGAACGAGGCGTCGGGGGCTATCGACGCCGGGGTCACGCCGAACTCGTCGGCCCACAGCCGCGCGAGGCGTTCCTCGACGGCCCCCGTCCCAGCCGCCTTTGCCGGTTCCTTCCGCTCGGGCGGCGCGGCCGCCGTCGCGGTGACCAGGGACGGGTCGGGCAGGGCCGCCCTGTCCAGCTTTCCGTTGCCGGAGAGTGGGAGTCGGGGCAGGACCGACCAGGCGTGCGGGACCAGGTAGTCGGGCAGCCGCTGCGACAGGTCCGCCGTCAGCCGGTCGGCGAGCTCCCGCTCGCGTCCCGTGGCGGGGGCCGCGGGCACGACGTACGCGGCGAGGTACGCGTCGCCGCGCCGGTCGCGGCGGGGCAGGACGACCGCGTCGGCCACCCCGTCCAGACCGTTGAGCGCCCGCGACGCCTCCTCGGGCTCCACCCGGTAGCCACGGATCTTCACCTGGTCGTCGGACCTGCCCAGGAACTCCAGGGCCCCGTCGGCACGCCGTCGTACCAGGTCACCGGTGCGGTACAGGCGGCCGCCCGCCGGGTCGAGGGGATCGCGTACGAAGCGCTCCCCGGTCAGGTCCGGGCGACCCAGGTACCCCGTGGCCACTCCGGGACCGCCGACGTACAGCTCCCCCGGCGCCCCCGCCGGGACCTCGCGGGCGTCCGCGTCGAGGACCCGCAGCGTGACGTTGTCGACGGGCAAGCCGATCGGGATCGGGTCCGGGTCCGCCGCGCCCGGCGCCAGGGGTGTCACCGTCTGCGTGGTGCACAGGACGGTCACCTCGGTGGGCCCGTAGACGTTGACGGTCTCGTACGGAGCGGTGGGGCGCGGCCGGGTGCGCAGGACGTCACCGCCGAGCAACAGGTGGCGCAGCGGCGGCTGTTGGTCGTCGGGGAGCGCGAGGACCGCTTCGCCGAGCGCGGTCGGCAGGATGGAGAAGGTGATCCGCTGCTCGGCGTACCAGCGGGCGAGCGCGGCCGGGTCCCTGCGGACCGTGTCGTCGGCGATGACGACCGTGGCGCCCGCGGTCAGCGCGGCCCAGATCTCCAGGACGGCGGCGTCGAAGCTCTGGCTGCACACGGCGGCGGCACGGTCCTGCGCGCTGAACCCGAAGCGTTCGTGCTGCCATTGGCACAGGTCGGAGACGGCGCGGTGCGGCAGCGCGACGCCCTTGGGGGCGCCGGTGCTGCCGGAGGTGTAGATCGCGACGCAGAGGGACTCGGGGTCCCGGTCCACGGGTTGCGGGGGCGCCGCGTCCAGCCGGATCGGGCCGGCGTGGACGTCGACCGTCTTGGCACCGGCGGGCAGGTCGGGCACGTCGGACCGCCCGCCACCGGTCACCACGACCCGCGCGCCGCACTCGGCGAGTACGGCCGCACCCCTGGCCCTGCCGATGGAGGGGTCCAACGGCACATAGCCGTGGCCCGACTTGAGCGTCGCGAGCATGGCGACGACCAGGTCGGTGTGGCGCGGCAGCCAGAGCGCGACGGGGACGTCGGCGCCGCCGCCCTCCTCCCGCAGGACGGCCGCGAGCCGGTCGGCCCGCTCGTTCAACTCCCGGTAGGTCAGCGTCACTTCACCGCTGCTGACGGCGATGCGGTGCGGGGCGGCCTCGGCCCAGCGTGCGGTCAGGGCGTCGACGGTGCTGCGCGTGCGCGGCCTGACCGGGCCCGCGCGCCACGCCTCGGGCACGAGGGGTTCGGGCGCCCGCGCCGGTCCCCCGACGGGCGTACCGATGTCGCGCACGGCGGCGGCGAGCACGTCACGGAACGTCCCGAAGAGCGCGTCGACGGTCGCCTCGTCGAAGAGGTCGGTGCAGTACTCCAGGTGGCAGCGGATGCCGTCAGCGCCGTCGGTGAAGTACACGCTGAGGTCGGTCAACGCCTTGTCGGGGCCCGAGTCGAGCGGTGTGGCGCGGACGCCGGGCAGGTCGAAGACGAAGGGGTCCGCCGTCTCGAACTCGGCGAGGGTCTGGAAGACCGGGGTCCTGTCGATCGCCCGTGCGGGCGCCAGCTCCTTGACGACCGCCTCGAAGGGCACGTCGGCGTGGTCGTAGGCGTCCAGGGCGACGGCGCGCACCCGGTCGAGCAGCGTGCCGAAGTCCGGGTCGCCCGAGAGGTCGAGGCGCAGCGCCAGGGTGTTCACGAAGAAGCCCACCACGTTCTCGTACGCGGAGGTGCGGTCGGACATCGGGGTGCCGATCACCAGGTCGTCCTGCCCGGTGACGCGGTGCAGGGCGGCGGCGTACCCGGCGAGCAGCGTCATGAAGAGGGTGCTGCGCCGCCGCCTTCCCAACTTCCGCACACTCTCACTGAGTTCGGGGTCCAGAGTGCGGAAGAGGGCGCGGCCGTTGGAGGAAAGGACGGCGGGGCGCGGGCGGTCTGCGGGCAGGTCGAGGACGGGCAGCTCGCCCTCGAGCGCCTTCTTCCAGTACGCCAGGTCCTCGGCGCCCTTCGCGGCGTCGAGCGCGGCGAGCTGTTCGCGGGCGTGGTCGGCGTAGGTGCGGGGCAGGGCGGGGAGTTCCGCCGCGGGGGCGCCCGCGAGTTCGGCGCGGTAGAGGGCGGACAGGTCACGGGCGAGCACGCCCGCGGACACCGCGTCCATCACGATGTGGTGCAGGGACAGCACGAGGACGTGCCGCGCCGCACCGAGCGTGACCAGGCGCGTGACGAACAGTGGTCCGCCCGCGAGGTCGAAGCGGCGACCGCTCTCGGCCTTGAGGAGCTCGGCGACGGCATCCCCGGGACCCGTGCCGTCCACCACGGCGAAGTCCACGTCACCGGCCGCCCGTGCGAACTGCTGCGGCGCGCCGCCCACTTCACGGAACACGGTCCGCAACTGCTCGTGCCGCTCGGCGAGGGCGCGGAGGGCGGCACGCAGGGCGGTGACGTCCAGATCCCCGTCCAGCTCGATGGCCTTGACCTCGTTGTACGCGGTACGGCCCGGCAGCATCCGCTCCAGGAACCAGATGCGCTGCTGGCCCGGGGAGAGGGGGGCGCCGGGGTCGGGGGCCGGGGCCGGGGTGGGAGCCGAGGTCGGGGCCGAGACCCGGACCGAGGGCCGAGTGGGTGCCGGATGCGCCGACGAAGGCGTCGTGCACGTGCGGCGCAGCTCGTTCAGGCGGTGCATGCCCTCCCGCATCGCGGGCGGGTCCACGCCGAAGTCGACCAGTGCCACCACCTCGTCGGCACCCGCGGCACGGACCCCGTCGACGACGGGCCGCACGCTCTCCGGGCTGCCGATGAGGGCCCGCTGGTCGCAGTAGCGGTCGTAGGCGCGGCGGAAGACCACGTCCAGGTCGTCGTCGGACATCGCCGACAGGTCGACCTGGTGACCCAGGCTGTTGGCGACCCCGCCGAACAGGGACAGCGACGCCCGCATGTAGCGCGAGAGCGGATCGCGTGCCTCGGCGCGGGCCGCCGCGTGGTCGTCGGCGAGGTAGGTGTGCAGCAGGACCGCGACGCGTCCGGTGTCGGGGTCCAGACCGTGCGCGGCGCGCGTACGGCGGTAGAGCGCGATGTTCTCGCCCAGTTGCTCCACGCCCTGCGTCATGAGGTTGGTGACGATGCCCAGGTCGTGCCGGGCCGCCAGTTCGTAGGACGCGGGGTTGCCGACCACGGCCGTGTACATGGGCGGCGCGTCCTGCACGGGGCGCGGGAAGAGGCGCAGCTCCGCCTCGCCGTCGCCCGTGGTGCGCCGCACCGGGTCACCGCGCCACAACTGCCTTACCTGCTCGACCTGTTCGTACATCTTCTCCTTGTGGGTGCCGAAGCGCCCGGGGAAGAACACGAAGTCGTTGGCGTGCCAGCCGCTCGCGCAGCCGATGCCGATGCGGCCGCCGGAGAGGTTGTCGACCATGGACCACTCTTCGGCGACGCGGATCGGGTCGTGCAGCGGAAGCACCACCGAGCCCGCGTTGATCCGGACGCGCTCCGTCTCCCCGGCGAGCGCGGCGGCGAGCACGGCCGGGTTGGGGAACAGGCCGCCGAAGGAGTGGAAGTGCCGCTCGGGGATCCACACCGAGTGGAAGCCGTTGCGGTCGGCGAACCGGGCGGTCTCCAGGAGGTGGTCGTACTTGCCGCGGCGCGGCGCGTTCTCGTCCTGGGGGTAGTCGCCGAAGAAGTAGACACCGAAGTCGAGGGGTCGGGTTGCGCGTTGAGGCGCGTCCGCCACCGGGAGGGGTGCGGGCCGCGCCTGCGCGGACGCGGCCGCGCCGTTCCAGGCGACGGGCTTGGGGCGCGGCTCCGGCGCGGGCTCGACCCGGGGCGCCGGTACGGACGCCGTCCGGGGAGCCGGTGCCGAGACCGGCCCGGCGGCGGGCTGCTTCCGCGTCCCCCGGAAGAACCCCGCCTCGCGCAGCTCCCGCAGGGACCCCTGCACCGCGTCCACGATGAACTCGACGTCCGCGTCGGTGTGTTCGGTGGACAGGAAGAAGTTGCGCCACTCCCACACGTGCACGCCGCGCAGCATGAGGTGGTGGTAGAGGAGTTCCATGTCCGCGCGGTGCTCGAAGCGGAACATCGAGCCGAAGTGGCTCATGCTCAGGGCGAACTCCTCCGCCTCGAAGAAGGCGTTGAGCGTACGGGCGAGTTCGTCGGTCCGTGCGTTCAGGCGCTCCTGGAGGCGCGGGCTGTGCTCCTTGAGGTGGCTCAGCACGGCGCGGGCGGCGACCATCGACACCGGATGCTGGATGTAGGTGCCGCCGAAGAACGTGGTGTCGGCCGCCGGATAGCTGTCGTCCCCGTAGTTCCAGTGGCCGCCGTCGATGCCGTCCATGATGTCGGCGCGGCCCGCGATGGCTCCGATGGGGAAGCCGCCGCCGAGCAGCTTGCCGTACGTGGCCAGGTCGGGCGTGACCCCGTAGAGCTCCTGGGCGCCGCGCGGCGCGGGCCGGAAGCCGGTCAGCATCTCGTCGAAGAGCAGCACGATGCCGTGCCGCCGGGTCAGCTCGCGCAGGCGGCGCACGAAATCGGCGGGCTGGAGGGCGGGGTGGCGGCTCTGCACGGGCTCCACGACGACCGCGGCGATCTCCCCGGCCTGCTGCTCGATGACGGCGAGGCTCTCCGCGCTGCCGTACGGCAGGACCAGCAGGTCGGCGACGGCGTTGTGCGGGACGCCCGCGGACATCGGGACGGTGGTCAGGCCCTCGCCGCCGGTGCGCGGCGAGCGGCCGAGCACGTTGTCGTTGTGGCCGTGGTAGGCGCCCTCGAAGGTGATGATGCGGGAGCGTCCGGTGGCGGCGCGGGCGAGCCGGATGGCGGCGGAGTTCGCCTCCGTACCGGAGTTGGCGAAGGCGACGCGCTCCATGCCGGTGAGGTCGGCGAGCAGTTCGGCGGCCTCACCGGTCTCCACGTTGCGCGGGCCGAGCTGGATGCCGCGCGAGAGGTGCTCGCGGACCGCGTCGGCGACGAAGGCGGGCTCGTGGCCGAAGAGCAGCACGCCGAAGCCCATGGTGATGTCGACGTACCGGTTGCCGTCGACGTCCTCCAGCCAGGAGCCGCTCGCCCGCCGCCCCGCGATGGGGTAGAGCATCTCCTTCGTACTGCTGCGGAAGCCGACCGCCGCCCTGCTGTCGGCGAGCACCCTGCGGTAGCGCTGGGCGATCCGCTTCGAGGTGGGCGTCTTGGCGGTGTAGCGGCGCACCAGGTCGTCGAGGTGGGTCCGCTGGGAGTCGGGGGCGCCGCCGCGGACCATGCCGGAGGCGCGGGGCACCTCCAGGCGGGGCCCGTGCTGGGCGGGGCGCGGCGCGGGGGCCTCGGCGGGCGCCTGGGGCGGCGTACCGATCTGCTCGGTGATGCGCCGCGAGAGCTCGGCCATCGCGGCGAGGTCCTGGTCGACCGCCGCGGAGACGGACACGGAGTCGGACGCGGAGTCGGTCCCGGTCACCGGTCCGCCCTCCCCGCCGTCTGGGCCGCCAGCAACTGCGAGAGCTGGCCCATCAGTTGGAGCTGCATCTGGGAGAGCTGGTGCACCTGGCGCACGAGGTCCTGGACCTCCTGGCGGGTGGCGTACTCGACCGGGGCGGCGGCCGGAGCGGGCGCGCCGACCGCGGACGGGGCCTCGGGCGCGGCCACCGGCGCGGGCACGGCCACCGGCTCAGGCGCCCGGAACGGCTCGGGCTCGGGCTCACGCGCCGACGGCACGGGCGCGGGCACGGCGGGAGCCCCCGTCACCGGCGCCCCGCCACCCCCCGCCTTCCCCACGATGATCACGGCGAGCCCCCGCGCCGTGCCCGCCTCCTCGAAGAGCTCCCGCATCGACACCTTGACCCGGTGCTCCTCCTCCAGCTCGCGGAGCACACCGATCATCTGGAGCGAGTCGGCGCCGAGGTCGAAGAACGACGCGTCCTCGGCTATCTCGCTCGTGTCGTAGCTGAGGTGCTTCGCGGTCACCTTGACGACGTGCTGGAGCACGCGCTCGACCGCTGCCTCGTCCTGTCCCACTTCGGCCCCATCCCTTGCCCGTTGTGCGGACCGGGGAAGGAAGTTCTCCGGTCCTGTCCAGTAGTCCTTGTGTTGGAATCGGTAGCCGGGCAGGGGGATCCTGCGGCCCGTCCCTGCCAGGAAGGGGCGCCAGTCGAGCGGCGCGCCCGCCCCGTACAGGTCCGCTGCCGCGTCCCAGAGCGGGGCGAGCCCGGCGCCGCGCCGCAGGGTCGGCCGCGCCGTGACGCCCGGCAGGGCCCGCCGCGCGAGACCGCTGAGCGTGGTGTGCGGGCCGATCTCGACCAGCGCGCCCGCCTCCGGGTGCGCCGCGCCCAGCTCGGCGAGCACGTCGGCGAACCGCACGGGCTCACGCGCCTGCCGTACGAAGTAGTCGGCGTCCGGCAGCCAGCCCCGCGCCCTGGTGCGCCCGTCCAGTCCGCTCACGAACGGCACGTCGCAGGGACGGAGTTCGACCGTCGCGAGCAGTGCGCGCAGCCCGTCGAGCACCGGGTCCATCAGGGCGGTGTGGAAGCCCTGCCGCACCGGCAGCGCCCTGGCGGGCACGGCGCGCGAGGCGAGCAGTTCCGTCAGGCGGGCCATCGCTTCGGCAGGGCCCGCGAGCACCTGGCTGTCGGCCGCGTTGACGACCGCGAGCGTCACGCCCGGCACCTCGGCGGCCAGGTCGCGCGCGGCGCGCTCGTCGAGCGTGACGGCGACCATCGCGCCGGGCGCGCAGTGCCGCCGCATCAGCTCCCCGCGCCGTACAGTCAGGCGCAGCCCGTCCTCGGCGGAGAGCGCCCCCGTCGCGTGCAGCGCCGCGTACTCGCCGACGCTGTGCCCGGCCACCACGCGCGGCGCGATGCCGGCCGTCCGCCACAGCGCGACGAGCGCGCACTGCAACGCGAAGAGCGCGGGCTGCGCGAGGTCGGTGGGCAGGACGTCATCGGTGTCCGCTCCGGCCCTGCCCGGCTCACCGAGCAGGACGTCGAGCAGGCCGGATTCGTCGCCGGTGAGCGCGCGGTACTGCCGCTCGCAGGTGTCGAGGACCTCCCGTACGACGGGGAAGCGGTCGTAGAGGGGGCGGGCCGCGCCCCGGTGGAGGCTGCCCTGGCCGGTGAAGAGGAAGCCGGTGTCGGCCCCGTCGGTGCCGCCGTCGGCGGGGCGGGGGTCGGCGAGCCAGGTGTCGAGGGCGTGGGTGAGCGCGCCCACGGTGTCGCCCCGCAGCGCGATGCGGTGCCTGCGGTGGGCGCGGCCCGTGGCCATCGTCGTCAGCAGGTCCGCGGGGTGCGTGCCGGGGTGCGCGCGCAGATGGTCGCGCAGGGCGCGGGCGTTGTCGGTCAGCGCCGCCGCGGTGTGGCCCGCGACCAGCAGGACGCCGGGCGGGCGCGGCGCTTCGGCGGGGCGCGGGGCGGGCTCGGGTGCCTCTTCGAGGACGACGTGGACGTTGGTGCCGCCGACCCCGAACGAGCTGACGCACGCCCTGCGCGGCACGTCGCCCCGTGGCCAGGGGCGCGCGGCCTCGGGGATGTGGAACGGGCTCGCGGCGAGGTCGAGTGCGGGGTTGGCGCGGCGGAAGTTGGCCATCGGCGGGATGACGCCGTGCCGCAGCACGAGCAGCGCCTTGACGAGGCTTGCCAGGCCCGAACACACGTCGAGATGACCGATGTTGGCCTTCACCGAGCCGAGCGCGCAGTAGTTCCTCGCGTCGGTGTCCTCGCGGAACGCGGCGGTGGCGCCGTCGAACTCGATGGGGTCGCCCTTGAAGGTGCCGGTGCCGTGCGTCTCCAGGTAGCCGACCGTGGCCGCGTCGACGCCCGCCCTGTCCAGGGCGCGCCGGATGACCGCCCGCTGGCCCTCGGCGCTCGGCGCGGTGAAGGTCCGCTTGCCCGCGCCGTCGTTGTTGGCGGCCGAGCCGCGGATCACGCCGTGGATGTGGTCGCCGTCGGCGACGGCCTCGTCCAGTCGCTTGAGGACGACGGCGACGACGCCCGTGCCGCCGACGGTGCCGTCCGCGTCGGCGTCGAAGGGCCGCAGCGTGCCGCTCTTGGAGAGGATGGAGCCCTTGACGTACTCGTAGCCGATGACCTGCGGCACGTGTACGGCGGTGGCTCCCGCGACGGCGATGTCGCACTCGCCGGTGGCCACGGAGCGCGCGGCGAGGTGCACGGCGGTGAGCGAACTGGAGCACGCCGTCTGGACGTTGACGGCGGGTCCGGTCAGACCGAGGCGGTAGGCCGCGCGGTTGGCGGTGAAGTCGGTGAAGTTGCCGACGGTGACCTGGAGTCCGGCCACCCAGTCGTCGACGCCGCCTCGCAGGACGTTGTTGAGGAGGTACGTCTGGAGGGAGTAGAGGTGGTAGCCGGTGCTCGCGTAGACACCGACCTCGCAGCCGTCGTACGCCTGGGCGGTGCCCGCGTACCCGGCGTCCTCCAGGGCGTGGTGCACGCACTCCAGGAACAGCCGGTGCTGCGGATCGGTGATGCGGGCCTCCTGCGCGCTCATCCCGAAGAAGCCCGCGTCGAAGCCCGCGATGTCCTCGAGGACGCCGCTCGCGCCGACGAACTCGGCCGCGCGGTAGCGCTCTTCGGGGACTCCGGCCGCCGCGAGTTCGGCCTCGGTGAAGCGGCGGATGCGGTCGGCGCCGTCGTGGATCGTGCGCCAGTACTCCTCGGCGGTGTCCGCGCCGGGCAGCCGGAAGGACATCCCGACGACGGCGACGGCGTCGCGCGGGGCGGGCGAGTGGTGGTGCTCGTGGTGACGGTGGCCTGTCATCGGATCTCCTTCTCCACGGGCTCCGTACGCTCGGCGGGCGGCGCGGACGCGGCCTCCCCCTGGCGCCCCTGCCGCACCAGGACCACGAACAGCGCGGCGCACAGCACGATCGCCACGCCGTGCAGCAGGCCCACGACGTGCAGCGGCGAGTAGCGGTCCAGGAGTGCGCCGCTGACCAGCATCCCGAGGCCGAAGCCGGTGTTCTCGACGGAGGCGGAGAGGCCGAAGAGCCGGCCGCGCTGCTCGTCGGGCGCCGCCTGGAGCCGGGTGACGTACGCGGTCTCGGTGAGACCGTCGGCCATCCCCGCCACCAGCGCGGCCGCGATCGCCGCGACCGTGGGCAGCCCGGTGAAGACCACGATGAACGCGGCCGACATGACGCACGAGCCGATCGCGAAGGCCCGCTCCCCCGGCCCCTGCCACTTCCCGCGCCCGGCGAAGCGGCTGCAGATCTGCTGCGCCACGATGTTGCCGATCGCCCACGTCGCCCAGAACTGGCTGATGAACGTGGCCGGATGGGAGGGGTCGAGGCCGCTGGAGTAGACGGGCAGGGCGACGTTGTGCGACGACGAGCCGAGGCCGTCGGCGGCCCGCACCACGATCATGACGGCGAGCACGGGGGCGGCGCGCAGCAGCATGAGCGAACCGGTGCTCGGCTCACGCTCCTCCTTGCCGCTCGCCGCTGCCCCCGCGCCCTTCCCCACCGCGTCCGACTTCGCCCGCCGTCCCGCGTTCGTACGGATGGGCAGCGAGAACAGGACACTGGCGGAGACCGCGAAGGTGGCGGCGTCCAGGGCGATGGCGGCGGTGTAGCCCAGCTGTGCGACCAGGACGCCCGCCGAGGCGAACCCGGCGATCATCGCGAGGGAACGCCCGGTCGCGAGCAGCGCGTTCGCCCGGAGGCGCAGCTCGCCGCCGACGATCTCGGGGATGCTGCTGCGCAGCGCCACACCCGACAGGGTGGAGCAGAATCCGGTCACGACGGCCAGGACGTAGAGGAGCCCGGCGCGCGCCCCGTCGGGGGCGACGAGCAGGGCCACCATGGCGGCGCCCTGGGTCAGGTCCGCGCCGACCATCAGCCGTTTCCGGTCGTAGCGGGAGACCAGGCGGCCGCTGGCCCAGCCGGACACGACACTCGTCAGGAGGCGTACGGCCATGAAGAGGCCCGCGGCGAGCGCGCTGTCGGTCACCTCGTAGATGAAGACGTTCAGGGCGACCATGTTCAGATAACTGCCGTACGCCGAGACGCCGTTGCCGACGACAAGCAGGCGAAAGTGCCGCAAGCGTTCCCCCCTGGTCCGCTGATGGGCTGCCACTCACTGGTCGTGCACGGCCGCCGTCAGCCGAGACCGTCTTCACACTCACTCGCGCCGAACGACACCTAAAGTCCCCCGAATTGGTGACTTGACAACTAGGCGGGGAGTCAATAGGTCCGTCTCACCCCTCGGGATGCAAGGTTTCCTTTGTGTTTGCTCGTGACCATGGTTAGATCAAGTCGCGGCCCTGACCGCAGCAGAGTTGAGAGTCCCTCACGGAGGGAAAATGCCAGCACACAGTCGTCCCGAGAGCGCACCGGCCCTGTCCCTCAGGGAACGTCAGGTGCTCGCGCATATCGCGGCGGGACTTTCCCACAAGCAAGTGGCCAGACGCATGGGCATCAGCGTGCACACCGTGAGCACCTATCTGCGGCGCATCAGGAACAAGCGCTCCGCGCCCACCGTGGCGCATCTCATCCGGCTGAGCCTCACCGAGAACTGCGGGCCTCGATGATCCGGTAGCCACTGAATCCCAAGGGCTCGCTCCGCGCGACGAGTTCGAGCCCGGCGCGCCGGAAGAGTTCGTCGAACTCCGCGGCGGTGCGCTCCCTGCCGGGCGTGAGCACCATCAGGGTGAGGTCGCTCACCGCGAGGAACGGGTCGGTGCCCGTGTCCACGACCGGGGGCGCCACGATCTCCACGACCATGATCCGTCCCGTGTCGCTCATCGCGTCCCGGCAGTTGCGCAGCAGGTCCACGCAGCGGTCGTCGTCCCAGTCGTGCAGCACGCTCTTGATCACGTAGCGGTCGGCGCCCGGCGGCACGGACGCGAAGAAGTCCCCCGCCACGACGTCGCACCGCTCCCCCAGGCCCGCCCCGGCGAACCGGTCCACGGCGCCCGCGACGCCCTGTGCGGTGTCGGCGAGCACGCCCCGCAGGTGCGGGTGCCGGGTGAGCAGTCCGGTCAGCAGGGTGCCGTCGCCGCCGCCCACGTCGACGACGGTGGCGACGTCCGAGAAGTCGTACGCCTCCGCGACGGCCCACGCCTCCGCCTGCGCGCTGACCGCCATGGCCGCGTGGAACTGGGCCCCCAGCTCCGGGTTCTGCTCGAAGTACGCGAAGACGGGGCCGCCGGTCACCGTCTCGATGGAGGGCCTTCCCGTACGCACGGCGTCCAGGAGACCGCCCCAGGCGGCCCAGATGCCCTCGTCGAAGTAGGGCAGGAGCATGGGCCGCAGCGAGTGCGGCACGTCCGAGCGGAGCAGCTGCCCGGCGGGCGCGAGGTGGAAGCCGCCCTCGTCCGTCTCGGTCACCACGCCCAGCGAGGCGAGGCCGCGCAGCACGCGGCGCAGCGCCTGCGCCTGGACGCCCGCCTCCGCTGCCAGGTCGGCCGCGCTCCAGGTGCGGTCGGCGAGCAGGTCGGGCAGGCGCAGCCGCACCGCGACGTGGATCATCTGCGCGGGTACGAAGCCGAAGGCGAGCCGGTAGAGGTGCGCGGCGGCGCCGGGGTCGAAGGCGGGGGCGGCCGCGTGGTCGTGGGCGGTCTCGTGTTCCGTGGCGGCGTCGGCCGTGGTCATTCTGCGCTCGCTCCTTCGGATCGGATGGCGGGACGGTCTTCGGGGCGGCCTGCGGGGCCGGGTCCTGGTCGGAACGACACGGGCAGGCGCGTCAGGCCGCAGAGGATGCTGATCTGCCGCCAGCGCAGCTCCGCGGGCGGTACGTCGAGGGCGAGTCCCGGCAGCCGCGCGAAGAGCGCCGCGAACGCGCACGACGCGAGGGCGCGGGCCAGGGGCGCGCCGAGGCAGAAGTGGATGCCGTGCCCGAAGGCGAGGTGGGGGTTGGGCGCGCGCCGGATGTCGAAGCGGTCGGGGCCCGCGCCCGCGCTCCGCTCTCCCCCGAAGGCGTCCGGGTCCCGATTGGCCAGGGACAGGCCCACGTTCACCACGGACCCCTCGGGGATGAGCGTCCCGCCGAGCTCCACGTCCTCGACGGCGACCCGCAGCGAGGACTGCCCCGCGGACCCCTCGAAGCGCAGCAGTTCCTCCACCGCGCCGGGCAGCAGCGCCGGATCCTCGCGCAGCTCACGGAACTGGTCGGGGTGGGCGAGGAGCGTGAGCAGGCCATTGCCGATGAGGTTGGTGGTGGTCTCGTGGCCCGCGACGAGGACCAGCATGGCGAGGCCCACGAGTTCCTCGTCGCTGAGCCCGCCGTCCTCCTGTGCCACGAGCAGCGCGCTGAGCAGGTCGGGCTGCTCGTCCGCCGGTACGTCGTGCCGTACGCCTGCCCGCTTCTCCTCGACGAGCCCGCCGAAGTACGCCCGCAGCCTGCGCGACCGCTCGTCGCGCGTGCGGGGACCCGTCTCCACGGAGAGGGTGCGCGAGGCCCAGGTGCGAAAGGCCGGGCGGTCGGCGGTGGGGATGCCGAGGAGTTCGCTGATGACGAGGACGGGCAGCGGGAAGGCGAAGTCGGCGATCAGGTCCGCGTGTCCCGCGGGCGTCACGGCGTCGAGGAGCTCCGCGACCGTGCGCTCGATGCGGGGTTCGAGCGCGGCGATCCTGCGCCGGGTGAACCCGTGCGAGACGAGTCGGCGCAGCCTGGTGTGGGCGGGCGGATCGTCGTTGGCCATGGGTGAGTACGCGACGGCGGCGCCGGACGCGTGGCCCAGGCGGCGCGGATCGTTGGAGAGCCGCGGGTCGCGCAGCGCCCTGCGTGCCTCCGCGTGGCCCGACACCAGGAAGTAGGTGAAGCCGCTCTCCTCGCGGACGAGCCTGACGGGTGGCTCGGCGCGGATGAGCCGGTGCGTCTCCTCGGGCCGCGTCAGCAGGACGTAGGGGCTGAATCCGGCCAACGGTTCGGACCGCGACTGAACCGGCATCCGCATCTCCTGATCTGTCTCTCCTGGTCCCGGGCGACCGGCCCACGATCGCACCGTGCGCGGCCCGTGTCGTCCGTCTGGAACAGGGGATCGCCCCTCCGACCCGAGGCTGAGGCCGGCGGCCGGTCTCCGCCCCCGCGTGTGGCGCGGGCCTCCGATAAAGAATGAATAGCGGCCGCGAGTTGAATGCTGATACAGCGGTGTGAGCGCGGCCGAAGTGTGACGGGACACACTCGACGCCGGAAGATCAACGATCACAAGCGCGCCGGGAGTTGTCCGCCGGTGAACGTCAGTAAAGACGTTGAGCAATCTGGACCAGCCCCGGTCAGTCGAGTACTGTACTGATCACTCTCGTGGTCCAGACCAGTCAACGCGAGTTCGGACGCGTTCGGACGGGTCCACACCCACGGAGACCTCAATTTCATCCGCCGTTCAGCGGCGGTGAATACTGGGTAATAGCGCGGCCAGAAAGCTGTGAACAATCAGGCGGGGGACAGCCTATGCGTCAAATAGCTCCTGTTAATTGTATCCGGATTGCCGTTTGCGACTCGCGCCATCTAGCGCGGGCCGGACTCATCGGAGTCCTTGCGCGAGAGCCCGACATCTCCGTGGTCGCGGAGGTCTGGGACGCGGCGGACGTGGCACAGACCCTCCGGGCGGAACAGCCCGACGTGGTGGTGGTCAGCCATGATCCACTCGTTATGGACGGCATCGCGGTGGCCGAAGCACTCCGCTCCTGCCCGGAGTTGGCGTCCTCCGGCGCCGGCGTCCTGATGCTCTGCGATTCGCTGGAGCACGACGAACTTCTCTCGGCGCTCAGAGGTGGTGTGCGCGGGGTGCTTCCGGTGAACGGTGACCCCTATACGCTCGCCGCCGCCATCCGCGAGATCGCCGCGGGCGCCATGCTCCTCAAGTCGCCGACGGCCGTGGGCCTCATCAACCGTCTGGTCAGCCGGTCGCCCGGCGTCACGGTGGTGCCGGGGTCCCATCTGTCCAGGCTCACCCACCGCGAGCGCGACGTGCTGTCCCTGGTGGCCAACGGGCACTCCAACTGCGAGATCGCCCAGAAGCTGACCCTCAGCGAAGCGACCGTCAAGTCGCACCTCTACCACCTGTGCCAGAAACTCGGCCTGCGCGACCGTGCCCAGGCCGTCATCCTCGCCTACGAGACGGGGCTCGTCCGGGCCTGCCCCGCGGCCTGACCCGCCTGCTCCTGCCGGGTTCACGCGGGGGAGAACTGGGCCGCGTCGACGTGGCTCACCGCCACCGACAGGAACGCGCGCGTGGAACCCGGGTCGCTCGCGATCCACCGCAGGAATCCCCTTCTCTCGTCGGTCACCTGGAGCCCCGCACTGTCCAGAGCCATCTGGTAGCGGGGCTCCATCAACCGGTCGCGGGCCGCCGCGAAGCCGTGCAGCGCCGCGTCCAGTGCCGCCGCGTCGGCGAAGCACTCCCCCGGCCCCTTGCCGGACTCCTCGCCCCGCCCCTCGGCCACCGCGTCGGCGAGCGCCGCCGCCTGCTCGAAGGCGTCGCTGATACCGGTACCGGTGATCGAGTCCTTGTGACAGCCCGCGTCGCCCACGAGCACCCAGCCGGGTCCCGTGGCCTGCCGGAAGAAGTTGAACTGGCTGCCGGTGCCGCGCAGCCGCTCCACGCGGTGCGCGCCGGCGGCCCGTTCGGCCAGGTCCGGTGCCGTGCTGCGCAGGGCCTCCGCGTACGCGAGGTTGGGATCCCTGCGGACGTCGGGGAACTCCGCCTGCGGGAAGTAGGCGGCGACCAGGGTGAGTTCGTCGTGCGTCGGCACCACGCCGATCAGCCTGCCCGTGCGCTCGTGGACCTCGAACTGCGCGGGCAGCCCCGCCCAGTACCCGTAGTACACACACGTCATCGGGGCGTCCTCGCGCTCCGTCCGGGCCCCCACGAGACGGGCCACCGTGGAGCGCATGCCGTCCGCCCCGACCACCAGGCGGGCCCCGATCTCCTGGGTCGCGCCGCCGTCCGTGCGGCAGGTGACCCCGGTGACGCGCCCGTCGTCGCCGGTCAGCACCCCGGTGACCGTGCAGCCGTCCCTGAACTCCGCGCCCGAGGCGACCGCCGCGTCGGCGACCAGGCCGTCCAGGACGTAGCGGCGCGGCGCGTACACGGCGTCGATGCCCTCCTCCACCGGGACGGGGCCTTCGAGCATGAGCTCGCCCTCGAGGGCGTACGAGATGTGGCGGACCGGCGGGCAGCCCCCCTCCCGCAACGGGCCCAGCAGACCCCACCGGTCGAGCAGGCGCAGGCCGGGACGGTGGACGTGCTGGGTCGAGAGCGTGTCGCTGGGGAACCTGGCGCGGTCGAGGAGCAGCACGCGGTGCCCCGCCCTGGCGAGCAGCATCGCGGTCGCGGCACCCGCGCTCCGCGCCCCCACGACCACCACGTCGTAGGACTCCATGGACTCCATCAGGCGCTGTCCCTCTCACTCGTGATCGTGCCCCGCAGGGGCAGCTGCGGATCGGTCCTGTCGGGGGCCGCGCGCCCCACCGTCACCAGGACGAGCGGCGTCAGCGGCGCGGGCAGGCCGAGCGCGTCCGCGATGCCCGTCAGGTCGAAGTCACAGTGCACGTGGCTGTCGAGCCCCGCGGCGGCCGCGGCGAGAGCGACGCGCTGCGCGGCGGTGCCCGCGGCGATGTTGAGCATGCGGTACCACCGGTCGCCGTACGCGACGACCCCGCCGCGCGGATCCCCGCAGACCACCAGGGTCGCGGTCGCGGTACGGCACTCGTCGGCCAGCATCGGGCTCTTGGCCGCGTGCAACACGGCCCGCGCGGCGTCGGCCCCACGGGTGGGCCTCAGCGCGTGCGACGCGCGGTCGTAGAGATACGCCCCCGTGGCCACCCCAGGCACGCCACGGATGACCCCGCCGATCCTGACGGGCTCCCCGTCGCCGTCCGGCATGGACGGCAGGTCGGAGCGGACGGGCGCGGTGGCGGTGGCGTACAGGGAGGCGAGGACCTCGGGCGGCACCGGGGCGGGGCGGTAGCCGTAGACGGTACGACGCCGGGTGAATCCGCGTGCGGGGGCGGGGTGTACGGGAGGCAAGGGGATGGTGGGGCCTGAGGTCGCGGGAGGTGAGGGGGTCGCGGGATCGGGAGTCTCGGAACCCGCGATCCCCTCACCCCCGGTACCGCCCGGAGATCCGTCGAGGATGGCCTCGTGCAGCGCGGCCGCTTCCGCGACGGCGGGGGTGCCGGTCAGCGGCCGGGGTGCCGGGCGCTCGGCCGGGACGTCGCTCCGCCACCACGACGCCGACGACGCGGAGGGCACGGACGACGCCGACGACGTCACCGGCTCCGCGCCGCCCCCGGAACCGCGCACCGTCACCACCGCGAACACGCTCTCCGCCAGCGGGTCAAGACCCACGTGCCGGTCCAACTCCCGGTCGTGAAAACGCAGATGGACCTCGGCCGAAAGCCCGGCGCTCTCGGCGGCGGCCACCACCTGCGCCACCGCGACGCCACAGTCCAGGCTCTGGAGGCGGTAGCCGAACGAGCCGTACTTCGCGGAGTTCCGCCATAGGACGCTGCTCAGCAGGAGAACGAACTCCGGGCGCAGGGAAGGCGGTTCGGCGAGATGCGTGAGCAGCAGGTCCCGCCCCTCGCCGCTCCTGAGCCGCTCCAGCGCGTGGTGCGCGGGGTCGTAGTGGGAGAGCCCGGCAGTCGTGCCGTCCACGTCGCAGTGGGCGACGTACACCTCGACGGGATAGCGGGATCCGGAGGCCGCGCCGGGGCGTCCCGGCGCGAGGATCACCCGCCGTTCGCGTGCCGCTTCCGTCGACGTGGTGGCGAGGCCGGTCGGCATGATGCCGCTCATCCACCGCATCCGGGTGAGCCCGCCCGTCTGCCGCAGCAGCCAGGAGAGCCGCTCCCCCGGGGTGGCTCCCGGCGCCTCGCCGGGTGAGGTCAGCGGATGGCGCGGGGCGTCCGGGTAGCTCTTGTAGAGCGGTGGCATGAGGCCCGTGTCGGCGGTGGGCAGCGCGTCCGGCGGCAAGTGTCCGGTGCCGAGGAAGCGGAGGGCGGCGGCGCCGAGGGTCTGCTCGGTCGTGGCGGGTGCGGTCACTGGTGGGCCCCTTCCGGGCGCGGGCTTCCCACAGGGGTCTGGCCGGGGACGGGCAGCAGGCAGCGTTCGTCGGGTCCGGGCGTGCCGAGCGCTATCTGGAACAGCGGCTCGTGCCCCTCGGGCAGGGACAGGGCGCGGGACAGGACGGCCGCGTCGTACCCGTTGTGGATGCGCGCGGCGAGCCCTTCGGCCGCGCTCAGCACGCACACGCGCTGAGCCAGCACGCCCGCCTCGTGGTGCAGGATCCTGAACCCCCGGTCCCCGAAGGCAAGTTGGGCGGCCTCGCGCGGGCCTGAGAGGAAGAACACCGCGTGCACGGACCGGTAGTCGATGTTGGGCGCGGCCACCCCGAGCCGGTCCGGCGGCAGCTCCCCCTGGTGCACGGGCCCGTCCGGCGTCAGCTCGTGGAGACCGGCCCGCATGCCGTCGACGCGGTTCGTCCACAGGTGGGCCCTGACGGGGGACGGCGTGCCGTGCGGCCGCGCGTCCGACGCGTACGCGTACGGCAGGCGGTCCGTGACCCTGCGCACCGCCCCCGCCGGGACCGGCGGCCCCGCCGCGCGGAACACGGGGCTCCCGGACGTACGGCCGCGCAGGGTCGCGGCGAGGTCGGGCAGCGGTGCGCGCGACGACGCCGCGTGCGCGCCCTCCCCAACGGCCGGATCGGCGGGCAGCGAGCCGAACGACGCCGTGTCGGTCAGCCGTGCCGAGCGGTCCAACTCGACGAGTTCCGGGCAGATTTCGAGGCCGTTCCCCGGCGGCGACGACACAGGGAGCTCGACGGGCTCGACCGTCACCAGCTCCGCCTCGGCGACCGGCGCGGACCTGCGGCGCGAGGAGCCGCCCCGCGCGTACAGGGGCAGGGCGAGCGCCACGCTCTCCCGCGGCGGGCGCACGCCGAGCAGCCGCTCGACGGCACCGTCGACGAACTGGTGGTGCACCTGCCCCGCCACGCCCAGCGCGTCCGCGACGAGCAGCGCGTTCCCGGCGACCAGGCCGGTCTCCTGCGCGCAGAGGCGGTACGCGTAACTGCCGTAGCGGAAGGCGGTCCGCCAGAACACCGTGGAGAGCAGCAGCATGCCGACCGCGCCGTCGATGTGCGCCCCGAGCGCCCTGCCGAGCACGTCCTCGAAGTCGCCGGTCCTGAGCTGGACCAGGGCGTGGTGGGCCGCGTCGTGGGCGTACAGGCCCGCGGGCAGCCCGTCGTGCCCGGGCGTCCACAGATAGGTGTCGACGGGCGCGAAGCAGCGGGCCGACGGGGTGGCCCGGTGGTAGGGCCAGCGGGCGGTCGGGCCGAACTCGGTGCGCAGGACACCGTTGGTGTAGTGGAGCAGCGCCGAGTGGAAGTCCGCGCTCGGCACCTGTCCCCCGGGCGCCAGCGCGGACGGCGGCGCGGGCAGCGGGAAGCGCGGCAGCTCCCCGAACCGCCGGAACCGCTCCGGCTCCGCGGGGCCGCCCTCCCTGCCGCCCGGCGCCTCGGCGGTCATGGCGGCGTAGTCGTACAGCGAACGCCGCCAGAAGCGCTCGCCGGGCGTCGTCCCCCCGTCCTTCGTGAGGGTCATCGCGGGACTCCTCACGGGAACGGGTGCGGGTGCGGGTTGATGTCGGCGGGGGTCAACGGGCGCTCGGTGTACCCCAGTTCGTACGGCGTGTTCAGGAGCCTCGGCAGGCCGTCCACCCGCCGGTTGCGGTGTCCGAAGGTCATCGGCAGGGTGCCGGGCACCATCACCTTGACGCAGGCGAAGCCGCCCGCCCGGTGCTCGGGGGTGGTCTGGTCGACGACGATGACGTCCATGCCGTGGTCCGCGTAGCGGCGGACCATCTCGCCCAGGTCGTCGCGCAGGTCCGTGTGCTCCGGCCACTTCCACGCCGCATCGAAGTCGCTGAACGGCCGGGCGGGGCGCGGCGAGAGCAGGAAGTCGAAGCGGTCGAAGGCGTCCTCGTGGCTGTAGAGCACCGAGTGGTCGCCCATGATCTTGACCAGTGAGGGATCGCGCACCATGGCGGCCGCGCGCTCGCGCTCGTCGGCGTCGTAGATCTTGGCGTGCTCCAGGAGGTGCGCCATCTCGTGCAGGACGTTGACGACGGCCTTCTCGGCGGTGAGCCCGGAGCCTCCGGCGCACAGCGCCTTCGGCCTGCCCGGATCGTCGAGGGCGTCGAGACCGACCGCCCAGAAGCAGGGCACGCCCTGTTCCAGGGTGGCGGAGTAGAGCTGGATCTCGTATCCGGTCCGCTGGCGCAGGTGCTCGATGAGCATCGGGATGCGGCGGTCGCGCGCCGAGCCCGGGTCGACGCGGGGAATGGGCATGCGGCCGTACCAGGTCATCAAGAAGGCGTCCCGCTCGGCGACTTCGAGGAGGCCGCACAGGATCGCCTCCTCCAGACAGCCGCCGAGTGCGCAGCCGTTGGATATCTCGTAGACGAAGCGCGGCTCCTCGTGGCTGTGCGCCGCGTAGTACGCGTACCGCTCGGGCACCAGGACCGGCGCACCGCGACCGAAGGAGTACCCCCAGACCCAGGGCATCACCAGGTCGTCGTCGTAGCGCACGTAGGGGAAGCCGGGCAGGTCGTGGCGCTCGTCCGGATAGAGCCCGAACTCGCGCGGGTCGACGGCCTGTTCGCCCAGTTCGCGACGGCTCGCGGTGACGGCGGTGCGCCTGCCGCGCGGCTGCTCGCCGCCGAAGCGCTCAAGTGCCTCCAGGACGGCGGTGATCCGCGACGACCGGTAGTCGAGGGTGCGGCCCCAGCCGTGCTGGGAGCTGTTGCCGCGCAGCGAGCTCAGGGGTGCGACGGCGCGCGGCAGCGGCCCCGAACGCTCGTCGTCGACGGACGGCACGACACCCGCAGCGCCGTCCACGTACAGGTCGTACAGCTCGTCCGCGCGGGCGATGACGTCCTGCGTGCGGAACACGTCGGGGGCCCGCTTGGGGCGCTCGGCGGGCTCGATCACGGCGTCGTCGGGGGCGTCCTGCGGCAGACCGCCGCACACCTCGCACGGCGCGTAGGGGAGGTACCGGTGCGAGCCGACCGCGAGGGACGCGAGGTCCACGCTCAGGAACCGGTCGCCCGGCCTGCGCCCTGCGAACTCCCGCTCCGCACACGCTTGTTCACCCGCGAGGGCCTTGGCCAGCAGGTCGACGGCGAGCTCGGCGGCCACGGCGGCGGCGGCCCTGGTGCGCAGCGCCGACGGCCGCTCGGTCAGCGCGGCGCCGTGCCGCTCGCGCAGCGCCTCGTACTCCCGCGCCTTGTCGCGCGCGAGCCTGCGCCGCCAGTCGGCGCACTCCGGGCAGCCGCCGTCGGGCGTCCCGGCGAGCGGCCCGACGTGCACGGCGTCCGCGGCCGTGGTCACGGGCAGCCAGGGAATCCCGGCGAGCCCGGCCGCCTCGCGCACCCGCGCGAGGAGTTCGGCGCGGGGGGCGTCGCCGACAACGAGGACCGCGGCACAGCCGGCCAGGGCCGGGGCGGTGCCGTCCGGAGCGGCGAGGGCGCCGTCCGGGCGTACGACGTCGAAGGCGCGGGCGGCGACGGCGGCGACCGCCTCGTCCAGGAGACCCCCGTCGCCGACCAGGGCGACCATGGGGCGGGGCGGGGTGCGCTCAGCCATCGAGCAGCACCACCTTGAGCAGGTGCGGGAGTACGCCGGTGACGGCGGCGTCGCCGTCCAGCGGGACCGCGACCGGCTCCTTGCCCCGCGCGCGCAGGGCTTCGACCAGGGGGCCGTAGCGCCCTTCGCCCGGTTCGCGGGCACCGGTCCGCAGGCGCACCGCGGACGACGGGGCGTACTGGGGCTGGTCCGCCGCGGCCGCCTGGTGGCTCAGGAGGAGATGCCCCAGCGCCGACTCGATCGCCTCGTCCGCGGTGAACCCGGCGCCGTGCGCGACGAGTTCGCCGTCCAGGGCGACCGTGCGGACGAACGCGCCGTCCGGCGCGTCCACCGCGTACGCGCGCAGTTCGCCGCCGATCGCGGCGAGCAGACCGTGGAAGCGCCGTGCGGTGTCGGTGAGTGGAAGATCGGCGAGGTCCAGCGCGTGCGCCGACTCCGGCACCGCGCCGGACGGGAGGCCGCTCAGGACGTGGTCGAGCAGGCCCTGCTCCACGGCGTCGGCCCAGGTGACCCCGGCCGCGACGCCGGTGGACGCCGAATCGGCCCGGACCGGCACCTGTCGTTCCCCTCCGTCGGCGAGGGCGATGCCGCGCGCGGGCCCGGGCGCCGCGACCCGCGCCGCGTACGCCGCGAGGCCGTGCCGCAGGGCGGCGTCCCTGGCCGCGTCGAAGTCCGTGCCCGCGCCCCAGACGTCGAAGCGCTCGCCCGGACGTCCGGGGTCGTCGACGGCGAGCCGTACGACGCGCAGCGGGAACTGGTCGAGGTGCTCCTCGGTCACCGGCGCGAGCACGCCGAGCCGGGCGTCGGTGACGGCGGCGACCCGCTCCGCGAGCTCGGCGGGGTCAACCGCCTTGCCATCGGCGTGAGTTGACAGGCGTTCCGACGGCGAGTCGGCAGGGTGCGGGGACAGGGCGTGCGTGACCGTCTGGAGAGTCTCCAGGTCGAGGTGAACGACCCGGGCGGGGGCCGCGGTGTCCTCCGCGTCGTCGGCGACCCCTGTCACGTACTCGAAGGCGCGGAAGGCCAGGTGGTTGGCGATGATGCCGGGCACGGGCCCCGTCAGGAAGCGGCCCGTGGAGCCGTCCTCGCCGATCCGCCGCCACAGGCTCGGCCAGCGCGCCGCTCCCGCCGCCCGCTCCGGCGCGCACACCGGCCCTATCCACGCGTCGTCGCCCACGACCGTGGCCGTGATCGACATCGTCCCCGCGGCCCCGCACGCCTCGTCGAGGGCGGCGAAGAGGGCCGGTCGCGCGGAGTCCGTCGCGACGAGCAGGACATCGGCGTCGCGGGCCACCACGGTGAGGTCCGCGCCGTCGAGCGGCTCGATCGTGAGGCGCTGCCCCGGGTCGTGGTCCCCCGCCGACGCGGCGAGCGCGTCGAGCCTGGCGCGGTCCCCGGGATCGTCCGTCACGGGCCGCGCCGTCACCCGGGCCGCGCCCGAGAGCAGGACCGCCTCGACGAGCGCGGTGAACACGGCCCCCGCGCCGACCACGCAGAGCGCGCTCTCGCGGTAGCGCTGGAAGCGGCGGGCGGGTGAGGTGCAAAACGCCTCGACGAACGCGATCTGCGAGGCGTACGCCGAGGCGACCTCCTCGGAGAGCGTGTGCGGCTCGTCCGCTGCCACGTCGCGGACGAGGCCCGCCTCGTGCAGCGCGCCGACGAGCCGCTCCACCATCTGGCGCTTGGCGGGCGGCAGTCCCGACGTGAGGTCGCCGACGCTGTGGCCGCCGTTCAGATGCGGGGAGAGCTTCTCCAGCCAGGTGTAGGTGGAGGCCCCCTGGAAGGTGACGACGTCGCTGCCGTTGGTCAGCAGGACACCGTCGCCCTCGGGGGTCGGGGTGAAGAACACTCCGGCCCTCATCCGGGGGCACAAGGCCGCGACATCGCTGTGCATGGTGGCTCGCTCCTCTTCTCAGTGATCGTGATCGTGCCAGCGGGCGCCGTCGAGATCGTCCGTCCCTGGACTGCTTTCTCGGGTCCGCCCGCCGGACGGAGTCACGGGTCCGGCTCCCACTCCGGTGGGGGTTCCTTTCTCCGTTCCGGGGGCCGCGGGGGTCAGGAGGTCCGCGCGTGCTTGCGGGTCAGCTCGGTCAGGACGGGCACGAGGTCCGCGGGTCCCGGCAGCGCCGCGAGCTCTTGGCGCAGCACGGCCGCGCCGTTGTGGAACAGGGGCTCGGACACGAGCCTGCCCAGCGCGTCGCGCAGCGCGTCCGGGCTGAACCCGGCCGGTTCCAGGGTGAGTCCGGCGTACCGCTCGGTGGCGTAGCGGGCGGCGGCGCGCTCGCCCCAGTACGGCATCGGCACGATCAGCTGGGGCACGCCGAGCGCGGCGGCGGCGGAGAACGTGCCCTCCCCGCCGTGGTGGACGACGGCCGCGCAGTCCGGCAGGAGCTGGCTGAGCGGCAGGTAGTCGACGACCCGTACGTGGTCGGGGATCGTCACGCCCTCCGTCTGGTCGGGGGTGAGCGTGGCGACCAGTTCGACGCCGAGGCCCTCGGTGGCGGCGAGCACGTCGGCGACCGGCACGCCGCTCTCCCGGAACAGCTGACGTCCCCGGCCGCCGACCCCGAGCGTCAGGCAGACCCGCGGCCGCGAGGGGCGTGCGTGCAGCCAGTCGGGCACCACCGCGCCGCCGCTGTACGGGATCCAGCGCATGTTCTCGTAGCGCAGGTCGGCGGGGACGGAGGGGCGAAGGCCCGGCGGCATCGGGTCGATGGTCCACTGGCCGAGCAGCAGCTCCTCCTCGTACGGCAGGCCGTACGGTTCCAGGAGCTGCTGCATGACCTCTTCGAGGGGCTCGGGCCAGGCGGCGTCGGCGTTCTGCTCGGTGCGGTAGCGCAGCGAGCGACCGCGGAGCCAGGCGACGGTGTCCTGGCCCCACAGGAGCCGGGCGTGCGCGGCGCCGCTGAGCCGGGCCGCGATGGCGGCGGGCAGACAGAACGGGTCCCACAGGACGAGGTCGGGCCGCCAGCGCACCGTCGTGCCCGCGAGGTCTTCCAGGAGCGGGCGGAGCCGGGCGAAGAGCCGGGTCAGCTTGAACCACTTCTCGCCCCAGTCCGGGCAGTCCTTCGGGTCGGCGGCGAGGTCACCGGCGAGGCCGTCGAGGAGGGCGGGGTCGCGGCTGTACGCGATGATCTCGTCGAGCTCGTCGCCCCTGCCGAGCGGCACCGCGGCGAGTCCGGCCTCCGTGACGGGGCGCGTCATGTCGGGGTGGGTGGCGACGCGCACCTCGTGGCCCGCGTTCTGCAGCGCCCAGGCGAGCGGAACGACGGGGAAGGTGTGCGCGGTGGCGGGGAAGACGACGAACAGGACACGCATGGAGGCGCTCCCTTCCTGGCGGGTCAGCCGCGGGCGGCGAGGAATTCCTTGACGGTGGAGGCGATGTGGTCGAGCATCTCGTCGCTCAGGCCCGGGTAGACGCCGACCCAGAAGGTCCCGGACGTGACGATGTCGCTGTTGGTGAGCTCGCCGGAGATCCGGTGCGGCGTGTCGGCGTAGGCGGGGTGCCGGGTGAGGTTGCCCGCGAAGAGCCGACGGGTGCCGACTCCCCTGCTCTCCAGGTGGGCGATCAACTCCCGTGCGGTGAAGGGAGCTTCGGGCTCGACGGTGACGGCGAACCCGAACCAGCTGGGTTCGGCGCGCTCGGTGGCGCGCGGCAGGATCAGGTGCGGCGCCCCGTCCAGGCTCTGCCGCAGCCGCGTCCAGTTGCGTCTGCGGGCGGCCACGAAGGCGTCCAGCTTGGCGAGTTGGGACAGGCCGAGCGCTGCTTGGAGGTCGGTGGCCTTCAGGTTGTAGCCCACGTGGGAGAAGATGTACTTGTGGTCGTAGCCCGGGGGCAGGGTGCCCATCCGCTGGCCGAACCGCTTCAGGCAGCGGTCGTTCTCGCCCGGCTCGCACCAGCAGTCCCTGCCCCAGTCGCGCAGTGACTCCACGATCCTGGCGAGCGCCAGGTCCGAGGTGAGGACGCAGCCGCCCTCCCCCATCGCCAGGTGGTGTGCCGGGTAGAAGCTGACGGTGGACAGCGCGCCGAAGGTGCCGGTGAGCCGCCCGTCGTAACGGGCCCCGACCGCGTCGCAGTTGTCCTCCACCAGGTGGAGTCCGTGCGCGTCGGCGAGGTCGGCGATCTCCGCGGCCTCGAAGGGGTTGCCGAGCGCGTGGGCGATGACGACGGCGCGGGTGCGCGGTCCGATGGCACGGGCGACCCGGTCGGCCGTGGTGTTGTACGTACCGAGCTCGATATCGACGAAGACCGGCACGAGGCCGTTCTGGAGGATCGGGTTGACCGTCGTGGGGAACCCGGCCGCGACGGTGATCACCTCGTCGCCGGGGCGAAGCCGCCGCTCGCCGAGCTGCGGCGAGGTCAGCGCGCTCACCGCCAGCAGGTTGGCGGAGGAACCCGAGTTGGTCAGGTGGGCCTTGCGGCGTTCCATCTTCCGCGCGAACAGCGACTCGAAGCGGCGCGACGCGGGACCCGCGGCGATCCGCAGGTCGAGGGCGGCCTCGACCAGGGCGGCGCGGTCATCGGCGTCGAGCACCGCGCCGGACGGCCAGACCTCGCTGACGCCCGCGTCGAAGGGCTCCGCCGCGCCGTCGACGGCCTCCTGGTAGTCGCGTACGGCGTCGAGGACGCGCTGTCTGGCGAGCTCCGCGTTCATCGTGCGCCCGCCGGGTCGAGGACGTCGCCCGCCCGGTGCCGGGCCCGGTACCAGTCGATGGTCTCGGCGAGGCCGCGCTCGAAGGGGACGCGGGGGCGGTAGCCGAGGCCGCGGAGCTTGCCGTCGTCGACGCAGTAGCGGCGGTCGTGGGCCTTGCGGTCCTCGACGCGGCGCACCGCGCTCCAGTCGGCGCCGCACGCGTCGAGGAGCATGCCGGTGAGCGCGCGGTTGGTGAGCTGGGTGCCGCCGCCGACGTTGTAGACCTCGCCGGGCGCGCCGCGCTCGATGACGAGCCGGATCGCCCGGCAGTGGTCGCTGACGTGCAGCCAGTCGCGGACGTTCTCGCCGTCCCCGTACAGCGGCACGGACCCGCCGTCGAGCAGCGTCGTCACGAAGTGCGGGATGAGCTTCTCGGGGTGCTGGCGCGAGCCGTAGTTGTTGCTGCACCGGGTGATGCGGACGTCGAGGCCGTGGGTGCGCGCGTAAGAGAGGGCCAGCAGGTCGGCGGCGGCCTTGGACGCGGCGTACGGCGAGTTCGGGTCGGGCGGCGACTGCTCGGTCCAGGCGCCCTGGTCGATCGAGCCGTACACCTCGTCGGTGGACACGTGCAGGAAGGTGCCCGCCCCCGCGGCGCGCGCCGCCTCCAGGAGGGTGTGGGTGCCCAGGACGTTGCTGCGGACGAACGCGCCGGAGTCGGCGATCGACCGGTCGACGTGGGTCTCCGCGGCGAAGTTCACGATCACCGTGCCGGGACCGATCAGGCGGGCCACGAGCGCGGCGTCGGTGATGTCGCCGTGCACGAACCGCAGCCGCGGGTCGGCGTCGAGCGCGGCGATGCGGGCCCGGTCGCCCGCGTAGGTCAGCGCGTCGAGGACGGTCACCTGGGCGTCGGCGGGCGATCCCGGGCCGAGCAGGTCGTGGACGAAGTGCGAGCCGATGAATCCGGCGGCGCCGGTGACGAGGTAGCGAACGGTCATGACGTGATGTGCACCTTGCTGTGATCACCCAGCATGAAGCGGTGGGCTGCGGGGCGGCGTGGAGCGGGGGCCACTTCGACGTGGCAGCCGATGAGCGAGGCGTCGATGCGACGCACACCGGTGATCGAGGAGTCGTTCAGGACGATGGAGAACTCGATCTCGCTGTCCTGGATGCGGCAGTTCTCCGCGATGGAGGTCGAGGGCCCCACGTAGGAGTCGACGACGGAGGTCCCCGCGCCGATCAGAGCGGGTCCCACGATGCGCGAGCCGCGCACCTCGGCGCCGGGACCGATCCGTACCCGGCCGATGAGTTCGCTGTCGGCGCTGACCAGCCCCTCGACGCACGGCTCCAGTTGTTCGAGCACCTGCCGGTTGGCCTCCAGCATGTCGGCGGCGCTGCCGGTGTCCTTCCAGTAGCCGCTGATCATGGCGGGACGGACGTCCCTGGTCTCGTCGATCAGCCACTGGATGGCGTCGGTGATCTCCAGCTCGCCGCGCTCGGAGGGCGAGATGGCCCGTACGGCGCGGTGGATGAGGGGCGTGAAGAGGTAGACGCCGACGACGGCGAGATCGCTCTTGGGCCGCTCCGGCTTCTCCTCGAGGCCGGTGACCCGGCCCGTCTCCGAGAGCGTCACGACGCCGTACGCGCTGGGGTCGGCCACCCGGGTCAGCAGGATCTGCGCGTCGGGCCGCTCGGCGCGGAAGCCGTCCACGAGGGAGGTGATGCCGCCGAGGATGAAGTTGTCCCCGAGGTACATGAGGAAGTCGTCGTCACCGAGGAAGTCCCTGGCGATGAGCACCGCGTGCGCGAGGCCGAGCGGGCTCTCCTGCGGCAGGTAGGTCACGTCGAGGCCGAAGGCGGAGCCGTCGCCGACGGCCCGCTCGATCTCCGCGGCGGTGTCGCCGACGACGATGCCGACCTCCTTGATCCCGGCGTCCGCGATGGCTTCGAGGCCGTAGTGGAGCACGGGCTTGTTGGCGATGGGCACCAGTTGTTTGGCGGAGGTGTGGGTGATGGGCCGCAGCCGCGTCCCCGCGCCTCCCGCCAGCACGAGCGCTTTCACGACTCTCCTTCCGTACGGGCGGTCGCCGCGGACACGGCGGATGGGGCCGACACGGCTGATACGGCTGATACGGCCTGTACGAGGGGCAGTTGACGCTCGACGAGGTCCGCGGCCCGCGCCGGGCCCCCCGCCGCGCGGATGTGCTCGCGCAGGGCGCGGGCGCGCTCGCGCGCGGTGGGGTCGGCGAGCAGCCGGGCGACGGCGTCCCTGAGCGCGGCGGGGTCGAGCGCGTCGCGGTGCAGCGGGAGCGCGACGCCCAGTGCGGCGAGGCGGTCCGCGTTGGCCCGCTGCTCCCCCATCTGCGGGACGGTGACCATGGGGACGGCACTGCTCAGCGCCTCCAGGACGCTGCCCATGCCCGCGTGCGTGACGAACGCGTCGGCGTGCCGCAGGACCGCCTGCTGGGGCAGGTGGGCGTGTGCCTCGATGTGCGGCGGGAGCGGGCCGAGCCCGGCCGGGTCCTGCGCGCCGACGGCCATCACCACATGCCAGTCGGTGTCGCGCAGGGCGTCGACGCAGGCGCGGAAGAAGCCGGGCCTTCCGCTCTGCACGGTGCCGAGCGACACGAGGACGACGGGGCGGCCGTCGCCGGGCGGTGTCCAGTCGCCGTCGAGGGTGCGGGGCGCGGCGCAGGGGCCGACGAAGTGGTGACTGTCGTCGAAGGTGTCTCCCGCGGGCTGGAGGGCGCGCGGCAGGAACACCAGGGTGGGGGTGCGCGGCCCGGCCTCGTCCGCGTTCCCGCCCGCGCCCGCTCCGAAGAAGTCCCGGGCCGCGCCCAGCGCGTCGAGCTCCGCGAAGAGCGCGCCCATCTCCCCGAAGACGGCGGCGAGTTCGGGGTCGGTGGGGTCGAACGAGGCGTATCCCGCCGAGGCCAGCGACCAGTGCTCGTTGACGGCGAGCGTCGGCACGCAGCGGATCGCGGGCACGTCGAGCGCGTCGGCGACGACGCGTCCCGCCCAGCCGAGCACCCCGTCGTAGAGCATCAGCTCCGGCGGGTCGGCGCGGAACGCGTCGAGCAGCGGGGGCACGATCGCGCGGGTCTCGCGGGTCAGCCCGCGCAGGTTGTGGACGTAGTCGACGGTGGTGAGCCGGTCGGGGTCCGCGGTCGCGGCGAGCGTGGCCCTGGGGTCGGTGAGCGTGGTGTCGTACGGCACCAGGCGGGCGCCCGCGCGCTCGATCTCCGCCCCGTACGCGGCGGGCACCGCGTAGCTCACCCGGTGTCCTCGGGCGACGAGTTCGGCCACCAGGCCCTGGGTCACGTTGACGTGCCCGAAGCCGGGGATGTTGAAGAAGCCGATGTGTGCCATGACGTGCTCCGTTCAGTACCGCGGGGTGTGGAAGGCGCGCACCGCGAGCGGCCCGAAGACCGCGAGCAGGACCGCGCACCAGCCGAGCGCGGCGGCGACGGGGTGGGCGCTGGGCCAGGCGGCGTCGGGCGGCACGGCCATGGGGTCGCCGAAGAGCCTCCTGGTGGCGGAGACGATCGTGCTCACCGGGTTCCACTCGGCGACCAGGCGCAGCGCGGGCGTCATCCCGTCGGCGGGCACGAAGATGTTGGAGACCATGGTGAGCGGGAACGTCAGCATGCCGATGAGGTCGGTGACCGCGCGCGAGCGCACCACGAGGCCCAGCCAGATGCCCAGCCAGCTGAAGGCGTAGCGGGCGAGGACGAGCAGCAGGAAGGCCCCGGTGATCCCGGCCGCCGAGCCGCCCGGGCGCCAGCCGACGAGGAGCCCGCAGCCCGCCATGACGAGCAGGCTGATCGCGCCGCCGATGATCTCGGCGAGCGACTGCCCGACGGGCACGCCCGCGCGGCTCATCGGCAGCGAGTGGAAGCGGTCGATGACGCCCTTCTCCTTGTCCTCGACCACGACGCCCGCGCTCGCGGACACGCCGAAGACGGTCATCTGCGCGAGCATGCCGGGCAGCAGGAAGTCGACGTACGAACTCCCATCGGGAGAGCGCATGTTGCTGCCGAGCACGTACACGAAGAGCACGGTGAAGATGAGGGGCAGGAGCAGCGCCATGAGAGCGCGCTCGGGGGCGCTGCGCAGATGGATCAGATAGCGCCGGGTGATGGTCGCGGCATCGCCCGCGCACCAGCGCAGCCGGACGTACCAGGGTTCGTCGGGGCTGATGGCGAGGGGCACCCCGGCGAGCGGGGGGCGCGGCCTTGCGGTGGCCGGGGTGTCGACGGCGGTGGGGTTCACCGTGCTGCCTCCTGGGTGCGGCGTGCGTCGCCGAGGAGCCTGAGGAAGACCTCGTCGAGGGTGGGGCGGCGCAGCGCGAGGTCCTCGACCTCGATGCCCGTGGCGGCCAGTTCCCGCAGGGCGGCGGCGAGTACGACGGTGCCGTGGGCCTCGCCCGTGCCCGCGGCGACGGTCACCCTGCGGAGTTCGGCCCTGACCTCGGCCCGCCGCCCGCCACCCGCGCGCTCCAACACCTCTGCGGCCAGATCGAGTTGACGCGCGTCGCGGACCGTCAGGTCGATGTGCTCGGTACCGAGCGACGCCTTCAGCTCGTCGGGCGAACCCTCGGCGATGACGCGGCCGCCCGACCCTTCGGGGTTGGCGAGCACGGCGATGCGGTCGGCGAGGTGGTCGGCCTCCTCCAGGTACTGCGTGGTGAGCAGCACGGTGGTGCCACCGCGCACCAACTCCCGCACGCTGTCCCAGAGTTCGCCACGACTTTCCGGGTCGAGTCCTGTGGTCGGCTCGTCGAGGAAGACCACGGCGGGCGACACGATCAGGCTGACGGCGAGGTCGAGCCTGCGCCGCATGCCGCCCGAGTAGGTGCGCACGGGGCGCAGGGCCGCGTCGCCGAGCCCGAAGCGTTCCAGGAGTTCGGTGGCGCGCCCGCGCACGGCGGCGCCGCGCATCCGGTACATCCTGGCGAACATCTCCAGGTTGTCGCGGCCGCTGAGGAGTTCGTCGACCGACGCGTACTGCCCGGTGAGCCCGATGCGGCAGCGCACGGCGGCGGCCTCGGTGACCACGTCGTGCCCCGCGACGCGCGCGCTGCCCGCGTCGGGCCGCGCGAGGGTGGCCAGGATGCGCACCAGCGTCGTCTTGCCCACGCCGTTGGGGCCGAGCAGACCGCAGACGGTGCCGGGCGCGACGCTCAGGTCGACGCCGCCGAGGGCGGGCGTCGCGCCGAACCGCTTGTGCAGGTCGTGTACGTCGATCATGCCGCCGCTCCGGGGGCTTCGGTGAGCCGCACCGGCAGCGTGAGCAGCCCGCGCATGTCGCCGACGGGCCGCCAGTGCTGCGGCTGGCCGGGATCCGCGAGGGCGAGGTCCGGATAGCGGGTGAGCAGGGCGCCGAGCGCCGTACGCACCTGGAGCCTGGCCAGCGGGGCGCCCAGGCAGAAGTGGATGCCGTGGCCGAACGACAGGTGCGGCGCGCGCTCCCTGGTGATGTCGAGCCGCCCCGGCTCCGGGCAGACGTCCGGGTCGCGGTTGGCGGCGGCGAGCGAGACGCTGACGATGGCACCGGCCGGGATGACGGCGCCCGCCACCTCGACGTCCTCGCGGGCCACGCGCAGGGTCGTCCGCGCCAACGAGGTCTCGTAGCGCAGGAGTTCCTCGACGGCGCCCGGCAGCAGCTCCGGCTCGGCCCGCAGCCCGGCGAGCTGGTCGGGGTGGCGCAGCAGCGCGTCGACCGCGTTGCCGAGCATGCCGGTGGTCGTCTCGTGCCCGGCCACCAGCAACAGGACGAGCAGGCTGACGAGTTCCTCGTCGGAGAGCCGGTCCTCCTGGTGGTGCGCCGCGATCAGCGCGCTCAGCAGATCGGGCTGCTCCTCGGGCGCCCGCTCCACGCGCACGCCGGGCCGCCGCGCGCCGACCAGCGAGCCGAACCAGAGGCCGAGCCGCCGGGTCCGCTCGCCGGGACCGCCGCCCGCCGCCCCCGAGACGGTGAGCATCCGCGTGGCCCAGCCGATCAGGGCGGCCCTGCTGCGGTGCGGCACGCCGATGAGCTCGCTGATGACGAGGACGGGGAGGGGGAAGGCGAGGGCGGCCATGAGGTCGACGGGGGCGGACTCCGTGCCGGGTACGTGGAGTCGGTCCATCTCGTCGAGGAGCTGGTGGGTAATCTCCTCGACGCGGGGCCCGAGTTCGGCGACGCGGCGCGGGGTGAACGCGCCGGAGACGAGCGCGCGGAGCCGGGTGTGGTCCGGCGGATCGCTGTTGACCAGGGGAAGGAAGAAGCTGCCGGGGCCCTGATCCGGGTACCCCGCCTCGCTCAGGGCGCGCGCCGCGCGCCTCGGCTCCTTGGAGAACCGGGCGTCGAGCAGCACGGCCTTGGCATCGGCGTGCCGGGTGACCAGCCAGTATTCGAGTCCGTGCGGGTTGCGGACCAGGCGGGGGCCCGGGCCGTCCTCGCGTACGCGCTCGTAGTAGCCGTGTTGGTCGCCGAAGAAGGCGGGGTGGTCGATCGGGGCGGCAACGGTCATCGCCCGGCTCCGGTCCCGGCCCCGGCAGCCCCCACGGGCTCGGCACCCCCGACGGACTCGGCACCTCCGGCGGGCTCGGCGGCGAGCAGCGACTCGATCACGTCGACCGCCGCGCCCGCGCCGCCCGACCGCTCGACGCGCTCGCGCAGCGCCCCGGCGCGCTCCGCGAACCCCGCGTCGTCCAGCACCGAACGCGCGGCGGCCCGCAGGGATGCGGCCGACACGTCGTTCCGGTGAAGGAGCACGCCCGCGCCCAGCTCCACCACCCGGTCCGCGTTCGCCCGCTGCTCCGCCATCTGCGGCACCGTCACCATCGGCACACCGAACGACAGCGCCTCCATCACGCTCCCCATCCCCGCGTGCGTCACGAACAGATCCGCCTCGCGCAGCACTTGGAGCTGGGGCACGTGCCGCCGCACCTCCACGTGCGCGGGCACCCCCACCAGACGGTCCACGTCCACCTGATCGCCCACCGCCATCACCACGTCCCACTCCGCGTCGGCGAAGGCGTCCACGCACCGCTGGTAGAAGGAGAGGTCCCCGTTGTGGATGGTCCCCAACGAGACGAGTACGAGGGGGCGTTGGGCATCCGGTCGGCCCGCGCGATGCCAGCCGCCCTCGGACGCGCGCCGGGCCAGGCAGGGGCCCACGAAGTGGAAGTCGTCACCGAAGGTCTCGGCCCGGTACTGGAAGTCCCGGGGCACGAACACCAGGGCGGGCCCCTTGTCGCTGCCGGACATCAGCTGCTGCGGCTGGAGCCGCACGCCGACGCGGGCGAGCAGTTTGGCGATGCCCCGGTAGATCCGCACGATCTCGGGGTCCGACACGTCGACGTCCGTGTGGTGCTCCGCCAGCGACCACTCCTCGCCCGCGGCGAACGTGGTCCGGTACGGCAGGGCGGGGATGCCCCGGCGCGCGGCGACGATCCTGGCGCCCCAGCCCGACGGGTCGTCGTACACGATCAGGTCGGGGCGGTCCTCGGCGCAGAACCGGTCCAACGGGCCCAGTACGGCGAGGGTTTCGCGCAGCAGGTCGTGCAACACCCTGACCAGGTCGTCGCTGCCGAAGCGCTCCGCGCGGTCGGCGGGGTCGTCCTTGGCGGGGAGCCCGTCCATCGTCGACTCGTACGGGACGAGCCGCGCGCCCGCCTCCTCGACGGCCCCGGCGAACCGCTCCGTCACGGCGAAGCTCACGCGGTGGCCGCGTGCGACCAGTTCCTCGACGACGCCGAGGGTGGGATTCACGTGCCCGCTGCCGGGCAGCGAGAAGAAGGCTATGTGCGCGCCGCGCCCCTCGCCGCTCATCGTCCGGCTCCGGCCTGCGCGGTCTCGGAAGCGGAAGCGGAAGCGGCTTCGGCTCCAGCTTCGGCTCCGGCCTGCACGGTTCCGGAAGCGGCCGCTTCCGCCTCGCCCGCAGACCCGGCCCCCGCTGCGAGCAGCGACTCGATCACGTCGGCCGCCTCTGCCGCGCCGCCCGACCGCTCGATGTGCCCGCGCATCACCCCGGCCCGCTCCGCGAACCCCGGGTCGCCCATCACCGACTCCGCCGCGTGCCGCAGCGACTCGGCCGACACGTCGTTGCGGTGGAGCAGCACGCCCGCGCCCAGCTCCACCACCCGGTCCGCGTTCGCCCGCTGCTCCGCCATCTGCGGCACCGTCACCATCGGCACACCGAACGACAGCGCCTCCATCACGCTCCCCATCCCCGCGTGCGTCACGAACAGATCCGCCTCGCGCAGCACCCGCAGCAGCGGCACGTGCCGCCGTACCTCCACGTGCTCGGGCACCCCCACCAGACGGTCCACGTCCACCTGGCCGCCCACCGCCATCACCACGTCCCACTCCGCGTCGGCGAAGGCGTCCACGCAGCCCTGGAAGAACGCCACGTCGTCGTTGTGGATCGTGCCCAACGACACCATGACCAGGGGCCGTTCGCCGTCACCGTCACCGCGGCGGCGCCAGTCGCCGTCGAGCTTCCGCTCGTTCCAGCCGGGCCCCACGAAGTGGAAGTCGTCGGCGAACGTCTCGGCCCGGTACTGGAACTCCTTGGGTATGAACACCACGGCAGGGCCACGGTCGTTGGACGCGAAGAACTCCTGCGTGGAGAGGCCCGCGCCGAGCCGCTCCAGCATCACGCCGATGTCGCGGTACAGCTCGTTCAGTCCGGCGTGCTCGCCGTCGAACGACGCGTACTCGCCGTCGCTCGCCAGGGACCAGTGCTCGTTCGTCGCGAGCGTCGGAATGCTGCGGAGCGAGGGAATGCCCCAGCTCTCCGCGAGCAGCCGCCCCGTCCAGCCGGACAGGCCGTCGTAGACAAGGAGGTCGGGCCGGTCGTCGGCGAAGGCGCGGTCGAGGGCCGGATGCAGGGCCTCGGTCTCCTGGAGCAGACCGCGCAGCACCTGGACGAAGTCGCCGGTCGTGAAGCGGTCGTTGTCCTCCAGCTTGGTCATGGTGGCCCGGAAGCGCTTCATCGTCGTCTCGTACGGCACGAGCGTGGCGCCCGCCTTCGCGACCTCGGCGCCCTGTTGTGCCGTCACGGCATAGCTGACGCGGTGTCCTCGCGCCACGAGTTCCTCGACGATTCCCACGGTCGGATTGACATGACCGGCCCCAGGAATGTTGAAGAAGGCGATATGGGACATCGTTCCACCTGCTATCTCCGGACGGACAGTGCTCGCACCCACACTTGCGGGGAATTCAGAACCGCACCGTAGCAAAGGAATTATCCGTACTGGTAGGTGGTTCGAGCCCTCGTACCCGTCATGTTCCGCGCCCCACCCAGGGGTTGAGATCCGCACCTCCCACCTGAGTAGGAGATCCGGCCGCGACTCCCACAGGAACGGGGTCCCAGAAACCAGGTGAGCGGCTGAAGAATTCACTATTCGGCGCGGACATCATGAGGTCGGCCGCTCGCATGACGCGGCGGCCCCGGAGAGCTGTCCCGCTCCCCGGTCTTCTCATCGCACAGTGAAGGAGACAGTCGTGCCGATCGCTGACCTGCTCGCCGATGACCTGCTCGACGTGGACGCCCTGACCGAGGACGAGCTCCTCAAGGACGACACGGACAACAACGAGGCGCAGGCCATCCTCTGCTCCTGCTGCTGCTCGTGGTGCGGCTGCTGACGCAGGTCCACTCGCGTGTGCCGCCCGGGTCCCCCCGGGCGGCATTCGCCCCTCCCTCCCACCATCCGGAGTACGTCATGCCACGTGAAGAAGACTGGGGAATGCCTGGCACCCAGGCACCTCCGACAGGAATTGAGAGACTCCTTCTCGTCGGCACCGGATCTTCGAATGCGAGTTTCCTGCCGCTCTGGGTCAACTGGTTTCAGGTGAGTTACCCGAAGACCGAATTGCGGATTGTCCTCACCCGGTCCGCACAGCGCTTCGTCACGCGCGAGGGACTTTCCGTACTCACCAATCGTGTCGTATTCGAGGACGCCTGGTCCGAGGAGCCGCAGGCGCGGAAACTCCATGTGGAACTGGCAAACTGGCCCGACGCCGTCGCGGTGTATCCCGCGGGAATGCACTTCATCGCGCGCCTCGCCCTCGGCCTCGCCGACACCCCGGCGGTGATGGCCCTCCAGTGCACCGAGGCGCCCATCGCGCTCGCGGCCGCGCTGCCGCCCGGCGGCTGGGAGAGCGCCGCCATGCGCGGCCACCGCGCCGCGCTCGCCGAGCGCTCCAACGTGACGCTCGTCCCGCCCGTCACCGGCCTGAGCATGACCACCGGCAAGCGCGACGGCAACCAGCCGGTGCCGCTGCCGCGCCTCATCGGGAGCCTGGAAGAGCTGCGCGTACGGATGTCGAAGCCGGACGGCGAGGCGACGGAGACGCACGCCGGACCTGCCGGACCTGCCGGAGCGCCCGGAACCACCGGCCCCACCAGTCCCGACAGCCCCGCCGACCCCGCCGATCCTCTGGAGAGCAGTGGCCGGGTCTAGCCGTACGGCGCACGTGGCGGTCTGTACCGCCGCCGCGCACAGCCACATCAGTCCGCTCCTGGGCGTGGTGGCGGAGTTGACGCGCCGCGGACACCGGGTCAGCTACGTGACCACGGAGGAGTTCGCCCCGCTCGTGCGCTCCGCCGGGGCCACGCCCGTCCTCCTCCGCTCCTCGCTGCCCACCGACCCGGCCGACTGGCCGCGCGAGGTGCACCGCCTCCCCCTCCTCTACCTCGACGACGCCCGCGCCACGCTCCCCGCCCTGGCCCGGAGCCTCGATGAGGACCGTCCCGACCTCGTCCTCACCGAGGACCCGGCGGGCGCGGGCAGCGTCCTCGCCGCGAAGTGGCACATCCCCGTGACGCAGGTGTGGACGTACACCGCGTCACCCACGCACTGGTCGCTCGCCGAGCCCGGCACTCCCGGGGCCAACCCGGTGGCCGGGGAGTTCCTCGCCGTGCTCGACGCGTTCCTCACCGAGCACGGTGTGCGCGGTGGCGCGCGCGCCCATCTGTCCGCCCGGCTCGCGGGCGGCCTCGTCCTGACACCGAGGCTGTTCCAGCCGGGCGGCGCCGAGCTTGGACCGGAGTTCACCTTCGCGGGCCCGGCGCTCGCCCCCCTCACCGCGTCGGCAGGGGACGCCTGGACGCCTCCCCCTGCGGACGGCCGCCCGCTCGCCCTGGTGACACTCGGCTCCATCGACACCGCCCACCCGGAGTTCTTCACGACCGTGGCCGAGGGGTTCGCCGGTTCGGAGTGGCGCGTGGTGCTCGCTGTCGGCGACCGGATCGACCCGGCGGAACTCGGACCGCTGCCGGACGGCGTGACGGCACACGCCTGGGTCCCGCAGCGGGCGGTGCTCGACCACGCGTCGCTCGCCGTCCACCACGGCGGGATGGCCACGGTGATGGAGTGTCTCTACCACGGGGTGACCTCGCTGGTCGTGCCCCGCCTGCGCGAACAGGCGGGCAACGCGCGGCGGTTGATGGAGCTCGGCCTGGGCGGAGCCCTCCCGTTGCGCGCGGTCTCCCCCGATTCCGTACGCGCCGCGGTGCGGCGGCTGCACTCCTCCGAGGACGTGCGGGCGCGCGTCGGCGCGGTGCGCGAGGAGATCCGGGGCTTCGGCGGAGCGGGAGCCGCGGCCGACGCGGTGGAACAGGGGCTCGCGGCGTCATGAAGGCGGAAGTGACCGGCGTGGAAGGTACGGGCGTGACCGGCGCGAAAGTCACGGGCGTGACCTGCGTGGAAGTGATCGGCGGCGGCTTCGTCGCCCGGCAGGCGGGCCGCCACTTCGCCGCCAGGACATCGGCCCCGACCGCGACGCTGGTGGCGGCCGGGGTCTCGGACACCGCGGAGACCTCACAGGAGTGCTTCGGTCGCGAGGAGCGGTTGATCCGTCGTACGGCACAGCGGTGCCGCGAACACGACAGGACCCTGGTGTTCCTCTCCTCCGCCGCGGGCGGCCTGTACGGCAGGGAGGGCGAGGGCCGCGAGGACGGCTCACCCGCGCCGTTCTCCGCGTACGGCAGGCACAAGCTCGCCATGGAACGGGTCGTCGCCGACTCGGGCGCCCGCTGGCTGACGCTGCGGCTCAGCCACCTCGTCGGCACCCAGCAGAACGCCAAGCAACTGGTGCCCTCGCTGGTGCGCCAGATCAGGTCGGGCGAGGTCGCCGTGCACCGCGGCGCCTCCCGCGACCTCCTCGACGTACGCCATTTCCTCGTCGTACTCGACCGGTTGCTCGCCCTCGGCGTGCACGGCCGCGTCGTCAACGTGGCGTCCGGCACCCCCGTACCCGCCGAACGCCTGGTGGCCGGGGTCGAGGAACGGCTCGGCCGCAGGGCGCGCCGGCGCTTCCACGACGTGCCGCCCGAGACGCTGCGGGTCTCCACCCGCCTGATGTGCTCACTCGTCCCCGAGGCACGGGAGTTCGGCCTGGGCCCCGACTACCCCGACGGACTCCTCGACCGCTACATCGGCGCCGGAGCGCCGGACGAGGGGAAGACTCACCCAACCGAGCCGAGCGGAGGAGGGACCGCATGACGCCCACACGGCAGTTCATGGAAGCAGCACCGCACACGACGTCCGACGCGACACCCCGGCCCACCGCCCTGCGCCCACGCGGTGACGCCTGCCTCGCCGACCGCCTGGCCCGCTCCGTCCTCGCCCGCGAGGGCTCAGGATCGGGCGTGCGTACGACGCGGGTGCCCGACCTCCTCGCCGCGCGGGCCCGCACCGGCGGCTACCTCGTGGACCGGGTCCCGCTGGACGCGCTGTCCGGCTGGTCGTTCACCCCCGGCACGGGCAACCTCGCGCACGACAGCGGCCGCTTCTTCTCCGTGGAGGGACTGCGCGCCGAGGTCGGCGGTTCCGCGCCGCACGGCTGGCAGCAGCCGATCATCCACCAGCCCGAGGTGGGCATCCTGGGCCTGCTCGCCCGGGAGTTCGACGGGGTGCTGCACTTCCTGATGCAGGCGAAGATGGAGCCGGGCAACGCGGGCCTGGTGCAGCTCTCCCCGACGGTCCAGGCCACCCGGAGCAACTACACCAAGGTGCACAGGGGCCGCGACGTCGCCTACCTGGACCACTTCGTCGGCCCCGCGCGCGGCCGCGTCCTCACCGACGTGCTCCAGTCGGAACACGGCTCGTGGTTCTTCCACAAGACCAACCGCAACATGGTGGTCGAGACGGACCGGGACGTCCCGGTCCGCGACGGATACCTCTGGCTCACCCTGGGCCAGCTCGGCGAACTCCTGCGCCACGACGACGTCGTCAACATGGACTCCCGCTCGGTGCTCGCCTGCCTCCCCTTCGCCCCGGAGTCCGCGTCGGCCCTGCGCTCCGACGCGGAGGTCAGGTCCTGGTTCACCGAGGAACGGTCGCTGCGCGACGTGCGGGCGGAGCTGACCCCGCTGTCCTCGGTCACCGGCTGGCACCGCGACCGCTGGTCCATCGCCCACGAACAGGGCCGCTACTTCGAGGTGGTGGGCGTCTCCGTACGCGCGCAGGGCCGCGAGGTCCCCCAGTGGACCCAGCCCCTGTTCCGCCCGCTCGGCACGGGCGTCACGGCCTTCGTCACCCGGCGCTTCGGCGGCGTACGCCACGTCCTGGCCCACGCGCGCAGGGAGGGCGGCTTCCTCGACACGGTGGAACTGGGCCCCACGGTCCAGTGCACCCCCGCCAACCACGCGCACCTGCCCCCGGACCGGCAGCCCCCGTTCCTGACGTCCGTCCTTCAGGCGCCACCCTCCTCGGTCCTCTTCGACACGGTCCTCTCCGAGGAGGGCGGCAGGTTCCTGCGCGCCCGCAGCCGCTACCTGATCGTGGAGGCGGACGAGTCCACGGCCCCCACGACACCACCACCGGACTTCGCCTGGCTCACTCCGGGCCAGCTCAACTCCCTCACCCAGCACGGCCATTACGTGAACGTGCAGGCCCGCTCCCTGCTGGCCTCCCTCCTGACGACGGAGATCCCCCGCTCGCCCGCGTAACATCGAGCACCCCCACACTCCCCCCAATCCGGGCGAAAGGCGCGAACCCCATGGGCGAACTCCTCGCAGGACTCTTCCGCGTCACCCTGGAGGCCCTCGCCTACCTGGCCCCGGTCGGCCCCGTCCAGAACCGCCTGAGGAAACGCCGCCTGGCCCGCCTGGCCCAGGGCAAGGACGTCCGCGTCCCGGCGGACCTCAAGGACGCGGAACTCACGGAGAACACCTGGGAGAACGGCCACTTGTTGCTGGGCGGCAAACCCTCCGGGCCCTCCGGCCCCACCGGCCCCGTCTTCTGGCAACCCCGCAAGGGCAACCACAACGCCGTCCCCTTCACCGTCCCCGCCCTGGAGATGACCTCGGCCGACAGCGCGACGGTGGCCTTCCGCTCCCCCACGGGCCGCACGGAACTCCGCGTACACGCGGACGAGGCACCGGCGGTGCTCAAAGCGCTAGGGGCGGACGGAGCGCCCGACGCCTGACCCGCCCGAAGTCAGCGCCCCGCACGCCGATACCGGTCGTACCGCCCCAACACATGAACCACCCGCCACCCGGCCGCCCCGAGCCCCAACACCCCGGCGACCACCTGGAACCCCTTGTCGACACCGGCCGACAGGTCCCAGACCAGGGCGGGCACGAGGACGACGAAGAACACCCCACCCGCGACGAACGCCGCACTGATCAACGCGAACATGATCTCGACGGTCATCGCGTCCTTCTCCCAGCGCGACTCGCGACCCTTGTCCATGGGGCGAGTCTCGCACGGGGGCGCGGGGCCCTGAAGGGTAAGGAGTGGAGCGGCAGACGAGTCGGGCTGTACGCCGGGTATTCCTGACGCACCTTTCTGACCTGCGGCTTCGCAGATCGGATCGGCTGTGACCTGCTAGGTCGGGTTGCAGAGGCGACCGGAGGCAGTCAGAGGAAACCGCTCTGATTCGACCCCGATTCGAACCGAGCTGCTCGGAGCCGATCAGAGGCAATCGCCCTCTGTTTTGGTCCGAGTCGGCCCAGGTCAGAAGGCGTTGATCAGGCTGTGGACCCGCTGACGCACTCGGAATCGATCTCGGTCGAGCCGCGATGGGGACGCCTGCCTCCAGCACCGGAGCCAGACATACGAATGCCTCCAGGATGGCCATCCTGGAGGCATCGCTGGCACCGATTGGAGGTCGGTACCGGACACCACCCGTGGTTTTAGCGGGCCTGGGTGGCGTCTCTGTCCTTGCGGGACGGCTCCACAGTGCCATACAGCACCTACCAGACAGGTTCTCTCCGACGGCCATTTCACCCAGGCGAGCGACTGGGTCTTCACCAGCTGCCTACGGCTGCAGCCGATCTCATCCTGCTCGGGGATCTCACCGGCCGCTACGCGGCGGGCAGTTACAGCAAGCTCGCCTCCGACGGCCAGAGCGTGTCCCTGCGCGATAGCCGTCAGGGCGTGGCCGAGCACGGGCACCGGATCACGTGGGCCATCGCCTGCCATGTCGCTCGCGTCGGCGGCACCGTCGACCAGCTGACGCAGCTCTTGCTGCACCCCGATCACGAAGGCGGGCGGCACGCCCAAAGCATCGCGCTGCGCTCTGGGCAATCACGTGCCCTGGTGTACATCGGCCGGGTGTGGGCCAGTGCCTCGGCTGCGGTCAGCAGTACGACGGTGCTGGAATCGCGGCACCACTCGTACGAGGTGCTTGCCGCGCTGCGCGACCGCATCGAGACGACGCCCTGGCGTGGGGAACGTGGGCGGACCGCACTGCGGGTCCTGCGGGCGCATCTGAACTTCGCCGAGATCGCGGGCAGTCCCCTGCACCACGCCAGCGAGCGGCAGACCGCGGAGGAAGCGGGGATATCCCGCACCACCCTCCGGGTCGTCTACGAGACCGTCCTCAAACCACGGGGCTGGCTGCGGCGTCTGCGCATCGGCCACGGCCGCGAGGGCTCCACCTGGTATCTCGCCGAGGGCAGCCCCGACCGCCACAGCATCCCCGTAGCGCAATCTCGTTTCCGAACCACTCAGTACCCCCCCCCGACCTGGCACTTGAGGAGTGGCCCACCTCTGAGACGGGCACGACGGCCGACCTCGACTCCACCGTCATCGGCCGGCTGATGGGCCACGACGCCTTCGCCCACCGCGGTCTCGGCAGCGCCGCACTGGTGATCATCGGTGCACTGCACGCCCGTGCGGCGCAGACGGTCGCCGAGCTTGTCGGCTCGTCCTCCGTCTCCCGCGCCACCCTCTACCGCACCTTGCGGCGCCTGGCCGACCACGGCCTTGTCCACCCCACAGCGGTGAGACCTGGACCCTGGCACCTCATGCTCTGGAGGGCTTCGGTGGGCACCCTCCGGAGGCTGCGGCCGAAGAGATCGCCGAGCTGGCTCGGGGATGGGGCGCAGTCGCGGCGCGGCACGGGACCGCGGGCGTCGCATCCCGGCGCAAGGCGGTACACGCCGCCGAACGCGCGGCGCACCAACGGGCGCTGGAGCGGCTGTCGGAACACCGCAGCAAGGCCGTGGTGATCGTCCGCGACGGGCGCCAGGTCGTGGTTCCCACGCCACGCCCCGACGAGATTCCCACCGCGTGGCACGCCCCGGACGGCTGCGTCCTCGATCCGGTCACCGGCCGCGCCGCTCCCGACTGGCGGATCGCCACCGATGGACGACTGATCCTCATCACCCCCGCCGACCAGCGCAGTTACGACGAGCTGGCCGCCCATGCCGAAGCCCGCAGCGAATGGGAGTCCGCAGCGTGAACTCACCCCCTCCACCCACGGCCGATCACGACGATCAGGTCACCGCGCAAGCACTGCCCCGGCCAACCTGGTTGTCGAGCGGTACCCGTTCGACGACATCGCCGAGTACATCCGTGCCAAGCGCGCCGAGTTCGGCGCGATCGTGGTCGACGCCGGCGGCGGCAGCGCCCGCATCTTCCACGAGGCTGTTACCGAAGCGAACCTGCTGCTCGTGCCGGTCGCCCCCACCAAGATCGAGCGCCGCAAGCTGGTGGCTACCTTCGACGAGGCCGAACGCGCCGCCGCCCGCAACCCCCACGGCGTCACCGCCCACGTGGTCATGGTCAAGGCCGACGACCGCACCAGCCTGCCCGGCCGGGCCAAGGGCCAGCTGCTGGAGCCCGCCGAGTGCGAGGGCATCGGCCCGGACCGCGACGAGCCGTTCCCGCTCGCCGAGACCACCATCCACTCCTGGGTGCACTACATGGAGGCCTTCGGCGAGATCCCCACCGAACTGAGCGAGTACGCCAACCTGATGAAGGAACTCACCGCATGAGCGAGAAGAACGACAGGCCGAAGCCGCCCGCCCGCCGCACCGGCGGGCGCGCCCTGGGCGGAGCCCAGAAGACCACCCCGCCGCCCCCTCCGCCAGCCGCCGAGCTCACGCCGGAACAGTTCGCCGCCGAACAGGCCGAGGCCCAGGGCGAAGGGCATCCGGCCGTCGATGAGGCCGAGGCCCAGCGGCCTTCCACGGCCCCCGTGGAGACCGGGGCGCAGGGTAAGCCGACCGTCGATGCCGTACCGAGCGCCCCCGTGCAGGCACCGACCGCCCAGCGGGATCACCCGGCCGCAGGTGTGCCCACCATGCAGTCTGCTCACTCTGGGCATTCGACGCATGGGCACGGGCAGTTCGCGGCTCATTCTGCCGTGCCCGCAGCGCCTGCGGCTCAGTCCACACAGCTGATCGAGCAGGTTCCGCAGGCCGGTCTGTCTCACGCCATCCCCACGACAGCTGGGGTGCCACCGACCGCCGAGGTTGCCGTGCGGCACGCCGTTTCTCCGGTCCCAGGCGGTACGGCCTTCCCGGTGAGGAGCGATGTTCCGGTATCTCACCAGGAGCAGAACGCGCGATCGGAGGCAGCACCCAGCGAGGGAGCCCCGTGGGCTCAGGGACCCGGCTGCCCCAAGGACATTCCCAACACAGCTGCCGTTCTCAACCAGCGCATCATCACGCGCGAGAGCCTGGACTCCTCCGTGCCGACCGCGCTGAAGCTGAAGAAGCGCATCAAGCGCTTCGCGCTGGACAACGAACTCGACCACCTGCCCATCGGCGACATCGTCTCGGTCGCCCTGGACGAATGGCTCACCGCCCGCGGCTTCTGACACGCCGTACGGCACACGGGGTGGCCGCCACTTCGCTGAGTGCGCGGCCGCTCCTTCCCGCCGACTATCCCGATAGGCCACTAGGCGGCTAACTAGCCGCCTAGTCAGACCGACCGGAGGAACCTCCGTGCCCGATCTCTCCCACCACGCCCGTCGCCTGCGTGACATAGCCGACGCGCTCGGAGCCCAGTCCAAACCCACCGACGATCCGCTCACCCCACATGCTGAGACCGCGGCGGTCATCGCCGACCGTCACATCAAACGCGGACAGCTCAACTACGCCGTCCCCGACATCCTCCAGCTCCAGCGACGCATCCGCCGCTACAACGCCGACCATGGCACGCCACACGGCGATATCGTCGCCATAGCCCTCGACATCTGGCTCCGCGCCAAGGGCTACCCACCGGACCTCACCCCGTTCAAACCACAGGCTCCATAAACCGTCTGCCTGCCCGACCCCTCAACTGCCCTGGAATTTCTCGCCCCGTAGTCCTCTGTGCTGTGCAGGCCACCGAGGACCGGCGAGATCGATTGGGGTTCTACCCCCGTGTCTCGCTGGTAGCCGCCAGGAGTCACAAAGTGGCGGCAATGACGAAAGCACGATCTTCGATCGTTCGGCACTCCGTTGCCGAGCGTTCGCGACTACGAGCACGTCAACGAGCAAGAGAAACGGTTGGCTCGTCATCCTCGATGTGTGGTGAGGTTGCACCGTGGGTTCTCGAACGAAGCGTCATGAGGCACGCAAAAAGCGGAAGCGTCACGCTGGTGCGGTGTCACCAGTTTTCGACCCGCACGCGAAGGTAATCATTGACTCCTGGGCCTCCCTCATGGCGCTCATGGGGAAGTTCCATGCGGGCGACGATCCTGCCGTAGCTGTCGGTGAAACAGTCGACGAAGCAGTCGACGAGTTCGCCTCGAAGGTACGACGCTTCGACCCGATACGGCTCATCGAGGTGGCTCGTCTGGCGTTCTTGCCATTGGTCCCCGCAGGAATGATGCCGGTCACCGCGGATTCCAGTGCCGCGCCACTCGAACTACTCGCGTTGACCGCTCTCGTGCCTCCGCAGGAGGCGGCAGATGTCACAGCCTCCCCCCAGGGTCCGGTCGCGGAGCAGGAGATGAGCCACTTCGTATCGACGGCGCGGGAGGAGATCGACAAGCTTCTCCACTTGGCTCAGCTGCGCTCTTTCGCCGCTGCGGATCCGACCGACAAGCTCGCTCTGGTGTCATTGCTCGTCCAAGGGGGCGAGGTGTGGATGCGAAATTCGTCCTACCCGGAGATGGTCGAGACGACCAACCGCGCGCTCTTGGACGGTGACCCGGAAGTGCGGGCGGCTCTTGTCGCCGAGCTCGGCTTCGACGCGTCTGACGCCCTAGCGGTTCTCGACGCGTGCCATGACCTCCAGGTGGTGAGCATGAACCATCGCATAGACGCGATGCGTGACTCTGTGTCTGAAGCGATGGCGTCCGCTGAGACCGGGCGAGCTGACGATGGGGTCATGGACCTCGCACGGTCCAGCCTCATGACGATGTTCGAGCCTGAAGCCGTCGAGGCCACTGTGGCCATCGAAGACGTCGTCAGACATACCAGCATCGCTGAGGACAAGGTCAAAGCAGTCATCGAGCGGTTCCGACTGGATCTGGCAGGAGCGACGCCTGCAGAAGTCGTCAACGCGTTCACCGCCGGCCAGAATCCGCTGCGGACCCGACCGCTCATCGTCACCACTGACGAACGCCTGATGCTGCCCCACCCAGGGCTCCATGTCTTCGCCGTCCGCGAGAATCTGGAAGAGCATCTCAAGACCTCGGCGGCATGGAACAAGTACGCGAAGCACCGTGGAGACCTCCTCGAAGTCCGCACCCGAGACGCCCTGGGTCGCGTGTTGCCCGGAGCCCGCTACCGGGACGGGTTCGAGTACTACGTGCCCGCGAACGCCACGGAGGCGGCAAACGCTGACCCGGCGAAGTACACCAAGCGCGTCGAGGGCGACCACCTCGTCCTGATCGACGACGTCGCCATTGTCATCGAAGACAAAGCCGTCGCGTTCAGTGCACTGTCCCGTGGCGGCAAGAAGACACGGATCCGCAATGATCTGACCGGCATCGTCACGAAAGCCGCCGAGCAAGCTGGTCGGATCCGGGACGGAATCGAGCAGGACGGAGGCCTGCGCATTGAGGACGAGGGGTGGGTAGACCTCAGTCACATCCGCGAGATCCACACGATCGCAGTCAGCCTCGATGACATCTCGCCCGTGCTCACTGCCACCGCGGAGCTGGTGCGGGCGGAGCTGCTCAGCGCCGACAACATCCCATGGACAGTGTCACTGCACGACCTTGAGCTGATCACAGAACTCGTCGACCGACCCTCTGAGTTCCTGCTCTACCTACGGCGACGTCGCAACCCGAACGTCACGCTCATGTTCAGCGCACCGGACGAGCTGGACCTGTTCCTGCACTTCTTCGAGGCGGGCCTTTGGGTTGAGCCTGACCCGGCACAGGTGCGCACCGCGTTCCCGTTCATCCCCGAGCCGTCGCCAGCCGAGTTGCGCCGCTACCGCTCACAGAAGCCGGCCATCGTGACGAGCCGCACCGACGCTCTCGACCAGTGGTTCCACACTAGGCATGAGGCGGGTCCCGAAGCCGCATCCGCCCTCAAACCACACATGGCCGCGACCCCAACCGCGTCCCTCGTCGATGAACTACAAGAGCGCAACGTCACGGGCTGGCTGAGCATCGGGACCACACTCCTGTCCGGTGCCCACACCGCTCAGCACAAGTTCGCTCGCTACGGCGCCGAGCTCCTCAACAACCCCTCGCCGAACGGCCAAGGCCGCAGTATCACCGTCCCCATCACGGCCAGTGCCGACCCCGCCGAAGGATGGCTCTTCGTCTGGGCTACTCGCCCTGCCGGAGAAGAACCTGCCGCTGCCAAGCAGCGGGTCATGGACTATGTGCGTGCGAAGAAGCACCAGCTCAATCTCCCGCGAGGCGTTGTCTTCCTGTACGACGAACCGACCGGCGACCTCCGGGACATCCTCTACGACGGGCACATCGGACCGCTCGACACTTCCGTCACCGCGACAGTGAGGACATTGCGGCCCGCCTCGGACTTGCAGCGAACGATCCATCCCAACGCCAAGCACCCGGCGCGCAACACGGGCAAAACCAAGTCCAAGCAGAAAAGACCGAAGCGGAAGCGGTAGCCCTCCGGCCCTCAACCGAACGCCGTACCTGAAGTAGCCGCAAGCATCACGCAGGGCGCGATCGTGATCCTTGAAAGAGCTCAGTGCCTTGGGGCTCCCGATCCTTGGTTCTGCAGAGGCAGAGTTGCTGAGATTGCCGGGAGCAGGCCCAGCGACCTCAGAATACGTCCGGTGTCCGCCCCGTCGATGATCATGTAGGAGCGGGGGCGCCGGGCGTCGTGGGCGTAGGCGTCCATCATGCCCACCACGCTCGGCTTGATCTGGTGGCAGTGCTGCAGAACGAGTAGCTCTGCGGGCTCGGTGAACAGACGGTCGATCTGGTCGCCGTTCTTACCCAAGGCCTTAACGTCCATTGCGCGGGGGTGACCGGGTCCTTTGAACAGCCAGGCAGCCGAAACCTGGTGGCCACGGGCGAACACCCGCGATGTGTAGAGATCGGAACGTTCACCGCCCCAGTCCTTCGGAACGTACGACTCGCCGATCAGCCCGGCGAAGGCGTGTTTCACCACTTCTTCGGGCACGCGCAGGACCGCTTCCCTCTCGGCCTCTGTGAGGGGTGACGCGAAGTCGATCCCGCAGAACTGGCCGATATCGCTGGGGTACACCCGCGCTCCGGGCGCCGGGAGCTCGACGGCGGCATGGTTACCGATGAACGACCTAATGCCGATGAAGACTGGCCTGAGCTCAATTTGCGCCGCGCTGAGACTGGTGACCGTGCCGATCAGGTAGGCCCGTCTGCTTCCGGCAAGGCTCCCGGCCGCGGACGAGCTGGCGGTTCTTGCCGAGTTGAAAGTGCCAGTGACGCGCACCGGTTCGCCCGCGTCGACAACAGCCGTGAAGCTGACCGGCTTGAAGCCCGGGGCATCGTGTTCTCGGTCCCGCTGGAACGTAAATTCCAGCTCAGCGCCGATGATTTGCCCTGCCTGCAGATCCTGTTCCAGGAGGCACCTGGCGAGCTCACGAACCCCCAACGAGGACAGAACTTCTGCCAGTTCTGTTGCGAGTACGTAGGGCAGCGCCGCCTCGGGCTCGCTTCTGCGAGCGGCCCTCGCCCGCGCGGACTCCGTCCGCTGTTCGCCGAGGAGGGACTGAACCTGATCCTGGTGGAGGAAGTACGGCTCTAGCGCGATGCGCGTCATCGACAAGGTGATCCTTTAGCTGGGGCGGACCAAGCTCAGTGGCTGGCAACGCTGAGACAGTGTGGGAACAGTCACGAAATGTCCTTGAGCAGGCGCAGGAGTTCGTCCACGTCCTGCGGGCGGTCGGTCGGTTTGTGGCGGGTTGCCTCCTCTACTACGGCTCGCCATGGTCCGTTCGCGGGTAGCAGGGAGACATTCTGCTCGGGACGCTCTCCGGTCAGGATGGCTGCGATGAGTCGTCCGATGCTGTAGATGTCAGCACTGGACGCCACGTGATGGGGGTTTCCGGATGCCAGCTCAGGCGCGGCGAACCCCTCGGACCCGAAGCCGGTGCCGGTCCGCGTTCGGTGGGGAACGCTGGTCTCTCCTCGGGGCTGACGTCCCAACCCCCAGTCCGCCACGACCCACGTGCCGTTGAGGAGGAGGACGTTTGCCGGCTTGATGTCGCGGTGCATCCGATCGTCGGCGTGCGGACGGCGCAGTCCTTCGCAGACCGCTGTGACAAGGTCCCGCAGAGCTCCGGTCTCCCGCCGCAGACGTTCCGCGTGGCTGGCTGCGCTGCCGTTCGCAAGCGGCATGACGAACCATCGACCATCTGGGTCAGAGTCAAGCACCGGCATGACGTTCGGGTGCTGTCCGTACAGGTGACCGATGGAGATCTCGCGACCCATGCGGTGCACAGAGCCCTCATCACCGTAGCGGAGCTGTTTCAGAGCGACGGGAATGCGGGCGTGCTTGTGCACGCCGCCAAAAACAGCGCCCTGGCCGCCCTCAGCAAGCGGCTCCTGGTCCTTCTCGTAGTCGGACTTCGTTCCACGCTTGAGCCACTGCACAGGAGCCCAGGGCTCGACCTCGCCCATGCCGGTCATGGTCTCGTCGGCGAGAAGGACGCGGGCGGCCTCGATGACGTGGTCACGGTAGGCACCGTGCCGTTGTGCTCTGAGGATGGCTTGCAATGGTCGGGCGGCGGGATCGCGGGCGAGTTCGGCGGAAAGACGGCGTGCTTCGTTGTCCTGAGCGGCCCTTTGGGCAGCGCGCTGGCTGGTGCGCTCTTGCTGGGCCGCATGCAGGTCAGGATGGGGAGCCCAGCCACGGGGCGGCAGGACCACGCGGGCGTCGCGGAAGTCGCATTCGAGGACTATGCATCCGTTGCGCGCAAGCTCTGCGGCTATCTCCTCGGCACGGTCGCCGAATGTGGTCACGGCGGACTGCCATCGGCGGGGGCCGTTGGTGGCAAAGGCCCACTGGCTGTCGGTCAGGCCGTCCGGGCGGTGCGGTGCGGGGAAACCTTCCGGCTCCAGAGTGACACGCGCGATCTTGGGATTACCGTGGCGGTCGGTGCTGTAGTCACCATCGGGCAGGGGAACTGCGTATGTGGTGAGGCCGGGATAGACGCTGAGGTGACGCATCGCGAAGCCACGCGGGCGGGAGCGGGCGGTCATACCGCATCCCGGTACTCGTTGCCGGTCAGCCAGGCCCGGAGCAGTTCGACACGTGGGGCGTGCTCGTCGTAGCCGACGACGACGGGTTGCTCGTTGTACGGGCTGGAGTCTGAGCTGCGGCGTAGCTTGATGTATTCGCCGCAGGCGTCGATGGCGTAGGACTCCATGTCGTCTTGCAGTGCCCCGACGACGGTGATGCCGCTCTCCCTGCCGATCTGGCCGAGCAGGGCGACCGCCTCCCGGCGGTGCTGCTTGCCGAGATTGCGGCCGAGTTCGTCGAGAACGAGGACGAGGGGCCGACCGGTGCCGCTCGCCGCTGCAGCGGCGCACACGAGTTTGATCGCCCGATCATCGATCTGTGCGGTGTTGGCCCGCCGATTGTAGGGGATGTGATGGCGTCTGCGGGCGCGCCGCCACGTCGGCGTGACTTTCCATTCCCAGTTCTCGGTGGGGTGGGCTGGAGGGAGAGGTTCGTCGTATTGGAGTGAGGCTCCGTATCCGCCGTGGGTCATATCGAGCCGGTCGAACGCGGCTTTGACGTCTTCCAGCTTCTGCTTGATGGCAGAGGCGAGCGCGCCTCGGTGAGCTCGGCTGGCCTGGACGGCTTCCCCGTGGCCGATGCGCGCGGCAGCCAGGCTCTCGTGGCGCTCCTTGCGCTGATGGGCGATCTGTTGGCGCTCGTACTGGTCGGTGTCTTCGTGCTGGCGCAGGTAGACGTGCAGCGCGTGGCGCAACGCGGGGAAGGCCGCTTGTGCCTTTGTGCTGCTGTCTGGGCCGCGCTGGCTGAACTCGGTCAGCAGGCTGGTGACTTCTTTCGGTCTGGTGTGAGAGGCGGCTGGAGGGAAGCAGTTGGATATCGCGGTGTTGATCAGAGTCTTGGCTTCTTCCCACCAGTCTTCAGGCGTCCAGGCTTGCTGGGTTTCCGGCAGGGCTAGCAGGTAGTCTCGAGCGGACTCGTCCGTACCGTTCCAGCGGGCTCTCAGTCCGGCGAGGTCCAGCTGTACTTGCTCTTTTTCGAGACTTCCCCGTTTTTCTTGCCTCTCTCTGGTGGTTTCGTCGAGGGCAGCCTTCTGTGCGCGCAGAGACTTGATTTCGTTTTCGCGGCGCCCCTCCAGACGGAGCACCTCGTCCCGTTCGGCAGCTGCGGCAGTGAGGTCAGGGGCCAGTTTCGCGCGCTTGTCTCGGGCGGCCTGGTCTTCCGCCTGCAGAGTGCTGATCTTTCTCTGCAACTCAACGGCTTCGGCTGCGGCTCTTACGCCGTTCAGTCTGCGCTCAGCACCGGCGACTTGCTGCTCGGCGGCCTTCTGCATCCGCACGGCTTCCCGGTGACTGTCGAATTCCTGACGGACGCGGTCTCGTGCAGCGGCGATGCGGGCGGCGCGGTCGGTCACGGGCCGGGGAAAACCGCCGATCGTCACGATGCCCGCATCATCGTAGACACGGTCAGGGTTGGCGTGGGCTGTGACTCGCAAGTCCAGTGACGCGAGGAAACCGCTCAGGTCGTAGTCCGAGTTGGTGTTGCACGGGAGGTCAGCGTTCCTTGGGGCTGCGGTCAGATTGGCCGCGATCAAGATCGAGCCGGGCAGGTCCGCGAGGAGGTCACTGGCCATCTTGAGATGGTGGTGGTCCACGACGGCGGCTGCACAGTACGGCCACAGGGCCGGCTCCCACTTTGGCCTCTGCTGATCAGTGAGGGCAACGGCGTCAAGGAGACAGATGGCCTCGATTCTCTCGGTTGCGAGGAGGTCGATCTGCTGTCTTGCCAGGTCTTTGCCGCTTCCCGCGTCCTCCAAGCCTTCCTCGGCGTCGGATAGTGCCTTCTCCGCCACTCCGACTGCCTTGACCCTCTTGTCCAACTCGGCGCCCGCGTCGGCACGCTCTCGTTGGGCGGTTGGTTCGTCGCGGCCGTCGGCGTCACGGGCATTGAGTTTTGCCTCACGCCACCAGCCGTCGGCTTCTTCGATCTGCTGTTGCAGAGTTGCCACCTGCTCGCCCAGGTCGCGGTCGGCGTCGTCGAGCTTTGTGAATGTGCTCTGCGCGGCCTTCTGTCTTTTCGTGAATGCCTCGTCGTCGGCCAGTTCCTTCGCTCGCCTGGCTAGCTCGTGCGCTGTGCGCTTGTCCTGTTCGATCTCGGCGTCGGCCCCGGCTATCTCGGATTGGATGTCGGCATCGCGTTGGAGGGCGTTGTACAGCACCTGTGCTGTATGTGACCGCCAGCGGTCAGCGGCGTCGATAACGTCCTTGCGCGCCTGATCGCGGGCCTCGATGCCCTCTTCGGTGATCTGAGTCTGCTCTTCCCATGTGGCGAGGTCGGACTCGGCTTTGCTGGCCTTTTGGAGGCGGTCGTACTCGTTGCGGCGTGCCTGGCGTTCCTGCTGTAGTTCGTGCTCAATGCCGGTGAGTACGGCGATTGCCTCGAAGATCCGCCGCTCGGAGATCTCGTTGAGTGGCTGGGCGAGGAGGTTGGGGGCGGCACTGGCCCGTACCGATGTCGACAGGAACGACACGCAGCGCACGTGGTCCCCGTAGAGCGTGTACGGAAGGTCGCGGGCCGCCACGTCGTATCGTCCGGCCTGTGGAGGCAGGGCGTGCCACACCGAGTCCGCGGACTGTTCCCGTTCGGCTTCGCTGTCTCCAGCGGGTAGAAGCAGTCCTTCCTGCCAGCGCAGTTTCAGCCGGGGGCTGCCTTTTTGGCTGTTTCTGTCGATCCGGATCCACACGGTCAGGGCGCCGGCCTGCAACTGGGCGAGGGCGCCCATGGGGGGTGCAAACACGCCGATGAGGTATCCGTAGTCGGCGTTGCCCCAGTGCTCCTCGCCGCCGGCGTCTTCGGAGTTGAACAGCAGGTCGACTGCGGCGGGTGCGCCGGAGCTGAATCGCCACTGTTCGTCGGCATGCAGCAAGCTGATCTGGGCCAGGAGTGACGACTTCCCTGCTCCGTTGGAGTCTTTCGGCCCTTGTCCTGCCACGGCGATGAGGGTGCTGGCTGCCAGCGGGATGGGGTGGGTGGAGAGCCTGGAGATTCGCACGCTCTGGAGGCCGACCAGGACACGGTCGCCGACAATGTCTTTCGGCGGCTCTTTTTTGTCCATGCACCGTTCCTTGGGGAATTCGTCATTTCTGGGGGTTGCCGAGGTTCCGGCGGACCGTGATCGCGGTAGCGAGCGCGGTATCCGGGCCCACGGCCAGGATCAGGTTTTCCTGGAGTCGTTGGCGCGCGGCTGGTGTGAGTCGGCGTAGTGCGGGCCCGGGAATGTAGGAGGATCCTGGTGTCTCGTGGTCTGGTACGCGCGCCGTGCGGACCAGGCCTGCTGCGCGCAGTCGTTGCAGGGCCTCAGACAGGCGCAGTTGCCCGTGGATCTGCGAGAGTTTCCGCAGCTGGGTCGGTGTCGTGGGGTGGTTCGACTGCCAGTTGTCCCCACTCAGGCGTCCTTCTGCTCGGGGGATCGCAACTGAGTGGATCAGTACCAGGATCAGCGCGGCTCTTTCCAGCGGCGGCAGTATCCCCCAGCCATTCGCGACGAGTTCTGCAGCGATGTCGTCCCGGTATCCCGATGTCCAGAGGTTGGCGCCTGCGGGGACCAGCGTGCGGCCGGTCATGTGCAGCATTTGTTCGAGCTGGTGACGCAGTGCCGCGTCTCGGAGGGCGGGAAGCGCGGCTTCGCTTGCAGGCTCGCTGCCGTACTCAAGGGCGGCCCAGGCTGAGACCAGCGCGTCGCGCTGTTTGTCGCCGAGCGGCTGGAGCATGTCGTCGAAGAGGCCGCTCATCGGTGCGCCTGCCCGGGAGGTCGAGGGGGCGGTATTTCACGCCATAGGTCCCGCAGTAGGGAGATGTCTTGGTCGGGCCAGGTGGCTGTCCAGGGCCCAAGACGGACTGTCTGCGCCTGGCCATCGATGTACAACCACCGACTGGTGTGCAGGCGGCGGAATGCTCCCATTGCGAAGCGGTGCAGAATTTCTCTTTCGCGTCCGGGGATGAGCTGGTCCACGACGTCCAGTACCTCGTGCATCGTTGCCGACTGGCCTGGCCAGGGGCTTGCCTGAACATCGGTCCAGCAGCAGCGCAGCGCTGCAGCAAGGACCCGGTTGGTCTCGTTGGGGTGTCTCACGGAGAGCAAGGGCATCTGCAGTTCGCGGAGCACGGCTGGAGTGACGTCGTCGGGTGGGCGGGGCACCAGCCAGAAGCTCTCACCATCCTGCTCCACTACGCGCAGCATGCCTGCCGGTGTTCTTGTGGCTGCCGGCATGCGCAGCGGGCCTTCGGCCCGCACCCTCGCCCACCACAGTGCCTCGTCCGGATCACTCACGCGGGTCTCCGTACTCGTTCGAATACGCCCCAGGTGAGCCAGGACGGCACACTGCCTGCCCGTACCTGGACCGGGCCGGTCCAGGTCAGTCGGTAGGGGAGTCGGTCGTTGTTGCTCGCGGCGGTCAGGTCGGACAGTAGGCGGCGTGCTGTTACCCAGCCGATGTCCGACAGAAGGTGTTCCACTGCCACAGAGTCCTCGCCGCTGAGCGCTTCCTCGGCGATTGCCGCCAGCCGTTCGGCCTCGGCGTCCTTCCATTCCTGGTAGGGCTGTTCTTTGTTATCGGGAACTGGGGACCGCGGTGGTGTCGGGCGGTTGGTAGTTGTCTGTGACGTGCGGGCCACGGCCTCCGCGAGGTCAGCGACGTCGTGCCATGGGGATGGCGCGTCGAATACCTGATCGGCCAGGACCGCCGCGAGCTCGTCCACCGATGCGCGGTTCGCGAAGCGCTTCCACATCTCGGGGGGTAGGAGATTCAAGGCCCGGGAAGTTCCCGCTGCTGCCATGAGACGGGCCGAGGCGTTCGTCGAGGCATCTTCGTAGGCGGCGATCGCCGAGCGCAGTTCGCCGCATTTACGGCTGAGTGCGGGCCAGAACTGCAACAGGATCTCGTGCACTGCGGACGCCTGGTCGATCAGCGACTTGGCGTTCCATAGCAGTGGCGCGCGCTCCCGCAGGTTTTCCACCGTGCCGCTGACGGTCAGCGCTACGAGTTCGGCGACGAGCAGTCGAAGTGCGGTGGTGATACCGACCACTACCTCAAGGGCTTCCTCGGCTGTGCTCTCCCCGCCTTCCAGCCTGATCTTCTCCATCGTCAGAAGCTGGTGCAGTTCCGACTGACCTCCGCGGGCCAACATCCGCTGGACGAACAGCATGGAGACGTAGCTGGTGAAGGAGGCCCGGTACTCACGTTGGTAGGGCTTGTCAAAGGCAGGCTGGATCGCGCCGAGCCCTTTCAGCACGCTCAGGCGGTCCTTGACTAGCTCGTCCGGGAAGGCGGCGCAGGCCGTCTTGATCTGCTCTGTTGTGAGGCCGTCCTCCCCCGCCCTGGCAAACGCAGCGAACAACGTGTTCGCCAGGTGGAACAGGGCAACGTCATCGATCGCCGCGTTGGACCGGCTCGCAAGGACAGCAACAATCTGCCTGAATACAGAAACGACAGTCTGCTCGGCCGCTGCCGTATCCAGTCCAAGCTGCTCGTCAATCATTGAATCGTCCTGGTTGCACCCTGACTCTAGGTTGAGGTTCCCGGTGAGGTTGAACCCCTATACGCATGCGAGGATGGATTGTCTACGCAGGGAAAGTTGTCACTCCCGGTCGCTCCTGTCACCCCCAGCACCACTCTCAGCACATAAGGTAGCCGATCCGATAGGAGGACTGCGGGCAAATCCGATCACAGGCAGACTTCGGGCCGGGATCGACACGGACGCCATGGCCCGGATCGCTGGTCGATCTAGATGTTTGAGGAAGTCCGTCCGCGTCGTCGAACTGGGTCCGCTTCATAGCCGCCTGACTCTGCCTCACTGCAGGACGACGGGTGTCCCTCGACGGATGGCACCACTGGACAAGACCTCGCCTGGGGCGTCGGAGCAGGTCTTCAGAGCGGCAGCCTGGGATGTCGCCAGTCCAGTACGTCGACCGCCGACGTCGCCTGGAACGGGGGAAAATATCCCACGACGAAGTCATCGATCTCGCGCTACGCATGGTGACCCAGCATCCCAAACTCACGCGCCTCATCGCTGACGGCTACCCGATCATCTTCGTCGACGAGTACCAAAACACCTCCCCGAAGACGATCCGCCTGTTGCTGGACCACATCGCCGGAGCCGGCCACCACTCGTGCGTCGTCGGACTGTTCGGCGACTCCATACAGAAGATCTACCCCTCCGGACAGGGCGCCGTCGTCCACCCCCAACTGACCCCCATCACCAAGCACGAGAACCATCGCTGCTCTCTGCCCGTCGTCGCCGTTCTCAACAAGATCCGTCCCGAGCTGCAGCAAGAGGCGGTCGGTGAGCACACTGACGGGGAGGTACACGTTTTCCTCAACTCCACCCTGCCCGCCGGCCATGCGTGCCTGGATGCGGCTCCCCAGCACCTCACCGAGCGGGGCTGACCAGACGACACCACCAACTACCTGATGCTCACCCACCGCGGGATCGCGGGAGCCCTGTCCTACGGCAGACCCGCCGCCAACCAGCAACTCGGGGCCTCGCGCAACCAAGCCGCCAGGGAAGAGCGGTGGCACACCAGCGCGCGCAGCTAAGTACGCGCCGACACGGAGAGCAACCTGCCTCATGAAGGCCCCACGGGCGACCGCAGTGCCCTCTTTGCGCCATTCGCTCGGGCCGCATACCCAGTTGTCACCGCCTCCCATTCCCACCATCACGCCGAAGGATCGGCCACATGTGACGCGTTTCAACCCCAGACGGCACAACACTTAACTCACACCACAATTCGAGAACGTTCGTGCGAATCTTAAGCCGCTCCCTGGAACACGGATTCCCTTGACTGAATATGACGGCTACATGTTTGGCGGGAATGAGCCTTTGCCTCCAGCTCATGGACACTCGTAGCCTTGATGGGATCTTGCGACTTTGCCGTGACCTAAGTTCACTGTTCGGGGGATTCAATGGGAGATCAGCTGTCGCTAGCGACAGTGGCGACTTCAGCCATACCGCAGATATTCGCGTTCCTCTTCGGACGTATCGGTGCCGTGCTCGACCGTCGTGGCGGAAATAGCGCCGATGCGCCGATCGATTCGACAGCGAGTACAGTCCTGGCTGAACCCTCAGCTTCCCTGCGTATCCGCGATGAGGAGCTGACTGAGGAGCGGATTCGCCGACTGGAAACTGTGGCCCGGGAATTGGCTGTCTACCACCGCAATCCCGCTCTCATTCGAGCCGATGACGAACACCTACTGCTCGCAATGAGCGCGCTGCGCGACGACCTGGAGACGATCTACGGGCAGTCGCTGTCTTTCGTCGGCGAACGGCGTTCCGCGCCGGGCGTGAGGGTGAGGCAGAGCGTTGACGAGGTCGAGGCAGACGGAGTGGCCCGGGCGGTCAAGGTTGGGCGGGTGACCGCCGAGGCGTCGGCCGACATCGAGCAGCAGACCAAGGTCGTACGTCAAGGCGGCGAGCTCACTGCACTCGAAATCGACGGCACTCTCGGATAGAGCCCGCAGGCCGAGTCGGATTCCGGAAGCGGCACACCACGGGGGTATGAGTGAATGATCAGCAGGACTACAGACTGGGGCTCCCTCACGAGAACGGCCAGCAGTCTGAAGGCCCACGCTGGGGAGATTCCGGTGCATTAACATCCACGGCCGCGCCGCACACACCGGACCCGGAATCGCCGGACGCGAGTGTGCACCTGGATAACGAACTGCAGGAGCGTCTCAAGTCCCTGCTGGACACGGAGGCGGTTAAGCATCTTCGGCAGATGGCTCTGCTCAACCTGGGTGAAATGAATGCTCTCAAAGTCAACGCGAGTTTCGAGAACCCGCTTGACCACAACGAGCTTTCAGACACCTACCTTGATGCGCTCCGCACCGTTTATGTGCGCCCCGAGGGAGGCGACTCTTTCGACGATATCTACGGGTGGTGGAGGAACCCCGGCTCCGTTGTGGTGCTGGCTCAGAAGCCGAGCACAGGTCGCACGGCCACCGCGTGCGCGCTCCTCGCGGAGTTACGTCATGAGTTCCCGGCTGTGCGTGTGGGGCCGCTCGGCTTCGGCGGTGGTCTGGAGTTCCCCGTGCGTCGCCTGCCTCAGGTGGAGAACCGCGGCTATTTGCTCGAACTCCCGCCCGATGAGGACGGTTTCAAGGTGGCCAGCACGTTCGGTGCAACGATCGAGCGTTTGCAGTACACGCTGAAACGGCGCAGTGCCCGGCTCGTGGTGCTGACCACACCCGAGCAGTGGCGCCGGGTAGGCGGCAGTGCGCCTGACGGGATCAAGCCCTCCTTGGGGGCACCATCGCCGTTGGAGATCGCCCGCAAGTGGCTGGGCGCGGAGGGGCCGCCTGACCTACCGGTCGAACAATGGTTGACCGATGACGACATCGTCGCCTTGCTGAACGGGCAGCCCCCGGTGGAGGCCCTGGAGATCGTCAGCCTCATTCTGGACGCGCACCATGCCCGCGACAGCAGCCTGCCCAACCTGGAGGCCCTGGCGCGTAAACGGAAGAACGGCGCCGACACGCCTTTCGACCGACAGGTCCTCAGCGTCATCGCGGCCCGTAACAACTGGCGTCCCCAACTCCTGTCTTGGCACAAGGAGTCCGGCCGTACGAGCTTCCAGCGCAACTTCCTGCTGGCCTGCGCCACCCTGCGTGGAGCGTCCGTGGCGCACGTCTACGCCAGCACTGCCACCTTGGCATCCGTCTTCGGGGACAGTGACCCCTCCCTGGAGGGACAGCAGGATCCCGGCGTCATTGAAATGGTCGACTCGATCGGGGCCGAACTGCAGGCCGACGACACCATCACCTTCAACCGCCCCGAATGGGACGACGCGGCACTGGAGTACTTCTGGGTGGACCGGCCCCTGTCACGGGTGAAATTCCTGGAGTGGCTGGCCGATGCCCCCTTGAAGAAGCCCAAAGCGGCGCTCGAAACACTCACCGACGCAGAACGGCAGGCGATGGCCGAGCGCATCGGGAGCTTCGCCTTACGGTGGGCTGTACGTCATCGCCGACAAGAACCCCTGCGCCAGTTGGTCAGGCGCTGGCACGACACACCGCTCTGGACAACGGCGGTAGAACTCCTCACATCAGCCTGCTTGCAGACCGCCAGCGGCTCCTACATCCACGAAATGCTGCTGCAGTGGGCCAGAACCGACAACGCCGCGCAGCAGTTGGCCACAGTGGAGGTGTGTGCCGGCGAGTTCGGCGTCCTCTACACCGGCAAGGCACTGCGGCGGTTGCGCCATGCGGCCGGCTCGGGAGACGGGGAAGTGCGTCAAGCGCTCCAAAAGGCGGTGCACGGCCTGTGGAGTGATCCAAGCGCGCGCCGGACTCTCTTCGGCTACGTCATCGACTGGTGCAGAGACGGCGGGACCAAACTGGAAGCTGGGCAGGCAGCCTTCAGGGCTCTGGCCGAGTCGACACACCCCGATGCTCCTACGCTCCCCGCCCTCCTCCCCCACAGCGACGAGGCGGAATTCACGGCCTCCGTTACCGATCTCATCGTCGGCTGGCGAGCCCTCTTTCAGGGCACTCAAGGCTTCGAAAGAGATGGCCAGGCATCAGCGGTCGTGCGTCTATGGCTGGACGCGGCTCTCAGCCACCCACACGCCCACGCTGACGTACTGAAGATCTTCAGCGCAGCGGTGAAGCTCACTGACCCGACGGGAACATCGGGCGAGAACGCCCGCGACCGGCTGCGGGCGACCGCACGGGAATGGGCCAAGGCCGCCGCGCTCGAACAATCAGCAGGCCGTATCGAGCTCCCCTCCGCTGGGCAGGCGCACCGCGCCGTGTACACCGAGCTCGCGCAGCTGCTCGACGACGGCATCATCGAGACTTTCCAGCAGACTCTGGCTCAAGCCGACAGCGAAAAAGAATCCGCATGATGCGACGCCGCACGCGCCGCAACCACCCTTCCGAGCCCAGCAGCCAGACGTGGACATCCGTCTTTCATGACCGGCCGGGAAGCCGTGAGGCAGGCCTGTCATTCGATGCCGTCATCCGCGTCGAGTGGCGTCACTCACCGCAGGGTCCGATCAACCCGGACGCCCGGCATGCAGCAAGCCGCGCTGCCCGCCTCTTGGTGGAAAAACAACTGGGCAGCGAGTCAGTACTCCGTGTCGCTGCGGCGGAACAAGAACTCGCAGCAGCACTATGCGACCAACTCCCCTTCACCTGCGACGGTGTTGAACTGCTCAACATCAGCGCGACCCTGCGCGTCGACGACGACGCAGCAGAGAGCGCCCGTCTTAGGGAACGGGCCCGTCACGAGTTCGAACTCGACGAAATGGACCGCCGTCAGGCGCGCGCCCGCGTGGAGTTCCTCCGCAACGAGCTCCTCGCGGACCCGTCCGCTGCACGCCTGTACGCGCTCATCCAGAGCTCCCCCCGACTGGGCGGCCCACCAGAGGGAAGCGATCCCGAAGAGCTTGTACGACAGATCCATGAGTGGCACCCAGATTCCCGCTGGGTCCTCGTCGCCCACACACTGCACACGTTCATCAACAAGCTCACTGAAGACAATGCGCGCGACTTCCTGAAAATCCTGGGCAGCGCGATGACCACTCTCGGCCACCGGCAACTCGCCGAGGAAATCTCCGCCGCCGAGGAAGCGGAGTGAGCCTGAACCTGCTGCGCTGGCTACTGGCGCCGCGCACCAGCCTGCTCGCTCGCCGCATCCGAAGGACCCGCCACTACGAGATCTCTTCGGACGCCGCGTGGCGACTGGCCAGGCTCCGTCTGCATCCGGACGAGGTGCCCTACCGTAACCACGGCCACAGCCCTGCCTCGTAACTACCGGCGAGTTGCTGCCAGGCTGAGGCCACTGCAGGAGTAAAATCAGGCGCTGCGGGAATTGGGAGCCAAAGCCCTCCGACGGACTGCACCGTTGATTGAGGCCGACGTTTAGCGCAGTAGTCGATTTCATACCTGCTGTCGCCGTTCCGTGAACCGTGACCCCCTATCGGTCGATGAAAAGTACGGCCCTTATGCGGGTCGATAGCTCGACGCGCAGGCGGGCGGCGTCGTTGGGCTGCGGCGAGGGCGGTGCAGGGGGCCAGCTGAAGAGCAGGTTCTGCATGGCGATCATGCGTCGCGCGCGGTAGTGGGGGTCGGTGGGACGTGTACCGCGCCCATTCGGGTGAATAGCGATGTCACCTTCGGTCGGCGCTACGCAGGATGTCGAGGAGGTCCGAAGGACCGGGGATGCTATGGCGGAAGAACAAGGCGACAGAGCCAGTGACAACCAGACCTAGAAAGGGCCCTGAGACGCCTTCGGGGAATCCGAGCATGTGGGCTCCCCACATCGCCAGAACCACGACGCCGCCCGCTCCCACAATGCGCGGCATACCGTGCTCGGTCACCGGGTCGATACCACTCAGCTCGTCCGCGTCGAGAAGTTCGCCGACGCGACCCTCGACGTAGCGTTCAGTGATCGTGACCAGCATGCCAGCGAGCTTCTGAAGCGCCGGGCCGGGATCGATGTCCTGCTGGGCCTCAGCAGCCCGAAGAGCTCCAACCACCTTGGCCGCGTGGAGCTTGAGCTCACGTCGGCGGTGTCTGCGCGGCTTGCCGTGGCGAGTACGCCAGGCCCTTCGGATGACCCGTTCGCAGGCACGGACGGACACCTGCGGCATGTCCAGCGGTGGGGTCTCAGCGGTACGCAGGTACGCACGTCCACAGCGCGTAGCGGTGCTCAACAGGACAGCAACCGGCCCGTACCGTCTCTCGACCGTCTGCTTCGAAACTGCGGCAGCGGGACGCGTTGCATCCGGCTCACCCCATCCGCCGAACGCCGTCAAGCCAGGCGAGACCAGCCAGACGGCCGTGATGATTGCCAAAACCGTGATAACCGGGGCGAGGCCTGTGATCACGGAGCCCGGATGTTCGGAGATACCTGTCCACACCGAAGGGACGTCGGTCAGCTTCCGCCCTGTCCAACTAGCTGCGTCCCACACTCCCTTGGCGAGGTGCGTGAACGGATCGAGCGGATCGCCATCGTTCTCGGACTCGGTTCCGCCCGGCAAACCAGCGGCGCCACGGACAAGCAGCACGACGAGAAGAAGCAGCAGGACTCGGCCTGGTGTGAGGGCGAGGAAGGCGTCCCACCATCGCACGAGGCACAGCGGTATGTTCGCGGTCGGTTCAGGACGCTCCGGCAGGACGCGCGGCAGCACTCGGCGTGCTTCGTTGAACAGACGCTCGGAGAGGCGCTGAGCGTACTGGTGACGGCGCATCCGGATACGGCGGCGTAACGGATCTAGGACGGCGGCTGTCGCTGCGAAAATGATCAGCACCACCGGGACGGTCACAAGGGTGACGAGGAAGGACACCGGGGCAGTCTTCCGTCGACTGCCTACGCGTGTCGACAAAACGGAGCTGATTCTCTCGCCGATTACACCCGCGTGCGGGCAGCGGCATACTGCTGGGATATTCGCGCAGTTGTCGACGAACTCACCAGAGGGCGCGTCGCCGGCTCCTTCTGCGAATGACGCTATGCCGTGGGGTCGAGCCGTAGTTCGGAACGGTTATCTCAGAGTGAGCTGCTTCCAGCCTCCACGCCCGGCGCCTTCGCCAGAGCCGGCATGTGCTGCTGGAGCCGGAGGAACGCGGCAGCCTGCGGCGAGTCGGGGGCGAGGGTGTAGGTGACGATCGTCAGGCCGGGGTCGGCGGGGATCTCCAAGGCGCCGCAGCCTTCTAGCATGGCGCGCCAGCCACACGCAGGTGATCCTCCCTATTGCTCTGGCAGGCAGGCTCACGCATCACGATGCGTGTCGTGCAACTAGAAGAAGCTGTAGCGGCGACGAGCGCACTAACCACCCTCATCACGGTGCCGGCCACTCTCCTCGCTGCGTACTGGGCGAGACGCAGCGCAGACAAGGCCGCTAGCGCCACGGTGGCGGCGGGCGCTGATCAGTCTCAAGCCACTGTGGCGGCCGCCCAACTCCAGGAGCGTGCGGCACGCGAGGAGTCACTGGAGAGTGCGCGTCGATCGGCCTACAGCGCATTTCTCAGCGCAGTAGACGTCTTCGTTCGGACCGTCACCGCGCTCCCAGATATTCCTATCGCTTCCCGGCGGGAGCTGTTGGATCAGAAAGCGACCGCTGTGGTCCAGGCACGGGCTAACGTTGCAGTTCTGGGGCCCCTGCCGGTTCTCCGCCAGTTGGAGAAGGTGGCCAAGCAGTGCACCGAATTGGAGAAACTGGCACTTCGCAGAGCTGTACTGAGGTCTGCGCTCAATGCTCTGGAGGACGCCTGGTGCCCTCGCAACGCAGAGTGGTGCCAGGACCCACACCACAACTCCGCGCACGCCGCTTGGAACCTTTTATGCGAGTGGGGCCGGCTGGAGGATGAGGAACGGTGGGAAAAGCTTGACTTCTTGGAGTTCCTCTTGCAGGACAGCCACGCCATGGACACGGAACAGATTAAGCACGTACTTGAGGTGGCTAACAGTGTTGTGTTCTGGGACGAGATGATTGGCAGCCTTGTTCGAGACCCACTCCTGGAGCGTTTTCAGGCAGTACGAGACGCGTTTATCGACGTCGCGTACGGCTCCCTGGACCTTGTCGCCTAATTCACGAGGCTGCTCGCACCAGACAACAACGATCAAGGGAGACCTGTCGGCCACGCGGACTCACCAATGACGAGATCGGCGCGTTGCTGAACCATGCAGCCTGCTTCACCGGATGGTCCAAGGTGTTCACCGCCATGACCGAGATCCGCAACATCCTGGAGTCGCGCCGACCTGCGCGGTGAGGTCAGCTCCTGTCGCGCACCGGAGCACGCAGGTCGAACACAGTGTCCGTGAACGGCTCGGTCTCCGCACGGAGCGCGGACTTCGCCACCTTCCCGCTGGCCGTGTACGGAAGAGCGCGACTGGACAGCACTACGGCGAACGATGCCCCTGGTCCTGGAACCCTTCCACCGGACCCAACAGAACTACCTGCCGCTGGCCCGCATGATCGAGAACACCCCCGCGACCTGCGCGACCTCGTGCATCGTCACATGCTCCGCACCCCGCTCGGCCACCAGCCAGGCGGCCGCCTCCAACAACCGGGCCCGATTGCGGACGGCGTCAGCCCGCTCTCCCGCGAGATCGCCCGAAGGTTCGGTCATCCATCACTCCGCGACACGACATCGACGTATTCGCGACCACCCTCGATCCGCACCGGATACACCGGCACGGGCCGCGAGGCCGGTGGGTCGAGCGGCTTGCCGGTGCGCAGGTCGAAGCGGCAGTCGTGCAGCCAGCACTCGACCGTGCACCCCTCCACCTCGCCCTCGGAGAGCGAGACGGCACTGTGCGAACACACGTCGTAGATCGCGAAGAGCTCCTCCCCAGTCAGGACCAGCGAGACGGGCACGCCCTCAGCCTCGAACCGCCGCGGAACGCCCTCCTCCAGCGCGTCGAACCGGCAGAGGTACGTGTAACCGTCGATGGACATCAAACTCCTCGGGGACTCCAGGCAGCGGTCATCTGCTCCACCGGGGTACGTCGGGCAGGTCAGCAGCGTCACGCGCGTGACCTTGCAGACCGCTCACGCTAGCGACGTGGCCAGGCTCAGGAACCTGCCCGCAGCCCGAAACTGGCCTCGGCATATGGACCTAGGGCGCGCCTCAGGGACAGGTCGGCGTGCCACCTCCGCGTGACGTGCACAGACGTCGTCCGCGCTCAGAGCAGCGTCGGCCGCGTGGTGCCGCCGCACGATCCGGAAACCAACGAGCAGACCCTCGGCTGTGAACCCGCAGGGCAGACACCTCGTACATGAACTTCCGATTCACCCGCCGCCTGAATGTCCGCTCCAGATCGGAGTTAGACCACCTTCAACGCCCGGAATGCCCAGCTCTTCCACATGAGCGGTGGACAGGGGCGACAATACGCGGACTCGGATTCGCCCCAAACAGTTTATTGAGTGAGGAAACATGACCTCTGACCTGTGAAAATAAAGAGCGGCAGACGAGTCGGGCTGTACGCCGGGTTCTGTCGCCCGGGCGCCTCGCGGCGGCCGGGGAGACGGCCATCCATCTAGGGCCAGCATTGCTGCCGGCCTCGTGCGGTCTACCCGCGGACTCGGGCGGGCAGCCCTCGAACGTCCGCGCAGAGCCACCGAAGTGGCTCCTCTTGACCTTGCTCCAGGTGGGGTTTACCTAGCCGCCTGAGTCACCTCAGGCGCTGGTGGTCTCTTACACCACCGTTTCACCCTTACCGGGGGCCTGAGCCCTCGGCGGTCTGTTTTCTGTGGCACTGTCCCGCGGGTCACCCCGGGTGGCTGTTAGCCACCACCTTGCCCTGTGGAGCCCGGACGTTCCTCGGGAAGCGCCCCCGAAGGGGTCTTCACGCGGCCGTCCGCCCGGCTCGTCTGCCGTGCCGACCATGGTACCCGCCGTACGCCGGGTGCCCGCGCCGTGGCCAGGAACGATCCGGCGATGATCAGTGCGAAGGCGGCCATGACGTCGGCGGTCAGGGGCTCGGAGAGGAAGGTGACGCCCGCCGCCACCGCCACGGCCGGATTGACGTAGGTGAAGACGACCGCCCGCGTGGGGCCCGCCTCGCGGATCAGTTCGAGGAAGAGGACGAAGGCCAGGGCCGTGCAGACGACGCCGAGGCCCGCGAGGGACGCCAGGGTCGGGGCGTCCGGAAGCGTCCCCGGCCAGGAGAGCGCCGCCGCAGGGGCGTAGACCAGCGCCGCCAGGGCCAGGCAGGGGGCGACCAGCTGGAGGGTGGGGACCTCGCGCAGGTGGCGGGCGGCGATCAGCGGGGCGATCGCGTAGCCCAGCGCGGTCAGCATGACCTCCGTGAGGGACCAGGCGTCGCCGCCCGTCAGCTGGGGCGCGGTCAGGACGGCGACGCCCGCGAGACCGAGGCCGAGGCCGGTGAGACGGCGCGCGCCGAGGCGTTCGGTGTCGCCGAAGAAGCGGGCGAGCAGGGCGCCGATGATCGGGACCGCGGCGATGAGGAGTCCGGCCGTCGAGCTGGAGAGGTGGCGCTCCGCGTCGGTCAGGGTCCACCACGGCCCGAGGATCTCCACGCAGGCGAAGGCGAGCATGGGCCGCCAGTGCGTCCTCAGTGCGCGGGGCAGTCCCCCTTGTCGTACCGCGAAGGGCAGCAGGATGGCCGCGCCGAGGGCGCAGCGCGTGAAGACCACCGTCGCCGGTGTCAGGCCGCTGTCGACCGCCACCTTGATCATGAAGTACGGGATGCCCCACAGGACACCCATGAGCGAGAACAGGAACCAGCCACGTGCCGTCATGGGGGCAGTTTCGGCCGTGTCAGCGCCGGGCGTCTTGAACGCTGTTGCGGTACGCCGCGGGCGTCACCCCGAGCACGCGGCGGAACCAGCGCGTGAGGTGCGCCTGGTCGGCGAAGCCCACGAGCGCGGCGGCCTGCGCGGGGGTGCGGCCCGCCTCCAGGTGGGCGCGGGCCCGAGTCACGCGGTACTGCGCGAGCCAGGCGTAGGGCGGCAGGCCCGTCGACGTGCGGAAGGCGCGCAGGAGTTGGTAGCGGGACAGGCCGAGGGGCGCCGCGAGGTCGGCGAGGGACGGCGGGGCGAGCAGTCCGTCCGCCAGGCTCTCGCGCACGACGCGGGCGATGCGGTCGGCGCCGGAGACGGGGGCGCGGCTCGGCACAGCGGTGCCGTGCCTGCGGGCGAGCGCGGCGAACAGCCACGGGAGGCGCGACTCGACCTCCAACGGGTCGGCGCCGACGCTCAGTTCGGCGTGCGCGGCGCGCAGGGCGGCGGCCAGTTCGGGGTCGTTCACCACCGGGTCGCGGAAGTACGGCGGGGTCGCCGTGCCCTCGGCGAGGAGGTGCGCCGCCGGATACATGGCGCGATAGGCGTAGCCCTCGCTCGCGCCGGGGCCGCCGGTGTGCACCTCGCCGGGGGCGAGTACGACGATGGATCCCGGGCCCAGGTGCAGCGTGCCGCCTCGGTAGTCGATGACCTCGTGCCCGCTGACGCCGATGCCGACGCTGAACTCCTCGTGGCAGTGCGGGGCGTAGCGGTGCCGGTCGAAGCGGGCGGTCAGGAGGTCGAGGGCGGGGCCGCCGGGACCGAGGGGGGTGCGGGTCCATACGGCGTGCTCGCGGGGGTTTCGTCGCCGACGCCGGCTGTCCGTTCCGATCGTGGCGGCCGGGTCGGGTACGTCGGTCGCGTGGGCCGCGTCGCCGCGTGGGGCCGCTTCGGGCAGCAGCCCTCCGTCATCCGTGCCAACGCCCATCCCGCGCCCCCGCTGTCCCGTCGCCCGCTCGCCCTGCCCCTGTCAGCGGTCCAACGCGCGCGTGCCCGTCTTCCATGCCGCTCCGAGGTCCACGCCCTCGGGAAAGCGGCCGTGGATCTCCAGGATGACCATGCCGTGGGCGAAGGCCCAGGCCGCCCTCGCCAGGTCGACGTCGCCGCCGCAGGCCCGCACGAGAGGGGCCGCGGCCCGGTCCTCCAGGCCCGGCGGCAGGGCGTGGCGCGGGAGCGGGCGTTCGGTGGCCAGGCGGTAGAGGTGGGGGTGGCCCAGGGCGTACGCGCGGTAGGCGTCGGTCAGGGCTTCGAGCGAGCCCGGCGCCGCGGCCTCCGCCTCCTCGCAGGCCCGCGCCGACTCGTCGAGCAGCTGCGCGATCAGCTCGACCTCCACCGCGGACTTGTCGGGGAAGTGCTTGTAGAGCGAGGGCGCCTTGATGCCCAGCCGGTCGGCGAGCGAGCGCATCGTGAGCTTCTCGGCGCCGGACTCCTCCAGGAGTTCGCGGGCGGCGGCGACGATCTCCCTGGCGCGGGGGGTGAGGTGCTCCCCCCAGGTCGGGAGATCGCCGGTCCGGTGCTTGTCAGCCACGCTGGAACCCTTCCTTCGTACGGAGTCCATAGCCGAAGGCGCGATCGTACGAGATGTGGGCGAGCCAGCCGCACAGGGCCGCGAACGCCGGGGGCCAGGCGACGGGCGAGAAGGGGAAGAGCGCGATGAGCGCGACGGGGACCAGGGCGCGGTGGGCCGCGTTGTAGTACGGGACGGCGCGGGGCGGGAGCTGACCGCGGGCCATCCTCGGCGCGTCGCGCAGGCCCACGAGGAACGTCAGGTCGGGGGCGATGAGGAAGAACCCGGCGAGCAGGCCCGCGAGCCAGCCGTGGTTGACGCCTTCGAGCACCGCGAAGGCCGACCAGAAGAGGGCGTTGACGAGCCAGGCGGCGCGGCGGACGCGGGTCGACTTCGAGGTGCGGGCGGGAGTGGCTGCCCGGGGCGTCTGGGTCGGTGTGCTCATGGGGTCCCCCTCGGAAGCCGATGGCTAACTGCGTTAGCCAGAACATTATGGCTAACAGAGTTAGCCGTCAAGGCTTCCGTAGGCGGGGAATCCGTCCGCCCCCGCAGGTCGCCCTTGACCCTTCCGCAGCGTCAACGTTTCTACTGGGCCTATGCGGATCGGAGAGCTCGCCGGACTCGTCGGCGTCACCACGCGTGCCATCAGGCACTACCACCACCTGGGCCTGCTGCCCGAGCCCGAACGACGGCCCAACGGCTACCGCGAGTACGGGCTGCGGCACGCCGTCGCCCTGGCCCGCGTCCTGCGCCTCACCGAGCTCGGTCTCGGCCTCTCCGAGGTGCGGGACGTGCTCGCGGACGACGCGGGCCGCGACCTCGCCGAGGTCCTCGCCGAACTGGACGCGGACCTCGCACGACAGGAAGCCGCGATCCGCGAGCGCAGGAAACGGCTGCGTTCGCTCCTCGACGACGCGGAGCACGGGCGCCTCTCGCCCGAAGGGCCCGTCTCCCCCGAACTCGCCGCCTTCTTCGGCGAGATGGCACGCGCGACGGCGGGACACACCCGCCCGGAGTCCGCGATGGCCGCCAAGGACCGCGAGTTCCTCGCCCTGTTCGACACGACCGCCTCGCCGCAGGACCGCGACGCCTTCCTCACCGCGCTGCGCCCCGCCCTCAGTACGCCGGGTGCCGTCGAGCGGGCCCACGCGGTGTACGAACGGCTCGACGCCCTCGCCGACGCCGACCTCGCGGACCCGCGCACCCGGTCCGCCGTGGACGAGGCCGCGCGGACGCTCGTCGACGCCCTGCCCGACTCGCTCCTCACACACCTCGGCAGCGAGGGCGCCCAGGCTTTCGCCGAGGGCCGCGCGGTCCGCGACGACGGGTTCCTCGAAGCCTTCCTCGCCGACTTCGCACCCGCGCAGGCCGCGGCCGTCCAGCGCGCGATGGGACTGCTCGCCCGGCGCGTGGCGGACCGGCCCGACGCGCCCCGGGAGCCCGACGGGAGGGGGTCCCGATGAAGGAGCGCACGACACCCGTGCCGCAGCCCGTGCGGTGGCTCGTCGGACACGAGCTGCGCGTCCTGGCCAGCCTCGCGATGTGGGTGACCCGACGGCGGCACGGCATGCGCGGCGCGGGCGACCTCGCCTTCGGGCACGCCCGCGGCCAGACGGCGGTCATGTACGGCCTGACCTTCGTCTGTGTCGTCGAGGCGTACGGGATGTCCGTGCTGCTCCGGAACTGGCCGACCGCCCACACCGTGATGCTGGTGATCGACGTCTACAGCGTGGTCCTGCTGCTCGGCATCCACGCCGCGTCCGTGACCCGCCCGCACGTCCTGTCTCCCGACGCGCTGCGGGTGCGCCAGGGCGCGCACCGGGACCTGCGGATACCGCTCGCGCGGATCGCGGCCGTGCGCGCCGAGCGGAGGTTCACGCACGAGCCCGCGGACGGGGTGCTCGACCTGCCGGTCGGCTCGACGACGTCACTCACCCTGGAGCTGACCGGGCCCGTCACCGCCGTCGGATTCCTCGGCAAGCGGCGCGAGGTGACGACGGTACGGCTGCACGCCGACGAGCCCGAGCGACTCACCACCGCGCTACGGGAGCGGCTCGCGGCCCTCCCCCGCCACGACCACCCTCACGCGGGCGCGAACTGAACCTTCGCCGTCCCGGGGTCCGCCTGGGTGAGCCGGACCCGCAGCCGCTCCCCCAGCGGCAGCTTCGCCGTGCCGCCCTCGATCCTGGCCACCACCGCCGGATCGCTCAACTGCACGGTACCGACGGCCGGTTCGCCCTCCTTGACGTCCACCACCACCGCGTCGAAGATCTCGCCGACCCGCTCCTTGAGCAGCGCCGCCTCGACGATGTCCACGCACGCGCGCTCCACCGTGTTGCCGCGCCTGGTCCCGTCCGCCATCTCCTTGGGCAGCGTGTCGAGCGCGCCGAGCACCCACTGCGGGACGCCCGCGCCCGCGCAGGCCGCGACGCAGAGCTCGGACGCGTAGCGGTCGACGAGACGGCGCAGCGGCGCGGTGCAGTGGGCGTAGGGCGCGGCGACCGCGGCGTGCGTGGTGAGCTCGGGGACCGCGCCGCCGCTGAACGCCGTGTAGCCCGCGCCGCGCAGCAGCGTCGTGCACTCCTGGAGGAACGCGGCGTGGTGCGACTCGCGCGGGTCGAGCGAGCGCACCAGCTCCGCGTACGGCACGTGGTGCGGCCAGTCGATGCGGAGCGCCTCCGCGGTACGGCGCAGGCGGCCGACCGCGCCGTGGGGGGCGGTCGGCAGGGTCCGCAGGATGCCCGTCCCCGAGCCGATCATGAGCTCGGCGGCGGCCATGCCGGTGAGCAGGGAGATCTGGGCGTTCCAGCCGTCGGCGGGCAGGGGGGCGCGGAAGGCCAGCTCGTACCTTCCCGCCCGCTCGACGATCTCCTGCTCGGGGACGTTCAGGGAGATGCCGCCCCGGTCGACCTCCCGTTGCTCGCGCAGTCGCCCGATGTCCCGGAGCAGGGCGAGGGGCTCTTCCGCCGTGCCGTCGTCGATGGCCCTCTGCACCCTGTCGTAGTCGAGCTTGGCCCGGCTGCGTACGAGGGCGCGACGCACGTCGGTCCGCTCGGCGCGGCCCTCCGCGTCCAGGTCGATCGTCCACAGGACGGCGGGGCAGGTCTGCCCCGGGAGCAGGCTCGCGGCGCCCTCGCTCAGGGCGGTGGGGTGGAGGGGGATCTTCTCGTCGGGGAAGTAGAGGGTGGTGACGCGCCGGTGTGCTTCGGCGTCGAGGGGGCCGGTGGGGGTGACGTACGCGGCGACATCGGCGATCGCGTACCGCACCCGGTATCCGCCCCCGCCTTCTCGGCGGGACAGGTGCATGGCCTGGTCGAGGTCGACGGATGTGGGTGGGTCGATGGTGAACAGGGGGATGTCGGTGGCGTCGTGCTCGGGGAGCCGGGGGTTGACGGCGGCGTGCGCCGCCTCCGCGAGGACGTCGTCGGGAAAGTCCTCGGGCACGTCGAGCGTCGTACGCAGATCACGCAGCGCGACCCGCAGGGGGGCCTCCGCCGCGCCGGTCACGTGGAGGTGGCGCCGGGGCATGTCATTGAGCGTAGGTCGCGGGGCTCGGGTGTGCGCGGTGGGGTTCGTCTCGGGGGCGGGGCCGCGACTGCGACCCGGTGGGGGTTCCCGGCCCCCACCGGGCCGCGGTCGCTGTTCGACCGGAGGGGACGTGGCGGTATGTCCGCCCGGAGCACATGTGGCCACGCCCCGAGGTGCCCGGAGTGTGGCGGCCATCTGGGACGGCGAGGACGGACATACCGCCGCGGCCCCGCACCGGACCACCGGGCGGGGGCCCCCTTCAGGGGCGCGGGGAACTGCGCGAAACCCCGTGTGACATCACACCGGACGTCGGGGAGACACCACCACCTCCCCCACCCACCCACTACGCAGAAACGGAGACAGGTGCGCGGGACACCCGTCAAAGAAGTCGTACGCTTTCGCGGGGGCCGCACCCCCCTCCCCACCCCCCAAGGAGTCCACCGTGCTCGTCCTGCTCCCGCCCTCCGAAGGCAAGGCCCCCTCCGGCCGGGGCACCCCCCTCAAGCCGGAGTCGCTGTCCCTGCGAGGGCTGGCCGACGCGCGGCAGGCGGTGCTCGACGAGTTGGTCGAGCTGTGTGCCGCCGACGAGGAGAAGGCACGGGACGTACTCGGCCTGAGCGAGGGCCTGCGCGGCGAGGTCGCGAAGAACGTCGAGTTGCGCACGGCGGGCGCGCGGCCCGCAGGGGAGATCTACACGGGCGTCCTGTACGACGCCCTGGACCTCGCCTCGCTCGACGCCGCGGCCAAGCGCCGCGCCAACCGTTCGCTGCTCGTCTTCTCGGGCCTGTGGGGCGCCGTCGGGGTGGGCGACAGGATCCCGTCCTACCGCTGCTCGATGGGCGTCAAGCTGCCGGGCATCGGCGCGCTCGGCGCCCACTGGCGTACGCCGATGGCCTCCGTCATGCCCGAGGCGGCGGGCGACGGACTCGTACTCGACCTGCGCTCCTCGGCGTACGCGGCCGCGTGGAAGCCGAAGGGCGAGGTCGCGGGACGGACCGCGACCGTGCGGGTGCTGCACGCGCAGATCGACCCGAGCACGGGCGCCGAGAAGCGGTCCGTCGTGTCGCACTTCAACAAGGCGACGAAGGGGCGCATCGTCCGGACCCTGCTCACCACGGGCACCCGGCCGAAGGACCCGGCCGAACTGGTCGAGGCGCTGCGGGACCTGGGCCACGTCGTGGAGGCCGAGGCTCCGGCGAAGGCGGGCAAGCCGTGGGCCCTGGACGTGGTGGTGCGCGAGATCCACTGAGGCGCGAGCTCCACTGACGCACCAGACCCACTGAGGCATCACGCACGACACCGTTGCAGCATGTGCAACCACCTTTGCGCATGCTGCGTACGTCGGTGCAGGATGCCCCTATGACCTCCTCCGTGCCCTCCGTGCTCGATCTCGCCCCCGTCGTCCCCGTGGTCGTCGTCGATGACCTCGACGACGCCGTGCCGATGGCGCGCGCCCTGGTCGCGGGCGGCCTGCCCGCGATCGAGGTGACCCTGCGCACGCCCGTCGCGCTCGACGCCATCTCGGCCATCGCCGCCGAGGTGCCGGACGCGGTGGTCGGCGCGGGCACCGTCATCTCGGCGCGGAACGTCTCCGACTCCGTGGAGGCGGGCGCCCGCTTCCTCGTCAGCCCCGGCTGGACGGACACGCTGCTCGAGGCGATGCAGGGCTCCGGCGTACCGTTCCTGCCCGGCGTCTCGACGACGTCCGAGGTCGTGGCGCTGCTCGAGCGCGGCGTCAGCGAGATGAAGTTCTTCCCCGCCGAGGCCGCGGGCGGCACCGCCTACCTGAAGTCGCTCGGCGCCCCGCTGCCGCAGGCCCGGTTCTGCCCGACCGGCGGGATCACCCCGGCCTCCGCACCCGCCTACCTCGCGCTGAAGAACGTCGGCTGCGTGGGCGGCAGTTGGATGCTTCCCGCGGACGCCGTCGCGGCGAAGGACTGGGGCCGTGTCGAGTCCCTGGCGCGCGAGGCGGCGTCGCTCCGCTGACCGGCGCCGCTCAGCGCAGGTGCGACGTATCGTTCAGGAGCCGTACGGACGCGTTGCCGTCGGCGTAGTACGCCACCGCCGACACCGAGGCCGCCGAGAGCTCCATGCGGAACAGGGACTCCGGCGGGGCGCCGAGCGCGAGGCGCACCAGCGTCTTGATCGGCGTGACGTGGGTGACGAGCAGGACCGTGCGCCCCGCGTACGCCTCGGTCAGGCGGTCGCGCGCCGCCGACACCCTGCGGGAGACCGTCGCGAACGACTCTCCCCCGGGCGGCGCCGCCTTCGGCGAGGCCAGCCAAGCGGTCAGCTCATCGGGCTGGCGCTCGCGCACCTCGCCGAACGTCAGCCCCTCCCACGCCCCGAAGTCCGTCTCGCGCAGGCCCTCTTCGAGGTGCACGTCGAGTCCGAGGCGCGCGGCGACGGTGTGCGCGGTCTCCTGGCAGCGCTTGAGCGGCGAGGAGACGATCGCCTGGATCGTGCCGCGCGCGGCGAGCGCGGCCGCCGCGCGTTCGGCCTGCTCGCGGCCCACGTCCGAGAGGGAGGGGTCGGAGCCGCCGCTCCCGGAGAACCGCTTCTCGGGCGTGAGCGGGGTCTCGCCGTGCCGCAGCAGGACGAAGGTCGCGGGGGCTCCCAGGTCGGCGGGGGCGGCCCAACCGACGGGCGGGGCCGCCGCGTTGCGCGCGGCGTGCGCGTCGGCGTTCGACGCCCCGCGTGACGCCGTGCTCAGGGCGGCGCGCGCCTTCGCCGCGCCCGCGGCCGCGTCTCCCGGCGGTCCCGAGGGAGCTTCGGCGGCCGCGCGTGCCGCCCGCGCGTCGAACTCCGCGGTGGACGCCGACGGAGACCAGCGTTGCCCGCGCTTGCCCGCGTCCATCGCCTCGTTGGCGAGCCGGTCGGCGTGCTTGTTCTTCTCGCGCGGGATCCATTCGTACGTCACCCGGGACGCGGGGAAGATCCGCGCGGCCTCGGCGGCGAGCGGCTTCATGTCGGGGTGCTTGATCTTCCAGCGTCCCGACATCTGCTCGACGACGAGCTTGGAGTCCATGCGCACGTGCACCGAGGCGTCCGGGTCCAGCTGGTGGGCCCCCTTGAGGCCCGCCACCAGGCCCTTGTACTCGGCGACGTTGTTCGTCGCGACGCCGATGTACTCGGCGGCCTCCATCAGGGTCTCCCCCGTGGTGGCGTCGATGACCACGGAGCCGTAGCCCGCGGGCCCCGGGTTGCCCCGGGAGCCGCCGTCGGCCTCGACGATGAACTCGCGCATGGACAGGGGGTCCTTACAGGCCGGACTCGGACGTACGGACCAGGATGCGGGCGCAGTTCTCGCAGCGGACCACCGTGTCCGGGGACGCCGCCTTCACCTCGTTGAACTCGGTGATGTCGAGCTCGAGGCGGCAGCCCTCGCAGCGGCGCTGGTTGAGCTTGGCGGCGCCGATGCCGCCCGCCTTCTCGCGCAGGCGGTCGTACAGCTTGAGCAGGTCGGCCGGGACCGAACCCGCCACGACCTCGCGCTCCTTGCCGACCGTCGCGGCCTCGCCGTCGAGCTCCTCGAAGGCGGCGTCGCGGCGGCCCGTCGCGTCGTCGATCTTCGACTGGACCGAGGAGACGCGCTCGGTGAGCTCGCCGACCCGCTCCTGCGCGGACTCGCGGCGCTCCATGACCTCCAGGACGACGTCCTCCAGGTCACCCTGGCGCTTGGCGAGCGAGGCGATCTCCCGCTGGAGGCTCTCCAGGTCCTTGGGCGAGGTGACCGCGCCCGAGTCCAGGCGCTGCTGGTCGCGGGCCGCGCGCTGGCGGACCTGGTCGACGTCCTGCTCGGCCTTGGTCTGCTCGCGGGCGCAGTCGCTCTCCTCGGTCGTCGCGGCGACGAGCAGGTCGCGCAGCTGCGTGAGGTCCTTGGTCAGCGACTCGATCTCGGCGTGCTCGGGCAGCGACTTCTTCTTGTGCGCGAGCTGCTGCAGGCGTACGTCCAGGGCCTGGACGTCGAGCAGTCGGATCTGGTCGGCGGGCGCGGCGTTCAGTTGGGGGCTCCTGTTGATTCGTGAGGTGAGGCCGCGTGGGCGGTCCAGGGGTCGGTGACCGTCTTGGAGACGTGGACGCGAAGGCCCCATCCGTGCCGGTCGGAAATCTCGTCGAGCTGGGCCGCTGCCAGCTCGCACCAGGGCCACTCGGTGGCCCAGTGCGCGGCGTCGAGGAGCGCCAGCGGCGTGCGCTCGCGGGCCTCGGACGCCGGGTGGTGGCGCAGGTCCGCGGTGAGGAAGGCGTCGACGTCCGCGGCGCGCACGTCGTCGAAGAGGCTGTCGCCGGAGCCGCCGCTGACCGCGATCGTGCGGATGAGCCGCTCCGGGTCGCCCGCGACCCTGATGCCCTGCGCGGTGGCGGGCAGCCGCTTCGCGGCGCGCTCGGCCAGCTCGCTCAGGGTCAGGGGGTGTTCGAGCGCGCAGATCCTGCCGAGCCCGCGACGGCCCCGCTGGTCGGCGGGGTCCGGCACGAGGGGGCGTACGACCCGCAGGTCGAGGGCGCCCGCGAGCGCGTCGGAGACGCCCGGGTCGGCGCGGTCGGCGTTGGTGTGCGCGACGTGCAGCGCGACGTCGTTCTTGATCAGGTCGTGGACGACCCGGCCCTTGAAGGTGGACGCCGCGACCGTGGTCGTACCCCGCAGGTAGAGCGGGTGGTGGGTGACCAGTAGCTGGGCGCCGAGCCGCACCGCCTCGTCGGCGATCTCCTGGACGGGGTCGACGGCGAACAGGACGCGCGACACCTCGGCGTCGGGGTCGCCGCAGACCGTGCCGACCGCGTCCCAGCTCTCGGCCAGTTCGGCGGGCCACAGGGCGTCGAGCGCGGCGGTTACTTCTGACAGACGGGGCACGGGGAAAGGCTACCTTCCCGCTGCGCTCGGCCGGTGCGGGTTACTTAGCGCTATGGAGCCGCCACGGAGGGCCCCGTCAGGGGCGCGGGGAACTGCGCGAGCAACCACGAAAAAGCCGCAGGCGCGTCTGCCGAGTGCTGAGCAGACGCGCCTGCGGCCTTTCGCCGGCTGAGCGCGCAGTTCCCCGCGCCCCTGACGGGGCCCTACCCGAGGTTCTTCTTGAGGTCATCCAGGACGGAGTCCGCCGCGGTGACACCGAGGCCGAGGTACCACGTCTCGTCCGGGACGTCCTTCGCCTGGCCCTTCTTCACCGCGCCGAGCTTCTTCCACAGGGGATTCTTCTCGGCCCCGGAGCGGTCCGTCTTGCTCGCGTCGCCGTAGACGCCCGTGAAGATCCAGTCCGCGTCGGCCTGGTCGATCTTCTCCGGGCTCACTTCCACGGCGAGGTCGTTGACCTGCTGGTTCTTGGGCCGCGGCAGACCCGCGTCGTCGAGGATCGTGCCGATGAAGGACGCCTTGGCGTAGAGGCGGATGCGGTCCGGCATGTAGCGGAGCATCGTGATCGTCGGCTTCTTGCCGTCGTGCGCCTCGGCGATCTCCGTACCGAGGGCCTTCGCCCGCTTCTCGTACGCGGAGAGCTCCTCCTTGGCCTTCGCCGTCCTGTCGAGCGCGGCCGCGTTCAGGAGGTAGTTCTCCTTCCACGTGAAGCCGGGGCGGATCGAGAAGACCGTGGGGGCGATCTTGGAGAGCTGCGGGTAGAGCTTGGCGGCGCGCAGCTCGCTGCCGAGGATCAGGTCGGGCTTGAGGTTCGCGATGGCTTCCAGGTTGAGGGAGTTGATCGTGCCGACGTCCTTGGGATTGCCGGCCTCCTTCTTCAGGTAGCCGGGGACGCCGTCGTCGCCCTCGGTGGGCGCGTAGCCGACCGGCTTGACGCCGAGCGAGACGACGTTGTCGAGCTCGCCGACGTCCAGGACCACGACCCGCTCGGGCCGCGTCTTGAGCTCGGTCTTGCCGCGGGCGTGCGTGAGGGTGCGCGGGAACTCGCCGGGCTTGGCCGTGGTGCCCATCTCGGCGGTCTGCTCGGCGGCCTTGGCGAAGTCGTCGCCGCCCTGGGCGACGGCCTTGCTGCCGCTGCCGTTCTCTGACTTGCCCGAGCCGTCGTCGCCCGACCCGCAGGCCGCGAGGGAGAGCGCGGCGGTCACGGCGAGGGCTACGGCGGCGGCGCCGCGGCGGTTGCGCCGTACGGACCGGATGGACACGGACATCGGGACTCCAGGGGGTGCGCTGCTCGGATCCAGCCGAGCTTAGGTTCACCTAACTTTAAACGGAACCTTAAGCGGAGCCTTCTCGTACGGCACAGCCGCCCCTGCCGTACGGCACAACCGCCCCCTGCGCAGCACACCGGTGCCCGCCCCCTCAGGCGAATCGTCACATCGCCACCCTTCTGTGTGAAGTGAACAGCCACCGATGCCACGTCAGTGCGGACGAAAACTAGCTTCGGGGCCGGAGGTGTCACCCACCATGACGACAGCGCCACCCGCGCCGGTCCCTTCCCTGGGCCCCACCCGCACGGCGGGCTGCACGATCGCGGCGGACGGGTCGTACGCGGCACGCCTGGCCCGTGGCATGGACGCGCCGGACTCCTGGTACCCCGAGCGCTGGACGCTCGGCTCGGCGGAGCCCTACGCGGTGCCGCTGCCCGGAAACCAGCCGGAGGAGCCGGGCACCGAGGTGCTGCCGATGGCCGACGGCCGGGTCCTCATCCACCGCGTGGTGGACGCGAGGCACGTCTTCACGCTGCTCTACCCGACGGGCCCCGGCACCGGCGAGGTGCCGCTGGGGGCCGTGGAGTGCGGCGAGCTGAGCCTGCTGCCGCCCGCGCCCGGCGGCACCCGTGCCTACGCGATCGCCGCGGGCGAGCGTTCATCGGCGGTCTGGCTGGTGGCGGGCGGATCCTTCGGGCCCGAGCACCTGGCGGAGATCCCCGGGCGCTGTTCGGGCGGCGTCTGGCTGGACGGCACGGACCGGCTGCTCGCCCTCGACCGCGAGTTCGACGGGCGCGTCAAGACGGTCGCGGTCGACCTGGAGCGCGGCGGCGAGGTCTCCCCGCTGCTCCAGATCTCCGAGGAGAGCGACGACCGGCTGCTGCTCGCGGACCGCGACAGCGGACTGCTGCTGCTCCGCTCCGACGCCCCCGGCGAGGACCGCGTCGGCTGGGGCGTCCTCGGCGGTACGCGCCCGGTGCGCTTCCCCGAGTCCCTGCGCCTGCCCGGTCTCGCGCTGACGCCGTTCGCGGTCCAGCCGGGACAGGTGCTCACGCCGGAGGCCTGCGCGGTGGCGCTGCGGATCGACGGGCCTTCGGGCAGCTGGCTCGGCACCTGGCGGCCCGCCGAGCGCGTACTGCACCAACTGGCCGCGCCGCCCGGGTGGTTGACGGGTTCGGGGTGGTGGACGCGGGAGGGCGAGCTGTGTCTGCCGTATGCGACGGACGCGGCGCCGTGCGGTGTCGCCCGGCTGCGCGCGGCGCCGCCGCCTCCGACGCCGGCCGAAGGGGATCCACGCAGGTCAGAGGCGTCCGCCGACGATCCACCGAAGCCCGTGGCGGCCCGGCCCGTGCCCTTGCAGGAGGCGCCTCTCACCGGGCGGATCCTTGACGGTTAGACTCGCCCGGCTGTACCGAACGATCTTCTTACGGGGTGAGTAGTTTGATGACGACCGAGACCAGTACGGAGACCCAGTGGAACACCGAGCCGCAGGAAGCGGCGCCCGCGCGTTCCGGCCTCGCTAGCCGCCTTTCCGGTGCGGGCAAGCACCGGGGCCCGGTGGCCGAGCACGACGAGGTCGCGGCGCCGCGCGGGCGGCACCGCAGGCAGGACGAAGCGTCCTGACCCGACGCACTCGACGGGGCCCGGCACCCTCCGGTGCCGGGCCCTCGCGCGTCCCCTCGACTCCTCTCGCACCAGCCCCTCGTGAGGTCGTACTAGCCCCTCTTGAGGCCGAGCACCTCCGCCGCCGCGAACGTCTCGTTCGGCGGCCGGTCCGCGTAGTACGGGGAGATCAACTCGTCCAGCTCGTCGAAGGTGAACGTCTCCTTCGCCGAGTCGAACTTGGCCGCCACCTTGGGCCGTTCGACGATGGCGACCATGCCGCCGTGCACCACGAGCAGTTGTCCGTTGACCTTGGCGGCGGCGGGCGACGCCAGATAGCCGACCAGCGGTGAGACGTGCTCGGGCGCCAGCGGGTCGAGCTGACCGGCGCCCGGCTCCTGGAAGCCCTGAAAGACGTCCTCGGTCATCCGCGTACGGGCGCGCGGGCAGATGGCGTTGGCGGTCACCCCGTACTTGGCGAGCGCGAGCGCCGTCGACGTGGTGAGCCCGACGATGCCGCCCTTGGCCGCCGCGTAGTTGGGCTGGCCCGCGGAGCCCGCGAGGTACGCCTCCGACGAGGTGTTCACGATCCGCCCGTACACCGGGCCGCCGGACGCCTTGGAGCGCTCGCGCCAGTGCGCGGCCGCGAAGTGCGTCGTGCTGAAGTGGCCCTTAAGGTGGACGTGGATGACCGAGTCCCACTCCGCCTCGCTCATCGAGAAGATCATCCGGTCCCGCAGGATGCCCGCGTTGTTGACCAGGATGTCGAGCTTTCCGTACGTGTCGATCGCCAACTGGACCAGCGCGCGGGCCTGTTCGTGGTCCGCGACGTCGCCGGTGTGGGCGACGGCCTGCCCGCCCGCGGCCCTGATCTCGGCGGCGACCTCCTCCGCGGGCGTCGCCGACGCCTCGCCCGAGCCGTCCCGGCCCGGCTGCCCGAAGTCGTTGACGACGACGCTCGCGCCGAGCCCGGCCAGTTCCAGCGCCTCGGCGCGGCCGAGCCCACGGCCCGCCCCGGTGACGATCGCGGACAGACCATCAAGTGGCAGTGACATCAAAGTCCTCTCAGATCTTGGCGGTTCAGATCTCGATGCAGGTGCGCAGGGCCGCGCCCGTCCGCATCTGGTCGAGCGCCTCGTTGATCTCGGTGAGCCGCACGCGGTGCGTGATCAGGCCCTCCAGGTCGATGCGGCCCGCCCGCCACAGCGCGATGGCCCGCTCGTACGACGTGAGGACGTCGCCGCCGCCGTACATGGACGGCAGGATCTTCTTCTCGTCGAAGAACAGCTCGAACATGTTGAGCTGGAGGTGGTCGTCCATGGCGCCCGCGCCGACGACACAGAGGGTGCCGCCGCGCCGGGTCGTCTCGTACGCGGTACGGGCCGTGGCGGACTTGCCGACGACCTCGAAGACGTAGTCGAAGCCCTCGCCCGCGGTGATCCGCTGTTTGGCGTCGGTGAGTTCGTCGGGCGAGACGGCCTCGGTGGCGCCGAACTTCAGGGCGGCCTCGCGGCGGGACGCGACCGGGTCGACGGCGACGATCTGGGCCGCGCCCTTGAGCCGCGCGCCCTGGATCGCGGAGATGCCGACACCGCCGCAGCCGATCACGGCGACGGACGACCCCGCGGCCACGTCGGCGGTGTTGATGGCCGCGCCGAGCCCGGTGGTGACGCCGCAGCCGATCAGCGCCGCGATGTCGAAGGGCACGTCGTCGGGGATCGGCACGGCGCACCCCGCGTCGACGACGACCTCCTCGGTGAAGGTGCCGGTGCCCGCGAAGCCGAAGACGTCGCCGCCGGGGCGCTTGAAGTTGGGGGTGCCCGCGTTCATGAACCCGGCGAGGCACAGCTGGGTCTGGCCGCGCTTGCAGGCGGGACAGGCGCCGCAGGCGGGCAGCCAGCACAGCAGCACCCGGTCGCCCTGGGCGAGCCCGGTCACGCCGTCGCCGACATCGATGATCTCGCCCGCGCCCTCGTGTCCGGGGATGAAGGGGGCGGGCTGCGGCAGCACGCCGTTCATCGCGGAGACGTCTGAGTGGCAGAGCCCGGTGGCCCTGACCCTGATCTTGACCTTGCCCGGGCCGAAGCCCGCCGCCTCGACGTCGTCGAGGACCTCCAGCTTGTCCTGGCCTATCTCGTGCAGTATGGCTGCGCGCATGGTGCGGCTCCTCTCATACGGACAATCAGGCGTGCTCGACGACGGTGTCGGCGAGTACCGGCGCGTCGTCCCGCTCGACCGCCGTCACGGTGGCCTGGACGCGGCCCTCGGTGCGCCACATGCGGATCCGCAGGGTCTCGCCGGGAAAGACGACCCCGGTGAAGCGCGTGCGGTAGCTCCGCACCCGGGAGACGTCGCCGCCGAGCAGCGTGTCCACCACGGCCTTGAGGGTCATCCCGTAGGTGCACAGGCCGTGCAGGATCGGCTTGTCGAAGCCCGCGAGCTTGGCGAACTCGGGGTCGGCGTGCAGCGGGTTCCAGTCCCCGGAGAGCCGGTAGAGCAGTGCCTGGTCTTCGCGGACGGGGCGCTCGACCTCCGCGTCGGGGTCGCCCTCGGGGGCCGGGACCCGGGCGGAGGGGCCCCGTTCGCCGCCGAAGCCGCCTTCGCCGCGTACGAAGATCTCGGCGTCACTCGTCCACAACGGCCCGTCGGCGTCGGCGACTTCGGTGCGCAGGACGAGGATGGCCGCCTTGCCCTTGTCGTAGACGGCGGCGACCTTGGAGGTGCTGGTGGCCCTGCCGTCGGACGGGATGGGACGGTGCAGCGTGATGGCCTGTCCGCCGTGCAGGACGGCCGCCAGGTTCACCTCGATGCCGGGGGCGGAGAGCCCGCCGACGACGCCCATGCCCGCGCCCGCGACGGTGGCGAAGCTGGGCAGGACGTGCAGCTTGGACTCCAGCGTGTAGCGCAGCTCGTCGGGGTCGGTGGCGGGCAGTCCCGCGCCGAGGCCCAGGTGGTAGAGCTGGATGTCCTTGTGGTCCCAGGCGATCTCGGCGGACCGGGGCTCGGCGGCCACGGCCTTCGCGGCGTCAATGGGCATGGGGCGGCAGCTCCTTGGGGCGGTAGCAGAAGACCTCGGTGCGGCCGTCCGCACCGTCGGCCGCACCGAGGTCGCAACTGGGCCGTTCTAGAACGCGTTCCAGTCCGGCGATCCCATGTATAGCCGAGGCCCGGAGACTTGTGAAGACTCCTGACGCAACGTCAGATGTGCCGTTGTGACATTTGTACCCGCCGAGTCCGTACAGGCGCATCTGCCGTCGGACCGCCCCTGGTTCGTAGCGTCGTGGTCATGACGAAGACAGCGGCCGGAGCCCCTCCGGAGACACCACACGCCGGGCCCGCGGTGGCCTTCTCGCAGGCGGTCAAGAGCTTCGGCGCCGTCCGCGCCGTGGACGGCCTCGACCTGGAGATACGCACCGGCGAGACCGTCGCGCTGCTCGGCCGCAACGGCGCGGGCAAGTCCACCGCCCTCTCCCTGCTGCTCGGCCTGAACGAGCCGGACGCGGGCTCGGTGCGGCTCTTCGGGCACTCCCCCGCGCGGGCCGTGGCCGAGGGACGGGTCGGCGCGATGCTCCAGGAGGGCCGCCAGGTGCCCCGCGTCACCGTCCGCGAACTGGTCGGCTTCGTCGCCCGCACCTACCCCGCGCCGATGCCCCTCGACCGGGCCCTCGGCCTCGCGGGCATCGCCGAACTCGCGGACCGGCGCGTGGACAAGCTGTCCGGGGGCCAGATGCAGCGGGTGCGGTTCGCCGTCGCGCTCGCCGGCGACCCCTCGCTCGTCGTCCTGGACGAGCCGACCGCCGCCCTCGACGTCGAGGCACGGCACGCCTTCTGGACCTCGATGCGGAGCTACGCCCTGCGCGGCCACACCGTGCTCTTCTCCACCCACTACCTGGAGGAGGCGGACGCGCACGCCGACCGGATCCTCGTCATCGACCGCGGCCGGATCGTCGCCGACGGCACCGGTGAGCAGTTGCGCCGTGCGGCGGGCGGCGGCCTGGTCGCCTTCGACCTGGCGGGCCGCCCCACCGAGGGCCTCACCGAACTGCCCGGCGTGCTCTCCCTGGAGGTGCGCGGCGACCGGGCCCGGCTGCGCACCGAGGACCCGGACGCCACGGTCGTGGCGCTCGCCGCGCTCGGCGCGGTCCGCGGCATCGAGGTCGCGCCCGCCTCCCTCGACGACGCCTTCCTCGCCCTCACCTCCGCCCACGCCACGCCTCTGGAGACCGCGCGATGATCATCGACTACGTCCGGCTCGAAGTGCGCAGGACCCTGCGCGACACCACCTTCGTGGTCTTCGGAACCGGCATGCCGGTCCTGATGTACCTCCTGTTCACCAACATCGGCGGCGGCGACGGCGACCAGGGCTGGAAGACCGGCACCATGGTCGGCATGGCCGCGTACGGCGCGCTCGGCTCGGCGCTCGCCACCGGCACCGGCGTCGCCGAGGACAAGTCGATCGGCTGGCTGCGGCAGTTGCGGATCACGCCGATGCGGCCGCGGGACGTGGTGGTCGGCAGGGCCCTCGCGGGATCCATGACGGTGCTGCCCTCCGTCGCCGTGGTGCTCACGGCGGGCGCCCTGGTCAACGACGTACGGCTGGGCGCGGGACAGTGGCTGGCGCTGCTGCTCTTCCTCTGGCTGGGCGCGCTGCCCTTCACGCTGCTCGGCATCGGCAACGGCTACCGCCTGACGGCCCAGACCACCGGCGTGGTGAACACGGCCTGCAACCTCGGGCTCGCGGTCGTCGGCGGCCTGTGGTTCCCGGTGAGCGAGTTCCCCGGCTGGCTCCGCGCGATCGGCGCGTACACGCCCGCCCACCGCTTCGCCGACCTCGGCTGGTCCGCGGCCGACGGGAACGCGCCGGGGCTCGGCACGGTCGCGGTGCTCGCCGCCTGGCTGCTGGCCTTCGGTTCGTACGCTGTGGTCTCGTACCGCAGGGCCGCGCGGACCGTGTGAACGGGCTCCGCGTCATGGGAGAGGGGACCGTCGTGTCCTGGAAGCACCGGACCACCTGCCGGATGCGGGAGTGGCAGGACGCCCGCCGGGCGTGGAAGGCCGACTGGGCCGAGGCCAAGCCCGCGTGGCGCGCCAAGAAGAAGGCGGGCGAGATCCCGGAGGAGCTCGGTCCGCCCAACGGCTTCGCCCTGCTGCCCTGGCTGCTCATGGGCATGGGCGCCTTCTCCCACCTGCTCCAGGGCAAGACCCCCAACCCGTGGATCGCGGGCGTGGGCCTGCTCGCCTTCAACTCCCTCTACATCGCCGTCGTGTTCCGCGCCTTCGACAAGAAGTCGCGGACCGCGCCCGCCACTCTCTGGGCGCTCGGCGCCCTGGCCGCGATCACCATCGGCCTCGCCGCGGGCTACGGCGGCAACTGGCTGATGTTCTTCCCGCTGCTCGGCCTCGCCACCGGAGCCGTCGTCCGGGGCCGCGGGCTCGGCCCCGTCGGCCTCGGGCTCAGCGCCCTCGCGGGCGTCATCGGCGGGATCAGGGAGGGGTGGGGCGCGGCGAACATCGCGTACGGGACGTTCCTGTCCGTGATGGTGACCGCGGCGATCCTCTCCCTCTCCGAGACGGTCCGCGAGCTGCGCGCCGCCCGCGAGGAACTGGCCCGCACCGCCGTCGAGAAGGAACGCCTGCGCTTCTCCCGCGACCTGCACGACCTGCTCGGCCACACGCTCTCCGTGATCGTGGTGAAGGCCGAGGCCACTCGCCGCCTCGCCCCGCGCGACCTGGACGCGGCGCTGGGCCAGGTCTCCGACATCGAGTCCGTCGGGCGGCAGGCGCTCACCGAGATCCGCGAGGCCGTCACCGGCTACCGCGAGGGCAGCCTCGCCACGGAGCTCGACCGTGCCCGCGATCTGCTCGGCGCGGCGGGCATCGAGGCGGTCGTACGCCAGTCGGGCCCGCCGCTCGCCCCGGAGACGGCGACGCTCCTGGGCTGGGTGGTGCGCGAGTCCGCCACCAACGTCGTACGGCACTCCGGCGCGGCCCGCTGCGACATCGAGGTCACCGGGACCGCCGAACGGACCCGGCTCACGATCACCGACGACGGACGCGGCACGGGCGAGGGCCCGCCGGGCAGCGGCCTCAAGGGCCTGGCCGAACGGCTCGCCGCGGCGGGCGGCTCCCTGGAGTCGGGCCCCGCACCGCGCACGGGCTTCCGCGTCACCGCGGAACTCCCGGTCACTGAGACGGATCCGGTCCCGGCGTAGCCGCCCCCGGGGTGCGCGCTGGGTCCGGCCCTCCGCACGGCCCGTCCATGCGCCTGCGCGCCACACGCCGGTACGCACCCGCGGGCGGGACGGACCCCGGGCGGGTGCGGCGGCCCCGGTCGAGCGGGCGCGGCGCCCCGCCGCTCTATCCTCGTCCCGTGACAGAGATGCCGCGGGACCACCGCCCGATGAAGTCCGTGAGAGTCCTCCTCGCCGAGGACCAGGGCATGATGCGGGGCGCGCTCGCGCTGTTGCTCGGGATGGAGCCCGACATCGAGGTCGTCGCGCAGGTCGGGGCGGGGGACGAGATCGTTTCCGCGGCCCTGGACAGCCGCCCGGACGTGGCCCTGCTCGACATCGAGCTGCCGAACCGCAGCGGCCTGGACGCCGCGGCCGATCTGCGGGAGGAGTGCCCCGACTGCCGGGTCCTGATCCTCACCACGTTCGGCAGGCCCGGCTATCTGCGCCGCGCGATGGAGGCGGGCGCGGTCGGCTTCCTGGTCAAGGACGGGCCCGTGGAGGATCTCGCCGAGGCGATCCGCCGTGCGCTGCGCGGCGAGACCGTCATCGACCCGGCGCTCGCCGCCGCCGCGCTGAGCGCGGGCCCCAGCCCCCTGACCACCCGCGAGGCGGACGTCCTGAAGGCCGCGGTGGACGGGGCCACGGTCGCCGACATCGCGGGCAAGGTGCACCTGTCGGAGTCGACGGTGCGCAACTACCTGTCGGCGGCCATCGGCAAGACCGGCACGCGGAACCGCATGGAAGCGGTCCGCGAGGCGAGGCAGCGGGGCTGGCTGTGACGCGTCGTGGGCGCCCCGAAGGGGCGCGGGGAACCGCGCGACAAGCCACGACGCGCCCGCGCCGGACTCAGTTCCCGCCGCGCCGCCGAGCGGAGGAGCGTTCCCCCGGCATCCACAGCAGCATCACCACGACCCCCGCGAGCAGGATGAACCCACTCGTACGGAACGCCGCCGCGTAGCCCTCGGTCAGCGCCTGCGGCGTGGTCGAACCGGCCATGGTGGTCGCCGCCACCGTGGAGAGCACCGCGAGGCCCAGCGAACCGCCCATCGTGCGCGAGGTGTTGATCAGGCCGGAGACGAGGCCCGCGTCCTTCGGCTGCGCGCCCGACGTGGCGAGCGAGGCGAGCGGCGTGGAGGCGAGGCCCGCGCCGAGCATCATCACGATGCCGGGCAGCATGATCGCGGTGACGTACGCCCCGTCGGCCGTCATGGTCGACTGCCAGCCGAACCCGGCCGCCGCGATGACGATGCCGATGACCGAGACGTTCTTGGCGCCGATCACCGGCATCAGACGCGGCGCGAGCTTCGAGCCGAGGACGATGGTCAGCGACGACGGGATGAGCGCGAGGCCCGCCTTCATCGGCGAGTAGTCGAGGACGTTCTGGGCGTACAGCGTCATGAAGTACCACATGGCGAACATGCCGCCGCCGCACACGAACATCGCGGCGTTCGCGGCCGACACCGAGCGCACCCTGAAGAGCTTCAGCGGCATCAGCGGCTCCTTGGTGCGCGCCTCCACCAGCAGGAACGCGGCGAGCAGCACGAGCCCCGCGGCCAGCGGCAGCAGGGTCTCCGCCGCCGTCCAGCCCTTCTGCTCGGTCTGCACGATGCCGTACGCCAGGGTCGCGAGCCCCGCCGTCACCAGGATCGCGCCGGGCAGGTCGATCCGGCGCGTGCCGCTCGCGCGGCTCTCGCTCAGCCAGGCCGCCCCCGCGAGGATCACCAGCGCGCCGATCGGCACGTTGATCAGCAGCACCCAGCGCCAGGACAGCAGGTCGGTCAGGACGCCGCCGACCAGGCCACCGGCCGCGCCGCCGCCCGCGCCCACCGCGGACCAGGTGCCGATCGCCCTGACCCGCGCCGGGCCCTCGGGCACCGCGGAGGTGAGGATCGTCAGGGTCGAGGGGGCGAGCACCGCGGCGCCGAGGCCCTGCACGGCCCGCGCCGCGAGCAACTGCCAGTCGGCCTGCGCGAGCCCGCCCGCGAGCGAGGCCGCGGTGAACAGGGCGAGCCCGACGAGGAACATCCGCTTGCGCCCGAAGAGGTCACCGGCGCGCCCGCCGAGCAGCATGAAGCCCGCGAAGGCGATGGAATAGGCGTTGACGACCCACTGGAGCCCCAGGGGGCTCATGCCGAGGTCGGCCCGCATCGACGGCAGCGCGGTGTTGACCACGGAGACGTCGAGGACGACGAGGAACTGTCCCGCACAGGCGGCGAGCAGCACGGCCCACATGGGGGCGGACTTCTTGCCGGGGGCGGTGGGCGGGTCGGCGGTTATGTAAGTGTCGGGGGACGTCTGAGCCATGACAGTCATCTTCTCAAGGGATGAGTGCCTTGGGCATCGGGATTTCGCTCCACGAGTCCTCGGGCCGTAGCCCTAGGTCTCGGGACCCCTTCTCGGGCCGCTCCTACTCGGTGGTCTCACGCCTCCCGTCGCAGCAGCGTCACCACCGCCGCCCCGCCGAGCCCGATGTTGTGCGCGAGCCCCACCCGCGCCCCCTCGACCTGTCGCGCCGCCGCCTCGCCCCGCAACTGCCAGGTCAGTTCGGCGACTTGGGCGATGCCCGTCGCGCCGAGGGGGTGGCCCTTGGAGATGAGACCGCCCGAGGGGTTCACCACCCAGCGGCCGCCGTAGGTCGTCGCGCCGCTCTCGACGAGCTTGCCGGACTCACCGGGCGCGCACATGCCGAGCGCCTCGTACGTCAGGAGTTCGTTGACGGAGAAGCAGTCGTGCAGCTCGATGACGTCCACGTCCTCGATGCCGAGCCCCGCCCTGTCGTACACCTGACGCGCGGCCTCCCGTGACATCGGCTGGCCGACGGCGTCGACGCACGACCCCGACGCGAAGGACTCGCCGGTGTCCGTCGTCATGGCCTGGGCGGCGATCTCCACGGCGCGGCCTTCGAGGCCATGCCGCTCCACGAAGCGTTCGGAGACGACGACCGCGGCCGCCGAGCCGTCCGACGTCGGGGAGCACTGGAGCTTGGTGAGCGGGCGGTGGATGGTCTTGGCGGCGAGGACCTCGTCGACGGTGTACGCGTCCTGGAACTGGGCGTAGGGGTTGTTCACCGAGTGCCGGTGGTTCTTGGCGCCGACCGCGGCGAGCTGCGCCTCGGTCGTGCCGTACTTCTCCATGTGCTCGCGGGCCGCGTTGCCGAAGATCTGCGCGGTGGGCGGGGTCATCTCGAAGCCGTGGCGCGTGGCCATGATCCCGTAGTGGCGGGCGACGGGTGACGTCTTGAAGTCGCCCTCGCCGCCGCCTCCGAGCGAGCCGCGCGCCATCTTCTCGAAGCCGAGCGCCAGCACGCAGTCGTTGAGGCCGCCCTCGACGAACTGCCGCGCCATCATCAGCGCGGTCGACGCGGTCGCGCAGTTGTTGTTGACGTTGTAGACGGGGACGCCGGTCAGCCCCAGTTCGTAGGCGGCGCGCTGCCCGGCCGTCGAGACCTGGAAGCAGTAGCCGACGGGGACCTGTTCCACGTCCTCGTAGGAGATCCCGGCGTCGTCGAGGGCCTTGGTGCCCGCCTCCTTCGCCATGTCCCAGTACTGCCAGTCACGCGTCTCGGGCTTCTCGAACTTGGTCATCCCGACGCCGACGATGTACGCCTTCATCTCTGCTGTTCCTCTCAGTCACGCGGCAGGCCGAGGATCCGCTCGGCGACGACGTTGAGCTGGACCTGGGTGGTGCCGCCCGCGATGGTCAGGCAGCGCGACATCAGGAAGCCGTGCAGCGCCCGCTCCCCCGCGCCCTCGCGCACCGCGCCCGCGGGGCCGAGCAGTTCGAGGGCGAGTTCGGCGACCTTCTGCTGGTGCGGGGTCTGGACGAGCTTGCGCACCGAGGCGCCCGCGCCCGGCTCCGCGCCCGCCACCTGCTGGGTGGTGGTCCGCAGGCCGATGCAGGCGAGCGCGTGCGCCTCCGCGGCGAGCGCGCCGATGCGGGCGCGGTAGGAGCCGTCCAGGTCTGCGGCGCGGGCGATGAGCGCTTCGAGGCCGGTGTCGAAGGTCAACTGGTCGGCCATGTGGACGCGTTCGTTGCCGAGAGTGTCGCGGGCCACCCGCCAGCCGTCGTCGACCCGGCCGACCACCGCGTCCTCGGGGAGCAGCACGTCGTCGAAGTACACCTCGTTGAAGAGGGAGTCGCCGGTGATCTCCTTGAGCGGGCGGACGTCGATCCCCTGGCCCCCCTCGGAGACCGCGGCCTTCATGTCGACGAGGAAGTACGTGAGCCCTTTGTGCTTGGGGGCGTCGGGGTTCGTGCGGGCGAGCAGGATGCCGTGGTCCGCCCACTGGGCCGCGCTCGTCCACACCTTCTGGCCGTTGACGCGCCAGCCCCCTTCGACGCGTTCGGCCTTCGTGCGCAGCGAGGCGAGGTCGGAGCCCGCGCCCGGCTCGCTGAAGAGCTGGCACCAGAGCAACTCGCCGCGCAGAGTGGGCGCGATGAAGCGTTCCCGCTGTTCTTCCGTGCCGTACGCGAGGAGGGAAGGCACCACCCAGGTCGCGATGCCGAGTTCGCTGAGCTTGACGCCCGCCGCCGCCAACTCTTCCTGGATGACGAGCTGTTGGACGGGTCCCGCGCCGATGCCGTACGGCTCGGGCAGGTGCGGGGCCGCGTAGCCGGTGGGCGCGAGGGCCTTGCGGGCCGCCGCGGGGTCGAGTCCGCGGGCCCCGGCGATCACCTCGCGGGCCCGCGCGCGGTACGCCTCCGCCTCGCGCGGCAGCGCGAGCCGCAGCTCCCTGCGCGCACCGCCCTCGGTGAGCCGCACGGCGCGCTGCCGGTGCGCGTCACCGGCGCCGAAGAGCTGGCGCGCCACGACCGCCCTGCGCAGGTACAGGTGCGCGTCGTGCTCCCAGGTGAAGCCGATGCCGCCGAGGATCTGCACACAGTCCTTGGCGCAGGAGTGGGCGGCGTCCAGCGCGGTGGCGGCGGCGAGGGCGCCTACCAGACCGCGCACCTCGGGCGGCTCGTCGGCGGCGCGGGCCGCGTCCCAGGCCAGGGCGCGGGCCTGCTCGACGCGGACGAGCATGTCGGCGCAGAGGTGCTTGACGCCCTGGAACTGCCCGATGGGCCGCCCGAACTGCTCGCGCACCTTGGCGTGTTCGGCCGCGGTGTGCAGCGCCCAGGCCGCGGTGCCGCAGGCGTCGGCGGCGAGCACGACAGCGGCCAGGTCGCGCACGGTCGCCGCGTCCAGGGCGAGCAGCCGCCCCGCGGGCACGTGCGCGGCCCGCGCGCTCACCTCGGCGGTCGGCCGGGTCGGATCGGCGCTCTCCTGCGTCCGTACGGTCAGCGCGTCGGCGTCGACGGCGAGCCAGACCGGGCCCGCGGCGGACGCGGCGGCCAGGACGAGCAGGTCGGCGTCGCCGCCGGAGAGCACGGGCGGCGCGGTGCCGTCCAGGACGTAGCCGTCCGGGACGCTGACGGCGGTGAGCGTGCCGGGCCCCAGGGCGACGGCGCCGATGCGGGTGCCGTCGGCGAGCCCGGCGGCCAGGTCGCGGGCGCCCGCGCGGTGCAGGACGGTGGCGGCCAGGGAGCTCGCCGCGTACGGCCCGGGGAGCGCGGCCAAGGCCGCCTCCTCCAGGACGACGGCGAGATCGAGCAGGTCACCGCCTCCGCCGCCGCACTCCTCGGGCAGATGCACCCCGAGCAGCCCTTGCTCGGCGAGTCCGTCCCAGTAGCCGGGGCGGCCGCCCCCGTGGGGCTCGTCGAGCAGCGCGCGCCTCTCCTCGGGTGGCACGGCGCGCGCGATCCAGCCGCGCACGGCCGAGGCCAACTCCCTTTGCTCCTGCGTGATTCCGATCCCCATGCGCATCCTCGCCGGTAGCAGCTGCCGGGACGGCGGCCAGACTAGAACACGTTTCAATCTGACGGAAGGTCAGATACGGGTCGTCTTCCGCGAGCGCTCCGGGCGCCGGATGATGAACCGGTTAACAGAAGGTCAAGAGTTCACCGGGTACGCCAAACGTCGGAATAGTCGCCCTGGGTAACGGGTTCGGCCTACACGTACCCCTGCCACGCACCACCTTCCGCCCGGAGGCCCCACGCAATGTCGATGACCGCGACCCCACCACGCGGCATACGCGGAGTCGTCCCCGTTCTCGCCTTCTCCGGCATCGTCGTCGCGGTCATGCAGACCCTGCTCGTGCCGGTCATCAAGGACCTGCCGACCCTGCTGAGCACCGCGCCCTCGAACGCCACCTGGGTCATGACCTCGACCCTGCTCGCCGGTGCCGTGTCCACCCCGATCATGGGGCGCCTCGGTGACCTCTTCGGCAAGCGCCGGATGCTGCTCAGCAGCCTCGCCGTGATGGTCGTCGGCTCGCTGATCTGCGGATTCACCGACGATCTCGTGGTGATGATCGTCGGCCGCGCGCTCCAGGGCTTCGCGATGGGCGCCATCCCGCTCGGCATCGGCCTGATGCGCGACATGCTGCCGCGCGAGAAGCTCGGCTCCTCGATGGCGCTGATGAGCTCGTCCGTCGGCGTCGGCGGCGGCCTCGCACTGCCGCTCGCCGCCCTGACCGCGCAGCACACCGACTGGCACGCGCTGTTCTTCGGCGCCGCCGGTCTCGGCGTCCTCTCCATGGTGCTCACCTTCCTGTTCGTGCCGGAGAGCCCGCTGCGCGCACCGGGCAGCTTCGACGTGCTCGGCGCGATCGGCCTCTCCGCCGGGCTCGTCCTCTTCCTGCTGCCCATCACCAAGGGCAGCGACTGGGGCTGGAGCTCGGGCACCACGCTCGGACTCTTCGGCGCCGCTGCCGTCGTGCTCCTCCTCTGGGGCCTGATGGAGCTGCGGGTCAAGGCGCCGCTGGTCGACCTGCGCACCACGGCACGGCGTGAGGTGCTGCTCACCAACCTCGCCTCGATCATGGTCGGTGTCGCCTTCTACGCCATCTCACTGGTCCTTCCGCAGCTCCTCCAGCTGCCGGAGGCCACCGGCTACGGGCTCGGCCAGTCGATGGTCGTCGCGGGCCTGTGCGTGGCGCCGCTCGGCCTGACGATGATGTTCATGGCGCCGGTCTACGCCCGCCTCTCGGCGAAGTACGGCCCGAAGGTCACCCTGATCCTCGGCATGCTGATCATCGCGATCGGCTACGGCGCGGGCCTCGGCCTGATGAGCGCCGCCTGGCAGACCGTCGTCATCTCGGTGGCCGTCGGCGCGGGCATCGGCCTCGCCTACTCCTCGCTGCCCGCCCTGATCATCGGTGCGGTCGACCCGTCCGAGACCGGCGCGGCCAACGGGCTCAACACCCTGATGCGCTCCATCGGTACGTCCGTGTCCAGCGCGGTCATCGGCATGGTCCTCGCCAACACGGCGAACCACGTCGGCGGTGTCGACGTGCCCACCCTGCACGGCTTCCGCGTCTCGTTCCTGATCGCCACGGGCGCGGTCGCGGTCGGTCTGCTCTTCGCCCTCTTCCTCCCCTCCGCACGCCGCTCGACCAAGCCGCAGCTGCGCGCGAGCAGCGAGGAGGACGCCAACCTGGAGCGCGCCACGGAGGTCCTCGCGGGGTTCCACGGGCAGGTGCACGGCGCGGACGGGGGGCCGCTCGCGCGGGCCAAGGTGACGTTGATCGACCGGCGCGGCAAGCAGGCGGGTGCCGCCCTCACGGATGCGGAGGGCCGCTACTCCCTGGCGGTGCCCGCGGACGGTTCCTACGTCCTCGCGGCCACGGCCAGCGGGCACGCGCCGCATGCCTCCGCGGCGGCGCATCCCGGGGACGACCGGGCGGTGCGGGTCGACTTGGCGTTGGCCGGGGCCGGGTCCCCGACGCAGGACGGGAGCGACGTCCCCGCGTGACCTGCGGGGCAGGGGCGGGGGGCAGGGGGGTCGTTCGTCGCGTGCGGGCCCGCTGCGGCTTGTCGCGCAGTTCCCCGCGCCCCTTTAGGGGCGCGGGGAACTGCGCGAGGACGGACCACGACCGGCACCCGGCAACGACCCCGGACACGGCAGACGCGACCCCACCAAGGCCCCGGGGCCAGAATCCGCGGACCGGCTTGGGCTGAGCGCGCAGTTCCCCGCGCCCCCAAATACACGCCCCCACCAGGCACACCCGGTCAGGGGCGCGGGGAACTGCGCGAGGACGGACCCCCCACCCGCACCCGGCAACGAAAAGGGGCGCCCCCGTCCAGCCGGGCCATGGCGCACCGTGCATCATGGTGCGCCCACCCCACCCGCCCAGGAGGACCCCGTGGCCATCGAGCCCGAGCCGGAGATCGTCGCCGCCTTTGAGGCCGCCAAGGGGTTCATGCCCCGGGGCGAGGGCCTCGCCCTGTACGCGGCCGCGGCGGAAGCCGCCACGCTCGGGCTGCCGCTGCTCGAAGTCGGCACGTACTGCGGGCGCTCCACGATCCTGCTCGCCGACGCCGCACGCCGGGGCGGAGTGAGCGCGATCACCGTGGACCACCACCGCGGCAGCGAGGAGCAGCAGCCCGGCTGGGAGTACCACGACCCGGAGACGGTGGACCCCGAGGTCGGCCGGATGGACACGCTGCCCACCTTCCGCCGCACCCTGCACGCGGCGGGCATCGAGGACCACGTGATCGCGATCGTCGGCCGCTCGCCGCAGGTGGCGAAGGCGTGGGGCGGACCGCTCGGCTTCGTGTTCATCGACGGCGGCCACACCGACGAGCACGCCACGGCCGACTACGAGGGCTGGGCCCCGCACCTCGCCGACGGCGGCCTCCTCGTCATCCACGACGTCTTCCCCGACCCGGTCGACATCATGACCGGACAGGCCCCGTACCGCGTCTACCTCAGGGCCCTGGAGTCCGGCGCGTTCACCGAGGTCGCAGCGGTGGACTCGCTGCGCGTGCTGCGCCGAACGGGAGCGGGGACCTGACCTCGCGGATAGGCTCGCCCTCGTGTCGTACGTAGGTCCGGAATTCGATCCCTCCCCGCCGCCGAGGCGCCGCTTCGGCAGGCGCCCGCTGACCGTGACGGTGGCCGCGCTGGTGCCGGCCTGCCTCGCGGGCTGGCTGGTCTACCAGGCCACCAGCGGCTCCGACGACGGCGGCCCCGACCGGTCGCTGCCCGCGTCGAGCTCCTCGTCGCGGCAGGCCACACCGCCGGAGTCCGGGTCCGCCCCGTCCTCCCCCTCGCATCCCGACCCGGACAAGTCCGACAAGGGAGGTGGAGAAGGGAAGGGAAAGGGCGATGACGGCAAGGGCGACGGCAACGATTCGACTACGAAGCCGCCCGCCCGGCGCCCCGCCGCGGACGGCCCACTCAAGGGCAAGATCGTCGTCGTCGACCCCGGCCACAACTCCGGCAACTTCCAGCACGCCTCCGAGATCAACCGCCAGGTCGACATCGGGACGAACCGCAAGGCGTGCGACACCACGGGCACCTCCACCAACGCCGGTTACACCGAGGCCAAGTTCACCCTGGACGTGTCCCGGCGACTGCGCACCCTGCTGGAGAAGCAGGGCGCCACGGTCGAGTTCACCCAGGACGGCGACCGCCCCTGGGGCCCGTGCGTCGACGAACGCGCGCAGATCGGCAACAAGCTCCACGCGGACGCGGTCGTCTCCGTCCACGCCGACGGCTCGGGCGCCGGGAACCGCGGCTTCCACGTGATCATGCCGGGAAAGGTGAAGGCCGGATCGGCCGACACCACGCCGATCGTGGCGCCCTCCAAAGAGTTGGGCGAACGCATCGCGGGCAGCTTCCTGCACGCCACGGGCAGCGCCCCCTCCAACTACATCGGCGGCGGCACGGGCCTCGACACCCGCAAGGACCTCGGCGGCCTGAACCTCTCCACCGTCCCCAAGGTGTTCATCGAGTGCGGCAACATGCGCGACGCGAAGGACGCGGCGCAGCTGACGAGCGGCGCGTGGCGGCAGAAGGCGGCGCAGGGGATCTCTGACGGAATCGTGGGATTCCTCCGCGGGTAGGCCGAGAAGGCCCCGTGGTCGAAGCGTGGACGTCTTTATCCCGAGCAGACACCCCGCCCGTCCGGACGATATTGTCCTCCATACGATGAGGGGCCACCCCCGCGCTTCGCGCACCGCGACACGACCGCGACTACGGCGACAGCGACGCCTCCACTGACGAGACGACTGACGAAGGACCCTGAAGTGAATTTCCGCTCCCTCACTCGAGGCGACGGCGTGGTGATCGGAGCAGCGGTGTTGCTCTTCATCGCCTCGTTCCTCGACACCCTCGACATCGAAGGCGCCCCCAGCGACAAGCTGCCGAACGCCTGGGAGAACGGCAACCTGCTGCTGAGCGTGTACCTGCTCGGCATCATCGGTGCGGCTCTCATCGTCGTCGGCCGCACGCTGCCGCAGCAGCGCAAGATCGTGGGCCTCGACCTCGGCCAGCTCGGTGTGGCGTTCACCATCGCCGCCGCGTGGAGCTCCCTCGGCGCGATCTTCGACACCGACCAGTCCTACGGCTTCTTCTTCGACAGCTCGCTCGGCGCCCGCGGAGACTCCCCGGACGCCGGTGTCGGCCTCATCCTCGGCCTGATCGGCGCCCTGGTGCTCGCCGCCGGCGCGATCACCACGCTGATCGTCCCGGCCCTCAAGGCCCCCCTCATGGGCGCCCCGCGCCCGATGACCCCGCAGCCCTACGGCGGCCAGCCGCAGGGCGGCTACGGCTACCCGGGTGCGGGCGCCCCGCAGCAGGGTGCTCCGTACGGCGGCCAGCCGGGCCAGCCCGGTCAGCCGCAGGGCGGTCAGTCCTTCGGTGGTCAGCCGCAGCCGCAGGCCGGGCAGACCCCGCCGCCCGCGCAGGCGCAGGCGCCCGCCGGTGACTTCTCGCCGTTCTGGTTCGCCGTGCCGGTGCCGCGTCCGCTGTACGCGGAGGACGGCTCGCCCACGCCGATCGCCGAACTGGCGCCCGGCACCTGGTACTTGGCCGTCGAGCAGCGCGGCCCCGGCCTGGTGGCCCAGACGCAGGACGGCCGTCGCGGCGTCCTCCAGGACACCACGGGGATCCAGCGCGGCTGATCGTCGCCGACACCTCGCGGCCCCTCGCCCTTCCGGGCGGGGGGCCGTTGTCGTACAGTCGCCACCCGACAGTGAACTGACAGTTCGTCAGATACGGGACTGGGAGGGCGCATGCGGCTCGGGCTCGCACTCGGGTACTGGGGGCGCGGCCCCGACCCCGGCCACGTCACGCTCGCCCAGGAGGCCGAGCGGCTCGGCTACCACTCCGTGTGGACGGCGGAGGCCTGGGGATCCGACGCCTTCACGCCGCTGACCTGGATCGCCGCACAGACCTCACGGATCAGGCTCGGCACGGCGGTCGTACAGATGGCCGCGCGCTCGCCCGTCACCACCGCCATGCACGCGCTCACCCTCGACCACCTCTCCGGCGGCCGCATGATGCTCGGGCTCGGGCTCTCCGGGCCGCAGGTGGTGGAGGGCTGGTACGGGCGGCCGTTCCCCAGGTCGCCGCTGACCGCGACGCGTGAGTACGTCGACGTGATCCGCCAAGTCCTGCGACGCGAGGGCCCGGTGGAGCTCGACGGACGCTTCCACGCCCATCCCTACCGGGGCGAGGACGGCACGGGCCTCGGCAAGCCGCTCAAGCCGATCACCCACCCCCTCCGCCCCGACCTGCCGATCCTCCTCGGCGCCGAGGGTCCCAAGAACATCGCGCAGACGACCCGCATCGCGGACGGCTGGCTGCCGCTGTACTGGTCGCCGACCAGGACGGATGCGTACGAGGCGTCGCTGACCGGCCTCGGGGAAGGCTTCCTGATCGCCCCCATGGCCCGCGCCAAGGTCTGCGACGACGTCGCCGAGGGCCTGCTCCCGGTCAAGGCCATGCTCGGCTTCTACATCGGCGGCATGGGTCACGCCGCCCGCAACTTCCACGCCGACCTGATGGCGCGCATGGGATACGAGGAGGAGGCCAGGCGCATCCAGGAGCTGTTCCTCGCCGGGCGCAGGCAGGAGGCGGTGCTCGCCGTGCCGGACGCCTTCGCCGACGAGATCTCGCTGGTCGGGCCGCGCGCCCGCATCGCCGAGCGCCTGGAGCTGTGGCGCAAGGGCCCGGTGACGGACCTGCTGGTACTGGCCCCCGACCCACTGACCCTGCGCACCCTGGCCGAACTCAACTCCTAGGCGCCGCCTACCCCTTGGCGAGCTCACCCGCCGACGGCACCTTGTCCTTGACCTCTGCGCCCGCGCTGCTCCCCGCGCCCTTCACGTCGTTGATGATGCCGTCGAAGGAGTTCACGATCGAGTCCGTGCCTTCGCCCTTGCGGAGCTTGGACGGCAGGTCCTTCAGCGCGTCGATGCCCGCCGAGAGGGGCGCCACGGCCTTGGCCAGGGTCGGGTCGCCCTGGGCGTTCTTCGTCGCCGCCTTCAGCCTGTTGTACGTGAAGGCGCCCGCGAGACCGGCCTTGATCAGGGCGAACCTGCGGCCGTCCGCGCCGCTCTTGAACTTCCCCGCGCGAAACGGCTTCACGATCCACTGGTACGTCGCCCCCGCCGCGAGCCCCGCGTTGGCCACGAAGCGGGTCTTGGCGAACTTCTGCTTCTCTGCCGAGCTGGACCCGGTCGGCGTCGCCGCGCTGTCCTTGTCGTCGTCGTTGCAGGCGGTCGCGCCCACCAGGAGCGTGCAGCACAGGGTGAGGGAGACTCCGGCGCGGCGGACGGATACGGGGCTGAGCACGGCAGCGGCCTCCTGAGGTGAGCGGTCCTCCCGGCAGCCTCACCCCGGCCGCGGGGTGCCGCCACCCGGGCGAGCCCGTACGGGTTCCTTCCGGGTTTCAACGGGGGCAGGCCCGGTACCCGCCCCTCATGTCTCCCCGAACCCGGAACACCCGTGGCACCAACGAGGCAGCGAGGGTCATCGCGATCGTCGCGGACGTCATGGCCTTCATCCTCGGCCTGTGGATCCTGATGTACCTCCTCGACGCGAACCGCGCCAACGACCTCGTCCAGTTCGTGCACGACGTGGCCCGCTGGCTCGCGGGCTGGTCGCACGACCTGTTCACGTTCGACGCGGCATGGGCGAGGGTCGTCGCGGGCTACGGCCTGGCGGCGATCGTGTACCTGTTCATCGGCCACGCGATAGCGGGCCGCCTGCGCCGCTACTGAAGCGCTCCGCGGGACGCGTCGCTCGTCTGCGGCTGCGTCGTGGCTGAGCGCGCAGTTCCCCGCGCCCCTTCGGGGCGCGACCGGCTTCCGGGCCCCTTTAGGGGCGCGGGGAACTGCGCGCTCAGCCCGAGCGAACCCGCGGCCGCCCCGCGAGGGGCCTCAGCAACAATCCGGATCCAGCCCCCCGGGCAACCGCTCCCCGGAGAACACCGCACACGTCGCCTCGTCCCCGCCCAACGCGGCAACCGCAAGGAGCAACGACCCCGCCGTCCACGTGGTCAGCTCCTCGGGCCAGACCGCCTCGTCGTCGTAGACGAAGCCCGTCCAGTAGAGACCCGTCGCCGGGTCACGCAGGTGCTGGATGGACTGGAGGATGTCCAGGGCCCGGTCCGACTCGCCCAACGCCCAGAGCGCCAGGGCGAGTTCCGCGCTCTCGCCGCCCGTCACCCAGGCGTTGGGCACGACGCAGCGCACGCCGAGGCCGGGCACGACGAAGCGGTCCCAGCCCTCCTCTATGCGGGACTTGGCCGCCGCGCCGGTCAGGGCGCCGCCGAGGACCGGGTAGTACCAGTCCATCGAGTAGCGGTCCTTGTCGAGGAAGCGCTCGGGGTGGTGGCGGATGGCGTGCGCGAGCGCGCCCGTCGCCAGCTCCCAGTCGGGCTGGGCCTCGTCACGCTGCTCGGCGATCGCGAGCGCGCAGCGCAGCGCCTGGTGGATCGAGGACGAGCCGGTGAGCAGCGCGTCGGTCACCGGCGTGCCGTCGGGCTCGCGCTTCCAGCCGATCTGGCCGCCTGGCTGCTGGAGCGCGAGGACGAACTCGACGGCTCCGACCACGGCGGGCCACATGCGGTCGAGGAACGACTCGTCGCCGGTGGCGAGGTAGTGGTGCCAGACGCCGACGGCGAGGTACGCGCAGAAGTTGGTCTCGCGGCCCCGGTCGGTGATGTCGTGCGGATCGCCGTCGCGGTAGGCCGCGTACCAGGAGCCGTCCGGGTTCTGGTGGCGCGCGAGCCAGTCGTAGGCCCGCTCGGCGGCCGCGTGCTCGCCCGCGGCGTCCAGGGCCATGGCGGCCTCGGTGTGGTCCCACGGGTCGAGGTGGTGGCCCCTGAACCACGGGATGGCGCCGTCCTCGCGCTGCACGGCGAGGATGCCGCGGACCGTCGCCGCGGCCTGATCGGCCGTCAGGACGCCGGGCAGGACGAGGTGTTCGGTCCGCTCGGGGCTCGTCACTTGGCGTCCGCCACGGACTCCGCGGCGGCGACGGGAAGGTGCGGCTTGGTCGCGTACGCCACGAAGCTCTTGCCGACGACGGGGTTGAGCAACTGCTCGGCGACCCGGGTGGCGAGCGGCTTCTTCATGATGTCCCAGACCAGGAGCTTGTGGTACGCGCGCACCGGCAGCGCCTTGTCGTTGTCGACGCCGAAGGCGCACTTCAGCCACCAGTAGGGCGAGTGCAGGGCGTGCGCGTGGTGCGTGCCGTACGGCTTGAGGCCCGACTCCCGCATCTTGCCGAGGAGTTCGTCGGCCTTGTAGATGCGGATGTGGCCGCCCTCGACCTCGTGGTAGGCGTCGCTGAGCGTCCAGCAGACCTTCTCGGGGCCGTAGCGCGGGACGGTGACGGCGATGCGGCCGCCGGGCTTGAGGACCCGGACCATCTCGGCGAGGACGCCCTTGTCGTCCGGGATGTGCTCCATGACCTCGGAGATGATCACGACGTCGAAGGAGGCGTCGGGGAAGGGCAGGTTGAGCGCGTCGCCCTCCATCGCGGTGGCCGTCGCGCCCGCGGGGGCCTCGCCCGCCTCCTTCATCGCGGCGAACCACTTGGCGACCTCGCGGATCTCCTCGGCGTTCTGGTCGAGGGCCACCACCTGGGCGCCCCGCCGGTAACACTCGAAGGCGTGCCGGCCCGCGCCGCAGCCCAGGTCGAGCACGCGGTCGCCTGCGGCGAGCGGGAAGCGGGTGAAGTCGACGGTCAGCACGTGGCCCTGCTTTCGTGGTGAGGTCCTGCAACTTCGGGGGCGGCCGCGGCGGTGGCGGCCGGGAGGGCGTGGCCGCGTGCGACGGCACGGGTGGCGCCGCGTCCCGCGGAGCGGTCGATCGCCGCGCGGTAGAGCTCGGCGGTGCCCTGGGCGGCGCGGGCCCAGGTGAACCTGTCGAGCACCCGCGCACGTCCCGCCGCGCCGAGCCTGGCCCGCAGCCCGGCGTCGCCGAGGAGCCGGTTCAGGCCGAGGGCGAGCGCCTCCGGGTCGCCGGGCGGCACCGCGACACAGGTCTCGCCGTCGGGGCCCGCGACCTCCGGGATCGCGCCGCCGGTGGTCGCGAGGAGCGGGGTGCCGGTGGCCATCGCCTCGGCCGCGGGCAGCGAGAACCCCTCGTACAGGGAGGGGACGCAGGCGATCTGCGCCGAGCGGACCAGGTCGACGAGTTCGGCGTCGGTGATGCCCTTGACGAACTCGATCGAGCCCGCGAGGCCGTGCCGCTCGATGGCCTGGGCGACCGGGCCGTCCTCTGCGCGCTTGCCGACCACGACGAGATGGGCGGCGGGGTTCTCGGTGCGCACCTTGGCGAGCGCCTCGACCAGGTGGATGAGGCCCTTGAGGGGGACGTCGGCACTGGAGGTCGTCACGATCCGGCCCGGCACCTCGGCGACCGAGGGGTCGGGCGAGAAGAGGTCGGTGTCGGCGCCGATGTGGACGACGTCGATGCGGTCGTCGCGTACGCCGAGGTGGTCGATGATCTCCTGGCGCGAGGTGCCGGAGACGGTGAGCACCGAGGGCAGGCGGCGCGCGACGCGCTTCTGCATGCGGGTGAACGCGTACCAACGGCGCACCGACATGCGGCGCTTGAGGTCGGGCGCGGCGTCGAGTTCGAGCCGCCGGTCGACGGTGATGGGGTGGTGGATCGTGGTGACCAGGGGGGCGCCGAGGTCGCCCAACAGGCCGTATCCCAGGGTCTGGTTGTCGTGCACGACGTCGAACTCGCCGCGCCTTGCGCGCAGATGACGGCGGGCGCGCAGGCTGAACGTGGCGGGCTCGGGGAAGCCGCCGGTCCACATCGTCGCCACTTCGAGGGCGTCCACCCAGTCGCGGTACTCGTCGCGCCCCGGGGTGCGGAAGGGGTCGGGCGAGCGGTAGAGGTCCAGGCTCGGGAGCTCGGTGAGGCTGAGCCCTTCGAGGCCCTCGCCCTCGTCGAGCACCGGATAGGGCTGCGCGCCGATCACCTCGACGGTGTGGCCGAGCCGGACGAGCTCGCGCGACAGGTGGCGTACGTAGACGCCCTGTCCCCCGCAGAACGGGTTCCCTTTGTACGTCAGGAGAGCGATGCGCAACGGACGATCACCTTCGGCGGCCGAGCCCTTCCGGGGGCCTGCCTCCATGGCCTCAGCGGTCACTCTCGGTCCCCTTCTCCTGCAGTTGTCCGCGAGGTTACGCCGGGACGGTAATCTAGAACAAGTTTCAGACTTGATCGCTGAATGATCGCTGAACGAGCTCTGAATCTACCGGCAGGTAGGCGAGCTGTAAGGCCCGGATCAGGTGATTCGCGCCACGGCGGGCTCCCTGCCATGCTGTGCGATCTCGTGAGGCGTTTTCGGAGGGGCAGCACATGACAGCGGAAGCCAAGACAGGGAGCCCTGCGACGCCGCCCCTCACCGAGCGCCAGGAGGCGCGCCGCCGCCGCATCCTGCACGCGAGCGCCCAACTGGCCAGCAGGGGCGGGTTCGACGCGGTGCAGATGCGGGAGGTCGCCGAGGCCGCCGGCGTCGCGCTCGGCACGCTCTACCGCTACTTCCCCTCCAAGGTGCACCTGCTCGTCGCCACCATGCAGGACCAGCTGCAGCACATGCACACCACGATCAGGAAGCGCCCCCCGGCGGGCGAGACCCCCGCCGAGCGGGTCGCCGAGACGCTGATGCGCGCCTTCCGCGCCCTCCAGCGCGAGCCGCACCTCGCGGACGCCATGGTGCGGGCCCTGACCTTCGCCGACCGGTCGGTGAGCCCCGAGGTCGACACCGTCTCGCGGCTGACCACGGCGATCATCCTGGACGCGATGGGACTGGCGGAGCCGCCGACCGCGCAGCAGCTCTCGGCGGTGCGGGTGATCGAGCACACCTGGCACTCCGCGCTGATCACCTGGCTCTCCGGAAGGGCGTCGATCGCCCAGGTGAAGATCGACATCGAGACGGTCTGCCGCCTGATCGACCTCACGGCGACCCCCCGAGCGTGACAGGGGGGCGCACAGGCGCCCGGCAAATGCGCCCCCAAACACCCCCTTGGCCAGTTCTCAGTGTCACTACGGGGGTACTCACCGCTATTAATGGTCTGCGTCCTTGAAGGGGGCAACCGGAGCGGGAGCTGGAGGGGCAGAGCGTGATCCGGGTACTTCTCGTGCACGACGCCTGTCTACTGCGATTAGCCCTGGCGGAACGTCTCGCCCGGGAACCTGACTTGGAGGTGTTCCATGCGCCGTGGTCACAGGCTCACGGTCGGCAGCGCACGGTACGACCCGATCTCTGCGTGGTGGATCTCGACGACGAGTCGACGTACGCGCTCACGCCGCTCACCGAGCTGACCGGGCCCTCGGCGCACGGTCGCGGCTGCCGGGTCCTGGTGCTCGCCACGGCCAACCGGCCGGGGCAGCTGCGCCGCGCCGCGGAGGCGGACGCGCTCGGCTACGTGAACAAGGCGAGCCAGCCGGAACGGCTGATCACCGGCATCAGACAGGTGGCGGCGGGCCAGCGGTTCGTCGACGACTCCCTGGGGTTCGGCTTCCTCAAGGCCGCCCAAATGCCGCTGACGCAAAGGGAGTTGAGCGTCCTGTCACTCGCCGCGCGAGGCGCTTCTGTCGCCGAGATCGCCCACAGTCTCCATCTCTCCAACGGAACGGTGCGCAACTACATGGCCGCGATCACCCGGAAGACCGGGGCGCGGAACAGGATCGACGCCATAAGGATCTCGCAGGGCGAGGGCTGGGTCTGAGGCGACGCCGCCCCGGTCACCGCCCCGGCCCCCGCCCCAGTCACCGGCCCCGTTGAGGTCCCGGTACAGGGGCGAACGCTCCATCAGCTCGTCGTGCCGACCGCACAGGGCGTGCACCCCGTCCATCACCAGGACCCGGTCGGCGCGGCGGGCCGAGCTGATGCGGTGCGCGATCACCACCAGGGTGCCGCCGGGGCGCGCCGCGAACGCGCGCTCGGCGCGGGACTCCGCGACCGGGTCGAGGTGACAGGTCGCCTCGTCGAGGATCGCGAGCGGGGCGTACGCGACGTACGCGCGGGTCAGCGCGATCAACTGGCGCTCCCCCGCCGACAGTTCACCCGGTACGAGCTCGGTGTCGAGCCCGCCGAGGCGGGCGACGAGCGGCGCGAGTCCCACGGCCTCGGCCGCGCCGGTCAGCTCGGACTCCGGCACCGGCTCCGCCCGCAGGTACTCCAGGTTCTCCCTGAGCGTCCCCGTGAAGACGTACGCCTCCTGAGGAATGAGCACGCGCCGCCCGACGGCTCCTTCCCCACGCACCCCAGCGCCCTCCACACGCACCTCTCCCGCGTCCGGCACGAGCAACCCGGCAACAATTCCGGCCAAGGTGGACTTCCCGATCCCACTGGGTCCCACCACGGCGAGGTGCTCGCCCCTGGCCACACTGAGCCCCAGGTTCCGCAGCACGGGCTCGGCGTGCGGACCATAGGCGAAGGTGACGGAGGAGAGCTCCAGCGCGGGCCCCTGACCCGCGCGGCCCGCCTCGGCGCCGCCACCGCTCCCCGGCCCCTCCCACATGAGCCGCCGCAGCACGATCGCCAGGCGGGAGCCGCTCGCGCCGAGGCCGTGGACCAGGTTGTGGAGGGCGGGGAGCAGGGCCTGGGTGACGTAGGCCAGGGCTCCCACCAGGGCGCCCGGGGTCACTCCATTGTCCAGGAGCCAGGGGGCCGTGGTCAGGAGCAGGATCAGGGGGAGCTGGCCGCCGATCGCCAGGGACGCGGTGCGCAGGACGCCCCAGCGGGCCAGGGCCGCGGCCGTCCTGTACTCCCGGGCGACGCCCCGGCCCAGGTCGGCGGCGACGTCGTCTTCCGCGCCCGCCGCCGTGACGTCCCGCAACCCGGGGCAGACCACGCCCAGCCGGGCCGCCAGCTCCTCGTCCGCGACGAGGAACTCCTCCTGGCGGCGGGCCAGCGGACGCAGCGTCGCGACGAAGAGGGCGATGCCCGCGAGGAGCGGCGGCGCGACCACCAGGAGCAGGAGCGGGTCCAGGGAGAAGAGGCCGACCAGGGCGCCGACCGCCGTGAAGACGAAGGAGCGGGAGACCATGATCAGGCCCGCGAAGGTGTCCCTGGCGATCTCCACCTGCTGGGTGAGCCGGGACACGGCGGCACTGTCCGCGTCGTGCAGGCCCCGCCCGACGACCTGGCGCACCAGGGAGTCCCTGAGCGGTTCCACCAGGTCGGCGACGGCGCGGTACACGCGGCTCGTGCCGTAGGCGGCGACCACCACACCGAGCCCGGCCCCGCCGAGCCACCAGAGGCCGACCGCCTCGTGGCCCGCGAGGAACCCGTCGTCCAGGGCGCGCGCGAGGGCGTACCCGGTGAGGAACGTCTGGCCGGTCTCCAGGACGGACCAGAGCGCGAGCCGCAGCACCACCGGCCACTTGCGCCACAGGAAGCGGACGCCACGGCGGTAGGGACCCTGGGCGTGGGGAGGGTTCACGCGCCGAACACCTCCCGGTACTCCGGGCGTTCCCACAGTTCCTCGTGGGTGCCCACCGCCCGGATCCGGCCCTCGTGGAGCCAGGCCACCGCGTCCGCGCGGGCCGCCGTCGCGGCCCGGTGGGCGATGATCAGGCGGCTGCGGTGCGGGGTGTGGTGGAGCAGCGCGTCGGCGATGTGGTGTTCGGTGACCGTGTCCAGGCTGGACATGGCGTCGTCCAGGATCAGCAGCCGCCCGCCGCGCGCGAACGCCCGTGCCAGACCGAGGCGTTGGGACTCGCCGCCGGAGAGCGGCGCCTGTCCGCAAGGGGTGGCGTAGCCGTCGGGGAGGCGGGTGATGAAGGTGTCGGCGCGGGCGGCGCGGGCCGCCTCGCGGATCCGTCCCGGCGTCGGACGCGGGGCGCCGAGGCCGATCGTGTCCTCCAGGGTCGTCCCCAGCAGCGCGGGCCGCTCGAAGGCGTAGCCGACCTCGCGGCGCAGCTCCTGCCTGCCGAGCGAGCGCAGCGGGACCCCGTCGAGGCGCACCTCCCCCTCGTCGGGGTCGGCGAGCCGCCCGGCGAGCGCGGCGAGCAGCGATTTGCCCGCGCCCGAGCGGCCGACCACGGCGAGCGTGGTGCCCGCGGGCACCGTCAGGTCGACGCCGTCGAGGACGGTACGTCCGCCCCGGCTCGCCATGACGCCGCGCAGCTCCAACAGGCCGCCCTCGGGGGGCAGTTCTGCTTCGCCGTACGACGTCGGGGGTTCGGTGAGGACTTCCTCCAGGCGGCGGGCCGCGGCCCTGGCCCGCACCAGACCGCCCAACTGTCCCACGAGCATGCCGATCCCGGTGGCCAGCACCGCGTACCGGGACGCGGCGAGCAGGTCGCCGACCGAGATGCGGTGCCGGAGCAGCAGCAGCCCCGCGACCGCGGCGACCGCGATCTGCAACAGCGGCGCGACCGCGACGGCCTGCGCCTGGGAGCGGCCCTGAAGGCGCCACATCCGCCGTCCCTGACGGCCGAGTTCGGGCAGTTCGCCGAGGACGCGCGCCGCCTCCTTGTCCTGCGTGTGCGCGGCGGCGACGGTGCGCGCCCCGCCGATCGCCTCGCTCAGGCGTCCCGCGATGTTCCCCTGGACCCGCTGGTAGCGCGCCACGCAGTCGGAGGAGACGCGCACGAAGGTCCGCAGGAGCAGGAAGAGCACGGGCGCGCCGACGAGGAACACCGCGGCGAGCCAGCCGTCGATGAGCGCGAGGGCCACCACGGCGCCGACGGGCGTGACCAGGGCGGCCAGGAGCGCGGCGAAGGTGGCGGGCGCGATGCCCGCGTGCGCCGCGTTGTCGATGAGGCGCGCCACCAGGTCGCCGTGGGCGAAGCGCGCGGTGGTGCGCGGTCCGACGGCGAGCACGTGTCCGGTGACGCGGCCGCGCAGCCAGGCGGTGGTGCGGGCGTTGGTGGTGCCGGTGAGGACGCCGTCGAGCGCGTCGAGGACGGCGCTCGCGGTGATCAGCGCGGCGCACGCGGCGATCCAGCGGGTGGCGTCGGCGTCAGCCGCGCCCGTCAGGTGTCCGGTCAGGACGGCGTCCAGGGCGCGGCCGATCGCGAGCGGCAGGAGCAGTCCCGCGCCCGCGCTCGCCAGGGCGCACAGCGCCAGGATCACGCAGCGGAGGGCGCTGTGGCGGGCGGCCGCGCCCAACAGGTGTGCGTCGTGGGTGGGTTGGTGCGGACGGGGGGTCGTCGTCGCCATGCGGTCCGGGTCCTCGTCGCCTTCGTCGCGCAGGTCTCACAACGGTCGGCCCGGGCGGGCCCCTCACGGGGCGCCGCCCGGGCCTTCAGACCGTGTCGGTCAGATGCGGCGAGGCATCAGAGACACAGAACGATGCTCGCGTCGCTCCAGCACAGCAGGAGGCTGGCCACACTGCCGCCGCCACCGTGACCGCCACCGGTCAGCTCGTCGGATTCCATGCTCTGCAGGTCGAGAAGTGCCATGAACTTCCCTCTCTTTAGGGGGACTTGTGAGGTCCCTATGGGCGGTGTCACGACCCCGCGGTGTCGCGGGACCGGCTCTGGGGCCGCCGGATCGGCGGCAGGAAGGGGACGTGCGCTCCGGTGTCGCCGAGCGCGCTGGCGAGCGCGAGGAGGCAGCCCGCCGTCCCGGTGTTGAGGTCCATGGAGAGGCGCAGCATCTGGTTGCCGGGGAAGGCCAGTTGGCCCGCGTACGACATCGCGAACCAGCCGAGCTCCTCGATCTGCGCGGCCACGTCCTCGGGCGTGATGCCCGGCGTGGTGCTGCGGTTGACGTGCAGGAGCAGTCCTGCCCGCCCCTGGAAGAGGCCCGGCTGCACGCAGAAGCGGGAGCTCGCCGCGGCCAGGATGCCGGGACGTGCCGCCTCGAAGCGTTCGTCGTCGCGGTGCGCGAGGTAGTCGTCGATGACCATGCCGATGCCGACGCTGCCGTCGCCGAGGTAGGGCATGGTGCGCCAGCCCTCGTTCACGGCGAGGCTGCCGTCCCGCTTCTGGGTCACGCACTGGTCGAGGTCGGCACGCAGGGCGCGGGCCGCGAGGTCGAGGAGGGCGGGGTCGCCGCCTCGCTCGTACAGGCGCAGGAAGAGCAGGGCGGGCCCGGTGGCGCCGCGCAGCAGTCCGGCCCTGCGCCTGCCGTTCTTCGGCGGCTCTTCGGAGGCGAGCCGTTCGCCGAGCAGCTCGGCGGCGCGCAGCGCGTACTGGCCGAGCGTGCGCTCGCCGGTGCTCTCCGCGAGGGAGTCGAGGGCGAGGCCGACTCCGGCGAGGCCGCCGTACAGGTCGGAGGGGAGGCGCTGCCAGCGTTCCTGGAGGATGAGTTCCGTCAGGTCCAGCGCGCGCTCGCGGTGGCCGAGCCTGTCCAGGACGTGGGCGATGCCCGCGAGTCCGTCGTGGAGTCCCAACGGGGTGCCCGCCGGGGCGGGTCGGCTGTGGTCGAGGAGCCAGCGCTCACCCTCCTCGTACCGTTCCGCGCCGCTCTCGGCGAGGGCGAGGAGGACACCGGCCGCGCCGTGCGCGAGGCCGAGCCCGCCGCCGTCGGCGAACTGCGCGATGTCGCCGGGGAAGAGCCGGTCGTCGCGCTCCGGGGTGGCGGACGCGAGGATGGCCTTGACCATCGAGTCGCGGCTGTAGGGCCAGTCGGCCGGGTCGACCAGCGGTGCGGCCACCCGCGCCGCGGGCCCGGCGGCGCCGGTCGCGCCCCCCTTCGGGAGGCCGCTCTCCAGGGCCTCCGTGTCTCCCGCTCCGCGGACCGGCGCCCGCTCGTCCCCGTTGGCCCCGGGGGTCCCGCCGTCCCCGCCGGGTGCGCCACGCTCGATCTCGGCCACGGCCTCGGCCAGGAACTCGGCGGGCACGTCGGGGAATTCGGTGGCGATCACCTGCGCGAAGTGCGCGGCCTTACCCCGGTCGATGGAGAGCAGGGTGGTGATCGGCAGGAAGAGGGCGAGCCGCAGGCAGGCGAGTGCGTAGCGGTCGACGTCCACGCCCGTGCGGTCCGGCGGCGCGAGGAATCCGGGGTGCGCGACGATCTGGCGCCCCTCGTCGCCGACGGCCGCCGCGGCCTCGAAGTCGAGCAGCGAGACGGACTGTTCGTCGGGGGCGACCATGATGTTGAACAGGTGCAGGTCGTTGAAGACGACGCCCCGCTCGTGCACGGCGGTGACGGCTTCCTCGACGGCCCGGTGCATGCGCAGCGCCCAGGCCGTGTACTCCGATATGTCGGCGGCGTCGGGCTCGCTGGTGCACAGCGGATGCCGGTGCGCGAAGAAGGAGTTGAGGGTGGAGCCCTCCAGGAAGTCCATGACGAGGAAGCGGTGTTCGCCGAGGAGGAACCAGTCGCGCACCTCGGGCGCCACACCGAGCCCGGAGAGCTTCTGCAGGGCGTCCCGCTCGCGTTCGAGGCGGGCCACGGCGTCGGCGCCGTCGGAGGCGAGGCCCGCGTGCGGACGGCCCTCCTTGAGGACGACCTTGCTGCCGTCGCGGGTGTCGGTGCCCGCGTAGACCCCGCCGCCGTTGGAGAAGTGCAGCGCCTTCTCGATGCGGTACGGCAGGTCGCCGACGGTCGTCGTGTTGCGCGCGGCGAGCGCCGGTTCGAGGAAGTCGGGCAGCTTCACCCACGCGGGGACCTTGAAGGCGGGGCCCCGGTCGTCGGGCACGAGCTTGCCCTCGCCGTCCTCCACGGCGGGCACGAGGGTGCCCTTGCCGTCGTCGCACATGCGGCGGGTGAAGGCGCCGTACCTGACGTACAGCGGCCCCTGCTCCCAGCGCAGGTCGGTGAGGATGTACGGCCCTTCGAACCCTTCGAGGAGCTTGCCCAACTCATCGAGCAGCTCGTGCAGTTGGTTCTCGTCGGCCGGGTAGACGGTGGCGAACTTGCCGCTCATGTCACGGCCCGCGTACTTGCTGTTGCGCAGGTGCAGCAGGTGCTTGGCCGGCACGAACTTGAAGGGGACCGAGCGCGGCACGCAGTGGTCCCACACGAGGGCCGCGATCCGGTCGGCGTTCTCCAGGGTGGCGGAGACGTGGATCTTCCAGCCCTGCTGGGGCGTGGGGAGCGGGGCCCCGTCGTCGCCGATCGGGACGAGGGAGAACCAGTCACCGGCGCGTGCGGAGCGCCACCCTTCGGGCACCGGGCGCTGGGATACGGGGAACGCGCGGGCACCGCTTCGGGTGCCCGTGGACGACAGCCGGTCCGGGGTCTCGTAGAAGAATCTGTCGGCCAGACAGTAGACCTCGTACCGCTTGTCCATGGTGTCCCCTCCCTGCTCGGCGTGGCAGAGAGATTTCCAGGACGGAAACGGGCGGAACAGTAACGACTGTCACCAGATCACCATGCGGAACGCATGCGTAAAGTGGCGTTCGCCCTTGTTCGAGCACACAGAATATCCAGAGGATCGACACATGGCGATGCCCGCGTCGCGATGGTTCGAACTCGACGCGGGCATCGGGTGATTGAGGGGGCGAAGCCGCCCTCCGGGCTGGTCCTCAGGGCTAGTCCTCCGGCGGGAAGACGACCTCTCCGCTGTCGGCGAGGGTGATCGTGATCGCCTCGACCGGGCAGCCCTCGGCGGCCTCGAGCACCTTCTCGTTGGCGTCGGTGTCGGGGTGGGTGGGATGCGACTGACGGGCGGTGTCGAGGGTGAAGCCGTCGGGCGCGGTGCCCACGCACATCCCGGAGCCGATGCAGACCGACCGGTCGACCTCGACGTGCCAGCGGTCCCCCATCAGGCGCCACTCCCCTCGTATCCGGCGGGGAGGTGGATCATCTGGTGCTCGAAGTACTCGGCGTACCCCTCGGGCCCGAACTCCCGCCCCAGACCGGAGTTCTTGAAGCCCCCGAAGGGCCCGAGCATGTCGAGGCTGAAGGTGTTCACGGAGTACGTCCCGGTGCGCACCTGCCGTGCGACGTCGATGCCGCGCTCGACGTCGGCCGTCCACACGCTGCCGCTGAGCCCGTAGTCGGAGTCGTTGGCGATCTTCACCGCCTCGTCCTGTTCGCCGTACGGCAGGAGGCAGATGACGGGGCCGAAGATCTCCTCGCGGGCGACGCGCATGGAGTTGTCGACGCCGCCCAGGAGCGTCGGCTCGACGTACCACCCCTGATCGAGCCCGGCCGGGCGGCCGCCGCCCGCGAGGATCTTGGCGCCCTCCTCCTGGCCGATGCGGATGTAGTCCAGGGAGCGCTGCTGCTGCCTCTTGGCGACGAGCGGGCCCAGCTCGGTGGCGGGGTCGAGGGGGTCGCCGACCTTGAGGGCGGACGCGGCGGCGGCGAACGCCTCGGCGAACTCGTCGTAGCGGGTGCGCGGCACGAGGATGCGGGTCTGGGCCACGCACGCCTGGCCGTTGATCATCCAGGCGAAGGGGGTGATGCCCGCGACGGCGGTGGCCGCGTCGGCGTCCGGCAGGATGACCGCGGCGGACTTGCCGCCGAGCTCCAGGGTGACCCGGGTGAGGTTGCGGGCCGCGACCTCCATGACGCGCTTGCCCGCCGCGACGGATCCGGTGAAGGAGACCTTGTCGACGCCGGGGTGCGCGACGAGGTACTCGCTGACCTCGCGGTCCGCGGAGATGACGGAGAGGACGCCCTGCGGCAGCCCGGCCTCTGCGGCTATCTCGGCCAGGATGTAGGCGTCCAGGGGTGCCTCGGGCGAGGTCTTGAGGATCACCGGGCACCCGGCGAGCAGCGCGGGGGCGAGCTTGGCCGCGGCGGTGAACTGCGGGACGTTCCAGGGGACGACGGCCGCGACCACCCCCACCGGCTCGCGCCGCACGAGGAGTTTCCCGAGGACGCCGTCGCGTGCCTCCTCGTAGGTGAAGTCGCGGGCCACCGTGATGGCCGCGTCCCACGCCATCATCGCGGCGAGCGCCTGCACCATCACGCTGGAGGTGTACGGGGTGCCGTTCTCCGAGCTGATGGCGCGGGCGATCTCCTCGTGGCGTACGGCGATCCCGTCCTTGATCTTGGTGACGACCTCGATCCGCTCGTCCAGGGTCATGCGGCGCCAGGGCCCGTCGTCGAACGCCTTGCGGGCGGTGGCGACGGCGCGGTCCACGTCGGCGGGGGCCGCGTGCGGCACGCGGGCGAAGACCTTTCCGGTGTGCGGCGACACGACGTCGATGACGCCCTTGCCGAGCGGGTCCACCAACTCCCCGCCGATGAACAGCTGTCCGTGTTCCACGAGCTCGGTCATGGCTGACTGCCTCCTGCGGAGCGCTTTCCGACACCGACTTCCTGACACTGTTTCAGAACTGATACCAGTTCTAGTTGGCGGAGTCCACGGAACGGACGCGCAACCGGCCGCCCATTCCGTCGACTTGGGCGACTATTGAAACTAGTTCTAGTTATAGTGACGGCACCCGGCGACGAGAGACGAGGCCCTCATGACCCCGCAGGTGACGGACCCGCCGGTGATCGAGCACGGCGGCGGCGTCTGGAGCATCAAGGTCCCGATCCCCGACAACCCCCTCGGCTTCACCCTCGTCCACCTCCTGGACACCGACCGCGGCGCCGTCCTCGTCGACACCGGCTGGGACGACCCGGCCTCCTGGCACACGCTGGCCGACGGGCTCGCCGCGTGCGGCGTCGCCGTCGCCGACGTGCACGGCGTGGTCATCACCCACCACCACCCCGACCACCACGGCCTGTCCGCGAAGGTCCGCGAGGCGTCGGGCGCGTGGATCGCGATGCACGAGGCGGACGCCTCCGTGGTGCGCCGCACCCGCTCCAACCCGCCCGAGCGGTGGTACGCCTACATGGCGGCGAAGCTCACGGCCGCGGGCGCCCCCGAGGAGCACGTCGCGCCGCTGGTCCGCGCCGCCGAGGAGGGCCGCCCCAGGAGGCTCCCCGGCCTCGACCCCGCCCTGCCCGACCGCGACATCGTCCCCGGCGAGCTCCTCGACCTGGCGGGCCGCCGCCTGCGGGCGATCTGGACCCCGGGCCACACCCCCGGCCACGTCTGCCTGCACCTGGAGGAGGACCACCCGGCCGGACTCAGGGGCAACGGCCGCCTCTTCTCCGGCGACCACCTGCTGCCCGGCATCACCCCGCACATCGGCCTGTACGAGGACCCCGACGACGCCACGGTCACCGATCCCCTCGGCGACTACCTCGACTCCCTGGAACGGGTGGCCCGCCTCGACCCGGCCGAGATCCTCCCCGCCCACCAGCACGCCTTCACCGACGCCCCCGCCCGCGTCGGCTCGCTCGTCGCCCACCACGAGGAGCGCCTCACCGGGCTGGGCGCCCTCCTCGCCGAGCCCCGCACCGCCTGGCAGCTCGCCGAGCACATGGAGTGGAACCGGCCCTGGGCCGAGATCCCCTACGGCTCGCGCAACATCGCCGTATCGGAAGCGGAGGCCCATGTGCGGCGCCTGGTGAAGCTGGGCCGCGCCGAGGTCGTGCCGGGCGGCGACCCGGTGACGTACGTGGCGGTGTGAATCCCCGGGCGTGGATCCCGTGCCCGGCCGCTCCTGGTACGGGCCGGTAGAGTGGGCGCGTCGTCCTCACGCCCGTACAGGGGGAAGCCGGTGCGAATCCGGCGCTGACCCGCAGCCGTATGACCGCTTCCAGCGGAGAGCCGGAATGCCCGGTGCGGAACGTGACCGGCTCGCTTCATCGGACCCCGATGAGCGGCACCGTCGAGGTATACGGAGCCGGAGCCGCCCGGAAGCCGTGCTCGCAACGGTCCGTGCCGCCCCGCTCCCCGCAGGGAGAGGCAACCCGCCGCATCATGAACGTTCGCCGCAGCGCAGCGGTCCTGGCCGCCGTCGCCGTGTTCGGCTCGGCCGCAGCACCGGCAGCCTTCGCGGACGACGCCTCGCCGTCGCCCGCCGCGCTCCCCTCGGGCCTCTACGGCAAGACCGACCCCAAGTTCGACGGCGTCTTCCGCCAGTCGTACGCCCTGCTCGCCCAGAGCATGGAGGGCGTCGAGCCCGCCGAGAAGGCCATCGACTGGCTGACCGGGCAGCAGTGCGCGAGCGGCGGCTTCGCGGCGTACCGCGCGGACGCGAGCGCGCCGTGCGACTCCAAGACCGCGGTCGACAGCAACTCCACCGCCGCGGCCGTGCAGGCGCTCGCCGGAGTCGGTCACGAGGACAAGACGCTCAAGAAGAGCGTCGAGTGGCTGAAGTCCGTACAGAACACGGACGGTGGCTGGGGCTACAACCCGGGCCTGCCCACCGACGCGAACTCCACCGGCATCGTGATCGGCGCCCTCGTCGCGGCGGGCGAGAACCCCGCCGACGTGAAGTCCAAGGACGGCAAGTCCGCCTACGACGCGCTGCCCAAGCTCGTCATGGACTGCGACAAGGACGGCGGCGCCTTCGGCCTCGCCGACCCCAAGTCCGGCAAGCTCTCGCCGAACGCCGACGCCACCGCGGCCGGTGTGCTCGGCAGCCTCGGCAGGGGCCTCGTCGTGGAGCCGCCCAAGGACCGCGACGCCACCGGGTCCAAGTGCGCGAAGCCCGACACCGCGACGCAGGCGGCGAGCAACGGCGTCGGCTACCTCCTGGACACCCTCGGCAAGACCGACGACCACCTGATGTCCTCGATGCCGGGCGCCAAGGACAAGCCCGACTTCGGCAACACCGCCGACGCGGTGCTCGCGCTCGCGGCCGCCGACCAGAAGGAGCGGGCCAAGAAGTCCGCCGAGTGGCTCGCGAAGAACTCCGCGGACTGGGCGAAGCAGTCGGGTCCCGCCGCCTACGCCCAGCTGGTCTTCGCCGCCAACGCGGCGGGGATGGACGCCCGTGACTTCGGCGGCGCCGACCTGGTGAAGCAGCTCAACGCCACGGGCCCGGCCCCGCGGTCCGCGTCGAAGTCCCCCACCGGCTCCGCCTCCGACTCGGACGAGAAGAAGGACGACGGCGGCGGCGTCAGCGTCTGGTGGATCATCGGCGTCGGCATGGTCGCCGGCATCGGCATCGGCTTCCTCTACAGCGGCAACCGCAAGAAGCAGCAGCCGTGACCGCGGGCCGTGCGCGGCGCGCGCGGCGGCAGGCCGTGGCGCTCCTCGCCGCACTGCTCTGCACGCTCGGCGTCATCGCCGCCGCGCCCGCCCAGGCCGTGGGATACCGCTACTGGTCGTTCTGGGAGCGCGACGGCGACAGCTGGACGTACGCCACGCAGGGCCCCGGCACCGCACGACCCGACGACGGCGACGTCCAGGGCTTCCGCTTCTCGGTCTCCGACGACTCCAAGGACTCCGCCGCGCCGCGCGGCACGGCGGACTTCGACGACATCTGCGCGGACAGGCCCGCACGGGAAGGCCGCAAGCGGGTCGCCCTCGTCATCGACTTCGGACGGCCGGGGGACGCCCCCAAGGGCGAGAAGCCGCCCGCGGCCAGGACGGCCTGCGCGCAGGTCGGCGAGGACGCCACCAGCGCCGAGGCCCTCGCCTCCGTCGCCAAGCCGCTGCGCTACGACAGCAACGCCCTGCTCTGCGCCATCTCCGGCTACCCGAAGTCGGGCTGCGGCGACCAGGTGTCCGGCGACGGCACGTCGAAGAAGGACTCACCCGCGCGGGCCGACGGCGACGCGGGCGACGGCGGCGGGCCCTCCGTCGGTCTGATCGCCGGGATCGCCGCCGTCGTGGTGCTCGGCGGCGCCGCGCTCTGGCAGGCCCGCCGTCGTCGCGGCTGACGCGGCCGAGGACAGCACGATGACGGACCACGGCAGCGGCGCGCCCGGCGCCCTCGGGCGGCGCCTGGCCCCCGCGGCCCACCGGAGCAACGCCCTGCATCCGGGCGCCTGGTGGATCTGGGCGCTCGGCCTCGGCACCGCCGCGTCGCGCACGACCAATCCGCTCCTGATCGGCCTGCTGATCGGCGTCGCCGGATACGTGGTGGCCGCGCGGCGCTCGTCCGCGCCGTGGGCGAAGTCGTACGGCGCGTTCGTGAAGCTCGGCCTGGTCGTGATCGGGATCCGGCTCGTCTTCGCGATCGTGCTCGGCTCGCCGATCCCCGGCACGCACGTCCTCGTGACACTGCCCGAGGTCCCGCTGCCCGACTGGGCCAAGGGGGTCCGGATCGGCGGCCGGGTCACCGCGGAGGGGCTGCTCTTCGCGCTGTACGACGGCATCAGGCTCGCGGGCCTGCTGATCTGCGTCGGCGCCGCGAACGCCCTGGCGAGCCCGGCGCGGCTGCTCAAGTCGCTGCCCGGCGCGCTCTACGAGGCCGGGGTCGCCGTCGTGGTGGCGATGACCTTCGCGCCGAACCTGATCACCGACGTGCAGCGGCTGCGGGCCGCGCGGCGGTTGCGCGGGCGCCCCGACAGCGGCATCAGAGGGCTCCTCCAGGTGGGGCTGCCGGTCCTCGAAGGGGCGCTCGAACGCTCGGTCGCGCTGGCCGCCGCGATGGACGCGCGCGGCTTCGGCCGCAGCGCCGCCGTGCCCGTCGCGGTGCGCAGGGCCACCGCCGTGCTGACGCTCGGCGGACTCATGGGCGTGTGCGTCGGGACGTACGGACTGCTGACCGCGCAGGGCGCCGCGTACGGCCTGCCCGTCCTCGCCGCCGGGCTGCTCGCCGCGCTCGGCGGGCTCAGGCTCGGCGGCCGCAGGGCCGTGCGCACCCGCTACCGGCCCGACCGGTGGGGCGCCAGGGCCTGGGCCGTCGCCGGTTCGGGGATCGCCGTCGCGGGGCTGATGGTCCTCGCCTCGTCGTACGGCGTCGCCGCCCTGCAACCCGGCGTCGTGCCGCTCGTCGCGCCGACGCTGCCGCTGTGGCCCGCGGCCGCGGTGCTGATCGGCCTGCTGCCCGCCTTCGTCGCGCCGGTGCCCGCCGATTCCTCCCCCACGGTCCCCAAGGAGACGTCATGATCCGCTTCGAGGACGTCTCCGTGACGTACGAGGGAAGTGCCGGGCCCACCGTCCGGGGGGTCGATCTCACCGTCCCCGAGGGCGAGCTCGTGCTGCTCGTGGGCCCCTCGGGGGTCGGCAAGTCCACGCTGCTCGGTACGGTCAGCGGGCTCGTGCCGCACTTCACCGGGGGCACCCTGCGCGGCCGGGTGACGGTGGCGGGCCGCGACACCCGTACGCACAAGCCGCGCGAACTGGCCGACGTCGTCGGCACGGTGGGCCAGGACCCGCTCTCGCACTTCGTCACGGACACCGTCGAGGACGAACTCGCGTACGGCATGGAGTCGCTCGGGCTCGCCCCCGACGTGATGCGCCGTCGCGTCGAGGAGACCCTGGACCTGCTCGGCCTCGCCGACCTGCGCGACCGCCCCATCGCGACGCTCTCCGGCGGCCAGCAGCAGCGCGTCGCGATCGGCTCGGTCCTCACCCCGCACCCGCAGGTCCTCGTCCTCGACGAGCCGACCTCCGCCCTGGACCCGGCCGCCGCCGAAGAGGTGCTCGCGGTGCTGCAACGCCTCGTCCACGACCTCGGCACCACGGTCCTGATGGCCGAGCACCGCCTGGAACGCGTCGTCCAGTACGCGGACCAGGTCCTGCTGCTCGCGTCCCCCGGCGAGCCCCCGGTACTCGGCGACCCCGCCACGCTGATGGCCCGCTCCCCCGTCCACCCCCCGGTGGTGGCCCTCGGCAGGATCGCGGGCTGGTCCCCCCTGCCCCTGACGGTGCGCGACGCCCGCCGCAAGGCGGGCCCGCTGCGGGAGCGCCTCGCGCAGGCGGCGCCGGAACGTCCGGGCGAGCACGCACCGGGCGATCGCCCGCGCCCGTCGGGGGACCGCGCGGCAGGAAAGACCGGCGACCCGGCACCCGGCCGCCGGCCGCGCCTGCGCAGGGCCCGCGCGGCCGCGCCGACCGGTGCGCACCGGGAGCCAGGGGCCTCGGTCCACGCCGCCCTGGTCGACCGGCTCGCCGTCCGGCGCGGGCGCGTCGAGGCGCTGCGGCGGGTCGACCTCGCCGTCACGCCCGGTGAGACCGTCGCCCTGATGGGACGCAACGGCGCGGGCAAGTCCACGCTCCTCTCCACCCTGGTCGGCCTCCTCGAACCCACGTCGGGCACGGTCCGCGTCGGCGGCGCCGCCCCGCACCGCACGGCGCCACGTCAGCTGATCCGGCACGTCGGTCTGGTCCCGCAGGAGCCGCGCGACCTGTTGTACGCGGACACCGTGGGCGCCGAGTGCGCCTCGGCCGACCGGGACGCGGACGCGGCGCCCGGGGCGTGCCGCGCCCTGGTGAGCGAGTTGCTGCCGGGCATCGCGGACGACACGCACCCCCGGGACCTCTCCGAGGGCCAGCGCCTCGCGCTCGCCCTGGCGATCGTCCTGACCGCGCGCCCGCCCCTGCTCCTCCTCGACGAGCCGACCCGCGGCCTCGACTACGCGGCCAAGGCCCGGCTCGCCACCGTGCTGCGGGGGCTCGCCGCCGAGGGCCACGCGATCGTGCTCGCCACGCACGACGTGGAGCTGGCCGCCGAGATCGCCCACCGCGTGGTGATCCTCGCGGACGGCGAGATCGTCGCGGACGGCCCGACGCCGGAGATCGTCGTCTCGTCGCCGTCCTTCGCGCCGCAGGTCACCAAGATCCTCGCGCCGCACGAGTGGCTGACCGTGTCGCAGGTGCGCCGGGCCCTCGGCGCGGCCGGACAGGACCCGTCGTGACGGCCGCGCCGACCGGCCAGGCGCAGGCCCGCCCCATCCGCCTGGGCCGCCGCTCGATCGCCGCGCTCGCCCTGGTCACCGCCGTGGGCGTGGCCGCCTTCGGCTGGCCGCTCCTCGCCGGTGCCGGTTCCGGCCTCAGCGATCACGCGCAGGACGCGCCGTGGCTGTTCGCGGCGCTGCTCCCGCTGCTGCTCGCCGTGGTGGTGGCGACCATCGCGGACGTCGGCCTCGACGCGAAGGCCATCGCGATGCTCGGGGTGCTCGCCGCCGCGGGCGCCGCGCTGCGGCCGCTGGGCGCGGGGACGGCGGGCATCGAGCCGATGTTCTTCCTGATGGTGCTGAGCGGCCGGGTGCTCGGGCCCGGCTTCGGATTCGTCCTCGGGTCGGTGTCGATGTTCGCCTCCGCGCTGCTGACCGGCGGCGTCGGCCCGTGGATGCCCTTCCAGATGCTGTCGATGGGCTGGGTCTGCATGGGCGCGGGGCTGCTGCCGGGCCCCGACACCCTGCGCGGCCGCCGCGAACTGTGGCTCCTCGCGGCGTACGGAGCGGTCTCCTCCGTCCTGTACGGCACGGTCATGAACCTGCAGGGCTGGCCCTACCTCGGGGGCCTCGCCACCGGCGTCTCCTTCGTGCCCGGCGACCCGCTCGCCGACAACCTGGGCCGTTTCATCGCGTACTGCCTGGCCACCTCGCTCGGCTGGGACCTGCCGCGCGCCGTCGTCACGGTGCTGCTCAGCCTCACGCTCGGGCCCGCGGTCCTGAAGGCGCTGCGCCGGGCCACGCGCCGGGCGGCGTTCGAGGCGCCGGTCACATTCGAGGCCCCCAAGCCGTAGGGACGCCTGCGCGTTCCGTTACATCGGGGCCCCTCCGTGGTGAGGCGGCCCACAGGACTTTGGTCCTCTACGAAGAGGGCTCGTAGTACGCGCACCTTGATGTGCATGCGTCAATCACCGCGCTGACCTGGGCATTGAGAGCCACATCACACGATGGACATTCGGCGCGGGTGCGACTTCCACTAGTAAATGGGGTCATTGCGGCGGGGTAACAGCCCTGCTTCTCTGGAGGAGTCGCACGGCGCCGACGAACCCACCCGGGTCGCGGCGCCGCCGCATGTCCCCCCCCCGGGATCCCCCACGGATCCCCCGCGATCCACGGCGTGCACGGCGACAGCCCCGTCCCCCACCGGAAGGTCCTCTGTGTCCGCCTCGCTCATCCGCCGCATCGCTTCCCCGAAGAAGGCCATCACCGGCGGCCTCGTCGCCGCAGCCGCCACCGGCATGGTCTTCGCCGCGGCCCCGGCCCAGGCAGCCACCCCGACCACCGCGAAGGCCGCCGTCCCGGCCGCCGCCCCCGCCGCCGCCCCCGCGTCCGCCCAGGCCGTCGCGAAGCAGATGATCCCGGACGCCGCGCAGTACCAGGCGTTCAGCAACATCGTGGCCCACGAGAGCGGCTGGAACCACACCGCTACCAACTCCTCCTCCGGCGCCTACGGCCTGGTCCAGGCGCTGCCCGGCTCGAAGATGGCCTCGGCCGGTTCGGACTGGAAGACCAACCCGGCGACCCAGATCAAGTGGGGCCTGGACTACATGAACTCCCGCTACGGCAGCCCGGTCGGCGCGTGGAACTTCTGGCAGGCCAACGGCTGGTACTGAGCCGCCGCGAGCTGCCACTGAGCCACCGAGAGAGGCGGCAACCCCCACGTGCGGGGGTTGCCGCCTCTCTCGTACGCCCGTCCCCCCTACCTGGCGAACCACCGCGCGATCTTCGGCGCCGCCTTCCCCGCCGACTCCCTGTGGGAGACGCGGCCCTGGTCCATGACCGGCGCCCGCACCCCGTGGGACGCGAGGTCGGCGGCGCAGCCGCGGGCGTTCCCGATGGGTACGTCGGTGTCGCCCCGCGCCGCGTAGAGCCGCACCGGCACCCGCGGCTTCCAGTCGCAGACGCCGTCGTTGGCCTCCAGCGCCTCCTTGAGGCCGCCGGTGGGGTGCCGCATCCGCTCGTAGAAGCCGGGCGTGAGCAGTTCCTTCACCGACTTGGGGAGCGCCCCGAGGACGTCCTCCTCTCCGTGCCGCCCGTCGAAGAGCCGCTCGACCCGGTCCGCGTAAGGCGCGCGGAACGCCTCGGCGGGGTTCTTGTAGAGCGGGTGCAGCCGGTTCTGGGCCACCAGGAAGTACGCGGTGTAGAAGACGCCGCTGGTGTCGTTGACCCGGCCGTCGAAGAGCGCGGGAATCTCCTCACGGGAGAGTTCGTAGGGCCCGCTGACGGGCGCGACGGCACGCACCCGGAACGCTCCCGGCTCCCGGGCGAGTGCCATCGCGACCTGACCGCCCTGTGAGAACCCGGTGAGGTAGAGGTCACCGGTCAGGACCCGGCCCGCACGCCCCGCCGCGGCGCGCGAGGCGCGGAGCATGTCCTGGGACGCGGTCACGGCCGAGCGCGTGTCCATGTACGGATGGACGCCCGGCCCCTTGCCGAGCCCGAGGTAGTCGGGGGCGGCGACGGCCTTGCCCGCGGCGGCGTGCAGATAAGGACTGAGCCGCCCGAAGTCCTCCCCCACGGAGGGCGCGTAGTCACGGTGGACCATGGTCCCGTGGGTGTCGGAGACGAGCCCGAGGGCCCGCGACGACGAGGTCTTGGGCAACACGAAGAGGCCGGTGGCCGTGGTGGACCCGCCGTCCGTGCCCACGGTGCGATAGGTGAGCCGGTACGCCGTCACCCCGTACCGCACGGTGCCCGTACCGACCTTCCCCTTCGCCAGGAAGGCCACGACCTCGGCGCGGCTCAGGTCGGCGACCGGGGTGACCTTCAGGAGATCGCCCCGGTCGGCGCGCACGACATGGTGGGTACCGGCCTGCGCGACGGGCGCGGCGACGAGTCCGGCAAGCAGCAGGGCGACGAGGGCGGCACCCCCTCGACGTACGGAACGGGAATGTCCGGAAGCGAAAGTGTCCATGCCCCAGACGCTACGAACCCCCCGCCCGCACCGACATCCGAGAGTCCCCCGGACAGGGGTGTACGCACCACCACCCGGGGGCGGGGTGTCAGCCCGTCCGGCGCTTGAGGACGAACTCGGCGGAGCCGGTGACAGACACCGACCCCGGACTACAGGCGCTGAATGATCGTCCCCGTAGCCACCGCACCCCCCGCACACATCGTGATCAACGCGAACTCCTTGTCCCTGCGCTCCAGTTCATGCAACGCCGTGGTGATGAGCCGTGCCCCCGTCGCCCCCACGGGATGCCCGAGCGCGATCGCGCCCCCGTTGACGTTCACCTTCTCCAGGTCCTGCCCGAAGACCTGCGACCAGCTCAACACCACCGAGGCGAACGCCTCGTTGATCTCCACGATGTCGATGTCCTTCAGGGACATCCCCGCCTTCCCGAGCACCGCCCGCGTCGCGTCGATCGGCCCGTCCAGGTGGTAGTGGGGATCCGCGCCGACCAGCGCCTGGGCGACGATCCGCGCCCGCGGCTTCAGCTTCAGGGCCCGCGCCATCCGCTTGGACGCCCACATGATGGCGGCCGAACCGTCGGAGATCTGCGAGGAGTTGCCCGCCGTGTGCACGGCGGTCGGCATGACGGGCTTGAGGCGCTCCAGGCCCTCCATGGTCGTGTCGCGCAGCCCCTCGTCACGGTCGACGAGCCGCCACATGCCCTGCCCCCCGGACTGCTCCTCCTCCGTGGTGGGCACCTGGACGGCGAACGTCTCGCGTTTGAAGCGCTCCTCGGCCCAGGCCGTGGCGGCCCGCTCCTGCGAGATGAGGCCCAGGGAGTCCACGTTCTCGCGGGTGAGCCCGCGCTTGCGGGCGATGCGCTCGGCCGCCTCGAACTGGTTGGGCAGGTCGACGTTCCACTCGTCGGGGAAGGGCTTGCCGGGACCGTGCTTGGACCCCGACCCGAGCGGCACCCGTGACATCGCCTCCACGCCGCAGCTGATCCCGACGTCGATGACCCCGGCCGCGACCATGTTGGCGACCATGTGACTGGCCTGCTGCGAGGAGCCGCACTGGCAGTCGACGGTGGTCGCCGCGGTCTCGTAGGGAAGCCCCATCGTGAGCCAGGCCGTGCGCGCCGGGTTCATGGACTGTTCCCCGGCGTGCGTCACCGTGCCGCCGACGATCTGCTCGACGCAGTCGGCGTGGATGCCGGTGCGGCCGAGGAGTTCGCGATAGGTCTCACCGAGCAGATAGGCGGGGTGGAGATTGGCGAGCGCGCCACCGCGCTTGCCGATGGGCGTGCGTACTGCTTCGACGATGACGGGTTCCGCGGCCATGGGCTCGTCCTCTCCCTCCACGTCCCGCGAGCCGTCCCGGCGCCTCGCGAGAGGAACTAGTACGCGTTCTAGTTCTGCTGTGCAGTCTGCTGAGCGGACCCCCGGCGCCGCAAGGGTCTTGCATGCATCTTGCGCGAGACCCACACGCAATCAGTCCGGTTGTGGGCCTTGCCTCTTGTAGAACCCGTTACTACCTTTCGAGCCATCTCCTGATGGACCGTCAGAACTCAGCACACGCCTGGAGTTGCCGATGCCCTGTCCAGCGCTGCCCGACGGGTTCGACTTCACCGACCCCGACCTGCTCCAAGACCGCGTTCCCCTGCCGGAGTTCGCACAGTTGCGGCAGACCGAGCCGGTGCGCTGGATCACCCAGCCGTACCGGATATCCGGCTTCGACGACACGGGCTACTGGGCCGTCACGCGGCACGAGGACGTCAAGTACGTCTCCACGCACCCGGAGGTGTTCTCCTCCCACGTCAACACCGCGGTCATCCGCTTCAACGAGTCGATCAGCAGGGACCAGATCGAGGTCCAGCGGATGATCATGCTCAACATGGACCCGCCGGAGCACACCCGCGTCCGCCAGATCGTGCAGCGCGGCTTCACGCCCCGGTCCATCCGCTCGCTGGAGGAGAGGCTGCGCGACCGCGCCCGCTCCATCGTCGAGACGGCACTCGAACAGGCGGGCCCCGACGGCTCCTTCGACTTCGTCACCAACGTCGCCGTCGAACTCCCGCTCCAGGCCATCGCCGAGCTGATCGGCGTCCCCCAGGAGGACCGCTCCAAGATCTTCGACTGGTCGAACAAGATGGTGGCGTACGACGACCCGGAGTACGCCATCACGGAGGAGATCGGCGCCGAGGCGGCCATGGAGATCGTCTCGTACTCGATGAACCTCGCCGCGGCCCGCAAGGAGTGCCCGGCCAAGGACATCGTCAGCCAGCTGGTCGCCGCCGAGGACGAGGGGAACCTCTCCTCCGACGAGTTCGGCTTCTTCGTGATCCTGCTCGCGGTGGCCGGCAACGAGACCACCCGCAACGCCATCACCCACGGCATGCACGCCTTCCTCACCCACCCCGAGCAGTGGGAGCTCTACAAGCGCGAGCGCCCCGAGACGACGGCGGAGGAGATCGTGCGCTGGGCCACCCCGGTGGTCTCCTTCCAGCGCACGGCCACCCAGGACACCGAGCTCGGCGGCGCGTCGATCAAGAAGGGCGACCGGGTCGGCGTCTTCTACTCCTCGGCCAACCACGACCCCGACGTCTTCGATGACCCCGGCACGTTCGACATCACCCGGGACCCCAACCCGCACCTCGGCTTCGGCGGCGGAGGCCCGCACTTCTGCCTCGGCAAGTCCCTCGCGGTCCTGGAGATCAACCTCCTCTTCAACGCCATCGCGGACGTCCTGCCGGACCTCCGCCTCGTCTCCGACCCGCGCAGGCTCCGCTCCGCCTGGCTCAACGGGGTCAAGGAACTCCAGGTCAGCGCGGGCCGGCCCGCCTCCTGACCCGCTTCCCGACCCGTCTGAGAGGGAGGCGGGGGCATCCCTCTCACGCCCGCCCCCGCCTCCCCCGGAGGGCCGCACGGCGCAAACGGATGTATCCGGTCGACTCCCGACACGAAACCAACGTTTCCGTTGCACAAGGCGTCTTGAGAGGTGAACCTTGCCGTCCCAAGACTTCGAACGGAAACGGTGGCCGTGGTTTCTGCCGACGTATCGATCGCCCCGCCCGGCAGTTCGCCCGCCGACCGGAATTCCGCCTTCCGAGCGTTCTGCCGCCGCCACCGCGTTCCGCTCCTCGCCACCGTCCCCACCCTTCCCCTGTACGCGGTGTGGGCGGCGTTCCTCGCGACCGGCGGCGGTGACCTCGCCGCGCAGGAGGCCTGGGCGAGGTTCGCCTCCGAGCACGGGGCGGCCGCCTACAACCTCTTCTGGTACGGCGGCATGCACACCGCCAACTACAGCCTGATCTCGCCGTATCTGATGGCACTCGTCGGCGTGAAGACCGTGACGGTGCTCTCCGGGATCGCGGGCGCCTGGCTGGCCGCCGCGCTGGTCCAGCGCTCCGGGATCCGCAGGCCGCTGGGGCCCGCCGTGCTCGCCTCTCTCGGGGTGTGGTGCAACGTCGCCTCCGGGCGCACCACGTTCGCGCTCGGTCTCGCCTTCGGCCTCGGGGCCTGTCTGGTCCTCGCGCGGGAGCGTCGCGTGGCCGTCGCCGTGCTCTGCGCGACGCTCGCCACCATGGCGTCCCCGGTCGCGGGGCTCTTCCTGGTCGTCGCGGGCGCGGGCTACTTCTTCGTACGCGACTGGGCGCGCGCGGCGGCGCTGATCGTGCCGCCGTTCGCGGTGGTGGCGACCACGACGGTGCTCTTCCCCTTCAACGGCGAACAGCCGATGGCCTTCGACCGGATCTTCCCGCCCGCGCTGTTCGGCCTGGCACTCGTCCTCGCGGCGCCCGCGCACTGGCGGGTGCTGCGGTGGGGCGCGGGCATGTACGCGCTCGGCACCGTCCTGACGTTCCTCATCCCCTCCCCGATCGGCACGAACGTGGAGCGGCTCGCGGAGCTGTTCGGACCCGCCGCGCTGCTCGCGGCGCTGCTCGCGCCCGGCCTCGCCCGGCTGGGGCGCGTCGTGCTCGCGGTCGCGCTCGTCCTGTCGTCGGCCTGGGTGGTGCAGAAGACCGTCGACGACCTGATGGTGTCGACGAAGGTGCCGAAGTGGGCGGCCGACACCCAGGGCGTGGTGCGCGAGCTCGAACGCCTCGGCGCCGACCGGGGCCGCGTCGAGGTGGTCCCGGCCCGCAACCACCGCGAGGCCACCGCCCTCTCGCCGTACGTGAACATGGCGCGCGGCTGGAACCGCCAGCTCGACATCGAACGCGGCCGCCTCTTCTACGACGGAACGTTCTCGGCCACCACCTACCGGGCCTGGCTCGACCGGTGGGCCGTCGGCTACGTGGTCCTGCCCCTCGGCAGGCCGGACGGCCCCGCCGAGGCCGAGGCGGCGCTCGTGGCGGGCGAGCCGACCTGGCTGCAACCGGTGTGGAAGGACGCGAACTGGCGGATCTACCGGGTGCGCAACTCGGTGCCGCTGGTCTCCGAACCCGCCTCCGTGGTGCGCTCCACCGGCTCCGACATGGTGGTCCGGGTGCCGAAGCGGGGCTCGGTGACCGTACGCCTGGTGTACTCGCCCTGGCTGCGGGCCGAGGGCGCGTGCCTGAAGCAGTACGGCGAGTTCACCCGGCTCTCGGTGCCGGGGCCCGGCACCTACAAGATCAGCTCGGGGTACGGTCCTTCGCGGGGACGTCCTTCGACATGTCGCTGACGGCCGGCGCCTCGGCCTCGGCTCCGGTATCGGCCCCTGCCCCGGCCCCGAGCGGCCGGCGCACCCGGGGCCCCGACAGCAGGTAGGTCAGGCCGAAGCCCGCGCCCACCACGGCCGCGCCGCCCACCGCGTCGAGCACCCAGTGGTTGCCGGTCCCCACGATCGCGCAGACCGTGAAGAACGGGTGCAGCAGGCCGAGCGCCTTCATCCACCACCTGGGCGCGACGATCGCGATGACCAGACCGCACCACAGGGACCAGCCGAAGTGCAGCGAGGGCATCGCCGCGTACTGGTTGGTGAGGTCGGTCAGCGTGCCGTAGTTCGGCTGGGTGAAGTCCTGGACGCCGTGCACCGTGTCGATGAAGCCGAGCTCCGGCATCAGGCGCGGCGGGGCCAGCGGATAGGCCCAGAAGCCGATGAGGGCGAGGACCGTCGCGAAGCCGAGCGCGGAGCGCGCCCAGCGGTACTCGGCGGGCCTGCGCGCGTACAGGACGGCGAGGACGGTCAGCGGCACCACGAAGTGGAACGACGTGTAGTAGAAGTTGAAGAAGCTCTCCAGCCAGCCGGTGCGCGCCGTCAGGTGGTTGAACCAGTGCTCGACGTCGATGTGCAGGAACCGCTCGATGGCGTGCACCTGCTCGCCGTGCCGCTCGGCGGTGGTCCGGCCCCCGGAGATGGTGCCGCCCGTCGCGGCCAGCCTGACCTGCTGGTACGCGGAGTAGCCGACGCGGATCAGGAGCAGTTCGAGGAGCAGGTTCGGACGGGTAAGCACGCGCCGCCAGAACGGGACGAGCGGCACCCGCTTCCAGCGGGCGGGGACGGGCGCCGCGTAGTCGGTGGGGATCGGGCTCCGGTACTGCGGATGCGTACGGGACAGGAACGGCACCACGACGGCGGCGGCGAGCGCGGCGACCAGGACGACGTTGTCCCTGACCGGCTCGGTGACCGGCACGTTCGGCAGCATCATCGTGGCGGGCAGCGTCGACACCAGGACGACGGCCACCGGCCACACGTACCGGTCGGACTGCCGCGTGCCCGCCCTGCCGACCACCGCGAAGAGCACCCACAGGAGCTGGTGCTGCCAGGTCGTCGGTGACACCACGACGGCGACGCAGCCGGTGATCGCGGTGGCGAGCAGCAGTTGGCCGTCCTTGGCGTAGCGCACCGCGCGGCGCACGCCGAAGAAGACGACGACGGCGCCGAGCCCCAGGAAGAGCCCCGTCTCCAGCGGGCCCCTGATGCCGAACCTGAGCAGCATGCCGTGCAGCGACTGGTTGGCGTTGGCGTCCGGGTTCGCGCCGAGTCCCGCGCCCGCCAGGTGATGGACCCAGTACGTCCAGGAGTCGCGCGGCAGCGCGGCCCAGGCCAGCGCGGTGCAGGCGGCGAAGGTGAGGCCGGTGGAGGCGGCGGCCCGCTTGCGTCCGGTGAACCAGAGCAGCCCGGCGAAGAGCAGCATCGTGGGCTGCAGGGCCGCGGCCACGCCGATCAGGAGGCCGCTGGCCCGTTCACCGCGGACCGCGAAGAGGCCGAGCAGGACGAGCAGGACCGGGATGATGCTGGTCTGGCCGAGGTAGAGGGCGTTGCGGACCGGCAGCGAGAGGATCAGCAGGCTGATCGCCACGGGCGCGGCGAGCAGCGCGGTGCGCCGCGACACCGGCTGCGGCAGGGCGCGGGCCGCGAGCAGCCCGATGACCACGACCAGGCCGAGCGTGCCGAACGTCCAGCCCCAGCCGAGCGCCTGTTCGGCCGAACGGGCCAGGGGTTTGAGGACGAGACCGGAGAACGGCGTGCCGGTGAACTTGTCCGCGTCGTAGAGGGAGCCCTTCACGTGCAGGACGCCCTCGGGGCCGATCCAGGTCTCCAGATCGGTGAAGCGCTCGGTCCTCGGCGTACGCAGTACGACGGCCGCCTGCCGGGCCGCGAGGAGCGCGGCGATCAGCCAGAGGGCGACGCGGATCGCGCCGATCCGCGCCTCGGGACCGTCGGGCCGCCCCGCCCTCAGGGCACTGCCGTGTCCTCTGTGCTGCTCCCTGTTCACCACGCGCTCTCGGCCCTCCCGCCAGATCTGTCATGTCTGCGGTCCTGCCTTCCCGCGAGCCCGAAAGGGGCCCGGGAAGTCGTGCTCGTGTGGAGTGGCGCTACTGCGGAATCACGCTCGTGCGACATCACGTTCATGCGGAATCACGCTCGTGCGAAGCCGCGCTCACCCCTGTGGTGAGACGCTCGCCGCCGCCATTTCACCTGGCGGCCATACCGCTTTCTATCGGCTTTTGTTCACCGCCGCCCCGCCGAGTACCCGGCCGTCCGGTTCCTGACGTGCGGTTCCCGCCCCGCTCCGCGACATAGATCACAAGGGCGACTTGTCCGCACTACCGATGGAAACGCCGTTTGACCTGGATAGCAGCGGTTTTCCGGCCCTGCGCGGTCGGCCGGGCACCGACCGTAACGATGGCCGATGCACCTATGGTCGCTTTCGGGCCGCCCCGGTTTCCGTGGGCGGCCCTGTCCTTGTCGTCGACCGAGAGCAGGCGAGCGAACCCTTGGTGAGCGCCACAGCCATCGCACCCAGCGAGACCGGAGCCGCCGCGCGGCCCCGGCACGGAACAGCCCAGGACGTCACCGTCACCGATCCCGCGATGGTCAAGCGCGCGGTGAAGGCGGCCGCCCTCGGCAACGCGATGGAGTGGTTCGACTTCGGCGTCTACAGCTACATCGCCGTGACGCTGGGCAAGGTCTTCTTCCCCTCGGGCAACCCCACCGCCCAGCTGCTCTCCACCTTCGGCGCCTTCGCCGCGGCCTTCCTGATCCGCCCGCTGGGCGGCATGGTCTTCGGCCCGCTCGGCGACCGCGTGGGCCGCCAGAAGGTGCTCGCCCTCACCATGATCATGATGGCGGCGGGCACGTTCGCGATCGGCCTGATCCCCTCGTACGCCACGATCGGCGTCTGGGCACCGATCATGCTCCTGCTCGCCCGCCTGGTGCAGGGCTTCTCCACGGGCGGCGAGTACGCCGGTGCCTCCACGTTCATCGCGGAGTACGCCCCCGACAAGAAGCGCGGCTTCCTCGGCAGCTGGCTGGAGTTCGGCACGCTCGCGGGCTACATCGGTGGCGCGGGCCTCGTCACCCTGATGACGGCGCTGCTCTCCTCCGACGACCTGCTCTCCTGGGGCTGGCGCATCCCGTTCCTCATTGCGGGTCCGATGGGCCTGATCGGCCTCTACCTGCGCATGAAACTCGAAGAGACCCCGGCGTTCGCCGCCGAGCTGGAGAAGGCCCACAAGAACGAGCAGACCCGCGCCAAGGTGCGGCTGCGCGACATGGTGACGGGCCAGTGGAAGGCCCTGCTCCTCTGCATGGGCCTGGTCCTGGTCTTCAACGTCACCGACTACATGCTGCTCTCGTACATGCCCAGCTACCTCACCAGCGAGCTGAAGTACGACGAGACGCACGGCCTCCTGGTCATCCTGGCCGTGATGGCGCTGATGATGTGCGTCCAGCCGTTCGCCGGCGCCCTCACCGACCGCGTCGGCCGCCGCCCGGTGATCGCCGCGGGCTGCGCGGGCTTCTTCCTGCTCTCCGTCCCCGCCCTCCTCCTGATCCGCGAGGGCTCCCTCTGGGCGATCGCCCTCGGCCTCGGCGCGCTCGGCCTCCTCCTGGTCTGCTTCACGGCCTCGATGCCGTCGACCCTCCCCGCGCTCTTCCCCACGAAGGTCCGCTACGGCTCCCTCTCGATCGGCTTCAACATCTCCGTCTCGATCTTCGGCGGCACGACCCCCCTGGTGGTCACGGCCCTGATCGGCGCGACCGGCGACAAGATGATGCCCGCGTACTACATGATGGCCGCGGCGGTGATCGGCGGAATAGCGGTCTGGTTCATGACGGAATCGGCCCGCGCCCCACTGCCGGGTTCGCCTCCGGCGGTGGAAACGGAGAGGGAGGCGATGGCCCTGAGGCGCACATCCAGCCCCTCCGGCGATTGAGGAACGGGGCCCGGGCGGGGCAAATTCAGCCCCTCCGGCGATTGAGGAGCGGGGTCCGGGGCAGAGCCCCGAGGCACGGCACCCGGCTCCAAGTGCCCGAGGGAGGCAAATTCAGCCCCTCCGGCGATTGAGGAGCGGGGTCCGGGGCGGAGCCCCGAGGCATGGCACCCGCCTCCAGCAGCCCGAGGGAGGCACAGACTCACCCCCACCGACCCCAGCATGCGCACCCCCACTGACAATCGACCGCTCCCCCAGTAGCCTCCTTAGGGAAACTAACTAGGCAGTCGAAGGGAACGTACGCACCACATGACTCAGCAACAGTGGAACTCCGTCGACGACTACTTCACCGGCCTCCTCACCCCGCACGACGACGCCCTGACCGCCGCCCTGCGCGACAGCGACGAGGCCGGACTCCCGCACATCAACGTCGCCCCGAACCAGGGCAAACTGCTCCAGCTGCTCGCCCAGATCCAGGGCGCCCGCCGCATCCTGGAGATCGGCACGCTCGGCGGCTACAGCACCATCTGGCTGGGCCGCGCACTGCCCGAAGACGGCCACCTCGTCACCCTCGAATACAGCCCCGAGCACGCCTCCGTGGCCCGCGGCAACCTCGCCCGCGCCGGACTCGACAAGCTCGCGGAGGTCCGCGTCGGCCCCGCCCTCGACTCGCTCACCGCGCTCGCCGCCGAGCACCCCGAGCCCTTCGACCTCGTCTTCATCGACGCGGACAAGGCCAACAACCCGCACTACGTGGAGTGGGCGCTCGAACTCACCCGCCCCGGCAGCCTGATCGTCCTCGACAACGTCGTCCGCGGCGGCGCCGTCACGGACGGCACCAGCACCGACGCGAGCGTGCGGGGCACCCGCGCCGCGCTGGAACTCATGGCGAACCACCCGAAGTTGAGCGCCACAGCGCTGCAGACGGTGGGCACCAAGGGGTACGACGGCTTCGCGCTGGCCCGCGTGAGCGACTGACCGACCGCCCGCACCGGGGGCGACCACCTCGCCCCCTCTCACGCTCAACTCTCGTGGAAGAAGCCCACGTTCACGCTGCGCGGCCCCCACCTGTCCTGGATGACGACCTCGCCGGAACCGCCTCGGGGAAGCGGTTCCGTCGCCCCGTACGCGAGGGGCCGCGCCACTCCCTGCGACACCACCCGCACCTCGGACGCCGGGTCGGAGTTCGAGCCGCGCAGCCAGGTCACCGCCCAGACCCCGTCGGGCCCGCAGCGGAACTCCAGGTGCGCCCGCGAGACGAACAGCCAGTCGTCGGGCGTCACGAGCCCGCACACGCCCCGGTCACGCCCCACCCGCAGCACCGCGCCCGGCTCGCTCGACGCGTCGGCCATGTGCATGCCCGCGGTCGCACCGGAATCGGCCCCGGACACCGAGGCCATGGTCAGCTCCAGCACGTACGTACGCTCCTTCGACTCACGCCACACAACCAACGACTCACCGCGCCGCCGCATCTTAGGTCGGCCACCCGCACCAGCACACCCTCCCTGGGACAATGCCCCCATGACTGAACGCAAGCCACCTGGAGTGAACTTCGCGTCCTGGATCGGCTAGCAGAAGCCGACCCGGCCCGCCGTTTACCTCCGTTTGACGCGGCGCTTCCTGGCAACTCGCCCCGGGGACACGCGCCGGGGCCGCACGCGGGCCCCGGCACTCAGGCCCACTCCCCCGGGAAGGCACTCACCCATGTCCACAGTCATGATCATCGTGCTGATCGCGGTCGTCGTGGTCCTAGCGGCCGCCACGGGCGTCGCGGTGGCCCGCGGCAGGCGCACGGGCGGCGGGCGCAGCCTGAAGCGGCGCTTCGGACCCGAGTACGACCGGGCCGTAGCCCGGCACGACGGCGACACCAGGGCCGCCGAGCGCGACCTCGGCGAGCGTGTGAAGCGGCACGGCTCGCTGCGGACGCTGCCGCTCGACCCCGCGGCGCGCGAACGGTACGCGGCCCGCTGGACCGTCGCCCAGGAGCGCTTCGTCGAATCGCCGAGCGAGGCGGTGGCGGAGGCGGACCGGCTCGTCGCCGAACTGGCCGGTGCCCGCGGCTTCCCCGACAGCGGTCACTACGAGGACCAGCTCGACGCCCTCTCCGTGCACCACGCCCACCACGTCCACGGCTACCGCAGCGTGCACCGCGCGGCCCTCGGCGCGACGGGCACCCAGGAGAACAAGGCAGGGACCGAGGAGTTGCGCGCGGCGATGGTCGAGGCGCGGGCGCTCTTCGACGACCTCCTCGAGGACAAGGGCGACCGCTCCACCACGCGCCCCGGCTCCGACAAGCACACGACCGGCAAGCGCTCGACCGGCATCACCCGAAGGGGAGTTCAGCATGGCTGACACAGCGCTCTTCCCGTCCGGAGAACGCGACAAGCTGATCCTGCGCCTCCAGAACGCCGTGGGCGGTTTCGTGGACGGCCCTCGGGAAGCCGTGGAGGACGCCGATCGCGTCCTGGAGGACGCGATCCAGCACCTCACGGCGGCCCTGGCGGAACGCCGCCGCACGATCCGCACGTCCTGGCAGTCCACCCCGCACTCCCCCGCCCGGGAAACCCCGCGCGGCGAGGCGGCACCCTCCCCCTCCGCCCCTCCCACGGCGACCGCCCCCGAGGCGACCCTCGCCCCGGACCCGGCCCTCGCCCACAAGGAAGCGACCGGAACCACGGAACGGACGGAACAGAAGACGGACCCGACGGACCCGACGGCCCCGCCGCGAACCACCGAAGCCACAGGAGCCACAGGAGCCACAGGAGCCACCGACACGGAACAGCTCCGCCTGGCCCTCCGCGACTACCGCGAGACGACCGAGCGCCTGCTCCAGGTCTAGGTCTAGGTCTAGGACCGCACCGACGGCACCAGGACCGGGCCCGTGCGGCAGGATGGCCGCATGAGCATCGTGAAGATCAACGCCCTCACCGTCCCCGAGGAACAGCGCGAAGTCCTGGAGAAGCGCTTCTCCTCCCGCGCGGGCTCGGTGGAGAACTCCGACGGCTTCGAGTGGTTCGAACTGCTGCGCCCCATCGAAGGCACCGACCAGTACCTCGTCTACACCCGCTGGCGCGACGAGGCCGCCTTCCAGGCGTGGATGGAGGGTCCCATGAAGGCCGCTCACCAGCAGGGCCCGCAGGGCGACGGTGGGGGCGAGGGCGGCGAGCGGCCCAAGCCCGCCGCCTCCGGATCCACCCTCTGGTCCTTCGAGGTCGTCCAGCAGGCCGCGCCCAAGAGCTGACCCGCACGGGACGGCGACCGGCACTGGCACCAGCACCGGCACCGGCACCGGCACCGGCACCGGCAAGATCGCGCCCCGCGAGCAAACCCGCTTGCGGGGCGCCGCCCGTCGCGCCCCAGAATGGCACCATGACCACCGACTCCCCGGCCAACTCCCCGCTCCGCGCCGCCTCCTGGACCGTCGCCCCCGAGCCGTACGACTCTCCCGCCGCCGCCGCGCTCTGGCGCGCGTACTACACAGAGGTCAGCGACCGCTGGTACCAACTGCACGAGGGCCGTCCCACGGACCCCGAGGAGCTGGAGCGCGAGGTCGCCGCGGAGACGGGGGCCGATCTCGCGCCGCCGGACGGGGTGCTGCTCATCGGGCGGTACGGCGGCGAGCCCGGGGCCACTGCGGGCGTGCGACTGTTCGACCCTGCGACCGCGGAGCTCACCCGCGTCTTCGTACGGGAGGACCTGCGCGGCAAGGGCGGCGCCCCCGTCATCCTGGCCGCCGCCGAGGACGCGGCCCGCGCGCTCGGCGCGGAGCGCATCGTCCTGGACACCCGCACCGACCTGGTGGAGGCCCGTGCCCTGTACGCGCGGCACGGGTACGAGGAGATCGAGCCGGTCGTCGTGGACCGTCAGTTCGCCGACCACTGGTACGGCAAGAAGCTCGCCCCGGGTTCAGCCGACGCGCGCTGACGCCGCCCCGTCCTGGGGCCGCTCCGACTCCGAACCGCACAGTCCCGCGCTGAGTTCCTCGACGAGCCGGGTCAGGTCGGTGGGCCGTTCCGGTCCCCACCAGTCGCCGAGCAGCTCGGACAGGGACTCCTCGCGGGCCTTGGCCAGTCCGTCCGCGACCTCCCTGCCCCGCTCGGTCAGGCGCATCTCCAGGCCCTCGCGTTCGGCGAGGCGGCGCTCCTCGACCTGGCGGGCGGCCGCCGTGACGACGGTCAGCGGCACCGTGGTGCCCTCGGCGAGCACGGCGGGTTCGACGGTGCCGTGCCTGGCCATGCGCAGGAGCAGCCAACTGGCCGCGGGCAGCAGGTCGTAGCCCGCGCGCTCGGTGATCCGCTCGTAGATCTCGCGGCGTCCCTCCCGCGTCCCGAGCACGGAGAGGGCCCGCGCGCACTCGTCGTACGACGAACGTTCCACGGGGTTGCTGGCGAGGGTCTGGGTGGGGTCGGGCGCCGTGACCGAGCCGCGCAGCGGGTCCTCCTTCAGGAACCAGGCGAGGACGAAGGCGACCAGGGCGACCGGCGCCGCGTACAGGAAGACGTCCGTGATCGACGAGGCGTAGGCGTGCAGGGCGCTCGGGCGGAGATCGGCGGGGAGCCGCGCGATGCCGCGCGGGTCCGACTCCAGCGCGCCCACGCTCACTCCCGGCGGCAACCGCTGCCCTGCGAGGGCGTCGGTGAGCTTGTCGCCGAGCCGGTTGGTGAAGATCGTGCCGAAGATCGCCACGCCGAAGGAGGCGCCGATGGAACGGAAGAAGGTCGCGCCCGACGTGGCCACGCCCAGGTCCTCGTAACTGACGGCGTTCTGCACGATGAGGACGAGCACCTGCATGACCAGGCCGAGGCCGAGGCCGAAGACGAAGAAGTAGGCGCTCATCTCCAGGGTGGGGCTGTTCTCGTTCAGCTGGTGGAGCAGGAGCAGGCCGAGCGTCGTCACCGCCGTGCCCGCCACGGGGAAGACCTTCCAGCGGCCCGTACGGCTGACGATCTGGCCGGAGGCGGTCGTCGACAGGAGCATGCCCGCCACCATCGGCAGCATGTGGACGCCGGACATGGTGGGCGTCACGCCCTGCACGACCTGGAGGAACGTCGGCAGGTAGGTCATCGCCCCGAACATCGCGAAGCCCACGATGAAGCTGATGACGGCGGAGAGCGTGAAGGTGCGGATCCGGAAGAGCTTCAGCGGAAGCACCGGCTCCACGGCCTTCCTCTCCACGGAGACGAACGCGAACGCGAGGAGCACGCCGAGCACCGCGAGCCCGATGATCTGCGGCGAGCCCCAGCCCCAGGTGGTGCCGCCGAGCGAGGCGACGAGCACCAGACAGGTGGCGACGGACGCGATGAGGAAGGTGCCCAGGTAGTCGATGGTGTGCTTGGTGTCGCGCACCGGGATGTGCAGGGTGGTCGCGATGACGACGAGGGCGATCACGCCGATGGGCAGGTTGACGTAGAACACCCAGCGCCAGCTGAGGTGTTCGGTGAAGAGCCCGCCGAGCAGCGGTCCGAGGACGCTGGTCGCGCCGAAGACCGCGCCGAACAGGCCCTGGTACTTGCCGCGTTCGCGCGGTGGGACGAGGTCGCCGACGATCGCCATGGAGAGCACCATGAGCCCGCCGCCGCCCAGGCCCTGGAGGGCGCGGAAGCCGATGAGCTGCGGCATGTTCTGCGCCATGCCGCAGAGCGCCGAGCCCACCAGGAAGATCACGATCGCGGTCAGGAACAGCTTCTTGCGGCCGTACTGGTCGCCGAGCTTGCCCCACAGCGGTGTCGCGGCCGTCGCGGCGAGCATGTACGCGGTGACGACCCAGGACAGGTGGTCCATGCCGCCGAGGTCGCTGACGATGGTCGGCAGCGCGGTCGAGACGATGGTCTGGTCGAGGGCCGCGAGCAGCATGCCGAGGAGCAGCGCGCCGATGGAGACAAGGACCCCGCCGTGCGCGTGACCGTCCACCGGCGGTCCGGGGACGGGTACGGGAACGGGTTCGGGTCTGGGTTCCGGCCCGGCGGCCCGTGCGCTCGCGTCCTGCGTCATGGACAACCTCCTGAGGGCGCCGCCCGGGGCCCTTGCTGCGGGCACCTGCCGCAGTGCCTCCCTCTCCATCCTGGTCCGACTCGCCGGTTATGGCCTGTTGAAGGGGGAGCGGGGTCTGCATAATCGCTGGAGTTCTCGGGGCGGTCGCGACACGAGAGGGGCGGGGGCCCATGAGTGGACAGGACGCACAGGAGACACCCGGCGGGCAGGGCGGGCAGCAGTGTCCCGAGTGCGGGGCGACGCGTGCGGCGGGGAGCGCCCCGGAGTGCGGCTGCACCCGGCGGGCCGCCGAGCAGGCACGCAGGACGCGGTCCACGGAGGCGGCGGCCGCGGAGGACTTCGATCCGCTGCGGATCAGGCCCTACGTGTCGCTGCCGGAGCCCGAAGGATCGTCGGACCAGGCCGACGTGCGCCTCTTCGCGGCCTCCCGCGACCGGGAGCGGACCGCCGCGAGCACGCCGTCCCCCGCGTACGAGGACGGGGGCGGGTCTCCCGCCGAGGGCGGGGACGGAAAGGGGAACGGGGAGGGGCGCGGGACCGGGGATCCGGGCGGCGACGCGGCCCGCAAGCGCCGCTACATGCTGCTCGCCGGGGCCGTCGCGGTGGCTGCGGTGACCGCCGCCACCGTCTTCACGACCGGACTCTTCTCCTCGGCGGCCGACCGGCCGACCAGGGACCTCGCGCTGCCCGACGCGCCGACGGCGGCGGCTCCGCGCACGCCCGCGAGCCGCCCGACGCCCTCCCCCTCGGCGGAGCGACCGTCCGCTCCCCCCTCACGCGTCCCGTCCGTCACACCGAGCGCGACACGGCCGCCGCCGTCGCCGAGCCGCTCGGAGCGGCGGACGTCGGCGCCGCCGAGCCTGCCGACGGCCCGCGCGACGGGTTCGGTGGGTGCGTCGGAGCCCAGCAGGTCCGCGGGCGCCGTGCTGCGCGAGGGCGACGAGGGCCCGCGCGTGAAGGAGCTCCAGGGCAGGCTCGCGCAGCTGTACTTGTACGAGGGCGAGCCGGACGGGACGTACGGCCCCGAGGTCACCTACGCCGTGACGCGCTACCAGTGGGCCCGCGGGCTCACCGGCGACCGCCTCGGCGAGTACGGCGACGAGACGCGCCGCAGCCTGGAGTCGGAGACGGAGGAGCCCTAGCCCCCCAGCCCACGAGGACGCCCCACGCAGAAACCCTCGGGGAAGTCCTCGGAGAAGCCTCAGCCGAAGGTCAGCCGGAGCCCTTCCTCACCCGCGTCCGCGACCCGCACCCCCGTCAGGTCGTCCACGTGCACGGTCGGCCCGAACCGCGCGGCCCTGGGCCCCACGCCCACGACCCGCATGCCCGCGGCACGACCGGCGAGTATGCCCGCCTCGGAGTCCTCGAAGACCACGCAGTCCGCCGGGTCGAAGCCGAGCTCGGCTGCGCCCTTGAGGAATCCCTCGGGGTCCGGCTTGCTCGCGCCGACGCTCTCGGCGGTCACCCGCACCTCCGGCAGGGCGAGGCCCGCCGCGGCCATCCGCCCGGTGGACAGCGGCACGTCGGCGGAGGTCACGAGCGCGTGCGGCAGTCCCACGAGGGACGCCATGAAGGCGGGCGCGCCGGGGACCGGTACGACGCCCTCCATGTCGGAGGTCTCCGCGGCGAGCATCTCGCGGTTCTCGGCGTGGTTCTCCGCCATGGGCCGCTCGGGCAGCAGCACCGCCATGGAGGCGTAGCCCTGCCGTCCGTGGACGACCTCGATGACCTCGTCGAAGTCGAGTCCGTGCTTCTCGGACCAGCGCCGCCAGCAGCGCTCGACGACGGCGTCGGAGTTGACGAGGGTGCCGTCCATGTCGAGGAGGACGGCCCGGGCGGTGAGGGCGGGGGCGGCGGTCGTGGCCGTCATCGGCGTACTCCAGAGCGCAGAGGGCGTGTGCTGGTCCGCGCGTTCCGCAGCCGGAGGCTCCGAAGGCGCGGAGCAGAGATGCAGGGAGATCCAAGGCAGCCCCGCCCGCCGGTCAGGGAATACGGGCGGAGCCACTTTGTTCCTGCACGGTACAAAACGAGGGCCGCAAAAGCCAACGCCGCAGGTCACGGCGGTCAAGCGGCACGAAACGGACCGACTCGGACAAGCGCCACGGAATCAGCCGGGCGCCACGGGATCAGCCCGCGATCGCCTCGTACAGGCTCCACACGCCGAGCCCGAGCATCAGCACCGCCGCGATCTTCGTGATCAGCGCCAGCGGCACCCGCTTCATCAGCGCCTTGCCGCCGACGATGCCGAGTCCCGCGACCGCCCACAGCGCGAGCACCGCGCCCAGGCCGACGGAGATCGGGTCGTCGTAGCGGGCGGCCAGGTTCGCGGTCATGATCTGCGTCAGATCGCCGAACTCGGCGACCAGGATGAGCATGAAGCCCGCCCCCGAGACCTTCCAGAAGCTCTGGTCCTTGGGCTCCTTGACCTCCTCGTCGTCATCGCCGCCCTTGAGCAGGAGCATCGCGGCGCCGCCGAGGAAGAGGACGCCCGTCAGCGCGTGGAGCAGCTGTTGCGGCAACAGGGTGAGCACGCTGCCCGCCGCGACGGCGAGCACCACGTGGACGGTGAAGGCGGCGGCGACGCCGACGAAGACGTACGAGGCGCGGTAGCGCGTGCCGAGGACGAGACCCGCCAGCGCCGTCTTGTCCGGCAGCTCGGCAAGGAAGACGACGCCGAAGACGAGCGCCATCACGCTGATGCTGATCAAGGGTTCCTCAATCGGTCGGGCTGCCCCGCCGAGAGTGTTTCACCGTTTCGCGTACGACACCTCGGCACGGCAGCGCACACGGACGCACACGGATGTGCGCGTCGTGACGTACACGGGCGCGTACGTCAGGCACTGCGTTGCCGAAGGTCTCGCTGGCCTGCCCCGTGGGGCCTGCCTCCGGGCGCCGGCTCAGACGAGCTGAGCAGTATGTCGACGGTCCGGCGAAGAGCTACTCCCCTTCTGCGCCATCCATAGTACGGGACCCCGGACCACCCCCGACCAGGGCCTTTCGCCCCCTGCCCGAGTGACGTGGATCACTGCGGGACAACTGCGGCCGCACACGGCACATATGACACGGCGCCAGAACTCTTGAAGTCCGCACCCGATTGACGCGACCCTGTCATCGGATGCACATCCACAGGTAACCCAGCAACGCGACCATGGCCGCCCCACCGGCCAACTTCCCCCCACACCTAGGGAGTTCGCATGTCCGCTGTCTACGCGCGTCGATATGCCCGTTACGCCTCCGCCGCCGTCGTCCTCGCCTCCGCGGCCACCCTCCTCACCGGCTCGCCCGCCCAGGCCGCTCCCCCGGCCCCGGTCAGCGCCGCCACCGCCCGCACCTACCTCGGCGGGCTCACGGTCAAGGCCGAGGGCTCGTCCGACGGCTACAGCCGCGACAAGTTCCCGCACTGGAGCACCCAGTCCGGCGCCTGCAACACCCGCGAGGTCGTCCTCAAGCGCGACGGCACCAACGTCCAGCAGGACTCCAGCTGCGCCGCCACCTCGGGGACCTGGAAGTCCGCCTACGACGGCGCCACCTGGACCGCCGCGTCCGACCTCGACATCGATCACGTCGTGCCGCTCTCCGAGGCCTGGAAGTCCGGCGCCAACGCCTGGACCACCGCGCAGCGCGAGGGCTTCGCCAACGACCTGACCCGGCCCCAGCTGATCGCCGTCACCGACAACGTCAACCAGGCCAAGGGCGACAAGGACCCCGCCGAGTGGCTGCCGCCCACCGCCTCGTACCACTGCTACTACGCCCGGATGTGGGTGGACGTGAAGCACTACTACAAGCTCTCGGTGAACTCCGAGGAGAAGACCGCCCTCTCCTCGATCCTCAACGGCTGCTGATCCTCAAGGGCTGCTGATCCTCAAGGGCTGCCGAAATCCCGGAACCGCCCCGCCCTCCTCCGTCGTTCCGTACCGTACGGGACGACGGAGGAGAGTGATCATCTGTGGCACGGCTGCGCCTTGGTCCGCTGCTGAGGTACGTCGACGGTGACACGGCGACCGTCTGGGTCGAGGCCGACCGGCCCTGCGCCGCGGAGGTGCGGTGCGCGGACGGCGCGCGCGGCACCGCGCGCACGTTCCAGATCGCGGGCCACCACTACGCGCTGGTACCGGTCACGGGCCTCACCCCCGGCACCGAGACCGCCTACGAGGTGCACCTGGGCGAGCAGCCCGTCTGGCCGCCGCCCGACTCCCCCTTCCCCGCGAGCACGATCCGCACCCCCTCCACCACCGGCGACGAGGAGCTGCGGGTCACCTTCGGCTCCTGCCGCTGGGCCGCCCCGCCCTCCGGCGAACACGATCCTTCCCCAAGCTCTCGGCTCCGCTCGAGCAGGAGAGACCCCGTTGGCCCCGACGCCCTGGACACCCTGGCCGCCCGCATCTCCGCCGCCCCCGGCACGGAGCGCCCCGACGTCCTGCTCCTGCTCGGCGACCAGGTGTACGCGGACCAGACCTCCAAGGCCACCCAGCGCTGGCTCGCCGCACGCCGCGACCTGTCCGAGCCCCCGGGCGTCCAGGTCGCGGACTACGAGGAGTACACCCACCTCTACTACGAGTCCTGGCTCGACCCCGAGGTCCGCTGGCTGCTCTCCACCGTGCCCAGCTGCATGATCTTCGACGACCACGACGTGATCGACGATTGGAACACCAGTGCGGCCTGGCTGGCCGAGATGCGGGCCACGCCCTGGTGGCGCGAGCGCGTCCTGAGCGGCCTGATGTCGTACTGGGTCCACCAGCACCTGGGCAATCTCCGCCCGGAGGAGCTGGAGAGCGACGAGCTCTACGCCGCCGTGCGCGCGACCCCCGACGGCACGGACACCCTCCGCGCCTTCGCCGCCGCGGCCGACGCGGACGCCACCGCGACCCGCTGGAGCTACCGGCGGGACTTCGGACGGGTGCGCCTCCTCATGGTCGACACCCGCGCCGCCCGCGTCCTGGAAGAGGGCGGGCGCGCCATGCTCGACGCCGACGAGGCCCGCTGGCTGCGCGAACAGGCCCTGGCGGGCGACTGCGACCACCTCCTCATCGGCACCTCGCTGCCCTGGCTGCTCCCCCACCTCATCCACGACGCCGAGGGCTGGAACGCCGCGCTGTGCCGTGGCGAGCGCGGCGAGCGGTGGGCCCGGTTCGGCGAAGACCTGCGAAGACGCTCGGACTTGGAGCACTGGGCGGCCTTCCCGCCGTCCTTCGAGGCGCTCACCGCCCTGATCGCGGAGGCGGGTTCGGGCGCGACGGCCCCCGCCACGGTGTGCGTCCTCTCCGGCGACGTCCACCACGCCTACGTCGCCGAGCCGAGCTGGCCCGAGGGCGGCGCCCCCACGTCCCGCGTGCTCCAGCTGACCTGCTCCCCCGTCCACAACTCCATTCCCACGTCGATAAAGCTCGGCTTCCGCTTCGGCTGGAGCCGCGTGGGCCGCGCCCTGGGCCGCCGCTTCGCCCGGCACGCCAACGTGACGCAAGCGGGCATCGACTGGCGCCGGACGGGCGGCCCGTGGTTCGGCAACCAACTCATGACACTGACGCTGCGAGCCCGCACGGCCCACCTGCGGCTGGACCAGGCACGCGCCCGCAGGGGCGGCGGCGTCAGCCTGGAAACGGCGGACGAGAGGAAGCTCTCGTAAGACGCGCCCGCCACTCGTGACACACCCCACACCCGGAAATGGATCCTTGGCCAGGGGTTCGGCATCAGGGGTTCCACCGGCATGATGATGCGGACCATCCGCTTCCAGCGTTCCCTATGCCCCGGGAGTCACGCTTTTGTCCGCACCTGCACCCGCGCCGCTCCCACCCGCACCCCGCTCCCCCGCACCGGAAGCGACCGCCATCGCCCTGGTCGGCGCGGGCCCACGCGGCACCAGCGTGCTGGAACGGATCTGCGCGTCGGCCCCCGAACTCCTGGCCGGGACACGGCTGACGGTCCACGTCGTCGATCCCAGCCCGCCCGGCCCCGGCCGCGTCTGGCGCACGGCACAACCGCCCGAGCTCCTGATGAACACGGTCGCCTCACAGGTGACCCTCTTCACCGACGAGAGCGTCGACTGCTCGGGACCGATACGCCCGGGCCCCAGCCTGTACGAATGGGCGGCCGACGGCCACGCGCCCGGGCTCGGACCCGACGACTACCCGACCCGCGCCTGCTACGGCCGCTACCTGGAGTGGGTCTTCGCGGAAACGGTGCGCCACGCCCCCGACAGCGTGCACGTCCGGGTCCACGCGGCACGCGCCGTACGCCTCGACGAGAGCACCGAAGAAGGACCCCAGACCCTGACACTGGACAACGGCCTGCAACTGTCCGGGCTTTCGGCGGTCGTCCTCGCGCAGGGCCACCTCCCCACCCGCGCCGACCGCGCCGACCGCGCCCAACAGCACCTGGCGGAGCACGCCGCACGGCACGGCCTGCGCCACTTCCCGCCCGCCAACCCCGCCGACCTCGACCTGTCCTCGATCGCCCCCGGCGAACCCGTCCTGCTGCGCGGCCTCGGCCTCAACTTCTTCGACCACATGGCCCTGTTGACCGAGGCCCGAGGCGGCCGCTACCTGCGCGACGCGGCGGGCGGCCTGCGCTACGAGCCGTCGGGCCACGAGCCGCGCCTGTACGCGGGTTCGCGGCGCGGCGTCCCCTACCAGGCGCGCGGCGACAACGCGAAGGGCCCGTACGGGCGGCACAGGCCCGCGGTCCTCACGCCCGAGGTGATAGCCCGCTTCCGCAAGCGCGCGGACAGCGGGGACGCCCCCGACTTCCTGGGGGAGATATGGCCGTTGGTGGCCAAAGAGGTGGAAACGGTCTACTACACCACGCTGCTCACGGAGCACGAAGGCGGACCGACCCGGCTCACCCGCCCCGCCGAACCGTTCCGTGAGCGTTTTCTCGCCACGGACCACCAATCACCCCAAGAGGCCCTGGTCCTCGCGGAGTTCGGGATCGAGGACGCCGACCGCTGGTCCTGGGACCGCCTCTCGCACCCCCACCCCGACCAGGGCTTCACCTCCCCGGAAGCACACCGCGCCTGGCTGCTCACCCTGCTGCGGGAGGACGCCGCACAGGCCGCGCTCGGCAACGCGCAGGGCCCCCTGAAGGCCGCACTGGACGTCCTGAGGGACCTGCGCAACGAACTCAGACTCATCGTCGACCACGGGGGCCTGTCCGGCATCTCGCGCCGCGACCACCTCGACCGCTGGTACACACCGCTGAACGCGTTCCTGTCCATCGGCCCGCCGCGCCGCCGCACGGAAGAGATGACGGCACTGATCGAGGCGGGGGTCCTCGACGTGCTCGGCCCGCGCCTCACCGTGCGCCCGGACGGCGCCGGGTTCCTCGCGCACTCCCCCGACGTACCGGGCTCCGATGTGCGCGTCACCACACTGATCGAGGCCCGGCTGCCCGAGCCCGACCTGCGCCGCACCGCCGACGAACTGCTCGGACGGCTGCTCGACGGCGGCCGGTGCCGCCCCCATGCCGTCGACGGACACGAGACCGGCGGACTCGACGTGACGCCGCGCCCGTATCACCTGAGGGACCGTCAAGGCCGCGCGCACGCACGCCGGTTCGCGTTCGGGGTGCCCACAGAAGGGGTGCACTGGGTGACCGCGGCGGGCGCCAGGCCCGGCGTCGACTCGGTGACGCTGTCGGACGCGGACGCGGTGGCGCGGGCCGCGCTGCGCGCCACAACAGGTCATATCGCGCCACCGCCCGCGGCCCGCGCCGCCGCCCGAGCGGAGCACCCGACTGACCGAATGTTGAACTTGCAAGCACTAATTAGGTTCCCCTAATCTAGGCCCTCCGCTCGGTTCCGTCCCCAAACCGAAGGAGTCCCCACCATGACTGGACGTCTCAACAGCGCCCAGCCCTACGCCCTCGGGCTGTTCCGCATAGTCATCGGCCTGCTCTTCGCCTGCCACGGCGCCTCCACGCTCTTCGGCGTCCTCGGCGGCGCGGACGGCAACGGCGGCACCGTGGACGCGGGCACCTGGCCCGGCTGGTACGCGGCAGTGATCCAGCTCGTCGGCGGCGCCCTGGTCGCTCTCGGCCTCGGCACCCGCGCCGCGGCGTTCATCTCGTCCGGTTCGATGGCCTACGCCTACTTCAAGGTCCACCAGCCGGAGGCCCTGTGGCCCCTGCAGAACGGCGGCGAGCCGTCGGCGATCTTCTGCTGGGCGATGCTCCTGTTCGTCTTCACCGGCTCCGGCGCGTTCGGTATCGACCGGCTCTTCTCGGCGCGTGGCGAGCGCGACGAGGACAAGGCGTCCGACCGGACGCCGGTCGCGGCCTGAGCCTCGACGCACGGAGGAGCCCCCTTTCTCGTACGCACCCGGTACGAGGGAGGGGGCTCCTCCCTGTGCGCGTCACGCCACGTCACACTGCGGGCTGCTCCACGGTCTCCCCGGCCTCCACGGACTCCCCGGGCGGCGACCCGAACGGCACGGTGAAGCACGCCACCCGGTCGCCCGCGCCGCCCGGCTCCCGGTGCAGGACGACGGAGCCCGCGCCGCCCGGCCTGAACCCCCAGAGGTGGTGCGCGCTCGCCGACCCCGAGCCGTCCGCGCCCGCCGTGAAGTCCAGCCACACCTCGTTGTCCGGGTTGGCGTAGGCCGGGTCCTTCGACGGCTGCACCGGGTCCTGCACGTGCTGGTAGTGCCCACCGGCCGCCTCCGGACTCGCGCCGCACGGGTTCTGGTGGACGTGCACGCCGTACGCGTGGCCCGGCGTCATGCCCCGCACCCGCGCGGTCACGGTGGTGCCGCGCTCGTCGACGCGCTGTTCGACGCTGATCCAGGACGCGGCGGGGACGAGCCCCTGCTCGTACGTCACCGCGGGCGAGGGGATGAAGGCCGTGGGCGGCGCGAACCTGGCCTCCGCCCGCATCCAGTACTGGTCGGCCACCGCGGCGACGGCCACGCTGCTGGACAGCTCGCCGTCCGTTCCGCCGTCCGCGCCGTCGGGCACGCCGCCGCCCGCGGCCAGCACCGCCGCCGCCACCGCACCGGCCACCATCCCTGCCACCATCGCCCGCTCCTGTCATCGCCGGTCCCTGCAACGTTCGTACGGGACATGAGGGCGGTACGCCGCATCGGGGGTGGCAGCCGGGTGAACGTGACGTGGCGAACATCTGAGCCCCCAGCGGATCTACGACCGGGCGCGCGGCGTACGCTGTACAGCTGTCACCAGGCCGCCCACGCCGCTCCCCGCGACACAGCGGCAACGCGCTGCCGAACGGGGAGTCACGGGGAGTTGTGGTGCTTGAGAGTGTGGGGGCGCTGACCGGCAGCCCATGGATCTACGCCGTCGTGGCGGTTTCCGTCCTTTTCGACGTGTTCGTACCGGTCCTGCCGAGCGGCATGCTCGTCATCATGGCGGCCACCGCGGCGACCGCCGCCGGAACCGCGGGCGTCCCGCACGGCGTGCCCGACATCCTGCTCCTGACGCTCTGCGCGGCCACCGCCTCGGTCCTCGGCGACCTGGCGGCCTTCCGCGTCGCCTGGCGCGGCGGCGCACGCCTCGACCGCGCCATCGCCCGCTCCCGCCGCCTGACCAGCGCGCAGGAGCGGCTCGGCACGGCGCTCGCGCGGGGCGGCGGCGTCCTCGTGGTCATCGCGCGCTTCGCCCCGGCGGGCCGCTCGATCGTCTCCCTCGGCGCGGGCGCGGCCCACCGCAAGGTGCGCGAGTTCCTGCCGTGGTCGGTGCTCGCGGGCATCGCCTGGGCCGGGTACAGCGTCGCCCTCGGCTACTTCGGCGGCCAGTGGCTCGGCGCGACCTGGCTGGCCACGGGCGTCTCCCTGCTCGCGCTCTTCGCGGCGGGCGCGGGCGCGGCCTTCCTGGTCCGCCGCCCCCGCCCGTCGACGAGCTGACCTCCTGAGCCGACCGGCGGTCGCCCCCTAAGAGGCGCGTGCGGCCGCCCCTAAGAGGTGCGTGCGGCCGCCCCTAAGAGGTGCGTGCGGCCGCCCCACGCACCTCGATCCCGCCGAGCAACTCGGCGGTCGCCTCGGCGACGGCATCGACCGCACGGTCGAAGACCTCGCGGTTGTGCGCGGCGGGCGCACGGAACCCGGACACCTTCCGCACGTACTGAAGCGCGGCGGCCCGGATCTCCTCCTCGGTGGCGTCCTCGGGGATGGCGGGCGGACGGAGCGTCTTGATGCTTCGGCACATGCTTCCAGCTTGCCACCGCGCGGGGCGGGACGGCGGGGGTTCGCAGGGGCACCTGGCAAGCACCGCTCCACGACGGTTGGCGGCCGTCAGCCGACAGCCCGGCTCTCGGCGGCCTAGCGTCCCGGTGTCCCGCCGCCCGGCCCGTGCCCCGGCGCGAGAACCGGCGGGAAGGCAGGTTCGTCCGCGCCGGGAGCGGGATCGTCCGGCGGATCAGGGAAGTCGGCGAGGGCCAGCGGCACCTCGGCATCGCAGCTCGCGGCACCGCACTCACAGGCGAGGAGCCGGACCGTGCCCGCGAGGTCCCCGACCGTCCAGGGGCGGGCGAAGTACGCCGCGTGCTGGCGGACGACCGCGCGGTTGGCGTACCGAAGCAGCCGCGCCCGTTCCACCGCGCTCCCGGCCAGCGGCCCCACCGCCAGCGCGTCGGCGAAGAGCTTCTCGACCTCGGCGAAGGTGTCCGCCACGCTCCGCGTCCCGTCGACCACGAGCGTCCGGGCACCGGCCCGCGCCACCTCGGCCTCGATCTCCTCCAGCAGCAGCCGGTACAGCGCCGACACCCCCGCCCCGATGCCGCGTTCGGCGAGCCGGGCGCGCTGCACCTGCGGCGTCGGCATCAGCCACACCGAGTGGTCGCCCGCCCCCGCGACCCCGGGGGTGACGGGCGTGCCCTCGGCGACGGTCAGCGGCGCGCGGGGCAGCGCGCGCAGATCCTCGGTGATCATCGGACCGCGCTCGTGGTGCAGGGACATCGCGAGCAGCTCGTCCGGCGGCCGCGACCAGCGCTCGTCGGGCGGGAGCCGCTCCCACCGCGCGGCCGCCGCGTGCCCCGCGGCGAGCGCCCGGTCGCGGTGCTCCCAGGTGTGGACGTCGGCGCTGTAGCGGCGCAGCCCGTACCGCCGGGCGAGCAGCCGGGCCATCGTCGTCTTGCCCGCCCCCGGGGGCCCACCGATCCACACCACGGACCCCACCACGGCACCCGCCACGGACCCCTCCACCGGCGCTCAGCCCTTCCGCATACGTCCCGATCCACCCTGTTACGTCGTACGTCCGGTCAGTGAAGCATTCCGGACAGCCCAGGACTCGCCCCTCGTATCACTCGCCCATGAAATTCGAACAGGAGTAGCATTACCGCGTGCCTCCAACCCCTTCCCATGAATTCCCGAGCGACCTCCTCGCCGGCCAGGAGGAACTGCATCAGGTCCGCTCCGAGCTCCTGGCCCTGCTCAAGCGGCTCCCCTGGTCCGTCGAGCCGCTCGACGGCTTCAGCGACACCGGCGGCTGGCGCAAGGTGGAGCGGCCCGCGTCCCCCGGCTGGACCCCGGACGAACAGGCCGAGGTCGAGAAACTGCGCGCGCGGGAGCGGGAGTTGGCGGTCTTCGTGAGCTGCCACCGCTTCTGGGAACAGGTCTCGGGGCCCGAAGCGGTGCACGCGAGGGCCCGCCTCAAGCACGCCCACGAGACGACGGACGGCTCGCTGCCCGCAAGCCATTGACAGCCGCAGGCGGCGGGCGTTGACTCCTTCTCCTACGGATCGGGCCCGCTCTCCTGAACCGTCAGGACGCCGCGCCGCGGGCCCGACACATCCCGCCCCCGTGAATCAGGGGGCCACCCCTGCGAGCCGCGGAGGTGCAGCCATGAACGTACTCATCGTCATCGCGATCCTGGCCCTCATCGGCCTGGGGTTCAACCAACCGCTGCTGTGGCTGGCCGCAGCGGCACTCCTCTTCTATCTGGTGCGCTTCTACGAAGGCGGTGGAAGCGGCAGGAGCAGCTCCGGCGCGAGTGGCTCGGGCGGTTCGAGCGGCGCGGGCGGCGGTTCGGGCGGCGCCGGAGGGATGGGTGGAGGCGGCGGGGGCGGAGGTGGCGGGGGCTACCCCAAGACCTACCGCGACTACCGCATCCGCAAGGAACGCCAGGAGCGCTGGGACCGCAGGTACCGCAGGACCCACCCCGGTTCCGGCCGCTGACACCGCGCCAGGGCGCGACGGCCGTCCCGCGCGCCCGCCGATGGGCCGTCCGCTCCGTGCCGTCGGCCCCGTGCCGCCCGTCCCGTGACGGGCGGCACAGCCGCGTGCGGCGCCCCTTACCGGCGGACCGGCCGGTACGACTACTCACCGATCCGGGTGACACCAGGCTTACCCGCGAGAACGGCGGGGATTGAGGTCATGCCCGGCGCGATGATCGCGCCGGTTCTGACCGCACCTGGGGAGCCATCCGCATGCGCCTGAGAGCCGCCGCGACCACCGCTGTCTTCGCCGCTTTGCTGACCGCCTTCGCCCCGTCCGCCACCGCGGAGCCGACCGCTCCGCACCTCGCCACGCCCCCGGGCCGGGTCTGCTTCTGGAGCCAGCCGGGCATGATGGGCCAGTCCTGGTGCTACGGCCCGCCCGGCTACGCCGAGGCCGAGAACGGCACGCAGCGCAGCGCCTACTCCTTCGAGTCCCGCTACAACGGCACTGTCTACGCCATCAGTTACGGAGCGGGCAGCAGCTGCGTCTACCGCGAGATCCGCGCGGACGACTACGACGAGAACTGGACGGCCTGGGCCACCAAACTGGACGGCGTGAGCCACGAGACGATGGGCTGCGAGCCGGGCTGACCTCCACCGTGCACACCACCACCGTCCGGCCCCGCGCCGCGGTCCTCCTCCTCGCCCTGTGCGCTCTGCTGCTCGTCGGCGGCTGCGCCCGGGTCCCCTCGGCCACTCCGCGCGTACTGCCGCCCGACGACGTCATCAGGGCCGCCCAACAGCGGCTCACCGACCGCTGTCTGACGCACCAGGGCCTCACCCCGCCCCGCGCGGGGCAGCGGCCGGGGACCACCCGGGCGGCGATGAGGCGGGACGAGCGCGTCTCGGACGCCCTCTTCGGCGCGGGCCGCACGGAGCTGTCCCACACCCTGCCCACCGGCTACTCCGTGCGCGCCCACACCGACGGCTGCCTGGCCGCCGCCCAGCAGACGCTCTACGGAGACCAGCGGCGCTGGTTCCACGTCTCGACCGTCGTCAACAACCTCAAGCCGGAGGCGGCCCACCGCCACCGCGACCTCGCATCGGTCCGCGCCCTGCACCGCACCGAACTGGCCGACTGGCGGCGGCTTCGCGCCCACGCCCTGGCCCGCTCGAAGTCGGTGCTCCGCGCGTCCCCGAACGTCCCGAGCCCACACGGCGACGGCTGATCCCCCGCCCTCCGGTCGCCGACCACGGCAGACCACCACCGACCATCTCCAGGAGACCCCCACACATGATCACCAAGCCCACGGCCGTCCTGGCCGCCACGCTCCTCGCCATCGGCACCGCGCTCGCCGCGTCGGGCACGTCCCAGGCCGCCTCCTGCCCGAGCGGCCAGTTCTGCGCCTGGACCGACGCGGACTTCGGCGGCCAGCGCACCAACTGGTCGGGCGACGACCACGACTGGGAGGACCCGATCCAGGACCAGGACTCCTCCTGGGCCAACCACGGCATCTCGGGCCCCGGCATCAAGGACCACGTCCAGGTCTACGAGAACCCGGGCCTGATCGGCTTCGGCACGGTCTGCCTCGGCCCCGGCCAGGAGATCAACTCCAACAGCTGGGGCAACGACAGCGGCGACTCCCACACGTGGAAGATGGAGTGCTGACGCTCCGGGCGACCCACGGTTCCGCACGGTCCCGCCGCTGACGGGAAGCACGAACCCGAGGCCCCCGGCCCGACCTCCCGGGGGCCTCAGCCCGTCGTCCCGCCCTGCGCCCCGGCCCGTACCGCCGAAATGTCGAACTGCAGGCGGACCTTCTCGCTCACCATGGTGCCGCCCGCCTTGAGGCGCTGGTTGTAGACGAGGCCCCACTCGGTGCGGTCGATGGTGGTGGTGCCGTCGAACCCGACGCGCTCGAAGCCGAAGGGGTCGAGCACCGAGCCGAGGTAGTCGAGCTGCAGCTCGACGGGCCTGGTGACGTCGCGGATGGTCAGGTCCCCCGTCATACGGAAACTCTCCCCGCCCTCGTGCCGCGTGGAGGTGCTCCGGAACGCCATCTCCGGGAAGCGCCGCGCGTCGAAGAAGTCGGTCCCCACGAGATGCGCGTCCCGCTGCTCCACTCCCGTGTCGACGCTGCCGACGCGTATGACGAGTTCGGCCCGCGAGGCGGCGGGGTTGCCGCCGTCGAAGGACAACGCGCTGTCGTAGTCGGCGAAGGCGCCCCGCACGGTGGTGACCATCGCGTGTCGCACGGAGAACCCGATGCGGCTGTGCGGACGGTCGATGGTCCACTGCCCGTCGAGCGCCCGAAGCGCCGGATCGAGCGCGACACCCGCGCCCCCGGCCTGCGCGAGAGACGCACCGGCCCCGCCGCCCGAGCCCGGCTCGACGGTGTCGGTCTGACGACGGCTGAAGATACCCATGAGACCGTGCCCTCCTTCGGAATTGATTACTCCGTGTTATCACGACCTCCGAAGGCGCCCCCTTGCGAGATGGGCGGCCTCGTCCGGCTTCCATGGCGCCGACGGCAAAGATGCACAGGATCGACATGATGTGGAGGCACGGCCGCACGTTCCGGCAGCGCCCACCGATGACCGCCGACTTCCATCACGCAGAGTCATCACGCGGACGACTCCCCGGATCGACTTGGGCACGCCGAGTGGATCATGAGGTGATTGTGTGACCGAGTCCTCCCCTCACCTCGGTCACCCGCCCCCTGTCCCTAGGCTCCTGTCTGATCAAGAGCGCCCGAGGGCGCCCAACCCATGACCGAACGGGGTTAGTTCGTGAAGAAGTTCGCTTCGCTGCTGAGTGTGGTGGCGATGACGGGGGCAACGTTCGCAGCCGGAACCGTCGCGGCAGGTGCCGCGACGCCCGAGGCGGCGCCTACGGCGGTCTCCTCCGGGTCGTGCCCCGGCAAGGGCATGACGGTCAAGGCGAAGGAGAGCGTGAAGATCCGCAAGACCAAGAAGCTCAACGGCACGGCGGTCGGCCTCTTCCCCAAGGGCGCGAAGGCCAAGTTCACCGCGTGCACGGTCTCCAGCGGCCAGACCTACCGCAACCTCTGCGGCTGGGACGAGGACAACCGCTGGTCCCCCATCGCCTACCGGGGCATGAAGGGCTGGGTCCCCACGGCCTGCGAGATCTGAGCCACTCGGCCGTCCCCCTCTCGCCTTCGGGCGGGAGGGGGACTTCCTGTTCGCGGCTCCTGCTCCGTTCAGGACTTCGTGCGACCCTGTCGACACCTTGCCGAAGTCCCGGAGAAGGACCTCGTCGAAGTCCCGAGAAGGAGCAGAGCACATGAGCGAGCCCGTCGACCCGTACGAACTGCGCGCCCGCCAACTCCGCATCCTGGCCGGCCTCCACCGCAAACGGGCCGCCGAGCTCGAAAGGACGGCGGAGGCGGGACTCGCGGCCCGGTCGATGCGCAAGCTGACGGAGGCCCTGACCGCGGCAGAGGTCCGCGACATCGCCGAACACCCCGACCTGGCGGAGCTCAACGCACAGCTGGACGGCTTCTACGGCGAGGACCCGGCGCCCCCGGACCCCGCGTGAACGACGCGACGAAGCCCCGTACCTTGCTCGGTACGGGGCTCCGTCGCTGTTCAGACCCGGTGGGCGCGGACGGTTTCGAACCGCCGACATCCTCCTTGTAAGGGAGGCGCTCTACCCCTGAGCTACGCGCCCGGGACGAATCGACAGCCTACCTTGCCGATGGCGGTGCCTCGCAAACCCGTTGTTCCCGCGCTCCGCTCCGGGGGGTTAACCCCACCACGCACCCGGTGGCAGTCCGGATTCTCCCGGTGTGGGGCGGCCCGTAGAGTCTCGCGGAGAAGTCAAGATCATCCTCAGGGGGACCCCATGTCCGTCCGTACCCGGCGTCCACGCGTCGTCCGCACCCTTGCCGCCGCCACCGGAACCGCCGCGCTCGTGGCGCTCGTCGGGGCGTGCGGGGCCGACGCGGCGGATGACAGCGAGCCGGAGCACCGGACGTTCGCGCTGCCCGGCAAGACGCTGACCGTCGAGTCCGGCAACTCCGCACTCGAACTGGTCCCGGCGGGCAGCGGCGGCAAGGACCTGAAGGTGACCCGGTGGTTCGACGGGCGGTCCGTGCTCGGCGGCGACACCAAGGTGACGTGGGAGATGGCCGGGGACCGGCTCAAGCTGGGCATGACGTGCTCCGGCGTCATCGTCAACTGCTCGGCCAAGCACCGCGTCGAGGTGCCCCGCGGGGTCGCCGTGACCGTCGAGAACAAGGACGGTCAGGTCACCGCCAACGGATTCCACGAGGCCCTGAAGGTGGACACGAAGGACGGCTCCGTCAGCGTCAAGGGCTCCCGGGGGCCGCTCAGCCTGCGCAGCTCCGACGGCTCCATCACCGTCGAGGACTCCGTCGGCCCCCTCGACCTGGGCAGCTCCGACGGCTCGATCACCGCGCGCGGCGTCACGTCGCGCCAGGTGGCCGTCAGCTCCAAGGACGGTTCCGTCTCGCTGGAGCTGGCCGACGTGCCCGACCGCGTCGACGCCCGCAGCAAGGACGGCTCCGTCGACATCGCGGTCCCGAGCGGGAAGAGCAAGAAGAACGGGGGCAAGGTCGCCTACGACGTACGGACCGAGACCTCCGACGGAGCCGTCGACGTATCCGTGCCGCGCGACGACAACAGCCCGCACCGGGTGTCCGTCCACAGCACCGACGGCAAAGTCACCGTGCGCACCGCGAACTAACCGACCCGTGCGTTCGTCTAACCGGTGGGAGAATGTGACACCGGGCAGGGCGGATGACAGCACGGGAGAGGGATAGTGACGGCGACACCTTCGCAGCCGTACACACCGGACGGAGGGCGCGCGGGGACCGGGACCGGCTCGGTACGCGTGCCTCGTCACGCAGGGACTGACTCGGTACGCGTGCCTCGTCACGCCGGGACCGGATCGGTACACGTGCCCAGTCACGTACGCCTGCCTCACGCGAGGACGCGCCCCGGCGGGCCGCTGCGCGACGTCCTCGCCCTCGTCCTGCTCCCCCTGCCCCTCCTCGCCGCCACCCTTCCCGCCGCCTTCGCGGGCGGCGGCACGCGCCGGTGGTTCGGCGGCCGGGGCGAGAGCGTGCGCGCCGAGGCGCAGGCCGCGAAGGACGCCGCTGCCGCCGCCTTCTACGAGCTGGACACCGCCCAGCGCGACCTGCGCATCTCCGTCGAGACGATCGTCGCCGTCGACTCCTCGCCCGCCGCGCAGCGCGCCGTGTCGGACTTCGAGGCCGTCGGACGGCGCATCGACGAGGTCAGCCACCAGTACATCAGCGCCGTGGACGCCCACGACCTGGACAGGGACGACCTGGACACCTCGGTCGCCGCCCAGGCGAGGACCGAGCTCACCCGGGCCAAGGACGAGCTGGGCAAGGTCAAGCAGGACCTGGAGCGCTTCCAGCAGGGCCTCGGCCCGCTGCTCGACAAGGCGGAGACGCAGCTCGCCCGGCTCGCCCCCGCGATCGAGCGGGCCCGCCAGACCCTGCTCGCCGCGAGCAACGCCCTTGACGCCGTGCGCGGTGCGGGGCTGAAGGCCGACGACCTCGCCGCCCGGCTCGCCGCGCTCGGCCCCGAGCTGACCAAGCTCAACCAGGGGGCGGGGCAGCACGGCGTAGCGGAGACGCTTCAGCGCGCCGACCGCGTGCTGCGCGACGCGGAGGCCGTGCGGGCCGAGGCCGAGCGGCTGCCGGAGCGCGCCGCCGAGATCGACCGGCGCCTCGTGTCGCTGCGGACGCGCGCGCAGGCCCTGACCACCCGCAGCGGCCAGGTCGAGCCGGTGCTCAGCGAGCTCAGACGCCGTTTCTCCGTCGCCTGCTGGCAGGACCTCCAGCAGGTCCCCGAGCAGGCCGGGGAGAACGTGCGACAGGCCGAGGCCAAGCTCAAGGAGGCCAGGCAGGCCCGCGAGGAGCAGCGCTGGCCCGACGCCACCTCGCTGCTCTCCACGGTGCGGGCGCTGCTCAACTCGACGGACGAGGCGGTCTCGGCGGCCGGGGACCGGCTGCGGCGGCTGAACGCCGTCTCGAAGGACCCCCAGCAGGAGATAGAGCGCACCCGCTTCGCCATCAGGGACGCGCAGCGCCTCGCGATGGCGGGCCGCCAGACGCCCGAGCCGCGCCACGCGCGCCCGCTGGACGACTCCGTGGCGCGCCTGGACCGCGCGGTGGCCTCCCTGGAGGGCCGCCACCCCGACTACTGGCACTTCCTGACCGAGACCGAGGCGGTCCGCTCGACGGTGGCGCGCGTGGTCGCGCAGATCCGGGAGGAGCGGGGGCAGGGGGCCTGACATCGAGGCCAGAGGGCCTGGCAGCCGAGGCCAGAGGGCCTGACATTCGAGGTCAGGGGGCCTGAAAGCCGAGGTCAGGGGGCCTGACATCGCGGGATGCGGCCGCTGCGTTTGGCGGTCGTCGGCCCACGGGCGGATCCTGGAGTCACGCACGGCCGCGCCGTAGTACGCCAGCCAGTCGGTACGACGAGCACGGCCTCCGCGCGCACCAAGGAGGCGGACATGGCCACGCATGTGCTCCACTCCAAGCCCAAGGGCCACAGGCGCCGCATCATCCTCGACGAGGACCTGCCCGTCGACCACCGGCTGAGCAAGGTCTACCGCGTCGGCGCGGGCCTGATGGGGCTCGTCCTGCTCGCCTTCGGCGTCCTCGGCCTCATCGACAGGATCGGCTTCTTCGACACCCGCGGCGACACCGTCGCGGGGCTCAACACCAACGGCGCGCTGAGCATCCTGTCCATCGCCGTCGGTCTGCTGCTCTTCGTCGGCATGGTGATCGGCGGCAACACCGCGTCGACGCTGAACATGACGCTCGGCGTCCTGTTCCTGCTCAGCGGCTTCGTCAATCTCGCCCTGCTCGACACCCGCTACAACTTCCTGGCGTTCCGGATCCAGAACGTCCTGTTCAGCTTCGTGGTGGGCGTGCTGCTCATGACCTTCGGGATGTACGGCCGGGTCAGCGGCGGGCTGCCGCACGACAACCCGTACTGGAGGGCCCGCCACCCGGATCGGACCAGCTGAAACGGCTGTGCGAATCTGGGGACATGCTCGACTTCCCCGCGGCTCTCCGGGCCCGGCGCCTCGTCGCCATCGTGCGCGGCACCGACCCGGACGCCTCCTTCCGTACGGTCATGACGCTCGTCGAGTCCGGAGTCCCGCTGGTCGAGGTCTCCCTCAGCGGCGCCGACGCCCTGGCCGTCCTGCGCAGGGCGCGGGCCGAACTGGGCACGGACGCCTGGCTCGGCGCGGGCACCGTCCTCACCGCGGACGACGCGCGCCGGGCGGCCGACGCGGGCGCCAACCTCATCGTCACGCCCGGTCTCGGCGCGGGCGTCGAGGAGGCGGGGCGCCTCGGCCTCCCGGTCCTCGGCGGCGTCCTGACGCCCACCGACGTCATCGCGGCCCGGACCGCGGGCGTGACGGCGCTGAAGATCTTCCCCGCGTCGGCGATGGGCGGCCCCGGCTACCTCAAGGCACTGCGCGCCCCCTTCCCCGACACCCCCTTCGTGCCGGTCGGCGGCGTGGACGCGGCGGCCGCCGAGGCGTACCTGGCACTCGGCGCGGTCGCGGTGGGCGTCGGCTCCCCACTGATCGGCGACGCGGCGGACGGCGGCGACCTGGGCGCGCTGCGCGCCCGGGCGGCGGAGTTCGTGAAGGTGACGGAGCCCGTCAAGGCTCCGGAGGAGGCGGTACGCCGATGACCGCGGCGCCCTGCGACGCGGGACCCGACGTCCTCACCCTCGGCGAGACCATGGTCGCGCTGCGCGGCAGCGGCCCGCTCAAGCTGGGCGGCGCCATGAACGTCTCCGTCGCGGGCGCCGAGAGCAATGTGGCCATCGGCCTGGCCCGCCTCGGCCACACCGTCCGCTGGGCGGGCGCGGTCGGCGACGACGAGGCGGGCGAGCTGGTCCTGCGCACGCTGCGCGCGGAGGGCGTCGACGTCACCGCCGCCACCCGTGACCCCGCCGCCCCGACCGGCCTGATCCTGTTCGAGCCGCGGCTGCCCGAGGTGACCCGGGTGCACTACTACCGCGCGGGCAGCGCGGGATCCCGTCTGTCGCCGGACGACGTGCCCGCCGCCTTCGCCGCGCCCCGGCCGCCGCGCGTGCTGCACCTGACCGGCATCACCCCGGCGCTCGGTCCCTCGGCTCGCGACGCCTGCCGCCACGCACTGCGGCTCGCGCGCGAGCACGGCACCGAGGTGTGCCTGGACGTCAACTTCCGCTCCCGGCTGTGGAGCCGGGAGGAGGCGGCGGCCGAACTGCGCGAGTGGATTCCGTACGTCGACGTCCTCATCGCCTCCGACGACGAGCTGCCGCTGTGCCTGCCGGAGAACGGCCCCACCGATGCCCCGGAGAAGTCCCTCGTCGACGGCGGCGTCCGGGAGGTCGTGGTCAAGCTCGGCGCGGACGGCGCGACGGCTCACACGGCCGACGCCGCACTCCACGCCCCGGCCCGCGAGGTGCGGGCCGTGGACGCGGTGGGCGCGGGCGACGCGTTCGTGGCCGGTTACCTCTCGGCGCTGCTCGACAGCACGGACGTACCGACCCGCCTGGACCGCGCGGTCACCACGGGCGCGTTCGCGGTGGCGTCACACGGCGACTGGGAAGGGGCGCCCACGCGGGCGGAGTTGGACTTGCTGGGATCGGGCCCCGGCACGGTGGTCCGCTAGAGGCACGCGCAGGGGGACACCCCGTCAGGGGCGCGGGGAACTGCGCGACCAGCCACGACGAACCCGCAGCCGACTCCCCTCACCGACGCCCTCAGCCGCAGCAGCCCCCACCACAACAACCGCCCCCACCCCCGCCGGAGGGGGCGGACGGCGCCGAGGACCCCCCGACAGCAACAGCAGACAAAAGCTTCACCGTGTCCTCATGCCCGACAGGGCACACCGCGGGCGCGGACGACTCCGCCATGGGCCGACTCAACTCGAACGTGTCCCCACAGGACCGGCATCGAAATTCGTAACGAGGCATACCGCGAAGGCTAGCCCGCCCGGAGGAAAGCCCGCAGGATCTCCTCCCCCGCCGCGACCCCGCGCTCGGGCAGGACCGTGAGCCCCGGCGCCACGAACCCCGTGTCCGCCAGCTCACCGTGCCCCGGCCGCCAGGACCGGTCCGCCGCGAGCAGCAGATCCGCGTCGAGCAGCGAGTCCCCCGCCGCGAGGACCTCCTCGGCGCCGACCCGCCGGGCGACCTCCCGTACCGCCGCGCTCTTGGTGAGCGGCTTCGGCACCGCGTAGATCTTGCGGCCCTGCAACGAGACGGTCCAGCCGCGCCCCTCCGCCCAGGCGGCGAGCTCCTTGACCCAGCCGTCGGGAAGGAGCGAGCGCTCGACGACGAGGTACGCGAAGAGGTCCTCCGCGACACGCTCCTTGAGCAGCCAGGCCGGGTCGGCGGTGCGCACCAGATGCGCGCGGACCTCGTCGAGCGAGGCGCACTCGTCGGCGAGACGGCGGGCCACCCGGGCCTGCCAGTCCGGGTCGGACACGCCGTCGACGAGGATATGCCCGCCGTTGGCGCAGATCGCGAACTCCGGTGCGGGCCCCGGCAGATGGATGCGTCCGTACTGCTCGCGGGTGCGGGTCGTGGTCGGCACGAAGACGGCCGAGCGCCCCAGTTCGTCGAGGAGTCCGGCGGCCGTCTCGGTGACGTACGACAGGGGCTTGCTGTCGTACACCTCGACGCAGAGCAGGCGCGGCGCTTCGGCGTCGGGCATGGTCAGACCCAGCGCGGCGGCCGAGTAGATGAGCGTGCGATCGAGGTCGCTCGCGACGATCCGCTTCACGTGACTCGCCTGACTCACTCGACTCGCCCGACTCACTTCGCTCACTTGGCCGCCACCGCCCTGCCGTCCGCGCCCGTCGCGCCGCGCGTGTACTTGGGGTGGATCAACCCGACGCAGGTGTACGGGAGTTCGGCCACCTCCTCGACGGGCACGCCGCGCTGCTCGGCGAGTAGCCGCACGTGGTCGAGGTCGGCGCCCGCGCCCGCGCGGGCCAGGATCTTCCAGGGGACGCGGCGCAGGAGCACGCGGGTCGTCTCACCGACGCCGGGCTTGACGAGGTTCACGTCGTGGATGCCCAGCTCCTCACTGATCCGCTCGACGGCGGCCCAGCCCTCCCAGGTGGGTGCGCGATCGGCGGCGAGGACCTCCTTGACCTGCGTGTCCACCGCGTCCGCGACCTCCCCGAAGCGGGCCGCGACGGTGTCGACGAAGTCGCCCGACACATCGGTGTCCGCGAGTTCGCGGTAGAACTTCGCGCCGTGGAAGTCGTCGGGCCCGACCAGGTCGGCGCGGAGCACGGTGCGCGAAATGAGCCCGGACACCGTGGAGTTGAGGCAGGCGGAGGGGATGAGGAAGTCCTCGCGGGTGCCGTAGGTGCGGACGCACGAACCGGGGTCGGCGAGCACCGCGATCTCCGGGCTGAACCCGGCGGGACCGCCGCCTTCCTCGAACTCCCGCACGGCGTCGGCCAGTTCGCGGGTGATGGCACCCTTGCCCGTCCAGCCGTCGACGAAGACGACGTCGGCCGGGTCGTGGTGGGCGGCGAGCCAGCGCAGCGCGTTGGCGTCGATGCCCCGGCCGCGCACGATGGAGACGGCGTAGTGGGGCAGGTCGAGGCCGTGCCGGTGCGCGGCCCAGCGGCGCATCAGGACGCCGACGGGGGTGCCCGCGCGGGCCAGCGACACCAGGACGGGGCGCGGCGACCGTTCGGCGAGCACGGTCTCGGTGACGGTGCCGACGGCGCGGGCGATGCGCGCGGCCGAGGTGTCGAGCGCGGCGCGGAAGAGGTCCTGGTACTGGGCGCTCGGCTGGTACTCGACCGGCAGCGACTCGGCGTAGTGCGCGCCGCCGCTCTGTATCGCCTCCTCGCGCTCCTCCGTGGGCGCTTCGAGCGTCACGTCGGAGAGGTCCTGGAGCAGCCAGCCGACGTCCTCGGGCGCGTACGAGGAGAAGGTGGGACCGCGGAGGGGCTCGGGGAGCATGGTGGGCCTTTCGGGGGCGCACGACGAGTCGTACGAGGGAGCGCACGACGGGACGTACGACGGGATGACGGCCAGCAGGACCTGCCCCGTGTGCGCGGAGAGCTGCGCCAACAGGCCGTCGGGTGCGTGCAGTTGGGGGGTGTCCGCGGCCGAGTCGACGACGGCGACGATCGCGTCGAAGCCGCCGCCCGCGACGTTGTAGGCGTAGCGGGTGCCCGGCCCGTCGGCCGGGTCGTCGTGCGCGGGGAAGGCGATGCGCGTGCGGATCGCGTAGCCGGGGTCGTCCACGGCGAGCACCGGCGAGCGGGTCGTGGTGGAGAACCGCACCTCGGCGCCGCCGCGCCGCTCCAGCTCCACGCCGAGCGCGAGCGGCGCGTACATGAGCTCCTCGAAGCCGAGGACGAGCACGCGGCGCGCGCCGCCGTCCAGGGCATCGGCGACGCGGGCCGCCATGCCGGGCAGCGCCGCCGCGAGCGCGGCGCGGTGCGCGGGGGTGAAGCCGTGCCGGCCGCCGTCGGGTATCTCCCGCGGCCAGTCCAGCTCGACGCGGGCGACCTGGGCGCGCTCCCCGCGCGGCCGCGGCACCGCGGCGCTCTCGTGCTCGGCGACCAGCGCCTGCCCCTTCTCCAGGACGCCGTCCGGCAGCCGGACCGTCCCGGAGGCCGTCGCGATCAGGTCGACGCGCGCGCCGATCTCGCGGGCGAAGTCCGCGAGGCGCCCCCGGTCGTCCGGCGAGCGCATGTCGACGAGGGCCACGATGACGTAACGGCCGCGCGGGAAGCGCTCGTGCAGGGCGCGGATGGTGTTGAGGACCGTGTTGCCGGTGGAGAACTCGTCGTCGACCAGGACCAGCGGCCCGTCCCCTGCGAGCAGCCCGGGGTCCTCCGGCAGCAGCAGGTGCGAGGTGGCGTGCGAGTGGGACTCCTCGAAGCCGCCCGCGCGCTCGACGCCTTCGACCGGGCGCCGGGTGGAGTGCAGGTACGGCGCGAGGCCGAGGCCGTCCGCGACCGAGTGGCCGAGGCCGGTGGCCGTCTCCGCGTAGCCGAGGACGACGGCGCGCCGGGCCTCCACGTCGCCGAGCAGTTCCCGCACCCGGACGCCGAGATCGTGCCCGGCCGCGTGGACGACGGAGGGGCGCTGCGGCACGTGCTTGCCCAGCACGTTCGACACCAGGAGGTGCGCCCGCTTGGGGTTGCGGCGCAGCGCGAGCCCAAGCAGGCCGCGAAGCCCCTCGTCGCCCTCGAGTCCGACCCCGAGCCGCTCGGCGACCCAGGTACCCGACCACACCGCGTCTTCAGTCACGTACGTCATGTTCCTCATGTTCGATATGTTCGATCAGCCGGCGAGCCCGGCGATGGAGCCTGGGGTTCCGGCGGTTCAACCGGGTATCCCTGCCGCGAGCAGCTCCACGAAGCCGACGTCCTCCCTGGCGACGCCGAAGACCTCGGCACGCCGCAGGGTCCGCTCGGCCCAGGCGCGGTGCGGCTTCACCTCGTTCATCTTGTTCGTGTACGAGGAGCGCAGCACGCCGCCCCCGCCCCGCTCCGGGCGCAGGATGTCCTCGGCGTCGCTGAACTCCTCGTGGCTGACCACCGAGAGCGCGTGCACGGGCAGGACGTGGGAGGGGTGGATGCAGGTCTTGCCGAGCAGTCCGTTGGCGCGGTCGAGCTCGATCTCGCGGAGCAGCCCGTCCATGTCGTGCTCGATGAGGGCCTGGCGCAGTTCGTCGGCGCGGCCCTCCAGGAAGGGGCTGCGGCGCAGCTGCGGCTTGAACATCCGCTCCTGGACCCGGAAGTACTCCCACACGGGCCCGGTCACCGTGAAGCCCGTGCCGTCGGCCCTGCCCAGGACGTTCACCACGTCCGCGATGACGGACGCCACGATCTGTACGTCGTAGGCGGTCATGTCGGGCGGCCTGCGCAGGCCGTACGCCGAGCAGAAGTCGGTGACGCCGAGGCGCAGGGCGAGCACCCGGTCGCGGTACTTGTCGACGGTGCGGGCGATCCCGGCGAGCGTCTCCGCGCGGCTCTCCAGGTGCAGCAGCTCGGGCGACTCCAGGACGGGCATGGCGAACAGCCTGCGGCCCTCCGGCGTGCCGCCCGCCGCCTCGGTGAGCGCCTCCAGGAAGGGCACGCCCCGCTCTTCGGTGAATTTGGGCAGTACGAATCCGGACAACAATCCGATGCCCGGGCCGAGCCTGTTGACCAGGTCGGGTATCTGTTCGGCGACCCGCACCCTGATGAAGAGCAGCGGCGGCTCCACGCCGCGTTCCACCAGGTCGGAGAATTGCCGGACCAGGTTCTCCTCGGCGGCCGCGACGTCCGCGTCGTCGATGGAGTCCTCCAGGCACAGCACCATGGAGGTCACTCCGCGCCCGGCCTGTTTCAGGATGTCGTCGGCGAGGCGGGGGCGGGTCGCGGGGCTGTAGAGCGTGCCGCCGAGGGCGGGCGCGAGCAGGTGTGGGGCGGAGTCCGCGCTGAAGGCACCCGGCTCCCGGTGGAAGAGGCGCTGTCGCACCTCTGGGGCGATGTGCCCGAAATGACGCATGAGATCCCCTGCTATCGCCTGTTTCGTCGACGCGGCCCGACATGATGTGGCCGGTAATAGTACGTAGAGAGGCCTGTCGGGGGTTCCCACCGGGCATGAACTTCAGGTAACCCGGCCAAGACACACACGCAGACCACACAACCGTCGCACGCCCCTGCCCCTCGCAGGTCAGGCGCCTGTCGACGCGACCGGGCCGGTGAGGCCCCCACGTTGTCCCGCCGGGGCGGGGGAAGGCAGGATGACCGCATGACGCACGCCATGCTGAAGGGGTCGAACGTCCCGCTCGAAGCCACGGCGGTCCGCGCCGTGCTGCGCTGGACCCCGGGCCAGGGCGTCCCCGACGTCGACGCCTCCGCGCTGCTCCTCGGCGGCGAAGGACGGGTCCGCTCCGACGAGGACTTCGTCTTCTACAACCAGCCGCGTCACCCCGCGGGCAAGGTCTGGCGGCTCGGCAAGAAGCGGGTGGCCGAGGGGCTCACCGACACCATCCAGACGGATCTGGCGGGCATGGACCCGGCCGTGAGCCGGGTGCTCCTCGCCGCGTCCGCGGAGGGCGTCTCCTTCCAGCACGTACCGGCACTGCGCATCCTGCTGTACGACGCGGCAGTCACCGACGCCGAACCGCTGGCGTACTTCGACATCACGCCGCAGACCGGCGAGGAGACCGCGCTGATCTGCGGGGAGCTCTACCGGCGCGGCGAGGGCTGGAAGTTCCGGGCCCTCGGCGAGGGGTACTCCAACGGCCTCGAAGGTCTGGCGTCCGACTTCGGGATCTCGGTGGACGACACGGACTCCGCCGGGTCCCAGCCACCGCCCGCCGCGTTCCCCCCGCCGCCCGCCTCGTTCCCGCTGCCGCCGCAGCAGCCCGCGCACCAGCCGTCGATCGCGCAGCCCGCCCCGCAGACGGCCCCGCAGCCCGCGTACGGCTATCCGCCCGCGCCGCCCCGGCACCCGGCGCCCCAGCCCGCGTACGGCTACCCTCCGGCGGCTCCCACCCAGCCCACGCCGGTCGTCGCCGCCGCGCCGGTCGCGCAGCCGTCGTACGGCTATCCGCAGCCGGTCGCCCCGATGCCGGACCCGAACTTCCGGCTGCCTCCGCAGGGCCCGCAGTTCCTGCCCCGCTGACGCTGCTTCCGGGCTCTTGCCGGTGCAGGCCGCTCAGCCCACCTTCGACTTGTAGCCCCTGCCCCACTGCAGGCCCCAGCCGTACAGCCGGTCGAGTTCCGCCTGGAAGCCGTAGACGAACTTCACCTCGCGGCGCACCACCAGCTCGCCCTTGACGTTCTCGATGGAGACGACGGCGCACGAGCGGGCCTGCGGCTGGCGCTCGTCCAGGTCGATCTCGATCCGCGGGCCGTTGCTGGGGTAGAGCGTGACCTTGGCGTGCGTACGGTCGAAGGCGGGGGTCTGGTCGTAGATGTACACGAAGACCAGCAGCCGCTTGATCGACTCGCGGTGGTCGAGGTTGACGTAGAGCGTCTCGCCCGATCCCGAACCGAACCGGTCGTCGCCGCTGCCCTTCACGTACGGCGGCGAGTTGAGGCTCCCGAAGAAGTGCCCCAGCGGCTGCACCACGCCCTTCTCGCCGTCGGTGAGCTCGTAGAGGCAGCCGAGGTCGAGGTCGACGTTGACCATGCTCTGCGTGTGCGCCTGGACCGGCTCGGGCCGGAACATCTGGAAGGGGTGGCGCAGCAGACCGCCGCCGCGCTGCTTGCCGAGGAGGTCGGAGGTGCGCATCTGCCAGGAGAGGTTGACGCGCAGGTTGCCGCTGGCCGCGCCCTGTTTGCTGAGCGAGACCGTCGGGTGTCGTTTGGTCAGTTCGATGGAGTTGGTCGCGGCGCTGCCCGATTCGTAGTCCATCGAACGCCCACGCCACAGACCGTCCCAGAAGGACATGCCGCCCCCAAGTGCCCTCGTGCCCCGTACGGATACGGGGCGGCCGTGAGGACATCTCCTCGACGGCCGCCCCGAAAAGAGCGTTCCTCACCCCGGCCGCCGTCACACTCCGGAAACCGGAACCGGACACGGCGGCGCGGGATTCGGACAGTGTCAGACCCCGGACGAGACCTCAGGCTTCTCGCCCGCCCCCGATTTTCCCTCCGCCGCCGCCAGCGCGCGGTTGCGGCGCACGGACGAGAAGAAGGACCAGGCGATCAGGAGGACACCGACGGATCCGGTGATCACCTCGTGGATCTCGTACTGGATCGTGACCAGGAGGATCACGGCGAGGGCGCCGATCGCGTAGTGCGCGCCGTGCTCCAGGTAGACGTAGTCGTCGAGGGTGCCCTGGCGGACCAGGTAGACCGTGAGCGAACGGACGTACATGGCGCCGATGCCGAGGCCGAGGGCCATCAGGACGATGTCGTTGGTGATCGCGAAGGCGCCGATGACGCCGTCGAAGGAGAACGACGCGTCCAGGACCTCGAGGTAGAGGAACATGAAGAACGCGGCCTTGCCCGCCATCACGACAGCAGGAACCTTCTTGCCGCTCTTCTTGGCCTCTTCCTCCTCCTCGTGCTCGCGCTCCTCGCTCTCCTCGAGCTTGTTCTCGAAGAAGCCGGAGAGGCCGCCCACGATGAGATAGGTGATCAGACCCGCGATACCGGCGATGAGGACCGTCTGCGCCTTGTCCACGTGCGCGCCGCCGTGCTGGTGGGCGTTGGTGGCGAAGGTCATCGCGGTGACCATGAGCGCGATGAGCGCGATGCAGACCGACAGCATGTCGACCTTGCCGAGCTTGGCGAGCGGGCGCTCGATCCAGCTCAGCCATTTGATGTCACGGTCCTCGAAAATGAAGTCGAGGAAGATCATCAACAGGAACATGCCACCGAACGCGGCGATCGACGGGTGAGCGTCGGTCACCAGCTGCTGGTACTTGTCCTTGTCGTTGAGCGCGAGCCGCACAGCTTCGATCGGGCCGATCTTTGCGCTGATGGCCACGATCGCGACGGGGAACACGAGCCGCATGCCGAAGACGGCGATCAGCACACCGATGGTGAGGAAGATCTTCTGCCAGAAGGCATTCATCTTCTTCAGGATCCCGGCGTTGACCACCGCGTTGTCGAAGGACACCGAGATCTCGAGGATGGACAGGATCGCCACGACGCCGAACCCGGTCCACCCCCCGTAGAACACCGCGGCCACCAGGCCGAGCGCGGTGACCGCGAACGACCAGCCGAAGGTTTTCAGAAGCACTGGCTACCCAATCGTGTGTGTACGGGCTCCCGTTTAGCGGTCTCCCCCGCGGCGGTCCCCTGCTTTACGAAACGTTGACCCCGAAGTGTAGAGGTCCCGCTACGCGTCCGGAGAGGGCGACCCTCCCCGGACGCGGAGCGAGGCCCACGGGCTTGTTCCGTCACCTGTGCGCCCTCGCCCCCTCGAAGATCAGCAGGAACGGAGAGACGTAACCGGACGCCTCCACCGGAGTGGCTCCACCGGTGACGACGAGCACCACACCTGCGGCGAGCGCGGCGCAGTACATGAGGACATGACCCATGGGGCGTAAGCCGGTCGACTGCGGTTCCTTGGGCATAATGAACAGACTCCCGTCCTTCGGGCGGCGGGTTCCCGGAGAGTCATCTGCCTCGTTTCCAGGCGCAGCAGGTGACTCTCCGTCTTCGTCGCCGAGGCCACGCTGCGTGCGTGACCCTTTACGAAACGTTGACGCCGAAGTCTAGAGCGATTCCCCGCAGACCCGACGCGTACCCCTGCCCCACCGCACGGAACTTCCACTCTCCCCCGTAGCGATACACCTCGCCGAAGATCATCGCGGTCTCCGTGGAGGCGTCCTCGGAGAGGTCGTAGCGCGCGAGCTCCTGACCGTCGGCCTGGTTGGCCACACGGATGAACGCGTTGCTGACCTGCCCGAACGTCTGACCGCGGTTGTCCGCGTCATGGATCGAGACGGGGAAGATGATCTTGTCGCAGTTGGCGGGCACCTTGGAGAGGTCGATCAGGAGCGACTCGTCGTCGCCCTCTCCTTCACCGGTGAGGTTGTCCCCGGTGTGCTCCACGGAGCCGTCGGGGCTCTTGAGGTTGTTGTAGAAGACGAACCACTCGTCGCCGAGCACCTTGCCCGCGTTGCAGAGCAGGGCGCTGGCATCGAGGTCGAAGGGCGCGCCGGTGGTGGAACGCGCGTCCCAGCCGAGCCCTACGAGGACCTGGGTGAGATTCGGTGCGGCCTTGGAGAGGGAGACATTGCCTCCCTTGGCGAGCGTGACGCCCATGGTGATGGTCCTCCCCGGGGTGACGGGTACTGCAGGGTGAGCACGTCCGGCGCCGCACTGGTGTGTGTGCGGCGCCGGACGACGGGCAAGGGGTGGTGACTCGGCTCAGACGTTGACGCCGAAGTCCTGCGCGATGCCGCGCAGGCCCGAGGCGTAGCCCTGGCCGACCGCGCGGAACTTCCACTCGGCGCCGTGCCGGTACAGCTCGCCGAAGACCATGGCGGTCTCCGTCGAGGCGTCCTCGGAGAGGTCGTAACGGGCGATCTCCGCGCCGCCCGCCTGGTTCACGACGCGGATGAACGCGTTGCGCACCTGGCCGAACGACTGCTGGCGGTTCTCGGCGTCGTAGATCGACACAGGGAACACGATCTTCTCGACGTCGGCAGGGACCGCCGCCAGGTCGACCTTGATCGCCTCGTCGTCGCCCTCGCCCTCACCGGTGGTGTTGTCACCGGTGTGCTCGACGGAGCCGTCGGGGCTCTTCAGGTTGTTGAAGAACACGAAGTTCTGGTCACTGCTGACCTTGCCCTCCGCGTTCGTCAGGATCGCGCTGGCATCGAGGTCGAAGTCGGTGCCGGTGGTCGTCCGCACGTCCCAGCCGAGGCCGACCAGGACTGCGGTCAGGCCCGGCGCCTCCTTGCTCAGAGATACGTTGCCGCCCTTGCTGAGGCTGACTCCCACGAGTCCTCCCAATTGGTGTCCAGGGGCGGGGAGCCCCAAGCGTTGCGTTGCCATCGGATCAACGACTGGATCCTAGTGACCGGTTCCCGGCCGCCACAGGCTCTGCACCTGAAGAATCACAGGGTGTCACCCCTGAGGAGATTCAGGGTCCTGCGGGCGTGCCCGGGCCCCGTCACCTCACAGGGCGCCGAGCGCCTCTCACAGGCTGCCGAGCGCCTTGACGTACTCGTTCAGGTCACGGGCGTCGGGCAGGGCGTTGACGACGGTCCAGCGCACGATGCCCTCCTTGTCGATGATGAAGGTGCCGCGCACCGCGCAGCCCTTCTCCTCGTCGAAGACGCCGTACGCGCGCGAGACCTCGCCGTGCGGCCAGAAGTCGGAGACCAACGGGTACTCCAGGCCCTCCTGCTCGGCGAAGACGCGCAGGGTGTGGATGGAGTCGTTGGACACGGCGAGCAGCTGGGTGTCGTCGTTGACGAACTTCGGCAGCTCGTCGCGGAGCGCGCAGAGCTCGCCGGTGCACACGCCGGTGAACGCGAACGGGTAGAAGAGCAGCACCACGTTCTTCTCGCCGCGGAAGTCGGAGAGCTTCACGGACCGGCCGTGGTTGTCCTTCAGCTCGAATTCCGGCGCCTTGGTGCCGGTCGCAATTCCAGCGAGCTCCATGAGTACGCATCCCTTCGACGGAGCCCCTCGGATGGGGCTGTTCGGGTGATACCACCCTACGTGCGTCGATCACGTCACACGCATGCGCGAGGCCCCCGCCGACGTGAATGTCGGCGGGGGCCTCGGCAAACTCGCCCTGAAGGGGCGCGGGAAACTGCGCGATCAGCCACAACGGACCCGCAGCACGAGAAACCGCGTCCCTAGCGGAGCGTCACCGCTTCTTGGCCGCCCCCTTGGGGGTGATCAGCCGGCTGCCGTTCCAATCCTTGCCGGCGTTGATGCTCTTGGTCTGGGAGAGGCCCGCGGTGGTGGCCGCCTCGCCGATCTCGCTCGGCTCGACGTAGCCGTCACGACCGGTCTTCGGAGTCAGCAGCAGGATCGAGCCGCCCTCCTCCATGTACGCGATGGCATCCACCAACGCATCAGTCAGGTCCCCGTCGTCCTCACGGAACCAGAGCACCACGGCGTCGGCCACGTCGTCGTACTCCTCGTCGACGAGCTCTGTGCCTGTGGCCTGCTCGATGGCCTCGCGGAGCTCCTGGTCGACGTCGTCGTCGTAGCCGATCTCCTGGACCACCTGGTCGGGCTGGAAACCAAGCCTTACGGCCAGGTTCGTCTCCGCGTGGTCCGCGGTCGCGCTCACGGATTGCCTCCTGATCATGTTTTTGGGAATGCCTGTCAGCCACGCGCGTGCGCGGGGCGTTGGCCGTAGTCCACACGGGCGGGGCGGATCGCGCAAGTACCCGGCGGCCGAGACCGCCGAAACGGTGACGTTCCCGACCGTGTCGCCGCAACTGCCGCCACATCCGTCCGGGACCGAACGGCTCTGCGAAGCGGCTAGGCAGGATGGGCGTATCGTTGCGATTTGGCCGAGCCTACCGCAGGGTCGCCGGATCACCGCCTCGGTTACCTCTCGGTAGAGATGACGTTTGCGCCCCCGCGGTCCACGATGGGGGAAACGGCGCACGGCCAGGCAGAACCCAGGCGAAGGCCCTCAACAGCGAAGGAACAGCGTGGCTTCCGGCTCCGATCGCAACCCGATCATCATTGGCGGCCTGCCGAGTCAGGTCCCGGACTTCGACCCCGAAGAGACCCAGGAGTGGCTCGACTCCCTCGATGCCGCGGTCGACGAACGCGGCCGTGAACGGGCCCGCTACCTGATGCTCCGGCTGATCGAGCGCGCGCGGGAGAAGCGCGTCGCCGTGCCGGAGATGCGCAGCACCGACTACGTCAACACGATCGCCACCAAGGACGAGCCGTTCTTCCCCGGAAACGAGGAGATCGAGCGCAAGGTCCTGAACGCGACCCGCTGGAACGCCGCGGTGATGGTCTCCCGCGCCCAGCGCCCCGGCATCGGGGTCGGCGGTCACATCGCCACCTTCGCCTCCTCCGCCTCGCTCTACGACGTGGGCTTCAACCACTTCTTCCGGGGCAAGGACGAGGGCGACGGCGGCGACCAGATCTTCTTCCAGGGGCACGCGTCCCCCGGCATCTACGCCCGCGCCTTCCTCCTCGACCGGCTCTCCGAGCAGCAGCTCGACGCGTTCCGGCAGGAGAAGTCCAAGGCGCCCAACGGCCTTTCGTCGTACCCGCATCCGCGGCTGATGCCGGACTTCTGGGAGTTCCCGACCGTCTCCATGGGCCTCGGACCGCTCGGCGCGATCTTCCAGGCGCGGATGAACCGCTACATGGAGGCGCGCGACATCGCCGACACCTCCAAGTCGCACGTCTGGGCGTTCCTCGGTGACGGCGAGATGGACGAGCCCGAGTCGCTCGGCCAGCTCTCCATCGCCGCCCGTGAGGGCCTGGACAACCTCACCTTCGTCGTCAACTGCAACCTGCAGCGCCTGGACGGCCCGGTGCGCGGCAACGGCAAGATCATCCAGGAGCTGGAGTCGCAGTTCCGCGGCGCCGGCTGGAACGTCATCAAGCTGGTCTGGGACCGCAGTTGGGACCCGCTGCTCGCGCAGGACCGCGACGGCCTCCTGGTGAACAAGCTGAACACCACGCCCGACGGCCAGTTCCAGACCTACGCCACGGAGACCGGCGCGTACATCCGCGACCACTTCTTCGGAGACGACCAGCGCCTGCGCGCCATGGTCGAGGGCATGACCGACGAGCAGATCCTGCACCTGGGCCGCGGCGGCCACGACCACAAGAAGGTCTACGCGGCGTTCTCGGCGGCCAAGGCCCACAAGGGCCAGCCGACCGTGATCCTCGCCCAGACGGTCAAGGGCTGGACCCTCGGCCCGAACTTCGAGGGCCGCAACGCCACGCACCAGATGAAGAAGCTGACGGTCGACGACCTCAAGGGCTTCCGCGACCGTCTGCACATCCCGATCACGGACAAGCAGCTGGAGGACGGCGCCCCGCCGTACTACCACCCGGGCCGCGACTCCGAAGAGATCCAGTACATGCACGACCGCCGCAAGAGCCTCGGCGGCTACGTCCCGACCCGCGTGGTGCGCTCGAAGCCGCTCCAGTTGCCCGAGGACAAGACGTACGCGACCGCGAAGAAGGGTTCGGGCCAGCAGTCGATCGCCACCACGATGGCGTTCGTCCGCATCCTGAAGGACCTCATGCGGGACAAGGAGATCGGCAAGCGCTTCGTGCTGATCGCCCCCGACGAGTACCGCACCTTCGGCATGGACGCGTTCTTCCCGAGCGCGAAGATCTACAACCCGCTCGGCCAGCAGTACGAGGCCGTGGACCGCGATCTGCTCCTCGCCTACAAGGAGTCGCCGACGGGCCAGATGCTGCACGACGGCATCTCGGAAGCGGGCTGCACGGCGTCCCTCATCGCCGCGGGTTCGGCCTACGCCACCCACGGCGAGCCGCTGATCCCCGTGTACGTCTTCTACTCGATGTTCGGTTTCCAGCGCACCGGCGACCAGTTCTGGCAGATGGCCGACCAGCTGGCGCGCGGTTTCGTCCTCGGCGCGACCGCGGGGCGCACGACCCTGACCGGCGAGGGCCTGCAGCACGCGGACGGGCACTCGCAGCTGCTCGCCTCGACCAACCCGGGGTGTGTCGCCTACGACCCCGCCTTCGGCTACGAGATCGCGCACATCGTCAAGGACGGCCTGCGCCGGATGTACGGCCCCGACAGTGAGGACGTCTTCTACTACCTCACCGTCTACAACGAGCCGATCCAGCACCCGGCCGAGCCCGCCGACGTGGACGTCGACGGCATCCTCAAGGGCATCTACCGCTTCAAGTCCGGTGAGCAGGGCGCCATTTCGGCCCAGATCCTGGCCTCCGGCGTGGCGGTGCCGTGGGCGGTCGAGGCGCAGCAGATCCTCGCGTCGGAGTGGAACGTCAAGGCGGACGTCTGGTCGGCGACCTCCTGGAACGAACTGCGCCGCGAGGCCGTCGACGTGGAGCGCCACAACCTCCTGCACCCCGAGGAGGAGCAGCGCGTCCCGTACGTCACGCGCAAGCTGTCCGGCTCCGAGGGTCCGTTCGTGGCCGTCTCCGACTGGATGCGGAGCGTCCCCGACCAGATCTCCCGCTGGGTGCCCGGCACGTACCAGTCGCTCGGCGCGGACGGCTTCGGCTTCGCCGACACGCGTGGCGCGGCCCGGCGCTACTTCCACATCGACGCGCAGTCGATCGTGGTCGGCGTGCTGACCGAACTGGCCCGCGAGGGCAAGGTCGACCGCTCCGTCCTGAAGCAGGCGATCGACCGCTACCAGCTCCTCGACGTCACGGCCGCCGACCCGGGCGCCGCCGGGGGCGACGCGTAGGGGCGGTCGCACACGCCGGGCACCAGAGCCCGGCGCGCAGCATACGTCTCCTCCTGAGGGCGGCGGGCCACAGGTCCCGTCGCCCTCGGGCGTTTCCTACGATGCGGCCATGAAGGAACAACCGGCCCAGATCCGTTGGGAGCGCCGCACCCAACGTCCGCTCCTCGCGCTCGCGGTGGCGTTCGCCGTCGCCTACGCCGTGCCGATCGTGGCGCCCGACGCGAGCAGGGCCGTCACCAGGACCTGCACGGTGGTGGAGTGGTTCGTCTGGGCTTCGTTCGCTCTGGACTACCTCGTACGCCTCCTCCTGACCGATCACCGCAGACAGTTCGTCCGCACCCACTGGCTGGACCTGGTCGCCGTGATCCTTCCGATGCTGCAGCCGCTGCGGTTGCTGCGGCTGGTCTCCACGCTGATGCTGGTCGGCCGCCGGGCCAGGATGGCGTCGCAGATAAGGCTGACGACGTACGTCGCGGGCTCGGTGGTGGGCCTGTTGATGTTCGGTTCCCTGGCGGTGCTCTCGGTGGAGCGTGATTCACCGAACGGGAACATCAAGACGCTGGGTGACGCGGTCTGGTGGTCCTTCACCACGATGACGACCGTCGGCTACGGCGACCACGCGCCCACGACCGGGCTCGGCCGGGTGATCGCCGTCGGCCTGATGCTGTCCGGCATCGCGCTCCTCGGTGTCGTCACCGCGAACATCGCTGCCTGGTTCATCGCCCGCTTCGAGAAGGACGATGTCGAGGAGCGGCGTCAGACGGCCGCGATCGAGGAGCTGACGGCGGAGGTGAAGGCGCTGCGCGCCCAAGTGACGGCGTTGTCGGGCTCGTTGGGGCCGGGCTCGGAGGCGAGTTCGGAGGCGGGTGTGGTGCCCGGGCCCGCTCCCGCCGGGGCCGCTGTCTCGGGGACGGAGGCCCTCGGCGGGACGGGGGTGTCCTGACGCCGGTCCGAATCCGGGTCGGAATTCAACTGGGAATCCGGCTGGGAATTCCGGTCAGAACATGCCGTTCATGGTGGTCATCCCGGCTATCCATATGAGCGCGAGGACGGTGTCGATCGCGCCCAGTACCAGGGCGACCAGGGCCGGCACCGGGCGGGCGCCGGTCCAGCTACGGCCCATGCCGAGCCAGCCGCAGACGATCGCCAGGGGGCCGAGGACGATCCCCAGCACGAAGAATCCAGCGACCGCGCAGATGACTCCGACGATCCCGAGCGTCGCGCGGTCCGGCCCGGTCCGCGACCACGTACGGCCGCGTGAGCGGGGGTGCTTGCGCGTGGTGTGTCCGAAGCCCGCCATCATCACTCCTTCGAGTCGGCCCGTTCGGGCTCGGCTCCGCGAGTACCCCCATTCAGCTTTCCCAGACCTTGAAGGCCCGTACGCGATAAGGAGATTCGGGCGCCCAGGTGCCGCTGCCCGGGTAGGTGTTGAACTCTCCGGTCTCGGCGCATTCCGCCGACTGGTACACGGTGACGGGCCGGCCCGTGCGATTCGCGAGCGCCTCCGCGCTGCCCCCCTCCGGCAGCGCGACGCAGCTCTCGATGTCGATGTCGGAAAGCTCAAAGGTCTGCCGAACGCCCTTGAATCCCGCCTTCTCCCAGAGGCAGAGCTCGCCGGGTCCGCAGCCGGTGAGCCTGGGCGGGGCCGTGGCTCCGGCCCGCGTCGGCGGAGCCGCGGCCCCGGCGTGCGTGGGCAACGTCGCGGCCCCGGCGTGTGCGGGTGTCAGGATCGCCGCGGCGAGTGCGGCGATCGCGACGGTCGTGGCAGCAGTGGGCATGGTGGTGCGCATGGTTCAACCCCCGTGTCGTATGGCTCAGTTGTCCGCGTCGTGCGGATCGCCATGTCTGCACTGTGGACCGACCGACCGCGCCATCGGAAGGGGTACGAATGTGCGTCACCCGGATAGGCGAAAACCCCCCAGGTTGTCCCTGAGGGGTTATCCCCGAAACGGGGTCGGGTCCGACCGCGCTCGCCCCGGAAAGGCGTCGAGGACGCCTAGATGTGCCCGACGCCCGCGCCCGCGTCGGCGTTGGCGCCCCGCTTGGTCAGTACGGCGACGAAGGCCGCGATGACGGCGACGATGCCCGCGACGGTGAAGGCGAGGCCCATGCCCGACATGAACGTGTCGTGGACCGCGTCCGTGATCTTGGCGAGGATGCCGGGGTTCACGTTCGGGGCCTTGGCCACCTGCTCGGGCACCGCGCCGATCGCGGCGGCCTTGTCCAGACCCGGCGGCGGCGCGGCCGGCAGCCCGGCGTCCTTCCAGTTGCCCGCCAGCTCGGCGTTGACCTTGTTGGACATGACGGCGCCGAGGACCGCGGTGCCGAGGCTGCCGCCGACCTGCATGCCCGCCTGCTGAAGACCGCCCGCGACGCCGGAGAGCTCCAGCGGGGCGTTGCCCACGATGACCTCGGTGGCGCCGACCATGACCGGAGCGAGGCCGAGACCGAGCAGGGCGAACCACACCGACATCACCGGTGTGCCGCTGTCGGTCGTCAGGGTGGTCATGCCGAACATCGAGACGGCCGTGAGCACCATGCCGCCCACCAGGGGCACCCGCGGGCCGAACTTCGTGATCAGCGCGCCCGCGATGGGCGACGAGATGATCATCATGGCCGTCAGCGGCAGCAGGTGCAGGCCGCTGTCGACCGGGCTCATGTTGTGCACGTTCTGCAGGTAGAAGGTGACGAAGAACAGCCCGCCCATGAAGGCGAAGGCCATCAGCACCATCAGGACCGTGCCCGCGGAGAGCGGCACGGAGCGGAACAGGCCCAGCGGAATGAGCGGTTCCTTGACCTTGGTCTCCCAGAGGGCGAAGACCACGAAGAGCACGACGGCGGCGCCCAGGAACGCCAAGGTCTTGCCACTGCCCCAGCCCCAGGAGTCACCGGCCTTGATGAGCGCCCAGATGAGGGAGAACATCGCTCCGGAGAGCAGGATGATGCCCGGGATGTCGAAGGACCGCGGCGCGTTCTCCGCGCGGTGGTCCTTCAGGATCACCAGGCCGAAGACCACGGCGACGATGCCGACCGGCACGTTGATGAAGAACACCGACTGCCAGCTGACGTGCTCGACCAGCACACCACCGAGGATCGGGCCGCCCGCCGTGGAGGCGCCGATGACCATGCCCCAGATGCCGATGGCCATGTTCAGCTTCTCGGCGGGGAAGGTGGCCCGCAGCAGACCGAGCGCGGCCGGCATCAGGAGCGCGCCGAACAGGCCCTGGAGGACGCGGAAGGCGATGACCAGGGACACGCTCCCGGAGACGCCGATCGCGCCGGAGGCGGCGGCGAAGCCGACCACACCTATGAGGAACGTCTGCCGGTGGCCGAAACGGTCACCGAGCTTGCCCGCCGTGATGAGCGCGACGGCCAGCGCGAGCAGGTAGCCGTTGGTGATCCACTGGACGTCCGCGAGCGAGGCGCCGAGATCCTTCTGGATGGCGGGGTTGGCGATCGCCACGATGGTGCCGTCCAGGGCGACCATCATCACGCCGATCGCGACGGAGAAGAGCGTCAGCCAGGGGTGGCCGCGAAGCCCCTTGGCCGGGGCCGGAGCCGAGGCGGGCTCCGGCGCCTTGTCCGCCTTGTCGACGGTGGTCTGACTAGTCATGCAGCGAGGCTAATGACAGCCGCTGACAGTTGACAAACAATTTCACAAGTCGGTAGCTGTCACGTAGCTCACAGGTATGGTGAGCTGGGCAAACGGGCGGAAAAGAGGACCATGGCGTGAAAACCGAGCAGCGAGCAGCGGACCCCGCGGGACCTCCACCGGAGGGCCCCGACGACACGTCCGGCGAGCCCTCGAGGCCGGGCCTGCGCGAGCTCAAGAAGCAGCGCACCCGGGACGCGCTCCTGCGTGCGGCGCTCGAACTCTTCACGACCAAGGGGTACGAGGAGACCACTGTCGACGAGATCGCCGAGGCCGTCGACGTCTCCCAGCGCACGTTCTTCCGGCACTTCACCAACAAGGAGGAGACCGTCTTCGCCGTGCAGCACATGGTGGAGGCGCGATTCGTCCAGGCACTGCGCGAACGGCCCGCCGACGAGGCGCCGTTCGTGGCGATGCGCGGCGCCGTGCTCGGCGCCTGGGAGGCGATGGGGCAGTCCATCGAGGAGGTCGTCCCGGTCGAACTCCACATGCGCACCTACCAGATGATCGAGTCGACCCCCTCCTTGCTCGCGGTCCACCTGCGCCACTCCATCGAGATGGAGGAGGAGATCGCACACCTCATCGCCGAGCGCGAGGGCCTCGACGTGGACTCCGATCCGCGACCGCGCGTGGCCGTCGCCGCGTTCAGCGGAGTCATGCGCGTCACGGGACGACTGTGGGGCGCGGGCGAGGACCTCAGCGTGGATTCGATCCGCGCGCTCACCGAGGAGTACCTCGACCGCTTGGGGCCCGCCCTCGCGGAGAACTGGCGCACTCCGTAGGCGTACGCGACAGTCGCACACGTGACAGGCACGAGCGGCAACGGCTCGACAGCGCCCCGTAGAAGTCCAACATGCGGAATCCGCGCACACGTTGAGCCATCACGCGCGCACCCATGGTGAGTCCCAACCTTGTCGCGCCGAGCGCATGCGCTGTCTACGTAGTGTGACGAGAACGCTCAAGATGCGCCCGCTTTGCCTCAATTACCCCTCCAGAAACGTGATCTGCCTCACGCGATGCACGGTAGGCATCACGGTTCTCCTAGGGTGTTCCGCAGTGACTTCCTTCGACTCATCCCCCCAACTCAACGCATGGCGCGCCCTGCTTGCGCTCGCCGTCGTGTTCGTCATGCTGGCGACGACGGGCTGGACCGCCGTGCGGCACAACAGAGGCGACGCGTCCCCTCTCCAAGCCGCGCTCTCCGCGTGGGAGCGCGGGAGCATAGACGGGCACGCGCTGCCGGACCCGGACTCCCCCGCGGGCCGCCTCAGCCACTTCTTCGCCTCGCTCAACGGAAAACAGCGCGACCGGCTGGCCGCCCGCTATCCGCTCGCGGTCGGCAACATGAACGGTGCGCCCGTCACGCTGCGCTACCGCGCGAACCACATCGCCCTGGGGCAGGCCCGCAAGGTCGAGCGGGAGCGCATGCACGACAAACGCCTCTCCCCCGTGGGGAAGCAGGAGGCCGAGCGCAGGATGAAGCGTTTCGGGGTCATGATGCGCCCCGGACGCCACGTCATCGCCTTCGACCCCATGGGCTCCGGTCGCATGGCCGAGGTCTTCGGAGACCTCGACAAGGCCCAGCGGGTCTCCGTCGTGGTGCCCGGCGTCGACACGAACGTGCTGACCTTCGAGCGCACGTTCCGCAAGTACTCGGCTCCGGTGGGCATGGCGAGGGCGCTCTACCGCGCGGAGCGCTCGGCGAAGCCGGACACGCGTACCGCCGTGATCGCCTGGGCCGACTACACCGCGCCCGTCGGCATCGGCGTGGACGCGGCCACGGCCATGCGCGCCGAGGACGGGGCCGTCCGCCTCGACTCCATGGTGCGTGGCCTGCCGGGGAGGACCCCGGTGGCGCTGTACTGCCACAGCTACGGCTCCGTGGTGTGCGGTGTGGCCGCGCGTCAGCTGCCCTCCCGGGTGACCGACATAGCGGTCGCGGGCAGCCCCGGCATGCGAGCCGACAGGGCGGGGCAGTTGGGTACGGGGGCCCGGATCTGGGCCACCCGGGACAGCGACGACTGGATTCAGGATGTGCCGTACATGGAGGTCGGCGGGCTCGGCCACGGTGCCGACCCGGTGTCCGGCGGCTTCGGTGCCAGGGTGCTGTCGGCGGCGGGCGCCGCGGGGCACACGGGCTATTTCGAGCCGGGCACGGAGAGCCTGCGCAACTTCGCCGAAATCGGCACTGGTTCGTACTACGGAGTGCGGTGCGCGAGCGGGGACGCGGCCTGTCGGAAGGGCATTTCCGACAGCGCGGTGGCCTGACGCGCGTAGAAATCGATGAAACAGCGGCCCGCCGCAGGAGGGACGGAGGCGCGCGTGCCGCCTACGATGAGCCGCATGGGTGACGTACTGGCCGGATTTCATGCCGCCTGGGAGTTCGAGTCCGACTCCGTGCTCATCCGCTTCGAACGGGGAATCCGCACACCGAAGCTCTTCCAGGCACTCGGTGAACGGCGTATCCCGCATGAGGCGATCGCGGCGGTGACACTCTCCCCGGGCAAGCGCGGGACCGTCGTCCTGCATGCCGTGCCGAGACCGGGCGCGGATCCTCTGATGGAGGCCGCCGCAGGCCAGCTCAAGGACGGCTGCGATCCGTACCGGCTGGTGCTGCCCGCGGAGCGGGAGACGCTCGCCGAGTACTACGCGGACGAGTTGCGGGCCCAGCTCACCTCGGCCGACAGCGAGCCGACCGATCGCTATCTGGTGGCCGCGCCCGAGGCTCCCCTGCAGTTCAAGGCGTACGACGGGAAGGCGTCCTTCGACGGCAAGCTCGTGTCCTTCCGGTGGTTCTGGACGGGCGCGTCGTCGGCGAAGTGGAAGGCCGGTGACCAGAGCTTTCCGATCACCGATCTGTGCGGCATCGAGTGGCGCTCCCCGGAGATCTTCGAGGGGCATCTGCGGCTGCTGCCCCGCGAGGCTCCCGTGACCCGGCCGGGCCAGGCGGACCAGGATCCGGCGGCCGTGGTGTTCGGGCTCGGCTACGGCCCGGTCCACGAGTCGCTGCCGTTCGCCGCGTCGGTGCTCGCGGCGGTGCGGGCCTCGGGCCCCGCCCTGCTGACGCCCGAAGGCGGCGTCGCCACGAGCGCGGCGACCACACCGGCCGTCCGGCGCGATCCCGCGGACATCGCCGAGCGCATCAGGCACCTGGGCGAGCTGCACCAGGCGGGCCTGATCACCGACGAGGAATTCACGGCGAAGAAGGCCGAGCTGCTCGCGGAATTGTGAGTGGGCCCGTGCGGCGGCGCCGGGGGCGTGCGGGATGTCGGGGCATGGGGGCCCTGCGTGATACCTGGGTATGAGGTGCGGTCCAGCTCCCCGGTATGACGGCACGAGGGTGACTTCCTGCCTACGCTGAACAGGCCATGAGCAGCGCATCGACACCACCACCGAACCAGTACCCGCGCCGACCCGACTACGAGCCGGGGAGCCACGGGCCCACCCCGCGGCGTGCGGCCGCGGCCGTCATCGACGGTCTGCGGGCGGCCGGAAGCTCACTCGCGACGCCCGCGAAGTCGACCGAGTCACTCCTCGCGGGCGCGCCCAACCGCTGGGTGCGCATGCTGCCCTATGGGGTGGCGCTGGGTTTCATCGCCGTCCTCATCCCGGTCACCGTCCAAGTGCTGACGCACGACTACGGGGTGAACGGCGGCCTGGCCGGTGGCCTCGCGGTCGCCCAGTCCGCCCCGCTGCTCCTCGCGGTCACCCGGCCGCTGCCCGCGTGGTGGATCGTGATCGTCGCGGACGTCTGCGGGGCGATCGCGACGATGTCCGCGGACCCCAGCCGCCCCGCGCCCTGGACTCCCATGATCATCGTGGGGTACGTGGTCCTGTGCTGCGCCCTGTCGCTGCGCGAGAGCCGCCGTACGCTCCTCGGGGTCTGGCTGGTCACCGTGGCCACCGGGTTCGTACTCGGGCCGTTCAGCGGGACGGACAGTCAGGACACCGCCGTCCTGCAGATCGTGCTCAGCGGCGCCGTGCTGCTGCTCGGCGCGCTGCTGCGCGAGCGCGGGGACGCCCGGCGCAAGCTCGTCGAGCAGGAGACCATCAGCGAGGCCGAGCGCGCGCAGCGCACGCTCCTCGAGGAACGGGCGCGCATCGCCCGGGAGTTGCACGACGTCGTCGCCCACCACATGTCGGTGATCACCGTTCAGGCGGATTCCGCGCCCTACCGGCTCGACGGCCTTCCCGACGCGGCGCGCGAGGAGTTCGGGAGCATAGCGGCGAGCGCTCGGGAGTCCCTCACCGAGATGCGCCGCCTGCTCGCGGTCCTGCGCAGCGAGGGCGTGGACGGCGAGCGGTCGCCGCAACCCGGCCTGGACCGCCTGCCGCACCTGGTCGAGGCCACGGTGCGGGCCGGCATACCGATCGACCTGTCACGTCCCGAACTGGCCCTGCTCACGCACCTGGCCAAGGTGACACCGGCCGTCGACCTGTCCGCGTACCGCATCGTGCAGGAAGCCCTGTCGAACGTGATGCGTCACGCGCCGGGCGCCCGTACCGAGATCACACTCAACCTCGACGACGAGTCCCTGCTGATCCTCGTGGTCAACGGCCCGCCCACGGCGACCGCCGCCCCGCTGGAGGGCGGCGGCACGGGACACGGACTCGTCGGCATGCGCGAACGCGTACGGTTGGTCGGCGGCACGGTCGATGTCGGACCGCTGCCCGACGGCGGATTCCGCGTGGCCGCCCGACTCCCCCTCCTCCCGAAGGACTCCGGCAGCGCATGACCATCCGCGTGATCATCGTCGACGACCAGGCCATGGTGCGGGCGGGATTCGCCGCCTTGCTGGCGGCACAGAGCGACATCGACGTCGTGGGCGAGGCACCGAACGGCAAGCTGGGCGTCGAGGTCAGCCGAAGCACCCATCCCGACGTCGTCCTGATGGACGTCCGGATGCCGGAGATGGACGGACTGGCCGCCGCCCGCGCCCTGTTGAACCCGCCGCCCGGCGTGGTGCACCTGCCGAAGGTCCTCATGCTGACCACCTTCGACGTGGACGACTATGTGTACGAGGCGCTGCGTGCCGGAGCCTCCGGCTTCCTGCTCAAGGACGCGCCGCCCGCCGACCTGATCTCCGCCGTGCGCGTGGTGGCGTCCGGGGAGGCGCTGCTCGCCCCGTCGGTGACCCGTCGTCTGATCGCGGACTTCGCGAAGCAGCGGCAGGCGCCCCGTCAGGACCAGTCGCTCCGGCTGAACGGACTGACACCGCGTGAGACCGAGGTACTGGTGCTGATCGCGCGCGGCCTGTCCAACCAGGAGATCGCCGAGCGCCTCGTCCTGGCCGAGCAGACGGTCAAGACCCACATCGGCCGCGTGCTCAACAAGTTGGGGCTGCGCGACCGCGCCCAGGCCGTGATCTTCTCCTACGAGTCGGGCCTGGTCACCCCCGGCGAGCAGTAGCTCTCCCGCGGCCGACCCCCTACCTCGGTATCACCACCGCATACCCCGGTATCACCTGAGAGTTGGCTCCTCGGTGTGACGTGCCGCCGCCCACCGTCTTCCTACCTTTCCCTTCGTCAGGCCACAGCGCGCCACGAAACGGGGAGGGAGACGAGCCATGCGGCTTCGGTCCTGGAAAGCACGGAGCAAGAGGGCACTGGTCGCCGCCGCCCTGACCACGACGGTCGTGACCGGCACGGCGGGCTGGGCCCTCGGCAACGAACAGCAGCCGCTCACCGGACCGCCGCCCGGGACCGCGTCCTGGCGCGCGGACCACACGCTGGGGCTGCGCCTTCCGGACCCGGCGACCGCTTCTCCGGCCCGAGTCGCCGCGTTCTTCGGCTCGTTGAGCGACGCACGGCGACGGGAGCTGGTGGCCCGCCATCCCTCGGTCGTCGGCAATCTGGACGGCGTGCCCGCGCCCCTCCGGTACGAGGCCAACTCCCGCTATCTGAAGGCCGAGCGCGCCCGTGAGCAGGCCCGCTCGACCGACCCCGACCTCACCCTGCAAGACCACGAGCGGGCCCGCTCCCTGGTCACCCGCTACACGGAACTGCTCACGCCCGGCCGCCAGATACTGGCGTTCGACCCGCGAGGGCGCGGCCAAGTCGCCGAGGTGTACGGCGACTTGGCCGGCGCGGAGCACGTCTCGGTCGTCGTGCCGGGATCCGACATCGACCTGAGCACCTTCGACCGCACCCACGACGAGTACGGCACCCCGGCCGGCATGAGCCGGGCCCTGCGCGCCTCGGCGGACCAGCGCACCGCCGTGGTGGCCTGGGTGGGGTACACCACGCCGGTCGGCATCGGCCCCGATGCCGCGTCCGGGCGGCTCGCGGCCGCCGGTGCCCCGCGCCTCACCCGCTTCGTGCGGGGCCTGACAGCGATCGGTGCGCCGCGGCCCTCCGTGTTCTGCCACAGCTACGGCTCGGTGGTGTGCGGCCTCGCCGCCCCGAAGCTGCCCGCGGCCGACCTGGTGGTCCTCGGCTCCCCCGGCATGCGTGCGGACAGCGTGGCCGATCTGCACACCACCGCCCGCGTGTGGGCCGCCAAGGACGACAGCGACTGGATCGGGAAGGTGCCGAACGTCGAGCTGTTCGGCCTCGGCCACGGCGAGGACCCGACCGCCGCCGACTTCGGCGCACGTCACGTCCCCGCCGAGCGGGCCGAGGGCCACACCGGCTACTTCGCCCCCGGCACCGACTCCCTGCGGGCCTTCGCCCGCATCGCCGACGCGGACCCGTCCACCGTCGGCGCCCGACACACCGGAGAGCGGACATGAGCCTTCCCACCCTGAGCGGACTGCGCGCGGCCGTGTCCGCCGTCGACGCCAAGACCCCCGCCCACCGCGACCGGGCCATCGACGGACTGCGGGCCCTGGCGCTGCTCGCCGTGCCGACCGGGCACTGGCTCCTCGGCGGCTTCACCCTCGACTCCCAGGGCGCGCTGCACAACGCGAGCCCACTGGCCTCGTTCGGCTTCTTCGCCCCCATCAGCTGGGTGCTGCAGATGCTGGGCATCTTCTTCCTCGTCGGCGGCTATGCCTCCGCGCTGTCGTACCGCAGGGCGGTGGCGCGCGGCGAGTCCACGGGCGGCTGGCTGCGCGGACGTCTGGCGCGGCTGGGGCGTCCCGTCCTCGGAGTGACGGCCGTGTGGGCCGCGCTGATCCCGGTCCTGTACGCGATGGGGGTGCCGGGCACGACACTGCGCACCGGGTCGACGCTCGTCATCCAACCGCTGTGGTTCGTGGGCGTCTATACGGTGATCACGGCTCTGACACCGTGGTGCATACGCGCCGCGGAGCGGATGAGGGGCTGGGCCGCGGTGCCCCTGCTCGGTTCTGTGGCCGCCGTGGACTTCCTGCGCTACGGACCGTTCGCGGACGCCATGCCTTCCTGGCTGAGTCTGCTGAACCTGCTGCCCGGCTGGTTGTTCGCCTATCAACTGGGCGTCTGCTGGAGCGAGAAGAGGCTCGGCAGGCGCGGCGCGTGGCTGCTGCTCGCCGGGGGTACGGCGCTCTTCGCCGCCCTGCTCCTCGTCTTTCACTACCCGGCCTCGATGGTCGGTGTCCCCGGCGAGGCCAGGACGAACTCGCATCCGCCGTCGCTGCTCGTCCTGGCCCTGGCCGCCGCGCAGAGCGGCGCCGCGATCCTGCTGCGGGACCGCATCGGCAAGCTGCTGCGCAGGCCCGCCCTGTGGGCTCCGGTCGTCGTCATCAACCTGTCGGCGATGACGATCCTGTGCTGGCACCAGACGGCACTGCTCGCCGCGGCCGTCCCCGGCTCGTTCCTCGGCACGGTGCCGGGGCTGACCTCGGGACCCGACACGCTCGGCTGGATAGCCGCCCGGGTCGCCTGGCTACCGGTCTTCGCGGCGCTCCTGGTGCTGATAGCCAGGTACGCCCGCGGCTTCGAGGCCCCGTGGAAGCGGGCGACGCATGCGCGCCGGGCGCTGGCCGGGCTCCTGGCCGCCGGGTTCGCGGTCTTCGCACTGGGGCTCGCGTGAGCGCCGGGGCCCGCAGGGGGCCGGAACACCGGCTACGCCCCCAGCTGCTCCCGGGCCGCCGAGGTGAACGTCATGTCGGCGTAGCGGTCGCCCGCGACGGCGTCGGCGATCGGGTCGAGGAGGGCGAGTTGGTCATCGGTGAGGGTGATGCGGGTGGCCGCGGTGTTCTCCTCGACGCGGACGCGCTTGCGGGTGCCGGGGATCGGGACGACGGGGAGGCCGTGGACCGTGGCCCGCTGCTGGACCCAGGCCAGGGCGATCTGGCCGAGGCTCGCGCCGTGGGCGTCGGCGACGGTGCGGACGGGGGCGAGGAGGGCCGCGTTGGCCGAGGCGTTGGCGCCGGTGAAGCGGGGCTGCTGGCGGCGGAAGTCGTCCTCGCCGAGTTCGTTGTCGGCGTTGACGAACGAACCGGTGAGGAAGCCGCGGCCGAGCGGCGAGTAGGGCACGAGGGCCACGCCGAGGTCGGCGGCGGCCGGGACCACGCCCCGCTCGATGTCACGGCTGAAGAGCGACCACTCCGACTGGAGGGCGGCGATGGGGTGGACGGCGTGGGCGGCGCGCAGTTCGGCGCCCGTGACCTCGCTCAGGCCCAGGTGCTTGACCTTGCCCGCGGCGACGAGTTCGGCCAGCACGCCGACCGTCTCCTCGATGGGCACGTCGGGGCTGCGGCGGTGCAGGTAGTAGAGATCGATGACGTCGGTGTCCAGGCGGCGCAGGCTGGCGTCGACGCTGGAGCGAATGTAGGAGGGGGTGTTGTCGATGAACCGCTTCGTCGGGTCGGCGGGGTCGATGGCCAGGGCGAACTTGGTCGCGAGGACGATCTCGTCGCGGTGGGCCTTGACGAAGGGAGCGAGGAAACGCTCGTTGTCGCCCATGCCGTAGACGTCCGCGGTGTCGTAGAGGGTGACGCCGAGCTCCAGGGAGCGTTCCAGGGTGGCGCGGGCCTCGTCGGCGTCGGTGGGTCCGTAGGCGAAGCTCATGCCCATGCAGCCCAGGCCCTGGACACCGACCTCGGGCCCCTCTGCACCGAGCCGCACCCGCGCGATGCCCTCGGCCCTCGCGGCCCCGGTCGTCGTGTTCTCGGTCCTCGTGTTCTCGGTCGTCATGTGGTGTCAGGGCCTTTCCGACGCCCGGCGGGCGTCCGCGTACGTGTCTATCTTGTGGTCGAGGACGGCGAGGGTGTCCTGCAGTTCGGCGATCCGGGTGCGGACGTCGCGCCGGGTCTGCTCGAGGAGGTCCTGTCGTTCGGCGAAGGTGTGATCGCCCTCGCGGACCAGTTCGGCGTAGCGGACCATGTCGGCCACGGGCATCCCGGTGAGGCGGAGTTTACCGACGAGGGCGAGCCAGCGCAGATCGCGGTTGCGGTAGCGGCGCTGGCCCGTGTGGGAGCGGTCGATGTGGGGCATCAGGCCGATCCGCTCGTACCAGCGCAGGGTGTAGGCCGTCAGGCCGGTGAAGGCGACGACCTCGCTGATCGTGTAGTGGTCCTGACCGTCGGGGCGCGGCGACCCGGTGGGCACCGAGCGACAGGGGTCCGCCCCGTTGGCGGGGGCGGGCGCCGGGGCCGGAGCTGGGGTCGGGGCCGGGGTGGGGGCCGGGGTGGGGGTGGGGGTTGGTGCGAGCGTGGTCTCCATCACCGTCATGCCCCTCACGCTAGAACCTTGGAGTGCGCTCCAAGCAAGCGGCTGCGGAGGAAATCCGGGAGACGTCTCACTTCTTGGTCACTACCGTGCGGGGGCATGAGTGAAGTGCGTCGTGCCACGCCGGAGGATGCCGGGGAACTGCTCAGACTGCGGCAGGTGATGATCGATTCGGTGTTCGGGGCCCGCTCGTCCGCCGAGTCGGACACCAGCTGGCACGCGGAGTCGGTGACCACGGTGCGGCGTCGGCTCGGGGAGTCGGAGGGGGATCTCGCGGCGTTCGTCATCGATCACCCCGAGCGCCCGGGGCGGCTCGCGGCGCTGGTGGTCGGCACGCTCGAGTACCGGATCGGGCGCGCGGGCAATCCGCACGGGAAGGTCGGCCACGTCTTCAGCGTGGCCACCGACCCGGACCAGCGGCGTCGTGGGCATGCGCGGGCCTGCATGGAGGCGCTGCTCGACTGGTTCAGGGAGCGCGGGGCGGTCAGCGTGGACCTCAACGCGTCCGCCGACGCGGAGCCGCTCTACGCCTCGCTCGGATTCGTGCGCAAGCCCGACCCCTCGATGCGGCTGAACCTGTAGGGCGCTTAGGCTCGGGGGCATGCAGAGCCTGGCGTTGATCGAGAACTGGCCGGTCCCGACCGCTGCCGCAGCCGTCGTCCGCGCGGACGGCACGGTCGTCGGAACCCGTGGACCGACCGGGCAGCGCTTCGCCCTCGCCTCGGTCACCAAGCCGCTCGCGGCGTACGCGGCGCTGGTCGCGTACGAGGAGGGGGCGATCGAGCTCGACGAGCCCGCGGGGCCCGAGGGTTCCACCGTGCGGCACCTGCTCGCGCACACCAGTGGGCTCGCCTTCGACGAGCACCGGGTGACGTCGGGGCCCGGGACGCGGCGGCTGTACTCGAACGCGGGCTTCGAGGTGCTCGGGGACCACATCGCCAAGGCGACGGAGATGGACTTCGCGGAGTACCTGCGCCAGGCGGTCCTTGAGCCGCTCGGGATGAGCGCCACCGCGCTGGAGGGCGGGGCGTCGCCCGCCAAGGACGGCGTGTCCACCGTCGACGACCTGGTCAGGTTCACCGCCGAGGTGCAGGCGCCGCGGCTGCTCGACGCGCGGACGGTGGCCGAGGCGATGACGGTGACGTATCCGGGGCTGAAGGGCGTACTGCCGGGGTACGGGCACCAGAACCCCAACGACTGGGGGCTCGGGTTCGAGATCCGGGACTCCAAGTCGCCGCACTGGACGGGGAGTTCGTCCTCGCCGCGGACCTTCGGGCACTTCGGGCAGGCCGGTACGTTCCTGTGGGTCGACCCGGACGCGGGGGCAGCGTGTGTGGCGCTGACCGATCGGCCCTTCGGGCCGTGGGCCGTCGAGGTGTGGCCCGCGTTCACCGACGCGGTGCTTGCCGAGCTTCGCGGGTAGGTGGGCGGCCACTCGCCGTGGCGGGGGCGGTTCGCTGCCGACCGGCCGTTCTTGTGGGCTGGGCGCGCAGTTCCCCGCGCCCCTAAAGGGCGCCCGCCATCTCCCAGATCAATAGCTCCGCGGCAGCGGAAGCCACCCCCTCCGAGCCCGCCTCCCCGCTGATCCGCGCCGAGTCCCCCGGCCCCAGTCGGTCGGGGCCCAGGGTCAGTTCGCCGTGCACCACGTGGACGTAGACGAACGGCGCGTCCGGGAGGGCGAGGCGCTCCCCTGCCGCGAGGCGGCGCACGTGCAGCAGTGCGCCCGCCGCGGGGACCTCGTACGGGGTGGAGTCGGCGATGCCGTGCACCACCTCGTAGGACGGTTCGCCGCCGGGTTCGAGCGGGGCCAGCCACATCTGGACGAAGACCAAGGGCTCGGTGCCGTCGTTGCGTTCCACGTGCCGGACGCCGCCGCCCGCTGAGAGACGCTGCACGTCACCGGGCGCGACCCGCGACACATGGCCCGCCGAGTCGCGGTGGGTGAGCTCGCCGGAGACCACCCAGGTCACGATCTCGGTGTGGCTGTGCGGGTGTTCGTCGAAGCCCGCGCCGGGGTCGAGGCGCTCTTCGTTGCAGGCCAGGATCGCGCCGAAGCGGAGGTTGTCGGGGTCGTAGTGGGGCCCGAAGGAGAAGGCGTGGCAGGACTCGATACCGGCCGCCGCCTCCCCGCCGCGGTACCGGTCGCCGGAGCGCCGCACATCAATCACGCATCCCACGTTAGCCCCGGCACCGCATGTCCCCGCCCCGATAAGGCAGTCTTGTCCCCGTGCCCGAACCCTCAGCGAACGCAGCCCATCAGGAGCCCGAGCCGGGGTCCCGCCAGGACGCCCGCCGCAACCCCCACGCGCACGCCGCGACCCTGAAGCGCCTGGAGAAGTCGTCCGGCAGCCTCGCGGCGCAGGCGATCGCGCGCATGGACGAGACGCTGTCCTGGTACCGGGCCATGCCGCCGGAGAACCGGTCCTGGATCGGTCTGGTCGCCCAGGCCGGTATCGCCGCGTTCACCGAGTGGTTCCGGCATCCGGACGCGCCTCAGGCCATCTCGACCGATGTCTTCGGCACCGCTCCGCGCGAGCTGACCAGGGCGATCACCCTGCGCCAGACCGTGGAGATGGTGCGTACGACGATCGAAGTGATGGAGTCCGCGATCGACGAGGTCGCGGCCCCCGGCGACGAGTCCACCCTGCGCGAGGCGCTGCTCGTGTACGCCCGCGAGATCGCCTTCGCGACCGCGCAGGTGTACGCGCAGGCCGCCGAGGCACGCGGTGCCTGGGACGCCAGGCTCGAATCGCTCGTCGTCAACGCGGTGCTCTCCGGGGAGGCCGACGAGGGCGCCGTGTCCCGCGCCGCCGCGCTCGGCTGGAACTCCCCCGACCACGTCTGTGTGGTCCTCGGCACCGCTCCCGACGGCGACAGCGAGCTCACCGTAGAGGCCATCCGCCGGGCCGCCCGGCACGCGAAGCTGCAGGTCCTGACCGGTGTGCTCGGCAACCGCCTGGTCGTCATCGCGGGCGGCAACGACAATCCGCTGGCGGTCGCGAAGGCGCTGATCGGGCCCTACGCCGCCGGTCCCGTGGTGGCCGGTCCCATCGTGCCCGACCTGCTCGCCGCCACCCGCTCCGCACAGGCCGCGGCCGCCGGGCTCAAGGCGAGCGCCGCCTGGCAGGACGCCCCTCGGCCCGTCCTCGCGGACGATCTGCTGCCGGAGCGCGCGATGGCGGGGGATCCGGCGGCCCGCGAGCAGCTGGTGGAGGAGATCTACAGACCACTGGAGGAAGCGGGCTCCGCGCTCCTGGAAACGCTCAGTGTCTATCTGGAGCAGGCGAGCAGCCTCGAAGGCGCGGCACGCATGCTCTTCGTGCACCCGAATACCGTGCGCTACCGGCTCCGACGTGTGACTGACGTCACCGGTTGGTCACCTTCCGATGTGCGCTCCGCGTTCACGCTGCGGATCGCGCTGATCCTGGGGCGGCTGGCCGACGGCGATCCTCAATCGTAGGGTTTTGTCGGCCCCCTACAATTCCCCCAGCCGTTCTTCGTCCCTGTCCCCACGGGCGGCCCCTACCGTCCACAAGAGAGAGTGTGAGAGTGCTCGTACTCGTCGCTCCCGGCCAAGGCGCTCAGACGCCCGGCTTCCTGACCCCCTGGCTCGATCTCCCCGGTGCCGCCGACCGGCTTGCCGCCTGGTCGGACGCCATCGGGCTCGACCTTGCCCACTACGGCACGCAAGGCGACGCGGACGCGATCCGCGACACCGCCGTGGCCCAGCCGCTCCTTGTCGCGGCCGGGCTGCTCTCCGCGTCGGCACTGGGTGACATCACGCCCGGCGCCGTCGCCGGACACAGCGTCGGCGAGATCACGGCCGCCGCGTACGCCGGTGTGCTCACCGACGACGACGCCCTGCGCTTCGTACGCAAGCGCGGCCTGGCCATGGCCGATGCCGCCGCCGTCACGGAGACCGGCATGGCCGCGCTGCTCGGCGGCGACCCCGACGTCACCGTCCCGCACCTGGAGAAGCTGGGGCTGACCCCGGCGAACGTGAACGGCGCGGGCCAGATCGTGGCCGCCGGCACGCTCGAGCAGCTCGCCGCCCTCGCGGAGGACAAGCCCGAGGGCGTCCGCAAGGTCGTCGCCCTCAAGGTCGCCGGTGCGTTCCACACCGAGCACATGGCTCCCGCCGTGGCGAAGCTGGAGGAGGCCGCCGGTGACCTCACCGTCGCCGACCCCCGGCTCACCTACGTCTCGAACCGCGACGGCCAGGTGGTCGCGGACGGCACCGAGGTGATCTCCCGCCTGGTCGGCCAGGTCGCCAACCCGGTCCGCTGGGACCTGTGCATGGAGACGTTCCAGGAGCTCGGCGTGACCGCGCTGATCGAGGTCTGCCCCGGCGGCACCCTGACCGGCCTGGCCAAGCGCGCGCTCAAGGGCGTCAAGACGCTCGCGGTGAAGACCCCCGACGACCTCGACGCGGCCCGCACGCTCGTCGCCGAGTATTCCTGAGCCGACGAGAGACAAGGAGCCGCAGCGCATGTCGAAGATCAAGCCCAGCCAGGGTGCCCCGTACGCACGGATCATGGGCGTCGGCGGCTACCGGCCCACCCGTGTCGTGCCCAACGAGGTGATCCTGGAGACGATCGACTCGTCCGACGAATGGATCCGGTCCCGTTCGGGCATCGAGACCCGTCACTGGGCCTCCGACGAGGAGACCGTCGCCGCGATGTCCGTCGAGGCGTCCGGCAAGGCCATCGCGGACGCGGGCATCACGCCCGAGCAGATCGGTGCCGTGATCGTCTCGACCGTCTCGCACTTCAAGCAGACCCCGGCGATCGCCACAGAGATCGCGGACAAGATCGGCGCGGGCAAGCCCGCCGCGTTCGACATCTCCGCGGGCTGTGCCGGTTTCGGCTACGGACTGACGCTCGCCAAGGGCATGGTCGTCGAGGGTTCCGCCGAGTACGTCCTCGTCATCGGCGTGGAGCGGCTCAGCGACCTCACCGACCTGAACGACCGCGCGACGGCGTTCCTGTTCGGTGACGGCGCGGGCGCGGTCATCGTGGGCCCCTCCAAGGAGCCGAAGATCGGCCCGACGGTCTGGGGATCCGAGGGCGACAAGTCCGACACGATCAAGCAGACGATTTCCTGGGAGGAGTACCGCGAGGGCTCCCCCGAAAAGTTCCCTGCCATCACGCAGGAGGGCCAGGCGGTCTTCCGCTGGGCCGTGTTCGAGATGGCGAAGGTCGCCCAGCAGGCGCTGGACGCGGCCGGAATCACCGCGGACGACCTGGATGTCTTCATTCCGCATCAGGCCAACGAGCGAATCATCGACTCGATGGTGAAGACTCTGAAACTGCCGGAACACGTCACGGTCGCCCGTGACGTGCGCACCACCGGCAACACCTCGGCCGCCTCGATTCCGCTCGCCATGGAGCGGCTTCTGGCGACCGGCGAGGCGAAGAGCGGCGACACCGCGCTCGTCATCGGCTTCGGGGCGGGTCTCGTGTACGCCGCCACGGTCGTTACCCTCCCCTAGGCATCACGTCCGGATCACCCGATCCGGACAGCTGTAACCAACCTGCCGCTGCCGCGGCGGGCGCCACACCCCCTGGATACATAAGAAGGAGCGCCAACATGGCCGCCACTCAGGAAGAGATCGTCGCCGGTCTCGCCGAGATCGTCAACGAGATCGCCGGCATCCCGGTCGAGGACGTCCAGCTGGACAAGTCCTTCACCGACGACCTGGACGTCGACTCGCTGTCCATGGTCGAGGTCGTCGTCGCCGCCGAAGAGCGCTTCGACGTCAAGATCCCGGACGACGACGTCAAGAACCTCAAGACGGTCGGCGACGCGACCTCGTACATCCTCGAGCACCAGGCCTGATCCAGGCGTGCTCAGTCGCCACCCGGCGGTGGCGCCGCTGATCCCCTCAACACCGTGGAGAAATTTCCTGTGAACTCGACCAATCGCACCGTGGTCGTCACCGGTATCGGCGCAACCACACCGCTGGGTGGTGACGCAGCCTCGACCTGGGAGGGGCTGCTCGCCGGCCGCTCCGGCGTCAGCCTGCTGGAGCAGGACTGGGCAGCCGAGCTGCCCGTCCGCATCGCCGGTCAGATCGCCGTGGAACCCGGCGAGGTCATCCCGCGCCCGCAGGCCCGCAAGCTGGACCGCTCGGCGCAGTTCGCGCTGATCGCGGCGAAGGAGGCCTGGGCCGACGCGGGTTACACCGCCAAGGCGGGTGAGGACACTTCGGTGGACCCGAACCGCCTCGGCGCGGTCATCGCCTCCGGAATCGGCGGCGTGACCACCCTGCTCGACCAGTACGACGTGCTCAAGGAGAAGGGCGTACGCCGCGTCTCCCCGCACACCGTGCCGATGCTGATGCCCAACTCCCCGGCGGCCAACGTCGGCATCGAGCTGGGCGCCCACGCGGGCGTCCACACCCCGGTGTCGGCCTGCGCCTCGGGCGCGGAGGCCATCGGCTACGCGATCGAGATGATCCGCACCGGCCGCGCCGACGTCGTCGTCGCGGGCGGCACGGAGGCGGCGATCCACCCGCTGCCCATCGTCGCGTTCGGCAACATGATGGCGATGTCCAAGAACAACGACGACCCGCAGGGCGCCTCGCGTCCCTACGACGCGGACCGCAACGGCTTCGTGCTCGGCGAGGGCGCCGGTGTGATCGTCCTGGAGTCCGAGGAGCACGCCAAGGCCCGCGGCGCGAAGATCTACGCGGAGGCCGTCGGCCAGGGCATCTCGGCCGACGCGCACCACATCACGCAGCCCGAGCCGTCCGGCAACGGCATCGCCGCGGCGCTGCAGCACCTGCTCGACACCACCGACCTCAAGCCCGCCGAGATCGTGCACGTGAACGCGCACGCGACCTCGACGCCGCAGGGCGACGTCGCGGAGATCAAGGCGCTGCGCCAGGCGTTCGGCGACGACGTCGACCACATGGCGATCGCGAGCACCAAGTCGATGACGGGTCACCTGCTCGGCGGCGCGGGCGGCGTGGAGACCGTGGCCACGGTCCTCGCGCTCAAGCACCGCATCGCCCCGCCGACGATCAACATCGAGAACCTCGACCCCGAGGTCGACGCGGACATCATCCGCGACGAGGCCCGCCCGCTGCCCGAGGGCAGGATCGCGGCGCTGAACGACTCGTTCGGCTTCGGCGGCCACAACGTCGTCCTGGCGTTCCGGAGCGTCTGACCCGGCAGGACGTACATCACGCGTGACGCGAAGGGGCCCCACCGAGCGGTGGGGCCCCTTCGCGTCGTCTCAGTCCTGCGTCACACCACTTGGTGCAGCCAGCGCACCGGCGCGCCCTCGCCCGCGTACCTGAACGGCTCCAGCTCGTCGTCCCAGGGCTTGCCGAGCAGCTTGGCGAGCTCGGCCTCCAGGACGCTCTCGCCCCGCTGGGAGCGGGCCAGGGCGGCGCGCAGCCGGTCCTCCGGGATCAGGATGTCGCCGTGGATGCCGGTCACGGCGTGGAAGATGCCGAGCTCGGGCGTGGCGCTGTAGCGCTCGCCCTCCGCGCTCGCGCAGGGCTCCGCCGTGACTTCGAAGCGCAGCAGATCCCAGCCGCGCAGCGCGGAGGCGAGCTTGGAGGCGGTGCCCACCGAGCCCTGCCAGGAGAATTCGGATCTCCAGGTGCCCGGCGCCGCGGGCTGCCTGATCCAGTCGAGGCTCACGCGCGCGCCGAGTACGCCCGCGACAGCCCACTCGACGTGTGGGCACAGCGCGCGCGGAGCGGAGTGCACGTACAGAACTCCACGTGTCGTCACCGGGACCTCCAGTGTGGGTCGAGGTTCGCCTTCCCCAGCGGCCTCGCGCCCGTGCCGAGCGATTTTCCCCAAGAAGCAATTTTCCCGAAGACTAGAGAAAACCAGAAAAAGGGGACAGATCTGACGTGATGTAATTTAGCGGAACCAATGCGGCGGTGCGTCACCGGGTGGATCATCCGCCCTGTCGCCGCCGTGACAGCAGAGGCCGGGCAGCTACGGGCCGAGGCTACCGTGCGGCGGCGCAAGGAGTGTGACGTACCGTCGGTCCGGAGGCCAGGAAACTCCGACCTTTCACCCGGCGGGGCGCAACCCCGGGCACGCGCATGACGTCACGTTGAACGACAGAGGGGACCAGGGGATGCGAAATCGCAGGCACCGCTCGCGTGCCGTCGTCGCCGTCGCGACGGCGGCTCTTCTCGGCACCACCGCCCTCACGGCGTGCGACGCGCAGGGCGGCGACGCCTCGGCTCCCGGCGGGTCGGCAGCGCAGCGGAAGCCCTCCCCGAAACCCACGCCCACCTGGGACACCTCGCCCCGTTCGCTGGCCGCGGTCGGTGACTCCATCACCCGTGGCTTCGACGCCTGCTCGGTGCTCTCGGACTGCCCCGAGGTGTCCTGGGCGACCGGCACGGACAGCGAGGTGCGCAGCCTGGCGACTCGTCTCCTCGGGAAACGGCGGGCCGCTTCGCACAGCTGGAACCACGCCAAGACCGGCGCCCGCATGTCCGACCTGAACGGCCAGATCGAACAGGCGGCGACCGAGCGGCCCGAGCTGATGACGGTGATGGTCGGCGCCAACGACGCCTGCCGTTCGACGGCGGCCTCGATGACGCCGGTCGCCGAGTTCCGGGCCGATTTCGAGGAGGCCATGCGCACGCTGCGCCGCTCGCTGCCCAGGACCCAGGTGTACGTCGCGTCCGTCCCCGACCTGAAGCGGCTCTGGTCCCAGGGCCGCACCAATCCGCTGGGCAAGCAGGTGTGGAAGCTGGGCATCTGCTCCTCGATGCTGGCCGAGCCGGACGATCTGGACGCGGCGGCGAGCGAGCGGCGCGACTCGGTGCGGGACCGGGTGGTCGCGTACAACGAGGTGCTCGAGGACGTGTGCGGGAAGGACAAGCACTGCCGGTACGACGGCGGGGCGGTGTTCGACTACCGCTTCGACGGCGACCAGTTGAGCCACTGGGACTGGTTCCACCCCAGCAAGAACGGCCAGTCGCGCCTGGCCGAGCTGGCCTACCGACAGGTCACGGCGGCGAAACCCGCGAGGTAGGGCACCGCGTAGTCTCGCGATCATGCGCAGTGAACTCTTCGGGACGCTCCCCGACGGCACGCCCGTCCACCGCTGGACCCTGGAAAGGGGCGGGGTGCGGGTACGCGTCCTGACGTACGGCGGCATCGTGCAGTCGGCGGAAGTTCCCGACCGCTCGGGGCGAGTCGCGCAGGTGGCGCTGGGGTTCGAGGGGCTCCAGGGGTATCTCGCGCACCCCGGTCCCTACTTCGGGGCGCTGGTGGGGCGGTACGCGAACCGGATCGCGGGCGGTGCCTTCGCGCTGGACGGGCGCACGTACCGCCTCGCGCGCAACAACGGCCCCAACGCCCTGCACGGCGGCGAGCGCGGCTTCGACAAGCACGTCTGGGACGCGGAGCCGGACGGCGCGCACGGGGTGCGGCTCTCGCGGGTCTCCCCCGACGGCGAGGAGGGCTATCCCGGGCGCCTCGCGGTCGCGGTGACGTACTCCCTCGACGGGGCGGGCGCGCTGCGGATCGCGTACGAGGCGACGACGGACGCGCCGACCGTCGTGAACCTCACCAACCACACGTACTGGAACCTCGCGGGGGCGGGGGCGGGCAGTGCTCTGGGGCACGAGGTGCGGATCGCGGCGTCCCGGCTCACCCCGGTGGACGGCTCCGGGATTCCCACGGGGGCGTACGAGGAGGTGGGCGGGACCCGGTTCGACTTCCGCTCCGCGCGGGCGGTAGGTCCCGGCCTCGACCACAACTACGTACTGGACAAGGGGGGCACGGCCGAGCCCGTCGAGGTGGCTTCGCTGTGCGACCCCGGGTCCGGGCGGGTACTGACCGTGTCCACGACCGAGCCGGGGCTTCAGTTGTACACGGCTGACCACTTCGCGCCCGACCTGCCGTTCGCCCCGGGGGGCGGGATCGCGCTGGAGACCCAGCACTTTCCCGACTCTCCCCATAGGCCCGGGTTTCCCTCGACGGTTCTGCGACCGGGTGGGGTCTTCTCGTCGGAGACCGTTTACGGTTTCTCGGGTCGGTGAACATCTGCGGGTGCTTCGTGGTTGCTCGCGCAGTTCCCCGCGCCCCTGACGGGGCTCCCGCCCCTCTCAGGCGATCAGTGTCTCCGTCAGGCGGCGGTCCGCGATCGAGTGGGACGCCTCCACCTCGTATGAACCGCCTTGGTAAGCCCATGCGTTGGCGTTCTCGTCCCAGATCTCGAAGGCCCTGCGCGGGAGTTCGACGGTGACCTCGACGCTCTCGCCCGGTGCCGCCTCGACGCTCGCGCAGCCCGCGAGCCAGCGGGCGGGGCGCGTGCCGTCGTTGTCGGCGGGGGCCAGGTAGACCTGGACGACCTCGCGGCCCGTGCGCTGACCGGAGTTGCGGACACCGATCGTGGCCGTGGCACCCTCGACCGTCAGCGACTCGTACGTCCAGTCGGTGTAGCCGAGGCCGTGACCGAAGGCGTACGAGGGGGTGGCCGACGCCTTCTCCCAGGCGCGGTAGCCGATGAACACGCCCTCGTCGTAGGCGAGTTCACCGTCGACCGGGGTGACGTCGGTAACCGGCGCCGCGGCGAGGTCGCCCCAGGTGGTGGGGAGTCGGCCGCCGGGCTCCTCGGCGCCGAGCAGCACGTCGGCGAGGGCCGCGCCGCCCTCCTGCCCGGGGAGCCAGCCGAGCAGGACCGCGGCGACGTCGTGGCGCCACGGAAGCTCCACCGGGGAGCCGGAGTTGACGACGACCACGGTGTTCGGGTTGGCCTCGGCGACGGCGCGAACGAGGTCGTCCTGACGGCCGGGGAGCGCGAGGTCCTTGCGGTCGAAGCCCTCGGACTCGACGCGTTCGGTGGTGGCGACGACCACGACGGCGGTGTCGGCGTTCCGCGCGGCCTCGACGGCCTCGGCGATCAGTTCGTCGGGGTCACGGCGCGGGCCGAGGTGGACGAGGCAGAACATGACGCCGGGCAGCGGGGCCTTGTACTCCTTGTCCAGCGGGTGCAGGAGGGAGATCTCGACGGGCTCGCCCGCGGTGAGCGTCACCTTGCCGCGCTCGACCGGCGAGCCGAAGAACGCCTCGAAGGGGTCGGCGTCGGAGTCCATCTCCTGGACGCCGTCGTAGAGGACCTCGCCGCCGACGGTGAGGGTGAAGGCGCCGAGGCCGCGCGTGCCGAAGGAGTGCTCGCCGCTCTCGCGCGGGGTGAAGGTGCCCCTCACCTCGATGCTCGCCATGGTCTCGTGGGTGACGCCCGCGGGCAGGTCGTCGCCGATCCACTGGACCTGGCCGGTCGGCAGGCTGCCCTCGCCGAGCAGTTCGCCCGCGGCGTCGCGGCAGCGGGCGCGCAGGGCGAACCCCTGGTCGGCCGGGGCGAGTTCGTCGCTGGGGTCGGCTCCGACGGCGTAGCTCAGGGAGCCGTCGGGCAGGGCGGCGGTCAGGCCGTCGAGCGGGGAGACCGTACGGGCGGGGAAGACGGTGGCCGAGCCGCCGCCGAGGATGCGGGCGTCACGGGCCGCGGCGCCGCTGAGGGCGACGCTGCCGGTGGACGCGAGCGGGAGCACGCCACCCTCGTTGCGTACGAGGACGAAGGAGCGCCGGGCGATCTCGCGGGCCAGGGCCTCGCCGTCGATCTCGGCGGGCGGTTCGGCGACGACCGGTTCGGCGCCGTCCAGGACGCCGACGCGGGCGGCGAGGCGCAGGACGTTGCGGACGGCCTCGTCGACGGTCCCCTCCTCGACCTCCCCGGCCCTGACCGCGGCGGCGAGCGGCTCGCCGTAGACCGTCCGCGGGCCCGGCATGGCGAGGTCGAGGCCGCCCTCGATGTCGCCGGTGGTGGAGCGGGCGGCCACCCAGTCGGAGACGTTGCAGCCGTCGAAGCCCCATTCGCCGCGCAGGACCTCGTTGACCAGGTACCGGTGCTCGGTCATGGTCACGCCGTTGACCTGGTTGTAGGCGGTCATGATGCCCCAGGGGTGGGCGTTCTCGACGATCGCCTCGAAGGGGGCGAGGTAGAGCTCGCGCAGGGCCCGCGCGCCGATCGTGTTGTCGACGGTGAAGCGGTCGGTCTCGGCGTCGTTGCCGACGAAGTGCTTCACGGTCGTGCCGACGCCGCCGCTCTGTACGCCCTGGACGTAGCCGGTGCCGATGACGCCGGTCAGGTACGGGTCCTCGCTGTACGCCTCGAAGTGGCGGCCGCCGAGCGGGGAGCGCTGCAGGTTGACGGTGGGCGCGAGCAGGACGTGGACGCCCTTGCGCCGCGCCTCCTGGGCGAGCAGCGCGCCCGCGCGGCGGGCCAGGTCCTGGTCCCAGGTGGCGGCGAGCGCGGTCGGCGAGGGCAGCGCGATCGAGGGGTCGTCGGCGGTCCAGCGGACCCCGCGCACGCCGATCGGGCCGTCGGACAGCACGAGGGACTTGAGGCCGATCTCCGGCAGGGCGTGCAGCGACCACACCTCCCGGCCGCCGAGCAGCCGGGCCTTGGCGTCGAGGTCGAGCCTGCCGAGTGCCGCGTCGACGACGGCCTCGCGGGCCCGGTCAGCCCGTGTGTCCTCGGTGGCCTTGCGTCCCGCCATGGCGGTGCCTCCTCGTGCGTAGAAGTCCGTTCCGTTCCCTCCATCGTGCATCGGGTACCTGTAGAGCGGTAGGTTTCGTTACCTTGCTGTTATTAACAGATGTCGTACGGTCCTCTCGGGACCAACGGGGAAGGGGTACCGGCCATGGCGGCGAGGGCCAGGAGCGAGGAGCGGCGCGCGGAGATCCTCCGTGCCGCCCTGGAAGTGATCGCCGAGCGCGGCTACCGGGGTGCGAGCCTCGGGGCCGTCGCCGAGCGGGTCGGGCTCACCCAGCAGGGACTTTTGCACTACTTCCCGACCAAGGAGGCCCTGCTGGTCGCCGTCCTGGAGGCCCGCGACCAGTGGGACGCGGTGCCGCGCGGCCAGTGGCGGCTCGATCTGCTCGGCTCGCTGGTGGAGTACAACACGATGCGCGCGGGGCTCGTGCAGACCTTCTCGGCACTGCTCGGCGAGAGCGTCACGGACGGGCACCCGGCCCGGGAGTTCTTCACCAAGCGGTACGGGGCGGTGCGCGAGAACTTCACCGAGGTGCTGCGCGCCGAGTACGGGGACCGGCTGCCCGGCGGGCTCACCCCGGAGGCCGCGGCCCCGCTGCTCGTGGCGGTGATGGACGGGCTGCAGTACCAGTGGCTGCTCGACCCCGAATCGGTGGACATGCCGGGGGCGTTCAGGAACTTCCTCGCGCTACTGGGCGAGCCCCGCAGCAGGGAGCGGACCGGCGGAGCGGGAAGCGGCGGCGACGGCGGCCACCACCTCGACCTCGATTAGCGCCTCGGGACGGAAGAGCCGAGGGACCTCGACGGTGGTGCTGGTGGGCGGCGTGCCGGTGAGGAACTCCCGGCGTACGGCGGCGTATTCGGGCAGTCCGTCGAGGTCGGTCAGGAACGTGCGGATGTTGATCACGTCGGCGAGGGTGGCGCCGTGGGCGTCGAGCAGGGCGGCCAGCGCCTCGAAGACGCCGCGGGACTGCGCGGCGAGGTCGGCGCCCTCGGCTATCTGGCCCGAGAGGTACAACAGGGCGCTCCCGTCCGGTAGTTGGACGCGGGCGACCTGGGAGTAGGGGCCGAGGGGGCGGGGTGCCCCGGCCGGGTCGTCGAGGGTGATCAGCATGGTCGGGTTCCTCCGGTGCGGTCGGCGGGGGTCACGGGGCGCGGTGGCCGCGGATGTGCGGGACGGCGCGGGCGACGTCCTCGTGGGCGAGCGAGGGGATGGCGGCCGCCGCTTCGTAGTGGGCCAACGCCGCTTCCATCATGGGGAGTTCGGCGGAGTCGGTGGCCAGGGCGACGTCCTTGACGGCGAGGTCGCTGCCGAAGTGCACACCGTCCGCGAAGGCCCGTGCTACGGCGCCACCGAGCGGTCCCTTGGCCAGGGCGTCCCTCGCGGTGTCCTCCGTGAGGCCGAACGCGTCGGCGAGCTTCATGGCCTCGGCGACCAGGGCGACGCCACCGAGGACCGCGGTGTTGACGACGAGCTTGAGGGCGGCGCCGGAGCCGAGGGCGCCGGTGCGGGTGACGGGGCCGAAGCGGGCGAGCACGTGCTCGACACGGGCCGCCTCGCCGCCCGCGAGGATGCCGAGCTGCCCGGCGGCGGCCTTGTCCGTACTGCCCATCACGGGGGCGTCGACCAGCGTGACCCCCGCGGGGACGAGCGCGGCGAGCTCCGCCACGACGTCGGGGCCCACGGTCGACATCTCCACCCAGTACGCGCCGGGGCGCAGCGCGGGGACGACGGCGTCGGCCAGTTCGCGTACGGCGGCGGGGTCCGCGAGCATCGTGATGACCACGTCGGCGTCGCGCACGGCCTCCGCGGGGCTCGCGGCGCGGGTGGCGCCCGCCTCGACGAGGGCGTCGGCCTTCGCGGCGGTGCGGTTCCAGACAATCAACTCGTACGGAGAGGTGAGGAGTTGGCGGGCCATCGGCTCACCCATGTGGCCGAGCCCGAGGAATGCGATCTTTTCCATGCCTGAGACGCTAGGCCCGGCACCGGGATGCGACAAGCGAATCCCTAGCATGTGAGCCATGCCGAACCCGCATGCCGCACGCCCGGCGGACACCGCTCCCCCCGACCTCTCGACCGTCTGGCTCAGGACCTTCCTCGACGTGGCCCGGCACGGGTCGTTCACCGTGGCGGCGCGCGAGCTCGGATGGACCCAGTCCGCCGTCTCGCGGCAGATCGCCGCGCTGGAGGCGGCGCTGGGCGGCGCACCTCTCTTCGACCGGCTGCCGCGCGGCGTACGGCCCACCGCGCACGGGCGTGCGCTGCTGCCGCACGCGACGGACGTCATGTCCCGACTGACCTCGCTGGGGCGGGAGTTGACGGCGCTGCGCGACGCGACGGGTGGGCTGCTGAGGGTCGGCGCGTTCGCGACGGCGGACGCGGGGCTCGTCCCCCGGGCCATCGCGCGGTTCCGCGCCGCGCGTCCCGGGGTGACGCTCGTCCGCGAGGAGGGTCTGACGCCCGCGCTCCTCGCCCGTGTCGCGGACGGCGGGCTCGACCTCGCCGTGGTGTCGACGACGGGCGGCGCGCTGCCCGCCGACGCGTACGAGCTGCACCACCTCCTCGACGAACCGCTGTACGTCGCGCTGCCCTCCGGTCATCCGCTGGCCGCGCTGCCCGAGGTGCGGTTTCCCCAACTCGCCGCCGAGGAGTGGATATCCGGCAGCTCCCGGATCGAGGGGACCCTCCTGGACGCGGCGGTGCGCCACGGGCTCCGGCCGCGCGTCGCCCACGTCGTCGCGGAGTGGACCGCGAAGCAGGGGTATGTCGCGGCGGGGCTCGGGGTGACGCTGATCCCCGCGCTCGCCGCCGAGTCGGTACGCCAGGACATCGCGCTGGTCCCCCTGCGCGACGAGGGCGCGCCGGCCCGCGCCGTGTACGCGGCCACGCCACGGGGTCACTCGGCGCCGCCCGCCGTGGCACCGTTCCTCCGAGCGCTGCGGGCGGCCTGTCCGGCCGGTCGCGCCTTCCCGCAGCCCGTACGGACAGCACCGGCCGCACCGATGTCTCCGACAACGCCGACAACCTCGACAGGAAGGTCGCCCATGTCCACCGCACCGAAGACGCACGCCGACGAACCCGACATCGACGAAGACCTCGTACGCCGCCTGGTCGGTGCCCGGTTCCCGGCGTGGGCCGGTCTTCCCGTGCGGCTCGTGGGATCCGCGGGGACGTCCAACGTGATGTACCGGCTCGGCACGGACATGGTGGTGCGCCTGCCGCGCCGGGCGGGGGACGCGGAGAGCGCGCGGCGCGAGCACGAGTGGCTGCGCAGACTGTCGGGGGCGCTGCCGGTGCCCGTACCCGCACCGCTCGCCATGGGCGAACCGGGCGAGGGCTACCCGTACCCGTGGTCCGTCTTCCGGTGGCTGGAGGGCGAGACGCCCGTCGCGGGGCGGCCGCTCGCCGAACCCGCCCTGTTCGCCGAGGACATGGCCGCGTTCCTCACCGCCCTGCGCGGCTTCGATACGGCCGGTGCGCCCGCCTCCTACCGAGGCGACCCGCTGGCCTCGCGCGACGCCGACACGCGCGCGGTGATCGCCGGGCTGCGCGGGGTCGTCGACACCGACGCCGTCACCGCCGTGTGGGACGCCGCGCTGCGCGCCGCGCCGTGGCAGGGGCCCGGCGTCTGGGTGCACGGGGATCTCCAGCCGGGGAACGTCCTGGTCGCGCGGGGCCGACTCAGTGCCGTCATCGACTTCGAGTGCATGGGCACGGCGGACCCCGCGGTCGACCTGATCGCCGCGTGGTACCTGATGGACGGCGAGGCCCGCCGGTCCTTCCGCGCCGCGCTCGGCCCCGCCACGGACGACGCCATGTGGGCGCGGGGTCGTGGCTGGGCGCTGACGATCGCCGTCAACGAACTCTCGTACTACCGGGAGACGAACCTGTGGATGGCGGATACGGCGCGGCATGTCATCGGGGAACTGACGTCGGGGGACGGTGAGTTGGGAGACGGCGAGGTGAGGTGAGGGGCGGCGAGGTGGGGTGAGGTGGAGTGGAGTGGAGTGGGGTGGGGTGGGGTGGCTGGTTCGCCTCACCCCGCCGACGCCAGCAGATGCCCCGCGAGGCCCGCGATCAGCGCGCTCGACGCGAGCCCCGTCAGCAGGCGGCCCCTGCTGCCCGTGAGCGCGCGGCCCAGGAGGGCGCCGCCGCCCGCGAGGAGCAGTTGCCAGCTCGCCGACGCGGCGAACGCGGCCAGCGCGAACAGTGCCTGTTCCGGTCCCGTCAGGGACGTGGTGGCCGGGCTGCCGAGGACGAGTGCGGCGAAGTAGACGACCGTGGCGGGGTTCAGGAGCGTGATGCCGAGCAGGGCGGCGTAGGCGCGGGTGGGGCCTACGGGGGTTCCTGTCCTGCCGGTGCCGGTGCCGGTGCCGGTTCCGGTGCCGGTTGCGCCGGTGCGCTCCCGGTACTGGCGGATCGCCGTGATCGCCCCGCGTGCGGCGAGCGCGAGGAGGACCAGGGCCGATGCCCAGCGCAGCGGAGTCATCAGCGGTGCCAGGAGGTGGGTGAGCCGGGTGCCGCCGATCGCTGCGACGAGGGCGTAGAGCCCGTCGGCGGTCGCGACGCCGAGGGCGGCGCAGGCGCCGGTCCGCAGGGACGTGCGGGCCGTGAGGGCTACGAGATAGGTCGCGACGCCGCCGACCGGCATGGCGATGCCGTATCCGGCGAGGAGTCCCGCGACCAGGACGGCGCTCACGCGTGCGCGGGGGCTGGCCTCCGGTGTCGGCCGACCTGCTGCTGGCGCCGCGCCGCCGACCGGGCGTCGGGGGGCGTCAGGGGCGGGGCGGCGGGGGCCGGGGGCGTGGTCATGCGTTGAGCTTCGCGGGGAGGGGGTGGGTGCGGCAACCGATTTGGCTGCGGGTGCGTTGTGGCTGAGCGCGCAGTTCCCCGCGCCCCTGCCTCGTGGCCGGTCTCACAGTTGCCCCCGGGCCGTGCGGGGCTTGTCGCGCAGTTCCCCGCGCCCCTAAGGCAACACCCCCGTGCCCGAATTGCCCCCGCGCCACCCGTGCTTGTCGCGCAGTTCCCCGCGGCCCTAAGGCAGTGCCCCCGTGCCCCGTCTACTGCCGGGCCGCTCGGGAGCGCAACACCCGCCGTGCGTCTTCCGGTGTCATGTGGCCCACCAGCACCTGCGCGGTGAGGCCGTCCGTCAGGGCCAGGAGGGTGTGGGCCTCCGCCTTCGCGTTCACGTCGTCGCGGAACTCGCCGGTGGATCTGCCGTAGTCCAGTAGCCAGACCAGGAGGTCGTGCAGCTTGGCGTACGTGTCTCGCAGGACCGCCGCGAGGGGGGCGCTCACCGTCGCGTGGGCCACGAAGGCCACCCAGACCTGGGCCTCCGTCCTGTCCTCCGGGTCGACCAGGGCGAGCGCGGAGAGCGAGCGGTCCAGGAGGGTCGCGGCCGACTGCGGTGTGTCCGACGCCTCGATGCGGGCCTTCGCACGGTCGGCGACGCGCTGCGAGATGTCCTCCAGGGCGAAGAGCAGCATCTCGTCCTTGGTGCGGAAGCAGCGCTGGACCGCGCCCATCGAGACCTGCGCCTCGGCGGCGACGTCGCGCAGGCTGACGGACTCCATCCCGGAGCGGGCGATCAGCAGGCGGACCGCCTCGGCGATGCGGCGGCGCCGGTCCTCGTAGTCGACCTGCTTGGGCACGTGCGGACGCCTTTCGTCGGGCGTGGGGATCCGCCGTATCTGACGCGCACCCCCGCGTTCTGATGCGGTTGCATCATATCCCGCTTCCGATGCATGATCTGATGCGACCGCATCGGAACAGTCGACGGTGCCACCGCCGCACCGCACTCGGGGAGATACGCATGTCCACACGGCCCCATGCCACCCAGCCCAAGAAGTCCTCCGCCGGAGGGCTGCTCGCCCTCTTCGGCTTCATCCTGGTCGTACAGGGCTTCGGCTCCGCGATCACCGAGTCGGGCTGGAACACCAGCTTCGGCGTCTCCGCACTGCTGCGGGAGGCCAACGCCCCGGAGTGGACCGACCTGTTGGTCGGAGCGCTCGGCTGCGTGCTGCTCGCGCTGGCCGCGCGGCGCCGGTTCACCCGTGACGCGCCGTAGCGCTCACCCCTTCCGTCCCGCGATACTTCCGCCACCTCACCAGTCACTGATCCACTGGTGACCGGCCACGGAAGGATTCGCGTGTTCCCTCGTATAGGCGCCCTCGGCGCCGCCGCCCTGCTGGTCGGGCTCGGTGCCTCGGCCCCCGCCTCCGCCGCACCCACGTCCGCGTCCACGGCCACCGCCGAAGAGCAGCGGCTCGACCGGGCCGCGCCGCAGGAGATCCTGCGCCGCAGCGGATTCGACCGCCGCGCGCCCGAGTTGGCGCGGGCCCTCGCCAAGACCCGCTCCTACGCGCAGGCCCGGCGGCTCGTCGCGGGCCAGGGCGGCGACCTGTGGCGGCGGGCCGTGGACCGGGTGCAGGGGCGCGGGCCATCGGGAGGAGACCTCAGCAGGGACGACGACCGGCCGCTCTACTGGGCCAGGCTCGGGATGACGCGGGAGCTGCGGCAGTGGGAGCCGAGCGGCTTCCGGCTCTCGGAGAAGCAACGGGCCCGGCTGATCGGCGTGTTGGAGACCTCTTCGCGCGGGCAGGACGCCGTCACCTACCCCCGGGGGCACAAGCACACCAAGCGCATCCTGGTCACCGGCTTCGACCCGTTCACGCTGGACAGGGACGTACGCATCAGCAATCCGTCGGGGGCCGCCGCGCTCGCCCTTGACGGCACGACGATCCGGACCGCCGAAGGGCCCGCGCGCATCGAGGCCGTCACCTTCCCCGTCCGCTGGCAGGACTTCGCGGACGGCGCCGTGGAGCGGGCGCTGCGGCCGCAGCTGCCGCGCGTCGACCTGTTCACCACCATCAGCCAGGGGCGCGTGGGCAAGTTCGACATCGAGCGGACCAACGGCGCCTGGCGGGGCGGCTTCCCCGACAACGAGAACCTCTCCCGCACGGAGACCGTGCCGGTGAGCGATCCCGCTTCGCAGCCGCAGTGGACGTCGACGACCCTCCCGTACAAGGAGATCGTGGCCGCCGACACCGGACGCTTCCCGGTGTACGACAACACGTCGGTGACGGAGATCCCGGCGGGCGGCACCGGGCCCGTGGTCCGGCCCGACGGGCCGACCGAGGGGTCCACGGCCCGTGAGGGCGGCGGCGGGAACTACCTGTCGAACGAGATCGCCTACCGGGCGACGCTCCTGCGCGACCGGCTCGGGCTGCACGACCGGCTGCCCGGCGGCCACGTCCACACGCCCGTCCTGCAGTTCGGCGCGGGCAACACCGATCCGGCGACGGGTGCCGTGACCGATCCCGAGTTCGTACGGAACCGGCTCGACATCGTCGCTCAGGTGCGGGGGATCCTCGGGGCCGCCGCATCGTCGTCGTCCTGACTGCCGACGGCGTCACGTGAGCCGTCGCCGTCCGAGCCGTTCTCGCCCAGCAGGTCCCGTGCCATCAGCGTCGCTCCCGCGACCGCGCCCGGCATCAGGAACACGGCGACGAACGGCACGAGGAAGGCGACGGCGAGCGGCGCCCCGAAGCCCCAGGCGAGCTGCTTGCGGCCGCGCAACAGGGCGAGGCGCTCGCGGAGTTGGACGCCCCGGCGCTGCATCGCGACCGCGCTGAGCTCCTCGACGAGGAAGAAGCCGGTCACGCAGAAGCCGATCACCGGGACCACGGTCTGGCCGACGACCGGGATGAAGCCGAGCGCGAAGAGCAGGATGCCCCACACCATCGCGCGCACGACGATGCGCAGGCTGTCGCGGGCGGAGATCCACAGGTCGCGCCAGAGCGGAAGCCCCGACTCGGGGGCGTGGCCGCACTCGGAGATGTCGACCTGCTCGGACAGCGACTCGTAGAACGGCTCCCCGATGAGCAGCGTCACCGCGGTGAAGGTGACGACGGAGAGCAGCAGCGCCAGGGCGAACAGGAGCGCCGTCAGGAAGCCGCGGAAGAGGCCGAGCCAGGGCGATGACCAGTCGTCCGCGAAGGGCGTGGCCCACCCGACGAGATCGACGCCCCACAGGGCGAGCGAGACGAGCGCGGCCGCGTAGAGGACCAGCGTGATGAGGCCGGGCAGCAGCCCCCATCCGTACTGCTTGCCGTGCTGGGCGACCCAGCGCTGCCCCTTCATCAAGTAGCCGAAGCCCACACCCAGATCGCGCATGCGGCACACCTTAGCCGCAGGTGGCCGGGGGCTTGCGCGCTGCCGTGTGCCAGGACTGTCACAGGCGGGACGCAAGGCCCTCTTGTTGTACGGGAGTTGAACGGGTAAGACCTCGCTTATCGATCTCCCGGAGGTACATATGGGCATGTCCCGGCCATCAAGACCCGTTCTGGTCACCGCCGCCGCCACCGCGGGCGCGCTGCTCTTCACCGCGTTCGCCCCGGGCAGCGCCACCGCGGATCCGACACCGCGCCCGGTCACCCGCGAGGGCTCGCCGCTGGGGGCCGACCGGGCGGCCCGGGCTCCGGAGGCGGCCGCCGACCGCGCCCTCGCCGGGGTCCAGTCCGGAGCCGGGGCCGGAGCCCCGGAGCTCACCGGCGACAAGGGGCGCGGCTATCCCCGCGTGCGCGAGCTCGATCCACCACCGGAGAACCCGGCCGACAAGTCGATAAAACTGGGGCTGACGCCGTACCACGGCATAGCCCCGAAGCTGAACGCCCTCCAGCGCGTCGGCGACCGCGTGAGCGTGGAGATAGCGGGCCGCTCCGCCGGCGGTCACCAGCTCTACCTCGTGACCGTCACCGCGCCCGAGTCCGCGCGTGAGACGGCCCGCCAGGAGCGGATGCGCGAGCGCATCGAGGACTCCCCCGCCGCGGCGGCCGAGGACAAGGCGATCAAGTCCTCGTACAAGACGCCGGTCTTCATCAACAACAACATCCACGGCAACGAGTGGGAGGGCACCGACGCGGCCCTCAAGCTCATAGGGAAGCTCGCGAAGGCGAAGGACGCCAGGAGCAAGGACCTCCTCGCGCACAACCGCCTCTACTTCAACATCACCACCAACCCCGACGGGCGCATAGCGGGCACCCGCGCCAACGCCAACGGCTTCGACCTCAACCGCGACTTCATCACCGCGTCGCAGCCCGAGGCCCGCGCGGTGCGGCAGATCGCCATCGCCAAGCAGCCCGCCGTCATGATCGACCTGCACGGGTACGTGAACGGCACGCTGATCGAGCCGACCACTCCCCCGCACGGCGAGAACTACGAGTACGACCTCTTCCTGAAGAACTCCTACGCCAACGCCCTCGGCATGGAGGCCGCCATCAAGGGCCTCGGCTACACCGAGGAGAAGGACGGCGTGAAGCCGCCCGTCATCCCCTTCCGCGACCAGCAGGAGGGCTGGGACGACTGGCCGCCGATCTTCACCCCGCAGTACATGCCCTTCCACGGCGCGGTCGCCACGCACACCATCGAGTTCCCGATGCAGGTGAACAACGAGGAGTACGAGACCCAGCCGGCCGCCGAGCTGCGCCGCAGGGCCGCCATCAACGTGGACATCGCGGGCGCGGCCATGCGCGCCACCCTCGACTACACCGCGGCACACCGCCGTTCGGTGATCGCCGACCAGATCGAGGTCTTCCGGCGGGGCGCGACGGGCGCGCAGCAGGTGCCGGTCTCGGAGGAGACGGTTCCCGGCGTGCCGGGCATCGGGCCCGAGGACGTCTACACGACCGAGTTCCCCCGCGCGTACGTCATTCCGGCCGGGGGCCGGGGCCAGCGATCGGCGACGGCCGCCGCGCGCCTGGTGGACCACCTGCTCGCCAACGACGTCCGCGTGGAGCGCGCGAAGCACTCCTTCCGGCTCGGCGGCCGTACGTACGCCAAGGGCTCGTACGTCGTCGACATGCACCAGCCCAAGCGGGGCCTGGCGAACGTGATGCTGGCCGACGGGCGGGACATCAGCGACAAGGTGTCGACCATGTACGACATCTCGGGGTGGAGTCTCGGGCGGCTGTGGGGCGCGAGCGTGGACGCGGTCAAGGGCGGTGACCTGGACGGCGTGCGCGCGCGTCCGGTGCACGCCGCCTCCCGCGTCGGCCAGGTGGCCCCGCGCGGGAACCTGCGCCTGCGGCTCGACGACCCGCGCGAGATCGCCGCGCTCAACTCCCTTCTCGCGCAAGGGGTCTCGGTGCGCCGCGACCGGGATGGGAACGCCGTCCTGCCGTCGTCCGCGCGCCGTGCCGCGACCGTCGCCGCCGAGAAGTACGACGTGTCCTTCGACGCCACCAAGGCCGAGGGCGGCGCCGCGCTGCACCGCACCCGGGTCGCCGCGGCCGTCACGCCGGGCGAGCTGTTCGCGCTGCGGGAGATGAACTTCGACGTGGTGCCGGTGTCCAACGCCGTGCTCAACGCGGGCTTCGACTGGCGCACGACGGACGTCCTGTTCGTCTCCGCCGGGCTCGATCGCGGTGAGCTGAACGCCTCGGCGAAGGCGGGTCTCGACCGGTTCCTCGCCGAGGGCGGCGGTCTGGTCGGCCGGGGCGAGACCGGCGCCGCGCTCAACGCCGACGCGAAGCTGCTCGCCGCCAAGCCCGTGGCGGGCAACGGTGACGCCAACGGCGTGGTCAAGGTGACGAGTTCGGGCGGCGCGATCACCGGTGGCGCGCCGGAGCACAGCTTCGTCTACGCGCCGATGTGGTTCACCGGCCTCGGCCCCTCGGTGCGCGTGGAGCAGAAGTACGGCACGGGGAACCCGCTGGTGTCCGGGCACTGGCGGGCCACCGACGACGGCACCGGAGGCCCCTCGGCCGCCGCGGGCAGGGCCTCGGTGATCAGCGGGACCTCGGGCCGCACGGGCGTGGTCCTCTTCGGCACCGAACCGCTCTTCCGCGACCACCCCAAGGGAATGTTCCCGCAGGTCGGAAGGGCGCTGCTGACGGTCGGCTGAGGCCGGGAAATACCTTCGGGGGCGCGGCGGTTGACCGGACAGAGATCATTCCGCCGCGCCCTGGAGGCCATCACCATGACCCGTGAGATCCGAGTGCAGGGCACCGTCGCCGACGGATACGAGGCCGTGCGCGACGAGTTCACCGCCGTCCTCGCGGGCCAGGAGCCGCACTACGCGGGCCAGCTGTCCGCCTACGTCGAGGGGCGCGAGGTCGTCGACCTGTGGGTCGGGCCCGACACCGACCGCGACACGCTCTACGGGGTGTACTCCTCCACCAAGGGCGCGGCCCACCTCGTCGTCGCCCTGCTCGTCCAGGACGGCGTGCTCGACCTGGACCGCGAAGTGGCCTACTACTGGCCGGAGTTCGCCGCCGAGGGCAAGGGCGCCGTGACGCTTCGGGAGCTGCTCGCGCACCGCGCGGGCGTCGTGGGCGCCGACGCCGGGTTCTCGCCGGACGAGCTCGCCGACGACCGGGCGATCGCCGCGCGCCTGGCCACGCAGCGCCCGTTCTGGCGTCCCGGCGCCGCGTTCGGCTACCACGCGCTCTCCATCGGGGCGCTCGCGGGCGAGGTGGTGTTCCGGGCCACCGGGCGGACCTTGCGGGAGGTGTACGAGGAGCGCGTGCGCGCCCCGTTCGGGCTCGACTTCTTCCTGGGCCTGCCCGAGGAGCACGAGGGCCGCTTCCACTCCGTGCTGCCGATGGTCCCGACGCCCGAGCAGCGGGAGCTCATCGAGGCGCAGCCGACCGGGCCGCACACCCTCGCCTCGATCGCCTTCAACCGCAACGCCGCGCACCCCACCGACCTGGAGGCCCTGCCCAACTCCCGTGCCGTACGCGCCAAGGGGCCCGCGTCGGCGGGCGGCGTGGCGTCCGCGCGCGGCCTGGCGGGGATGTACGCGGCGGCGGTCACCGGCATCGGCGGGCGCGAGGCCCTCCTGAAGCCCGACACCCTGGCCGCTTTCGGGCAGGTCCAGTCGATCGGGTACGACCTGGTGGCGCGGGCCCACAAGGTGTTCGCGGTCGGCTTCCAGGCCACGTCGGAGGTCTGGTACCCGTTCCTCGGCGCGGGTTCCATCGGGCACAGCGGCGCGGGCGGCTCGCAGGCGTTCGCGGATCCGCGCGCCGCTCTCACGTACGGCTACACGCGGCGGCGGTTCGCGTTCCCGGGCGGTCCGGCGCCGGAGAACGCGCGGCTCGCGCGCGCGGTGCACGAGGCGGCGCTCGCGACGGGCTGACCGGTCGCCCCGCACGACGAGAGGGCCGCACCCCCGCCGGGATGCGGCCCTCTCGTACGAGCGATCGAACGGCCGACCGATGAGGTCAGGCGGCCGAGACCTCGACCTTGATGTTGCCGCGCGTGGCGTTCGAGTAGGGGCACACCTGGTGCGCCTTCTCGACGAGGGACTGCGCGGTGGCCGCGTCCACGTTCGGGATGGAGGCGGTGATCGCGACCTCGAGGCCGAAGCCACCGGCCTCGTTCTGGCCGATGCCGACCTTGGCGGTCACGGTCGAACCGGAGATGTCGGCGTTCTCCTTGCGGGCGACCACGCCGAGGGCGCCCTGGAAGCAGGCGCTGTAGCCCGCCGCGAAGAGCTGCTCGGGGTTGGTGCCCGCGCCGCTGCCGCCCATCTCCTTCGGGGGGTTCACGACGACGTCGAGCTTGCCGTCGTCGCTGGCCACCCGGCCGTCGCGGCCGTTCTCCGCGGTGGCGACGGCGGTGTACTTGACGTCGATCTTCTGGATGGACATGAGTGGCTGTTCCTCCTGAGATGTGACGTGGTGCGCGCCCACAACCACGGCTTGTGGAATTAGGTTATCGGATACCGGAAACCTGTCCACGGGACCGGTGGCTCAGCCGAGGGAGACGATCATCTTTCCGGTGTTCTCGCCGCGGAGCATGCCGAGGAACGCCTCAGCGCCGTTCTCGATGCCCTCGACGACCGTCTCGCGGTACTTGAGCTCGCCCGAGCGCACCCACGCGCCGACCTCGCGGACGAACTGCGGCTGGAGCGCGTTGTGGTCCTGCACGAGCATGCCCTGGAGCCGCAGGCGCTTGCCGATGACCATGGCGAGGTTGCGCGGGCCCGGGGTCGGCTCGGTGTCGTTGTAGCCCGCGATCATGCCGCAGATGGTGGCGCGGCCGTGCACGTTCATGCGGCTGATGGCGGCCTCCAGGTGCTCGCCGCCCACGTTGTCGAAGTAGACGTCGACGCCGTCGGGGGCGGCCTCCTTGAGCTGCTCGACGACCGGCTTGGCGTCCTTGTAGTTGAAGGCCGCGTCGAAGCCGTACTCCTCGACGAGCAGCTTCACCTTCTCGTCCGAGCCCGCCGAGCCGATGACGCGCGAGGCGCCCTTGAGCTTGGCGATCTGGCCGACCTGGCCGCCGACGGCACCGGCCGCGCCGGAGACGAAGACGGAGTCGCCCTCCTTGAAGGAGGCCACTTCGAGCAGGCCCGCGTACGCGGTCAGGCCCGTCATGCCGAGCACACCGAGGTACGCGGAGAGCGGCGCGGCCTGCGCGTCCACCTTCGTGGCGTGCTGCGCGGGGACGGAGGCGTACTCGCGCCAGCCCGCGAAGTGCAGGACGTGGTCGCCGACCGCGAAGCCCTCGGCGTTGGAGGCGATGACCTCGCCGACCGCGCCGCCCTCCATGGGGTGGTCCAGCTGGAACGGCGGGATGTAGGACTTCACGTCGTTCATCCGGCCCCGCATGTACGGGTCCACGGAGAAGTGCAGGTTGCGCACGAGGACGCGGCCCTCGGCCGGGGCGGTGACGGGGACCTCGCGCAGCGCGAAGTCCTCCGGCACGGGCCAGCCGCTCGGGCGGCGCACGAGGTGCCATTCGCGGCTAACGGAGGGGAGCTGCTCGGGGGTGACGGACATGGGGGGGCGTCCTCCAGATACTGGCCTCGTACTGGCCTCAGAAATACTTCATGTTCTGAAACAACCATGCGCCTAGATATTTCATGATGTCAAGTAACCGGGTAGCCTGGAGACCATGGCCACCAGTAGCTCCCCGTCCTCCGCCGCTCCCTCGCCCTCGCCGCGCACCGACCCGCTGACCCTTGAGGTCGTCGAGCTCATCGGGACGGTCGTGGCGCGCTACTACGAGGAGTACGAGGAGGCGGCGTCCGAGCACTCGCTCACCGGGGCGCAGGCGCGGGTGCTCGGCCTGCTCTCCATCGAGCCGATGCCGATGCGGCGCATAGCCAAGAAGCTGAAGTGCGAGCCGTCCAACATCACGGGGATCATCGACCGCCTGGAGGCGCGTGGTCTCGTCGAGCGGCGTCCTGACCCGGCGGACCGGCGCGTGAAGCTGGCGGCGCCGACGGAGGAAGGGGTGCGGGTCGCGCGGGGGCTTCGGGACTCGTTGAACTTCGCGCGGGAGCCGTTGGCCGAGCTTTCGCGTGAGGAGCGGGTGTCGTTGCGGGGGCTTTTGCGGAGGATGCTTGGGGAGGGGGCTTGAGGGTCCGCTCCGGGGTTGGCCTGCGGGTCACGCTCGTGCCGTGCGGGGCCGGTCGCGCAGTTCCCCGCGCCCCTTAGCCGTCTGGCTTCCTGGCCTCGTCAGGCATGAGCCACCCGGGGTTTCGCGCCGTTCCCCGCGCCCCTGAATTCGCCCCCGCCGTCGGGCCCCGCCAGGGGCGCGGGGAACGGCGCGAGCAGCCACGACGCGCCCGCAGGCGAAACACTGCGGAGGCGGCCCGATCAGGGGCGCGGGGAACTGCGCGAGCAACCACGAATCAGCCGCGGACGCAGTCGACGCTACGTGCACCACCACAAGAAGCGGTCGCACGACTCCGACGGGTCGGGGGGTGAGGTGGGGTGGGTCGAGGGGGCGGGGGCCTCCGGTGGGGAGGATCCGGGCGGGGCGGAAGCGCCGGGGCCGACGTCGCCCGGCTTCCCTGATGCCGTCTGCTCGACGGCGGACTCCTGACCACCCTTCACCCCCCGCGCGGAAGCGGAGGAGGAAGGGGAGGAGGAGGGAGAAGAGGAAGAGGAGGAGGGAGGGGGAGCCGCGGCGGAGGCGGAAGAGGGCGTCGGCGCCGACGGGGGCCTCGACGTCGGACCGCCGGAGGCAGCCGCCTCACCGTCCGGCGCCGACGCCCCCACAGGCTCGTCCGCGCCCCCCTCCGTCCCCAGCTCCGCGAGACTCAGCCCACCCGCGGCGAGCGCGAGCCCCGCGGTGACCAGGAGCACCTTGCGGCGCCTGCGCCGATGCCCCCTCCGGCCCCGGCCGCGCCCACGCGCGCGTGGGGCCTCCTCCTCGTACGCCTCGTCGCGCTCCTCCCGTACCGCGACCGACCGCGCGTACTCCCGGCACGCCTCGGCGGGAGTCCCGCACCCCGGGCAGGCGAGGGCGCCGTTGAGGTGCCTGCGGCACGGGTGGCAGTAGTCCATGAGGCATGGAGGCTAGGTGCCGCGCCGGGAACAGTGGAAGCCGCCCCTGTGAAAGTTGTGTGCGGAATCGAATGGTCCGGCGCGTCGGGCCCGGCCCGTGCCGGGTTTCACCGCTACGCCCTGCCCAGCTGCCCCCGCAACCGCCGCGCCCGCAGGACCAGTTCCAGTTCGAAGCGACGGTCGGGGTCGTCGATCTCGTCGCCCCACAGCTCCCTGATCTGGCGCAGGCGGTAACGGACCGTCTGGGGGTGGACGCCGAGCCGGGCCGCCACCTCCGGGGCGCCACCGCGGGTTTCCAGCCAGGCGAGGAGCGTCTCGGCGAGGCGGCGGCCGTGCGCGGGCCCGCAGTGGGCGAGGGGTGCGAGGCACCGGCGGGCCAGGTCCTCGATGAGTTCCTCGGGCTGGAGCAGGACGAGGGCCTCGGTGTGCTCGGTGCAGTGCAGGACCTCGCCCGCGGGCAGCAGGCCGCGCTCCATGAGCCGTACCGCGGCCTCCGCCCAGCGCAGCGACTTCGCCGCGTCGGCGAGCGGCACGGGCGGTCCGATGGCGCCCGACCAGCCCGCCATGGCGCGGCGCAGCAGTTCGGGGCGGCCCGCCGCGTCGGGGTCGGGCACGACCATGCGGGGCTGTTCGGCCTCCATGTCGAGCAGCACGCCCTGCCCGACGGCGGGCGCGACGGCCTCGCGCGCGGGGCGCAACAGGACGCCCACGGCGACGCGTTCGGGCAGTTGCCAGCCGACCCGGGCGGCCCGTTCGCCGAGGCCGTTGCCGAGCGAGGCGTGGCCAGGGCCCGATGCCGCGCCCTGGCCCGAGCCGGGCAGCGGTCCCGCGAGCACGCCGTGCGCGCCGCCGCCTTCGGGGCGCCGCTCGGCGAGCAGCAGCTCCATCAACTTCCGCTGCAACCGCAGCCGTTCGCCCGCCTCGCGGGCCGCGGCCTCGGCGTAGCCGCGTACGGACTGGTCGACGAGGCCGTCGAGGTACTCGAAGCCCGCCTCGGCGAGTTCGTACATGGCGGGCGGCGGGATCTCGATCTGCTGGCCGATCTCGGCGAGCCTGCGCCAGGCGAGCCGCACGCCGAGCCGGTAGATCGCCTGGAGCGAGTCGAGGCTGCGGCCGTGCAGGCCCTCGCCGCGGCCGAACTCCTGGAAGACCTCCAGGTGGTAGCGGGGCCGCCCCTCCTGGGACGCGAGTTGCTGGACGAAGCCCTCCAGGGCGCGGCGTATCCCGATGAGCGCCATCGGCTCGCCCGAGTCGTCGAGGACGACGGGCAGACCGGGGTACTCGGCCCGGATCTCGCGCAGGATGTCCTGGGCGAGCGCGGGCACCTCCTCCATGGCGAGCGCGGCGAACTGCCGCACCTGTATCGGGGGCACGTCGCGCCAGGCGGAGCGCCCCGCGGCGTGGGCCTGGCTCTCGGCGGCGGGCGAGGTCTCGGTGGCGGGCACGGTCACTCACTGCCCCCGCGCGGGTGCCTCGTAGTGCACAAGGGGCGTATTGGGCTGATCCGGCGTGGCGTCGAGGAGCGCGACGATTCCGAGCGCGGCGCCCACGGCGAGCAGCGCCCCGGCGGCGACGGTGAGTGAAGCGGCGAGCAGTCGGTGCATGCGAGGGTCAGCCTCTCGGTCGGAGGTCGTCCCCACCCTGGTCAGACAGTCCTCGCGCGCGCCGGGACGCATCCGTCCGCGGTCCTCGTCGCACGCTTCGCACCGGGCCCCGTCCGGCAAGTGCCCAGTCTCGGCAATGCATTGACACCTCGTCAAGGGTGCGCCTACGGTTCCCGGCCCATACGGCTCGGTAACACTCTCCCGCCCTCAGCCCAGGAGTGACCCCATGCGCCGCACCGCCTCACCGCTTTCGCTGATCCTTCTCGGCCTTGGCGCGTTCCTTCTGGTCCTCGCACCGATGCTCGCCTGGTACGTGGAGCCACGCGCGAAACGCACCCCCGTCGACATCGACGTCGTCACCGTCTTCAAGGGCAAGGGGAGTTATTTCGACACCGAGAAGATCAAGACGGTCCACGACAAGAACCTCACGGTCACCCGGCAGGTCCGCGGCGACGTCGAGGACAGCGAGGACAGCGGGCGCGCGATCTGGGACGTGTCCACCTCCATCGACCCCGACAAGTCGCTGCCCGCGGCCGATCCGCACGACTCGCTCCAGTGGACCCTGGAGCGCTGGGTCACCGACCGGAAGACGAACGCGCCGGTGCACTGCTGCGGCGAGGAGCCGTACTTCGAGGGCGAGGCGTACCTGAAGTTCCCCTTCGACGTGGAGAAGCGCTCCTACCGCTGGTGGGACAACACGCTGGGGGCGACGGTGCCGCTCACCTACCGGGGCACCAAGAAGGTCCAGGGGTACGAGGGTTACCGCTTCACCGGCTCCGTGAAGGCCACCAAGACGGGTACCCGGCAGGTGCCGGGCCGACTGGTCGGGCAGCCGAGGAAGAGCCAGGTGATGGCCGACGAGTACTACGCGAACCACGGCATCGAGCTCGTCGCCGACCAGCGCACGGGCCGGATCATCTACGCCGCGATCGGGCCCCGCAAGACGCTGCGCGCGCCGGGTTCCAGCAAGGACGCGACGGTGCTTCTCGACAGCGAGCGGATCGCGTTCACCCCTGCCACGCAGAAGGCCCAGGTGAAGCTCGCGGACGACGACAGCAGCCGGTTGAAGCTGGTCGGACAGACGCTGCCGCTGGTCGCCGTGATCCTCGGCGCGGTGCTCGCGGTGGCCGGAATCGTCCTGGTCCTGCGCGGCCGGAGCGACGACGGGGCGAACGGCCGCGGAAGGGACGATGAATCGACGGAGCCGAAGAGTCCGAATCCTGATACGTCCCCAACCGCCCTGCAACCCACCACGATGTGATGAGACGTCAGCTCTTAAAAGCCCGGAAATTATCACCTCCGTGAGTAGCCGCGCCGAACGGGGCGGCGAAAACTGTCCACCCCACCCGAGCACAGTCCGCGCACCGCCCCCGCACCGGCCGGGCACAGCACCTCCGCAGGGCCACCCCCACGGCCTCGCGGCACGCCCGGCAGCACGGCTGGACAGCACGAACAGCGACACCGCAGGACCGTTCCGCCCGACCGCCCCCCACAGTTCCGCACCCTGAGACGAGTTGGAGCACGCATGCCCCAGCACGTACCGTCCTCGCTGCGCGCGGCCGCCCCACGCCGCGCGGAGTACCTTTCGGCGCCTCCCCCACAACCGCGCCGGATCGTCTTCCTCGCCCACCGCGACCTCAGCAACCCGGCCGCGGGCGGCTCCGAACTCCTCGTCGACAAGCTCGCCGACGGGCTCAGCAGACAGGGGCACCAGGTCACCCTGTTATGCGGGGGCCCGGCCGCCTTCCGTGACTACCGCGTGGTGTCCGCGGGCGGCGACCTCGGCCACTACCTGCGGGCGCGCTCGGCGTTCACCCGGCAGGTCGGCGACTGCGATCTCCTGGTCGAGGTCTGCAACGGCATGCCGTACCTGGCACCGCTGTGGCACCGCGGCCCCACCCTCTGCCTGGTCAACCACGTCCACACCGACCTGTGGGGGATGCGCTTCCAGGGCGCGCTCGCCCCCGCCGCCCGGATCGGCCGAAGACTCGAACACTGGGCCCTCTCGGGCGCGCAGCGCGGCAATCTCCTGGTGGCCGTCTCGCCGTCGACGGCCACGGCCCTGCGCACGATCGGGGTCGAACGGGAGCGCATCCGCATCGTGCACAACGGCGTCGAGGAGCCCGGGCCGCTGCACGCCCGCTCCGACGAGCCGCTGTTCCTCGCCATGGGACGCCTCGTCGAGTACAAGCGCATCGACCTGCTCCTGCGCCTGTGGGAGCGCGTCAGACCCGTCACCGGCGGCCGCCTGGTGATCGTGGGAGACGGGCCCGAGCGCGGCCGGCTCGAACAACTCGCGGGCCCCGGCGTGGAGTTCAGGGGCCATGTCACCGAGGCGGAGAAGCACCGGCTGCTCTGCGAGGCGTGGCTGCTGCTCCATCCGTCGGCCGTGGAGGGCTGGGGCCTCGTCATCACCGAGGCGGCGACGCGCTCCACGCCGTCGATCGGCTTCGACGTCCCCGGCGTACGCGACTCCATCGAGGACGGCGTCACCGGACTGCTCGCCCGGGGCGAGAGCTCCTTCGCCGCCGCCTGGTGCACCCTGGCGCTGAGCACCGAGCGGCGCGAGACCTTCGGCAAGGCCGCCGGCGAGCGCGCCGCGCGGTTCCGCTGGGCCAACACGGTCCGGCAGTTCCAGGCGGTGGCGGCGGAGGCCGTGGGCCCCCGACAGGAACCCCAGGGGTCTGCGTGAAGGATCCCTCGCTGCGGCGCTCCGTCACCCTCTTCCGGGCCTTCCTGCGCGAACAGCGGGAGCCGGAGCACTGCTACACCCTGCTCGCCCGCGACGCCGCCGACCAGGTCGAGGCGTACGTGCCGGTGAAGGACCGCGTCGTCGTCGACGTGGGCGGCGGGGGCGGCTACTTCACGGAGGAGTTCCGGCGGCGCGGCGCGCAGAGCTTCCTCTTCGAGCCCGACCTCTCGGAGATGACGGCGCACGGCACCAAGCCGCCCGAGGGGTCGGTCGTCGCGGACGGCTATCTGCTGCCGCTCGCGGACGGCGTCGCCGACGTCACGTTCTCCTCGAACGTCCTGGAGCACGTCGACGACCCGGAGACCTTCCTGAGCGAGCTGGTCAGGGTCACCAGACCCGGCGGCCTGATCTACGTCTCGTTCACCAACTGGCTCTCCCCCTGGGGCGGTCACGAGTGGGCGCCCTGGCACTACCTGGGCGCCGAACGGGCCCGCGCCCGCTACGAAAGACGTACCGGCAAGGCCGCGAAACACACCCTCGGCGAGAACCTCTACGCCCACCACGTCGGCACGACCCTGCGCCAGGTGCGGGCCCGTGACGACGTGGCCGTGGTGTCGGCACGCTCCCGCTACTGGCCGTTCCTGGCCGGGGCCATCACCAAGGTGCCGGGAGTGCGCGAGTTCGCGACCTGGAACCTTCTCCTCATCCTCAGGCGGTGTCCATGACCACGGTCCAGGCCCCACCCCCGGCGGCCGTCAGGCCCACCACCCAGGCGCCTGAACCCTCGGGGGGGCCGCGCTCGCGGCGCTGGCTCCTGGGGTTCTGGGCCGTGGTGTTCGTGCTCTTCCTCGCGGTGAAACCCGGGCGGATGACGTTCGACACCAAGCTCGGTGTCGCCGTCGACCCCTGGCAGTTCCTCTCCGACCTCGGCCAGCTGTGGCACGACAGGGGCGGCTTCGGCGGGATCCAGGACCAGTACGCGGGCTACACCTTCCCGATGCTGCCGTTCTACGGCCTGGCCAAGCTCGTGCAGCTGCCGGTGTGGCTCGCCGAGCGGCTCTGGCTCTCGCTGATCGTGGCGACGGCCTTCTGGGGCGCGCTGCGGCTCGCCGAACGCCTGGGCATCGGCAGCAGACCGAGCAGGCTCCTCGGCGCCGTGGCGTACGCGCTGTGGCCGACGTTCACCGTCGTGGTCGGCTCGACGTCGGCGGCCGCGCTGCCCGGCGCGGTGCTGCCGTGGGTGCTGCTGCCGCTGACCAACGAGCGGATCAGCGCGCGCCTGGCGGCCTGCCGTTCGGCGCTGATCATCCCCTTCATGGGCGGCGTGAACGCGGCGGCGACCCTCGCTTCCCTGCTCCCCGTGGGCCTCTATCTCCTCTCGCGCCCGAAAGGGCCGCGCAAGCGGAAGCTGATCACCTGGTGGGTCCCCGGCGTCGTCCTGGCGACCGCCTGGTGGGTGGTCCCCCTCCTGATGCTCGGCATCTACGGCGAGAACTTCCTTCCGTACGTGGAGAACTCGGCCACCACGACCGGCACGATGTCGGCCACCGAGACGCTGCGCGGCGCGGGCAACTGGGTCGCCTACCTGCACTTCGGCGAGGCGTGGCTGCCCGCGGGCTGGACGGTGGCGACGGCCGTCGTCACGATCGTCTGCTCGGCCCTCGCCGCCGCGCTCGGCCTCGCGGGCCTGGCCCGGCGCGACCTGCCCGAGCGCCGCTGGCTGGTCCTGACCGTCCTCTCGGTCGTCCTGGTCACCCTGGCCGGCTACGGCGGCGCGTTCGGCGCCCCCTTCCACGGCACCGTCCAGTCCTGGCTGAACGGCGGGCTCGTCCCGTTCCGCAACATCTACAAGTTCCAGACGGGCCTGGCCCTCGCGCTGGTCCTCGGTCTGATGCACCTGGTGGGCGTCGCCTCCCAGGCACGCGGGGCGCGCCCGGTGCGCGGCCGCCGCTACGCGCCCCTGATCGCCGCGGTCCTCGTCCTCCCAGGGCTCGCCTGGCCGTACCTCAACGGCTCGATCCTGCAACCGGGTTCGTTCCAGAAGCTCCCCACGTACTGGCAGACCACCGCCGACTGGCTGGAGAAGTACTCCCCCGACTCGCGCGCCCTGGTCGTGCCCGCCACCGCGCACGGCATCTACACCTGGGGCTCCCCCATCGACCAGCCCCTCGACGTGCTCGCCGACTCCCGCTGGGCACAGCGCGACTACGTGCCGTTCGGCACGCCGGGCAACCGCCGCGCGATGGACGCGGTCGAGCAGGCCCTGATGACCGGCGCCGAAGTCCCCGGCCTCCAGGACTACTTGCAGCGCGCGGGCCTGCACTACGTCGTCGTACGCAACGACCTGGACCCCGACCAGATCGGCAACGTGCCGACCTCGACCGTCAAGCGCACCCTGACGGAGTCCGGCTACCGCCGCGTCACGGGCTTCGGCCCGACGGAGACCGGCGGCAGGATCGCGAACGACACCCCCATCCAGGTGGAGGGCCTCTACTCGCGCCAGCGCGCGGTGGAGATCTACGCGCCCGGCTCCGGCGCAGGGCGTCCCGGACAAGCGGGCCTGAAGCCGGTGTCCAACACGGCGGTGGTCAGCGGCGGGCCCGAGTCCCTGCTCCCGCTCTCCGCCGACCCGGCGATGCGCGACCGCCCCACCGTCCTGACCGGCGACAACCACCCCGGCATCGGAACTCCCGGGCTACAGGCGGTCGGTGACGGCCTGCGCCGCGCCGACACCCGCTTCGGCCTGGTCAACTCCAACACCTCGTACACGTACGGCCGTGACGAACGCAACGCGCCCGACGCGCTCCAGGACCCCGGCAAGAAGCCGCACCAGATCCTGCCGACCAAGGGCGTCGAGCACCAGACGACGGCGGAGCTGCGCGGCGCGAAGTCGGTGACGGCCTCCTCCTACGGCAACTGGCTCTTCCACCTGCCGCAGTACGACCCGGTGAACGCCTTCGACGGCAATCCGGCCACGGCCTGGGCGGAGGGCAACGCGGAGTCGGCGAAGGGCGAGTGGCTCCGGGCCGAGTTCAACTCGGCGATCGACGTCCCCCCCTCCTTCCGCGTCACACCGCTTCCGCAGGACGGCGGGGTGCGCGCGGCCCCCACCCGGATCCGCGTGGAGACCTCGCGCGGCAGCGTCACGAGCAACCTCCAGCCCAACGGCACGGCCCAGCGCGTCAAGGCCAAGCCGGGCTCCACCAAATGGATCAAGATCACGATCCTGGACACCCAGGAGGCCAAGCCCGGCCTGACAGGCGCGGGCTTCGCGGAGATCAGCATCCCCGACGTACGCGTCACCAAGCTCCTCCAACTCCCCACGGACGCCGAGAAGTCGACGGACGCGAAGTCGACGACCTACTCCCTGCACCGCTCCTCCGACCCGGGCGCCCTCTCGCCGGTGAACACCGAGTCGGGCCTGCACCGCCGCTTCACCACGGCGAAGGGCGGCGAGTACACGGTGAAGGCGAGCGCGGTCGCCGTGCCGGGGCGTGAACTCGACGAGCTGCTCTACAAGGTGGCGCCCGAGCAACAGCAGCAGATCATCGCGACGGCGGACTCCACCGCGCGACTGGGCAGCGACCTGTCACCGCGCAACCTCACCGACGGCGACCTCACCACCGGCTGGATCGCGGGCACCACCGACCGCCCGGTGATCCACCTCAAGTGGCCGGACAAGCAACCGGTCGGCGAGATCGTGCTGCCCGCCGCCGGCGGCCTCTCCACCCGCCCCGAGAAGATCGAGATCAGCTCGCCGGACGGCGCGGCGACCGCGGGCGTGGACGAGAACGGCAACGCCCGCTTCGCCCCGATCACCACCGACGAGATGGACATCACCATCACGGAGACGGCGCCGCTGACCGTCCACAACCCGGTGGCCGACGACAACCTCCAGCTCCCCGTGGGCCTCACCGAGGTCTACGTCCCCGCCCTCGACAAGTACCGCACGCCCCAGCCCGACCCCACCGACACCTTCAGCCTCCCCTGCGGCCAGGGCCCGACGATGTCGGTCGACGGCGAGCTCTTCGAGACGAGCGCCAAGGGCAAGGTCCAGGACCTCACGGACCGCCGCCCGGTCGACATCACGCTCTGCCAGGAGGGCAAGAAGGCGGACACCGTCCGCCTGGACGCCGGGGCGCACAGCGTGGAGACGGGCGACGCGGGCCCGCTCACGGTCATGGACGCGTCCCTGACCACCGGCACCCCCGACCGGCTCGACGAGACCTCCCGCGACCTCCAGGTCAAGGACTGGCTCGGCGACCGCCGCGAGCTGAAGGTCGGCTCGGGCGCGGCCTCGTACCTCACCACGTACGAGAACGTGAACGACGGCTGGAAGGCCACGCTCAACGGCAAGGAGCTGACCTCGCTGCGGCTCGACGGCTGGCAGCAGGGCTGGCTGGTGCCCCAGGGCGAGGGCGGCACCGTCAAGCTCACCTACGAGCCCTCGCAGCTCTACGAGATCGGCCTGATCCTCTCCGGCGTGGCGATCCTGGCCCTCATCGCGCTGGTCGTGATCCGCCGCCGCGACCCCAACCCGGACACCCCCGCCCCGCCCCCGCCCGCCCCGGGACCGGTCCTCGGCACGGTGGCGCTCACCCTGATCGCGGCGGTCGTCGCGGGCCCGTTCGCCCTCCTGGTCCCGGCCCTGGCCCTGCTCGCCCGGTACCGCCACGCGCTGCTCGTGCCGATCGCCTTCGTGGCGATGGCGGGCGCGGGCATCGCGGCGGCCACGGGCGCGGGCGAGCCCATCGCCTCCGACGAGGGGGCGTTCGGCCCCGCGGCCCAACTCCTCGCGCTCATCGCCCTGTTCGCGGCGCTGGTGACCGTACGGGAGCAGACACGCCCCCGCACCGCGGATACGTTGGAGCAGGAACCGCCCCCCGAGCCGCCGTCCCACGCGCCGTCGAACGCTCCCACGCTCGACCTGGGCGACCGGACGCCCCCGCTGCCCCGGCGCCACCGCGGCGAGAACGGCCCCGCGGGCCCCACGGTCTCGGCCAGGGGCCCCTCGTCCGCCCAGCCGGACCCGGCCCCGCCGGGAAGGGCCACGATCCGCTTCCCGCGCCGCAGGCAACGGACAGCGCCCAGCACGCCGGAGACGGGGAAGGACACATGACCGCACTCGACCACCCGGCACACCACGCGGAGAACGGCCCCACCCGGGTGCCGTTCCCCGTGGTGGACGAGGTCTCCCGGCACTGCCTCCAGGAGGAGGAGCCGGAGACCGTACACATAGAAGTGCACCTGCCCGGCACCCCGGACCCCGACCGCCTCAGGGCCGCCTTCCACGAGGCCCTGCGCCGCCACCCGCGCATCCTGATGCGGGAGGCGAAGGGCCCGTGGTACCGCCGCCGCTACGAGTGGGAACTGACCGGGGAACCCGACACCGAGCCGGTCTCCTTCCCGCCCCCGGAACCGGACGCCCTGAAACGAGCCAGAGACCGCGCCCTCTCCCAAGCCCCGCCCCTGACCTCCTCCCCACCGATCCGCCTGGAGGTGGTGGCGGCTCCCGGGACGGCGGACGGCCCCGCTCCACACGAAGGCGAGCGCCCTCCTGCGACGGAAACACGGGGCTCCGTCCTCTTCCTGACGATCAACCACACGGCCCTGGACGGCCCGGCCTGCCTCCGCGTCCTGGCGACGGCCGCCGAGCTGTACGGCGGCAAGGACAACGCCCCTGCCGCGCCCCCTTCCCGTACGACCACCGAAGAGGCCGCGCCCCAGCCGCCTTCCGACGCGCCCTCCGGCTGGTCGCCACCCGCAAGGGTCGCCAAGGGCGCCCCGGAACCCTCCCCCGGCAACGGCATGCTGGTGGCGGAGCTCCCCGTGCCCCGCCGCCCCAAGGGATCCCCCTTCACCGTCAACGACCAGCTCATGGTCGCGACCGCCCTGATGATCGCCCACTGGAACCGCGAACACGGCGCCCGCCCCCGCCCCTTCCGCATCACGATGCCCGTGGACGACCGCCCCAGGGACGCCACGATGCCGATAGGAAACGGCACCCGCCTGGTCGAAGTCCCCTTCGGCGCGGCCGAGTTGGGGAGGGACGACTGGACCCCCGAAGCCATCCGCGACCTCCTGAGCCGCACATCGGACCGCACCCGCGCCCTCAAGGCCCTGGCCCGCCCCCAACTGGGCCACGGCGCCACGCTCCTGACGGCCCCCGTGCTCCCCGTCACCCTGAGAGCCGCCGTGACGAGGGCGCTGCGCAGAGCCGCGGCCCCCTGGACGTCCACCACCCTCCTGAGCAACATCGGCCGGATCCCCTACGCCCTGGACTTCGGCGACGCGGGCCGCGCCCACGCCGTGTGGTTCTCCGCCCCCGCCCGCCTCCCGCGCGGCCTCACCGTGACGACGGCGTCGACGGCGGGCCGCCTGCACGTGGCGCTGCGCTGGTCGAAGACGCTGCTGAGCCACGGCGACGGGGCGCACCTGCGCGACCTGTTCGAGCACTACCTGCACGCGACGGAGCACACGGAGGAGGCCCCGCAGTGACCACCCAGCTGACACGGCACCGCCCCCCGGGCCTGCGGGACTTCTACGAGAACCCGGCGGTCCCCGTCGCCTCGGGCGACGCCCGCACCCTCCGCCAGGCCCGCATCCTCGCCACCGCGCTGGGCCCCGCCACGGCCCGTACGACCCCCGCCACCATCCTGGACATCGGCTGCGGCGACGGCACGGCGGCGGCCACCGCCGCCCCCCTCCTCGCGGGCCACCGACTCATCGGCGTCGACTGGTCGCAGGACGCGCTCAAGCGCGCCCACGCCCTCCTCCCCCACGTCGTACGGGGTGAACTCACCGACGGCGGGCTGCCGTTCGCGGACGGTGCGGCGGACGCCGTCCTGTTCAGCGAGGTGATCGAGCACCTGGTGGACCCGGACAGCGCCCTCGACGAACTGCGCAGGGTCCTCAGGCCGGGCGGGCACCTCATGCTGTCCACCCCCAACCTCGCCGCCTGGTACAACCGGGGCCTGCTCCTGGCGGGTGTGCAGCCGGTCTTCTCCGAGGTGAGCCTGCGGGGCATCCACGGCCGTCCGGGCAAGGAGGTCGTGGGCCACCTGCGGCTGTACACGGCCCGCGCCCTGCGCGCGTTCGTGGCGGCGTCCGGCTTCGAGGTCGTGAGCCTCGCGGGCGCGCCCTTCCACGGCGTGCCACGCCCGCTCAGAGCTCTGGACCGGCTGGCCTGCGCCGTGCCGAGCGCCGCCTCGATCCTGCTGCTGCACGCCCGAAGGACTTGAGTCCCATGTGGTGGGGTGTGGCCGCGGCGCTGCTCGCGAACGTGCTCTACAGCACCGGATTCGTCCTGGAGAAGCGGGCGTTGACGTCGATGCCGTCGGTGAGCGTCCGCAACCCGGCCCGCCTGTTGCGCCAGGTGCTCGGCAGTCCGCTGTGGATCGGCGGCTCCCTGGCCCTCGCGGCGGGCTTCGGCGCGCAGCTCGCGGTCTACCGCACGCTGCCGATCGCCGCCGCGCAGGGCATCTTCGTATCGGGCCTGGTCCTGCTCCTCCTGCTCTCCTCGGTCCTGCTCGGCGAGCAGACCTCGGGCCGCGAGCGGTACGCGGTCGGGGCGATCCTGCTCGCGCTCCTGATGGTCGTCCTCTCGCTGAGCGAGAACTCCGACACGGTCGGCCACGGCGCGCCCGCGCCCCTGGTCCTCACGGTGTGCCTGCCCTCGCTCGCGGCGGGCCTCTGGCTGTACTCGACCGCCGAGCGCCGCGCCAAGCACCGGCACCGGATGCCGACGGCGGGCGTCGAGTACGGGGTCGCGGTGGGCCTGCTGTACGGCGTGAGTTCGCTGGCCATCAAGGGCGTGTCGAGCTACCTCACGACGGAGGGCATCGGCGGCGCGCTCGTCGACCTGCTGCGCTCGCCCTACCCGTATCTGCTGCTGTTCACCGGCGCGTTCGGCCTGGTCATGTCGCAGGCGGCGCTCCAGCGCTGCCGGGCCTCGCTCATCGTCCCGGTGTGCACGACGGTTACGTCGCTGTTCACGGCGGTACTCGGGACGCTGGCGTTCGGCGAGGCGCTGCCGCACGAGCCGGTGCGGCTCGCACTGCGGATCGCGGGCACGGTGCTCGCGGTCTGCGTGCTCCTCGCCATGCCGAAGCACGACGGCACGGCTCCCCGACCCACGCCCCCCACCAAGGAGTTGACGAGCGGATGAACCCCGACGACCCGCTGCTGAAGATCCTCGCCTGTCCGCTGGACAAGGGCCCGCTGCACCTGCTGAGCCCGACGGAGCCGCTCGGCGCGGCCGAGCCCGTACCGGCGGAGGCCCTCTACAACCCCCGGCTGCGGCGCCGCTACCCGATCGTCGACGGGGTCCCGCAGCTCCTGCCGTCCTCCGGCGAGCAGGTCCCCGAGGACGAGCACGAACGACTGCTCAAGCTGATCCCACCGATCTCGCCGTGACGGGGGCCCCATGACTTTCGCCGCGCGCGTCGCGCCCTACGTCCCCGACCGCCTGGTCGCCGCCCTGGCCCGCCTCGTCTATCCGCGCTTCGAGCCCGAGCTGGCCCGCCTCGCCGACCTCTGCCCGCCGGACTGCGGCACCGCCGTGGACGTCGGCGGCTGGTACGGCCCCTGGTCGGCGCGGCTTGCCGCGCGCGCGGAGCGGGTGGTGGCCGTCGAACCCGTGCCGCATCTGGCGCGGCTCCTCGCATCCAGTACGCCGGACAACGTCAGCGTGGTCCGTGCCGCCGCGACGGACCGCCCCGGCACGGCGCGGCTCTGGCTGCCGAGGGGCGACAGCGGGGAGCGGGGCGTCTCCTCGCTCATCCGCCGGGACATCCACGCCACCGCCGTCGACGTACCGTGCCTGACCCTCGACGGTCTCGGCCTGCGGGACGTCCACTTCGTCAAGATCGACGTGGACGGCAACGAGCTGCCGGTCCTTCGCGGCGCGCACGAGCTGATCGCACGCGACCGTCCGGCGATCTTCATCGAGCTGGAGTCCCGGATCCAGCCGATCACGCCGATCGTGGAGCTCCTGACAGGACACCACGGCTACCGGGGCTGGGTCCTTCCGCACGACACCTGGCTGCCGCTGGGCGCCTTCGACCTGGAGGCGCACCAGTCCGGCACGTCGTACGTCGTCACCCAGGGGCTGCTGCGCCGGGTGCTCACGCCGAGGCATCCCCGGTACGTCAACTCGGTGCTGTTCCTGCCCGAAGGCCGCCGCCCGGGAGCCTTCCCCGTGCGCGACGATGGGGCACATGTCCGCTAGCTCCGCCGCGTCCCCCGGCCCCTTCACCGCGCTCGACTTCCAGCTGGTCCTGCTGCGCCGCATGGCCGACCACAACCCGGACCTCGTGGAGAGCGCACGCCACCTGCTGGGCGTCTCCATCGCCGAGATGCGCGAGGCCAACCGGCGCTGGCAGGCGATGACCAGATCGGCCAGGTCCCGGGGCGCCGCCGCGCGCTACCGCTCGGTCCTCGGCGTCCCCGAGTCGACCGCCCGCAGGGCGATGGGCGACCTGGAGTGCGAGGCGCTGCTCTGGCCGGTCCCGCTCTGGCCCGGGCTGCGCTTCGAGGTGCTGCTCGCGCCGAACGGCGCGGTGTGGAACGAGTGGCTGGTGCGGGCGCCCGGGGCGACGGGTCCCACCCTGCGCACGGTCGACGACCTGACCCCGTGGTCGTGCACGGTCGACGAGGCGGCCCGCGCGTTCGCGCCCGCGAGGCCCATGGAGGGGACGGCGCCGACGCGCTGGCGCCTCGCGTTCTCCGCGCCCGGCCCCGGCGGTGAACTCCGGCGCTGCGTCGCGGAGTTCACCTGGGGGCTGCTTCAGCGTGTGGAGTCACACGTCAGAGGATGAAGACGCTCTGCGCCGTCTCCGTGTGGTACGTCTCGCCCGGGTACACCAGCCATTCGACCTGGCCCGTGCAGTCCGGGCCCGAGTGGACCTCGGCGATGGCGTCGGTGTGGTTGGTCACCGAGGTCGGGAACCAGTCCACGGAGTAGCAGCCGCTCGGGTCCTCGTAGGCTTGACCGTTGACGATCAGGACCCCCTGCGCCGCGTACGCCGAGCTCGGCACGGAGACCGCGAGCGCCGTGGCCGCCGCCAGCGCCCCGAGAACCGTGGTGATGCGTCGTCGCCTCATGCGTGTGCCCTCCACCTCGCGGACCGCCCCCTCGGCGATCCACTGAAGTGACCCACAGTAGTGGATCAGATACGCGTTGCGACCGGCGCACGGAGGCGACCGGGGCCCGGGCGCGCGCCGTTCACACTCCCGTCCTTCGTCCCGTGCCGCTCCCCGCCCCCGCCGGGCGGGACCCCCAAGCCGCAACCCCACCCTTGTTCGACCCTTCCAACATCTGCTTATGATTCACCGGTGTTCGACTCACGGCACATCAAGACGTTTCACGAAGTGGTCCGGGCCGGGTCGTACTCGGCGGCCGCCCGCTCGCTCGGCTACACACAACCGGCGATCACCCAGCAGATGAAGGCCCTCGAACGGTCCGTGGGGACACCGCTGTTCACTCGGGTCGGGCGCGCCATGCGGCTCACCGAGGCCGGTGAGGCGCTGTCGCGGCACGCGGGGATCATCCTGGCCGACATCTCCACCGCGCAGCAGCAGATGAACGCGATCACCCGGCTGCGTTCGGGCCGGGTGCGGGTCTGCGCCTTCCCCAGCGCCAACGCCACCCTCATCCCCGAGGCCCTCGCCATGCTCGCCTCCGGGCATCCCGGGGTGCGCGTGGAGCTCCTGGAGGACGAGCCGCCGGAGTCGCTGCGGCGCGTGGTGCGCGGCGAGTGCGACGTCACGCTCGCCTTCACCTATCCCGGCCTGCACGAAGAGGTGCCGGACGAGCTGGTGGAGATCCCGTTGATGGAGGACCAGCTGACGGTCCTCATGCCGAGCGGGCACCCCATGGCCAGGCGGCGTTCGGTCAAGCTCGCCGAACTGGCGCAGGAGCGGTGGATCGCGGGCTGCCCGCGCTGTCGCGCCAACTTCCTGCACGAGTGCGCCGAACTCGGCTTCGCGCCCGACATCGCGTTCACCACCGACGACAACCTGGTGGTGCAGAGCCTGGTCGCCGAGGGGCTCGGCGTGGCGATGATGCCCGGTCTCGTACTGAACTTCCTCTGCCACAGGAAGGTGACGGGCCGCGCCCTGGACCCGGCGTCCCGGCGGCAGGTCTCGGCGTACGTCCTCAAGGACCATCTGCGCATTCCGGCCACCGCGCTCGTCGTCGACGTACTGAAATCGGTGGCGGCCAACCGCGTCGGCTGCTGAACCGGAGCGGGCCGAGAGCGCCCCCGTCCGCCCCGTCCATAAGCAGAAGTTTCAGTACGGCGAAAGAACTGTCGTTGGACGTGATGGACGGGGCGCCACGACGCTGCTCATATGACCACTACGACCGCGTACCGGGCCGCCCGGACCACCGCACGCCTGGACTCCCTCGTCGCCGACGTGCGCGAGGCCGTCGGCCGCGGCCTGCCGCCCGACCTGACCGCGTACCTGGTCGGCGAGCGCCTCGCGCCGCACCTCGGCGCCGCCGATCTGCTCACCGACGAGCAGTGCGAGGGCGACTCCGAGTGTTACCGCCAGCACGTGCTGCACGCCGAACAGGACGGCAGCTTCTCGATCGTGGCCCTGGTCTGGCTGCCGGGGCAGCGGACCTCCGTCCACGACCACGTGTCGTGGTGCGTCACGGGCGTGCACGAGGGCGAGGAGCACGAGCGGCGCTACCGTCTGGTGCCCGCCGACGAGACCGGCGGCCCCGCCCGGCTGCTCGCCACCGAGGACGTGGTCAACCCGCAGGGCGCGGTCTGCGGCTTCGCGCCGCCCGGCGACATCCACCGGGTGTGGAACGCCTGCGGCTCGCGCGCGATATCCCTGCACATCTACGGCGCGGACATCGCCCGCCTCGGCAGCAGCGTGCGCCGGGTGTACGAGCTTCCGGCCGACCGGTAATGGCGCTGCTCGGAGAGCGCGCCAAGTCCCGTACGCAGAGCGTCAGTTCGGCGGTCGTACGCCCCAAGGGGAAGCCGCCGGGACTCGCCCTCGCCGCGCTCGGCGTCGCGCTCGCCTGGGGCGTGCACCAGCTCCTGCCCGGCGTGCCGATGCTCACGGCGGCCGTGGTCCTCGGCATCGTCGCGGCCCATCTCCCGGGCCGGGCCCGGATGTTCGTGCGCGGCCCCGGCAAGACGGGGCTCACCTTCGCGGCCAAGCGACTGATGCGCGTCGGCATCGTGCTGCTCGGCCTGAAACTGAGCCTGGACGACGTGCTCGGCCTCGGCTGGGCGTCGGTCGCGATGGTGCTGAGCGTGGTGGCCGTGACCTTCTTCGGCACCTGGTGGCTCGGCCGCCGCATGGGCCTGCGCGGCGACCAGCCGCTGCTCATCGCCACCGGCTACTCGATCTGCGGCGCGTCCGCGATCGGCGCGGTCAGCGAGGTCTCGGAGAGCGACGAGCGGGACACCGCGACCTCGGTGGCCCTGGTGACGCTCTGCGGCACCCTCGCCATCGCCGTCCTCCCGCTGCTCCAGGGCCCGTTGGGCCTCACCGACCCGGAGTTCGGGCGCTGGGTGGGGGCGAGCGTGCACGACGTGGGGCAGGTCGTGGCGACCGCGCAGACGGCGGGCTCCGGCGCGCTCGGCGACGCGGTCCTCGTCAAGCTGATGCGGGTCGCGCTCCTCGCTCCGCTGGTCGCCGCGGTGGCCCTCTCGGTCAGGGCCAGGGCGCGGGCGGGTTCCGGCGAGGGGCAGACGGCGGCCACCGGCACCAAGAAGCCGCCGCTCGTACCGCTCTTCGTCGTCGGCTTCCTCGCGATGGTCGCCCTGCGCACCACGGGCGTGCTGCCCGGCGGCGCCATCGACGTGGCCCAGACGGCGCAGGAACTCCTCCTCGCCGCCGCCCTGTTCGGGCTCGGCAGCGCGGTGGACCTGCCGTCCCTGACCCGCACCGGCGGACGCGTCGCGGCACTCGGGCTCTGCTCGTGGGTCATGATCGCCGGGATCTCGTACGTGGGTGTGGTCCTGACGTACTGAGCACCCCCGAGCAGGACACTTCACCATCGGAAGCCCTTGCGGACAGAACGTGTCCGCAAGGGCTTCTACGGTTCGGACATGAACACGAACACGGGCATCCACCCCTTCCGCGTCGACGTCCCGCAGGCCGAGCTCGACGACCTGAACGACCGCGTCACCCGCGCCCGCTGGGCCGCCGAGACGCCCGGCCAGGGCTGGGCGCGGGGCACCCCCGTCGACTACCTCAAGGAGCTCGCCGCGTACTGGGCCGACGGCTACGACTGGCGCGCGTGGGAGGCGAAGCTCAACGCGTTCCCGCAGTTCACCACGGAGATCGACGGACAGCGCGTGCACTTCCTGCACGTCCGCTCCGAGCGTCCGGACGCGCTGCCGCTGCTCCTCACGCACGGCTGGCCCGGCTCGGTCGTGGAGTTCCTGGAACTGATCGGACCGCTCTCCCGCGACTTCCACCTGGTGATCCCCTCACTCCCCGGCTTCGGCTTCTCCGGACCGCTGACCGAGAGCGGCTGGAACACCCGCCGCATCGCCCGCGCCTGGGCCGAGCTGATGCGCAGGCTCGGCTACGGCAGGTACGGCGCGCAGGGCGGCGACATCGGCAGCGGCGTCACGCGCGAGCTCGGCGTCGTCGACCCGGAGCACGTCGTCGCCCTCCACGTGAACGGCGGCACCACCTACCCCAGCGCCACCGAGGACGACCCCACGCTCACCGACCGCGAGCGCGCCAGGGTGCGGCGCATGAACGAGTTCATGAGCGAGGCGGGGGGCTACATCGCGATCCAGTCGACCAGGCCGCAGACCCTCGCGTACGGCCTCAGCGACTCCCCCGTCGGTCAACTCGCCTGGATCGTCGACAAGTTCAGGGACATGACGAACCTGGAGAAGGAGCTGCCCGACGAGGCGGTCGACCGCGACGTACTGCTCACCAACGTGACGATCTACTGGCTGACCAATACGGCGGCCTCCTCCGCCGCCGTCTACTACGAGGAGGCGGCGAACTGGGGCGAGCAGGAGCCGTCGTCCGTACCGCTGGGCATCGCGCAGTTCACCGTCCAGGACGTCGCGCTGCGCCGCGACGAGGAGAAGGCCAACAACGTGGTGCGCTGGCGCGACTACGACAAGGGCGGGCACTTCGCGGCCCTGGAGGCCCCTGACCTGCTCCTCACGGAGATCAGGGAGTTCTTCGCGGACTACCGGTAGCCGTACGGGACGGAGAGCGGATCCGAACAACGGATGGGAACGACTGGGCAGTTGTTCCCTGGAACAGGTGATCGTCACGCCAGGAATTGCGCGGGGCCCCCGTGATTGACGATGCTTACGGTGCGCAAGCGACGGGCTGCAGACCGTTACCGCGCTCCCGGTCCATGTCCCAAACGGGACCGGGGAGTTGGTCCCGAAAGTCCCACACGGAAGCATCAAGGAGAAGCGCCACCATGAACCTCATCACTGACGTCCTCGCCGGTCTCGTCCACTTCGTCGGCTGGCTGGTCTGACGTCACGCGCGGTCCGCAGCGGCGCCGCCTCTCCCCGTCCCACGGAGAGGCGGCGCCGCCGTGTTCAGCGGGTGGTGGAGCCCTCCGGATAGAAGTCCCGCGATGCGCCACCGGCGTCCTTCGCCCTGCCGAGCAGGCTCGCCGGGTACTCCACCAGCCAGTAGCTCGCCGTACCGACGGCCAGGGCCACGAGCACCACCACGAGCGCCGCGACCGGGAACCCGCCGCCCGACGACGGCAGCAGCCCGGCCTTGTCGAGCTCCAGCATCACCGGCTCGTGCCAGATGTAGAGGCTGTAGCTGATGAGCCCCACGGCGGTGACCCAGCGGGCCCGCAACAGGCCGTGCCAGCGCACCCGTTCACGCTCCCGCCGCCGGACGCGCAGCGTCGCGAAGAGCAGCACGGACCAGAGCAGCGCGGCCAGCGGGTGGTAGAAGGTGTGCGCGAAGTTCTCCGGTGCGGAGAGGTACGACAGGGCGTACAGGCCGCCGAACGCCGCGACGGACAGCGCCGTCACCCAGCGCGCGCCGATCCTGCCCCGTCCGTCACCGAGCGCGGTGAGCAGTACGGCGAGGGCCATGCCCGCGGCGAACGAGCCGAAGCGGGCCTGGGGGCCGAAGTACACCGGCCAGTCGGTGTGCGGGACGTGCCGGACGTAGTGCGCGTACGCGATCCATCCGGCGGGCAGCGCGAAGAGCGCGACGCAGCCCGACGCGCACAGCGCCACCCGCGCCCGCCGGGTCCGCAGCCCGCGACAGGCCCTGACCGCGAGCGGCCCGAGCACCACCAGGGCGAGGTAGAAGGCCACTTCCAGGGAGAGCGACCAGGTCGGGCCGAGCGTGTAGAAGATCCGCCCACGGTCGAAGACGTGGGTGAACGTCAGGTGTTGGACGAGGTCGCGCCAGTCGCCGGGCAGCGTCGGGTTGCGCATCGACCAGACGACGAGGACCGCGAGGAAGTACAGCGGCAGGATGCGGATGGCGCGCCGGAAGAGGAACACCCGCCACGGCCTGACCGATCCTTCGGCGCCGTCGATGGCGGCGCGCGCGTACGACAGCGTGAGCAGGTACGCGGACATCACGAAGAAGAGGTCGATGACTTCGAGGGAGACGAGCGCCCCGACGTAGGGGTTGTCGAGGGGCGGGTGCGCGCCCGCCGCGTCGTACCGGTAGTACTGCTGCCACACGTGGAAGACGACCGTGCTGAGCGCGGCGAGGCCGCGGAAGCCCTGGAGTTCGAGGGCCCGGCCCCGGGTGGCGGGGGCCGGGCGCGCGGGCGGGGCGGGGCGCGCCGGGGCCTCGGGCGCGACGAGCGAGGTCACGAACGACCCCCGACTCCGGCTCCGGCTCCGGCTCCGGCTCCGGCTCCGGCGGGATCGGACGCCGACAGGGCCCTCGGCGTGACCCGCCACTGCCGGTCGCCGAGCACCTCCTTCAGGTGCGCGGCCCGCGCCACGGTGTTCTTGAAGTGCGTGTAGAAGACCGTCGACACGAGGAGGTAGCGCCAGAACCAGCCCTTGTGGAACCGGAGTTCGGGCACCGCGAGCCGCCAGGCGAAGGCCGCCTGCACGAGCCCCGCCGAGAGCGTGAAGGCCGCCGCCATCAGGCAGACGGGCACCGCCCAGTCGAGCCGGTCGACGCCGCCCGCGCGCCAGGCGGCGTGCAGCAGGATGGGCAGGATCTGCAACGTGAGCCACGGCTGGACCTCGCGCCAGCCGAGCAGCACGAAGAGCCCGGTCTTCTGGCGCCGGGTGAACACGGGCGAACGCAGCCCGCGCCACAGGTGTGTGAGCGAGACCTGGAGCCAGCCCTGCGCCCAGCGCGAGCGCTGGTTCCACAGCGGCCGCAGCAGGGTGGGCGCCAGCTCGCGCGAGATGAGGGTGCGGTCCATGGCGATGCGGGCGCCCTCGTTCAGGGCGCGCATCGTGGAGTCGATGTCCTCGGTGAGCATCGAGCCGTGCATCCGGGTGCGGGCGAGCAGGTCGGTGCGCCAGAAGCCGTTGGAGCCGCCGAAGACCCCGAAGCCGTACAGCCGCGTACGGCCCGGGTGGCTGACCGCGTAGATCGCCTCGAACTCGACGGCGACCAGGCGCGCCACCCAGGAGCTGTCGCCGTTGCGTATGACGCAGTGGCCCTGGACGACGTCGTAGCCGTGGGACAGCCAGTCCCAGGCGTGCCGGAAGGCGTCGGGCGCCGGATGGTGGTCGGCGTCGAAGATCCCGACGAACTCGCCGCGCACCCGCGTCACGGCCGCGTTGAGGTTCTGCGCCTTGGAGGTGCTGCCCGGCACGGGCAGCAGAACCAGGCGCGGGTCGCGGCGCGCGATGTCCCGCAGGGTCTCCTCCACCGGCAGCGCGTGCGGGGTGTTGTACGCGAGGACGATCTCCAGTTCGTTCGGGTAGTCCAGGCGCAGGAACGACTCGACGGTGTCGACGATCGTCGCCGCCTCGTTCGGCAGGTACGCGGCGATGACCGCGCTGGCCGCGGGGTAGGGCTGCGCGGCGGCCGCGGGGCGCTGCTTCGCGTCGAGCGAGTAGAGGCATTCGAGGAGGATGAGCAGGGCGGACGTCACCAGGCCCGCGACCACCACCCAGTACGCGACCGACGCCAGGTCCCAACCCATGTCGTACGCCTGCTGGTAGAGCAGGAACGGCGCGCCCACGCCGAGCGCGAGCATCAGGACCGGCGAGAGCAGCGGCGTCATCGCGGCGAGCAGGGCACGCGGGCCGCGCCGGGCGCGGCGGTGGCCCGGCGCGGCGGCCGCGCGCATCCACGGCTCGTAGCGCACCGGGCGCAGGTCGCGGTGGCGCAGGGCCTCTTCGGCGGCGTCCCGCGCCTGCTCGACGGCCCGCGCGCCCGCGCCCCTCTCGGTGCCGGCGGCGAGGGGGGTCCAGCCGACGGCCGGGGTGAGCCGGACGTTCTCGTCGGCGACGACGAACCGGGTCCCCGCGGCGGCCGAGGCGAACTCCCGCAGGCTCGCGGCCGCCGTGTCCTCGTCGACGCCCGGCATCAGGAGGAGGAGGCGACCCGCCTCGTCCCAGCCGAGCCGGTCGCAGACGCTGCCGAGACGCTCGGCGACCTGGGCGAGCCGCTCGGCGACCTCGCGGCGCACGCGCGGCCCGAGCCGGGTCTCCAGGGCCGCCGTCTCGGCGACGCGGACCACGGCGAGCACGCCGCCGCGCCGGGCTGCGGCGGGCCGCTGGAGTTCGCGGTCGAGTTCGGCCATGAAGTGCGGCGCCGAGTACAGGCCGGTGCGCGGGTCGAGGAGCAGCTGGTCGACGGGGACGGGGACCCGGTGCAGCTTGGCCGCTATCCGGGCCGAGAGCTCGACCGGGTCGGACGCCTCGGGAACGCAGTCGTCGGCGCCGTGCCGCAGCAGCTCGGCGACCGCCGCGGGCGCCTCGGGGGCGGTGACCATGAGCAGCGGGAGCGCCCGCCCGGCAGGTTCCGCGCGGACCTCGGCGATGACGTCGGTGCCCTGGCGCCGCCCGTCGGGGCCGTCGTCGAGGGCGACGATGGCGTCGGGCGTGGCCTGCCTGACCCGGCGCTGCACATCACCGGGCACGGCGTGCGTGACCTCGTGTCCGGTGAGACGGAGCGTGCGGGTGAGCTGTTCCCTGCCGGGTCCTGGCGCGCCGACCGCGAGCACGTGGGGGTGGCTCGGCGGCGCGGGATCGGAGGTGGTGGACTGGTGCGGTATGAGCACCTGTTGACGGGCGTCGGGACGCCTCAGAACGTCGGACATGAAGGTGGTCCCATCCTGTTCGGATCGTGGGGGGAGGACCGGACTGCTGCTCGCTGATGTGCTCGAATGCGGGCAATCGGTCACATCAGCCTCAACGATCACTGTGACACCGCACCTTCAACGGCGTAACGCTCTCATTACGCGCCGGTGCAGAGACTGCACAGGCATCGCACCGGCCGCCCCGTCAACGCACTCACGACGAACAGAACTTGAGGAGTACGACAACGTGGATCCCCTCTTCCCGGCCCTGACCACCGCACGCGGCGAGGCCCTGCGATTCGGCGAACGCTCCCTCACCTACGCCGAACTGGCCACCACCGCAGGCGACTTGGCGGAACGGCTGCGCGACGCCGGGCGGGTGGCGCTGTGGGCGACGCCCTCCCTGGAGACCACCGTCGGCGCGGTCGCCGCGCTGCTCGCCGGGGTGCCCGCCGTGCCGCTCAACCCGAAGTCGGGCGACTCCGAACTGACGCACATCCTCGGCGACAGCGCGCCGTCGCTGGTGCTGACCGAGCCGGGGGCCGAACTGCCGTCGGCGCTCGCGGGTCTCGCGCGGCACGACATCGACGTACGGCCGGGCACGGACACCGGCGCCGGGGCCCTCCCCGCCGACCCCGACCCCGAGGCCCCCGCCCTGATCGTCTACACCTCGGGCACCACCGGCCCGCCCAAGGGCGTCGTCCTGCCGCGCCGCGCGATCACCTCGACCCTGGACGCCCTCGCGGACGCCTGGCAGTGGACCGGCGACGACGTGCTCGTGCACGGCCTGCCGCTCTTCCACGTGCACGGTCTGATCCTCGGCGTGCTCGGCCCGCTGCGGCGCGGCGGCTCCGTACGCCACCTCGGCCGGTTCAGCACCGAGGGCGTGACGCGCGAGCTCACCTCGGGCGCGACGATGCTGTTCGGCGTCCCCACGATGCACCACCGCATCGCCGAAGCCCTGCCCGGCGACCCGGAACTGGCGAAGGCCCTTGCCGGTGCGCGGCTCCTGGTGTCCGGCTCCGCGGCGCTCCCTGTGCACGACCACGAGCGGATCACGGGCGCCACGGGACGCCACGTCATCGAGCGGTACGGCATGACCGAGACGCTGATGATCACCAGCGTCCGCGCGGACGGCGAGCCGCGCGCGGGCACGGTCGGCGTGCCCCTGCCCGGCGTCGGACTGCGCCTGGTCGACGAGGCGGGCACGGAGCTGACGGAGGACGGGCCCGAGTCGGTCGGCGAGATCCAGGTGCGCGGCCCCAACCTCTTCACCGAGTACCTGAACCGCCCCGACGCGACCGCCGACGCCTTCGCGGCGGGCGGCTGGTTCCGCACCGGCGACATGGCGGTGCGCGACCCCGACGGCTACGTGCGCATCGTCGGCCGCAAGGCCACCGACCTGATCAAGAGCGGCGGCTACAAGATCGGCGCGGGCGAGATCGAGAACGCGCTCCTCGCCCACCCCGGGGTGCGCGAGGCGGCCGTCACCGGGGAGCCCGACCCCGATCTCGGCGAGCGCATCGTGGCATGGATCGTCCCCGCCGGCCCCGAAGCGCCGCCTTCGGAAGAGGAGTTGGCGACCCTGGTGGCATCGAACCTCGCCCCGCACAAGCGGCCGAGGTCCGTGCGCTATCTGGAGGCGCTGCCCCGCAACGACATGGGCAAGATCATGAAGCGGGCGCTGCCGCGTCAGTGAGCGTCGGCCGGGCTGGATCTTCCAGCCCGGCCGGCGTTTGAGGCCATCTTGTGGGGTCCAGGGGCGGAGCCCTTGGTTTCGGGAAGGGGCGGGGTGGGGGAAGTCCCCTACTTCACCCCCACCGCCCGGATGACCTCCTGAGACACGGAGCCGCCCCGGTCGTCGCTAGCGGAGGCTCGCAACGACACGGACGTAGCGTTACCGGGAACCTTCAACTTGCCTTCCCAGGCGGCCTTCTTGCCGTCCCGGTCCAGAGAGACGGCCGTCCAGGACGTGCCCTCGTCGTACGAGACGGACAACTCCCCGCCCCCGATGACCCCGGCGCCCCCCGCCCCCTTGACGTACTCGGCGAAGATCCCGACCGGCACGGTCCGCCCGCCCCGCACCTCGCCCGAGAGGCTCGTGTCCACGTCGAACCCGAGGTTCAGCAGCGGCAGGAACGTCTTCTTGTCCGCCGCCGTCTCCTTCGACCTGAACGTCCACTCGGCGTGCCCCTTCGTGCCGAGGACCCACCGCTGCGGATCGAGCGTCGTATCCGTCACGACCTTGTACGTCCGCTCGGCGGCATCCGCGTCCCACACGTAGACGGCCGAGCTCTTGCGCCGGTCGGCGCTCACGCCGTCCACGAAGACCTCGCTGTTCTGCGTCATGGAGTCCTCGTTCCACACGTCGCCGAAGCCGGTGTGGTCGGGCCCGGAGTCGCCCCAGCCCGGGACGTTGAACTCCAGGTTGTTGCCGGTGCGCGTCTGGCCCCAGCCGAGGCCCGTGCCGAGCCACGGGTGCAGCACGGGCTTGAACCAGTTCAGTTCGGTGTGCCTGCCGCCCCGGTAGGTGACGAGCCCGCTGCGCTCCTCCAGGGCGCCGGGCCCGGTGGACACGGATTCGTGCCACTTCTGCCCCGCGCCCGTGGAGACGTACTCGGTCCGCTCGGTCGGGTAGTCGATCTTCTCCTGGAAGCCGATGCCGATCGGGAAGGTATCGGTGAGGGAGTACCGGTACTCACCGCCCGCAGCGGGCTTCACCGCGTGGAACGTGCTGTCCACCACGGCCAGTTCACGCTTGGAGGGGCGGTAGACGAGGTCCTTCGGCACGGCGCCCTCGTGCCCCTCGGACAGGTCGTACACATAGGGCGTGTTGGGTGTGCCGGTGCTCTCGACCTTGCGGCCGGAACCGGCGGCGGCGATGAGCCCGGCCCCGTCCGCCGCGTCGACCGTGGCGATCTGGAGCGGCCGGTCGGCGTTGTCGTCCGTGCCGAACCAGGCGTTCAGTCGCCCCGGCTGATCGTCCGTCACGAACAGGGCGGCGGCGCCCGCGTCCTGGGCCGCCTGGCCGAGCCGCGCGGGGGTGACTCCCGCCGTACGCCGGACGACGACCGCCTTGCCGCGCACGTCCTTGCCCTCGTATGCGGCGGGGGTGCCGTCACCGGCGTCCACCAAGGTCCAGCGGTGGCGGCCCTCGGCGATCGTCCCGCCGGGCTGGGCGACGGCGTCCCCGACGCCCTTCACGTCCACGAGCGGCTTGCCGAGGCGCCAGACCGTGCGGTACTCGAAGCTGCCCTCGGTGACCTTCGCGGTCGGCGCCGCGAAGACGCTGTCGTACTTCACGGGCACCTGCACGGCGCCCTGGAGCTCGGCGCCGCCGGCCTTCCTGTCGTACTCCATGAGGAGCTGACGGGTCTCGGTGCGGCGGTCGACGTCGGCCTTGATCTGCCTCAACTTCCGCCCGTCCAGGGTGATCTCACGATTCCGGTCGAGCTCGACCTGCGGGTCGGCGAGGAAGCCGAGGCCGAGGGAGTCCTTGCCGTTGCCGCCGCGCACGTCGAGGAAGGAGGAGAGCGCGTACGTTCCCGGCTTCAGGCGCAGCTCCAGCGTGCCGGAGTCGCCGACGGCCGCCGGGAAGGGGTCGGTGTCCTTGACGAGCTGCTGCACCACCAGGTCGGCGGCGGTCGCCGCGCCGTCGCGGTCCTTGACGTGGACGGTGAGCGTGTACCGCTCCTCCTCCTTGACCAGGCCGAACGCGGTGTGGGCGACCTCCTTGCCGCCCGCGCTCGCGACCACGCGGCCGCTGGTGTTGCCCACGGCCGCCTCGGCTCCGTCACCGGTGACGGAGGTCGACGCGGTGCCGTGCGCGGGGACGGTGAGTGTGGCGTCGGCGAGGTGGACGACACCGTCCGCCGCTCCCTGCGCGGCGAGGCTCAACTCCACGGGCTCATCGGATGAGTTGGCGTACGTCAGGGTCTTGGTGACGGGCTTGTTGGCGTCGTACGGCCAGCCGTAGAAGCCGAAGTCGACGCTGCCGCTCGCGGTGACCTTCGAGCCGACGGCGTCCGGCACGCTGACGCGGCCCGCGCCCACCTCGTACGGGGAAGCGTCGAGTTGCTCGGAGGTGGACATCAGCGCGTCCTTGAGCCGCGCGGACGTCCAGTCCGGATGCTTCTCGGCGAGCAGCGCGGCCACGCCCGCGACGTGCGGAGTCGCCATCGACGTACCGCTCATCTCGGTGTAGAAGCCGTCGCCCTCGACCAGTTGCGAGCGCGCGGCCAGGATGTCGACGCCGGGCGCCGACAGGTCGGGCTTGAGCGCGTGGTCACCGACGCGCGGCCCCTGACTGGTGAAGTACGCGGCCGTGTCGCCGGAGTCGACGGCGCCGATGGTCAGCGCGGAGTCGGCGGCGCCGGGCGAGCCGATGGAGGAGGGCGCGCCGGTGTTCCCCGCAGCGATGACGAAGAGGGCGCCGGTCTCCTTGGTCAGGGAGTTCACCGCGGCGGCCATCGGGTCGGTGCCGTCGCTGGCCTCCGAGGAGCCGAGGCTCATCGACACGACCTTGGCATCGATGTCCTTGGCGGCCCACTCCATGCCAGCGATGATCTCCGACTCGCTGCCGAAGCCCTCGTCGCTGAGCACCTTGCCGACGGCGAGCGTCGCGCCGGGTGCCACGCCCTTCTCCTTGCCGCCGTCGGACGCGGCGCCGCTGCCGCCCACGGTCGAGGTGACGTGGGTGCCGTGGCCGTTGCGGTCGGCGACCTCCTCGCCGGGGATGAAGCTCTTGGTCTCACTGACCCGGCCCTTGAGGTCCGGGTGCCCGGTGTCGACGCCCGTGTCCAGGACGGCGACCTTCACGCCCTTCCCGGTGAGCCCGGCCTCCCACGCCTCGGGGGTGCCGATCTGCTCGTTGCTCCGCGCCATGTCGGCCTCGACGCGTCCGTCGAGCCAGACCTTGTCGATGCCGGACGCCTTGTCGCGCACGGACCGCCAGAGCGCGCCTGGCCGCTCGGCGCTGACGGCCGCGCCGTCCACGCTGGGCAGCGAGCGCACCTTCTCCGCGCCGGGCGGCAGGACGCGCGCGGCCCGGCTCGCGCCCTTGTCGTACGTGACGATGAGGGGCAGGGCCTTGGCGCCGGGCCCGGCGAAGCCCTGCCTGATCAGCTCCGTCACGTCGAACAGACGCTCGTCCAGGGTGCCGGAACGCAGCCGGGGCAGCGCCTCGTCCGGCACGACGGTGATGTGCCCGCCCGATATCCGGCTGCGCACGGCCCCGCTCGCCCCCGCGGGCCGCTCGACGGTGACGGACCGCTTGCCGCCGGGAAGGCGGTGGACGGTGACCTTGTCCCCGGTGATCAGGGTGACGGTCTCGGCGGCGCGTGGGGTGCGGGTGGCCTGGGGCGCGGAACCGTCGGGGCCGGGCTCGGCGGTGGCGCTCTGCCCGGCAGGAAGCAGGGCGAACACGAGACCGGTGGCGGCCGCGAGCCCGGCTCTTCGCCGGGCGGGGGCTCTGGTCATGGGGCTGCCTCTCTTCGTCGGACCCGGGCGGGGGTGGTGCCCGAGTGCTGCGAAGAGTGTCAGGGTCCTTGTGTTACAGGGGAGTTGACGGGAAGTGGCGGAAAGCCGCCAGGGCACGTTCCCGCCAGGGGGCGTACGCGGAGGTGTCAGATCGGCGAGTATCCGCCTTCTCGCTACGGGGCTGTCCGGGTCCACTGGAACCGGGGGTCGGGGGATCGGGGGATCGGGGGATCGGGGGCCGTTGGTACCGGGGCGTACCGTCACCGCCGCTGTCACAGTCGCCGTCACAGTCGCCGTCAGAGAGCCCTCCCGTCAGGGGCGTTCGCCCCGAGCGGGGCGCGGGACGCCCTGCCTGCGACGCCTCGAAGACCACCCGTGCGGCGGCACCCCGCCCGGCTCAGCCCAGCGCGCGCGCCGCCCGCGCCCACCGCACGATGCGAGACAGGACCGCCGTCCGACGGTCCGTACGGTCTGCGCTCTCGGGAGGATCTGCCATGACCGTCAGTCTGGAGCAGTTGCGCCGCTGCCATATCGCCGTCGACCTGGGGGCCGCTCGCACACGCGTGTTCGTGAAGGGCGCGGGTCTCGTCGTCGACGAGCCGAGCGCCGCGGCCGTGAACACACGGACGGGCGCGCTCATCGCCGTCGGCCAGTTCGCGGAGCAGATGACGGGGCGTACGCCCGGCTACATCCGGGTCGTCAGGCCCGTCTCCGGCGGCACGGTCGTCGACATCGAGATGGCCCAGCGGATGCTCCGTCACCTCCTCGGCGAGAAGCTCCGCCGCACCCTGCGCCGCAAGCCGAGGCTGCGCGCCGCCGCCTGCACCCCGCACGACGCGGACCCGCTCGCCCAGCGTGCCGCCGTCGAGACGATGGTCGGACTCGGGGCGCGCCGGGTCGAGCTGGTGGACACGCTCATCGCGGCGGCGGTCGGCTGCGGGCTGCCCGTGGAGCGGCCGGAGGCGACGATGATCCTGGTCTGCGGCGCCGCGACGACCCAGGTCGCGGTGCTCTCGCTCGGCTCGATCGTGACGGCCCAGCGCATTCCCGTGGGCGGCGAGGCCATCGACCACGCGATCGTGCAACACCTGCGCCACCAGCACGAGTTGATGCTGCCTTCGCAGTCCGTACGGCCCCTCCAGCTCGCGCTGAGCGGCAACGGCCTGACCCCGCACGGGCCGGAGTCCACGGAGATCCACGGCCGGGACGTCGCAACGGGCCTCGCGCGCTCGGTCCAGGTGGACACGGCCGCCGTGCGCGACGCGATCCACACCCCGCTCACCGCCGTGCTCGACGGCATCGGCAAGGTGCTGCGCGACTGCCCGCCCGACCTGGTGGCCGACCTCGCCGACCGGGGAATCATGATGGTCGGCGGCAGCGCACTGCTTCCCGGCCTCGACCAGATGCTGCGGGATGCGACCGGAATGCCCGTACATATCGCGGAAAGGCCGGATGTGTGCGCGGTGCTCGGGCTCGGTGCGATGCTGGAGGGCAAGATCCAGCCGCTGGTCCTGGACCCGCTGTCCGGCTGACCGGCACGACGCACGTGCCCGACCCCCACACGGAATACGCAACCGAGATGCCCTTGCCCGCAGGAGCGGAAGCACCGCTGCCGTCCGTCCCTCCGCTCCTGGAGGCGGTCCTCACCGTCGGCACCGACCTGGAACTGCACGCCACGCTCCAGCACATCGTGGACAGCGCGGCCCGGCTGACCGGGGCGGGGTACGGCACGCTCACCGTCGGCACGGCGGGCGCGGGGGGCCCGGCGGAGCTGTACGTGGCGGGCGAGAGGCCACCGGCGGGGCCCGCCTCGGCGTCGGACGTCATCGGCGTGCCGATCCACGTCCACGACGAGGCGTTCGGCGACCTGCTGCTCGCGCGCAAGGAGCGGGGCGCTTTCACCGAGGACGACCGGCAGCTCCTGAAGGTCCTGGCGGGCCAGGCGGGCATCGCCATCGGCAACGCGCGCCTGTTCGAGACGGCCCGCCAGCGGGAGCGCTGGATCGAGGGCGCGGCCGCGGTCACCACGGCGCTCCTCACGGGTGAGGAGGCGGCGGACGCGCTGATGACGGTGGCGGACCGCGCGCGCGTGCTCGCGGGCGCGGCGGCGGGCGTGATCCTGCAGCCCACGGAGGCGGGCGGCATGACGATCGTCGCAGCCGCCACGGACGGCGCCCCGCACGGCTGGGGCACGAAGTCCTGGCGGGGCGCCCACACCGGATCCCAGCGGGGCGCCCACACCGACCCCCCACACACCCCGACCCACCAGCCACCCCCTCAAGCACAGGAGACCAGGCCCGAGAGCCGCACCACCCCCGCGCCCACCCCCGACACGGCCCGCGAGGCGGAACCCGGGCAGGGCGCCCACACCGACCCCCCACACGCCCCGACCCACCAGCCACCCCCTCAAGCACAAGAGACCAGGCCCGAGAGCCGCACCACCCCCGCACCCGCCCCCGACACGGCCCGCGAGGCGGAACCCGGGCAGGACGCGCACACCAACCCCCCACACACCCCGACCCACCAGCCACCCCCTCAAGCACAGGAGACCAGGCCCGAGAGCCGCACCACCCCCGCACCCGCCCCGGACACGGCCCGCGACGCGGAACCCGGGCAGGGCGCCCGCACCGACGGCCCTCTCGGCCCGGCCCAGCCGAGGAACGCCCCCGGCGCCCCCAGCCCCACTCCCCCCAGCCTCAGCCCCAACGACCTGATCGGCACCACCATCGAGCCCGGGAGCGCCGTGCTGGAGCAACTGCTCGGTGGGGAGCCCGTGTTCATCGAGGATTCGGCGACCGACCCGCGCATGACCACGCACGTGCGCGCACGGTTCGGGCCCAGCATGATGCTGCCGTTGCAGGCGGGCGGGCGGCTCATCGGGACGCTCGCGCTGCCCCGGCGGCGCGGCGCGCCCGCCTACACCGCCGCCGAGCGGCTGCTCGCCACCCAGTTCGCCTCGCAGGCCGCCCTCGCCCTCGTGCTCGCCGACGCCCAGCAGAGCCGACAGCGGCTCGCCGTCTTCGAGGACCGCGACCGCATCGCGCGGGACCTGCACGACCTGGTCGTCCAGCGCCTCTTCGCGACCGGCATGATGCTGGAGTCGACCCGCCGCAGGGCGGGATCGGCCAAGGTCGAGTCCACCCTCGACCACGCCGTGGACGAGCTGGAGTCGACCATCCAGGAAGTCCGTACGGCCATCTTCGCGCTCCAGCAGCCGCCCGCCGACGCCCCGACAACCTTCCGGGGCAAGGTCCTGCGCGAGACGGCGGGCGCGGCCGCCGTGCTCGGCATCCAGCCGTCGACGCAGTTCGCGGGCGCCGTCGACACACAGGTCACGGAGCCGGTGGCGGGCCACCTCCTCGCGGCCCTGCGCCGCGCCCTCGCCGCCACGTCCCGGCGCACCGGCGTCAGCCGCGTCGACGTCACGGTCGACGCGCGGGCGACGCTGCCGGACGGCAGGACCGGCGTACGCCTGACGGTGCACGACGACGGCGCCACGGACGGCGTGGAGGCGGGCACGACGGTGACCTGGCAGGCGCCGCTGTAGGCGGGGACCACGCACCGCGCCCCGTGTCCAGGGGAGAGATGACCGCGTACAGTCACCCACCTGTCGCCGTCGGGAGGTACACGTGGGTTCGCCCAAGATCGACCGGTCGCTCGAGCAGGTACTGGCGCACCGGCAGCTCTTCCTGAGAACCGAACACGGCAGACGCACCGTCGTCGTGTGCCTGGCGGACGGCAGCCCGGAAGGCTTCGAGATCGGCCGCGTCCTCTCGGGGACCGGGCCCACCGGCTGGGTCGTACGCCACCGCCTGCGCCTGCCCGACGGCACGTACGACGTGCAGGAGAACGAGGGCCTGTCCTGGATCGGCCTCGACCAGCACATCGCCGACGTCCTCCAGTTCGCCGCGTACGCCGATGTCCTGCGCCGCAAGGAGGTCACGTCGGGCGTGGCCACCACGTACACCGCCCGCCTCGGCCCGGAGCTGGCGGCGTGGCTCGCCGACGTCCCCGCGCCGGAGGGCATCACCGACCTCGGCGACGGCAGGGTCCGGCTCACCGAGTCCGCCGTCGCCCACCTGCGCTGCCCTTCGACCCTCTACACGCTGGTCCTCTGGGTGCACCCCACCATGGACACCCTGATGATCGAGATGGACACCTACGACCTGACCCGCGAGGGATGACGGCCCGGGCCCGGAGCCCGGAGCCGCGCCTCAGAGCTCCACGACCGAGACCTCCGTCGCCTTCACGCTCGTCCACACCTCGGCCCCGTCCGCGAGCCCCAGTTCGAGCGCGGCCTGCGGCGTGATCTCGGCGACCAGGTCGGGCGCCCGGTCCGAGGTGATCAGGACGCGCAGCCTGCTCCCCGCGGACGTGATCTCCCGCACCGTGCCGGGCCACACGTTGCGCGGGCTGCCCGCCGGTTTCTCGCGGTGCACGGAGACGGCCTCCGGCGCGATGACGGCCAGCGCCCGCGTCCCCGCACCGAGCGGGTCCGCCACGACGAGCCGCCCCTCCCCCGCGAGCCCGAGGTTCCCCTCGGCGTCCGCCGTGCCGGGCCACGCGTTGCGGCCGAGCATCCGCGCCACCCAGGGCGAGCGCGGGTGCCTGGCCACCTCGGCGGGCGGCGCGTCCTGCAACGTACGCCCTTCGTCGAGTACGAGGACCCGGTCGGCCAGCGAGACCGCCTCGACGGGATCGTGCGTGACGATGAGACAGACCCCGCCGAAACCGTCGAGGTGCCGCCGCAGCGTGTGCCGCACATGGGCCCGCGTGGTCTGGTCGAGCGCGGCGAGCGGCTCGTCGAGGAGCAGCAGCCGGGGCCGCGCGGCGAGCGCCCGCGCAAGGGCGACCCGCTGCGCCTGCCCGCCGGACAACTGCGCGGGCCTGCGGTGCGCGAGGTGCCCGACGCCGAGCCGGTCGAGCCACTCCCGCGCCGCCGCGCGGGCTTCCGCCCGCCGGACGCCCTGGGCGCGCAGCCCGTACGCCGTGTTGCCGAGCGCGGTCAGGTGCGGGAAGAGCGCGCCTTCCTGGGGCACCCAGGCGACCCCGCGCCGGTGCGGCGGCAGCGCGGTGACGTCGCGTTCGCCGAGCCGCAGCTCCGCGTTGGCGCGCGGGGTGAGGCCGAGCAGGGCGCGCAGCAGGGTCGTCTTGCCCGCGCCGTTGGGCCCGACGACGGCGATGGTGGTGCCGGGCTCGGCGTCGAGGGTGAGTTCGTTGTAGCCGGTGACGGTGGCGCTCAGCGCCCACTTGTCCCGCGGCGCCTCGGACGTCACGATCCGGTGCGGCGGCTCCACGGCCACGTCGCCGTCGTCCGCCGCCGCGGGATCGGCGCCCCGTACGCGTACGGAGGAGGCCCCCGCCGTCCACCGCCCGCGCAGCCCCACGAGCACGGCCATGGCGATGGCGAGGAGCAGCAGCGAGAGCGAGGTCGCGGCCTCCGGCGAGTCCTGGAGCAGCAGGTACACCTGGAGCGGCAGGGTCTGCGTGGTGCCCGGCAGGTTGCCCGCGAAGGTGATCGTGGCCCCGAACTCGCCGAGCGCCCGCGCCCAGGTCAGCGCGGCGCCCGCGGCGAGCCCGGGGGCGACCATCGGCAGCGTGACGGTGAGGAACACCCGTACGGGAGAGGCCCCGAGGGACGCCGCCGTCTCCTCGAAACCGGGCCGCAGCCCGCCGAGCGCCCCCTCCAGACTGATCACCAGGAACGGCATCGCCACGAACGTCGCCGCGACCACCGCACCGGAGGTGTGGAAGGGCAGCACGATCCCGAAGGTGTTCTCCAGCCAGGGCCCGAGCAGCCCGCGTCGCCCGAACCCGAGCAGGAGCGCGACGCCGCCGACGGTCGGCGGCAGCACCATCGGCAGCAGCACGAGGGACCGTACGAGCGCCTTCCCCCGGAAGTCGACCCTCGCGAGCAGCCAGGCGAGCGGCACCCCGAGCAGCAGGGACAGACCGAGCGCCCAGAAGGACACGACGAGCGAGAGCTTGAGCGCCTGGGTGACCCCGGGCGTGGTCAGGTGCGTGCCGAGCCGGCCCCACTCGGTCCGCGCGAGGATGCCGACGAGCGGCATCAGCAGGAACGCGACGGCGAGCAGGGCGGGCACGGCCAGCGTCAGCGGCGTACGGGTCCGGGAACGGGACCGGTTCGGGATCATGGCGGCTCGACTACGGCTCGGCTACGGCTGGACTACGGCTTCTGGAAGCCCGCGTCCCGCAGGATCTTCTGCGCCTCGGGCGTGCTCAGCCACTTCACGAACGCGGCGGCGGCGTCGCCGTTCTTCGAGCCCTTGAGGGTCGCGGCCGGGTACGAGGCGACGGCGTTCTGGTCGTCGGGGATCTCCACGGCGTCGACCTTGTCGGTCGCGGTGGCGGCGTCCGTCTTGTAGACGATGCCCGCGTCGGCCTCGCCGAGCTCGACCTTGCTGAGCACGGACCGGACGTTCGCCTCCTTGGAGACGGGCTTCACGGTGATCTTCTGCGCGTCGAGCACCTGCTTGCTGTAGCGCCCGACGGGCACGGTGTCGTCGGCGAGGACGACCTTCAGCTTGCTGTTCGCGAGGTCCTTGAGCGTCTTGACCCTGTCCGGATTGCCCTCGCGCGTGGCGATCACGAGCCGGTTCTTGGCGATGACGGTGGGCGTGCCGGTCTCGCCCTTGAGCCCGTCCATGGTCTTGGTGTCGGCGGTCACCAGGACATCGGCGGGCGACCCCTGCTTGACCTGCGCGGCGAGCTCCTGGGACCCGGCCGGGGAGATCGTCAGCCTGGTGCCGGGGTACTCCTTCTCGTACACCTTCTCGGCGGTGGCGAAGACGTCGGTGAGCGACGAGGCGGCGAGAACGGTGAGGTTCACGTCCTTGCCGCCCCCGCCCTTCTTGCTCGCGTCGTCGTCATCGTTGCCGCAGGCGGCGAGCGGGACGAGCAGGGCGGCGGTCACGACGGCGGCGGCACCGCGGCGGGCGGTGAGCGCGGAGTGCTTCGGGGACATGGGACGGAACTCCTTGCGGAAGTACGGAGAGGTGCGGGAGCGGCGGCCGGGCGTCGTCGGTCAGGTCCTGTCGATGTGCACGTTGGTGGACTTCACCCGGGCCGTGGCCTGCATCCCGACCTCCAGGCCGAGCTCCTCCACCGCCTCCCGGGTCAACAGCGAGACCAGCCGGTGGGGCCCGGCCTGGATCTCCACCTGGGCGGCCACGTCACCGAGCTTCACGGCGGTGACGATGCCGGGAAAGGCGTTGCGGGCGGAGGTGTACGAGACCTCCTCCTCACCCGCACCGCCCCCGTTCTGCCCGACCTCGACGGAGAAGGCGGCGAGGTCCTGCCCGTCGATGAGTCGGCGCCCGCCTTCATCGCGGTGCGTGGCGACCCGACCGGCATCCGCCCATCGCCGAGCGGTATCGGGACTGACACCGAGCAGACGCGCGGCCTGCCCAATCGTGTAGGACTGCATGTGCGACAAGATAAGCGCGATTGCCTCGCATTTGGAAAACTTGAGACGGATCTCCATCGTAAATGCAAGCCCCCTAGGAGGAACCTCCAAGGGCCTGGCCGGGCGCTGACCCAAAGGCGACGTACAACGACCTGGCCGCACACGGCGTCGCCCGGCTCCGCGCATACGCCCCGCGAACCGGTCAACTCGCCCTCGCATGGCACTCTTCGGCAGGCACAAGAACGGTCGCGAGGAAGACGAACCGGCTCTCGGCACGGGACCGGACCCCGAAGTCGAGCAGGCCGCCCCCGACGAGCCCACCGAGCTGCCCGCGCGCTCCTGGTGGGCGGTCATGCGCCGTACCGGCAAGGAGTTCCTGGACGACGACCTGCCCGACCGGGCCGCGGCCCTGACCTACTACGGCGTCCTGTCGCTGTTCCCCGCGCTCCTCGTCCTGGTCTCGATCCTCGGCGTCATCGGGGAGTCGGCGACCCGCTCGGTCCTGGACAACCTCCAGGAACTCGCGCCGGGCGCGGTCCGTGACCTGCTCGGCGACGCCGTGCGACAACTGCGGGACAGCGGCGGCACCAGCGGTGTGATGGCGATCGTGGGTCTGGTGCTCGCCGTGTGGTCCGCCTCCGGGTACGTGGCGGCCTTCATCCGCACCTCCAACGCCGTCTACGACCTCCCGGAGGGGCGCCCGGTGTGGAAGCTGACCCCGCTCCGCATCGCCCTGACGGTGGTCCTGATGGTCCTGCTCGCGGCCAGCGCGGTGATCGTGGTGTTCACCGGCCCGCTCGCCGAGCGCGCCGGTGACACCATCGGCGTGGGCGACGCGGCGGTCACGGCCTGGTCCATCGCGAAGTGGCCCGTCCTGCTGGTCCTGGTGATCCTGATGATCGCGCTGCTCTTCTGGCGCGCCCCCAACGTCCACGGCCCCGGCTTCCGCTGGCTGAGCCCCGGCAGCGCGCTCGCGGTGGTGCTGTGGCTGATCGCGTCGGGCGGCTTCGCGCTCTACGTCGCCAACTTCGGCTCGTACAACAAGACGTACGGCACCCTGGCCGGGGTCATCATCTTCCTGATCTGGCTGTGGCTGTCGAATCTGGCCATTCTGCTGGGGCTGGAATTCGACGCGGAGCTGGCCCGCCAGCGCGCGATCAGCGGCGGCATGCCCGAGGACACGGAGCCCTACGTGGAACCGCGGGACACCCGCAAGTGGCCACGCCGCCGATCCTCCGGGCCGGGCCCGGCCTCCTGAGGGGGCGCGGCCGGGCGGGGCACGGGCCGTCGAGGCACGGGCGGTCGCCCCTCACGGCCGCCCGCGTCCGTCGGTGACACGCACCGTTCGAAAGGCCGGGTCGGCGGCGTCGGGCAGGTTCATGCCCGCTTCGACGCCCGAGCGCAGATAGGCGAGAACAGGTTCGGTGAGGCGTTCGCCCGGCAGGACGACGGGAATCCCCGGCGGGTAGGGGGTCACCATCTCGGCGGCCACGCGGCCCGCAGCCTCCTCGACGGGCACGTCCTGAGTACCGCCGAAGAACGCGTCCCGGGGAAGGCGTTCCTGCTCCATCCGCAGCTCGTCGGGGCTCGGCATCTCGACGACGGGCGCCGCGTCCCAGCCGCGCGCCGCATCGGCCAGGTCCCGGAGCGCACGGAGCAGCGGTCCCGTGGTCTCCCCGCTGTCCGCATGGGTGATCTGGACGTTGACGCGGCGGTGGTCGGCGATGTGGACGTTGATGCCCCGGTGCTCACGCAGCCAGTCCGCGGCCCGGTAACCGGACAGGCCGGGCGCCGCCAGGTCGACGACGACGGGAAGCGGATCGAGGTCGGCGGCGAGGCCGGGACCGCAGAAGTCCGCCGCGTCGTTGACGTGCATGCCCTCGATCTCCTCGATGTCCGCGCGCACCTCGGCGGCGAGGTCCAGGGCGTGGGTCAGGAGTTCACGGCCGTGCAGCGCCATCTGACGCCGCCATCCGTCGAGGCCCGCGTAGATGAGGACCGAGGGACTCGTGGTTCCCCACAGGTCCGCTCGGTTCTTCAGCACGTCCGGCGCGATGAGGTCGCCCTGGAGGTGGAACACCGACCCTTGTTCGAGGCCACTGCCCATCTTGTGGATGCTGGTCACGCAGACGTCGGCTCCCGCGTCCATCGCCCAGGTCGGCAGCTCGGGATGGAACGGCAGGTGCGCGCCCCACGCCTCGTCCACGATCAGCGGGCGCGAACGCCGGTGGCAGACCTCGGCGATGCCCCGCAGGTCCGCGCAACCGCCGTACGGCGTGGGGCTCGTGACCAGGGCGCCCGTGGCTCCCGGGTGGGCCGCGAAGGCGGCCTCGAAGTCCGCGGCGGACGGCGGGTGCGCCAGATGACGCTTCGCGTCCCAGCACGGCTCCACCCACACCGGTTCGATGCCGGACAGGATCAGCGCCGACACCACGGACTTGTGCGCGTCACGGCCGATGAGGAGCCGGCTGCCGGGCCCGGCCACCGACAGCATGGCCGCCTTGACGGACAGGGAGCTTCCGCAGGTGGTGAAGAAGGTGTGCTCGGCGTGCACGACGTCCGCCATGAGCTCTTCGGCCCGCCGCACGTACCCGCCGCGCAGCCGCCGGTCGTCCAGGCCGCCGGAGGCCAGCAGGTCTCCGTGGAAGACGGCGTCGCCGAGGATCCTGCGCACCTCGGGGTCGGCGCCGCGGGCCTGCTTGTGGCCCGGCGGGGTGAAGGCCAGCATGTCGGCCCGGCGGTAGGCGTCGAGCGCCTCGAGGACGGGGGCCCGCGTGTGATCCAGGGACATGGTCAGACGCGTTCCCCGTCGAGCCGTGTTCTCACGGACCCGCGGTGGGCGTCACCGTTTCGAGGTGGCGACGGCTGCCGGTCGGGCCGCCCGTGGCGCGGCCCTCGGAGAGGCGTGCACGACGGGCCGCATGAAGTGTGGTGCGGTGGGCACTCCGATGCACCGAAGGGCCGACCCAGATGCTGGTGGACGACGGAATCCGGGGTGAGCCCGGTGGCCCCGGGGCCGGTACGGACCCCGCTCACCCCGCCGGAACGGCCCCTGCCCACGTCCACCGGGCCCCGGCCCGGACCGGCTCCCCCACCCCCGAGAACCCCGACACGACCGGTGGCACCCCGCTGCCCTGAGCCGCAAGGCACCCGACCGCGGAGGACCGCGCCATGCCACACACGCCATGGAACCTGCTCACGGCGGAAGCCGGGGCCGTGGCCCGCTCCGCCCGCCGGGCCGTGACGTCGGCGGGCCCGGAACGGGGCACGGCCGTCCAGGCGTTGAAGGCGGCCGCCGCCGCGCTCATCGCCTGGGCCGTGGCGGGCTGGTGGTGGGGCGCGCCCCTGGCGATCCTCGCGCCGTGGACCGCGGTGGTCCTGGTGCATCACACGGTGTACCGCTCGCTCCGCTCGGCGGGACAGCAGTTCGTGGTCGTCGCGACGGGCACCCTCGTCGCCGCCGCCGCGGCGGCCCTCACCCGCGACGCGATGGCCGCGCTGGCCCTGGCGATGCCGGTCACGGTGCTGATCGGCACCTACGGCCGGTTCGGCGACCAGGGCTGGTACGCGCCCACGGCCGCCCTGTTCGTCCTGACGTACGGCTCGTACGCACCGGTGGAGATCCTGCACCGGCTCCTGGAGACCCTGCTCGGTGCCGTCATCGGTGTCCTGGTGAACGCGCTCGTGCTGCCCCCCGTCCACACCGGCGGCGCCTGGCGGCTGCGCACCCGGGTACCGGCGGACTGCGCCGGGCTGCTGCGCGAGGTCGCGGACGGCATCGAGCACGGGTACGACGCGGCGGACGCGGAGGACTGGCACGGGCGGGCGCTCGGCCTCGGCGCCACCGTGGCCGAGCTGCGCTCCGCGCGACGCCACGCCGACGAGAGCCGCCGTCTCAACCCGGGCCGCCGCATGCGCCGTTCGCCGCCCGGCCCTCCGCCGGTCGACGTTCCCTGGGACCGCGTGGCGGACCAGCTGGCGGCGGCCCTGCGCTCGCTGGCCGAGACCGCCCACGAGAACCCGCGCTTCGCCGCGCCCACCGAGCAGGCCCTCGGCGCGCTGGCCACGCTGCTGCGGTCGGCCGCGGACGTGTGCGCGGTGGACGCGGACAGGTCCGCGGGCGGGCGCGGGGACGAGGACCGGGCCGATCGCGCGCTCGATGCGGCACGGGACGCGGGCACCCGCCTCGCGTCCCTCCTCACCGACCCCGAGCACGGCACCACCGCTTCGCTCGGTGAGCTGATCGCGGCGACGACCCGTCTCCTCGACGATCTGGAGGCGGCGACGGACCACTCCGGCCGGACCCGCGCGAGCGATGCGTGAGGCTCGTCCGCCGGGGGACTCGCGGGCCATGACCAAGAAACCTCCCGTTCCCGGTTCGTACTGGATCGAATCCGCGCCCGGTGGTCCGGGTGCACCGCTGGACCGCGACGTGACCGTGGACGTCGCGGTGATCGGCGCGGGCGTCGCCGGACTGAGCACCGCGTGGGAACTGGCCCGCGCCGGGCGCCGCGTGGCCGTCCTGGAGGCGGGCAGGATCGCCGCGGGTGTCAGCGGACACACGACCGGGAAGCTGACCGCACTGCACACGCTGGTGTACGACCGGCTGCGGCGCACCCGCGGCGCGGAGGCCTCCCGCCTGTACGCGCGGTCCCAGACGGAGGCGATCGAGCACGCCGCCGCCGTGGTCGACCTGCTGGACGTCGACTGCGCGTGGGAGCGGCGCGACGCCTACACCTACGCCCGCTCCGCCGACCGCGTCGCCGAGCTGCGCGCCGAGGCGGCCGCCGCCCGGGAAGCGGGCCTGCCCGCCTCGTTCGTGACGGAGACCGGTCTGCCGTTCCCGGTCGCGGGCGCGGTGCGCGTCCAGGACCAGGCCCAGTTCCATCCGCGCAGGTACCTCCTCGCCCTGGCCGACGACCTGCGCGCCCACGGCGCACAGATCTACGAGCAGAGTCCCGTGGTCGGCCTGAAGGAGGGGCATCCGTGCCGGGTGACGACCGAGTCGGGCGCGCGGGTCACCGCCCGCGACGTCGTCGTCGCCACGCACTACCCCGTCTTCGACCGGGCACTGCTGTTCGCCCGGCTCGCCCCGCGCAGGGAGCTCGTCGTCACCGCGCCGATCCCCGCCGACCGCGACCCGCAGGGCATGTACATCACCCCGGAGCACGACACCCGTTCCGTACGCACGGTCCCCCGCGAGGACGGCGGGCGCCTGCTGATCGTCACGGGCGAGAAGTTCACCCCGGGCACCGGTGACACGACCGAGCGCTTCGCCCGTCTGGAGGCATGGACCGCCGCACACTTCCCCGGCGCGCGACGGTGTCACCGCTGGGCCACGCAGGACGTCTTCCCCAGCGACGGCACGCCGCTCGTGGGGCTGCTGCACCCCGCCGCCCGGCACGCCTACGTCGCGACGGGCTTCGGCGGCTGGGGCCTCAGCGGCGGCATCATGGCGGGTTCGCTCCTGACCGCTCTGATCACGGGGCGCGAGCAGCCGCCGTGGAAGGACCTGTACGAACCTCGCCGAGTGGGCCCGGTCCTTCGAGACGCGCCCCGACTGCTGCGCCAACAGGCCGACGTCGCCCGCCACTTCGTCGGCGACAGGCTGCGCTCCCCCGGCGTGGACTCGGTCGAGGAGCTGCCGCCCGACAGTGGCGCCGTCGTACGGCTCGACGGCCGCCGCCGCGCCGTCTACCGCGACCCGGACGGGGCGCTGCACGCCGTGTCCGCACGGTGCACGCACCTGGGCTGCCTCGTAGCGTTCAACGCGGCGGAACGCTCCTGGGACTGCCCGTGCCACGGCTCGCGCTTCACCCCCGAAGGCCGGGTGATCCAGGGCCCGGCCACCCGACCGCTGGAACAACGCGACATCTGACCCGTCAACGCGACATCCGACCCGTCGAGGAGTGCCATGTCCCACAACGAGCGACACGACGAGCGGCACGACGAAGACCGCCCGGCCGAGACCGCCGCGGAGAGCGTGCTGGACGAGTTCGAGGAGGCCGAGGTGGACCCGCGCCACAGGAAGGAGAAGGACCGGCGCCGCGGCGAGAGCGGCGACGCGCTCACACCCAACCAGGAAGCGCAGGAACAGGCCAACGGCGACTGACGGACAGCGCCCACCGGCGGCCGGGCCGGGATCCGAACATGACTTCCCGGCTTCATCCCCCCGGGGGAACCGAGCGGCCCGCACACCGAAACGAATGACCTACAGCGTGTCGTTTCTGCAGGTCAGATCGTTTCTGCTTGAGTGGGGCGGGTGGGACTCGAACCCACGGCCGACGGATTATGAGTCCGCTGCTCTAACCGGCTGAGCTACCGCCCCTAACGGCGCGTCGCGCACATTTGTGCGCGCCGTCTGCCGCAGCATAGCCGCTCATACGATCTCCTGCTTCGGATGGTCGGCATCGCTCGACCATGAGGACCGCAGTGCTGCCCGCATGGTTCCATCAGGCACGAAAAAGGGCCCCTGAGGGTCATCTCAGGGGCCCTTCGTCACAGCTCTCCCGACTGGACTCGAACCAGTAACCTGCCGGTTAACAGCCGGCTGCTCTGCCAATTGAGCTACAGGAGACCGAGCTCCCCCGACTGGACTCGAACCAGTAACCTGCCGGTTAACAGCCGGCTGCTCTGCCAATTGAGCTACAGGGGATCGTCTCGTTCGCATCGAACGCACCTACCTGGGAACTCTCCAGGCGGCGGGCGCTCGCTGCGACACATACATTAGCGCAAGCAGGGGGGTGCTCCGCCAATCGGTATCCCCCGGCCGATCGCCAGCCGATCGGCGAGCGGTCGCCGAGCGATCACCAGCCGATCAACAACGAGTGACAGACGAGCGACGCCGACGCAAGGAAAGGGTGGCAGTCATGCGCTACCGGCTCACATTCGTCGCGGGACTGGCTCTCGGGTACGTACTCGGGACCCGGGCCGGACGCGAGCGCTACGAGCAGCTGAAGAAGTCGGCCAGGGGGATCTCCCAGAACCCGGCCGTGCGCAACACCGTCGAGTCCGCGACGCAGCAGGGCCGCGAGGTGGCGGGCAAGGCCTTCCACTCGGTGTCCGACAAGGTCGGGGAGAAGATGCCCGACTCGGTGGCCGACCGGGTGCGGTCGCTGCGCCAGCGCGGGCAGGGCGACGCCGAGGACGACTGGGGCACCAGCAACACCTAGGGCCTGTCCGGCGGATCAGGGCGCGCTCGGGTGGCGTCCACCGTCCGGTGCAGGCGAGCGGGGTCTGGTGCGTGCAGCTGCAAGGCGGAGGAGGGCGGCAACGCAGTGGGGCCTCCCCTGCTCGAGCGGAGCCGAGAGCTTGGGGAAGTTGGCAACCGACGACAACGCCGGAGGGGGTACCTCCCTGCTCGAGCGGAGCCGAGAGCTTGGGGGAGTGCGTGCCAGACCCCGCGACAGCGCCATGATCCGCCGGACAGGCCCTAGTCGGCACCACCCGGAGGGGACCCGAGGGGGAACAGGGGTACGGGATACGTCTCGCGGTGCGGCAGAATTCCTGGCATGGGGATAGTCGCAGGGTTGGACAGTTCGCCCGATTTCACGCGCATCGTGGTCTGTGACACGGACACGGGCGCCGTACTCAAGCAGGGCTATGCCCCGCACCCGCTGGAGAGCTCGGAGGGTGGCGGCCGTCCTGTCGACGTCGATCCACAGGCCTGGCTGCTCTCCCTCGGCGAGGCCGCGGGCGGCGGGCTGCTCGAAGGCGTACAGGCGATCGGCGTCTCCGCGCAGCAGAACGCGCTCGTGGCGCTCGACCAGCACGGCAACACCGTGCGGCCCGCGCTCGTCGGCAACGACCGGCGGGCGCAGGTCGCCGCCGTCGACCTGGTCGACGGGCTCGGCAGCCGCGAGGCCTGGGCGCAGGCCGTGGGCTGTGTCCCGCAGGCCGCGCTGCCCGTGACGAAGCTGCGCTGGCTGGCCAGGACCGAGCCGGAGGCGGCGCAGCGCGTGGCCGCCCTGATGCAGGCTCCCGACTGGCTCGTGTGGCAGCTGCTCGGCAGGCCCGCGCGGCGCACCACCGACCGAGGCGGGGCCTCCGGCACCGGCTACTGGTCGGCGGCGACCGGCACGTACCGCCCCGATCTCGTCGAACTGGCCCTGGGGCACCAGGCGATGCTGCCCGAGGTGATCGGTCCTGCCGAGGCCGCGGGGACCACTCCCGAGGGGCTGCTGATATCGGCGGGCACCGGCGAGACGATGGCGGCGGCCTTCGGGCTCGGGGTGCAGCAGGGCGACGCCGTGGTGTCGCTCGGGGCCTCGGGGTCCGTGATGGCCGTGCACCACGAGGCGCTCGCCGACGCGGGCGGGATGATCACCTCGCTCGCGGACGCCACCGGCATGCACCTGCCGGTGGTCCACACGCTCAACGCCGTGCGGGTGCTGCGCGGAACGGCCGAGATGCTCGGGACCGCGGACCTGGAGGAGCTCTCCGCGCTCGCGATGAAGTCGACACCCGGCGCGCACGGCCTCGTCTTCCTCCCCTACCTGGAGGGCGAGAAGACGCCGAACCTGCCGCACGCCGCGGGCACGCTGACCGGGCTTCGGCGCGAGTCGATGAAGCCCGAGCACCTGGCGCGGGCCGCCTTCGAGGGGATGCTCTGCGGGCTCGGCGACGCGCTCGACGTGCTGCGCGGGCGCGGGGTCGAGGTCCGGCGGGTGTTCCTGCTCGGGGCCGCCGCCGAACTGCCCGCCGTGCAGGCCGTGGCGCCGATGATGTTCGGGACCCAGGTCGTGGTGCCGCAGCCCGCCGACTACGCGGCGATCGGCGCCGCGCGGCAGGCCGCGTGGGCGCTGACCGGCCGGTTGCCGCTCTGGCAGGGGGCGGCCGCCCAGGTCTTCGAGCCGGGCGATGAGCTCGCGGTGGGACAGGCGGTGCGGCAGCAGTACGCGACGGTGCGGGAGCAGTCGCACCCCGGGGCCTTCGCGCCGCCCGCCTCCTGAGAGGGCGCACACACGTACGTAGATCCTTAAGTGAGCCCAGTTCTGTACCCGGGCTGAAATTTGACCCGGTCATGGGTTAATCGGTTGCACGGCGACCGGTCGGGTGTCGGAGTATGGGGGCGACCTCGCCCACCGGCCGACACCCGACTCCTCGAGAGACCGAGCGTGCTCATACGACTCCTGCGGACGTACCTGCGTCCGTACAAGAAACCCATCGCCCTGCTGGTGCTCCTGCAGTTCCTGCAGACGTGCGCCGCGCTCTACCTGCCCACCCTCAACGCCGACATCATCGACAACGGTGTCGTGAAGGGGGACACGGGCTACATCCTGAGCTTCGGCGGCATCATGATCGCCGTCACGATCGCTCAGATGGTCTGCAACGTCGGCGCCGTGTTCTACGGCGCGCGGACCGCGTCCGCCCTCGGGCGTGACGTCCGGGCCGCCGTCTTCGACCGCGTGCAGTCCTTCTCCGCGCGCGAGATGGGCCACTTCGGCGCCCCCTCGCTGATCACGCGGACCACCAACGACGTCCAGCAGGTGCAGATGCTGGTCCTGATGTCGTTCACGCTGATGGTGACCGCGCCCATCATGTGCGTCGGCGGCATCGTGATGGCGCTCGGCCAGGACGTGCCGCTCTCCGCGGTCCTCGTCGCCGTGGTGCCCGTCCTCGGCATCAGCGTCAGCCTGATCGTGCGGCGCCTGCGGCCCCTGTTCCGCACCATGCAGGTGCGCCTCGACTCGGTGAACCGGGTGCTGCGCGAGCAGATCACCGGCAACCGCGTCATCCGCGCCTTCGTCCGCGACACGTACGAGAAGGACAGGTTCCGCAAGGCCAACGCGGACCTCACCGAGGTATCGCTGGGCACCGGCAAGCTGCTCGCGCTGATGTTCCCGATCGTCATGACGGTCGTGAACGTGTCCTCGATCGCGGTGGTGTGGTTCGGCGCGCACCGCATCGACAGCGGCCACATGCAGATCGGCGCGCTCACCGCGTTCCTCGCGTACCTGATGCAGATCGTGATGTCCGTGATGATGGCCACCTTCATGTTCATGCAGGTGCCGCGCGCGGAGGTCTGTGCCGAGCGCATCGAGGAGGTCCTGGACACCGAGAGCAGCGTGGTGCCCCCGGCCGCCCCGGTGCGCGAACTGCGCAGCCACGGGCACCTGGAGATCCGGGGGGCGGGCTTCCGCTATCCCGGCGCCGAGGAGCCCGTGCTCAAGGCCGTCGAGCTGGTCGCGCGGCCCGGCGAGACGACCGCCGTGATCGGCTCGACCGGCAGCGGCAAGTCGACGCTGCTCAGCCTCGTGCCCCGGCTGATCGACGCGACCGAGGGCGAGGTCCTGGTCGGCGGCGTGGACGTGGGCACCGTCGATCCCGCGCTGCTCGCGCGCTCGGTGAGCCTGGTCCCGCAGAAGCCGTACCTCTTCGCGGGCACGGTCGCCAGCAACCTGCGGTACGGCAATCCCGACGCCACCGACGAGGAGCTCTGGCACGCGCTCGACGTCGCCCAGGCCAAGAGCTTCGTGGAGGGCCTGGAGGAGGGTCTCGACGCACCGATCGCCCAGGGCGGCACGAACGTCTCCGGCGGCCAGCGCCAGCGCCTCTCGATCGCGCGCACCCTGGTCCAGCGCCCGGAGATCTACCTCTTCGACGACTCCTTCTCCGCGCTCGACTACGCCACCGACGCGGCCCTGCGCGCCGCGCTCGGCAGGGAGACCGCGGAGGCGACCGTCGTCATCGTCGCCCAGCGCGTCTCCACGATCCGGGACGCGGACCGCATCGTGGTCCTCGACGAGGGCCGGGTCGTGGGCACCGGGCGCCATCACGAGCTGATGGAGAGCAATGAGACCTACCGGGAGATCGTGCTCTCCCAGCTGACGGAAGCGGAGGCCGCGTAATGGCTGGTCACGGCGGGGCGATGATGGGCCCCAACTCCCGCTCGATGGACTTCAAGAACTCCGGCAAGCGGCTGCTCTCGCAGTTCAGGCCGGAGCGCGCCACGATGCTGGGGATGCTCGCGGCCGCCGTGTTCAGCGTCGCGCTGACCGTGGTCGGCCCCAAGATCCTGGGCAAGGCCACCGACCTGCTCTTCGCGGGCATCGTGGGCCGCGGCATGCCCGAGGGGCTCTCGAAGGAGCAGGCCATCGACGGCCTGCGCGACAAGGGCGACGGCGGCATGGCCGACATGCTCTCCGGCGTCGACTTCACCCCGGGCAAGGGCATCGACTTCGGCGCGGTCGGCGAGGTCCTGCTGCTCGCGCTCGGTACGTTCCTGGCGGCGGGCCTTCTGATGGCCGTGGCAACCCGGCTCTCCAACCGCGCCATCAACAAGACGGTGTTCCGCATGCGCGGCGACGTCCAGGCGAAGCTGTCCCGGCTTCCGCTGTCGTACTTCGACAAGCGCCAGCGCGGCGAGGTGCTGAGCCGGGCCACCAACGACCTCGACAACATCAACCAGACGCTGACGCAGACCATGGGCCAGCTCATCAACTCGCTGCTGACGATCATCGGCGTGCTCGTGATGATGCTCTGGGTGTCGCCGCTGCTCGCCCTGGTGGCGCTGATCACCGTGCCGCTGTCGTTCTTCGTGGCGACGAAGGTCGGCAAGCGGTCGCAGCCGCAGTTCGTGCAGCAGTGGAAGACCACCGGCAAGCTGAACGCGCACGTCGAGGAGATGTACACCGGGCACACCCTGGTGAAGGTGTTCGGGCGCCAGGAGGAGTCGGCCAAGGCGTTCGCCGAGCAGAACGAGCAGCTGTACGAGGCCGGGTTCAAGGCCCAGTTCAACAGCGGTGTCATGCAGCCGCTGATGTTCTTCATCTCGAACCTGAACTACGTGCTCGTCGCCGTGGTGGGCGGTCTGCGGGTGGCCTCGGGGTCGCTGTCCATCGGCGACGTGCAGGCGTTCATCCAGTACTCGCGGCAGTTCTCGATGCCGCTCACGCAGGTCGCGTCGATGGCGAACCTCGTGCAGTCGGGCGTCGCCTCCGCCGAACGCGTCTTCGAGATCCTCGACGCCGACGAGCAGGAGGCCGACCCGGTGCCCGGGGAGCGCCCCGACCGGCTGACCGGGCGGGTCGAGATGGAGCACGTGTCCTTCCGCTACGAGAAGGACAAGCCGCTCATCGAGGACCTGTCCCTGGTGGTGGAGCCGGGACACACGGTGGCCATCGTCGGCCCGACGGGCGCGGGCAAGACGACGCTCGTCAACCTGCTCATGCGGTTCTACGAGGTCACGGGCGGGCGCATCACCCTGGACGGGGTCGACGTCGCCAAGATGTCGCGCGACGAACTGCGCTCCGGGATCGGCATGGTGCTCCAGGACACCTGGCTGTTCGGCGGCACGATCGCGGAGAACATCGCGTACGGCGCGGCGAAGGACGTCACCCGCGAGGAGATCGAGGAGGCGGCCCGCGCCGCCCACGCCGACCGCTTCGTACGGACGCTTCCCGACGGGTACGACACCGTGATCGACGACGAGGGCACGGGGGTCAGCGCGGGCGAGAAGCAGCTCATCACCATCGCGCGGGCGTTCCTGTCCGACCCGGTGATCCTCGTGCTCGACGAGGCGACGAGTTCCGTCGACACACGGACGGAGGTCCTGATCCAGAAGGCGATGGCCCGTCTCGCGCACGGGCGGACCTCGTTCGTCATCGCGCACCGGCTGTCCACGATCCGTGACGCGGACACGATTTTGGTCATGGAGAACGGGGCCATCGTGGAACAGGGCACGCATGACGCGCTGTTGGCGGCGGACGGGGCGTATGCGCGGTTGTACGCCGCGCAGTTCGCCCAGGCCGTGGCCGAAGTCGACTAGCGCCGTGGGGGCTTAGGGGCGCTGCGTGTGCCGGTCCGTCGTGGCTGGTCGCGCAGTTCCCCGCGCCCCTTACGGGCGGCCCCTGCGGGGCGCCCTGTCTCAGTCCAAGTAGCCCCTCAGCTGGTCCGCGAACGCGTGGTCGCGGAGTTTGTTGAGGGTCTTGGACTCGATCTGGCGGATGCGTTCGCGCGTCACGCCGAAGATGCGGCCTATCTCCTCCAGGGTGCGGGGGCGGCCGTCCGCGAGGCCGTAGCGGAGCTGGACCACCTTGCGTTCGCGCTCGCCGAGCGTGGAGAGGACCGCCTCCAGGTGCTCGCGCAGCAGCAGGAACGCCGCTGATTCGACGGGAGACGTCGCGTCGCCGTCCTCGATGAGGTCGCCGAGCGCGACGTCGTCCTCCTCGCCGACGGGGGCGTGCAGCGAGACGGGCTCCTGAGCCAGGCGCAGGACCTCGCTGACGCGCTCGTGCGGCAGGTCCAGGTGGGCGGCCACCTCTTCGGGCGTGGGCTCGTAGCCGCGCTCCTGGAGCATGCGGCGCTGGACGCGTACGACGCGGTTGATGAGCTCCACGACGTGCACGGGGACGCGGATGGTGCGCGCCTGGTCGGCCAGGGCGCGGGACATGGCCTGGCGGATCCACCACGTCGCGTACGTCGAGAACTTGTAGCCGCGGGCGTAGTCGAACTTCTCGACCGCCCTGATCAGGCCCAGGTTCCCCTCCTGGACGAGATCGAGCATGGTGAGTCCGCGGCCCACGTAGCGCTTGGCGACGGAGACGACCAGGCGCAGGTTCGCCTCGATGAGGCGGCGCTTGGCCATCCGGCCCATGACGACCAGCTTGTCGAGGTCCAGGGCGAGCTGGGAGTCCAGGTCGGGGGTGTTGCTCAGCTTCTCCTCGGCGAAGAGGCCCGCCTCCACGCCGCGGGCGAGTTCCACTTCCTCCGCCGCCGTCAGCAGCGGGATCCGCCCGATCTCGCGCAGGTACTGGCGGAACAGGTCGGAGGAGGGGCCGCCGGTGTCGGTGCGGCTGCGGGGCACCGGGAGCTCGATGGTCTCGGGCTCCAGGGACTCGGGGGCGTCCGGCGGACCCGGTGCTTCGGCCTCTTCCGTGGCCTCCGCTTCCTGAACCTCCGGGTGCCGGGTGGCCCGGCTCTGCGCCGGGACTGCCTCCAGGACGTCCGCTTCCGCTTCCGCGTGCGCGGCGGTGTCGGTCTGGGTGAGGGTCTGGGTCTGCACGGGGGCGACCTCCAGGGTGATCGCAGCTGAGGCGTGCGGCAACGGGAGAGGGACGACGGCCTCGCCGCTGTCCGTCCCGGACACGATGTGTGGAACCGCGGGGGTGTCGGACCCGCTGTCAGCGGGCCGGCCGCGCTCCGAGGACTCAGGCACCGGAACCCAGTGTGGGGCACGACACGCGGCCGCCACGAGGGGCGTGCGGTGACTTTTTGAGTCCGGTCCGTGACCGCGTGATTACCCGACGGGTAACCGTTGGCCCGAGCGTCACGCCTCAGAGGGCGTCGGAACCTCGTTCGCGCAGTGCCTGGGCGTACTGCTGGAGGACCCACAACTCGTTCTGGACGGCGGCCAGATGCTGCGGGTCGCCGCCCGCGCCGAGCCGGGCGAGGCTGCCCTGGACGTCCCTGATGCGGCGGTCCACGGCGCGCAGGCGGACCTGGACGAGCTGGATGCCCGCGTACATCTCGTCGACGGTCTTGCGCAGGATCGCCTCGACGGCCAGCTCGGTGACCATGCGGCGCACCGTGTCGTCGGGGGCCGCGTCGAGCACGCGGGCCAGATAGGCCTGCGGTTCGGCGATGCCCGCCTCGGCGCCGCCCGCCTCCTCCACGCACTGGCGCACGGCGGCGTAGGGCGGGGCGGTGAACTCGTCCACGCCGTACGCGTCGAAGGCCGGGGAGACCAACTGCGGGTACTGGAGGGCCAGCTTGAGCAGCTCGCGCTCGGTGCGGTGGGCGGGGCTGCGCAGGGTGAGCGCGGGGCCGCTGGGCGCGGGCGGTCCTTCGGCGTACGCCTGCGGGGGCCTGCTCTGCTGCGGGGCGGGGCCCCTGCCGCCCCGGTCGCGGGCCCAACGGGCCAGCTGGGCGACGCGCTTGACCACGAACTGGGTGTCCAGGATGCCGAGCATCCCGGCGAGCTGGACGGCGACCTCGTGCTGTGCGCCGCTGTTCTTGATGCGGGCCACCACGGGCGCCGCCTCGTCCAGGGCGGCGGCGCGGCCCGCGGGGGTCTCCAGGTCGTACCGCGAGACGATCTGGCGGAGCGCGAACTCGAAGAGCGGCGTGCGGGGTTGGACCAGGTCGGCGACGGCCTCGTCGCCCTTGGCCAGGCGCAGCTCGCAGGGGTCCATGCCGTCGGGCGCGATGGCGATGTACGTCTCGGCGGCGAACTTCTGGTCGTCCTCGAAGGCCCGCAGCGCGGCCTTCTGACCGGCCGCGTCACCGTCGAAGGTGAAGATCACCCGCGCCGAGCCGTTGTCCATCAGGAGGCGGCGCAGGATCTTGATGTGGTCGCCGCCGAAGGCCGTGCCGCAGGTCGCGATGGCGGTGGGGACGCCCGCGAGGTGGCAGGCCATGACGTCCGTGTACCCCTCGACGACGACCGCGCGGGAGGACTTGGCGATCTCCTTCTTGGCCAGGTCGACGCCGTAGAGCACCTGGCCCTTCTTGTAGATCGGGGTCTCGGGGGTGTTCAGGTACTTCGGGCCGTTGTCGTCGTCGCGGAGCTTGCGGGCGCCGAAGCCGACGACCTCGCCGCCGATGTCGCGGATCGGCCACATCAGGCGGCCGCGGAAGCGGTCGATGGGGCCGCGGCGACCCTCCTGGGAGAGCCCGGAGAGGGTCAGCTCCTTGTCGGTGAAGCCCTTGCCGCGCAGGAAGCGGGTGAGGTGGTCCCAGCCCGCCGGGCTGTAGCCGACGCCGAAATGCGCGGCCGCCGCCTGGTCGAAGCCGCGCTCGGCGAGGAAGGCGCGGCCGATCTCGGCCTCGGGGCTCTCCAGCTGGTCCACGTAGAACTGCGCGGCGATCTTGTGGGCCTCCACCAGGCGGATGCGCTCGCCGCGCTGGTTGGTCGGGTTGTACCCGCCCTCCTCGTACCGCAGCGTGATGCCCGCCTTGGCGGCGAGGCGCTCGACCGTCTCCGAGAACGTGAGGTGGTCGATCTTCATCACGAAGGCGATCGTGTCGCCGCCTTCCTGGCAGCCGAAGCAGTGGAAGAGACCCTTGCTCGGGCTGACCTGGAAGGACGGGGACTTCTCGTCGTGGAAGGGGCACAGGCCCTTGAGGTTTCCACCGCCCGCGCTGCGCAGCTGGAGGTAGTCGGAGACCACGGCGTCGATCGGGACCGCGTCCCGAACCGCCTTCACGTCCTCGTCATTGATCCTGCCTGCCACGTAGGAATACTACGGCTCCGCTGTGACACTCCTGCCCGGGCCTTCACGCCAGGAGCGACGCCAGGGGGGTGGAAGGGTCCGCGAGGGCGTCGGGATCCGGCCGCCTGCCACTGCGGATGAGCTCCTGGATGGGTTCGGTGACGTCCCACACATTCACGTTCATCCCCGCCAGGACCCGCCCGTCGCGCAGCCAGAACGCGATGAACTCACGCTTGCCGGTGTCGCCGCGGACCACCACCTGGTCGTACGAGCCGGGGGGCGCCCAGCCCGAGTACTCCAGGCCGACGTCGTACTGGTCGGAGAAGAAGTAGGGCACGCGGTCGTACGTCACGTCCTTGCCGAGCATGGCGCGGGCCGCGGCGGGGCCGCCGTTCAGCGCGTTCGCCCAGTGCTCGACGCGGAGCCTGTCGCCGTAGAGGGGGTGGGCGGTGGCCGCCACGTCGCCCGCCGCGTAGATGTCCGGGTCGGAGGTGCGCAGCGAGGCATCGACCGCGATGCCGCCGCCGTGCGCGCGGTCGGCGAGCTCCAGGCCGGCGGACTCGGCGAGCGCCGTGCGCGGGGCGGCGCCGATCGCGGCGAGCACGTCGTGCGCGGGGTGCTCCTCGCCGTCGTCGGTGCGGGCCGCGAGGACCATGCCGTCCTGTCCGGTGATCTCGGTGAGCCGCGCGCCGAAGTGGAAGCGGACGCCGTGCTCGGCGTGCAGGTCGGCGAACATCTGGCCGACCTCGGGGCCGAGGACTGCGTGCAGCGGGGTCGCCTCGGGCTCGACGACGGTGACCTCCGCGCCGTACTCCCTGGCGGCCGCGGCGATCTCCAGGCCGATCCAGCCCGCGCCCGCGATCACCAGATGGCCGTTGTCCCTGCCGAGGGCGGCGAGGACGTGGCGCAGGCGGTCGGCGTGCGCGAGGCGGCGCAGGTGGTGGACGCCCGCGAGCTCCGTGCCGGGGACGTCGAGGCGGCGCGGCTCGGCGCCGGTGACGAGGAGGAGCTTGTCGTAGTGGATGACGGTGCCCTCGCCCAGGCGCACCGCCTTGGCCGCGCGGTCGATGGCGACGACGGTCTGGCCGAGGTGCAGCTCGATGTCCGCCTGCGCGTACCACCCCGGTTCGTGCACGAAGACGCTGTCGCGCTCCTCCTTGCCCAGGAGGTAGCCCTTGGACAGGGGCGGGCGCTCATAGGGGTGGTCGCGCTCGTCACCGATGAGGATCACCCGGCCGGTGAACCCCTCGGCACGGAGTGTCTCGGCCGCCTTGGCGCCGGCCAGACCTCCTCCGACAATGACGAACGTCTGATCCGCGTCGACCACTTGATGCCTCCTCATAACCGAACCGCCACAGGGAGCGTCCCGCACAGAGCGTGATGGGGGAAGGGGGCGTGGCCCCAACTGGCCACATTTCGTCACGCCCTGTGGTCACTCCATGGTCACTTACCGCTGTTTTTCCTACCGTCTCGCCGTCATTCGATGGTGCAGGGCGCGGGCCGCCGCGTCCGTGAGTGAGGCGATTTGATCGACGACCACGCGCTGGGCGGCCCGGTCGTCGGACGCTGTGTCGTAGAGCGCGCGGAACTGGGGGTCGAGGCCCTCGGGGGCGCGCGCCGTGAGCGCGTCCGCCAGCTCGGCCACGACGATGCGCTGATCGGCGCGGAGCCGCTCCTGGGCGGGCCGCTGCATCACGTAGCGGTCGGCGACGGCCTTGAGCACCGCGCACTCGTACCGCGCCGCGCGGGGCACGACGAGCTCCGCCGCGTACCGCGTGAGGGGGCCCGTGCCGTACCTCGCGCGCGTGGCGGTCTCCGCGGCCAGGCAGAAGCGGCCGATGAGCTGGCTGGTGGCGTCCTTCAACCGGGCCTGGGCGACGGCTGATCCGTCGTACCCGTGCGGCCACCAGTCCTGGTCGAGGAGCCGGTCGAGGGCCGCGGCGAGCTCTTCGGGGTCGGTGTCCTCGGGGACGTAGCGCCCGAGCGCCACCTCGTAGATGTCCCTGCGCTCGGGCTCGGCGTGCAGCGCGTTCGGATCGATGTGCCCCGCGTGCAGGCCGTCCTCGACGTCGTGCACCGAGTAGGCGACGTCGTCCGACCAGTCCATGACCTGGGCCTCGAAGCAGGTGCGGTGGCCGGGGGCCTCCTTGCGGACCCAGTCGAAGACGGGCCTGTCGTCCTCGTAGACCCCGAACTTGGGCGATTCGGGGTCGGCTGGGTGGGCGCCGCGCGGCCAGGGGTACTTGGTGGCGGCGTCCAGGGCGGCGCGGGTGAGGTTGAGGCCGACGCTGACGAGCTCGTCGGTGTCGTCGGAGCGCACGAAGCGCTTCGGTTCGATGCGGGTGAGGAGCCTCAGCGACTGGGCGTTGCCCTCGAATCCGCCGCAGTCCGCCGCGAATTCGTTCAGCGCCTGCTCGCCGTTGTGCCCGAAGGGCGGGTGGCCCAGGTCGTGCGAGAGGCAGGCCGTCTCCACCAGGTCGGGGTCGCAGCCGAGGGCGGCGCCGAGCTCGCGGCCGACCTGCGCGCACTCCAGGGAGTGCGTCAGGCGCGTGCGCGCGCTGGCGTCCCACGCCTGGCTCCGGGTGCCCGGCGTGACGACCTGGGTCTTTCCCGCGAGACGGCGCAGCGCGGCGGAGTGCAGCACGCGCGCGCGGTCGCGCTGGAAGGCCGTGCGCCCCGGCCTCTTGTCGGGCTCGGCCGCCCATCGCTCGACGGCGGGTTCGTCATAGACGCCATAGGCGCCGAAGTCGTCGCCCTGCGCGTTCGATGCTGTGCCTTCCATGCACCGACAGTAGACGCAAGCGGTGACAAAGGATGATCTGGCTCCGGTCGGACTCGGTCAGACCCGGGACAGGCGGCGTCCTTCGGCCACGGGGCGCGCGGTCCTCGCGTGGTCGTAGCGGTGCAGGACGAGTCGGGCGAGCGCCGGGTGCGCGCCGAGCGGCGCCGCGGCGATCCAGGGCGCGGCGCCGGCGGTCTGCGCGGCGAACCTGCCCGGCGCGGTGAAGTACGCGGCGACGGCGGCGCGGTGCCGCCCTTCGGCCGCCAGGGCCCGGAGCGCTCCCGGCACGCTGCGGGCGCAGGCGGCGGTGGGCGCCGCGTAGGCGGGGACGACGGGCACGCCGAGGCGTTCGGCGAGCAGCCCGGCGGCGGTGTCGGTGTCGAGGGCCGATTCCGGGTCGCGGGAGCCCGCGGCGGCGAGGACCACGCCGAGGTGGCGGCGCGCGGCGGCGCCCGGCCGCGCGGGCCAGCCCGCCTCGGTGAGCCGGGCGTGCAGCGCGTCCACGAGCAGCGGGTGCGGGCCGAGCGGGGCGGCGGCACGGCAGTCGAGGTGCGGGGCGCGGGCGGCGGCCGCGGGCAGGTCGCGCTTGACGTGCTGGCCCCGGCCGAGGAGCAGCGGCACGAGCACGGCGGGGCCCGGCCGCAGGCCGGTGAGGGTGTCGGTGAGCAGCGGTTCGGTCAGCTCGATGTGGCCGATCCCGACGGTGAGCCCCGGGCGCAGTTCGCGGACCCGCTCGGCGAGGTCCTCGACGGTGGCGAGGGCGCGCGGGTCGCGGCTGCCGTGGGCGACCAGGACGAGGGGCGCGGACGGGTCGGGGCGGCGTCCGCCGTCCGGGGAGACGCGCCGGAGCTGGCTGCCGAGCTGGCTGGTGATGCGGTCCATGAGTTGCGCCGTACTGTCGAGGTGAGTGCTGCCGGACTCGTCGCGAAGAGGGTTCGACGGCGTCATGGACCGAGCATGGGCGGGGCAGGTTGCGGTGGCGTTGCGCGGCCGTGACGAGTGTTTTCCGGGGGCTCACGGGGTGGGTCGGGGCGGAGTCAGGGGCGATCTCGGGGTTGTTTCAGGGGCGCGGGCCATCCGATGTGTCGGTGAGGTCGCCTACGGTTGTCGCAGTGGTCGGATCGGGGAGGTCCGATGGGCTCGGGGGGCGGATCACTGGTGGAACGGACGGGGTGGGCGCGGCGGTTGTGGCCGCCGAAGGGCGTGGCGCGGCTCCGGCTGCCGCGCACGAGAAAGGGACAGCGGCGGGCCGTGCAGGCGGTGATGGCGCTGTGCGTGCTGGGCCTGCTGCCCGCGACGTGGCTGTTCGTGACGACGGACGACAGGATCGGCACGGTCGCGGACGCGCCGCGCACCCGGGTCGCGATGGTCTTCGGAGCCGGGCTGTGGCGGGGCGAGCCCTCGCCGTACCTCGCGCACCGGCTCGACGCGGCGGCCGAGTTGTACCGCACGGGCCGGATAGAGGTCGTGCTGGTCACAGGTGACAACAGCCGCGAGGAGTACGACGAACCGGACGCCATGCGCGCGTACCTGAAGAAGCACGGCGTGCCCGGACGCCGGATCGTCAGCGACTACGCGGGCTTCGACACCTGGGACTCCTGCGTCCGCGCCAAGAAGATCTTCGGCGTGGACCGTGCGGTGCTGATCAGCCAGGGCTTCCACATACGCAGGGCGGTGGCGCTGTGCGACGCGGCGGGCGTCTCGTCGTACGGGGTCGGGGTGGACGCGGTCCACGACGCGACCTGGTACTACGGGGGTGCGCGGGAGGTGTTCGCGGCGGGCAAGGCGGTGGTGGACGCAGCGTTTCGACCGGATCCGCGTTTCTTGGGTCCGCGGGAGCCTGGCGTGCAACGGGCGTTGGCCTCGAAGCGCTGAGGGGGCGCCCCTTCAGGGGCGCGGGTAACTGCGCGCTCAGCCCACGCCGACCCGCGGTCGACGATAGAGGCCGGCCCCCCGGGCCTTCGGCGGAGACGCGTCTGCCTCCCGCGGCTTCGCTGCCGGGTGCGGCACCCGGTCCGTCCTCGCGCAGTTCCCCGCGCCCCTGACGGGGCACAGCCACCCCACGGCACAGAGCGCGGAAGCGCCCTTTTTGGGGGCGCGGGGAACTGCGCACTCAGCCCACACCGGCCCGCGGTCGACGATGGAGGCCGGCCCCCCTCGGCCTTCCGCGGAGACACGTCTGCCTCGCGCGGCTCCGCTGCCGGGTGCGGCACCCGGTCCGTCCTCGCGCAGTTCCCCGCGCCCCTGACGGGGCACAACCACCCCACGACACAGAGCACGGAAGCGCCCCTCAGGGGCGCGGGGAACTGCGCACTCAGCCCACGCCGGTCCGCGGTCGACGATGGAGGCTGGCCCCCCGGGCCTTCGGCGGAGACGCGTCTGCCTCGTGCGGCTCCGCTGCCGGGTGCGGCACCCGGTCCGTCCTCGCGCAGTTCCCCGCGCCCCTGACGGGGCGCTGCCACCTCACAGTGGATGGCGGGCGGGGCTGAGGGTGGGTTGTCGGGGGTGTAACGCGGGTGCGTCGGGGCGTGTAACACGCGCGGGGGACGGTGGGGCGCATGCACCCCACCTCCGCACCGGTGACCCCGACCCACTGTCCCTACTGCGCCCTGCAGTGCGGGATGGGCCTGACGGCGGCCCCCGGCGGAGGCGTCGAGGTCGTGGAGCGCGGCGGGTTTCCCGTCAACAAGGGAGCCCTGTGCGGCAAGGGCCGCACGGCCCCCGCGCTGCTCTCCTCAGGGGCGCGCCTGACGGAACCGCTCGTCCGGTCCCGCGCCACGGGCAAGCTCGCGCCCGCCACCTGGGAGGAGGCGCTTGACCGGGTCGCAGACGGCCTCTCCCGTACGCGTGCGGAGTACGGCGCGGACGCCTGCGGGGTGTTCGGCGGGGGCGGTCTGACGAACGAGAAGGCGTACGCGCTCGGCAAGTTCGCGCGGGTGGCGCTCGGCACGTCGCAGATCGACTACAACGGACGGTTCTGCATGTCGTCGGCGGCCGCGGCCGGTCAGCGGGCGTTCGGGCTCGACCGGGGGCTGCCGTTCCCGCTGGAGGACATCCCGCGCACCGGGTGCGTGATCCTCGTCGGGTCGAACCTCGCGGAGACGATGCCGCCCGCGCTGCGGTACCTGACGGAACTGCGGGAGAACGGCGGGACGTTGATCGTCGTCGACCCGCGCCGCACCCGCACCGCGGAGCAGGCCGACCTGCACCTGGCCCCGCGGCCGGGGACGGACCTCGCCCTGGCGCTCGGCCTGTTGCACCTGGTGGTGGCCGAGGGCCGTACGGACGAGGCGTACATCGAGGAGCGGACCAGCGGATGGGAGGAGGCGCGGGCGGCGGCGATGGCGCACTGGCCCGAGCACGTCGAGCGGATCACCGGCGTGCCGGTACCCCGACTGCGCGACGCCGTGCGGCTCTTCTGCGACGCCGGGTCGGGGATGGTGCTCACCGCGCGCGGGCCCGAGCAGCAGTCCAAGGGGACCGACACCGTCGGGGCGTGGATCAACCTGTGCCTCGCCACGGGGCGGGCCGGGCGGCCGCTGTCCGGGTACGGCTGTCTGACCGGGCAGGGCAACGGACAGGGCGGGCGGGAACACGGGCAGAAGGCCGACCAGTTGCCCGGGTACCGCAAGCTGACCGACCCGGCGGCGCGGGCGCACGTCGCCGGAGTGTGGGGCGTGGACCCGGAGTCGCTGCCGGGCCCCGGCAGGTCGGCGTACGAACTGCTCGACGCGCTCGGCGGGGACGTCAAGGCGCTGCTCCTCATGGGCTCCAACCCGGTGGTGTCGGCGCCGCGGGCAGCCCATGTGGAGGGGCGGCTGCGGTCGCTGGACTTCCTCGCGGTGGCGGACGTCGTGCTGTCGGAGACGGCCGAACTGGCGGACGTGGTGCTGCCGGTGACGCAGTGGGCGGAGGAGACCGGGACGGTGACCAACCTGGAGGGCAGGGTGCTGCTGCGGCGCCGCGCGGTGTCGGCGCCGCCCGGGGTCCGCGGCGACCTGGACGTCCTGCACGGCCTCGCCGACCGGCTCGGGCACGGCAAGGGGTTCCCCACCGAACCGGAGGAGGTCTTCGAGGAGTTGCGCAGGGCGAGCGCGGGCGGGGCCGCGGACTACTCGGGGATCTCGTACGCACGGCTCGCGGAGGGCGAGGGGGAGGGAGTGTTCTGGCCCTGCCCGGACACGGAACCGTCATACCCGGACCCTGAACCGTCACGCCCGAACCCGGAAGCGCCAGGCCCGGCCGCCGGGCCGTCCTCCGACGCCGGGCCGTCCTCCGATGCCGGGCCCTCCTCCGACGCCGGAGGCTCCCCCGGCGCCGATGTCGCCGACGGCGCCGAGACGGCCCCGCATCCCGGGACGCCACGGCTCTTCCTCGACCGGTTCGCCACCGAGGACGGGCGGGCCCGGTTCGTGCCGGTGGCGCACCGCGCGGCGGCCGAGGAGCCGGACGCGGAGTATCCGGTGCTGCTCACGACGGGGCGGGTGCTCGCGCAGTACCAGTCGGGGGCGCAGACGCGCAGGGTCGACGAGCTCAACTCGGCCGCTCCAGGGCCCTTCGTGGAGCTGCATCCTCGGCTCGCCGCGCGGCTCGGTGTCGTCGAGGACGAGCCGGTCGCCGTGATCTCGCGGCGCGGGCGGGCCGTCGCTCCCGCGCGGGTCACGGCGGACATCCGCTCCGACACCGTGTTCATGCCGTTCCACTGGCCGGGCGAGGGGCGGGCCAACTCCCTGACGAATCCGGCACTCGACCCCGTGTCGCGGATGCCGGAGTTCAAGGTGTGCGCGGTGCGCGTCGAGCGGGCCCGGGGCGTCGAGCGGGCCCGGGGCTGAGAGCGTCCCCGGACCCGCCGTCACGCGGAGGTGTCGCTGATCAGCAGAGGCGGCCCGTGTACCAGGCGCCGCTCACGTCCGATGCCGAGCCGATCCAGGTCACGCCGGGGCCCACGCACTGCTCGGAGTTGGGGCCCCAGTCGTCGATCTCGATCACGATGTGCGAACCGTCGCTCGTGCAGTGGTTGTAGTAGGCGTCGCTGGCCGTCGCGAAGTATCCGCAGGGATCCTTGACGGCCCCCGGGGAAGCGGTCGCCGAGGAGGCCATGGACATTCCGAGGCCGAGGGCAAGAGCGCCGATGAGGGCCGGCAGGGAACGGCGAACTCGCATGAGGCGGCTCCTTCTTGAGGACGAGGTGCTCGCGCACCGATGTGCGCACCGAGCGGTGCACACGGAGAGCTTCCACTCAATCACTCTGGGTGGTCGCGCCACTTCGCTCGTACGAGTGATGGAGTCCATCAGATCGAGGTCGAGCGTGTTTGAGCTGCGGGTTTCGTCTCCCGTGCCGCGAGTTCAGGGGGTGATCCCGTGAGGCTGCCGGTCCGCTCTCATTTCCGGAGCCGGAAGGACGACCAGTCGCCGCCCTCGATCACCGTGCCCGACGCCCGCAGCCGCGCCTCGACGCGGGGCGCCGCCACATAGACCCAGGCGCGGACCGCCGCGCCGTCGGCGGCGCGGGTCACCTCGCGCGCCACGCGCTCGTAGAGGTTGCGGGGATCGCCCGGCGCGTACTCCTCCAGGAGGTCGAGCGCGACGAGCAGCCGGTCGTGGGCGGACGGCAGCGCGGTCACCAACTCGCCGTGCACGGGCCCTGCCCGGGGCGCCTCCACGACGTACGGATAGCCGGGTCCCTCGTAGAGGACAGCGCCCGGCAGCAGGGCCGGGTCCTCGCGGGCGACCCGGCCGGTCAGCAGCGCCGCGTGGTTGCACTCCCCCGGCCGCAGCGTGCCGTAGACGAAGAACGGCAGCCGGTCCGCCGCCCGCGGCGGGGTCACTCCGCCGTCTCCCGCTCCACCCACTCCAGATAGGCCGCGCTCCCCCGGACCACCGTGGTCGCGATGATCTCCGGCGTCTCGTAGTCGTGGGCATCGAGCAGCCACGCCTCGAGGGCGGCGTAGCGCGCGGCGGTCGTCTTGAACAGCACCTGCCACTCCCGCGCGGTCTCGATGCCGTCGTCCCACCGGTACACGGAGGTGACGGGTGCGCCGCCGATCTGAGCGCAGGCGGCCACGCGCGCGTGCACCGCTCCGCGGGCGAGATCTGCCGCCTTCTCCTCGGTGTCCGTGGTGGTCAGGACGGTGAGCACGGTAGGCACGGCGGGCGCGGCGGACGCGGTCGGTTCTGGCACGGGGCACCTCGTTCTTACGGACGTCGTGTCGGTTCTTCAAGAAGTCGGTTCTTCAAGAAGCGGTCTCTTCGAGAAGTCGTAGCGGTGATCCTTCCCGAAGTCCACCGGCCCGGGGCGCGGGCCCTAGGGCCCGATCCGAAGGTCCCGAATCAGGTGGTTCCACCGTTCCTAGGCGCAGCTGTTACACAACCTCCCGATGTCCGTGACGGACGCTTCCTAGCGTCGAAGGCGGTGGCCGGTCCACTGCCGAATCCCCAGCGCAGTCCCGGGACCGGCCACCGCCACGCCTGCCCGACCCCCGCTCCCCACCTCGACGGTCCCCCTCCATGAACCCGTTCCTCCGCCACCGGCTCGCCCTGTGCGCCGCCCCCTTCGCCGTCCTGGCGGTCCTCGCGCTCTCCGGATGCGGCAGGACCGACGGCCTCGGCGCCGGAGAGGCCGCGCCGTCCGTTTCGGTGCAGCCGCGCCCCGCGTCGGTCTGGCCCGCCTGGGCGGGCAAGTCGTCCGAGGCGCCCGGCGCCGACGCGGCCGCGCGCCAGCCGCCGCCCCAGCCGCTCAGGGGGCTGCCGAAGGTGGGCTCCGGCGGGCTCGCGTCGATGGACGTACGGGCGATCCTCCGGGCCGATCCGCGCGCGAAGCCGCTCGCCGACCGGGAGATGATCGACCGCCCGGGGCAGGCCGGGCTGCGGCCGCCCGTGTTCACCGACCTGACCGGCGACAAGAAGCCCGAGCTGCTCGTGGCCGCGGACACGGAGAGCGGGCGGAACGTGCTCGTCGTCTACACCGAGCACGGCGGCAAGGTCTATCCGATCCTGTTCACCTCGGGGCGGAACCTGAGCGTCGAGACGATCGGCCCCGATCTGCTGGTGCGCACGCCGTGCGCGGACGGCGGCGAGCAGGCCGTGCGCTTCCACTGGGACGGCATGCGGATGTCCACGCTCAGCGACGTCAAGAACTACAAGAAGCCGATGGACCCGAAGGGGACCCCGGCCCTCAAGGAGACCCCGTCGCCGAAGCCCTCCCGGCCGCCCGTCCCCTCCGACTCCCCCGGCGGGCACTGATGGCGCGCGGAGCCCGCGCCACGCTCAACGGCCTCGGACTGCGCTGGAAGATCACCGCGCTGCTCGCCGCGGGCTGCGCGGTCGTCGCCGTCGCCATCGGGGTGCTCATTCATTACGCCCGGCTCGACCAGGTGTCCGACAACGCCAGGGCGGGGGCGGTCGCCCAGCTGGTGCGGGTGCGTCAGCTGTACGAGCTGACCGGGCAGGTCGACCAGGACGACATGGGCGCCGCCGTCGACTCGCCCGATCTGCCGAAGCCGCTGCGCGATGCCGCGCTGGCCGGGCAGCGCACCACGTACCTCGACATGGGGTCCGGCGATCCGTGCGTATGGGCGGCGCGTCCGGTCGGCGACCAGGTGCTCTCCGTGCGCGAGTCGTTGCGGGAACAGGCCGACGAGATGGCCGAGTTCGACCAGCAGTTGATCGTCTCGGGTGCCGGCGTCGTCGGTCTGGCCGCGCTCGGCGGCGCGGGTCTCTCCAGCAGGCTCAGCCGCGAGCTGCGCACCGCCGCCGCCACCGCGCGCCGGATCAGCCAGGGCGACCTCGACGCCCGCATCGACCATCCGCGACCGCCGGGCGTGCGGCACGGCAAGGACGAGGTCGCGGAGCTCGCCACCGCCGTCGACACGATGGCCGCGTCGCTGCAGCAGCGCCTGGAGGCCGAGCAGCGCTTCACCGCGGACGTCGCGCACGAGCTGCGTACGCCGCTGACCGGGCTGCACACCGCGGCCGAACTGCTGCCGCCGAGCCGCCCCACCGAGCTGGTGCGCGACCGGGTGCACGCCCTGCGCACCCTCACCGAGGACCTCCTGGAGGTGGCGCGGCTCGACGCCGAGGTGGAGAAGCCCGACCTGGACGTGCATCCGCTGGGGCGCCTGGTCGAGGGGATCGTGCAGCGCGCGGGCTACGACGACGGGACGGTGCGGTTCACCGACCGGAACGCCGAAGGGAGAGCGGACGGCGACACCGACCGGGACGCCGGCCGGAGCGGGTCCGCCGAGGACGCCGGGAACACCGAGGACGTCTTCGTACGCACCGACGCGCGCCGCCTGGAGCGGATTCTCGCCAACCTCGTCGCCAACGCCCGCAAGCACGGCGGAGGCTCCGTCGACGTGCGGGTCCGCGGGGCGCGCGTCACGGTCGCCGACCACGGCCCCGGCTTCCCCGAGCACCTGCTCGAGGACGGCCCGCAGCGCTTCCAGACCGGCGCGCGCGAGCGCGGTCAGGGCACCGGGCTCGGCCTGACCATCGCGCTCGGCCAGGCCCAGGTGATCGGCGCCCGCGTCGACCTGTCCAACGCCGAGGACGGCGGGGCGGTCGCGGTCGTCCACCTGCCGATGGCCCGGCCGCCGCGCGGCGCCCCCGCAGACTCGGAGGCGGCCTGAGTCGGGTCAACTTCCGTACGGACGCACCTCCTTGGCGCTGCGCAGCGCCCACGCCCACCACGTCAGCTGGTCGAGCAGCGTCTTGGCCGCCGCGTCCGCGCTCGCCGGGTCCCGGTGGTTGCCCGCGTCGTCGAAGAGCGCGCCCGCGTTGTGGAAGGAGACGGTGTCGCGGATCGTCACGGCGTGCAGTTCGGCGAGGACCGGGCGCAGGTGTTCGACGGCACGGAGGCCGCCGGAGAGTCCGCCGTAGGAGACGAAGGCGACGGGCTTGGCCTGCCATTCGGCGCCGTGCCAGTCGATGAGGCTCTTCAGGGACGCCGGGTAGGAGTGGTTGTACTCGGGAGTGAGGACGATGAACGCGTCCGCGGCCGCCAACTTCGGTGTGACCTTGGCGAGTTCGGCGCTCACGGCGTCCGACGGGCTGAAGGAGAGGGACGTGGGCAGATCGGCGTCGGCCAGGTCGACGACGTCGACGGCGAGGTCGGTCCGCTCGCGCACCCTGGCGAGCAGCCACTCGGCGACGACGGGGCCGAAGCGGCCCTCCCGGTTGCTGCCGATGACGACGGCGACGCGGAGCGGGGCGGCGGACACGGACGCGGACGCCGCGGCGAACTCGGCGGCCAACTCGGCTGCGGAGGAAGCGGATTCGGCGGTGACGGAGGGTGACGTGGTTTCGGTCATGCGGCAAGCCTCGTACCTCAACCGCGCTTCAGGTCAAGACGATCTCGCGGTTACCCTGCCCGCATGACCTCGCACCTCGCACCGGACGCCAAGGAAGCCACCGTCGGCGAGATCGCCCGGCGCAGCGGTGTCGCCCCTTCCGCGCTGCGGTTCTACGAACGCGAAGGGCTCATCAAGAGCCGCCGCACCGGGGGCAATCAGCGCCGCTACAGCCGCGACACGCTGCGCAGGGTGGCCTTCATCCGCACCTCGCAGGGCATCGGCATCCCGCTGGCCACGATCCGCGACGTACTCGGTCTGCTCCCCGAGGACCGCACGCCGACCCGCGAGGACTGGGCGCTGATCTCCGAGCGCTGGCGCGCCGACCTCGACGCCCGCATCCGCACCCTGCAACGGCTGCGCGACAGCCTCAGCGACTGCATCGGCTGCGGCTGCCTCTCGCTCACCAAGTGCGCGCTGTCCAACCCCAGGGACGACCTCGGCGCGCGCGGCCCCGGGGCGCGCCGGTTCGTCGAGGAGCGGGGCCCGTCCGCCGCCGGGGGCCGTGGGCCGGCGGCGCCGGACGCCTCGTAGCGTGGCGGCATGACAACGACCCCGCAGGTGCGGCGCATCGAGATCGACGGCCGCCCCGCCACCGCCGAGACGCTGCTCCATCCCGCCACCGTGAACACGGGGCACTTCACCGCGATGCAGATCAGGGGCGGGAAGGTGCGCGGCATCGGCCTCCATCTGGCCCGCCTCGACGCGGCCAACCGCGAGCTCTTCGGACAGGGCATCGACGGGGATCACGTGCGCGGTCTGATCCGGCACGTCCTGCGCGACGACATCACCGACGCGTCCGTACGCGTCCACGTGCACGCCCCCGAAGGCGCCCCCTCCCTGATGATCACCGTCAGGCCGCCCACGGAGCTGCCCGCCGCGATGACCGACCGCGCGCAGGCGCTGCGGTCCGTGCCCTACCAGCGGCCCTTCGCGCACATCAAGCACCTGGGCGGCTTCGCGCAGGCCAGGCATACCGAGCTGGTGCGGCGCGCGGGCTTCGACGAGGCGCTGCTCACCGGGCCCGGCGGGGAGGTCAGCGAGGGCGCCGTCACGAACATCGCCTTCTTCGACGGCACCGGGATCGTGTGGCCGAGCGCGCCCCACCTCTCCGGCATCACGATGCAACTGCTCGAGGCCGCTCTGCCCGCCAGCGGCCTCCCCACCCGCCACGCCCCGGTCACCCTCGCCGACCTCCCGTCGTACGCGGCGGCCTTCGTCACCAATTCGTGGGGGGTCAGTCCGGTGCGACGGATCGACGACACGGCGTACGACATCGACGGGGCGTTGATGGAGAAGGTGGCGGGGATCTACGCGGGGGTGCCCTGGGACACGATCTGAGGCGGCTGGAGCCCGGGGGCAGAACCTCGGCCACGCCCCGGCCACGACCCCGGTCAGGCCCCGGGTCACCCATTCACAGCCGTCGCCCGCGTCCTTCGGACTCTTCCCCTCCGTACGCCGGTGACCTGCTGGAACGCTCTCGGTGGAGTGTCACGGACCGGGAGATCGGCGGGTTTCTGATGAGGCATCAGCAGGCGTGCGGGGGCGAGTGCCACTTACCTCGGCAGTGCGGGGTTCGACCGACGCAGCGGCACTTGGGGGTGCCGCGGGACGGGCCCGCGCGGAGGTCTCGGAGGAACTCGCACCATGCGCATCGCCCGCCTGCTGTCCGGTACCGCGCTCGCCGTAGCGGCGACGGGTGCGCTGGCCGCCCCCGCGTCCGCCGCGGCAGGCGGGGGCCTGGAGATTCATCCGGCCACCGTCTCCCCCGGCTCCACCGTCACCGTGAACACCACCGCCTGCGGCGCGGGCGGGACCGCGACGGGCGACGCGAGCGCGGTCGGCGCGGGCCCGTTCACGCTGGCGCCGAGCACGCACCCCGAGGACGCGGTCGGACAGTTCAAGGTCCCGCCTTCCGCGCAGCCCGGCACCTACGAGATCGTCGCGAAGTGCTCGGGCGCGGGCGGTCCCGCGACCAAGAACAAGCAGGTGGCGGGCGATCTGATGGTCACGGTCACCTCCACGGCCGACGCCGGGGAGCGGCAGCAGCCGCACCCGAAGGGACATGTGAAGACGGGGGTCGGCGGCGCACTCGGTCCCGAACCCGTACAGACCGCGGCGGGAGTGGCGGCCCTTGCCGTCGCCGCCGCGGGCGGTACCTGGCTCCTGCACCGCCGGGCGAGAGGCGACAGGATCTGACGGACACCCTCCGCTGTCCACCGGTACCGCCACCCCTGCCCCCTTCCGGCCCGTGTCCCCTCGCGGGCCGGGAGGGGGACGAGGGACGACAGGACCGACCGAACCCGAGGGGGAGGCCGTATGCGTCGCACACCCCGCGCGTCCCGGACGCGTGCGCAGGCCCGCACGGGCACCCGGTCCCGTACCCGCAAGAAGACCGGCAACGCCGTCATAGGAGCCGTCACCGTCGTCGCCCTGTGCTCCGGCGCGTGGCTGCTGCACAGCGGCGCCGAGTCGCACCCGCCGCCCCAGCCCTCCGCCGCGCAGGCAGCGGCGGCCCACCCCGGTGTCCACCGGGACGACGCGGGGCCCGCGCCGCTCCCCCCTTCGCCCCCCGACCGGGTGCGGATCCCCGCGATCGGCGTCGACGCGCCCCTGATGGGGCTCGGTCTGACCCCGCAGGGCAGCCTCGACGTACCGCCGCCCGAGCGCGAGAACCTCGCGGGCTGGTACGAGGCGGGCACCACGCCCGGCGAGCGCGGCACGGCCATCGTCGCGGGGCACGTCGACAACAAGGAGGGCCCCTCGGTCTTCTACGAGCTGGGCGCGCTGCACAAGGGGCGCACGATCGAGGTCGAGCGCAGGGACGGCAGCGTGGCCGTCTTCACCGTCGACGCGAACGAGGTGTACGACGCGGCCGACTTCCCCGACGAGAAGGTGTACGGCGCCGCGCACCGCCCCGAGCTGCGGGTGATCACCTGCGGCGGCACGTACTCGAAGAAGACCGGCTACCAGGGCAACGTGGTGGTCTTCGCGCACCTCACCGCGGTGCGCTGAGGCGACGGGCTACGCGAGCCACTGCTCGTACGCCATCTTCACCACGAGCCCGAGGACGGTGGTCAGGAGCACGATCCTGACGAAGCCGCTGCCCTTCTTCAGCGCGGTGTGCGCGCCGACCATGCCGCCCACGAGGTTGAAGAGGGCCATCAGACCGGCCAGCTGCCACAGGACCGCGCCCTGCCAGGCGAACATGGCGAGGGCGCCCGCGTTGGTGCAGCAGTTGACGATCTTGGCGGTGGCGGACGCCGCGACCAGGTCGAGGTGGAGCACCGCGGTCAGGGCGAGCACCAGGAAGGTGCCGGTGCCGGGCCCGATGAGGCCGTCGTAGAAGCCGATGCCGAGGCCCGCGAGGCCGATCGCGGCGAGGATCCGCTTCGGGGAGGCGGGCTCGGCGGACGGCGCGGTGCCGAAGGCGGGCCTGAGGATCACGAAGGCGGCGACGGCGAGCAGCACCACCATGATCACGGGCTTGAGCACCTCGGTGCTCATCCCGGCCGCGAAGAAGGCGCCGCCCATCGACCCGGCGAGCGCGGCGAGGCCGATGCGGACGGCGGTCGGCACGTCGACGGGGGTCTTCCTGACGTACGTCACGGCCGCGCCCGTGGTCCCGACGATCGCGACGGCCTTGTTGGTGCCGAGGGCGTGCGCGGCCGGGGTGGAGCCGGGCAGGCCGAGCAGCAGGGCCGGGAGCAGCAGCAGTCCGCCGCCGCCCACCACGGCGTCGATCCAGCCCGCCGCGAGGGCGGCGAGGCAGAGGACGACGACCGTGGTCAGGGATATGTCAGGCATGATCATGACCTTATGGACGCGGCGATCACGACGTCCACGGAACCGGTGAGAGTTGAGCGACTTCTGAGCTTTTGGGCCGGCTGGTGCTCAGGGGGCCGCCTGGGGTTCGGGGACCGTGGCCGGGGCGCGGTCGGGGGCAGGGGGCGCCGCCGGGTCGACGGTGAGGGCGAGAACGGTGGCAACGAGCGCACTCGCACCGGCAAGCCCAGCGGTAAGCCTGCGGCGGGCCGCGCGGGTGGGGCTCTTGGCCGGGGCGACGGGTCTGCGGTGGCGTCCCATGATCAGCTCTCTTGGGGTGGGGGGCGGGTGCCGGGGGTCGGGACTCGCAGCTCGCAGCCCCCGCTCGGACTCAATGCGTGAAGCACTCGGCATGGATGCGCTCCTGCGGGACGCCCGCACGGAGGAGTGCCGTCGTCGCCGCCGCCGTCATCCCCGGTGGGCCGCACAGGTAGACGTCGTGTTCGGCCAGGTCGGGTACGAGGTTGCACAGGGCCTGGGGGGCGAGTGGGTCGAAGGCGGCGTCGGAGCGGCCGAGCAGGAAGTGCAGGCCCGCCTGTCTGCTCGCGGCGATGGCCTCCAGTTCCTCGCGCAGGACGAGTTGTTCGGCGCTGCCCGCTCGGTAGAGCAGCGTGAGGTCGCCGGGGCCGCCCGGCAGCGTCTCGAAGAGGGCCCGCAGCGGCGTGATGCCGACGCCGCCCGCCAGGAGCAGCACCTTGCGCTTCGTACGGCGGTGAGCGGTGAGCGCGCCGAAAGGGCCGGTCGCGAGGACGCGCGTGCCTGGCCTGAGGCGCCGTATCCGCCGGGTGTGGTCGCCCGCCGCCTTCACGGTGATGCGCAGAGTGTCGTCGCGGACGGGCGCGGAGAGCGAGAAGGGCAGCGCGGTGTGCCAGAGCCTGCGCCGCAGGAAGCGCCAGCGGAAGAACTGCCCCGGCTCGGCCCGCAGTCCGTCGAGCCCGATGCCCTGGACGACCACGGAGACGACGCCGGGACCTTCCGTCCGTACGTCGATGACCCGCAGGCTGTGCCGCAGCGCCTGCCGTACGGGGACGACCAGGCGGTACCAGACCAGCAGGACGGCGACGGTGGCGTGCGCGAGGGCCCACAGCCAGAGGGTCAGGACGCTGCCCGCGACGTCGGGCCCGGCGAGCTGGTGCGCGAAGGCGAGGGCGGCGCCGAGGTAGGTGAGCAGGTGGACGGCGCGCCACGTCTCGTGCGGGACGCGGCGGCGCACGGCACGGGCGGAGCTCACGCCGACGGCGCCGAGCAGGGCGGTGCCGACGGTGGCGGCGGCGATGCCCGGGTAGCCGAGCAGGTCGGCGGCGGCGCTCAGGACGTCGGTCCCCGCGTGGGCGGCGTACCCGCAGAGCGCGAGGGCGGCGTGCGCCGCGCAGAGACTCAGCACGTGACGCCCGCCGAGCGCGTGCCGCCGGGCGAGCCTGTCGGCACCGACGCCGTGCTCGACGGCGGGCACGCGGGCCATCAGGAAGAGCATGACGAGGATCCCGTACCCGGCGAGCAGCCCCGTGAGATGCGCCCCGGTGGCGAACAGCACGTCGAGCCGCGCGGACGGCTCGGCCTGCGCGGCCCACTGAGCGGTGACGGCGACCGCGCCGACGAGGACGCCGGTGCGGAGGGCGGCGGGCGGGACGCGGAGGGGCGCGACCGGGGCGGCGGCGCCCCGCGCACGCGGCTCCCGCACCGAGCCCGTCCGGGGCGGTTCGGCGGGCATCGGCGGTGTCGGCACTGACGCTGCTGCGGGCCGCGCGGTCCCGGTGGGTTCCGTCCGGCTCAGGTAGGCGGACAACGCCGGATACGCGTCGAGTCGGGGTTCGGCTGCCTCGGTGGTCACGGCGGCACATTAGGCGCGGGGGACACCGGAAAACGGCTGGTCGACGCCGCATCCGGGATCCTTAAGGCGGCCTTGAGGATCGGCTGAAGGGGGGTTAAGCAACTGGTGCGTGGTGCGCGGGTCGGTGCGGAGGATCGGCGTGCCGGGCGGGGCGGTGCGGAGAATCGCCTGGTCTCGCGGATTCGGTGCGGAGCGTCGGGTGGGCGGGTGGGCGTGGATCCGCCGCGCAGCGGCGGCACAGGAGCGGACACCGCGGCGGCACAGTGAAGCAACCAAGCCCTCACACCCCCACGCCCCCCTCACTGAGAACACCGTTCCCCGAGGGAAACAACCCGGCCCCGACCGGGTAACACCCACCCCGCAGGCTGCGGGACATGACATCCACGGCAGTGGTGATCGGCACGGGCCCGGCCGGCACCCGCGTAGCGCAGCGGCTCGGCGACGACACCGTGCTGATCGGCGAGGAGGCCCACGCCCCGTACAACCGCGTCCTGCTCGCGGAGGTCCTCGCGGGCCGGTACGCCCCGGACGTCATCGCCCTGCCGACCCCACCGGGCACCACGCTCCGCACCCGCGCCGTCCGCGTCGACCGCGCCGAGCGGCGGGTGCACTGCGCGGACGGCACCGTCGTCCCGTACGGCACGCTCGTGCTGGCGACGGGCGCCAACCCCGTCCTGCCGCCGCTGCGCGGCCTGTTCGCGCCCGGCGCCGCCGAACTCCCCTGCGGCGTCCACGCCTTCCGCACCATGGACGACTGTCTCGCGCTGTCCGCCGAGACGGGCCCCGGCGTCCGCGTCGCCGTCATCGGCGGCGGACTGCTCGGCGTCTCGGCCGCCCGCGCGCTGGCCCGCAGGGGCGCTCAGGTCGTCCTCCTCCAGCAGGCCGAACGCCTCATGCAGCGTCAACTCGACCCGGACTCGTCCCAGTTGGTGCACGACCACCTGACGGGCCTGGGCGTCGAGGTGCACACCGAGTGCCGCGTGCGCGCCGTCGGCGTGGTCGACGGCGCCGTCCGCCGGGTCGAACTCGCCGACGGGTACGTACTCGGCACCGACGTCACCGTCCTGGCCTGCGGCGTCCGCCCCCGCACCGGTCTGGCGCGGGCCGCGGGACTCGACGTACGGACGGGGATCGTCGTCGACGACCGGCTGCGGACGTCGGACCCGCACATCCGCGCGATCGGCGACTGCGCGGAGCACGCGGGCCGCGTCTACGGCCTGGCGACGCCCGCCGTGGAACAGGCCGACGCGCTGGCCGACGACCTCCTGTCGACGGCCGGGTCCGACCGCCCCCGCCCCTACTCCGGCACCCGCACCCTCACCCGCCTCACCCTCGCGGGCCCCGGCCCCCTGGACCTCGCGGTCTTCGGCGACCTGGAGCCGCGCCCCGACGACGACGTCGTGCGGCTCGCCGACGCCACCCGGGGCACGTACCGCAAGGTCGTCGTCCGCGGCGACCGCCTCGTCGGCGGCGTCCTGCTCGGCGATCTCGACGCGGTCGGCGCGCTCGCCCGCGCCTGGGAGGCCGAGGAGCCGCTGCCCGACGACGACACCCCCCTGCTCCACCTGCTCACCCACGACGGAGGCCGCTGACATGCCGATCCCCGCTGACATGCCGAGCTCCCAGAGTTCCCCCGACCACCGCCGCCCCACCCTCGTGCTCGTCGGCCACGGCATGGTCGGCCAGCGCTTCCTGGAGGCGGCCGCCGAGCGCGGGCTCACCGCCACGCACCGGATCGTGGTGCTGTGCGAGGAGCCGCGCCCCGCCTACGACCGCGTCCAGCTCACCTCGTACTTCGCGGGCCGCACGCCCGATGAACTCTCCCTCACCGACCGGGAGTTCATCGAGCGGCACGGCATCGAACTGCACGTCGGCGACGCCGCCGAGCGGTTCGACAGGGACGCGCGGACCGTGACCGCGCGCTCGGGTCGCGTCGTCGCCTACGACACGCTCGTCCTGGCCACCGGCTCCTACCCCTTCGTCCCGCCCGTGCCGGGCAAGGACGCGACGGGCTGCTTCGTCTACCGCACCATCGAGGACCTGCTCGCCATCGAGGAGTACGCCAAGGCGCGCGCGAAGACCGGAGCGGTGGTCGGCGGCGGGCTGCTCGGCCTGGAGGCGGCCGGTGCCCTGCGCGGGCTCGGACTCGCCACGCACGTCGTGGAGTTCGCACCCCGGCTCATGCCGGTCCAGGTCGACGAGGGCGGCGGCGCGGCGCTCCTGCGCACCCTCACCGGCATGGGCCTGACCGTGCACACCGGCACCGGCACGCAGGAGATCGTGACGGGCGAGGACGGCGCCGTACGCGGGATGAGGCTGTCCGACGGGAGTGAACTCGTCACCGATCTGGTGGTGTTCTCGGCGGGCGTTCGTCCGCGCGACCAGCTCGCCCGCGACCACGGCCTCCTCGTCGGCGAGCGTGGCGGCATCACCGTCGACGAACTGTGCCGCACCAGCGACCCCGCCGTGTACGCGATCGGCGAGTGCGCGCAGGCATCGGACGGCCGCGTCTACGGCCTGGTCGCGCCCGGCTACGAGATGGCCGAGACGGCGGCCGCCGCCATCGCCGACGCGGAGTGCGCGGGCTTCACCGGCGCCGACCTGTCCACCAAACTGAAGCTGCTCGGCGTGGACGTGGCCTCCTTCGGCGACGCGCACGGCACGGCGGAAGGATGCCTCGACGTCGTCTACGCCGACTCGCGCTCGGGCACGTACAAGAAGCTGGTGATGGGCGCGGGCGGCGAGCTGCTCGGCGGCATCCTGGTCGGCGACGCGGAGGCGTACGGCCTGCTGCGCCCGCTGACCGGGACCGTACCGCCGCTGCCCGCCGAGCAGTTGGTGCTGCCCGCGGGCGCGGGCCCGGCCGCCGCGCTCGGCCCCGAGGCGCTGCCGGGATCGGCGGTGATCTGCAACTGCCACAACGTCACCAAGGACGCCATCCACGCCTGTTCCTCGCTGCCCGAGGTGAAGAAGTGCACCAAGGCGGGTACGGGCTGCGGCAGTTGCCTGAAGGTGATCGGGCAGCTCCTGCCGAAGAGCGGAGACGACGGGCTGTGCGGCTGCTTCGGGCAGACCCGCCAGGAGCTGTACGAGATCGTGCGGGCGCTGCGGATCACCTCCTACCGCGCGCTGCTCGACGCGCACGGGCGCGAGACGGCGCGCGGCGGCGAGGGCTGCGAGGTGTGCAAGCCCGCGGTCGGCTCGATCATCGCCTCGCTGGCCCCGACGATCGGCGCGGGCGGGCACGTGCTCGACGGCGAGCAGGCCGCCCTGCAGGACACCAACGACCACTTCCTCGCCAACCTCCAGAAGAACGGCTCCTATTCGGTGGTGCCCCGCATCCCCGGCGGCGAGATCACCCCCGACAAGCTCATCGTCATCGGCGAGGTGGCACGGGACTTCGGGCTCTACACGAAGATCACCGGCGGTCAGCGCATCGACCTGTTCGGCGCGCGCGTCGAGCAACTGCCCATGATCTGGACACGGTTGGTCGATGCGGGCTTCGAGTCGGGACACGCGTACGGCAAGGCGCTGCGCACCGTGAAATCCTGCGTGGGGCAGACCTGGTGCCGGTACGGCGTGCAGGACTCGGTGCGCATGGCCATCGACCTGGAGCTGCGCTACCGGGGCCTCAGGGCGCCCCACAAGCTGAAGTCGGCGGTCTCCGGGTGCGCCCGCGAGTGCGCGGAGGCCCAGTCCAAGGACTTCGGCGTGATCGCCACGGCGAGCGGCTGGAACCTGTACGTGGGCGGCAACGGCGGCGCCACCCCGCGCCACGCCGACCTGCTCGCCCAGGACCTGGACGACGCGGGCCTGGTGCGCCTCATCGACCGCTTCCTGATGTTCTACATCCGCACCGCCGACCGCCTGGAGCGCACGTCGACCTGGCTGGAGCGGATCGAAGGCGGCCTCGACCACGTCCGCGACGTCGTCGTGCGCGACTCGCTCGGCATCGGCGCCGAACTGGACGCCCTGATGGCCGACCACGTCGCGCACTACCGCGACGAGTGGGCCGACACCCTCGACGACCCCGAGCGGCTCGCGCGCTTCGTGTCCTTCGTGAACGCGCCGGGCACCCCGGACCCGACGGTCCGGTTCGTGCCCGAGCGCCGCCAGATCAAGCCGGACCTGCCCCTGCTGTCCCTCGGCACCCGCCCCCTGGAAGGAAGTGTCGCCCCGTGACCCTCGCGCCCGAGACCACCGACCTGACGGTGCAGCTCCACCTGGACCAGGGCTGGTTCACCGCCTGCGGCCTGGACCTTCTCATCCCGGGCCGTGGCGTCGCGGCCCTGCTGCCCGACGGCCGACAGGCCGCGCTCTTCCTCGGCAGGGACGGCCGCGCGTACGCCATCGACAACCGGGACCCCTTCACGGGCGCGGCGGTGCTCTCGCGGGGCCTGGTCGGCTCCGAGCGCGGGCGCCCGTTCGTGGCGTCGCCGCTCCTGAAGCAGCGCTTCGACCTGGAGACCGGGCGCTGCCTGGACGACGACGCGGTGTCGGTTACCGTCTACCCGACGCAAATTGCTTGACCGATCGTTCCAGAACGGCGTAGCGTCCTCCTCGTGGCAAGGACCAAGGAATTCGATCCGGACGCCGCGCTCCAGTCGGCCCTAGAGCTGTTCTGGCGGCGCGGCTACGAGGCGACCTCGATGGCCGACCTCGTCGAGGAGCTCGGCATCGGCCGCGCCAGCATCTACGCGACCTTCGGCAACAAGCACGACCTGTACCTGAAGGCCCTGGACCGCTACGGCGAGAACCAGGACCCGACCCTGCTCGCCGAGCTCTCCCAGCCGGGGCCCGCACTGCCCGCCGTACGCGCGGTGGTGCGCCGCTTCGGCGCCGAGTCCATGACCGAAGGACGCCGCCTGAGCGGGTGTTTCATCACCAACACGGCGGCCGAGCTGGCCTCGCACGACGAGGCGGCCGCCCGCACGGTCGAGCGCAGCTGGGAGCGGATCGAGACCCTGCTGCACTCCGCGCTCGTCCGCGCCCGGGCACAGGGCGAGCTGCCCCAGGACCGCGATCCGCTGACGCTGGCCCGGATGCTCCTCGTCCTGATGCAGGGCCTTCGCGTGGTCGGCAAGGCGTCCGCGGACCCGGCGCGGGTGCGGGACGCGGTGGAGCAGGCGCTGACCCTCCTGGACTGAGCCACCCCCTCCCCCGTGACCCTTTTCCATTGACCCCTTTTTCATGCCCCAATACTGGACCGATCAGTCAAGAAAAGAGTTCATCATGACCGCAGCACCCCGCACCCGCTTCACCGGCCGCACCGTCCTCGTCACCGGTGGCGGCTCCGGCCTCGGCCGGGCCATGGCGCTCGCGTTCGCCGCCGAGGGTGCCTCCGTCGTCGTCGCGGGCCGCTCCGAGGGCCCGCTGAAGGAGACCGTCGGACTCATCGAGGAGGCGGGCGGCACCGCCCTGGCCCGCACCGCCGACGTCTCGCGCTCCGCCGACCTCGCGGCCCTGGTCGAGGCCACCGTCGAGCGCTTCGGCTCGCTGGACGTCGCCGTGAACAACGCGGGCGTCCTGCGCGCGGGACAGCCCGTCGCCGAACTGCCCGAGGACGACTGGCGGACGATGCTCGACATCAACGTCACCGGCGTCCTGCTCGCGCTGCAGGCCGAGGTGCGGCAGATGCGGACCCAGTCCACGGGCGGCGCGATCGTCAACATCGGCTCGACCCTGGGCGCCCACACCAGCGTGCCCGGCACGGCGGCCTACGGGGCCACCAAGGCAGCCGTCTCCGCGCTGAGCCGCGCGGCCGCCGCCGAGCACATCAGGGACGGCGTCCGCATCAACACCGTCAGCCCCGGCTCCTCGGACACCACCATGTCGTTCCGCCCCGGCGAGACCGAGGCCGACCGCGCGGCCCGCATCAAGGAGAGCAACCCGCTGGGCCGCGTCTCGACGACCGAGGAGGTCGCCGCCGCCGTGCTGTACCTGGCCGCGGACGAGTCGGGCTCCGTGGTCGGCGCCGACCTGGTGATCGACGGCGGCGCGGCGGCCTGACCCCTCGGCACCCGGCCCATGCGGCCCGGTCCCGGGGCCGGGCTCCCTCTCGGACCCGCCCTGCCTTACCCTGCGGCGAGCATCCGATACATCCCCTACCGAGGGAGCCCTGCCATGCCCGCCTGGACCGCGCGCGACATCCCCGACCAGAGCGGCCGCCGGGCCGTGGTCACCGGCGCCAACAGCGGCATCGGGTACGTCACCGCCCGCGAGCTCGCCCGCCGCGGCGCCCACGTGGTCCTCGCCTGCCGCAGCGCGGAGCGCGGCACGCGCGCGGTGGACGCGCTGCGGGCCGAAGTGCCGGACGCCGACGTCGAGTTCGGGCAGCTCGACCTCGCGGACCTGGCGTCCGTGCGGCAGTTCGCCGAGGCGTACGCGGACGAGCGCCTCGATCTGCTCGTCAACAACGCGGGCGTGATGGCGCTGCCCTACCGGCGCACGGCGGACGGCTTCGAGACGCAGTTCGGCGTCAACCACCTCGGCCACTTCGCGCTCACCGGGCTGCTCCTGCCCCATCTCCTCGGGACGCCGGGCGCCCGGGTCATCAGCGTGTCGAGCGGCGCCCACGCCCTGGGCAACATCGACATCGGCGACCTCAACAGCGAGCGCCACTACCGCCGTTGGATCGCCTACGGCCGCTCCAAGACGGCCAACCTCCTCTTCGTCCACGAGCTGGCGCGCCGCCTGGCCGCCGTCGGCTCCGAGGTCGTCGCGGCCGCCGCCCACCCCGGCTACGCATCGACCAACCTCCAGGCCACGGGCCCCCGGATGGAGGGCCGCAGGACCGCCGAGCGCGTCATGGAACTCGGCAACCGGATCATCGGACAGCCCGCGGAGACGGGCGCGCTGCCCACGCTGTACGCGGCCACCGCGCCGCGGGTCAAGCCCGACTGGTTCACCGGTCCCGCCTGGGGCGTGCGCGGGGCGCCCACCAGGTCCTGGCGGGCGAAGTGGACGCTGAACGACGTGGCGGGCGAACGGCTGTGGGCCGCGTCGGAGGATCTGACGGGCGTGACGTACGAGGCGCTCAAGATCTGATCACGTCCCCCGGGCGCCGCGCCGCACGCCGCCGTACGCCCCGCCTCGCCGTATCCCCACCCCGTCGTACGCCTCCTACGCCGCCGCCCGCAGCTCCACCGCCGCGAGCGGAACAAAGCCCGGGCCCTCCCCCGCCGTGGACACGTCCTTGCCGCCGAGCCTGCGCAGCATGGCGAGCGCGATCCGCTCCCCCTGCGCCTTCGCGCGGTCCGCGTTCGGGCCCTGGTGCAGCCCGTCGACCGTGGCGTGCCACAGCTGCGTCCAGCGCCCGAAGTGCTCGGCGGTGAGCGGGCGCGCGGAGTGCAGCGCGGAGTGCGGGGCGAAGGCGTTGCGGCGGTATGCGGCGGTACGGAACAGCGCGCGCTCCCAGAAGTCGGTGATGCGCGGCAGATGGACGTCGAGGTCGGTCCCCGCGACCTCCGTGAAGAACGGGCCGATCAGCGGGTCGGCGAAAGCGGCCGTGTAGAAGCGGCGGAGCAGGACGTCGAGGTCGTCGCGCGTGGAGATGTCCATGTCTCCACGCTCCGCCCCGCGCCCACCGCCTCCCAGGGCCGAAGGTCCCCGTCAGTGCAGGTCGGACGCCTCGAAGACGGCCCGCGCCGCGGCCCCGTCGACGCGGGCCGTCAGGCGCCGCAGCTCGACGCAGCCGGTCCTGAGCAGCCCGGCCTCCCGCGCGGCGCGGGCGCCGGTGTCCAGGCGGTGCAGGAGCAGCGGGTTGTCGACGAGCACCTGGGGGTCGATCTCGACGCGGTTACCGAGGGAGTCGCACAGGACCAGGCGCGCGGCGACGCCCTGGCTGTGCCGCACGGCGGTGAGCAGCCCGGTGCAGACGTGCCTGCGCCGCCCGAGACCGCGCACGGCGAGCCATCCCGGCCCCGCCGTCACGCGCACGGGGTGCAGCACCAGGTAGAGGAGCCCGGAGAGCCCGGCCCACAGGACGAACCTGAGCGGTCCGAGCGTGCCGTTGGCCCAGTCGACCAGGAGGACGAGGCCGAAGAGCACGAGCGCGCAGAAGCAGGCGTCCCGCACGTCGGCGGCCCAGCGCCGGTCGGCCGTGACCTCCCGTCCCGCATCGAGCACATCGCCGTACGCGCCGTACGCGAGGGCACCGCTTCCGCGTGCGCGCCGTGTGGTCCTGTTGTGTCCCATGTGCGGCACCGTAGGACGGCCGGGGGGCGCCGTCACCGGCGTTGACGTGGTGCATACACCGAGCGCGCACTCCTTGACGGGCCGCTGACGACGACACTCGGCCGCAACACCCCTGTCGTAATCCCCGTCCATGGTTGATCGTTGGGCCGGATGCGTACCGAGACACCGACATCACGCAGGGGGACGACCAGCATGACCATCAGCCGCAGGACACTGCTCGGGACGGGCGCGGCGCTCGGACTGCTCACCGCGTGCGGGTCCAACACCGGCCGCGACGGCGGAGGTTCGGGCGGCAGCGGCCCGAAGCTCTCGCAGTGGTACCACCAGTACGGCGAACCGGGCGCCGAGCAGGCCGTCGAGCGGTACGCCGCCGCGTACAAGAAGGCGGACGTCAGCGTGCAGTGGCGGCCCGGCAACTACGACGAGCAGACCGCCGCCGCCCTGCTCACCGACTCGGGCCCCGACGTCTTCGAAGTCAACGGCCCCACCCTCGACCAGATCCAGCGGGGCCAGGTCGTCGACCTCACCGACCTCTTCGAGGGGGTCAAGGACGACTTCAATCCGGTGGTCCTCGCCCCCAAGACGTACGACGGCAAGATCTGGGCGGTCCCGCAGGTCGTCGACATGCACCTGCTCTACTACCGCAAGAGCCTGCTCGCCGACGCGGGCGTCGAGCCGCCGAAGAGCCTGGACGAGCTGGTCGACGCGGCGAAGGCGCTCACCACGAAGAAGGTGAAGGGCCTCTTCCTCGGCAACGACGGCGGCGCGGGCGCGCTCGCCATCACCCCGCTGTACGCGGCGGGCCTGTCCTCCGTGACCGAGGACGGCAAGGTCGGCTTCGACGACCCGGCGGCCGCGAGGACGCTCGGCAAGCTGCGCCAGCTGTACGCCGACAAGTCGCTCCTGCTCGGCGCGCCCTCCGACTGGTCGGACCCCTCGGCGTTCACGCAGGGGCTGACCGCCATGCAGTGGTGCGGCCTGTGGGCGCTGCCCGCCGTGCGGAAGGCGCTCGGCGACGACTTCGGCGTGCTCGCGCTCCCCGCGGACGGCGCGGACGGCAAGCCGTCGCTGCCCGTCGGCGCGTACGGGGCGGCGGTGAGCGCCCGGGGCGACCACCGCAAGGAGGCGAAGGACTTCGTGAAGTGGCTGTGGGTCGACGGCACCGAGTACCAGGAGGACTTCGCGCTCTCCTACGGCTTCCACATCCCGGCCAGGCTCTCCCTCGCGAAGAAGGCCGACAAGCTGAAGGAGGGCCCTGCGGCGGACGCCGTGCGCTACTCCACCGAGTACGGCTACGCGGAGCCCCTGCTGTGGACGCCCGCGAGCCGCACCGCCTACCAGGACGCGCTGAGCCGGATCATCAAGTCGGGCGCGAACCCGGAGAGCGAGCTGAAGTCGGTGGTGCGCAAGGTGCGGGCTGAGCTCGACCGCGTCAAGAAGAAGTCGTGAGGCGGATGTCGGGGAACAAGACGTGGGGCACCCAGAACCGCACGTTGTGGTTCTGGGTCTTCGTCGGCCCCTTCGCGCTCGGCCTGCTCGTCTTCACCTACGTGCCGCTGGCCTGGAGCGTCTACCTCAGCTTCTTCGACGCGCACAACACGGTCTCGCCGACCGACTTCATCGGCTTCGACAACTACACCTCGATGCTGCGGAACGAGGCGTTCACCGACAGCCTCGTCACCTTCGCGGTCTTCTCGGCGTTCATCGTCCCAACGACCTTCGTGCTCTCGCTCGCGCTCGCCCTGATGGTGAACCGGATACGGCGCGCGCAGGCGTTCTTCCGCTCCGTCTTCTTCCTCCCGGCGGCGTGCAGCTACGTCGTGGCGGCGCTCATCTGGAAGCTGTCGATCTTCAACGGGGTGCGGTTCGGGCTCGCCAACACCGTCCTCGGCTGGTTCGGCGCCGACCAGACCGCGTGGCTCTCGACCACGGACCCGCCCTGGTACTGGCTGGTCATCGTCACCGTACGGCTCTGGCTCCAGGCGGGCTTCTACATGATCCTGTTCCTCGCGGGCCTGCAACGGATCTCGCCCACCCTCTACGAGGCGGCGGCGGTGGACGGCGCGCGGCCCGGCTGGCAGGTCCTGCGCCACATCACGCTCCCGCAACTGCGCGCGACCTCGGTCGCCGTGACGCTGTTGCTCGTCATCAACGCCTTCCAGTCGTTCGACGAGTTCTACAACCTGCTCTCCAACTCGAGCGGCTACCCGCCCTACGCCCGCCCGCCGCTGGTCTACCTCTACTACACGGCGCTGGGCCGGGAACAGAACCTCGGACTCGGAAGCGCGGGCGCGGTGCTCCTCGCCCTGATCATCGCGGTGGTGACGGTCGGCCAGGCCCGCTGGTTCGGCCTCGGCAGGAAGGAGGACTGACAAGCATGGACGACGCCCTGGTCCGGGTGGGCCGCGCGCTGCGAGTCGTACTGCTCATCGCCCTCGCGCTGCTCTTCCTGGTCCCCTTCTACCTCCTCGTACGCAACGGTCTCGCGTCCGAGGAGGACATCACCTCCCCCGACTGGACCTTCTTCCCTTCCACCCTGCACTGGTCGAACCTGTCGGAGCTCTTCGACGACCCGACGGTCCCGATGGCCCGCTCCCTGCTCAACTCCTCACTGATCGCGGTCGCGACGACCCTCGGCACGCTGGTCCTCGCCTCCCTCGCGGGCTACGGCCTGGCCCGCATCCCCTACCGCTACGCGAACCAGGTCTTCTACGCGATCCTCGGCACGATGATGGTCCCCGCGGCCGTCACCTTCGTCCCGAGCTTCGTCCTCGTCTCGTCGCTGGGCTGGGTCTCCACGCTCCGCGGCCTGATCGTCCCCACCCTCTTCTCGGCCTTCGCGTGCTTCGTCTTCCGCCAGTACTTCCTGGGCTTCCCCAGGGAGTTGGAGGACGCGGCACGGGTGGACGGGCTCGGCTACTGGCGCACGTACTGGCGCGTGGTCGTGCCCAACTCCCGCCCGGTCTTCGCGGCCGTCGGCACCATCGTCTTCATCGGCGCCTGGAACTCCTTCCTGTGGCCCCTGGTCATCGGCCAGGACCGCCAGGCCTGGACGGTCCAGGTCGCCCTGGCCACGCTCAACACGTCCCAGGTCATCCGCCTGCACGTGCTGTTCGTGGCCGCCGCGGTGTCGATCGTGCCGCTGCTCGTGGTGTTCCTGTTCTTCCAGCGGTGGATCGTGGCGGGGGTGGAGAGGTCGGGGATCGACGACTGAGGCGGGCGGGGCCGGGGTGGGCGTGTCACACCCCGCCCACCGCCGTCAGCAGGGCCAACGGCGCCGCGGCCGAGCGCGATTCGAGTACGCACGAGTGCGGATACGGCACCGGGACCGGATACGCCCCCTTGTCGTAGCCCGCGAGGACCTCCGGCAGGCGGCCGCCGCCCGTGGACGCGGCGTCGAGCAGGCCGCGGGCCACCGCGCGGGCCTCGTCGTGCAGGCCGTAGCGTGCGAGGCCGAGCGCGATCAGCGCGTTGTCGTGCGGCCACACCGAGCCCCGGTGGTAGGAGAGCGGGTGGAACGCGGGCTGTCCGGCCGCGAGCGTCCGTACGCCCCAGCCGGAGAAGAAGTCGCGCTCCAGGAGGCGGCGGCCCACCGCCTCCCCGTACTCCTTGTCCAGCAGCCCGGACCAGAGCAGGTGCCCTGCGTCCGATGCGAGCGCGTCGAGCCGGCGGCCCTCGCCGTCGAGCGCGAGCGCGGGGAAGCCCCGCTCCGGCATCCAGAAGTCCCGCTGGAAGCGGTCCCGCAGGTCGGCGGCGGTCCGCGCGAGCAGCTCCGCGTATACCGTGTCGTCCCAGACGGTCCGCGCGAGCCACGCGGTGCGCCGCAGGGCGTCGTACGCGTACCCCTGGGCGCCTGCCGCCATGACGGGGCCCGTCGCCCTCTCCCCGTCGGCGGAGCAGATCGCGCCGGGCGAGTCCTTCCAGTTCTGGTTGGCGAGGCCGCCCTGGTCCGCGCGGTAGACGAGGTAGCCGCGCGAGGTGAGCCCGCCGTGGTCGAGCATCCAGCCGACGGCGGCCCTGGCGTGCGCCTGGAGGCGGTGGGCGGTGGCGCGGTCCCCGGTCTGTTCGGTGTACGCGCCGAGCAGGACGAGGAAGAGCGGCGTCGCGTCGACCGAGCCGTAGTAGCGCCCGAACGGCACCTGCCCGAAGTGCGCGAGCTCGCCGTGGCGCACCTCGTGCACGATCTTGCCGGTCTCGGCGACCCCGCCCTCGGCGTCCTCGGTCGCCTGGGTGGCGGCGAGCGCGGGCAGCGTCGCGGCGGCCAGGCGGGGCAGATAGGGCAGCGCGAAGAGCGAGGTCAGCAGGGCGTCGCGGCCCAGGAGGGTGAGGAACCACGGGACTCCGGCGCCCGGCACCCGCAGCTCCTCGCCGTCCGGGCCCTGCGCGGGGACCTGGAGCACCGCGAGGTCCGCGAGGCCCCGCGCGCAGGCCGCCGCCAGCTCCGGCCAGGTGGCGGGCAGCGCCACCCCCGACGCGTACTCCGCCTGGATCTCGGCGAGTTGGCGCACGGCCTGCTCGGGCGAGCCCGTCGCACGCGGCCCCGGAGCGCCGTGCGGATACGCGGCGGCACGCAGTGCCACCTCAGCGGATCCGTGCGCGTCGAGCTCCAGGTTCCATACGAGGCGCCGCGCGCCGGTGCCGGTCTCCTCGATGCCGTCCGGGGCGGGCTCCGCGGTCACCGTCGTGCGCGAGCACCACTCGCCGCGCCGGTAGGTGAACTCGACGCCCTCGCCGCCCTCCAGCGGCAGCCGGGACCTGACGGCGCCCGGCTTGGTGTAGGTGCGGTGGTCGGCGCGGAGCTCGAACTGGTCGGTGAAGTCGGCGTCCACGGTCAGCGCGAGCCCGACCCGGGTCGGCACCGGGCGGTTGCTCCGCACCCGCAGGGACTCCGTGAACACTCCGTCGGCGACGGCCTGTTCGCGGAAGAGCGTGTAGGCGGGCGGCTCCTGGCGGCCGCCGCGCGGCACCAGGACGCAGCGCGCCGGGTCGGCCGCCGCGGCCGACGTCTCCACGGGCGCGAGGATCTCGGGCACCGCCCCTTCGACGGTGAGCTGCCAGCGGCTCAGGTGCCGCGCGTCCCGTACGAACAGGCCGTCGGGGCCCGCCGCCGTGCCGCGCACCGCGCCGACCCCGCTGATGTCACCGCCCGTGCCGACGGCCGCGAAGGTCCGCCCCCGCACGAGCAGCCGGTGCCGATCGCTCATGACCACACCTCTTCTCCCAAGAGCCCGCCCCGCCCGCTCCGGCTGTCGTCGAGCAGCAGGTCGAGGGCCAGCGCCGCGGTCCAGCCGAAGCCGCGCGCGCCGCTCCCCCGTGCGGTGTACGGATCGACGTACTCGGCGAACCCGGAGGTGACCGCCGCTTCGAGCAGCGCGTCGCGCAGCCCGTCCGCGCGCGGGTGGTCGCCGTGCAGCCGCAGCCCCTTCTCCAGGAGCCAGTTGGTGTTGAACCAGGCGGGTCCGCGCCAGTACCGCCGGGGGTCGAAGGCGGGGCCCGTCAGGTCGTAGCTCGGCACGAGCCGCGCCGGGCCTTCGAGTCCGAAGTGCGGGCCGCACGCGGTGCGCACCAGGGTGGCGGTGATGTCACGGTCGAGTCCGGGAAGGACCAGCGGGATGAGCCCGGTGACGCCGCGCTCGGGGACGAGTTCGCCGTCCCGCCCGGGGGCGCACAGGTCGCGGCAGAGGAAGAGGCCGCGCCGGGGGTCCCAGAGGCGGTCCACCAGGGTCTTGGTCAGCGCGTCGGCGCGTTCCCGCCGCTCGGCCGCCGACTCGGCAAGCGCGGCCGACTCGGCCGAGTCGCCCGACTCCGCGTCATCGGCGGCCAGTTCGCGCTCGATCAGGGCGAGCGCGCACTCCGAGACGATCAGCAGCGCGTTGAACGCGGGATCCTCGACCGCGAAGGCGCCGGGCCCCTCGGCGTCCGCGTACCGCCGGTCCCGATAGACCTCGGCGAGCCGCACGTACCTGCCGTAGTCCAGGTCCGTCGGCCGGTCCTCGGGCGCCCCGTGGTCCAGGTCGGCCCTGCGGTAGGCGGCCGGGTCCGCGGGCTCGACCCGGCTCAACGGGCCGTCCCAGCACGGGCTGTTGTCCATGCCCTGCTCCCAGGGGTGCACCACGGCGGCGAGCCCGGCGCCGCCCGCGTCCCTGGCGCACAGCAGATAGCGGTGCCAGGCGGCGAGCCTCGGCCGCAGGCGGGCCAGGAACGAACGGGCTCTGGACAGGCCGGGGTCGGCGCGGTGCACCAGCCAGGCGGCGAGCGCGTGCGCGGGCGGCTGGACGATGCCCGAGGTCTGGACCCCGGCGGGCGCGCCCGCCGCGCGGCCCGCGGTCGTGGAGCGCCAGAAGTCGGGGCTCGGGAAGTAGGCGTCGAGCGGCACGGCGTCGTTGAACACGATGTGCGGGACGCGGCCGTCGCCCCACTGGGCGCGCAGCAGCGTCTCCAGCTCCAACTGGGCGCGCAGCGGGGAGAGGTGGCGCAGGCCGATGGCGATGAACGCCGAGTCCCAGGACCACTGGTGGGGGTACAGCTCACGGGACGGCACGGTGGACGCCCCCGTCCAGTTGGCCCACAGCACCTGGGCGCCCAGCTCCCGCAGCACCCGTCCCGGCGCGGCGGCGCGGTGCCCGTCCTGCCGGGTGGTCGCACTGCGGTCCACGCGACGCCTCCTCGGGATGTTCGACGCCCTGTCAGTTAGGCACTCTCTACCCTAGGGTTACGTCCAGTTGGCGCGCAAAACCCCGTGTATTACGGGAACTTGGGGAGCACAAGGAGGGCACATGGGCACGGGAGGGCGCACGGACGCCGAAGGCCCGGGGCGGACACGGGCGCACCCCGGTGCGCGGGTCGCCCTGCGGGCCGAGGGCGCCGGGGACCTCCTCCACCTGGTGCGCAGCGGCCGCGCCACCACGCGCGGCGCCCTCCAGCAGGTCACCGGGCTCTCCAGGGCCACCGTCGGACAGCGCCTGGACCGGCTCTTCCGCGCCGGGTGGCTGCGGGAGGGCGCGGGTGGTCCCGCCGGGTCACCGCTGGGCGGCAGGCCCGCGCTGCGCCTGGAGTTCGACGACGCGCATGCCGTGGTGCTGGCGGCCGCCCTGGAGACCCGGCACGCCCGCGTGGCCCTGCTCTCCCTGGGCGGTGCGGTCCTCGCCGAGCACACGGGCCCGCTGGCCGTCGAGGAAGGACCCGACGCGGTCCTCGGCGAGCTGGGCGCCCGCTTCGCCGAGCTGCTGCGCGGGACGGGACATCCGGCCGCTTCGGTGTGCGGGATCGGGCTCGCCGTGCCGGGCCCCGTGGACACCGCGTCGGGGCGCGTCGTGCAGCCGCCGATCATGCCGGGCTGGGACGGCTACGACATAAGGGGCCGGCTGCGCCGCGCGTTCACCGGGCGCACGGGCGCGCCCGCCGACCTGCCGGTCCTCGTCGACAACGACGCCAACCTCATGGCGTACGGCGAACAGCGCGCCCACTACCCGCACTGCCCGTCGTTCGCCCTGGTCAAGGTCTCCACGGGGATCGGCTCCGGCGTCGTCGTCGGCGGCGAGGTCTACCGGGGCGTGGACGGGGGCGCGGGCGACATCGGCCACATCCGGGTGCCGGGGGGCGCGGAAGCGCTGTGCAGGTGCGGCTCGTACGGCTGTCTCGCGGCCGTGGCCAGCGGCGGCGCGGTGGCCCGCAGGCTGACCGGGGCGGGCGTGCCCGCGGCGTCGGGGTCGGACGTGCGGGAGCTCCTGGAGGCGGGGCACCCCACCGCGGTGGGGTTCGCGCGGGAGGCCGGGCGGCAGGTCGGCGAGGTCCTCGCGACCGTGGTGACGCTCCTGAACCCGGGCGTTCTGATGATCGCCGGAGATCTGGCCGGAACTCCCTTCCTGACCGGCGTGCGCGAGCTGCTCTACCAGCGGGCGCTGCCCCGCTCCACGGCCCATCTGGACGTGGTCACCTCGCGCCTCGGCGAGCACGCGGCCCTCGTCGGCGCGGGAACGCTCGTGGTCGAGCACCTCTACGCCCCCGAGCGGGTGGAGGAGCGGCTCCTCGCGCTGGGTGTGTAGTCGCGGCGCGCGGCGTCTCTCCCCGTGGGCGCGGGAGGTCCGGATCCTGACATTCGACCGCTTCAAACAGCGTGATTCTCGCCACCCCTGATAGCCCTTGCGCTCAGATGAGCGCTTCTTCGCCGACTGCACTTCTCCAAGGGGTGGCACTGAGTGCCACTGCTCGATCATTCATGAGGTGAACTCACATCTGAGTTGGAGTTGCTCATTTGAGCAAATGCCCAGGTCTACGGGGGTTGATCGTTCAAGAAGTGAATGCATTGAGCCTTCGAGGGTTACCGCTCCGTCACTTTCGATCTAGTGGCGGACGAGTGGTTACGTCCTCATGACGCACAAGTGGACGTACCCAGGCGCCTTCGATCTGGGTATGTTCCTCGCCGTCAGGGCAGCCACCGAGCTCTCGAGGAGTCGAGACCCGTGTCGGAAAACAAAGATCCCCACGTAGCTCACACGAGCGAGAGCGTGAAGTTCGTCTACGACTTCACCGAGGGCAACAAGGACCTCAAGGACCTCCTCGGCGGGAAGGGCGCGAACCTCGCCGAGATGACGAATCTCGGGCTGCCCGTCCCCCCGGGCTTCACCATCACCACCGAGGCGTGCAAGACGTACCTCGACAGCGGCGAGGAGCCCGTCGAGCTGCGTGACGAGGTGAGTGCGCACCTCGACGCCCTGGAGAAGAACATGGGCAAGAAGCTCGGCCAGGCCGACGACCCGCTGCTCGTCTCCGTGCGCTCGGGCGCCAAGTTCTCGATGCCCGGCATGATGGACACCGTCCTGAACATCGGGCTCTCCGACAAGTCCGTGACGGGGCTCGCCAAGCAGTCCGGCGACGACCGCTTCGCGTGGGACTCCTACCGCCGGCTCATCCAGATGTTCGGCAAGACCGTGCTCGGCGTCGACGGCGAACTCTTCGAGGACGCGCTGGAGAAGGCCAAGGAGGCCAAGAAGGTCGCGGTCGACACCGACCTGGAGGCCGCCGACCTCAAGAAGCTGGTCACCAAGTTCAAGAAGATCGTCAAGACGGAGGCCGGGCGGGACTTCCCGCAGGACCCGCGCGAGCAGATGGACCTCGCGATCCGTTCGGTCTTCGAGTCGTGGAACACCGACCGCGCCAAGCTCTACCGCCGCCAGGAGCGCATCCCCGGCGACCTCGGCACCGCGGTCAACGTCTGCTCCATGGTCTTCGGCAACCTCGGCCCCGACTCCGGCACCGGCGTCGCGTTCACCCGCGACCCGGCCAGCGGCCACCAGGGCGTCTACGGCGACTACCTCCAGAACGCGCAGGGCGAGGACGTGGTGGCGGGCATCCGCAACACCGTGCCGCTCGCCGATCTGGAGCAGATCGACAAGAAGTCGTACGACCAGCTCATGCAGATCATGGAGACCCTCGAGACGCACTACAAGGACCTCTGCGACATCGAGTTCACCATCGAGCGCGGCCAGCTGTGGATGCTCCAGACCCGCGTCGGCAAGCGCACCGCGGGCGCCGCGTTCCGCATCGCGACGCAGCTGGTGGACCAGGGCCTGATCGACGAGGCCGAGGCGCTCCAGCGCGTCAACGGCGCCCAGCTGGCACAGCTGATGTTCCCGCGCTTCGACGAGAGCGCGAAGACCGAGCAGCTGGGCCGGGGCATCGCCGCGTCGCCCGGTGCCGCGGTCGGCAAGGCGGTCTTCGACTCGTACACCGCGATCAAGTGGTCGCGCTCGGGCGAGAAGGTCATCCTCATCCGCCGCGAGACCAACCCCGACGATCTCGACGGCATGATCGCGGCCGAGGGCATCCTGACCTCGCGCGGCGGCAAGACCTCGCACGCGGCCGTCGTGGCGCGCGGCATGGGCAAGACCTGTGTGTGCGGCGCCGAGGACCTGGAGGTCGACACCAAGCGGCGCAGGATGACGGTGGGCGAGACCGTCATCGAGGAGGGCGACGTCGTCTCCATCGACGGCTCGACCGGCAAGGTCTACCTCGGCGAGGTGCCGGTGGTGCCCTCCCCCGTCGTCGAGTACTTCGAGGGCCGCATGCACGCGGGCGCCGACGACGCCGACGAGCTGGTCGCCGCCGTGCACCGGATCATGGCGTACGCGGACCGGGTGCGGCGCCTGCGGGTCCGCGCCAACGCGGACAACGCCGAGGACGCGCTGCGTGCCCGTCGCTTCGGCGCGCAGGGCATCGGCCTGTGCCGCACCGAGCACATGTTCCTCGGTGAGCGCCGCGAGATGGTCGAGCGGCTGATCCTCGCCGACGCGGACAACGAGCGCGAGGACGCCCTCAAGGAGCTCCTGCCGCTCCAGAAGCAGGACTTCATCGAGCTCTTCGAGGCGATGGACGGCCTGCCCGTCACCGTCCGCCTCCTGGACCCGCCGCTGCACGAGTTCCTGCCCGACATCACGGAACTCTCGGTCCGCGTCGCGCTCGCCGAGTCCCGCAAGGACGCCAACGAGAACGACCTGCGCCTGCTCCAGGCGGTCCACCGCCTGCACGAGCAGAACCCGATGCTGGGCCTGCGCGGCGTACGCCTCGGTCTGGTCATCCCCGGCCTGTTCACCATGCAGGTCCGTGCGATCGCCGAGGCCGCGGCCGAGCGCAAGACGGCCAAGGGCGACCCGCGCGCGGAGATCATGATTCCGCTCGTCGGCACCGTCCAGGAGCTGGAGATCGTCCGCGAGGAGGCCGAGCAGGTCATCGCGGAGGTCGTCGAGTCCACCGGCGTCGAGCTGAAGCTGGCACTCGGCACGATGATCGAACTCCCGCGTGCGGCCCTCACCGCCGACCAGATCGCGGAGGCCGCGGAGTTCTTCTCCTTCGGCACGAACGACCTCACCCAGACCGTCTGGGGCTTCTCCCGCGACGACGTGGAGGCTTCGTTCTTCACGGCCTACCTGGAGAAGGGCATCTTCGGCGTCTCCCCCTTCGAGACGATCGACAAGGACGGCGTCGGCAAGCTGGTCCGCGACGCGGCCAAGGCGGGCCGTGAGACCCGCCCCGACCTCAAGCTCGGCGTCTGCGGCGAGCACGGCGGCGACCCGGAGTCCGTGCACTTCTTCCACGAGGTGGGCCTGGACTACGTCTCCTGCTCGCCGTTCCGGATCCCGGTGGCGCGCCTCGAGGCCGGTCGCGCGGCCTCCCACTCGGTGGGCAGCGACCACCGGTAGCCAGACTCCGGGACCGTCGCCGTGTCCCCGACCCTCAGTACCGATGCGGCGGCGGTTCCGGTTCGCGATGAAGGGGCAGCACCTTGTGCGGAGGTGCTGCCCCTTCGTGCATAGTCAGCGGAGACTGTCAAGATGGGCCCCTGACCAGGCAAAATGGTGTTTGCTGGCGTTGGCTGCCGTTGAACGCGCCTGAAGGCGTTGTGCCCTCCGTGTGCCCTCTGGAGCAGCTTCCCGCTATCCCGTGCGACCGTGGGACTCTTGGCAGCGAGCAACGGAGAGACGCGAGAGGAGCTCAAGTGTCGGAGGCCAGTCCGCGCGGAACCTACCTGGTGATCTCGGAGGCCCTTCGGAAGGGGATCGAAGGGGGCGAGATCGTCGATGATCTGCCGTCTGAGGCTGACCTTGTACGCACGCATGGAGTCGCGCGCAACACGATCCGCCGGGCTCTCAAGGCCTTGGAGGCCGATGGTGTCCTGGAGTCTGCCCCTGGGATTGGCTGGCGCGTCTCTCAGGGCGGCGACCGTCGCCCCCTAGTGGACCGCATGATCTCGGTAATCGAAGAGGACTCGCTCGTGGTCGGGGATAAGTACCCGTCTGAGGCCAAGCTCTGCGAACGATTTGGCGTATCCCGTACCGCGGTGCGCCGTGGTCTTGCTCAGATGGAGGGAACTGGCTTGCTTGACACTGTCCACGGCAAGGGACGCACCGTTCGTGCTCTCCCCACTTCCGGCGGGCGGTCGTAGCCTTGGCCGCCATGGGACTGACTGAGTGGGCGTACTCGCTCTCCGAATCGCTACTGTCCGATCCGCTGCCACGCAGATGGGCCCACTCCTTGGGGGTCGCCAAGCGCGCTCGATCCTTGAGTTCGATCCTGGGCGACGAGGCGGAGTTGCTGGAAGCTGCCGCCGTACTGCACGACATCGGATACGCACCGCGGATCGCTGTCACCGGCTTCCACCCTCTCGACGGAGCCCGGTTCCTCCGCAGCCAAGAGCGGGCCAACGAGCGAGTGATCCGGCTCGTGGCCCATCACTCCTGCGCTCTCTTGGAAGCTGAGGAGCGTGGTCTCAGGCGAGAACTGGAGAGTGAGTTCGAGCTAGAGCGCCCTGCCCTCGTTGACGCGCTCCTCTTCTGCGACATGACAACCACCCCGAACGGCACACACACCACAGCGGCTAAGCGGCTTGACGAGATCGTGCAGAGATACGGTCCGGACACCGTCGTCGGCCGCTTCATTCAACGTGCGGCACCCGAGATTCATGCAGCTGTGGGGCGAGTGGAGGGCCGCCTTGCTCAGGCCCCGGCCGTAGATCAGCCGATGTAGGGCTTTCCACGGGAGGCATCCAGTCCATGCTGGATACGCAGCCGCATGGATGGGTGAATGTCGAAGGTGTGGAGGTCCGCTGGGTTGACCCAGCGGACCTCCTTCGATTCGCTGCTTGTCCGCAGCGAGCCACCGACCGGGTGCGCACTGAAGCAGATCGAGAACTGTTGTCGCACCTCGCCATCGTCGTAGGCAAGTACATGCTGTGGGTCGGTGTAGAGGCCCACGATGTCGTCGATCTCGACGGTTATTCCGGTCTCTTCTACAACTTCTCGTACGACGGTGTCACCGACGCGCTCGCCGATGTCGTGACCGCCACCGGGGAGCGCCCACAGATCGTTATCGGTCTTGTGGATGAGCAGAACACGCCCGACCTCATCACGGACAACCGCTGTGACCGACGGGACAACAGAATTAGCCTCGGGCGCGTTCGGGTCACGGAAATAGTCGATTCGGCTCATGCGTGGAGACCTCCGTAGTCAGCAGGTGAGGAAATGGGCCTAGCTGACTCCCAGACCCGTTCGATGCTCTCAGCGTAGGCATCGAATAGTTCGCCACCGGGCACTCGTTGCAGATGCAGCACGGGAGCCATATACGCACCGACCCCGTAGAGGTGACCGTTGGCGAGCATCTCGTCGTCCGCTCGGTAGAGCGAGTTGTAGAGCGTCGTGCTGTGGAGGCGGAACTCAACTCCTGGAAGCCCGAAGAGCGGACTGTAGTTGATGAGAGCGTTTCGAATCTTGCCCGCCATGGCGAGACCGATCCCCTCATCCTCGCCACGAACGGCTACAGCTAGACAGTCCGGGTCTCCCAGCATGAAGCGGACCGAGACACCGACAGCCGATTTCTCTTTGACGATCCGATGAAACGTAGCATCCTCGGTGAGCCAGAAGCCGGAGTAAACGAGCACATCGAAGGACTGCGTCGCTTGCGCGTAGAGCTGTGGCCACAAACGGTTCGGTACGACGGATCGGTGCGGGTAGAGCTTGATCAGCTCAGCGTTCCCGGCTTCGGCAACTTCGGCCGAGGTCCGCTCCTCCGGCCACAAGTAGGACACCTCGCGCTGCAGGAGCGAGGCGGTCGCGTACTGGAAGCGTCGGTACGGCTTTCGGTTGGGCTCGCCGATCCAACGCTCAACCGTCTTCGCTGAGACGCCCAACCTCGTGGCCACTTGCTCGAACGTCATCCCGCTCTCGACGATCGCGCCTCGGAGCCTCTCGTTAGGCATGCCGCGAACACCCCCCTGACTGGGACGACTTGGGACGACTTCACCGTAGCGAAGTCGTCCACAAGTCGTACATGTGCGAGGTCGATCGTCTTCGATCGCCAGGCCAGTCTGTAGGCACATCGAGGCGAGCGACTCGCAGAACCCCAAACGGCCATAGGGCTTGACGGCGCGAACCTCGCTCTGCATGATGAGGAACACGTAATACATGTTCCTCATCTCGACAGTGCCCGCCTGTACCGGCGGAGCCGCACGAACCGCAGTACCCGCACCAGTCGGAAGACCCGGGAAGGCGACGTCGTCGCACGCCGACGGGCTGGGAGCGGAACCGCTTTGAGAACTCAACAGAGTGCCGACCCAGCCGCCTGATCACGGGTGGTCGATGGGTTGGAGGTCAGTCCGCCTCACCTCGGCAAGCAAGAGGGCGGACGCGCACGGGTTCTGTCCCCGTGTGCGGCACAGCGCACTTCAAAGTCTTCGCGGCTCATACGCTGCGACCGATTGCCTCCGCGGCTCGTCTCGCACGAGCCGCGCAGAGGGGAGTCGGAAGTTCCCTCTACTGCCTGGGAGTTCACATGACCGCCACGCTTATCGCGGTGCTCGGCACGCTCGCCGGTGCCGTCGTCGCCGGGTTCATGCAGTACCTGACCACCGCCCGCACCGCGCAGAAGGCCACCGCCGAACAGCGCAGGCAGGCTCTGGCGGCCGCGGTTCCCGCACTGCTTACCGCGCTGGCTCGCCACCGCGAACAGCAGTACCTGAAGCTCGTGGCCCGCCGTGAGGCGCAGGCCGACACTGCCGAAGCGCGTCAGGCCCGCTACGCGGCCCGGACCGCCGTCACCAGCGCCATGGACACCCTCTACATGACCACGCAGGACAGCGAACTCCTCGCGGCCGCGCAGGAAGCGGTGGACGCCGCGATGGCGCTGGGAGACGCGGCGGAGAGCGAGTTGGACGCGGCGGGTCTGCGGGCCCGTCAGGCGCACACCGCGCTGCGCACCGCCGGTGCCCGCGGCATCTACGTCCCCGCCGCCTGAATGCCCTGATCAGCCCCGGAACCCACGCCGCGAGGGCGCCGATCGACTCGGGCCCGGGGCGCGACCGAATCCCCCAAACCGAGAGGACTCCCATGAGCAAGTACAAGGTCACGCTCAGCGTGGCGGTCGACGGACTGCCCGGGACCGTGACGGCGGACGTGATTGCGTCCACGCCGGAGCACGCTCGAGACACCCTCGCCAACGACTCGCGAATCGGCGGGAGCGGCTTCGTCGTCGACCGCTGTGACTACACCGCCGAGCAGATCGACGACTGACGGCTGCCCAATCCGCCCGTCTCGCACGGGCGGTGAGGGGAACCGCTCAGCGTTCCAACCTGACCGAAGGGAGCCCGTCATGGGTCTGTTCAACCGTAGCGATCTGTCCGACGACGATCTGGCGCAGAGCATGCAGCTGGAGTCGGAGATGGCGGCGGACGCGCACCTGCTGGGCAATCACCAGCGTGAGGATGCGGCGCACGCCAGCCTCAACGAGAACCTCGATGAGGCGGAGCAGCGCGGCTGGTCCCGCTGATGAAGCCTCCACCCCCGGGGCAGTGCCGCCAGTGCTGGTCGCACGCCTACGACAAGAGCATCCACCGCCGCCTTGCTCCTGATCAGGAGTGCGCGGGGTGCCTGGATCACGCGTACAACGGCTGCCCGCCCGAAGGCCGGGTGCCCAAGAAGGAGTCCATCTGGTGGTGATCGCCGCGCTGCTCATCGCCACCGTCTGAGGCCCGCCTCCGGGGCGCCGGTCCCGCTTCGCAGTCCTTCTCCTCTTCCTCCTTCCTGGAGTTCGTCATGGCTGAACGCACCTTCGTCTCCGCGACGTCCGGTCCGGTCGTGCTGGGGTTGTCCCTGCCGGTCGGTCACGTGCACGTCCACGTCGGCACTCAATTCGGCAAGGCCCGCGTCTACCTGGAAACCGACGACAGCACCGGCCCCGCCGCGGACGCGGTGCGCGGGGCCCGCACCGAGCAGAACGGGCAAGCCTTCGGCATCGAGGTCCCGGAGATGCCCGGCAACGTGATGACGCAGAGCGTCCGCGGTCACCGCGTCGTGCAGAGCATGGGCACCGTGTACGGGTCGGTCACCGGCGTGAGCATCGTCAACGGTCGTGTCATCAGCGGGAGTTCGCAGGGCATGGCCACGGTCAGTCCGATCACGGCGAACGTGTTCCTGCCCGCCGGGTCCTCCCTGGCGTTCGTCACCACCTCCGGCGATGCCAAGGTCTTCGGCTATGTCGACGCGCTGGAGTTCCGGTCCGTCTCCGGCGATCTGCACGCCGATGGGGTGCAGACGCTCACGGCCCGCACCACGTCGGGGGATGTGGTGGTGGGCCGGGCCACCGGCACGGTCACCGCGCAGAGCGTCTCCGGCGACATCGACATCAACCTGTACGACGGTCGCCAAGCCGAACTGCACACCACCTCCGGCGACATCGAAGTGAAGGCCACCCCCGCCGCGTCCGGCTCTCTGGGCGCGCACAGCGTCTCGGGGAATGTCCGCTTGTTCGGCACCGGCCACCTGCGGGTGGGCGCGGACAGCCTCTCCGGCCGGGTCCGCAGGAACTGAACCTGCCGCCCCTCTCCGGGCCGGGCCCGGGTGCCGTCTCGCCAAAGCCTGCACCTCGCCCGGCCCCTTCTCCCGTCCCTCCCCATCAGGAGTCCTCATGCGTAGCTACGTCGGCGGCCAGGTGGCCGTCACCAGTACTGATTTCGTCGAACTCGCCCTGGGCACGCCGCTTGAGCTGTGGCTGGGGGTGGAGGGCGAAAGCGAGATGGAGCGCGCGGCCCGTCTGGACGCGGCCCGCGACATCCTCGCGGAGAACCCGCACCTGCCCGACGACGCGGTCCGCATCGCCGCCGAAGCGATCGAGGCGCACGCGCCGGAACTCTTCAACGTCGTACCCCTGTCCCCGGCGACGCCCCGTCGCGAGCGGGTCCGCAAGGGGGCGGCGGCATGAAGGATCAGCTCTCCCCGCAGGGCTGGCCCCTGGTGCTCATCGTGGTCGGCTCGCTCATCATGGTGGGCGCCACCGTTCTCACGTTCGCCACCGGTGAGCCGCTGTGGCGGTACGCGATCACCGGGGGCGGCCTCGCCCACTTCGCCGGATGGCTGCTCGATGAGCGTCGGCTGCGCCCTGTGGGGGGCGGTGCCCGATGACCGCCCTCGCCACCACCGAGCGTTCCGCAGTCCCGCCGCTGACGCGGCCGGAGTTGGGGCTGGCCGGGATCGGCGCCGCGGCTGCGGCCGGGGTCGGCTCGCTCGGCTTCATCGCCTCGTTCGATGCCGTATCGGCTGCCGCGCTGCGCTGGGGGTTCGCCTCGCCGTGGATGCTGCCGGTCGGTATCGACGTGGCCATCCCGGTGTTCACCGTCGCCAACCTCCTGCTGATCCGGATGGACATGGCGCTGGCCTGGGTCCGGTTCGTGCCCTGGGTCCTCACCCTGATCACGTGCGGGCTGAACGTGGCGGCCGGGCACAGCCTGTGGGCGAAGATCGCGCACGGCACCATGCCGCTGCTGTGGGTGGTTTTTTCCGAGATCGGCGCACACATCTACGCCGTACGGATCGGCGCGGTGACCGGACGCCGGATGGACAAGATCCGGGCAAGTCGCTGGCTGCTCGCCCCGGTCACGACGTTCGCGCTGTGGCGGCGCATGACGCTGTGGGAGATCACCTCCTACGCCGATGCGCTCACCCGTGAGCGGGAGCGGCAGTTGGCCCGCGCGGACCTGCGCGAGCGGCACGGTCGCCGCTGGCGCTCGAAGACACCACGGCGCGCCCGCGTCCTGCTCCGTCTTGGCGAACTCGCCCCCGCCGACGAGGAAGAGCGGCAGGACGAGCAGGTGACGCCGAACGACGAGCAGACCGACCCGAACCGGCGGCGCAAGGCCGCGTCCGGCGCGCGCCGCCGCACGGGCAAGAGCCCGCGCCGCGGCCCGGACACCCTGCTCGCCGAGGCCCGGACGCTGACGGCGGCCTGGAGTGATGAGGGGGTCGACAACGCGGAGGCGCTGCGCAAGGCCCTGCGCTGCGGCGCCAAGCCCGCCCGGCAGATCCGCGACCTGCTGACCGCCGAGCGCGCCAAGAAGGCACTGCACGCCGTCGACACCACCAACACCGGTGAGGGGGTGGCGGCATGAGCGAGCCCCTGACCGGCACCGCCACCTGGCGTCCGGTGATGGTGGCGGCGGGCTTCCGCTGCCAGTGCACCGGGGCGTGCGGCAACCCGCACGCCAAGGGCGGCGGGCGCTGCCCGCGCGAGCACGACCACTACACCAGCAAGCACCACGGGCGCCGGATTCGGCTCATCGCCGCCCCCACCGACCCGCTCGCCACCCCGGTGGCGGCCGCCGCGCTGCCCGCCACGGACCTGGTGGCGTGGTGCCCGAAGTGCCACGCCGCCGCCGCCCGCGCCGCGCGCAAGCAGGCGGCCCCGGCTGTCGAGGCGTCGGGCCTGTTCGAGCTGTGACCACCACGGAGTTGTATGGGAGTTGGGCATGAGCCTGACGTTCACCGATCTGTTCTGCGGCGCGGGCGGCTCTTCCACGGGCCTGGTCGCCGCCGGGTATGACCTCAAGCTCGCCGCGAACCACTGGCAGCGGGCGATCGAGACGCACGCGGCCAACCACCCGGACGCCGATCACCTGATCGCCGACATCAACAACTACGACATGCGGCGCCTGCCCAAGACGGACGTGCTGTGGGCCTCGCCGATCTGCACCGAGATCTCCCCGGCGGGCGGACGTAAGCGCACCCATGGCCAGCTCGCCTTCGACCTGGAAGAACACGGCCACGTCGCGGACGCGGCGTGGGAGCGGACCCGGGCGACCGCCTACGACGTCATCCGGGCCACCGAAGTGCACCGCTACCGGGCGGTGCTGTGCGAGAACGTCCTGGAGTTCGTCGTCGACTGGGAGCTGTTCGACTGGTGGCGCAAGGGCATGGAACTGCTCGGCTACCGCTCCCAGATCGTGTCGGTGTCCTCCGCGCACGTGGGCGGGCCCGACAACCCGGCCGCTCCCCAGTGGCGCGACCGGATCTATGTGGTGTTCACCCGCACCGACGTCCCCGAGCCCGACCTGCGGCCCACCCCGCTCGCCTGGTGCCCCGAGTGCGGGCAGGACGTGGCGGCCGTGCAGTCGTGGCGCAACGGCCGCCGGGTGGGCAAGTACAAACAGCAATACGACTACCGCTGCCCCCGCGCCGCGTGCCGTCACGCGCTCGTGGAACCCTACGTACGCCCGGCCGCCTCCATCATCGACTGGACGAACCTGGGGGTGCGGATCGGGGACCGGGCCGCGCACAAGCTGCGCCCGCTCGCCGCGAACACCGTCAAGCGGATCCGCGCCGGCCTGTCCCTGCTCGGTCAGCAGCGCATGGTGCTCACCGTCAACCACGGCGGCCACGACGGGCGGGCCACGCCCGCCGACGCCGCGCCGCTCGCCGCCCGCACGGTGAGAATCGGCGACGCGGTCCTGGTCCCGGCGGGCGGCACCTGGAACACCACCTCCACCACGACCAGTGAGCCGATGCGGACCCGGCTGGCCAACCCCAAGGGCTTCGAGGCCCTCCTCACCCCGCCGCAGGCCGATGACTCGTTCATCGTCACCCTGCGCCGCAACGCCACCGCCCGCCCGGTCACCGCCCCGGTGGACACCGTCACCGGACAGGGGCGCCATCACTGGCTGGTCATCCCCTACCGCAACGCGGCCACCAAGTCGGCTGCCGAGCCCCTGCACACCCTGGGCACGGTCGACTCCGCCGCACTGCTCGGTCCCGCGCCCGCGCTGGAGGACTGCCACTACCGGATGATCCAGCCCCGCGAACAGCTCCTCGCACAGCGCTTCCCCGACACCTACGTCGTCCACGGCAACAAGGGCGAACAGACCATGCAGGCCGGGAACGCCGTCTCCTGCAACGTCGCCCAATGGGTCGGCCAACGGGTCGCCGACGCCCTCGCCCGTACCGCAGCCAACGCCGCCTAGGCAAGAGCGGCAAGGGCTACAGGTTGTAGCACTTGCCCCTTCCCGAGCGGTTCATCCTCAGCACACGGGCCCGGCCGTCCACCTCTCACAGCACACGGCCGGGCCCGCCATCCCTCACACCCGAAGTGGAAGGGCTCACCAGTGAAGCACCCCGACGACAAGGAATTCTTCGACTGGCTCGAAGGCGAGATGCCCCCCGACCCCGACGCCGACCCGAACGGCACGGTGGTCGACATGGAGTCGGCCCGCGCCGCCCGGTCCGGGTCGCCCGATCCGAACCCCGACTCGGGAACCGACTCCGACGCCGACTCGGTCGGGGCCGAGTCGGCCGACCCCAACGCGTCCGTACCGGAGGCGGAGTCGGGCGACCCGGACACGACGGTGATGGTCGACCAGGCGGCCCGCGCGGTCGGCCCCGGCTACCTGGGTCGCCTCGTGGGCGCCAAGCGTCTGGACGTCATCCCGATCTGGCTGCGCTCGTGGGCGGAGCTGAAGACCGCGACTGGGTGGGTGGCCCGGCACTACGCGCATGCCGCCGGGTATCACGCGCTGCGCTCCCCGGTCTACGTCCTGCGCCTGGCCCTTCAGGCCCCCACCGGGGCGGCCAGGTTCGTCGGCACGACTCTGCGGTGGGTCGCCGACCGCGAGGGTGAGCCGGTGCGCCTGGCCGCCGTGCGGCACGAGGACGCGGCCGAGTACCTGACGCTGTCGCGCCAGCGGGACCGGCGCGTGCGACTGCGCGTGCTGATCAGTGTGGTCGGCCTGTTCGTCGGGCTCACCACGGCACTGGCGATGTACGTGCTGGCCCCCTACTGGCTTCAGGCCCTCTCCGTGTCGGCGCTGGTGATGGCGCTCGGGTTCAACGGCCGTCGCGCGGACGTTCCGGTCATCCACCGGGCGGTGGAGATGCCCAAGGCGGTCAAGCTGACCAGTGACATCGTGCTGCGGGCGCTCGGCTCGCTGGGGATCCCCGCCATCAACCAGGCCCAGGGCAAGGGCCGGGACGGCTTCGAGTTCACCGCCCCGATCACCCGGGACGGACCCGGCTGGCGCGCGGAGGGCAACCTCCCCTACGGCGTGACCGTCACCGACGTCATCGAGCGCCGTGACCGGCTCGCCTCCGGTCTGCGCCGCCCGCTGGGCTGCGTGTGGCCCGAAGCGGTGCCCGATGAGCACACCGGGCGCCTGGTGCTGTGGGTCGGGGATCAGGACATGTCCAAGGCCAAGAAGCCCGCCTGGCCGCTGGCCAAGTCGGGCACGGTCGACCTGTTCAAGCCCGCCGCCTACGGCACCGACCAGCGCGGCCGCTGGGTCGACCTCACCCTCATGTACGTCGCCGGGGTCATCGGGGCGATCCCCCGGATGGGCAAGACGTTCCTGCTGCGGCTGCTGATGCTCATCGCCGCCCTGGACCCGCGCGCCGAGCTGCACACCTACGACATGAAGGGCACCGGCGACCTGGACCCGGTCGGCAACGCCGTCTCCCACCGCCACGGCGCGGGGGATGACGACGAGGTCATCGAGTACGCCATCTGCGACTTCCGCGCGCTGCGCGATGAGTTGCGCCGTCGCACCAAGGTGATCCGCTCGCTGCCCCGGGACATCTGCCCCGAGTCGAAGGTGACCAGCGACCTGGCCTCCAAGCGCTCCCTGGGTCTGCACCCGATCGTGATCGGCGTGGATGAGTGCCAGGTGCTCTTCGAGCACGACAAGTACGGCAAGGAGTTCGAGGAGATCGCCACCGACCTGGTCAAGCGCGGTCCCGCCACCGGGATCGTGCTGCTCCTCGCCACCCAGCGTCCCGACGCGAAGTCGCTGCCCACCGGGATCAGCGCGAACGCGTCACTGCGGATGTGCCTGAAGGTCATGGGCCAGACCGAGAACGACATGGTGCTCGGCACGTCCTCCTACAAGCGCGGGGTGCGGGCGACCATGTTCGCCTGGGGCGACAAGGGCATCCACTACCTCATCGGGGAGGGCTCGGACGCCCGGATCGTCGGCTCGGTCTACGTCGATGGCACCGCCGCCGAGCGCATCGCCGCCCGTGCCCGCGCCGCCCGCGAGAAGGCAGGTCTGCTCTCCGGCTACGCGCTCGGGGAGGAACCCGAGCAGACCACGGCGACGTATGACCTGCTCGCCGACGTCGCCGCCGTCGTGCCGGAGAAGGAAGAGCGGGTGTGGAACGAGCGGATCGCCGCCCGGCTCGCCGAACTGCGCCCCGAGGTCTACGAGGGCTGGAAGAGCGAAAACGTCACCAGCGCACTCAAGCCCCACGGCATCCGGGCCCGCGACGTGGCCGGAACAACCGACGAGGGAAGCCGCACCACCCGACGCGGCATCGTCCGCGCCGATCTCCTCAAGGCAATCACGGAGCGTAGCGAAAGGCCCGGCGCCGCATAGCCCGCCACCGCTGCTACCGGTAGCACCCACCCCTGCTACCGGTAGCACCCCCGCTAGCACACAAAACCCACCCTGAACTGCCCGCTAGTAGATAGCACCCCACCTGCACAAACCCCTGAAACCCGCCCGGGAGGGCCCGTGATGCCCCCTGCCCTGCTCGCTATCGCCTCCCTTCTCGCCGTCACGTTCTGTTACAGCATGTGGTGTGTGGTCTCGCCGTTCGGGACCTGCCGCAAGTGCCGCGGCTTCGGCCATCTGACCCGGACCGACCGCAAGGGCCGCCCCAAGCGCGGCAAGCCGTGCCGACGCTGCCACACCGTCGGCAAGCGCATCCGGGTCGGCCGCCACCTCTACAACCGGCTCTCGCGCACCTACCGCGACGGCACCCGCTGACCCGGCGCCACCACCCCCTTGTCCCGGTCCAACTCTGTGGAGGAGTACGCCTGATGGCGCTCACCGACAACGACCCCTACAACGCCCGCGAGGGCGCCCGCATCATCCTGCTCGCCGCCCGCGCCGCCCGCCGCGATGCGCGCGGCAAGTCCAACAAGGCCGTGCTGGCCAAGGCCGCCCGGATCCGCGAACTCGCGCAGGAGCGGGAGAACGCCAAAGCCGCCGCCCGCATCGATGCCCGCAAGAAGCGGCACGGCGGCCGCTGATGGCCCGCGTCCTGCGCCTGGCCGCCCTGGCGGTCCTGCTCGGCATCGCCGCCGCCACCTGCCCCGCAGACGGCGAGACGGCACCCGCCCCCGAGCCCACTACCCAACTCCCGGAAGGGAGGCGTCCGTCATGGCCCTGACCCTGTCCCTGGTCGTGCTCTTCGGTGTCCTGCTCGCCCTGCTCCTGCGCTTCAAGGCCCTGGGCGCCGGGGCCGCGCTCATCGCGGTGCTGTTCGGCTTCTACCTCTCCGGCACCGGCGCCCGTACCACCGTCAACGACCTGATGAGCGCCGTCGTCACCGCCGTGCAGAACGCCGGAAGTTAGGAGGCGCGGCCATGCATGACCAGATCATCGCCCGGCACTGGCTCGCCCACATCGCCCCCAAGGCCGCCCCCGTCATCGCGACCTCCACCGTGCTGATCCTGGCCCGCATCTGGAACGCGAACGGCGCCGAACACTCCGTCGGCAACGCCGTGCTGATGGCCGCGCTCGCCCTGGCCGCCGCCGCGGCCGGGGCCTGCGCCTCCGTGGGCCGGGCCGGAGACCCCGTCATCGCCGGGACCGCGTTCGCCGCCTCCGGCGCGCTCGCCTTCACCGGCGTCGCCGGATACACCGACGGTCTGCCCCTGCCGCTCCTGCTGTGGGTGCTGGCCACCACCGCCGCCTACGGGCTCGCCGCCCGCTACTGGCGCACCGAGCGCCACGACCGCCTCGCCCACGAACGCCACACCGGCCAGCGGCGCGAGGAACACGCCCACCTGGAACGGGTGGAGGCCCTCCGCGCCGGAGCCCAGATCGAATCCGCCCGCGCCGGAGCCCACTACGCCGAACAGCTCGCCACCGCGATGCTCACCCGCGCCGCCCTGCCCGGCTACGACCCCCGCGCCCTCACGGATGCGGGCCTGCCCCAACTCCCCGCCAGCCAGACCAGCAAGGAGTAACGCCATGCCCTGCCGCGACTGCGCCGGACACCACCCGGTCAAGCTCGCCGACTACCCCGCAGGCAACCCCCGCGCCTCCCTCGATGCCGCGCACCGCGCCACCGAAGCGCGCGGCGAGACCCTCGCACCCGTCCACGTCCACTACGACGCCGTCCACGACACCTTCGCCGTCATCCGCACCGACATCTTGGAGGTGAGCGCGTGAGCGCCGCCCTGTGGCCCGTCGTGGCCCGCATCACCGCCGCCCTGGACAAGGCGAACGGCCGGACCGAGCACGAACTCTCCATGCGTCTGCTCAAGGTCAGCGAGGAAGCCGGAGAAGCCGCAGCCGCTTACATCGGCGCCACCGGCCAGAACCCCCGCAAGGGCATCACTCACACCCCCGGCGACGTCGCGCAGGAACTCGCCGACGTCATCATCGCCGCCGCCGTCGCCCTCCACTCGATCACTGACCACGGCCCGGCCGTGCTGGACGCCAAGCTGCACGCCGCCGCCCGCCGCCTCACCCTCCCCACCACGCCGAAGGAGGGACGTTGATGTCCCAGCCCCTCGCCCCCATCAAGTACCTGCAGTGGGACGGCACGTCCTGCGCGGGACGCCCCCTGGCCGTCAGGGCGGCGCTGTCGCAGATCCGTCAGGCCGTCCGGCAGCCGAACACGGTCGTGGACTCACTCCAGATCCACACCGTCACCGACCGGACCGGCGCCGAACTCCAGGTGATCTACGTCCACTGGGCTTCCGGCTTCTGGAGCAACGCCGGCGACCTGACCGAGATCTACGAAGTCCCCGCAGCCGTGCTCCGCGACTTCGCCCGCGCGTCCACCTACCCGCTCACCGTCACCGTCTGAAAGGCCCCCGACATGTCCGCAGGAGAGACCCCCCTGACCGTCGTCGGAAACCTCACCGACGACCCCGAACTCCGCTTTACCCCCAGCGGCGCGGCCATGGTCAAGTTCACCGTGGCCTCCACCCCGCGCACCTTCGACAAGGCCACCAACCAGTGGCGCGACGGGACCGCGATGTTCCTGCGCTGCACCGCCTGGCGCGACCTGGCCGAGCACATCGGCGACAGCCTCACCAAGGGGATGCGCGTCATCGTCACCGGCCGTCTGCGCCAGCACAACTGGCAGACCCCCGAGAACGAGAACCGCTCGATGCTCGGCCTCGAAGTCGACGAGATCGGGCCCTCACTGCGCTTCGCCACCGCCAAGGTCGAACGCATCCGCAGCGGCGCCCCCAACGCGTCCTCCCCGGCCGCCGACCCCTGGAACACCGGCACACCGGCCACCAGCGGATGGGGCACACCTGGCACGGCCGCGGCGGGCGCCGCTGCGGATGCGAAGTACAGCGACGAACCGCCGTTCTAGATACGCCCGGGGCGGGGTGCCGTCTCGCCAAAGCCTGCACCCCGCCCCGGATCTCCAGTCCCTCCAAGAGAGCAGGAGAACCCCAGCATGACCCACTCCACCCCGACCCGGCGAGACCGTAGCCAGCCACAGCCGACCCAGCCCCTCGCCGTCGCTCTGGCGCTCGCCTCCCGGGGCGTTCCCGTCCTGCCGCTGCGCGTGGGCAAGGCCCCCTTCAACAACTGCCCCGCCTGCGCCAAGAACGCGTGCGGCGGCCGCCCGAACATGAAGCAAGCCGGACCCTGCACCTGCCCGCACCCCTGCCACGCCTGGGCCGCCGCGACCACCAACCCCGACGTCCTCACGTCCACGGCGTGGGCGACCGCGTGGCGCCAGGCCGCCGCCGTCGCCTACCACCCGGCCGGCGTCCGCCTCACCGTCGTCGACCTCGACCACGCCGACGCGATCACCTGGGCGCACGCGCATCTGCCGCCTACCCGCACCGTGCCCACCACCCGGGGGCAGCACTGGATCTATGTGGGCACCATGCCCACCGCCCACGGGGTGCGGCCCGGCGTCGACATCAAGTCCCGCATGGCCTACGCCCGCTGGCTCGGCCCCGGCACCGGCCGCATGGCCCCCCTGCCCGACGCGGTGCGGGCCCTGGCCGTACGACAAGAGGCCAACCCGCTGCGCGCGGGCTTGGCCTCTTCCCCCAGCACCCGGGCCGCCTGGGACCGATCGGTGGCCACCGGATGCCGCCACACCGACAGCTACGTCCGCACCGGCCTGGAAAACGGACTCGCCCTGATCAGCGCGCACACCGAATCCGGCGCCGGATCGCAAACGTTCCAAGTCGCCCGCTTCACCGCCGCGCAGCACGGCCAATGCCCCGGCCCGTGCGGCCTGAACGCCCTGGGCGAGGAGATGGTGGCCGCCGCCGTCGCGGTCGGCGTACCCGAGCCCTATGCACGCCGCGCCGTCACCAACGGCATGGGCCTCGCCCCTCGGAGCGAGGCATGACGATCCGTCCTCATGCCGCCCGGCATGGCCCGACACGGGGGCCTGTGGGCTCCCCGAAGGATGCCGCCGCCGTCGCTCTTCCAGCACCCTGTTCTGACTCGCAGAAGCGGGGCACCTCATGAACACCCGGCCTGGGGACACCGATCTGTGGGTCGGGCAGAATCCCCCCGACGAACCGGCGCCCGCCGAGCCCGTGTGGGAGGAGCCGATCCCGCTCACCGCCCGGCGCGAGCTTCCAGCTTTCCCCGCGCACGTTTTCCCCGGCTGGCTGCGGCAGTTCGTGACAGCGGTCGCGCAGGAGACCCAGACGCCCGTCGATCTCGCGGGCTCCGTCGCACTGTCGGTGCTTGCCACCGCATCCGGCGGTCGTGCGGTCGTCCACGTGCGAGGCAACTGGCGCGAGCCCACCAACCTCTACGTGGTGTGCGCGCTGCCACCGGCCAACCGCAAGTCCGCAGTCTTCACCCTGCTGACCGACCCGCTCTATGAGGCGGAAGAGCGGCTCAAGTCCGCCATGGCCCCCGCCATCGTGGAAGCGGCCCTGACCGCGCGGCTGGCCAAGGAGGCAGCCGACAAGGCTGCCGCCAAGGCCGTCAATGCCGAAGGTGGCAAGCGCGAGGAACTGGTGTCTGAGGCCATCGGGCTCGCGCAGACCGCCGAATCGGTGTCCGTGCCCGTCGAACCGCTGCTCTTGGCCGACGATTCCACCTCTGAGACGGTCACCTCGCTCATCGCGGAGCAGGGCGGGCGCTTGGCGGTGATGTCGGCTGAAGGCGGGATCTTCGACATCATTGCCGGGCGCTACTCCGGCGCCCCCAACATGGAGGTCTTCCTTAAAGGCCATGCCGGAGACCGACTTCGGGTCAACCGGCAGACTCGCCGCGAGTACATCGACCACCCCGCGCTCACCATCGGCCTGGCCGTACAGCCCGACGTGCTGCGCGACATCGCCAAGGTCAAGGGATTCGACGGGCGCGGCCTTTTGGCCCGCTTCCTGTACTCGCTGCCCACTTCCCTGGTGGGACAGCGGGAGGTCATCACCGAGCCGATCCCGGCCGAAGCGGTCGCTACCTACGAGCGCAACATCGTCGCGCTCACGCTGTTTCTGGCGGAATGGACCGACCCGGCCGTCATCCAGTTGAGCCCAGAGGCAGACCAAGCACTGATCGCCTATCAGCAGCAAGTGGAGCCGCAACTTGCCGCCCGCGGCGGCGCTTTGGGGCACATCGCCAACTGGGCTGGCAAGGTCGCCGGAGCGGTTGCCCGGATGGCCGCGCTCCTGCACCTTGCCGAACACCTCGACACCGGCCACACCAAGCCGGTTCCCGAAGCCACCATGCGCGATGCGATCACGTTAGGGAAGTACTTCACCGCCCACGCGCTCGCCGTCTTCGACGTCATGGGCGCCGACCCGACCGTGGGCCGCGCCCGCGCCGTCCTTGAGGCGCTGCGCTCGGAGGGCTGGGAGGACGTCAGCCGCCGGGACCTGTTCACCAAGCTGTCCCGCAGCGAGTTCCCCAACGTCGCCGATCTCGAACCGGCCACCGCGCTGCTCGAAGAGCACGGCTACCTCCGCAGCTACCAACCCCAACGCACCGGAACCCGAGGTCGACCGCCCGCACCCCGCTACCGCATCCACCCCACCCTGCGGGAAGCCGCCGTGTGACTGCCTCAGCCGCACGACCCCCTCCGCACAAACCGCAAAATCCGCAATAACCCTCGACAGGCTCGCTGATCTGGGGCGGAGCCTCACGCCACCTCGCCGTGAGGCCCGCCGCACAATCCCGCAATATTCCGCAAAAATCAGGGGCCCGGCTCCCCGGCCCGATCCTCCGTGCTGCGCCCCTGATTTTTGCGGAATATCGCGTATTTCTGCGGGGCTATCCGGCCGACACCCGCACAACGCATCACCGCAGGTCAGCAGCCATCCGCGCAATTTCTGCGGATTTTGCGGTTTGTGCGGCGGCACTCGCTCAGAAAGTCAGCCCTGGCGGCGGCTGCGCGCTGGTCGCTCGCCACAGGAAGGACGTCATGAGGAAGTACCTGACGACTGCGGAAGTCGCCGAGCGCTACCGGACGTCGCCCGCGACGGTCCGCTACTGGCGCTACGCCGGAACTGGCCCGCAGTGCTTCATCCGGCGCGGACGACATGTCCTGTACGACGCCGAAGCGCTCGACAAGTACGACGCAGCAGAGATCGGAGGCCGATGCACAGCATGACCCGAAACAGCGCCGAACCTCACCAAAGAGCAAGTCACTACATGGCTGCCTCGGCTTGCTCTGGCGGGAGGGGAGCCGATGGCGGACGTGTATGACCGCTGGCACCTGTCCCGACCGTCAGCCGACGGCAAGCCGTGCGAAGCACACAGCACAAAAACGGCGACCGTGTACCCCAGCGCAGAGCATGGAGTCGGGAAGCGCTGGCAGGTGCGCTACCGAGATCTGTCCGGCAAGCAGTGCAAGGAGAACTTCGAGAAGAGGACGGCCGCGGAGTCCAGGGCCGCCAAGGTGAAGACCGAACTCGATGGCGGCACGTTCGTGAACCGCGAGCTTGGCAAGCAGAAGTTCAAGGCTGTCGCTGAGCGCTGGCAGGAGACGGCCGTACATCGTGAGCGGACCGACACGAACGTCGAACGGGCCCTACGACTACACATTTATCCGATGTTCGGCAACCGGCAGATCGGTAGCATCCAGCGCACTGACGGCCGGAAGTGGATCAAAGAGCGGTCCACGGTCATCGCCCCGTCGACCTTTGCGACGCCCTGGAATGTCTGCACGAGCATCCTGAAGATGGCCCACCAGGAAGGCATCATCCCGAAGTATCCCTGGGAAGGGCTGAAGCCTCCCGAAATCTTCTATCCGGAGATTCACCCACTCCACCCGGATGCCGCGAAGGCGCTGATCGTCACGGCGTCGCCCCGTTATCGGGCGCTGGTGAAGCAGGCCGCCGCCACGGGGCTTCGGCAAGGGGAGTTGTTCGGACTGGAAGACTCGGAGCCAGCCGAGGCGGTCACGGTGAAGCAGCAGATGATCGGTCCCGACAAGGGGGTGCCGTACCTCGGAGAGCCGAAGACCAAGCAGAGCTACAGGACAGTTCCGCAAGGGCGTTCTGTCATCGACGAGGTCGCGCGGCATCGCGAGCAATTCCCGCCACAGGTCGTAAGCATTGAGGATCGGACGAACCCGCGGAAACCCGTGTGGCGTCGTGTGCGGCTGCTCTACACCAGTGCGACGGGGCAGCCGATCCGACGCGGCAGTTGGTCGAAGGTGTGGGCGCGCAACATCAAGCGGGCAAACGCCTACCTGGAGAGGTCCGGCAGCAAGGTTCGCGTTCCCGAGGACACGACGCTGCACGACCTGCGGCACTTCTACGCGTCGGTGCTGATCAAGAACGGGGCGACGCCGAAGCAGGTCCAGAGGCGACTCGGTCACGCCAAGCCGTCGATCACGCTCAACGTCTACACCCATCTCTGGGAGGCAGACGTCGACGAGACGGCCGACATGATGGAGGCGGCTCTCAACTGAGTGCCCTTAAAGTGCCCTCAGAGGCGAGGGAAGAGCCGACTTCCCAGGTCAGGAAGTCGGCTTGCACACCTTGTGCGGAGGTGCTGCCCCTTCGGCATGCCGTGCGGCTACAGCAGCGTGTCCGTGACGTGCCGGGCGACCGAGTCGCCCAGCCGCAGGCCCTGTTCGGAGTCCCAGCGGTAGTGGACGCCCAGGTAGACGCGGCTGCGGGCGTTCTCGTCGGCCGCCGCGGACAGGGTGGTGAAGCGGCGGGTGATGCCGCCCTCGTAAGTGTCCGTCGTCGTCGCCGAGAAGGTGATGGCGTCGGTGTTGAAGTGGGTCTGCAGGACGCGTGACCACGCGCCCGCGAACGTGGCGTGCCCGGAGACGTACGCGGGGAACGGCGGCGTGAAGCTCGTGCCGTCGGCGTACGAGGACAGCGGGCGCCAGGCCGGGTCGTGCGGGGTCGACGCGTTGGCGTCGGTGTCGGCGAGGGTGATCGCGGACACCGGCCGCCACAGGTCGATGGCCGTGTTGTACTTCGCGTCCCAGCAGGCGATGCCCGCGTCGGCGAGCGCGGCGCCGAGCAGGGCGAAGAGCCGGGCGTTCTGGGTGACGTTCAGCGCGTACTTGCGGGCGATGATGCGCGTGTGCTGGAACAGCTGCATCGGGGGCTTGTAGGTGCCGTCCAGGTCGTTGGCCCAGAAGCCCGCGATCTGGGTCTGGTCGGCGGTGCGGGTCACCTGGGTGACCGGGGTGTCGGCGTGCCCGCCCAGCACGCGCACCTCGTTGACCTGGTCCGCGTACTGCGTGCTGCGCAGCAGGGCGTCGTACGTGGTGAAGCCGCCGGGCAGAGGGGGGCGGAACTGAGCGGGCGCGGTCAGGCCGAACGGCCGTACGTTGCCCCACTGGGGCGTCGCGGCGGCCTCACGCCCGGTCGGCCGCCAGGCCCCCGGCACGCCGTCGGGCGTGTACGTGGCGGAGGCGTTCGAACCGTCGTCGGCGCGCGCCTTCAGCAGCGCCTCGGCGGCGGCCCGCCCCAGGACCGCCCCTCGGTCCTTGTCGGCCTGCGGCACGGACGCGGCGTCCTGGGACAGCGCGAAGCCGTAGTTCCCGTCGAAGTAGACGGACGGGAACAGGCCGCGCAGCACCGTGTACGCGGCGGTGGCGATGGCCGCGTTCAGCGACGTGGGCCCGGAGAGCGGCTGCTTGGCGAGGTAGGGGCGGCCGATGGGGGTGACGGAGTTCGCCGCGTCGTACATCGACAGGTGCATGATGGCCACGGCGCGGGTGATCGGGCCCGGCGCGCCGCCCACCTTCTTCACGGTGTCCTCGAAGATCTTGCTCCAGTAGTGGACCGCCTCGTACGGCGCCGGATCCGCCCACGCCGTGGGCGCCGCCACCACCGACGTGGCCGCGGAGGCCGCGAGGCCGAGCAGAACCGTCCGTCGGCTCGGTCTGAGCCGGTCGGTGGACATGCCGGATGACGTCATCGTGAACCCCTCCCCGCTGATCGACCTGACCAGCGCTGGAGAACCTCACGCACACGGGTCGGTCACGTCAACGCATTCGCGGTGGTTGGCTCGATCGCGGCGCCGGAGGGGCGGATTCTGTCAGACCACCGGCTCGGGCAGGGTCATCAGTTCCGCGCGGTGGCGGGCCGCTGCCGCCGCCGCTGCCGGGCCGCCGAGCGCCGCCACTCCGATGAGCCGCTCGCCCAGGTAGTAGCCGTAGAGCAGGTCGCCGTCCGCCGACTCCGGGTCTCCTGAGAGGAGTTCGGCGCGGTCGGCGAGTGCGGGCTGGCCGAAGGACTGGAGGCGGAGGGTGAACTGGTCGCTCCAGAAGGACGGGAGCGGGGCGCAGGGGGCCGGGTCGCGCGAGGTGTCGGTGAGGGCCGCGAGGAGGGTGCGGGCCGCGTGGCGTGCGGTGTCGCCGGGGACCGACCAGTGTTCGACGCGGCGCGGGAGCGGGCCGTAGCGCGGGTTGGGGAAGCGGGCGACGTCGCCGACGGCCACCGCGTGCGGGAGGCCGCCGATGCGCAGGTGGGCGTCGCAGAGGATGCCGTCGGTGAGGTCGAGTCCGGGGGTCGCCGCGAGCCATTCGGTGTTGGGCAGGGAGCCGACCGCTTCGACGAGCACGTCGGCGTCGAGTTCCGTGCCGTCGTCGAGCACCGCGCCCCGGGGCGTCAGCGCGGTGGCCAGGTGGCCCATCCGGAAGCGCACGCCGCGTGCCTCGTGGCGGTGGCGCAGCGCCCGTGCGAGGTCCTCGCCGATCGCGAGGACCATCGGCTCGGACTCCGGGGCGACGACCGTGACCTCGCAGCCCGCCGTGCGCGCGGTCGCGGCCACCTCGCAGCCGATGAAGCCGGAACCGATCACCAGTACCCGGGCGCCCGCCACCAGCTCCGCGGCGAGGGCCGCCGAGTCCTCCAGCGTGCGGACGACGTGCCGGGGCGGGCCCCCGGGCAGCGGGAGCCTGCGTGGCCGCACCCCCGTCGCGGCCACCAGACCCTCGTACGGATGGACACGGCCGTCGGCCAGCGTGAGTGTTCGCGCGGTGAGATCGGCTGTCGCGACGGCCGTGCCCAGTCGCCACTCGACGTCCTCGACGCTCGGGCGGCGACGCAGTTGGGTGCCGGAAGCGGGCGCCTCGCCCGCGAGCACCTCCTTCGACAACGGGGGCCTGTTGTACGGCAGATGGGGCTCGTCCCCGAAGAGCGTGATGGTGCCGCGCCAGCCCGCGGCACGCAGTTGTTCGGCGGCGCGCAGACCGCCGAGTGAGGCCCCGACGACGGCGATGCCCGCCCCCGCCATGCCTCAGCCCTCGACCCGGATGGCCTGCAACGGGCAGACGTCGGCGGCGTCCTCCGCGTCGTCGCGCAGCGCGGCGTCGGGCGACGCCACGTACGCGAGGCGGCCGTCCTCGTCGATCCGGAAGATGTCCGGCGCGGCGAAGACGCACTGCCCGTGGTTCTGGCAGACATCCATGTCGACGGTGACCTTGACCATCTGAACTCCGTTCAGGCGTACGGGATATGGGGCCTGTCGTGCTAGCGGCGCGGTGCGCGGACGCCTCTCAGTTCCCAGTCGCCGCCGAGGGCCGTGGAGCGGACCTCCTCGGACTCGGTGGGCTGGGCGCCGACGTCGGTGCGGATGGCCGTGGGGCCGGTGACGATGTGGTTGGTGAGGCGGCCGAGGCCCTCGGCCTCGACCTCGACGGTGTCGCCGGGGCGGACGGGGCGGGACCCCGCGGGCGTCCCGGAGAGCAGGACGTCGCCCGGTTCCAGGGTGATGGTGCGGGCGATGTCGGCGACGAGGTAGTGCATGTCCCACTCCATCTCGTCGGTCGAACCGTCCTGCACGAGCTCGCCGTTGACGTACGTCCGCAGGTACTTGCCGTGGAAGTCCCAGCCGGTGACCAGGCCGGGGCCGAGCGGGCAGAGCGTGTCGGAGCCCTTGACGCGGAGCATCGAACCGGCGTCGGTGTCGCGGAAGTCGTGCAGGCCGTAGTCGTTGGCGACGGTGAAGCCCGCGATGTACGAACCCGCCTGCGCAGGGGCGACGTTGCGGCAGGTGCGGCCGATGACGATGCCGATCTCGCCCTCGTAGTTGAGGTACTTGCAGCCCTCGGGGCGCACGACGGCGCCGCCGTGGCTGTTGAGCGCGGAGACCGGCTTGTGGAAGTAGGTGGGCGCGGGCGGCAGCGTCACCCCGAACTCGGCGACCCTGCTGCGGTGGTTGAGGTGGACGGCGATCACCTTGGAGGGGGTGACGGGCGGCAGGTGGTGCGCCTCGGACGCCTTGACCGTTCGGCCGTCGGGGGCGATCAGCTCGTCGCCCTCGCGCACGACCTGGACGGCGGCCCCGTCGAGCAGGACGCGGCGGTACTCGATGGTGGTGGCTCGGGAGGTCATGCGGCGGCCTCACTCGGGTCGGGGTCCGAGGTGCCGGTCCAGCCCTCGGCGGGGCGGTCGAACCACAGGTGCATCTGGCCCGTGCCGACCGAGTTCTCGTAGGCGCTGTAGGGGCGGCCGGGCGCGGTGCAGCGGTCCTCGCCGAGCGCGCCGATCATCATCAGGTAGTGGCCGAAGCGCGCCTCGGGCCTGTGGGTGAGGAACTCCGGCATGGTGGCGAGGACTTGGGCGTGCTCGCCGCGCTCGAACCACGCGATGCGGCGCTCGTCGGCGGCGCGGGCCTCGGGGGTGCGGATGTGGGACGGGTCGCTGGACTCGTGCGCGCGCAGTTCGCGCAGCGGCCAGAACGTGTGGGAGAGCGCTCCGGACGCGATGAGGAGGACCCGGCGGCCCGGGAGCGCCGCGACGCCGTCGGCGAGCGCGCGGCCGAGGCGCAGGTGGTCCTCCACATCGCCGGTCTGACAGACCCCGATCGAGATCCACTTCTTGTCGGGGAGGCCGTCGCCCAGGTACTTCCACAGATTGATGGTGGCGTAGTACACGGGCAGGAAGGGATCCTCGATCGGGGTGATCCAGGTGCCGTGCCGGTCGGCGAAGTCGGCGATGCTGCGGGCGAGTTCGGGATCGCCCGGGTAGTCGTACGGCATCCGGCACATGCCGCGCGGCAGCTCCTCGGAGGTGAAGAGTCCGGCGCGGCGCCGGTGCGAGGTGACCACGAACTCGACGGTGGTGGCCCAGTGCGAGTCGAGGACGACCACGGTGTCGTAGTCGAGCTCCTCGAAGACCTCGGCACGCAGCCTGCGCAGCCCTGGGACGAGGCTGATCTCGCGGCCCTCGTTGAGTTCCTTGCGGGTCTGCTCGGGCAGCACGATGGTCGGCACGTGGGCGAGGAGGCCCGCCCCGACGATCTCACCCACGGCGGGCCTCCCCCCATCCCCCTGGTGCGGTCACGGTGTTCTTCAGATCGCAGTAGAAGTCGAAGGACCAGTCGCCGCCCTCGCGTCCCACGCCGGACTGGCGCGAGCCGCCGAAGGGTGCCGAAAGGTCGCGTACGAAGAAGCAGTTGACCCAGACCGTGCCCGCGACGAGGCGCGCGGTGATCCGCTCGGCGCGGGCGCGGTCGCCGGTGGCGAGGGTGGCGGCGAGGCCGAAGCGGGTGCCGTTGGCCAGGCGCACGGCCTCGTCCTCGTCGCCCTCGGGGAAGGTCTGGAGGGTCAGGACGGGACCGAAGACCTCCTCCTGGACGATCTCGGAGTCCTGGGCGACGTCGGTGAGGAGGGTCGGCAGGTAGTAGGTACCGCCCAGCTCGGTGTTGGGGCCGCCGCCTATGACAGCCTTGGCGCCCGCTTCCAGGGCTCGGCGCACGAACCCGTCGACGCGGTCGATGTGCCGGGGATGGATGTTGGGCCCGATGCCGGTCGCCTCGTCGCGCGGGTCGCCCTGCCTCAACTCCGCTACCCGGTCCATGAACAGGCCGAGGAAGGCGTCCCGCACCGGCTCCTCGACGAGGATGCGGGTGGCCGCGAGGCAGACCTGGCCCGCGTTGTCGTACTGCTCGACGGCGAGGTCAGCAGCGCGCTCCAGGTCGGCGTCGGCGAAGACCAACAGCGGTGACTTGCCGCCCAGTTCGAAGCTGCACGGCACCAGGTTCTCGGCGGCGGCCGCGGCGATGCGGCGCGCGGTCGGCACGGATCCGGTGAAGCTGACGCGGCGTACGCGGGGGTCGGCGACGAGAGGGGCGCCCGCCTCGGGACCGTACCCCTGCACGACGTTGAAGACGCCGGGCGGCAGGCCCGCGTCGTGGGTGATGTCCGCGAAGAGCGAGGCGGTCAGCGGGGTCCACTCGGCGGGCTTGAGGATCACGGTGTTCCCCGCGGCGAGCGCCGGGGCGATCTTCCAACTGGCCAGCATCAGCGGGGCGTTCCACGGGGTGATGAGGACGGCGGGGCCCGCCGGGTCCCAGCTGACGTGGTTCGTGTGCCCGCGCGTGTCGAAGTCGTCGTGCCCGAGGGCGAGGAGGCGGTCGGCGAAGTAGCGCAGGTTGTGGGCGACGCGGGGCATGACGCCGCGGCGGTGCGAGCGGAGCAGGGCGCCATTGTCGGCGGTCTCGACGCGGGCGAGCTCGTCGGCGCGGGCCTCGACCCCGTCGGCGACGGCGTGCAGCGACCTGGCGCGCTCGGCGGGGGGCGTCGCGGCCCAGCCGGGGAACGCTTCGAGGGCGGCGGCCACGGCGGCGCGTGCCTCGCCGGGGCCGCCGCGCGCTATCTCGGCGAGCGGGGCGCCGTCGATGGGCGAGTGGTCGGTGAAGGTGGCGGCGGTCGCGGAATCCGTGGCGTCCCGTACCGACGCGACGCGGGTGCCGCCGATCCAGTGCCGGGTGTCGACGGGGACACCGGCGACGGTCGCCGTGTCAGGGAGCTCGGGGGGAGCCATCGCGACCTCCAGTTCGTTTGAACCCAAACAACGTTAGGAGCGGCGGGACCGCGGGGTCAACCCCTCGTAGGCATCAGCCTGTTGAGATACCGTTTGAACTCAAACGAAATGCCGGACCCTTCCGGGAGGCAGCCATGCCGCACGACGAAGCCCCGGCCGCCCGCGGCCACCAGGACTGGCTCGGCGAGGCCGACGCCCTGATCCCCCGCCTGCCCACCAGGCACCGCGTCGCGGGCGCGGACGTGGACGGCTCGGGCAGCGCGTTCCCCGTCGTCTCACCGCGCGACGGACGCGTCGTCGCACTCGTCGCCGACGGCGGCGAGAAGGAGGTGGACCTCGCGGTCGCCGCCGCCCGCCGCGCCTTCGACAGCGGGCCCTGGCCGCGCATGTCCCCGGTCGAACGCGGCCGTGTGCTGCTGCGGATCGCCGATCTCGTCGAGGAGCACCGCGCCGAACTCGCCCTCACCGTCACCCTGGAGAACGGCAAGCCGATCACCGAGTCCCACGGGGTCGAACTGCGCGCGCTCGCAGGCACGTTCCGCTGGTACGGCCAGCTCGCCGACAAGCTCACCGACGAGTCCCCGCACACCGGCCCCGGCGCGCTCGCGCTCGTCACCCGGGAGCCCTCGGGCGTGGTGGGCGCGGTGGTGCCGTGGAACTTCCCACTCACGCTCGCCGCCTGGAAGGTCGCCCCCGCGCTCGCCGCGGGCTGCACGGTCGTCCTCAAGCCCTCCGAACTCACGCCCCTCTCCGCGCTCTCGCTCGGCAGGATCGCCGACGAGGCGGGTCTGCCGCCCGGCGTCCTGAACGTCGTCGCGGGCGGCGGGCCGACCGCGGGCCGCGCGCTCGGCACGCACCCGGACGTGGACGTCATCGCGTTCACCGGGTCCACGGCCGTCGGCAGGCACTTCCTGCGCTACGCCGCCGACTCCAACCTCAAGCGGGTCTGGCTCGAACTCGGCGGCAAGTCACCGAACATCGTGCTGCCCGACGCCCCCGACCTCGCGACCGCGGCGGCCACCGCCGCCTGGGGGATCTTCTTCAACCAGGGCGAGATGTGCACGGCGCCCTCGCGCCTCCTCGTGCACGCCTCGGTGGCCGACGAGGTGACGGACGCGGTCGTCGCGCGGGCCGGGACGCTGCGGGTCGGCGATCCGCTCGATCCCGCCACCGAGATGGGCGCGCTCGCGGGCGCCGCCCGGGTCGCGACCGTCCAGGAGCACGTGCGCAGGGGCGCCGACGCGGGGGCGCGGCTGCGGGCGGGCGGCTCGCCGCGCCACGTCGTCCCCGGCGGCGCCTACTTCGACCCCACCGTCCTCGACCGGGTCACCCCCGGCATGGCCCTGGCCCGCGAGGAGATCTTCGGCCCCGTCCTCTCCGTGCTCACCTTCGAGACCCTGGACGAGGCGGTCGCGCTCGCCAACGACACCGAGTACGGGCTCGCGGCGGGTCTGTGGACCTCGGACCTGTCGGCCGCGCACACGGTGGCGCGACGGCTGCGGGCGGGCACGGTCTGGGTCAACTGCTACGAGGAGGGTGATCTGACGGTGCCCTTCGGCGGCTACAAGCAGTCGGGGCACGGGCGGGACAAGTCGGCCCACGCCCTGGAGAAGTACACGGAGCTCAAGACGACGTGGATCCAGCTGTGAGCCGAGGACCGGTCCCCGGCCGCGGTGACGTCCACACCCGCCCCCGGCCCCGTACCCGCCCCCTGATCGCCCTCCCCCAGCGGTACGCGGCCTCGACCTCCGCCCTGCGCTACGCGGCCGTCGTCACCGCGCGGGCCCTGGCCGACGCGGTGTTCCGCGCGGGCGGCGAGCCGTTCATGATGCATCCGGGCCCGCCCGACGAGGCCGCCGCCCGCCTCGCCCGCTGCGCGGGGCTGCTGCTGCCAGGGGGCGGGGACCTCGCGCCCTGGCGGTACGCCACCGGGTCCGACGTGCACCGTTCCGTGTACGACGTGGACGACGCGCAGGACGACTTCGATCTCGCGCTCGCCCGCTGCGCACTGGCCCGCGGCCTGCCGACGCTCGCGGTCTGCCGGGGCATGCAGGTGGTGAACGTCGCGCTCGGCGGCACGTTGCGGCAGGACATGGGCGGGCCCGCCTCGGACCACCGCCACAAGGTGCATCCGGTACGGGTGGCCGCCGGCTCCACGGTGGCGCGTGCGCTCGGCGCCGAGAAGGTGGATGCCTCCTGCTACCACCACCAGTGCGTGGACCTGGCCGGTCGGGGCCTTGAACCCACGGCGTGGGCGGCGGACGGGACGGTGGAGGCGCTCGAACTCGTGGGCGGGGCGGGGTGGTTCGCGGCGGTGCAGTGGCACCCGGAGGACACGGCGGCCACGGATGCGTCGCAGCAGGGGCTGTTCACGGGGCTGGTCCGGTCGGCGGGGAGCTGGGGCGCCCCGTAAGGGGCGCGGGGAACTGCGCGAGCAACCGAGGTCAGAGCCGCACTCGCCGTACTCCCGCCGGAGGCAGACGCGACCGCGCGCACGTCGTGGCCGCTCGCGCAGTTCCCCGCGCCCCTTACGGGGCCCGTCTCAGCCGTCCACGCGTGCCCGGCGACCGCTCCTGCGCGGGGCAGGCTCCGCCCCGTCAAGGAGCTCCAGGCGACGTTCCTCCCCCTTGTCCTCCGTACGCACGACGATCTTCCGCAGCAGGTCCGCGAGGACTTCGCACTCGGCGTCGGTCAGCCCCTCGGTGACGAAGACCTCCTCCGCGTTGAACGCGGGGAACACCTCCCCCATCAGCCGCTCCCCCTCGTCGGTGAGGCGAAGCAGCGCGAGCCTCCCGTCGTCGGGGTGGCCGCGGCGCTCCAGGAGGCCGCGGCCCGCGAGGGTCCTCGCGACGCCGGTGAGCGTGCCCTTGGAGATGCCCGCCTCCTCCGCGACGTACCGGGTCTCCATCTCGCCCCAGATCCAGACGACATAGAGCACCACGAACGACGTCCAGGTCAGTTCGGCGCCGCGCAGCACCGAGTTCTCGAAGTGCTGCCGGACGGCGGAGGCCGCTCGGTAGATGTTCGAGACGGCGGCCATCTGCTCGTGCTTGACGGGGGTGCCGCCGAGCTTGGCCCTGACCGCCTTCTCGGTGTCGCGGATGGAGCGTTGGCCCGTCACGTGCGTGTCTCCTCGGTCCGACGGCTTGGGGTGGTTCCGGTGATGCCCGTGTGCGTTTCCAGTCTCCCAAGACCTCTTGAGGACTCTTGCCCGGGCACAGGGGCGTCCGTACCATCAGCGCCATTCGAATTCGTACGGGCTCAAACGATATCGCGTTCCCCGTGGATGCGCCCTCCTCTCCCCGGAGTCCCGTCATGGCTCTCGACCATCAAGGCTCGGCCTCGCCCGCACCTCCCCTCACCGCCACCACCGTCCCCGAACGCCGCATCGGCGTCGCGGGCATCGTCTTCGTCGTCGTCGCCGCGTCCGCGCCGCTCACCGTCGCCGCGGGCGGTGTCCCGCAGTCCCTCGGTGTCACGGGCGTCCTCGGGATACCCCTGCTCTACCTCATGACAGCCGTCGTGCTCGGGCTCTTCAGCGCCGGTTACGCGGCGATGAGCAGGCACATCACCGGTGCGGGGGCCTTCTACGCCTACACCGCGCAGGGGCTCGGCCGTACGCCCGGCGTGGGCGCGGCCTTCGTCGCGCTGCTCTCGTACAACGCCATGCAGATCGGCATCGCGGGCCTCTTCGGCGCCACCACCGCGGAGTTCATCGACGCCCGCACCGGCGTGGAGATCCCCTGGTGGGTGCTCGTGCTCGCGTGCACGGTGGTCGTCGGCGCGCTCGGCTACCGGCGCGTCGACGTGGGCGTGCGGGTGCTCGCGGTCCTGCTCGTCCTGGAGTTCGGCACCGTACTCGTCTTCGACATCGGCCAGTTCACGCACGCCCCGGAGGGCGTCTCGGCCACGCCCCTCACCTGGGGCGCCGCCACGGACGGCTCCCTCGGGGTGGCGCTGTGCTGCGTCTTCGCCGCGTACATGGGCTTCGAGTCGGCCGCCCTGTACAGCGAGGAGTGCCGTGATCCGCGCCGGACGGTGGCGCGTGCCACGTACATCGCGGTGGGGCTCATCGGGGTCTTCTACGCGGCCACCGCGTGGGCCATGGTGAGCGGTGCGGGCACGTCCCACGCGAACCGGGTCGCGGCCGAGCAAGGGCCCCGGATGATGTTCACCCTCAGCGACTCCAGCCTCGGCACGGTCTTCTCCGACTTCGCCCAGCTCTTCCTGATCACCAGCCTGCTCGCGGCGCTGCTCTCCTTCCACAACGCCGTTGCCCGGTACGCCCGTTCACTGGGCCGGGAGGGCGTGCTGCCGCGTGCGCTCGGCGTGCTGCACCCCCGGCACACCTCTCCGCACCGCGGCTCCCTGTTGCAGACCGCGGTCACCGTCGTCGTCATCGGGGTGTTCGCGCTGGCCGGGCGCGACCCGGTGGCCGACGTCTTCACCTGGCTGACCAACCTCGGCGCCCTCGGCGTGATCCTGCTGCTCTTCGCCACGTCCGCGTCCGTCGTCGCCTACTTCGTCCGCCGCCCCGAACTGACCGAGCCGCTGTGGCACCGGCTGATCGCGCCACTCCTCTCGGGCGCCGCGCTGGCCGTCATCTTCTGGCTCGCGCTCACCAACTTCAGTGTCCAGCTGGGGGTTTCGTCGGGCAATCCGCTGCGGTGGGTGCTGCCGTGCCTCATTCTGATCGCGGCGGGGGCGGGGAGCTTGTGGGGGCTTTGGCTGCGGCGGGTGCGGCCCGATGCCTATGCGGGGATCGGGGGCTCGGGGGGTGGGGCTGCTGGGGGTGGGCCTGCCGAGGGCGGGGCTGCTGGGGACGGGTAGCCCGTTCCTTCCGTCACAGACCCCTCTCCAGCAGCGTTCCGCCCTCCCAAGTGACGCCCACCTGGCGGTAGTACGCGCCGATCGGCTCCTCGACGGAGAGCGCGGCGAGTTCCTCCGTGGGCGCGTCGAAGAGGTCGAGGTCGGCGTCGCCCGCCCAGGGTTGGCCGCCCTCGAAGGCGGCGGCGCCCGAGGAGATCAGCTCGTCGAGGGCGAGGCCCTTGCCGTCGATGGCCGGGAGTTGGCGGTGGTGGGCCATGGGGTGGGCGTTGACGAAGCCGTTGCTCTCCGAGGGTTCGCGCAGGGTCACCACGGCCTGCGCGAGCCTGCGGTCCGCTGCGGCGAGCGTGGCGCCGAAGGCCGCGCCGGGCTCGATGCGGGGGGCGGGGCCGTAGGGGTGGGGGCGGGTCAGGTGGATGGAGCCGAGCTTCTTCGGGTAGCCCTGGTGGTTGCCTCGGGCGATGGCGAAGTCCTTGTCGACCCAGATGTACACGCACCGGGAGTACGTCTTGCCTCGATATCCGCACCGTACGACGGCGAAGCACTCCTTGTACTGGGCCCGTACGGGGTCGAGGAGTTCGGCGCGGGTCGCGCCGCAGGACTGCCAGTCGGCCCAGATCAGTGCGACGGCTCCGGGGTCGCTCTCCGCCAACTCCAGCGGGTCGGGGAGCAGTTCGCGGACCCTGGCGGGGTCGGTGCGGTACTCGACGGTGAGGAGGTCGCCCGAGTAGTGCCAGGGGGGCGGGGGCACCAGGGAGGACCTGCCGGTGGCGCTCTTGGGCGGGAAGAATCCTTGAACTCCGGCCATCTGGGGGCTCCTTCGCCGTCGAGCGGACGTGAGGGCATTCGTTTGAGCCCGTACGATATTCGGGCGGGGCGACGTTGTCACGGTGCGGGTCTCGCCGGGTTGGGCGTGGGGCGGACCGTCGCCGCTCCCGCTGTGGGCAATTGTTCCGCACGGCGGAACGGGTGGGCACAGCCCCCGGTGCCGAGGGGCGAGAACGAGGGCGCGAGCCACGGCACGGGAAACGCAGGGCGCCACGCCGATCAACTACCCCTGCCCATCGGCGCGTTCCGCGCGGATTGGGGAGTGACCCCTTGCGCATCAACTCCGCGCTTCATATCGTTTGAAGTCAAACGATGGACCGCCCCCTCCTCCCTCACCGGAAAGGCTGGGACACGGATGAGCGAAGCGAGCGCACGAGGGCAGGACGGCAGGGGCGAGGAAGTCCGGGAGGCCGTGCGGGGGCTGGAGGAGCGGGGGATCGATGTCGTGCGGGTCGTGTATCCCGATCTCATCGGGGCCGACCGGGGCCGCGACATCCTGGTGGGGCAACTGCCGGGGGCCTGCGAGCACGGGCTGACCTTCTGCCGGGCCGTCTACCACACCACTCCCAGGGGCGACGTCGTCCCGGTCACGGGCGGACTCGACGCGGGCCTGCCGGACATCTGCGTACATCCGGATCTGCGCACCCTCCAGCCCCTGCCCTGGGAGCCCGGCGTCTCCTGGTGCCTCGGCGACACCATCGACCCCCGCACCGGCGAACCCGCCCCGGAGTCCCCCCGCGCCCTGCTGCGCCGCGTGCTCGACCGCACCGCCCAGTACACGGACGGCGCCGGACTCACCCCGGTCGTCGGGCCCGAGCTGGAGTACTTCCTGTGCGACGCGGACCCCGCGGCCCCGAGCGGCTGGACCCCGTACGGCGGCGCCACCGGCAACGTCTACAGCGCGGGCAGGCGCGGCGACCCGGACGGTCATCTCCTGCGCACCCTGCGCCAGTTGGCCGACCTCGGCATCGGCGTCATCGCGGGAAACCACGAGTTCGACGGCGGCCAGTTCGAGATCAACCTCACCCACTCCGAAGCCCTGGACGCCGCCGACCGCGCCTTCCGCTTCAAGGCCGCCGTCAAGGAGACCGCCCGCCGCGAGGGGCGGCTCGCCACGTTCATGGCCAAGCCGTTCAACGGCCTCGGCGGCTCCGGGTTCCATCTGCACATCTCGCTGGTCGACGCCTCGGGGCGCAACGTCTTCGACGACCCGGACGCCCCCGACGGGCTCTCCGCCACGGCCCGGCACGCCATCGCCGGAGTCCTCGCGCACGCCCCCGCGCTCACCGCCCTGCTCAACCCGACCGTCAACTCCTACAAGCGCTTCGGCCCCGACACCCTCGCTCCTTGGCTGGTCGACTGGGGCCTGGACAACCGCAGCGCGATGGTCCGCGTACCGCCCGAGCGCGGCGCGGGCACCCGCATCGAGCTGCGCCTCGGCGACGCGTCCGCCAATCCGTACCTGATGATCGCCGGAGCCGTCGCCGCGCTGCTCATCGGCATCCGCGACAAGCCCGAGCCGCCCGCCCCACTGGAGGGCTACGGCTACGACGAGAGCTCCGCGCCCCGCCTTCCCGGCACGCTCACCGCCGCGCTCGACGCCCTGGAGGCCGACGAGGCGCTCACCGGACTGCTCGGCGCGGAGTTCACCGGGGCCTTCCTCACCTACAAGCGCAACGAGCTCGAACGCTTCCAACAGGCAGTGACGGACTGGGAGTTCACGGAGTACGCCTTCCTCATCTGACCGCTTCGCGAACGCACGAAGGAGTACAGCCATGCGTACGGCCGCGGGCCCCCCGCCCCTCGCCATCGGCGACGTCGACCTCGCCGACAACGACCGGTTCACCGACGGCGACCTGCCCTGGCGGATGTTCGACGTGCTGCGCCGCGAGGACCCCGTCCACTGGCAGCCCGAGCCCGCGCCCAACTCCGGTTTCTGGGCCGTCACCCGGCACGCGGACATCGTCCGCGTGGACCGCGACCCCGACACCTTCACCTCCGAGCGCTTCACCAACCTCGAAGAGGTCGACGAGGACTACATCGCGCTGCGGCGGTCGCTGCTGGAGACCGACGGCATGCGGCACCGGGCCATGCGGCTCATCCTGCAGAAGCGGTTCACGCCCCGGGCCGTCGCGACGTACGAGGACTTCCTGCGCGGCCTCACCGCCCGCACGCTCGACGCCGCCCTGCCCAAGGGCACCTTCGACTTCGTCAGGGAGGTCTCCGCCGACTTCCCGATCAACGTGCTCGCGCGGATGCTCGACGTCCCCGAGGGGGACACCCAGCAGCTCATCGACTGGGGCAACCGCATCATCGGCAACACCGACCCCGACTACGCCGACGTCCTGCTCGAAAGCGCGGAGAGCGAGCGCTACCGCGATCTGCCGTTCCGCTCCCCCGCCTCGCTCGAAGTCTTCGCGTACGGAAGGGAGTTGGCGGCAGCCCGGCGTGGCGGCCGTGGCGACGACCTGGTCACCACGCTGGTCAACAGCTCCCCCAGGGACGGCGTCCCGCTCTCCCCCACCGACTTCGACAACTACTTCCTGCTGCTCGTCGTCGCGGGCAACGAGACGACGCGGCACGCCATTTCGCACTCCATGCTCGCGCTCATCGAGCACCCCGAGGAGCGCGCCAAGCTCGTCGCCGACCCCTCGCTGATCCCCGGCGCCGTCGAGGAGTGCCTGCGCTGGGCCTCGCCCGTCTACCACTTCCGGCGCACGGCCACCCGGGACGTGGAGCTGGGCGGCAAGCTGATCAGGAAGGGCGACAAGGTCGTGCTGTGGTTCGCGTCCGGCAACCGCGACGAGGACGTCTTCCCCGATCCGTACCGCTTCGACGTCACCCGCGAGAACATCGACCACGTCACCTTCGGCAAGGGCAGCCCGCACTTCTGTCTGGGCAACTCGCTGGCCCGCCTGGAGATGCGGATCATGTTCGAGGAGCTGCTGCCGAGGTTGGCGGGCATCCGCTTGGACGGGGAGGTGCGGCGGGTGCGGTCCAATTTCGTGAACGGGATCAAGGAACTGCCGGTGACGGTGACGCTCGTGTAGGTGCTCGGTTCTCCGCGGGCCGGACGTGGCTGGCCGCGCAGTTCCCCGCGCCCCTTGCGGGGCCCTGCTCAGCCGCCCGACGTGTCCAGTTCCGCGTCCTCGCTGATGCCCGCGCAGTCGTACGGGTCCTTCAGCCAGCCGTCCGGCAGGACCACGCGGTTGTTGCCCGATGTGCGGCCGCGCGGGCCGTCCGCGCCGGTCGGCCACGCCTGGTCGAGGTCCAACTCGCCGAGCCCGTCCTCCAGTTCGGCGAGGGACGAGGTGATCGCGAGGCGCTTGCGCATCTCGGAGCCGACCGCGAAGCCCTTCAGGTACCAGGCCACGTGCTTGCGGAAGTCGATGACGCCGCGCGCCTCGTCGCCGATCCACTCGCCGAGGAGGGTGGCGTGGCGCAGCATGACCTTCGAGACCTCGCGCAGGTCGGGGGCCTTGGGCGCGCCCGTGCCCTCGAAGGCGGCGACCAGGTCGCCGAAGAGCCAGGGGCGGCCCAGGCAGCCACGGCCCACGACGACGCCGTCGCAGCCGGTCTCCTTCATCATCCGCACCGCGTCGGCGGCCGACCAGATGTCTCCGTTGCCCAGGACAGGGATCTCGGGGACGTGCTCCTTGAGGCGGGCGATGGCGTCCCAGTCGGCCGTGCCGCCGTAGTGCTGGGCGGCCGTGCGGCCGTGCAGGGCGATGGCCGTGACGCCCTCCTCGACGGCGATCCGGCCCGCGTCGAGGAAGGTGATGTGCTCGTCGTTGATGCCCTTGCGCATCTTCATCGTGACCGGCAGGTCACCGGCGCCCGCGACCGCCTCGCGCAGGATCGCGCGTAGCAGGGGCCGCTTGTACGGCAGCGCGGAGCCGCCGCCCTTGCGGGTGACCTTGGGGACGGGGCAGCCGAAGTTCAGGTCGATGTGGTCGGCGAGGTCCTCCTCGGCGATCATGCGGACCGCCTTGCCGACCGTCGCGGGGTCGACGCCGTACAGCTGGATGGACCGGGGCTTCTCGGTCTCGTCGAAGTGGATCAGCTGCATGGTCTTCTCGTTGCGCTCGACCAGGGCGCGCGTCGTGATCATCTCGCTGACGAAGAGACCCTTGCCGCCGGAGAACTCCCGGCACAGCGTCCGGAACGGCGCGTTCGTGATGCCCGCCATGGGGGCGAGCACGACGGGCGGCCGCACGGTGTGCGGGCCGATGGACAGCGGCTGGGACGGCATCGATGCTCTCCGGGACGGACGACGGGACCCTCCATTGTCCCTCACTCCCCAGGTGCCCGCCCCACCCTCCCCCGAGAGCTCCGGTGGACCGCCCTACGCTCCCGGTATGGGATCTTGGGGAACCTTGGGGCCGGCGCTGTTTTCTCTCGCGGGGGTGGTGCTCGGCGCGGGCGGGTCACTGTTCGGTCAGTACCTCGTCTCACGGGTGAGCGCCCGGCAGCTCGACGTACAGGAATCCGCCGCTCACCGTGCGGAGCTCAAGGGCGCGGTGCTGAAGTTCGTGGCCCTCGCCTCGAAGGTGGAGAAGAGGGCGTCCACGCACCCGGAAGGTCGCGGGACCGAGGCCGATGCCGCGCTCGGCCGGCTCGTCGACGACCTCTGGCTCGCCCAGGCGGAGATCGACCTGGCGGCCAGGAGCGAACCCCTTCGAGGCGCGGCCTACCGGTATGCGTCCCGCCTCGCCGAGGTAGCCGGAGGCGAGACGGCCGACACGTCCGTGCTGCGCGGCCCGCAGGTCCAGTTCATGGACGCCGCGTACGGCGACATGTGGCCCGGCCGCAGGCGCGGAGGGGATGCCCGCCCGTCCGGCTGAGACGGACCCTGCCTCACCCCCGACGGGCGGCCGGGCCGAGACCCGCCGAGAGGGCTACCGTCAGATACATGCCCGATGAACTCACCCATCGCAGACGCCTGCTCGTCCTCGCGATCTGCTGCATGAGCCTGCTGATCGTCAGCCTCGACAACACCATCCTCAACGTCGCGCTCCCCACCATGCGGCGGGAGTTCGACGCGAGCGTCTCGGGCATGCAGTGGACCATCGACGCGTACACGCTCGTCCTCGCCTCGCTCCTCATGCTGGCGGGGTCGACGGCCGACCGAATAGGCCGCCGCAAGGTCTTCCAGGCGGGCCTCGTCACCTTCACCGTCGGCTCGGTGCTCTGCTCGCTCGCGCCCGACCTGGAATCCCTGGTCGCCTTCCGCATGATCCAGGCGGTCGGCGGCTCGATGCTCAACCCGGTCGCGATGTCGATCATCACCAACACCTTCACCGAACCGCGCGAGCGGGCCCGCGCCATCGGCGTCTGGGGCGGCGTCGTCGGCATCTCCATGGCGGCGGGACCGCTGGTGGGCGGGCTGCTCGTGGACTCGGTCGGCTGGCGCTCGATCTTCTGGGTCAATCTGCCGGTGGGCCTCGCCGCGCTCTTCCTGACCATGCGGTACGTCCCCGAGTCCCGCGCCCCGAAGCCGCGCCGCCCCGACCCCGTGGGGCAGCTGCTCGTGATCGTGCTGCTCGGCGCGCTGACGTACGCGATCATCGAGGCGCCGAGCGCGGGCTGGACGTCACCGCTGATCCTGGCCTTCGCGGGCGCCGCGCTGCTCGGCCTCGCCGGGCTCGTCCTGTACGAGCCGCGCCGCGCGGAACCCCTCATCGACCTGCGCTTCTTCCGCTCGGCACCGTTCAGCGGAGCGACAGTGATCGCGGTCTGCGCGTTCGCGGCGCTCGGCGGTTTCCTGTTCCTCTCGACGCTCTACCTCCAGGACGTACGCGGCCTCGACGCGCTGCACGCGGGCCTGTGGATGCTGCCGATGGCGGCGATGACGCTGGTCTGCGCACCGCTGTCGGGCCGTCTGGTCGGCAGCCGGGGCCCGCGCCTCTCGCTGCTGATCGCCGGGGTGGCGATGACCGTCTCCGGGATCCTCTTCGCCGCCTTCGAGGCGGCCGACGAGCCGGGGACCCGCTTCCTCGCGTACGTCCTGTTCGGACTCGGCTTCGGTTTCGTGAACGCCCCCATCACGAACACGGCGGTGGCGGGGATGCCGCGCGCCCAGGCGGGCGTCGCGGCCGCGGTCGCCTCCACCAGCCGCCAGATCGGCCAGACCCTCGGCGTCGCGGTGATCGGCGCGGTCCTGGCGTCGGGCGTCGCCTCCTCCTCGTACGCGAAGGAATTCACTGCGGCGAGCCGACCCGCCTGGTGGATCATCACGGGCTGCGGCGTCGCGGTCCTGCTGCTGGGAGCGGTGACGAGCGGGCGGTGGGCGCGGGGGACGGCGGAGCGTACGGCGAAGCGGCTGGAGGAGCCGGAGGTCGCGGCGACGGCGCGGGAGGCCACCACCCCGAGCGACAGATGACAGATGACGGATGACGGATGACGGATGACGGATGACGAGTAACGAATGGCGGGTGACACATGACAGATGACAGATATTGAAATCTGTCATCTGTCATGTCATGGTGGACACATGCGTACTCTCACCCTCGGAAACAACGGCCCCCGTACCTCCGCCCTCGGCCTGGGCTGCATGGGCATGTCCGCGCTGTACGGCGAAGCCGACCGCGCGGAGTCCATCGCGACCATCCACGCCGCCCTCGAAGCGGGCGTCACGCTCCTGGACACCGGCGACTTCTACGCCATGGGCCACAACGAGATGCTGATCGGCGAGGCCCTGCGCACCGCCCCCGCGGCCCGTCGCGAACAGGCGCTGACCAGCGTGAAGTTCGGCGCCCTTCGCGACCCGGACGGCGGCTGGTCCGGCTACGACGGCCGCCCGGCCGCGGTGAAGAACTTCGCCGCGTACTCCCTCCAGCGCCTCGGCGTCGACCACATCGACGTCTACCGCATCGCCCGCATCGACCCGGACGTCCCGGTCGAGGAGACGGTGGGCGCCATCGCCGAGCTCGTCGAGAAGGGCCACGTCCGGCACATCGGCCTCTCCGAGGTCGCCGCCGACACGATCCGCAGGGCGGCGGCCACCGCTCCCGTCTCCGACCTCCAGATCGAGTACTCGCTGATCTCGCGCGGCATCGAGGCGGAGATCCTGCCGACGGTCGCCGAGCTCGGCATCGGCGTCACGGCGTACGGGGTGCTCTCGCGCGGCCTGATCTCCGGCCACTTCACCCGCGACCGCAAGCTCGCCGCGAACGACTTCCGCTCGATGAGCCCCCGCTTCCAGGGCGAGAACCTCGACCGCAACCTCGACCTGGTCGACGCCCTGCGCAAGATCGCCGAGCAGAAGGGCGTCAGCGTCGCGCAGACCGCGATCGCCTGGGTGCTCGCGCAGGGTCCCCGGCACGGGGCGTCGATCGTGCCGCTGGTCGGCGCCCGCCGCCGCGACCGGCTCGACGAGGCGCTCGGCGCGCTCGACGTGACGCTGGACGACGCGGACCTCGCCGCGATCGAGGCGGCCGTCCCCGCGGACGCCGCGGCCGGTGCCCGCTACCCGGAGTCCCAGATGGCACACCTCGACAGCGAGCGCTGACCGTCCCCCGGGTACGGTCTAGCCATGGCAACCGCGGCCCCCCTGACCCCCGAGCGCATCCTCGAAGCGACCGAGGAGGTCCTGCGCAGGCACGGCGCGGCCAAGGCCACGGTGGTCGACGTGGCCCGCGCCCTGGGGGTGAGCCATGGCACGGTGTACCGCCACTTCCGTACGAAGGCGGAGCTGCGCGGCGCGGTGACGCGGCGCTGGCTGGACCGTACCTCCGTGATCCTCTCCGCGATCGTCGAGGGCACCGAGCCTCCCGAGGAGAAGCTCCGCCACTGGCTGGCGGCCCTCTTCGAGGCGAAGCAGCACAAGGCCGGCGACGACCCCGAACTCTTCGCCACCTACACGGTGCTGACCGAGGAGAACGGCGGCGTGGTGGACGCCCACATCGACGACCTCACAGGCCAGCTCACGACGATCGTCCAAGAGGGCGTCGTCCGGGGCGACTTCACCTCCCCCGACCCGGCCCGCTCGGCCCGCGCGGTCTTCGACGCGACAGGCCGCTTCCACGACCCGTCGTACGCCCCGCACTGGTCGCGCCCCGGCATCGAGGCGGCCTTCACGGCGGTAGTGGATCTGACGGTGCGGGGACTGCGGGCCTGAAGGCACCGCGAAGGCCGCACTGCTCCCAACGCTCACACCGACGCTCGCCGACCTCGTCGAGCGGGCGCGGCAGGAAGGGGTTCCTGTCGTGTGGGTCCAGCACGACGACGAGGGGCTCGTGAAGGGGAGCGACGGCTGGCGGATCGTCCCCGAGCTCACCCCCGAGGACGCCGAGCCGCTCGTCGGGAAGAGCTACGGCGACTCCTTCGAGGACACCACGCTGGAGGCCGTGCTCTCGGGGCTCGGGGTGGGGCGGCTCGTGGTCGTCGGCGCGGAGACCGACGCGTGCGTCCGCTCGACGCTCCACGGCGCGTTCGTCAGGGGGTACGACGCGGCGCTGGTCGGCGACGCCCACACCACAGTCGACAAGACGGCGTGGGGTGCGCCGCCACCGGACCAGGTCATCGCGCACACGAACCTGTACTGGAGCCGCCAGAGCGCGCCTGGCCGGACGGCCGGGACGGTCACGACCAAGGACGTCGTCTTCGACCCAGCCGGTCCGTGACGTCAGGCGTCAGGCGTCAGCGCCAGTTGTTGTTGCTGGTGTGGTCCCCCGCGAGCCAGCGGCCGAGGTCGGCGTGGGCCGTGGCGCGTCGTTCCGCGTCGATCTTCTCCACGTCGGGGTGGTCGACAGCGAACTCCAGGATCAGGCCGTTGGGGTCCGTGATGTACAGCGAGACGCAGAAGCCGTGGTCGAGCACGTGGGGGTTGGCCTGCGGATAGTCCGCGGCGGTGACGCGCTCACGGATCGCGTCCTGGGTCTCCGCCTCGACCTTGAAGGCGATGTGGCGCAGGGGGGTGGTGTTGATGCCGGTCTTGAACTCCTCCTGGTCCTTGGGGTCGGCGAACTGGAAGAAGGCGAGCGCGCTGCCGTCGGCCAGGCCGTAGAGGGTGTGGCAGTAGGCGCGCTCGGCCCCGGACAGCACCTCGCGCTCGGTCCACGTGGCCACCAGGGGCAGGCCGATCACGTCCTCGTAGAAGTGCCGGTTGGCTTCCTGGTCGTCGGTGATCCACGCGTGATGGTGGAGGCGGAGGGGCTGGGTCCGGGAGGCGTTGAGCTCGGTCCGGGGCTCGGTCATGGTCTGCGTCATGTCGGGTCATCTCCCTTGGTCAGATGGGGTGTTGGGCCGGGCCCCCGAGGGGGCGATCGACCCACTGACCAGCATGCGCCTCACTTAGGTTGAATGTTAAATCAATTCGGGTCATTGTCCGCACGCCGGGACGGCGCCTCCGGGGCGCCGGAGCGACACCCCTCCACCCCGCCTCCGCACGTCGGCAGCCGGATGGCCGAGGCCGACCCGGCGCACGGGCAGTGGCGAAAAGTAGTTGAACGTTAATTAACTTACGGAGCGCTCCGGGGCGTCACACCACTCGCATCAACAGATGACCCCTGCGGAACCTCTCCCCCTCACGGGGCTCCCGCAGCATGCGGCCGATTTCCGTGAAGCCGGACCGCGTCGCCAGCTCCGCGAGGCCGTCCACCGGCCAGCGGTACGCCGTGGTCACCTTGTGGTCGAACGGGGTGACCGGGGCGCCCTCCGACTCGAAGAACGCGAGCAGGAGGTGGCCGCCGGGGGCGAGGACCCGGTGGAACTCCTCGAAGTAGGGCGGGAGTTGCGCCGGGGGCGTATGGATCACCGAGTACCAGGAGACGACGCCGGACAGGCCCCCGTCCGGCAGGTCCAGGGCGTCCATCGAGCCGACCTCGAAACGGATGTCCGGGTGAGCGGCGCGCGCCAGGCCGATCATCACCGGCGACAGGTCCACGCCGAAGGCGTCCAGACCCAGGTCCCGCAGGAGCGCCGTCACGGGGCCGGGGCCGCAGCCCAACTCCGCTACGGGTCCCGCGCCTTCGGTCCGCACGTGGTCGGCGAACGCGGCGATCCACGCGCGGTCCAGAGAGGGGGCTTCGAGGTCGTCGCGGGGCATTCCCGCGTACACGGTGGCGATGGCGTCGTAGGCGTCCGCCGTCTCACCGAGGTGGGTGGAGGAGGGGGCCGCGGAAGGGGTCACGGAGGAAGTCACGGAGGAAGTCACGGATCGAGTCACAGGCGGACCCTAGGGGGTGCCACTGACATCCCCGCCGGACAGGGCCTAGGGCCTGTCGTCAAACTCCCGTCGTCGCCCGAAGGGCGGCCCCGCGGCGTCTGGTGCGTGCGATCGCAAGGCGCCGGGATGTCCTCGTAGTGGACCTACTCGGGCATTCCGGCAACGCCGCGAGCGTGCGTGCCAGACGTCGCGGGGCAGACGGGAGTTTGACGACAGGCCCTAGAGCCCCTCCTCCGTCGGCCGGTGCTCCACGTACTCGATCACCGTGCCGTCCCGGTGCCGGGCCGTGAAGCCCGAGCCCGTCGGGACCTTGATCAGCGGGTCCGTGATCTCCGCGCCCTCCCGCACGAGGCGTTCCAGGTACGCCTGCGCCGAGTCGACGAGCAGCGTGCCGTGGGTCGCGCGGAAGGGGGCCAGGGTCTCCTCCGTGCCCTCGATCAGGAGGAAGGCGCCCACCACGGCGAGGGCGAGGTTCTTCTCGGGGTAGGCGAACCACATGTCGCGTTCCGTGCCGAGCAGCCGCTCGTAGGACGACGCCAGGGCGTCCAGGGTGCCCGGGCCCGTGTAGACGCGGATGAAGGGGCGGGGTTCGGTCAGGTCCGTGGAGTCGTTGCGGCGGCGCCACATCACAGGGGTTTCGGTCATGGGGCAAGCCTCGGGCCCCGCGCGCGGCCCGACCAGCGGGGCAACCATGGGGGTGAGTACGGGTCATAGGCTGAGGTCATGGAGACGACCACGGCAACCACCGCGCTCCGGCAGCGGCTCGGCGGGTTCCTGCGCGCCTACCGCGAGCTCCTCTCCCCCGGCGACGTCGGACTGCCGCACACCCCACGGCGCCGCGCGAAGGGGCTGCGCCGCGAGGAGGTCGCCGCGCTCTCCGGCGTCTCCGTGGCCTGGTACACCTGGATCGAACAGGGCCGCGTGGACACCTCGCGGCAGGTCCTCGACTCGGTCGCCCGCGCGCTCCGGCTCGACGAGGCGGCCCACCGGCACGCGCTGGCCCTCGCCGGGTTCGCCCCCGCCGCGGAGGGGCGCACCACCTCGTACGACCCGAACCTCCGTGCCGTGCTGGACTGTTGGCCCGACAGTCCGGCGCTGCTGCTCGGCCCCGCCCTGGACATCCTCGCCTGGAACCGCGCGTACGCCGCCGTGTGGCCCGACCCCGACGACCTCCCCGAGGACCGGCGCAATCTGCTGCTCCTGCTGGTCGGGGACGCCCCGCACCAGCGCGTACTGCCCGACTGGGAGCCCGTCGCGATGGACCTGCACCGGCACTTCCGCACCCGTGCGGACCGCCGCCCCGAAGCCGAGGACCTCGGGCGGCTCGCCGGACGGCTCGACTCCGTACGCCCTGACCTGGCGGACTGGTGGACGTGCCGGTCGGTCGGCGACTTCGCCCCTCGGACGGTCGAGCTCACGCCGGGGGGCGAGGGCACGCCCCGGGCGTACGGCATGACGCTGCTGCTCGCCCCGCGGCCGCAGGACGCCGCCGTCCTCGTACAGACCCCTCAGACCTCTGGTACTCAGCCCGCCGACGGGTCCACCGTCGCCTGATGCTCCTGCGTCAGGTGCTCCTCGGCCTTGAGCCACGGCAGGAACTGCGCCTTCCTGCGCCACCCGCAGGTCCCGCAGCTCAACTCCCGCTGCCTGCCCGCCTTCTGGACCTGCACGACGTGCTCGCGCCCGTGCTGGTCCCATCTGCTGACCTTGCTCGTGGTGAGGGGAAGCATGCGCCCCAGTGTGCACGGAAGCCCCCGGTTCCATAACCCGGAACCGGGGGCTTCCTCAAGGCTTCACGACTTCACTCAGAGAACGTACGAACGTCAGCAGCCCACGAGGCGGGTGGCGAGGTAGCCCTCGATCTGGTCGAGGGAGACGCGCTCCTGCTTCATGGTGTCGCGCTCGCGCACGGTCACCGCGTTGTCGTCCAGGGTGTCGAAGTCGACCGTCACGCAGTACGGCGTGCCGATCTCGTCCTGGCGGCGGTAGCGGCGGCCGATGGCGCCCGCGTCGTCGAACTCGATGTTCCAGTTCTGCCGCAGCGCCGTCGCCAGGCCCTTGGCCTTGGGCGAGAGCTCCGGGTTGCGGGAGAGCGGCAGGACCGCGACCTTCACCGGGGCGATGCGGTGGTCGAAGCGCATGACCGTGCGCTTCTCCAGCTTGCCCTTGGCGTTGGGCGCCTCGTCCTCGAAGTACGAGTCGAGCAGGAAGGCGAGCATGGTGCGGCCCAGACCGGCCGCGGGCTCGATGACGTACGGGGTGTAGCGCTCGCCCGCCTCCTGGTCGAAGTAGGAGAGGTCCTGGCCGGACGCCTTGGAGTGCGCGGTCAGATCGTAGTCGGTGCGGTTGGCGACGCCCTCCAGCTCGCCCCACTCGCTGCCGCCGAACTGGAAGCGGTACTCGATGTCAGCGGTGCGCTTGGAGTAGTGGGAGAGCTTCTCCTTCGGGTGCTCGTACCACCGCATGTTCTCCTCGCGCAGGCCCAGGCCGGTGTACCAGTTCCAGCGCTGCTCCATCCAGTACTCCTGCCACTGCTCGTCCTCGCCCGGCTTGACGAAGAACTCCATCTCCATCTGCTCGAACTCGCGGGTCCGGAAGATGAAGTTGCCGGGCGTGATCTCGTTGCGGAAGGACTTGCCCGTCTGCGCGATGCCGAACGGCGGCTTGCGGCGCGAGGTCTGCTGGACCTGGGCGAAGTTGGTGAAGATGCCCTGCGCGGTCTCGGGGCGCAGGTAGGCGACGGAGCCGCTGTCCTGGGTCGGGCCGAGGTGCGTGGCGAGCATGCCGGAGAACTGCTTGGGCTCGGTGAACTGGCCCTTGGTACCGCAGTTGGGGCAGTTGATGTCCGCGAGGCCGTTGGCCGGCGGGCGGTTGTGCTTGGCCTCGTACGCCTCTTCCAGGTGGTCGGCGCGGTGGCGCTTGTGGCAGGAGAGGCACTCGGTGAGCGGGTCGGAGAAGGTCGCGACATGGCCGGAGGCCTGCCAGACCTCGCTCGCCAGGATCACCGACGAGTCGATGCCGACGACGTCCTCGCGCGAGGTGACCATGTAGCGCCACCACTGGCGCTTGAGGTTCTCCTTCAGCTCGACGCCGAGCGGCCCGTAGTCCCAGGCGGCACGCTGGCCGCCGTAGATCTCACTGCAGGGAAAAACGAAGCCACGGCGCTTGCTCAGGCTGACGATGGTGTCGATCTTGTCGGCGGCCACGGTGCTCTCTTCATTGCGACGTCGGATAAGGCAGGTGCGGCGCGAAGCGCCTCGTTGGGGGGTGGCGGTCGGGAGACGGGTGGGCGAAGCAAGTACTGCCGGAGCAGCGGCTTCGGGAGCGAATGCTTCAGGTTACCGGCGGCCTTACCCCCCTAATCAAATCGGTTCCCCACACACGTCCAAACCGAGGGCTTGTTGACAATCGTTTCCACATTTGTTGAAAATGAGTGTCATGAACGTACGACGCCTCATACCCACCGCCGCCCTTGCCTCCGCCACCGTCCTCGGCCTCACCGCGCTGACCGCGTGCTCCACGTCGGCCGCGAGCGACAACGACGGCAAGCTCGACGTGGTGGCGTCGTTCTACCCCATGCAGTACCTCGCGGAGCAGATAGGCGGCAGCCACGTCTCCGTCACCAACCTCACCGAGCCCGGCCAGGAGCCGCACGACCTGGACGTCTCCGCCCAGCAGCGCGGACAGCTCGAGGAGTCCGACGTCGCGCTCTACCTCAAGGGCCTCCAGCCCGCCGTCGACGACGCGATCGACCAGTCCGGCATCAAGACCAAGGTCGACGCCGCATCGCTGACCAGCACGGAGAAGCACGGCAACGAGGTCGGCGGGCACGCCGACGAGCACGACCACGACGATCACGGCCACGACCACTCGCACGAGGGCGCCGACCCGCACATCTGGCTGGACCCGGTGAAGTACGCCGAGGTCGCCGAGGGCGTCGGCAAGGCCCTGGAGAAGGCCGACCCGGACAACGCGGCGACGTACGAGAAGAACACCGCGAAGCTGGTGAAGAAGCTCGGTGGCCTGGACAAGTCCTTCGAGGACGGCCTGAAGAACACCAAGAGCAAGGTCTTCATCACCACCCACGCCGCCTTCGGCTACCTCGCCGAGCGCTACGGCCTCACCGAGGAGGCCATCAGCGGCCTGGACCCCGAGGCCGAGCCCAGCGCCAAGCGCGTCAAGGACCTCCAGAAGATGGCGAAGGCCGACGGCGTCACCACCGTCTTCTACGAAACGCTCGTCAGCGACAAGACGGCGCAGACCCTCGCCAAGGACACCGGCCTGAAGACCGACGTGCTCGACCCCATCGAGGGCATCACCGACAAGTCCAAGGGCGACGACTACATCCAGGTCATGGAGTCCAACCTCAAGGCCCTGCAGAAGGCCCTGGGCGCCAAGTGACCCCCACCCCCGCGGCTACGGAGGCACGAGCCATGAGCGAGCAGGCCGACACCGACGAGGCCGTCGTATCCCTGCGCGAGGTGACGGCCGAGCTCGGCTCGCGCCCCGTCCTGCGCGGCATAGACCTGCGGGTCGGGCGCGGTGAGGTCGTGGCGCTGCTCGGCGCCAACGGCTCGGGCAAGTCCACGGCCGTACGCACGATCATCGGCCAGGTCACGGCCACCGGCGGCGACGTCGAGATCTTCGGCACCCCGCGCCGCAGGTTCCGCGACTGGGCCCGCGTCGGGTACGTCCCGCAGCGCACCACGGCCGCGGGCGGCGTGCCCGCCACCATCACCGAGGTCGTCTCGTCGGGGCGGCTCTCGCGGGCCCGCTTCGGCGTCCTGCGCAAGGCCGACCGCGAGGCCGTGGCCCGCGCCATCGACCTGGTGGGGCTCGCCGACCGCGCCAAGGACTCCGTCGACGCGCTCTCCGGCGGGCAGCACCAGCGCGTGCTCATCGCCCGCGCGCTCGCCGCCGAGCCGGAGCTGCTGATCATGGACGAGCCGATGGCGGGCGTCGACCTGGCCAGCCAGGAGATCCTCGCCGCGACGCTGCGCGAGCAGGTCGCCAAGGGCACCTCGGTCCTGCTGGTCCTGCACGAACTCGGCCCGCTCGAACCGCTCATCGACCGCGCCGTGGTCCTGCGCGACGGCTGCGTCCTGCACGACGGTCCTCCCCCGGAGGCCGTCGGCCAGCACGCGCTGCCCGGCCACGACCACGTCCACCCGCACACCGCCGACGCGGAGCCGGTCCGCACCGGCCTGCTGACCTAAGGACCCCGGCGATGGAACTCCTCAACTACGCCTTCATGCAGCGGGCCCTGCTCGCCGCCGTCCTGGTCGGCATCACCGCGCCCGCCGTCGGCATCTACCTGGTGCAGCGCCGCCAGGCCCTGATGGGCGACGGCATCGGCCACGTCGCGATGACCGGTGTCGGCCTCGGCTTCCTGCTCTCCACCTCGCCCGTGTGGATGGCGACGGCGGTCGCGATCGTCGGCGCCGTCGCGATGGAGCTGATCCGCTGGTACGGCAAGACGCGCGGCGACATCGCGCTCGCGATGCTGTTCTACGGCGGCATGGCGGGCGGCGTCATGTTCATCAACCTCGCCCCCGGCGGCTCGAACGCGAACCTCCAGTCGTACCTCTTCGGCTCGCTCTCCACGGTCTCCGAGGAGGACGTCTCGGCGATCTGCCTGCTGGCCGCCTTCGTGGTCCTGGTCACGGTCGGTCTGCGTCGGCAGCTCTTCGCGGTCAGTCAGGACGAGGAGTTCGCGCGCGTGACGGGCCTGCCCGTGCGCGCCCTGAACCTGCTCACCGCCGTCACCGCCGCGGTCACGGTCACCGTCGCCATGCGCGTCGTGGGCCTGCTGCTGGTCTCCGCGCTGATGGTGGTGCCGGTCGCGGCCGCCCAGCAGCTCACCCGGAGCTTCGCCGCGACCTTCGCGGTCTCGGTGGCGATCGGCGTCGCGGTGACGCTCGGCGGCACCGTGACCTCGTACTACCAGGACGTACCGCCCGGCGCGACGATCGTCCTCCTCACCATCGGCGTCTTCATCGCCCTGACGATCCTCGCGACGCCGCTGGCCAGGCGCAGAGCCCGTGCGGCGGCGGCCGCCCAGGCCGGGGGCGACCCCGCGGAGTGCGCGGTTCCGGCGCAGGCGGGGGCCAAGCTCTGACCTGAGCTCAGGCTTACCTGGCACAATGGCCCGGCAGGCTTGAGCACGAGACCAGAGCGCAGACACGAGGAGGTAACCGTGGGAGCCCCGGTTCGAGGCAGGTCGACCCGCCAGCGGGCGGCAGTGGCGGCGGCGCTCGACGACGTGGACGAGTTCCGCAGTGCGCAGGAGCTGCACGACATGCTCAAGCACAAGGGCGACTCCGTCGGCCTCACCACGGTCTACCGCACCCTCCAGTCGCTCGCCGACGCGGGCGAGGTCGACGCGCTGCGCACCAGCGAGGGCGAGACGGTCTACCGCAGGTGCTCCACCGGCGACCACCACCACCATCTGGTCTGCCGCGTCTGCGGCAAGGCCGTCGAGGTGGAGGGCCCCGCCGTCGAGAAGTGGGCCGAGGCGATCGCCTCGGAGCACGGGTACGTCAACGTGGCGCACACCGTGGAGATCTTCGGGACGTGCGCGGAGTGCGCGAGCAAGTAGGCGCCCCTACAGGGAAGGGCCCGCACCGTCCTGACGGTGCGGGCCCTTCCCTGTAGGGGCGTGGGGAACTGCGCGACCAGCCCCCACCAACCCGCAGACGTGGACCGTATGTCCCGCGGAGCGCCTAGCTCTCGGCGATCTGCTGCTCATTGGGGATGGCCCCACCGAAGCGGCGGTCGCGCGCGGCGTACTCCAGGCAGGCCCGCCACAGGTCGCGCCGGTCGAAGTCCGGCCACAGCACGTCCTGGAAGACCATCTCGGCGTACGCGCTCTGCCAGAGCAGGTAGTTGGAGGTGCGCTGCTCGCCGCTCGGGCGCAGGAACAGGTCGACGTCCGGCATGTCCGGGTAGTACAGGTACTTCGCGAAGGTCTTCTCGCTGACCTTGGACGGGTCGAGCCGCCCCGCCTTCACGTCCTCGGCGAGCGCCTGCGCCGCGTCCGCGATCTCGGCCCTGCCCCCGTAGTTCATGCAGAAGTACAGGGTCAGCTTGTCGTTGCCCTTGGTCTGCTCCTGGGAGATCTCCAGCTCCTTGGCGACCGACTTCCACAGCTTGGGCATCCGCCCCACCCAGCGCACCCGGATGCCGAGTTCGTCGAGCTGGTCGCGGGTCTTGCGGATGAAGTCGCGGTTGAAGTTCATCAGGAACTTCACCTCGTCGGGCGACCGCTTCCAGTTCTCCGTGGAGAAGGCGTAGAGCGAGATCGCCCCGACGCCCATCTCGATGCCGCCCTGCAACACGTCGAGGACGCGCTCGGCACCCACCTTGTGCCCCTCGGTGCGCGGCAGACCGCGCTCCTTGGCCCACCGGCCGTTCCCGTCCATGACGATGGCGACGTGCCTGGGCACCAGCTCACCGGGGATCTTCGGCGGCCGCGCGCCCGAGGGGTGCGGCTCGGGGGTCGTGTACTCACGGCGGGACCGTCCGAGGATTCCGCGTCGTGCCATGGGGGACTCTCTCCTAGCTACTGGCTTCAGTTCTTCTCTACGTACCGCAGGGAACGCAGTCCGCGCTCCAAGTGCCAATGCAGATAGGCGGAAACGAGCCCACTGCCCTCCCTGGCGTGCCGCGCCTCGCACGCGTCCGCCGTCGCCCAGTCGCCGGTGAGCAGGGCGGCGAGGAGCGTGAGGGCCTCCGCCGAGGGTACGACGCTGCCCGGCACCCGGCAGTCGACGCAAATCGAGCCGCCCGCGGCGACCGAGAAGAACCGGTTCGGCCCGGGCATCCCGCACTTCGCACAGTCGTTGAAGCTCGGCGCGTAGCCGTTCACGGCGAGGGAGCGGAGCAGGAAGGCGTCCAGGACGAGATGGGGCTCGTGCTCCCCGCGGGCGAGCACCCGCAGCCCGCCGACGAGCAGGAGGTACTGCTGCACGGCGGGCTCGCCCTCGTGGTCGGTGAACCGTTCCGCCGTCTCCAGCATGGCCGTACCGGCGGTGTAGCGGGCGTAGTCCGTGACGATCCCGCTACCGTACGGAGCGATCGTCTCACTCTGCGTGCACAACGGGAGCCCGCGCCCGACCAGTTCGCTGTTGCGCGCGAAGAACTGCACGTCGACGTGGGAGAACGGTTCGAGTCGCGCCCCGAACTTCGACTTGGTCCGCCGCACCCCGCGCGCGACAGCGCGTACGCGGCCGTGACCGCGCGTGAGTATCGTGATGATGCGGTCCGCCTCACCCAGCTTCTGGGTGCGCAGCACGATGCCGTCGTCGCGGAACAGGCTCATGGGCCCATTCTCGCGCACGGGACCGCGTGCGCGGCGCCGAGGCCGTCCTACCTCGTACCGGTGAACGTGGCCGGTCCGGCTGGGGCGGCACCGGCCACGCCGGTAAGACTCAGAGTATGAGCCTGGAACGCGTCACCATCACCATCCCCAGCGAGACGCTCGAGGCCGCCAAGTCTGCTGCCGAACGCGAAGGTTTGAGCGTCTCCGCCTGGCTGTCACGGGCCGCCGACCACGCCGCGAAGATCGAAGCCGGGCTGGCCGCGGCGGAGGAGGCCATGGCGCGCCTCGATCCCCCGACACCGGAGGAACAGGAATGGGTGGACGCCGTCATGGATGACGCCACACGCTCCGAGCACACGGGGAACCAGTCGCGAGGCGCCGCGTGAGCACTCTGAAGCCGTTCGTGTACGACGCCGGGGCCCTGATCGCCGCCGAGCGGAACCAGGTCGCCTTCTGGCGAACGCATCGCTCCTATCTGACCGCCGGTGGCATGCCCCTGGTACCCGCGTCCGTCGTGTCCCAGGCGTGGCGGGACGGCGCCCGCCAGACCCAGATCGCATGCCTGCTCAGTGGCTGCGACGTGCCGCCCCTGGACCACCCCCTCGCCCGGAGCATCGGCGAGCTCTTAGGGCAGGCCGACACCTCCGACCCGGTGGACGGCGCCGTCGCGGTGATCGCCGCGCGGCTCGGAGCCCGAGTCTTCACCTCGGACCCCGACGACATCCAACACCTCCTGGATCACCTCGGCCCGGCCGGTAAGCACGTCAGAGTCTGGCCCTTGCGCTGAAGCCCCGGAGGGCACACTCAAGGCACCTCCCCCCGGCTCCGCGCGTTCGCATACGCCGTCGCCGCGCGCATCCGCTCCTCCGTGGTCGCCGTGCGGGCCGCCTCCGGCGCACAGTCCCACTCCCTGCCCCCGCCGTACGGGCGCAGCTGCACGTAGGGCCCCTCGTGGCCCATGACCCTGCCGATGCGACCGCTCCGGGTGTCCACGACGTACGCGCCTACCGGCAGGGGAAGGTTCACGCCGCACTCCTCAACGCGGCGGCCAGGCGAGCCGCCACATCGGCGGAACAACCGCCCAATTCGATGCGCGGGCAGGGCGCTTCGCGAGCGAGCGAGGCTTGGTCGATCCGCAATGACGGCAGGGTAATTCCCGCCCGCGTGAGCGCGTCGCGCAATTCCTTCACGGTATCCTCCGCCTGTTCGATACATGCCACTGCGTGGTGCTTCGATTCCGCTTTCACGTGGTTCCCCTCGGGCTGTGGATTTCACTCTTCGCCCTCCTACGGTGACGGAGTCCACCTACACTCGGCAGGAGTCTGTCCGCTACAACTGCGGGGCATGGGGAGGCGGTTGGCCATGGCCAATGGTTCGCGTGGATCACGACAGGCGGCGTGGGAGTTCTTCGGCGCGGAGCTCAAGCGGAGGCGTGAGGACGCGGGGTTCTCCCAGTCGGTGCTGGGGGCGCGGGTTTTTGTCTCCGGTGGGTACATTGGGCAGTTCGAGCAGGCAATTCGAAAACCACAGCTGGATGTGGCGGAGCGGATCGACGAGGCCCTGCAAACCGACGGCTTTTTCGAGCGGATGTGCCGCAAATTGATCGACGACAAGCGCTATGCGGATTACTTCGCGGCGGTCGTCGAGCTCGAAGCCCTGGCCACACGGATCTGCGAGTTCGCACCGACGCTCGTCCCTGGCCTGCTCCAGACCGCCGCGTACGCACACGCGGTGACGCTCGCGGCGAACCCGTTCGTCACGGACGCGTACGTGGAGGACATCGTCACCGCCCGCATGGAGCGGGCGGGCATCCTCAAGGACGCTACAAGGCCCGAGTATTGGGTGGTCCTGCACGAGAACACGCTGTACATCCCGGTGGGCGGGCCGACCGTGATGGCACAGCAGCTGGACCATGTCGCGGCGCTGATGCGGGAGCGGCAGGTGTTGGTGATGGTGCTTCCGTACGAGGGGGGAGCACATGCCTGCATGGGCGGAGCTCTGAAGCTCATGGAGTTCGACGACGCCCCGCCAACGCTCTATACAGAAACGGAGTATTCGGGAACCCTCGTCGACGAACCGGTAGTGGTGAAGCACGCGCAGCGCACATACGATCTACTCAGGGGCGCCGCGCTGTCGCCGGAGGCGTCCCTCGCCCTGGTCGAATCGGCGGCTGAGGACTACAGACGATGCACGAGTACGACCTGAGCACCGCACGCTGGCGCAAGAGCAGCTACAGCAACGGCCAGGGTGGCGACTGCGTCGAGGTGGCCGACGGAGTCCCCCGCGTAGTCCCTGTCAGAGACAGCAAAGTGCCACAGGGTCCCACCCTGGTGATCGGCGCCAAGGCCTGGTCCACGTTCATCGGGTGGGCGCCCCTTTAGGGGCGCGGGGAACTGCGCGACCAGCCCCCACCAACCCGCAGGCTACTGACGGCTGATCGCCCTCGAAACTCCCGCCGCGATCGTCGTCGCAAGCGTCCACCCCAGCACCACCAACGCGTACCCGAACCACTGATACGCCCCCTGCGCGGCATACGAACCCTCCTGCCCGAAGTCGACGATCGGCAGCAGCAGGTCCAACGTGTAGAAGACCGGATTGAACTCCGGCGCCTCCTCAGGCTTCAACGCGGACGGCTCATGCACGGCGAACGTCACCGCCCCGACCAGCAGCAGCGAGAGCAACCACACCGCCGCCCGCGTGGGCCGAAAGCCATAGCCGACGGTCCAGTCCTGGAGATACCCCCACGTCCTGGCGTACCAGGAAAGCGTCGCCCGATGCCTCCGCTGCTTGGCAAGCTGCACGGTGCGGGCCGCCCCGTCATCGCCGAGCCGGCGATACGCCGCGGTGAGCTGCTCGTACGCGTACGGAACGTACCCGTCAACGTCCCGTTCGAGCACCCGAAGCCACCGTTCCGCCGGTTCGTGCGGACTGAGCCGCGTGTACGTCAGGCCGTCGAGACGGACCTTGTCCGGCCACATCTCGGTGGCCAGGTGCAGGAGGTCGAGTTGGCAGCCGCGCAGGGTGACCGCGCCGTCGATGCGCTCGGCCACGTGCAGGTCGAGCACGCCCGTGACCAGTCCGCTGGCACGCAGGGCGGTGCCGCCGGGATTGGAGAGGCGGGCATCCTCGAAGTTGAGAGGGCCCGCGACGCGCGCGCCCGGCAGGTTGACGCGTCCTTCCGCCCTCAGCCGCATCGCATGCAGACCGGATCCGGCGTTGAGGCCGGACGCGTGCAGGGACGTACCCCCGGGGTTGCTCAGCACCGCGTCGTCGAAGGTGATGTTCCCGGCGATCACCGCGCCCGCGAGGCGGACCATGCCATGGACGACGAGGCCCCCGTCGGCCTGGAGGTCGTCGTCGATGGTGGTGCGGTTGAGCGCGAGGACGGGCTCGTCGAGCGCGACGCCCTCCTCGCCGAGGTGCGCTCCCTCCAGGAACACCGCCCCGGAGATCCGCGCGCCACCGAGCCGTACGGGCCCACGGACCCGGCACCCGGTCATCCGCAGGGAGCCGTCCACCCGGAGGGATGTCCCGTTCATGCCGGGCAGCACGGACCACCCCAGATTGATCTGCCGCAACCGCGCCCCGTACAGGTCGAGTTCCTCGTCGAAGTGGCAGGCCCACATGTGCAGGGGGACCGCGACCTCCGCGTACTGAAGGTCGAGCACTCCACTGATACGAGCACCATGGAGCCGCAGGAACGGGACCTCCCCCTCCACGCGCGGCCCACCGACGAGCAACGCCCTCAACACCTCGGCCCGCACGGTCCGTTCGGGTCCCCACTCGGCACCGGACGTCGCGGGTTCCCTCGGCCGCACCCGGAAGTCGACGGAACCCCCGAGCGCGTACGCTTCCCACACCCGCCGCTCGGCGCCGGTCAGTTGACTGATGTCCACCGGCGCGACTCTAGGCGAAGGCGCCGGGGGGCCAGTGCCGCTGCGGGAGGAAACCGGCCTGACCGGTGGTGGGGCCGCTCAGGCCCCACCACCCGCCCTGACACCCATCCGGAAACCCGCCACCGAAACGAGTCATCACATGCCTCTGTCCGACCCCGGATACGAGAAGGCATCTCCCGACGTCACATCCGCCAGGAACAGTCTCGCCGCTCACGTACGACAAGAGCTGGAGCGGGCCGGTATCCCCGCCGCTCTGCTGGACATGCGGACTCCGGCAAGCCCGCCGGGCGCGGAGATCGAGTGCGACCTCGGGGCCGACGCGGCGGGAGGGGTTTTCGTCCAGTGGAATGCCGGCCAATCCCTTCGGGACGCCGCTGGCGAGAGCCTCATGAAGCAGGACTTGCAAGCACCCGCCGTCAAACACAACGGAGCCGTAGGCTCCGCCATGTGCGCCGCGATGGTAGGGATTCTTCGATCCGCCGGATTCCAGGCCGTGGAATCGGAAGATGACATGCGCCCGTTCACCGTTGAAGTACAAGGCTGGTCGGATCCTGCGAGTTGAGCCGCACGCCGGCCGTTTGGCGCCGCGCGGAACAGCTGCGAGTCGTCGACCCGCGGGGGCGATGGCGTCGAGGCCGGACGGCACCGACCGGCCCCAGGTTCAGCCCACGCCACCCGGCGCACGCGTGGCGACTCGGGCGGTCCTCTTCTCATGCGATGAGGAGGTCCGTAGCCTTTTGCATCGACCATCCGAGTCTCGCTGCATGGGCTGAGGACACGTGGACACTGCGAGTCTGCTTCTGATCGGCGCAGCAGGCGGAGCGGCACGGGGGATCGTGCACGCGTACGACTGCATGTCCGAATGGCTCGTGCGGCGGCGGGAGTTCCGGCTGTCCGAGCAGCCCGCGACGGAGGGGCCTCCCGCGTTCGGCACGTTCTACGACATCGCGGGCGAGAGCATCGCGGCAGTGGTGCACACCGTGCTGGGGGCCGGGGTGGCGATGCTCATGGCCTCCTGGGGCCAGGTCAGTGGGGGCTTCGCGACCTTCGCCGTCGGGGCGTCAGCTCCCTTGATCCTCGTGCAACTCAAACACTCCCGGCTGGCGGAGATCGTCATCGGCGACTCCAACGCACCGCAGAGCACTCAGCCGCATGGCCTCCAGCCACCGACGATCGGGCCGCCCAACGAGCAGACCGGACCCCGGCGCCCGGACCCGGGCGGCACCGAATGACCCGGCCCACACTGCTCCGCCGGGCCGCCGCGGCCACGATCGGGGTCGACCGACGCCCGAGCCGTGACCGCGCCCTTCCTCCGGCGCGGAGCCTCACGCTGCCGCGCAGGGCCGCCGCCGCAGTCATCGGTGTCCGTACGTACCGTCTGTCCGCGAGAGCAACGGAAGCGGCACCGGCTCCGGAGACAGGGAGGGCGGAGGCTCGGAGGGGGGATACGGAGAGGGCGGGCGTCGGCTCAACGTCCGCTCCGGCCTTGCTGGAGCCCCTCGGCCCGCCCGAAAAGCCTCGGCCGGGGGAGAGGCCGCGCCGTGGACTCGTCCTGGCCGCGGCCGCCGCCGTCATGGCCATCGCCTTCGGCGCCTATGCCTACCACCACGAGGACACCGCGGTGAAGACCGAGCCTGCGGCCGGCCCGTTGGACATGTACCTCGGCACCTGGCGGGCCACGCTCCGCAACGACCTCGGCAAACACACCCGGAGGCTCGTGATCCGGCCGGGCGGCGTGGCTGACACGGTGATGACGCTGACGGCGGACGGCCCGCTGGGCCAAGGACGCACGTACCACTGCGTCTTCACGGCAAAGCTGGAGTCCGCCACGTTCAGCAGCCTCCGGCTGAGCGAGTCGACGGTGGCTTCGGGCAAACCTCCCAGTTCCTGTGCGACAGGGACCGCCTCAACGCTGATCCTGCTGAGCGAGAACACACTGCGACGCGTCAACGAGGGCAACAAGGACCGACTGACGTACACCCGCACCTCGAACGCTTGGGACCCCCCACGTACCGGCCCCCCGCTGCCGCACGGGTTTACCCGCACTCCCGACTAACGCCCAGGTTTACCCCCGCCCGCGTCTCGGCGACTTGGACGAAAGCTTCCTCTCGGCATGCCGAGCGGCTCCGGACGGGAGCGTCATGAGCGGAGTCTTCTCCGTCGGCGACACCATGTTCAACGAGCTTCAACTCAAGCGTTTCGTAACGGAGTTGAACCGGCTCCGAAACGGGAGAAGAACGGCACGGTGCGGAAGCTCATCGCGGCGGCCGAGTTCGCGATCGCCTCGTTCGAAGGGCAAGCGCCCCGCTTCGAGCGGGGCGCCCGCTGCCGCCTTGGCCTATTTTGACCAGTACGCCAAAGCGGGCCGGGCACGTGGATTCCTGAGACAGAGGCAAGAAGGCACCATCATGAGCTACGGCTTGACCCTCTACAGGTTCGTGGACGGCGAGATGTCCAGGGTGGACATCGAAACGGTGAGGCCGCTCCTGGCCGCGTACGACGCCGCGCCGGGAAGGGCCGCTGAGGATTCTCCGGAATTCTGGGTGCGGGCCCCTGACGGCAGCGAGGCGGAAGTGAGCGTCTCGGACGGCATCATTGCTGTCGAGCGCCCGCAGGCCGGCGAGGTGTGGAAGGTCGTCATCGGCTTGATCAACCAGACCGGTACGGGTGTTCTCCTTGCCGACGGCAGGTTCCTCTGTCCGGACGGCATGCGCGAGCACCTTCCCGCGGGCATGGCGGACGACTCCGTCTTCGTCCCGGAGATCACGCTGGAAACCTTGGAGCGGATTGCCGGACCTTTCACGCATCCGCTGGCGTAGCAGGCTCTGCGGCAGGTTGAGAGTGTGAGTCGCTGAAGGTGTGCCCCTGCTTTTGAGCGGGGGCACACCCCTCACCCCGCATGCTGGAAGGCAGGTTGCGGTGGCACCGGGCGGAGCGATTGAGCGGCACATCGCATCTGGCATTCACCATTGGAGGGATTTGTGAGTTACGACATCTTCGTGTGCCGGTTCGTGGACGGTGAACCAGCCGTGCTGGACAAGGAAGTCGCGCACGAAGCCCTTGACCCCTACGTGACGGCGAGGGACGAGAATTTCCTCCAGATCAAGGCAGGAAGCGATGGGGGGAGTGCGGATATTCACTTCAGCTCCGACACCAACATCACAATCAACCATCTCGGGGGAGATGAGATCATGAACGTCATCGTCGAGCTCGTACGGCGGACGGAATCCTCCCTCATCCTGCCTGGTGGAACGGTGGTCCTCAGTCGAGACGAAGACCGTGAATGTCTACCTGAGAGCATCAGGGACGGATGGGAAGTCGCCGTCGCGTCAACAGGCGAGGAAATCACGCGAGCGATCCGGGAATCTTGATTCTTTCCCACTCAGCCGACAGCAGGCAGCTGCCGGGCGAAGCGGCGGACGGCGTCAGTGAAAGCGGCCGGGTCGTCGAAGTTCGCGAGGTGTCGGGCCCTCGGGATCAATTCGACGCGAGCGTGCGGATGCGCGCGGGCGAAGTCCGCCTCGCCCGCGCGGAAGAGGGTGTCCTTCTCGCCGTTGAGGATGAGGACCGGAGCCTTCACATGACGCATCGCCCCCACGTCGAAGCGTCCGAGCACTTCGCCCCAAGCCGCCGGCAGGGCATGGAAGGCATAGCCGGAACGGATGGTCGCCTCCACCACTTCCCGTGGGTACTGGCGCCGCAGCAACCGATCGTTCCACCGGGTCAGCCGGTCCGCCGACACACGGGGCACCTGCCTGGCGACCCAGCGATAGGGCGCTGTCCAGAGCCCACGGGTAGCCGCACTGGCTCCCGCGAGGACCAGCCCGCGCAGTCGTTCCGGGCAGTGCCGCGCGAACTCCAGCGAGGCGTATCCACCGAGCGAGTGCCCGACGACCAGGGCGGGACCGCGGTCGAGCGCGTCCACCGCAGAAGCGATGATCTCCGTGGCGGCGCGCAGGCTCCAGGGTTGGGCCGAGCGCTCTCCATGACCGGGCAAGTCGACCGCCACTACCGGGAATTCGTCCCGGAGCGCGGCCAACTGCACGCTCCACTGGCCCGCGCTGAAGCGCGTCCCGTGGACGAAGACGATGGGTACCGCGTCTGCCGCTGTCATCAGTTACCAATTCCCCCCGGACAGCACCCTACTTCGTCGGGGATTCCACTGCCGCGACGGTTTACTCCGCACCCGGCTAACGCCCAGGTTTACCCCTGATCGACACCCGTGGGTTGACGCCTGCCACCGCGCTCCCCGCGTAACTTCTCCGCTCGTCGGCGAGTACGCCGACGACCACGGACAACCGTCGATGACCATCGATGACCACAGGGGGAAACACTCGTGCGCATACGTTCACGCATGGCTCCGATCGCGCTGACCGCCGTCATGCTCGGAGGAGGAATGGCCGCCGCGACCGCCACGGCGGCGAGCGCCGACGCGCCGAAGGGCGGGGCCCAGATCCAGTCCTGCTACGGCAGCGCGAAGAACTACAAGGCCGTCGGCGACGGGAGCACCGCGATCTGGCCCGCCGGTACCGCCTGGGCCAGGACCACCAGCAACTGCGCGGACATCAACATCAAGGTGAACTACAACCGCCACGTCAAGGTCTGCTACCGCCACGGCTGCGGGGACTACCAGTACGCCAAGGCGGGCGAGTGGAAGGTGATCGGCAACAACGTGCCGAACGGGTGGGAGTTCTACCTGGAGTTCTCCGGCGGAAACGACGGAACGGGCAAGGTCGCCTACTGACCCGGGGCTGACGCCCATGGGGCGGCCGCGTCGGACAGCGCCTGCGTCTCGTCGTACGACGGGACGCGGGCGGGCACCGGGACGCCCCGGGCCACCGACTCGGCCGCCGCCACCGCCGCGCCGAGCGCCGCGCGGAACAGCAGCGAGCCGGTGCTGACCCTCCGGACGCCCGCCTCCGCGAGCTCGGCGAGGGAAGGTCCTTCCGGTGCGTGGAGGACGTTCAGCGGGGTGGCGCCGAGGCCCGCGACCAGCTCCGCGACGGCCCGCACGTCCCACAAACCGGGGACGAACACCCCGTCCGCGCCCGCCTGTTGGTAGGCGGCGAGCCGGTCGGCCGTCTCCGCCGCCGCCCCGGCGCCCGGCAGCCAGTACGTGTCCGTGCGGGCGTTGACGAAGAGCCGGTCGGACACGGACTCGCGTACGGCCCGGAGGATCTCGCTCTGGTGCCCGGTCTCGCGCAGCGTGCCGTCGGGGCGGCCGTCCTCGATGTTCACGCCGACGACTCCGGCGTCCGCCAACTCGCGGACCAGGGTGGCGACTTCCTCCGGTCTGTCGCTGAAGCCGCCCTCGATGTCGACGGTGACGAGGGCGTCGGTGCGGGCCAGGCCGCGGGCCAGCCGTACGGTGTCCGCGCGGGCGGCACCCGCCCCGTCCGGGAGTCCCGCGGCTGCGGCCACGCCCAGACTGGTCGTACCGATCGCGCGGAAGCCCGCGGCGATGAGCGCGGCGGCCGAGGCGTGGTCCCAGGCGTTGGGCAGGACCAGGGGGGCACCGGTGCGGTGGTGCAGGTCGCGGAACTCCTCGTACCGAAGCGTCATGGCACGAACGTACGGGCGCGACGCTTCGGTGCGGGCCGAAGTGCGCCCGGTCGGCGCGTCACTCCTCGCGGACGGGGAAGTGACGAGCGGACCGCGCGGCTCCTCCAGGAGCGCTGGGGCGCACTCGTCCGTCGTCTGCTTCACCATGCTGCACATCAGGGACACCATGAACACGGTGTCCCCGGCCGGGCTCCCCGACCGCCTGAAGGCCGTGGGCTTCACTGAGGTGGCGGTGGACCTTCATCCGCGGAGCGGGGCACCGCGCTTCCGCGCACACAAGCCATAGCCCAAGATGTGGGCATGAAGAGTGACCTGTTCTCCAGCGACCACATGGCACAGCCGGCCCACGTGCCCGGCATGACCCTCCAGAACGCCAAGTCCATCAAGTACGCCGTCAACGGCGAGATGCTCGCGCGCCAGGGCGCGATGATCGCCTACCGGGGCAGCCTCCAGTTCGAGCGGAAGAGCCAGGGCGGCGTCGGTGGTCTGCTCAAGCGGGCGGTGACCGGCGAGGGGCTGCCGCTGATGGCCGTGCGCGGCCAGGGCGAGGCGTGGTTCGCGCACGAGGCGCAGAACTGCTTCATAGTCGACGTCGAGCCCGGCGACGTCCTCACCGTCAACGGCCGCAACGTCCTCTGCTTCGACGCGACCCTCTCGTACAAGATCGAGACGGTGAAGGGCGCGGGCATCACCGGCGGCGGCCTGTTCAACAGCGTCTTCACCGGCACGGGCCGCCTCGGCCTCATCTGCGAGGGCAACCCCCTGGTCATCCCGGTCACCAAGGACCAGCCGGTGTACGTCGACACGGACGCGGTCGTCGGCTGGACCGCCGGCCTCGGCACCTCCCTGCACCGCTCGCAGTCGATCGGCTCGATGATCCGCGGCGGCTCGGGCGAGGCGGTCCAGCTGATGCTCCAGGGCGAGGGCCACGTCATCGTCCGCCCGAGCGAGGCGACTCCGCAGAAGCCGCAGCAGCACTGAGGAGGGGCCCGGTCAGCAGCGGGGCGCGGGGGTCCGCCCCGGCGCCGACTGCTCGGCGGCCGGGACCGGGGGCGGCTCCGCCACCTCGGCAGGCTGGCACAGCACCAACGCCACATCATCAACGAGCGGCGCTCCCGTGTGACCGGTCAGGAGGGCGTACAGCGTGTCGAGCGCGTCGCACGGGAGTGGTGTGGTCAGTGCCTGCGTGACTCCCTGGAGCAGGGGAAAGTCGGCGCCGGTCGCGTCCCGTGCCTCGCTCAGGCCGTCCGTGTAGAACAGCACCCTGTCCCCGGGCTGCAGCCACCCGCGCCACAGGGTGGGCCGGGGGCCTAGGCCCAACGGCGCGGTGTGGTCCGGGGGTTCGAGGAGTTTCGTCAGCTGGCCCACGCGCAGCGGTGCGGGGTGGCCGCAGTTGACCAGTCTGACCTCGCCCGGCACGAACTCGGCGAAGAGCGCCGTCACGAAGTCCTCGGGGCCGAGCTCCGCGCCGATGCGGGCGTCCAGTGCGCTCGCCAGGTCGGTCAGGCGGGGCGTGAGGTAGGCGAGGTCGCGGAACGCCCTGAGCACCCCGGCCGAGATCCGCAGCGCGTCCAGGTCGTGGCCGCGCACGTCGCCGATGAACACCCGGGTGCCGTACGGCGTGTGGGCGATGTCGTACACGTCGCCGCCCACCGTCGCCCCCTGGACGGGGCAGTAGTGCCGGGTGCAGACGTCGATGTCGCCGATCCGTTCGGCGAAGGGGCGCAGGATCGCGCCCTGGGCCGCCCGCGCCACCTCGGTGGCCCTGGCGAGCGCGGCTGCCTGCCCGGTGCGCCGGGCGGCGACGGTGACGGCGAGCCCGCCGCCGGTGAGCAGCGCGAGGAAGTCGAGGGGGAAGGGCGGCGACGCAGAGAAGCCGCGCCCCGCCCCGGCGAGGAGGGCGAGGAGGGCGGTCCAGCAGACCGTGGCGGCCGTGTGCGCGACGCCGAACCGCAGGCACGTGGCGAGCGGGCCGATCAGCAGCGCGGCGGTGGCCGGTTCCCAGCCCGCGAAGACTCCGGGGGCGGCGAGGACGGAGCAGACGGTCATGGGAAGTACGCGGGCGGCTCCCGCGCCCCACCCGTCACGGCCGGTACCGGTACCGGTACCGCACTGCTCACGCCACCCTCCGTGGGAGACACGGGAGACACGGGAGACGCGGGAGACACCGACGGCACGAGAGACACGGACCGCACGGGAGACACGGACGGCACGGGCGGCGACACGCGCGGCACCGGCGCGCCCTCGCTCACGCCACCCTTCACGGATGGCCATGCGCAGGCCCTCCTGACTCTCCGTACTCTCCGTAGCTCCGCTCGGTGAACGGCCACTATGGCTCAGGAGATCGACCCCCACCACCGGTTGATCACAGCAGGCGCAGGGATGACAGGAGCTGGTCCTCCCGTGCGGGAAATTGAGCGCATCGCCCTCGCCAGGGCTCGACTTGCGGCAAGCACGCACCCCCGCCACCCCTCGCGGAGGAGACTACGGATCATGAATCTCCCCTCTGAGACAACGAGTTTCGTCGGGCGGGCAGCCGAACTGCGGGAGATCAGCCACCTGTTGACGCGGACCCGCCTCGTGACCCTGACCGGGGTGGGCGGCGTCGGGAAGTCGCGTCTCGCCCTGCGGGCCGCCCACCGGCTCCAGGACGAGTACGCCGACGGCGCGCGCCTGGTCCAGCTGGCCCCGCTCCGCGACGCCTCCCTGCTCGGGCACGTCCTGCTCGAAGAGCTGAACCTGGCCGACCCGACCCTGCGGCCGCCCGAGGAGCTGGTCGCCGAGTGGCTCGCCGACAAGCAGCTCCTCCTCGTCCTCGACTCGTGCGAGCACCTGGTGACCGACTGCGCCCGCCTCGCCCGCACACTCCTCGACACCGCGCCGGGCCTGCGGATCCTGGTCACCAGCAGACAGCCGCTCGGCGCCCGCGGCGAGCGCGGCATGGAGGTGGACCCGCTGCCGGTGCCCCGCCCGCCCGCGCGGCGTGACGCGCCGCCCGAGCACAGCGACGCCCTGACGCTCTTCGCCGAACGCGCCGCGACCGCGCTGCCGGGATTCGAGCTGTGCGCCGCGCGCCGCGCGTCCGCCGCCGCCGTCTGCCGCCGCCTCGACGGCATCCCGCTGGCCATCGAGCTCGCCGCCGCCCAGCTCGCCGAGCTATCCCTGGAGCAGCTCGCCGACCGGATCCAGCACCGCTTCGACGCGCTCACCGAAGTCGCGGGCACCGGGACCGGCACCGCCGCGCTGCCGCGCCACCGCACCCTGCGCACCACCATCGGCTGGAGCCACGAGCTGTGCACGCCCCTGGAGCGGTTGCTGTGGGCGCGTCTCTCGGTCTTCAACGGCGGCTTCGACCTGGGCGGCGCCCGTGCGGTGGGCGCGGGCGGCCCGATCCCGGCCGGTGAGGTGGAACAGCTCCTGGACGGTCTGGTCGCCAAGTCCCTCGTACGCCGCCGCTCGAACGGCGGGGAACGCCCGCCCCGCTACGACATGCTCGACACCGTCCGCGAGTACGGAGTCCACTGGCTGCGCGAGCTGGACGAGGAGTACACGGCGCGCTGCGCGCACCGGGACCACCACCTGGATCTGGCGCTCCAGGCCGACGCGGAGTGGCTGGGGCCGCACCAGGTCGACTGGTACAACCGCCTCGCGGCCGAGCACGCCAACCTCCGTACGGCGCTGGAGTTCTGCCTGTCCGAGGGCCAGGGCCGCACCGCCCTGGAGATGGCGGGGGCGCTCTGGTTCTTCTGGTTCGCCTGCGGGTTCACGCGGGAGGGCAGGCACTATCTGGGGTGGGCGCTCGACCTGTGCGACGAGCCGGGTCCGGTGCGCGCCAAAGCCGTGTGGGCGTGCGGGGTCGCGGCCATCGCGCAGGGCGACACCGGCACGGCCTGGCGGCTCGCCGCCGTGTTCCGCGAGGCCGTGGCGGACAGCGCCGACCCGGACGCGGCCGCCGCCGCGGCCTACCTCGAAGGCGCCGCGCAGACCCTGCGCGGCAACCAAGCGGCGGCCGCCGCGGTGTTCGCCTCGGCGCCGGAGCCCCCGCACGGGGGCGGGGCCTTTCCCGCGGCCCGGTTCCTGAACCAGGTGACCACCTCGTTCGTGCACGTCCACCGGGGGGAGTTCGCGGCCGCCGCCGAGGTCGCCGACGCGCTGTGCGCCCGGTGCGAGAAGCTCGGCGAGCGGTGGATGCACGCCTGGGCCCAGTACACCCGCGCCCTGGCCGCCGTCGGTCTCGGCCGCCCCGCGGAGGCCGCCGCCCACGCCAGGGCCGCCCTGCGCGGCAAGGCGCTCCTTCACGACACCGTCGGCGTCGGGATGGCCGTGGACCTGCTCGCGTCGACGACCGCCGACTCCGGCCACGGGGTACGGGCGGCCCGGCTGCTCGGCATCGGCCAGCGCATCTGGCAGACCGTCGGCCTGCCCCAGATGGGCATGCCCGAACTCCTCGCCGCGCGCGAGCGGTCGGAGCTGCGGATCAGGGAGTGCATCGGCGACGCGGCGTACGAGGTCGCCTACGGGTCGGGCCTGGACACCGACCCGGAGGACGGCCTCGACTACGCACTCGCCCCCTCCCCATGAGGCCCCATGAGACCCGTGAGACCCGTGAGGCCGCGCCAGGCCCCGTACGCCCCCTCACCCCACCCCCCGCATCCCCTGCCCCGCCCGCTCCCCGATGCCCCGGAAGTGGTCCGCCATCGCCCGTTGCGCGCGGACCACGTCCCGGGCGCGCAGCGCGGTCACGATGTCCCGGTGCCTGCGCACCGTCACGTCCGGCGCCGGATCGTTCGACCAGCCGCGCGCGCCCGCGACCCGGTGGAAGACGTGCCAGAACGCGCCGAGCAACTGCGGCACCAGCTCGTTGCCCAGCGAGCGGTAGAGCGTCTCGTGGAACTCCCGGTCCAGCTCGGGGAAGGCCATGCCGGTCCCCGCCGCGCGCTCCATGCGCCCCACCAGCTCCTCCAGGGCGCACAGTTCGGCGTCGGTGAGCGACCCCGCGACCCGTCGCATCAGGCCCTCCTCCAGGACCTCGCGCACCTCAAGGATCTCCGCGAGGGCGTGGTCGTCGTCGCGGACCCCGACGAGCGCCCGGAAGGTCAGACCGTCGGCGAGCGGGGTGAGGGACGCCTGCCCGACATACGTTCCGTAGCCGTGCCGGATCTCCACGATGTCCAGGGCCTGGAGCGCCTTGAGCGCCTCGCGCACGGAGTTGCGGCTGACGCCGAGCGCCTCCATCAGCTCGGTCTCCGTGGGCAGCGGGGACCCCGGCCGCAGCCCTCTCTCCAGGATCAACTGCACGACCGCACGCCGCACTTGACCGCTCACACGCCGCTCTCGGACTGGCTCCATGGGCATGCGAGTCATCGTAGGCACGGGTGACATCCCACGTCCCACCTCCGGTACGACTTCGCCGCATTCGGATCCCTGCGCGATCTCTTGACCGGGTCCCTGACCGCTCCTATCGTCGCCACGCCACCACGACGTAGGACGTGGGATCTCTCAAGGGAGACACAGTGAGCGACCAGACCCCCCGGACCACGGACCACGGAGTCGCGCCGGACCGCCGCTCCTTCCTCAAGTACACCGGTGCCCTCGGTGCGGCCGCCGCCATCACCACCACGCTCTCCGCCTGCTCGTCGGGGCCCGAGTCGACGAACGAGACCGGGGGCGGCGGCAAGGGCGGCGACGCCACGCTCACGGCCGTCATCGGCTATGGGAACGACGGCAGTTGGGATCCGACGCAGACCGCGTCGGCCTTCGCGATGGCGGGCAACGAGCACATCTACGAGGGCCTGCTCGGCACCGACCCGATCACCCGCGAGCCCTACCCCGCGCTCGCCACCCAGCTCCCCGCCGACCTGAAGGCGACCACCTGGAAGTTCGCGCTGCGCCCCGGCGCCAAGTGGCACGACGGCAAGCCCGTCACCGCCGACGACGTGGTCTTCGTCTTCGAGCGGATCCTCGACCCGAAGACGCAGACCCTGGCCAAGGGCTTCTTCGCGAGCTGGCTGAAGGAGGTGAAGAAGGTCGACGCGACGAACGTCGAGCTGATCCTCAAGTTCCCCTTCCCCGACGGCGCGGCCCGCCTCTCCCTCGCCAAGATCATGCCGAAGCACGTCTTCTCGAAGCCGGGCGCCTGGGACGACGCGACCAAGGGCAAGGCGGTGGGCTCGGGGCCCTACCGGCAGACCGCGCACCACGCGAAGTCGAACACCACCTTCGAGGCGTTCGGCGACTACAACGGCCCGCGCAAGGCCGCCTTCAAGAAGATGAACTGGCTGACCATCGTGGACGCCGCGCCGCGCGTGGCGAAGATCTCGGGCGGCAGCGCGGACGCGGAGATCGCCGACAACATCCCGTACGCCAACATCGAGCAGCTCAAGAAGGGCGGCCTGACCGTCGAGGGCGGCGCGGGCATGAACAACCTGTTCCTGCTCTTCAACACCGCGCACAAGCCGTTCGACGACGTACGCGTGCGCCAGGCCCTGCACTACGCCATCGACCGCGAGAAGATGATCGAGGCCGCGCTCAAGGGCCACGGCAAGGCGTCGACGTCCTTCCTCAACGAGTCCAACCCCTCCTACCGGCCCGCCAAGACGGTCTACGGGTACGACCTGGCCAAGGCGAAGAAGCTCCTCAAGGACGCCGGGGTCGAGAGTCTGAAGATCAACCTCATGGCGGTGAACGTGAGTTGGATCGTGGACTGCCTGCCGACCATCCAGGACGGCTGGAAGAAGCTCGGCGTGGACGTCACCCTCGATCCGCAGGAGACCACCGCCGTCTTCACCAAGCTGGACCAGAAGAAGGACTTCCAGGTCGTCGCGGCCGCCTCCAACCCCAACCAGTTCGGGCTCGACGCGGACCTGATCATGCACTACAACTACGGCCCCGAGAACATCTGGATGGGCTACGCGCGCTGGGCCGACGCCTCCGTCGCCAAGAAGCTCTTCAAGGACATGGACCAGGCCACCCGCGAGCCCGAGGCGTCCAAGAAGCGGGCCATGATCCAGGACTACATCGACGTCGTCGCGGAGCAGGCCGTGCTCTATCCGGTCGTGCACAACGAACTCATGACGGCCTGGGACCCCAAGAAGATCACCGGCGTCAAGGCCCAGCCGTATCCCGGGATCAATCTGCTCCAGGCCAAGTGGGCCTGACCCACGGCCAGTTCACGTGCTCGTAGCCAGCTCAGGAGTCGTACGCCGTGACCGCTGTCCTCAGAATCCTGGCCCGCCGCATCGCCCTGCTCGTCCCGCTGCTGCTCGGCATCGTCCTGTTCGTGTTCCTCGTGATGCGGTTCTCGGACGTCGACCCGGCCTCCGCGTTCTTCCAGGGCGCGAACCCGACGCCCGAGCAGCTCCACCAGTTCCGGGAGGACAACGGCCTGCTCGACCCGCTGCCCGTGCGCTACGTCGCCTTCGTCGGCGACCTGCTCCAGGGCGACATGGGCATCAGCGTCCTCAACCGCTCCCCCGTGCTCGACCAGGTCACCACCGCGCTGCCGCTCACGATGCAGCTCACCTTCCTGGGCCTCGGCATCGCGGTCGTCCTCTCGCTCACCCTCGGCGTGACCGCCGCGATCTACCGCGACAGGCTGCCCGACCAGCTGATCCGCGTCGTCTCGCTGACCGGCGTCGCGGCGCCGGGATTCTGGCTGGCGCTCCTGATGATCCAGTACCTGGCCGTGGACCTCGGCTGGTTCCCCACCGGCGGCTACATCAACCCCGGCGACTCCTTCACCGGCTGGCTCAAGACCATGACGCTGCCCGCCTTCGCGCTCTCCCTGCCGGTGGCGGCGGGCCTCACCCGCATCATCCGCACCGCCGTGGTCGAGGAGCTCGACAAGGACTACGTCCGTACGGCCATCGGCAGCGGACTGCCCCCGGTCGTGGTCGTCGGCCGCAACGTCCTGCGCAACGCCCTCATCAACCCGCTCACCGTCCTCGGCCTGCGCGTCGGCTACCTGCTCGGCGGCGCGGTCGTCATCGAGACGATCTTCTCGCTGCCCGGCATGGGGAAGCTGATGATCGACGCCGTGAAGAACGGCGACCCGGCCGTCGTGCAGGGCGTCGTCATCACCACCGCCGTCGGCTTCGTCGTCGTCAACCTCGTCATCGACGTCCTCCATCTCCTGGTCAATCCGCGCCTGAGGGGGGCGAGTTGATGGTCACCTCACGCAAGGCGCTGGCCGACCGCCTCGCCGTCCCCGGCATCCGGATCCGCTCGCTGCGCAAGCTGCCCGTCCTGTCCCGCGTCGCGGTCGGCGTCGTCGGCCTGGTCGTCCTGGTGGCGCTCTTCGCGCCGCTCATCGCCCCGCACGACCCGCTCGACCAGCAGACCCAGGCCGACGGCACGGGCCACCCCTCCGCCGACCACTGGATGGGGCAGGACAGCCTCGGCCGCGACATCCTCAGCAGGCTGATGTACGGGGCCCGTTGGTCCCTCGCCATCGGGCTCGGTGCCACCCTGCTCGCCCTCGTCGTGGGCGCGCTCATCGGGGCGATCGCCGCGACCTCGCGCAAGGCCGTCGACGAGACGCTGATGCGCTGCCTCGACGTCGTCATGGCCTTCCCCGGCATCGCGCTCGCCGCCGTGCTCGTCGCGGTCTTCGGCGGCGGCATCGTCGTCCTCATCTGCGCCATCGCGTTCCTGTTCACGCCGCCGATCGCCCGCGTCGTACGCGCCAACGTGATGGACCAGGACGGCGAGGACTACGTCGTCGCCGAACGCATCATCGGCGCCCGTACGCCGCACATCCTGATCCGCCACGTCGCCGTCAACTGCGCCGCGCCGATCCTCGTCTTCTGTACGGTGCAGGTCGCCGAGGCCATCGTCTTCGAGGCGTCGCTCTCCTTCATCGGCGCGGGCGTACGGCCGCCGGACCCGTCCTGGGGCAGCGTCATCGCCGACGGCAAGAACATGGTCCTGATCGGCGGCTGGTGGGCGACGGTCTTCCCCGGCCTCCTGATGCTGCTCACCGTCCTCGCCCTCAACATCCTCTCCGAGGGCGTCTCCGACGCGTGGGCCGCGCCCTCCACCCGCGAGGTCTCCCCGCGCGAGGCGGCGCGGGCCCACGACGAGGACCCCCTGGAGGCCGCCGAGCCCGGCAGCGGCGAGGTCCTCGCGCTGCCCGGCCTGACCGAGGCGGCCGCACGCCTGCGCTCCCGGGCCCGCCCGCTGCCCGAAGGCGCCCCGGTCCTCACCGTCACCGACCTCGCCGTCGGCTTCGACGAGCGCCACGGCGGGGTGGACATCGTCGACGGCATCAGCTTCGACGTGCGTCCCGGTGAAGTCCTCGGCCTGGTCGGCGAGTCGGGCTGCGGGAAGTCGCTGACCGCCCTGACCGTGATGGGCCTCCAGCCCAGGGGCGCCCGGGTGCGCGGCCGCGTCGCCTTCGGCGGCCGGGAGCTGACCGGCCTGCCGATGCGGGCCCGCCGCGGGCTCCTCGGCCACGACATGGCGATGATCTACCAGGACGCCCTGTCCTCGCTGAATCCCGCCATGACGGTCCGCTCCCAGCTCAAACAGGTCGTACGCCGAGGTGGCCGCCGCACCCCCGTCGAACTCCTCGAACTGGTGGGCCTCGACCCGGAACGCACCCTGCGCAGCTACCCGCACGAGCTCTCCGGCGGCCAGCGCCAGCGCGTCCTGATCGCCATGGCCCTCTCCCGCGACCCCCGGCTGATCGTCGCGGACGAGCCCACCACCGCGCTCGACGTCACCGTCCAGGCGCAGATCATCCAGCTGCTCCTGCGCCTGCGCGAGGAGCTGGGCTTCGCGCTGATCCTCGTCTCGCACGACCTGGCACTCGTCGCCGACGTCACCGACCGGGTGGTGGTGATGTACGGCGGCCAGATCGTCGAGACGGGCGTCACCGCCGACCTCGTGGAGACCCCGACCCACCACTACACGCGCGGCCTGCTCGGCTCGGTCCTCTCCCTGGAGTCGGCGGCCCAACGCTTGACGCAGATCAGGGGCGTGGTCCCGTCCCCCGCGGACTTCCCGCGGGGCTGCCGGTTCGCGGACAGGTGCCCCTTGGCTTCGGCGGTGTGCCGTACGACAACGCCGGAACTCCTGGGCGCGGAGAGACACGCGACGGCATGCCACCACCCGGCGCAGGTGCGGGTGAGCCCCGTAAGGGGCGCGGGGAACTGCGCGACCAGCCCCAGCGAACCCGCACCCGAGATCCCCACAGCCCGCAGCTCCACAACAGACAGCGAGCCGAAATGACCACCCCCATCGTGGAGCTGCGAGAGACGCACGTAGTGCACAGGGCCCGCTCCGGCACCCTCCTGTCCCGCGACAGGGTGTACGCCCTGACAGGCGCCAACCTGTCCATCGCCCCAGGCGAAACCATCGGCGTCGTAGGAGAATCGGGCTGCGGCAAATCAACCCTGGCCAAAACCCTCGTAGGCGTCCAGCGCCCGACGTCCGGCACGGTGTCGTTCCAGGGCCACGACCTGTGGACGATGAACCCCGCCGCCCGCCGCACGGCGATCGGCACACGCACGGGCATGATCTTCCAGGACCCGTCCACCGCCCTGAACCGCAGACTCTCCATCAGGCAGATCCTCCGGGACCCCCTGGACGTGCACAAACGCGGATCGGCCAGGGAACGCGACTCCCGCGTAAGGGAGTTGATGGACCTCGTCGGCCTGCCGAAGGTCCTCGCCGACGGGCTCCCCGGTCAACTGTCCGGCGGACAACGCCAACGCGTCGCCATCGCCCGCGCCCTGGCCCTCGAACCGGACCTGGTCGTGGCCGACGAGCCGACCAGCGCGCTCGACGTGTCGGTCCGCGCCCAGATCCTCAACCTCCTCCTCGATCTCAAGGAACGTCTCGGCCTCGCCCTGGTCTTCGTCTCGCACGACATCCAGACGGTCCGCAGGATGAGCGACCGCGTCGTGACGATGTACCTCGGCAGGATCGTCGAGGAGTCGCCCGCCGCCGAGATCCTGGACCGGGCCCGGCACCCCTACACCCGCGCCCTGTTCTCCGCGACACCCGGACTCCTCGACCCCATCGACCCGATCCCGCTGGTCGGACCCGTGCCCTCGGCGACCCACCCGCCGAGCGGCTGCCCGTTCCGCACCCGCTGCTGGAAGGCCGACGAGGTGTGCGCGACGGCGATGCCGAACCCGGAACCGGCCGGTCCCGCGCACACGTTCCGTTGCCACCACCCCGTGGGCGAAGGACAGTCGACCCACGAGCTCGTCACCCAGGCCGCCGCCACGGCCCCGCCCTCCAGGGAGCATCCATGACTCTGCCCGCCCCGCTCACCGGTGTCGTCCCGCCCGTCTGCACTCCCCTGACACCGGACCGCGAGGTGGACACCGCATCGCTCGTCAGGCTCGTCGACCATCTCGTCGCGGGCGGCGTGGACGGCCTGTTCGTCCTCGGCTCGACCTCGGAGGTCGCCTACCTCACCGACCGGCAGCGCGCGCTGGTGCTCGACACGGTCGTACGCCATGTGGGCGGCCAACTTCCGGTCCTCGCGGGCGCGATCGACATGACGACGCCCCGCGTCCTCGACCACGTGCGGGCGCTCGGCGCGGGCGGCGCGGACGCGGTGGTGGTGACCGCGCCCTTCTACACCCGCACGCACCCCGCCGAGATCGCCCGTCACTTCCGCCTGGTCGCGCGCGGCTCCGAGGTGCCGGTCCTCGCGTACGACCTGCCGATGGCCGTCCACACGAAGCTGTCGCCCGAACTGGTCCTCGAACTCGCGGCGGAGGGCGTCCTCGCGGGCCTGAAGGACTCCAGCGGCGACGAGGGCGGCTTCCGGCGCGTCCTCATCGGCAGGCGCCCGGGCCCCGGCTCCTTCAGTGTGCTCACCGGCTCCGAGGTGACGGTCGACGCGGCGCTCGCGATGGGCGCGGACGGGGTGGTGCCGGGGCTCGGGAACGTCGACCCCGAGGGGTACGTACGCCTGTACCGCGCCTGCCGCTCGGGCGACTGGGCCCTCGCCCGGACCGAACAGGAGCGGCTGTGCGGCCTGTTCGGCATGGTGACGACGGGCGACCCGGCGCGCATGGGCGGCAGCTCGTCGGCGCTCGGCGCCTTCAAGGCGGCGCTGCGGCTGCGCGGCATCATCGACTGCTCCGCGACCGCCGAACCGCAGATCCCGCTGTCGACGGAGGACGTCGAGCGGGTGGGCAAGTACGTGGCGGCGGCGGGGCTGATGTGACGCCCCGCCCGGCTCGTGGCGCCGGGCTCAGGGGGACGCGACCGAACCCGGTGCCACGAGGCCCGACTCGTAGGCGATGATCACCAGTTGGGCCCTGTCCCTGGCGCTCAGCTTGCCCATGATGCGGCTCACATGGGTCTTCGCGGTCAGGGGGCTCAGGCCGAGCGTCTCGGCTATTTCCGTGTTGTTCAGGCCGCGCGCGACCAGCCGCAGCACCTGGCGCTCCCGCTCCGTGAGCCCCTCGGGGCCGCCCGCGCCGGTCAGTTCGGCGGCGTCGGGGGCTCGCAGTACCCGGGCGATCAGCCGTGCCGTGGGTCCTGGCGAGAGCAGGGATTCGCCGGTGGCCACCGTGCGGATGGCGTCCAGGAGTTCGGCGGGTCTGGTGTCCTTGACCAGGAAGCCGGACGCGCCCGCGCGCAGCGCGTCGACGACGTGCTCGTCCGTGTCGTACGTCGTGAGCATCAGGACCTTCACGCCCGCCAGGTCCTCGTCCGCCGCGAGCAGCCGCGTCGCCTCGATGCCGTCGAGGTCGGGCATGCGGATGTCCATGACGACGAGGTCGGCCCGCTCGGAGCGGGCGAGTTCGACCGCCGAGCGCCCCGTGCCCGCCTGCCCGACGACCTCCATGTCGGGCGCGGATTCGACGAGCATCGCGAACGCGGCACGCACCAGCGTCTGGTCGTCGGCGAGCAGCACGCGGATCGTCATGCCGGGCCTTCCGTCGTAGGGATCGTCATGTCAGGCCGCCCAGGGACACCGGGGCGAGGGGCAGCACCGCCGACACCATGAAGCCCCCGTCGGGCCGGGGCCCCGCCTCCAGGGTCCCGCCGACCGTGCGGGCCCGCTCGCGCATCCCGACGAGCCCGAACCCCGGCGCGTGGGAGGGGGCTCGGGCGCCGACGCCGTCGTCGGTGACCGTCACGTTCAGCGCGGCGTCCGCGACGCGCACCGCGACCCGGACGGTGAGGTCGGGTCCCGCGTGCCGTACGGCGTTGGTGAGCGCCTCCTGCACGATGCGGTAGGCGGCCGCCCCTACCACGGGCGGCGCGTCGCAGGCGGTGACCGAGAGGTCCACCTCGGCGCCCGCCGTGCGGGCCGCCTCCGCGAGGTCGGGCAGCCCGTCGAGCCCGGGCAGCGGCCCCCTGGCCTCGTCGTCGGCGCCTTCGGCCCCCGACCTCAACACCTCAAGAGTGGCGCGGAGTTCGCCCCGCGCGCTGCGGCAGGTCTCAGCGACGTCGTCCAGCGCCTTGGCGACGGCCGCCCGGTCGAGGCGGTCGGGGTCGGCGGTCAGGACGTGCGCGGCCACCGACGTCTGGACGCCGACCAGGGTGATGCTGTGCGCGAGCAGGTCGTGCAGGTCGCGGGCGACCCGCAGCCGCTCCTCCGCGACCCTGCGCCTGGCCTCCTCCTCGCGGGTGCGCTCCGCGCGCACGGCCCGTTCCAGGACGGAGGCGACGTACTGCCGGTGCATGCGCACGTACACGCCGAGCAGCAGGAACGCCACGATCCAGCCGGATATCCGCAGCGACTCCGCGCCCTCGGCCATCCCTTCGGAGAACTTCAGGCTGAGCATCACGGTGAGCACGCTCGCGCCGACGAGGACGGCGTACAGCGGGCGGCGGCGCGAGGCGACCGTGTAGAGGGCGCACATCGAGACCGCCATGGGGGCGGTGTGGTTGACGTCGAGCAGGTGGTACGACATCAGGATCGCGATCAGCGCGAGCATGACGCCGAGCGGCGCGCGCCGCCGCCACACGATGACGACGTGGGCCGCGACGAGCAGCGACCAGCCCGCCACGCCCGGCGGCTCGCCGTTGTCGCGCACGACGCCGACGACGGCGCCGCTGCTCGCGAACATCACCAGGGCGAACAGCACGTCGGTGCGGAGCCTGCCCGCGGGCCCCGGCATGCCGGCCACCCGCTCGACCAGGCGGGGTCGCACCGCGTCGGAAAGAGTCCTCGCGTCCACCGCCTCATCTTCGGGCACGCGGGTGCCCCTCCGGGAGGGGAGGGGCACCCTGGGCGGGCGGGTCAAGGCGTCGGCACCCGTACGGGATCGGGCCGTGGCTCGGCCGCCGCCTGCGGCCTGGACAGCGCGCCGGGCCACCACACCTTCCTGCCGAGCGCCACGCTCGCGCTCGTCACCAGGTACGTACGCACCAGGAACGTGTCGAGCAGCACGCCGACCGCGATGACGAAGCCCAGTTCGACGAGTTGGACCAGCGGCATGTTGGTGAGCACGGCGAACGTCGCGGCGAGCACGAGGCCCGCGGAGGCGATGACGCCACCGGTGGTGCGCAGTGCGGTGAGCGCGGCCGTCCCCGGTGCGGCCCCGTTCAAGCACTCCTCACGCATCCGGTGCATCAGGAAGATCCCGTAGTCGACCCCGAGTGCGACGAGGAAGACGAACGAGAGGAGCCCGAGCCCCGGGTCGGTGCCGTCGAACCCGAAGAGCGGTTCGAAGACGAGCCCCGCGATGCCGAGCGAGGCGCCCCAGACGGCGACCACGGCGCCGAGCAGCAGCAGCGGTGCGACGAGGCTGCGGAGCAGGGCGACGAGGATCAGGAGCACGGCGGCGAGCACCAGCGGCACCACGATCGTTCGGTCCCGCGCGTTGGTGTCCTTCAGGTCGAGCTGCTGGGCGCTCGACCCGCCCACGTACGATCCGTCGAGTCCGTCCCGCAGTGCCTCGATGGTGGCGGTCTCCCCCGCCGACTCGGGCGGCGCGGACGCGAAGACGGAGATCTCCGTCCACCCCTCGGCCGTACGCCCCCGCTCCGCGCTCGCGACGCCCTCGGTGTCCCGGATCCCGGCGAGCGAGTCGGCGGCCCGCGCGGCCGGGGTCATCACGGTGATGGGCTGGGTGCCCTGTTCCAAATAGGCGGCGGCGACGGTCTCCATGGCCGCCACGGAGTCCGGCTTCTCGGTGAAGGAGTCCTCCTGCTTGAGCGCGCCCGGCAGGTTGAACGCGCCGAGCGCGAGCGCCCCGAGCAGCACGGCGCCGCTCGCGAGCACGGTGAGCGGCCGTCGCCCCGCCGAACTCCCCATCGCCGCGAAGAGGCTCCGCCGCTGCGTGACCGCGCTGCCGAAGGCGGGCACGAGCGGCCAGAACACGCGCCGCCCGAGCAGGACGAGGATCGCGGGCAGCAGCGTCAGCATCGTGGCGAGCGCGCAGAGCACCCCGACGGTGCCGAGCGGCCCCATGCCCCTGCTGCTGTTGAGGTCGGCGGCGAGCAGGCAGAGCAGGCCCGCGGCGACGGTCCCCGACGAGGCGAGCACGGCGGGCCCGCAGCCGCGCAGGGCGGCAGCCATGGCGTCGTAGGGCCGCTCGATCCTCCGCAGCTCCTCGCGGTAGCGGGAGACGATGAGCAGCGCGTAGTCGGTGCCCGCGCCGAACACGAGGATGGTCATGACGCCCGAGCTCTGCCCGGTGACGGCGGTCCCGAAGGTCTGGTGGAGTCCGTAGGCGACGCCCATCGCGAAGTAGTCCGCGATCCCCGCGACGGCGAGCGGCACGAGCCACAGGAACGGGCTGCGGTAGATCAGGATGAGCAGCAGTGCGACGACCCCGGCGGTGGTATAGAGCAGCGGCCCGCCCAGCGAGTTGTAGACCTCCCCCGCGTCGGTGTCGAGCGCCCCCGCCCCGCCGACGTCGACGCTCAACCCGCCCGTGCCCCGGGCGACTTCGCGCACGCTCTCGACGAGCGCGTCCCGCTTGTCCTCGTCCTGGCCCGGCTCGGTGGTGGCGACCGGGTAGATGAGGGTGGTGCCGTCATCGGAGGGCACGCCCTTGGGTTCCGCGACGAGCTCGTGGGCAGCGGCCACCTCGCCGACCTGCTCGTCCGCGAGGCTCCGGTCGGCGGCGGTGAGCCCGCCGTCCCTGTGGTAGACGAACACCAGCTCGGTGGCCTCGCCCCCCGGCAACTGGTCCTGGATCTCGGCGACTTCGGTGGAGTCGGCGCTCGCGGGCAGGTAGTCGACGGGCCGGTCCTTCTGCACGTCGGCGAGTTTCGCCGCGAACGGCGAGGCGAGCGCGAGGACGACGACCCACATCCCCAGGAACACCCAGGGCACCACGCGCCTGCTGCGCCCCGGCGGCGCTCCGGTCCTTACGGTCTGTGCGGCCCCCATGACGGGTCTCCTTCGGCAGGGCTGACTGTTCGGGGTCAACCCTTCCGGTGGCGGGGCGCCGATCCGTCGGACGTGGGAGCGAGTTGGGGCGTACGGCGTGGGGAGGCCGGGGCCGGTGATTACTCCCGGCGGAGTACGCCGGGGGTGCTCAGGACGGCGTCCGCGCCGCCACCAGGAGCCGGGCCACGTCGTCCGTGCCGATCGTCAGCGCGCACCCCGCCGTGCTGAGCACGTCGCGCTCCGCGGGGGTGTAGGGCCCGTCGGCGAGGGCGATCCGCGCGCCCTGGAGGAGCAGCGCCTCGCGGCCCGCGGGGGCGAGGTGCGGGGCGAGCGGGCCGAGTGCCTCGTGCAGTTCGATGGCGAGGCCGGGGACGGCGGGGCCGCAGTCGGGCTCGGTGGCGCGCCCGGTGTCGGCGGCGAGCGCGTCGACGAGGGCGCCGAGCTGTTCCCGGGTGCAGTCGTCGAAGCCCGCGCCGCGCAGGGTGCCGACGGCGGTCTCCAGGGTGGTGCGCGAGGCGGCGCCGCCGGTGGACAGGACGGCGAGGACGACGGTGTGGACGGCGTCGCGGAGCATCGCGGAGAGCCGGGTGGTGGTGGGGTGGTCGAGGACGTCGGGGTCGAACAGGTCCTGGCAGGCGGCGCACCGGATGACGGGGCCCGCGCTGCCGCGCGGCACGAGGGGCAGGCCGAGCAGGACGAAGCGGCGCCGCCCGGTGAGCCGCTGGTAGTTGCGGTCGCCGCCGCAGGCGGGACAGAAGAACTCGCCGTCGCCGACGCAGTCCCAGGCGGTGTTCATGCCGATCACGCGCCTGAAGAGGGCATGGCCGCGTGTGACGGGCCTGCCGCAGATGCGCGTTTTCCGGCCGTTTCGTCCCCGAGCTGGCAGCACCACGCACCTCCGTAACTCCCCGGCTGCATTGCCGCGTTGGCGTGATGTTAGCCACATTGATGATGCGGCGTCAGCACCTCGCACAGGAGATCGAGCGGGACATGGCCGGGAGACGACGACGCCCCGCCCGCCTGATCGGCGGGCGGGGCGGGAAAAGCGCCGGTGAGAGGGTCAGCGCGCGGCGCGGTTCACGGCGGAGACCACGGCCTTGAGTGACGCACGTGTCGTATTCGCGTCGATGCCGATGCCCCACAGGACCTTGTCGCCGATCGCGCACTCGATGTACGAGGCGGCCTGCGCGGACGCGCCCTCGCTCATCGTGTGCTCCTGGTAGTCGAGCAGGCGCACGTCGATGCCGATGGCGCCCAGCGCGTCGAAGAACGCGGAGATCGGACCGTTGCCGGAGCCGGTCAGCACGGTGTCGTCGCCGTCCAGCGTGGCCTCGACGGTGAGCGTGTCGACGCCGTCCTTGTCGGTGGTCGTCTGGCCGTTCTTGACCTGAATCCGACCCCAGGGGTTGTCCGGATTGGGCAGGTACTCGTCCTGGAAGACGCTCCAGATCGCGCCCGGCGTGACCTCGCCGCCCTCGGCGTCGGTCTTCGCCTGGATGATCCGCGAGAACTCGATCTGCATGCGGCGCGGCAGGTCCAGCTTGTGGTCGTTCTGCAGGACGTAGGCGATGCCGCCCTTGCCGGACTGGGAGTTGACGCGGATGACGGCCTCGTAGGAGCGGCCGACGTCCTTGGGGTCGATGGGCAGGTACGGCACGGCCCACTCGATGTCGTCGATCGTCTTGCCCTGGCTCGCCGCGCGGGTCTCCATCGCGTCGAAGCCCTTCTTGATGGCGTCCTGGTGGGAGCCGGAGAAGGCGGTGTAGACGAGGTCGCCCGCGTAGGGGTGGCGCGGGTGGATCTCCATCTGGTTGCAGTACTCGGCCGTACGGCGGATCTCGTCGATGTCCGAGAAGTCGATCTGCGGGTCGACGCCCTGGCTGAAGAGGTTCATGCCCAGCGTCACCAGGTCGACGTTGCCGGTGCGCTCGCCCTGGCCGAACAGGCAGCCCTCGACGCGGTCGCCACCCGCCATCACGGCCAGCTCGGCGGCGGCGACGGCGGTGCCGCGGTCGTTGTGCGGGTGGATGGACAGGCAGACGAACTCGCGCCGGGACAGGTTGCGGGACATCCACTCGAAGCGGTCCGCGTGCGTGGAGGGCGTGGAGCGCTCCACCGTGGCGGGCAGGTTGAGGATGATCTCGCGCTCGGCGTCGGGCTGCCAGACGTCCATGACGCCCTCGCAGACCTCCAGGGCGAAGTCCAGCTCGGTGTCGGTGAAGATCTCCGGGCTGTACTGGTAGCCGAAGGCCGTCCGGTCGTCGAGCAGCTTGTCGGCGTACTCCATGACCAGGCGGGTGCCGTCCACGGCGATCTGCTTCACGGCGTCGCGCGAGCCGCGGAAGACGACGTCGCGCCAGACGGGCGCGGTCGCGTTGTACAGGTGCACGGTGGCGCGCCGCGCGCCCTTCAGGGACTCGACCGTGCGCTCGATCAGCTCTTCGCGCGCCTGGGTCAGGACGGAGATCGTCACGTCCTCGGGGATCGCGTCCTCGTCCTCGATGATCGACCGTACGAAGTCGAAGTCGGTCTGGCCCGACGAGGGGAAGCCGACCTCGATCTCCTTGTAGCCCATCCGCACCAGCAGGTCGAACATCGCGCGCTTGCGGGCCGGGGACATCGGGTCGATCAGGGCCTGGTTGCCGTCGCGCAGGTCGGTCGAGAGCCAGCGGGGAGCGACCGTGATCCGGTTGTCCGGCCACGTGCGGTCGGGGATGTCGACCTGCTCGTACCTGCCGTACTTGTGGACCGGCATGGACGTGGATCGCTGGAAGTTCGGCATGTGCGGGGCTCCTCGGGAGTGTCCTGAAGGACGGCCGACGGTCTTAGCGCAACGCCGAACTCCGCGGGGAGGGGGTCGGCCTCGTCTACAGGCCCTCGCCGCGGCAGCTAAGGAGAAGCAGCCCGAATCGCATGATGTGCCGCAGCCTAGCCGAGCCGTGCTCTGTGCGCGGGCCCGTATCAGTATGCGGGACCGAGGTCAGATTCAGGCCAAAAGGTGCGGTATCCCACGGAGACGGTCAGGAAGGGGTCACCTTGCGGCCCCCGAATACCTCTATTTCACTAATCATGGTTGCAGGTAGTGACAGCGGCATGACCCAGTGCCACATTGCCGCCATGACCGCCAACCCAGCGGGCTTCGAGCCCGTTTTCTGCAGCATCGTGCCGCCGCACGTCCTGGACACCCTCGCCCAGAGCCAGGACCCGGCACTCGCCGCTCCCGCCCGCCGCACCCTCCAGCGGGACGCCTTCGAGCGCACCCAGCGCCGCCTGACGACCGTCGTCGGCGCACCCAGCGTGACCCCGCCCAAGGAAGCCGTCGCGGACAAGCCGCACCGCACCATCTACGACGCCAGGCACCGCACGGAGCTGCCGGGCCGCAAGGTGCGCGGCGAGGGCGACAAGCCCGGCAAGGACGCCACCGTCAACCGCGCGTACGCGGGCCTGGGCGCGACCTTCGAGCTCTACCAGAAGACCTACGCGCGCAACTCCATCGACGGCAGCGGCCTGCCGCTGAACGCCACCGTGCACTACTCCGAGGAGTACAACAACGCCTTCTGGAACGGCGAGCAGATGGTGTTCGGCGACGGTGACGGCGAGATCTTCCTCGACTTCACCATCCCGGTCGACGTCATCGGCCACGAGCTGACGCACGGCGTCACGCAGTACACCGCGAACCTCACGTACTTCGGGCAGCCCGGCGCCCTGAACGAGTCCCTTTCGGACGTCTTCGGTTCGATGATCAAGCAGTACACGCTCGGCCAGACCTCCCAGGAGGCCGACTGGCTGATCGGCGCGGGCCTGCTCGCCCCGCGCGTGACCGGCAAGGCCCTGCGCTCCATGAAGGAGCCGGGCACCGCGTACGACGACGACGTGCTCGGCAAGGACCCGCAGCCCGCCGACATGGACCACTACGTCAGGACGGGCCGCGACAACGGCGGCGTGCACATCAACTCCGGCATCCCCAACCGCGCCTTCTACCTGGTCTCCGAGGCCCTCGGCGGCCACTCCTGGGAGCGCGCGGGCGAGATCTGGTACGCCGTCCTGACCGGCGGCGAGCTGGCGCAGGACGCCTCGTTCAGCGACTTCGCGAAGCTGACGGTAGCCGCGGCGCGCGCGAAGTACGGCGACGGCGACGAGCTCAAGGCCGTCATCGACGCGTGGTCCACGGTCAAGGTCCCCGCCACCGACTGACGGACGTGCTACCGGCCGGACGGCCGGTGGAGTAGACAGGACCCATGCGTATCCAGGTGAAGCGCACGGGAGGGTTCGCGGGCATCGACCGGCACGCCGAGGTGGACACCTCGACGCTGGCCGATGCCCCCGAATGGCACGCCCTGGCCGAACAGGCCATGGCCGAGGGCCGGAGCACCCCGCCGATAGGGGTGCCGGACGGCTTCAACTACCAGCTGACCGTGGACGGGAAGACGGTGTACTGCTCGGACCCCCGGCTCAGCGAGCCGCAGCGCAAGCTGATCTCGCGGGTCCTGAAGGAGGGTGCGTAAGGGCGCCCCGCAAGGGGCGCGGGGCTGTGACACGCGCGGCTCCGCCGCGTAGGCGCGCCCCGTAAGGGGCGCGGGGAACTGCGCGACCAGCCACAGCGGGCCCGCAGATCCCCTAGAAACCTGAGCCCTGTTCATCTTTTTCCCGCACGGCCGTTGACTTCCGTACTCGACAGTACGGAAGATCCCGCCCATGGCAGCGAACGCGGCGATACCCCAGTTCCCCCACGACTTCCTGTGGGGCGTGTCCACATCGGCCCACCAGATCGAGGGCGCCGCCGACGAGCGCGGCGCCTCGGTGTGGGACGCGTTCACCGCCGTCCCCGGCAACGTCAAGGACGGCAGCACGGCCGCCGTCGCCTGCGACCACTACCACCGCTACCGCGAAGACGTCGCGCTCATCAGGGAGTTGGGCGTCGGCGCCTACCGCTTCTCGGTCTCCTGGCCGCGCGTCCTGCCCACCGGATCCGGCTCGGTGCACACGGCGGGCCTGGACTTCTACGACCGCCTCGTCGACGAGCTGTGCGCGTCGGGCATCCGCCCCGTGCCCACCCTCTTCCACTGGGACACCCCGCTGGTGGTGCAGGAGGCGGGCGGCTGGCTGAAGCGGGAGACGGCCGAGCGGTTCGCCGAGTACGCCGCCGTGGTCGCCGCCAGGCTCGGCGACCGCGTCACCCGGTGGATCACCCTCAACGAACCCGCCGAACACACCCTGCTCGGCCACGCGCTCGGCCAGCACGCCCCCGGCGAGCGGCTCCTCTTCGACGCGCTGCCCGTCGCCCACCACCAGCTGCTCGCGCACGGCCTCGCCGTACAGGCGCTGCGCGCGGCGGGCGCGAGTGACATCGGCATCGCCAACTCGCACGGCCCGACCTGGCCCGCCTCGACCGACGCGCAGGACACGGCGGCGGCCGACTTCTACGACGTCCTGCTCAACCGGCTCTTCGCGGACCCGCTGCTGCTCGGCCACTACCCGGAAGGCATCGGCGAGTTGATGCCCTCGCCCGACCTGGCGGCGGACCTGCGGACCATCGCGGAGCCGCTCGACTGGTACGGGATCAACTTCTACCAGCCGACGAAGGTGGGCGCCCCGCTCCCCGAAGGCACCGCCGCCGAGTTCTCCGGCGTCACCCTGCCGCCCGAACTCCCCTTCTCCCCCAGGGAGATCGAGGGCTACCCGGTGACCGACTTCGGCTGGCCGGTGGTCCCCGACGCGCTCACCGAACTCCTCACCGCCTTCCGCGACCGCTACAAAGAGGCCCTGCCTCCCCTGGTCATCACCGAGAACGGCTGCTCGTACGAGGGGCTCGACGACCAGGAACGGATCGCCTACCTCGACGGTCATCTCCGGGCGCTGCACCGGGCGTTGGAGGCGGGCGTGGACGTGCGCGGGTACTTCGTCTGGTCCCTCCTGGACAACTTCGAATGGGCCGAGGGCTACCGGCGGCGCTTCGGCCTCGTCCACGTCGACTACGACACCCTGACCCGCACCCCGAAGGCGTCCTACCACTGGCTGCGCGAGGCCCTGCGGGCGCAGCGCCCATGACCGACACCGCGCTGCGGGAGCCGACCGAGCGGGTCGGCAGGGGCTGGACCGGCGCCCTCTCCCTCGCCAACGGCGCGATCTGGGTGGGCTGGTACGGCCCGCTGCAGATCCTCCTCGCCGTCCAGGCGGAGGACCTCGCGCCCGCGGGCACCTCGAAGGAGACGGTGCTCGCCTGGGTCACGGGCGTCGGCGCGGTGGTGTCCCTGGCCTCGAACCCGCTCTTCGGCGCGCTCTCGGACCGCACGACGTCGCGCCGGGGCCGCCGCACCCCGTGGATCGTGGCGGGCACGGCGGGCGGCGCGGCCTCCCTGCTGCTGCTCTCCGCCGCGGACTCCCTCTGGTCGATGGCGGCGGGCTGGTGCCTGGTCCAGCTGACCCTGAACGCCGCCTTCGCCGCGGTCACGGCCGCCGTCCCCGACCGCGTGCCACGCGCCCAGCGCGGCTCGGTCGGCGGCTGGCTCGGCGCGGCGCAGCTGCTCGGCGTGGTGGTGGGCACGGGGCTCGCGACGGCGGCGGGCGGCACGGTGGCGGGGTACGCGGCGTGCGCGGTCTTCACCGTCGCGGGCGTGCTCCCCTACGTCGTACGCCACCGCGACCTGCGCCTGGCGCGCGCCGACCGGCCGCCGTGGAACGGGCGGGAGTTCCTCGCGGGCTTCTGGCTGAGCCCGCGGCGCCACCCCGACCTGGCCTGGGCGTGGCTCACCCGGTTCCTGATCAACGTCAGCAACTCGGTGGTCCTGCTCTACCTGCTGTACTTCCTGCGCGACAGGATCGGGTACGCGGACCCCGAGCAGGGCGTCCTCGTCCTCACCGCGGTGAACGGCGTGACGATGCTGGCCACCGTCGTGGTCGGCGGCGCCTGGTCGGACCGGGTGGGCCGCCGCAAGCCCTTCGTGATCTGGTCGGGCTCACTGATGGCGGCGGCGACGGGCCTGCTCGCGCTCTGGCAGACCTGGCCCGGCGCGATCGTCGCCGCGGCGGTCCTCGGCATCGGCTTCGGCGTCTTCACGTCCGTGGACTTCGCCCTGATGACCGACGTCCTGCCGAAGGCCCTGGACCGGGGCAAGGACCTCGGCGTCATCAACATCGCCAACTCCCTGCCCCAGGTCGCGGCCCCGGCGATCGCGGCACCGATCGTGACGTACCTGGGGGGCTACCGGGTGCTGTACCTGACGGCGGCGGTGGTGGGTCTTGCGGGGGCGGTGCTGGTCCGCCGGATCAAGGGCGTGAGCTGAGGGCCCCGTAAGGGGCGCGGGGAACCGCGCGCCGAGCCACGACGCACCCGCGGCCGAAGAACGCCCTAGAACCCGAGCTTGCGGAGCTGGCGAGGATCCCGCTGCCAGTCCTTCGCCACCTTGACGTGCAGATCAAGAAAGACCGGCGTCCCCAGCAACGCTTCGATCTGCTTGCGGGACTTGATCCCGACGTCCTTCAGCCGCTTGCCCTTGGGACCGATGATGATCCCCTTCTGGCTGGGCCGCTCGATGTAGACGAACGCGTGGATGTCCAGGAGCGGCTTGTCGGCGGGGCGGTCCTCGCGCGGCAGCATCTCCTCGACGACGACGGCGATGGAGTGCGGCAGCTCGTCCCGCACGCCTTCGAGCGCGGCCTCGCGGATCAGCTCGGCGACCATGACCTGCTCGGGCTCGTCCGTGAGGTCGCCCTCGGGGTAGAGCGCGGGGCCCTCGGGGAGCAGCGGCACGATGAGATCGGCGAGCAGGTCCACCTGCTTGTCGCCGACGGCCGACACCGGGACGATCTCGGCCCACTCGAAGCCGAGCTCCACGGCGAGCTGGTCGATGGCGATGAGCTGCTCGGCGAGGGTCTTGCCGTCGACGAGGTCGGTCTTCGTGACGATCGCGATCTTCGGCGTCTTCTTGATGGAGGCGAGCTCCTTGGCGATGAACCGGTCGCCGGGGCCGAGCTTCTCGTTCGCGGGCAGACAGAAGCCGATCACGTCGACCTCGGCCCAGGTGGTCCGCACCACGTCGTTGAGGCGCTCGCCGAGCAGCGTGCGCGGCTTGTGAAGGCCGGGGGTGTCCACCAGGATCAGCTGCGCGTCGTCGCGGTGCACGATGCCGCGCACGGTGTGCCGCGTGGTCTGCGGCTGGTCGGCGGTGATCGCCACCTTCTTGCCGACCAGAGCGTTCGTCAGGGTGGACTTGCCCGCGTTGGGGCGGCCGACGAAGCAGGCGAAACCGGCCCGGTGGGCGGCCTCGGACGACGCGGCTGAAGACGGATTACGAACGCTCATGGCGCCCATTGTCCCTGATCTCCGGAGCCCTGCCGCACCGCGCGCGAAATCTCGGCCCCTCCGGCGATCGAGGAGCGGGGTCCGGGGCAGCGCCCCGGGACATCAGCCCGCTTCCCCCCGCACGCGAACCTCGCCGTCCGCCCCGGCGAGGAACACCGGCGTCCCGGCCCCGCCCAGGTCCCGTACGGCCGCGAGATCCTCATCCCGCAGGGCCGTCTCGCCGGAGACCACCGCCGCCGCCTCGAGGGACTCCGCCCCGGACGCCACCGCCATGGCCACCGCGGTCCGCAGGGCGGAAAGCCGGAGCGAGTCGAGCGCGACGGTCCCGGCCACATACGTACGCCCGGTCTCGTCCCGGACAGCGGCCCCCTCCGGCACCCCGTTACGGGCCCGTGCGGAACGGGCCAGGGTGACGATCTTGCGGTCCTCGGGGTCCAGCGCGGCGCTCTCAGTCATGCCCCGAGCATACGGAGCACGCCCCGCTACCCCGCCACCGGATAGATGGAGCCCCGCCGCCCCTCGGGCGAGGCGAGCCACGCCAGCTTCCCGGCCGTGTCGACGGCGTCGCCCCCGTCGGGCCCTGCCCCCGGCATCGGCGTGTGCATCACGATCGTGAGGTCGGGCCGTGCGGGCACCTTCAACTGCGTCGACTCCAGGAAGAGCGTCCCCACCACGGGGTGCTCGATCTCCTTGGCGACCTGCCCGCCGGGCAGGATGTCCCGCCGCTCCCACAGCTCCGCGAACTCCGCGCTCGTCGCCTTCGCCTCCTCGATCACCGCGGAGAACCCGTCGTCCTCGGGGAGCTCCGAGCACGCGGCCCGGTACATCGCCACGACCTGCGGAGCGTTGCGCTGCCAACTCGTCGCGCGGGCACGGTAGATGGGGTCGCTGAAGAAGGTGAGCAGACAGTTCTCCGAGGTCTCGGAGCGCATGCCGAGCACGGAGGCCGCCGCGTCGTTGTACATGACGCAGTTCCAGTACGCGTCCATGATGTGGGCCGGGTACGGCATCCAGTTGTTGATGAGCCGGTGCAGTCCCTCGCACATGCCCCAGTCGTCCTGCGCGACCTCGGGGGCCGGGGGGTTGAGCCCGGCCAGGACGTACAGATGACGGCGCTCGGCGCTGCTCAGCTTCAGCACGCGCGCGACGGAGTCCAGGACCTGCGGCGAGACGGAGATGTCCCTGCCCTGCTCCAGCCACTGGTACCAGGAGGCACCGACACCGGCGAGCACGGCGACCTCCTCGCGGCGCAGACCGGGCGTGCGCCTGCGGGCCCCGCCGTCCGGAAGCCCTGCCTCCGCCGGGCTGACCCGCGCGCGGCGGCTCATCAGGAACTCGCGCAGTTCACTGAGGCGGTGCGCCTTGGACGCGTCCGCGTGCGTCGTCGCGACCGACGGTGTGGCCATGTGGCGCTCCCCCAAGCCTGACTGGTGTTCCGACCACCAGCATAAGTTCCCGCTCCCCACGTCTATTCCGGCCATCGCAAGCTCTTGACCATGGCGATCGACACCACCACTGCCCCGTCCCCCCAGGCCGCCCCACCGGCGCCGCGTCCGCACGCCCCCAAGCTCTCCTCCCGCGACAAGCTCGTCCTCTTCGTACTCTGCGCCGCGCAGTTCATGGTCTCGCTGGACTTCTCCGTGCTGAACGTGGCGCTGCCCGTGCTCGGCGCCGACCTCGGCATGAACCAGTCCGCGCTGCAGTGGGCGGTGACCGCCTTCGCCCTGCCGTCGGGCGGCTTCCTGCTGCTCTTCGGCCGGTTCGGTGACCTCTTCGGGCGCCGGAAGCTGTTCCTCGCGGGCCTCGCGCTCTTCGGCCTCGCCTCGCTGCTCGCCACGTTCGCGTGGGACCCGGCGTCGTTCCTGACCGGCCGTGCGCTCCAGGGCGTGGGCGCGGCGGCCATCGTGCCGACCGGCATGTCCCTGCTGACGACGACGTTCCCCGAGGGCCCCCAGCGCGACCGGGCGCTCGGCATCTCCGGCACGCTCCTCTCGCTCGGCTTCACGGTCGGCATGGTGCTCGGCGGCGTACTGACGGACACCCTCGGCTGGCGCTCCACGATGGGCCTGCTGACCGTCTTCGCACTGCTCGTCCTGCCGCTGGCGCCCGGCCTGCTCCCCGAGTCCCGCACCCCGGACCGCCCGCGTCTCGACATCCCCGGCGCCGTCACGGTCACCGGCGGTCTGCTCGCCCTGATCTACGCCCTGTCCACGGCGGCCGAGCGCGGCTTCGGCGGCGCCGACGTCCTCGTCACGCTGGTGGCGGGCGTCGCCCTCCTCGCTGCTTTCGGCTGGATCGAGTCGCGCGCCGCGGCGCCGCTGGTCTCCCTGCCGATGCTGCGCCGGCGCACGGTGGCGTGGGGCAACCTGGGCGGCCTGGTCACGTTCTCGATGATGACGACGGTCGTGTTCGTCCTCACCCTCTACTTCCAGGAGATCCTGCACCTCTCCGCCTTCAGGACCGGCCTGGTCTTCGGCGTGCAGGGCGTCGTCTCCGTGCTGGCGGGCATCTACGCCCCCAAGGTCATCGGCCGCTTCGGCGCACGCCGCACCCTCGTCGGGTCCCTCGCGGGACAGGGCGCGCTCGGCGCGGCGCTGCTCGGCATCTCCGAGGGCGGCTGGTCGGTGTGGCTGGCCACGGCCGCGGTGTCGCTGGCGAGCATGTGCCACCTGGGCGCGATCATCTCGTACGGCGTGACGGTCACCTCGGGCGTCCCCGACGAGGAGCAGGGCCTGGCGACGGGCCTGGTCACCTCGACGCAGCAGGTCGGCATCACGATCGGCATCCCGCTGCTCGGTGTCCTCGCGACGACGAACGCGGACCTCCTCACCGGCACGCGGACGGTGCTCCTCATCGACGCGGCGGTGGTGCTCGCCGCGGCGGCCGCGGTGGCGGTGGGGCTCGGCGGGCGCAGGCGCGCGTGAGCCCGCCGAGCCCCGGCGTGACGTCGGCCCGGCCCCGTCAGGGCCGGGCCGACGTCACGTCACGCGGGGATGGACAGGCGAACGAGGAGAGAAACGCGCCCCAGGCGTCCGGGCCCACCGCGAGAACCGCACCCCGGGTGCGCGCGGAGTCACGGACCAGGACCGTCTTCCCGGTCCAGGCGATCTCCACGCAGTCGTTGTCCTGAGCCCCGCTCGCACTGCTCTTGCGCCATGCCCATGTGCTGCCCACGCCGCTCCTCCACCCCGGGTGCGGAAGACCAGCCGGCCCGGCGCGGCTGGTGCAGAGGCACGTAGCACCTCTTCCAGGATAACGGCGCGTCATACAGATCTGAACGACCGGTTTCGGGCCAAGGTCCGGCGGCCCGGGGGAGGTTGAGGGAGCGTCAAGCCGCCTCGACGGGCGGCAGCAGCCTCTCCAGGTCGTCGGTTCCCTCTTCGACCCTGACCGCCAGCGCCTTGAGGATGTCCACGGTGCGCTCCTTGATGGCGAGGTCCTCCAGCTCCCAGAACCTCTCCAGGTAACGCCCGCTCTCCTCGGGCGCGTTGGTGCTGTACGAATCGCCGCGCGGGTTCTCCAGGTAGAGCGAGTCGGGCATCTCGTCGGCCTCGAACTCGAAGAGCGTGAAGGGCCCCTGGATCCCCGGATGCGCGCCGACGCTGAACGGCAGGATCTGGATGGTGAACTTCGGCAGGGCCGCCAGCTCCGCGAGCCGTTCCAACTGGCGCCGCATGACGCCGCGTCCGCCGACCTGACGGCGCAGGATCGCCTCGTCGAGGATGTAGAAGACCTCGCGGTCGCCCGACGTCAGCATGTCCTGCCGGGAGAGCCGCACCTCGATGGCCCGCTCGACCCCTTCGTCGGTCCCCTTGTCGTACGCCCGCATGATGGCGCGGCCGTACTCCTCGGTCTGCAAAGGTCCTGGCAGCTGGAGGGAGTTGTACGACCGGACGATCGACGCCGACGACTCCAGCGCGAGGAATTGCAGGAACTCCTTGCTGTACAGGTCGCGGAACTCGGCGTACGGCATCTTCCTGCTGCCCCGCGCGAGATCGAGCAGCTCCTCGATCTTGCGGCGGTCCCGGATCCCGTACGCATCGAGAAGGGGGCGCAGGTCGTTGACCGAGATGCCGACCTCGCCGGCCTCGATGCGGATCAGCTTGGAGGGGCTCCACTCCATTTTCGCCGCGACCTGACGCTGGGTCAGGCGGGCGCCGGTACGCGCCTTGCGGAGCTCGGTGCGCAGCCGCAGCCGCTGAAGTGCCGCACTTGGCGCGCTCATGATGGCTCCACCCCCAACCGGACCGTGCGAGGTGCAACATAGCAGACTAGAAGCTTACTCATCGAGACCTTCCGGGACGACAGTTCACGCCACTGTCAGGGGACCTCGGCCCTCCGGAGGCCGCAACCCGGGAGGGCCGTTCGGGCCGACAGTTCTCGGAAAGCTATATCGCACATGGCGAGGCTTCCTTCGGCGAGCTGTCCGACAGTACTACCCATGTGGCGATGTGCAGGCTACTCTATTGCAGAGGGTAGCCTGCTCAACTGACCATCGGCGCAAGGAGGTTGAGAACCGAACCGACGCGGCGCGGACTCACTCCACCGAGTGTTCACGAGCCACCGGATTCCCCCTTCCTGGCGCCACCCGTTCGTGGATCGCCGCGGTATCCACGACAGCGTGGACCAGGAAGGAGATCAGCCCGATGGCCGAGAAGCCGGACGGGCGCCGCACCATCCGCGTGTGGACCGAACGGGCCGCTCTGGCAGCCCCGTGGGCCAGTGTCCTCGTCGCGATCCAGGAGATCGTCGACCGATGGGTGCTCCCCCACGTATGAATGAGGGATCCACACGCCACAAAGGACTGACCCCGACCTGAGGGCCGGGGCCAGGATGCGGCGGACGCCTTCGCACAGACGTTTCCACTCCGAGTTCCCTTGCCCGGCAGCCCGGAGTGGGAGCGTTCGGGATCCGCCGGTACTTCCATTCTGCCGCCCCACCACCCCGATGGCGAGGGGCTGTTGGGACACTCTGCCAAGAGCGCGCTCCGTACCGCGCGCCCCTCAGGGCCGGTCGAGCCGCAACCGCTCCGCGCGTGGCAGTCCCGCCACCACCAAGTCGTACGAATCCTCGATGAGTTCGCGCACCTGGCGGTCCGGCAGCTCCGCGTCGACCGTCACCGTGTTCCAGTGCCGCTTGTTCATGTGCCAGCCCGGCACGATCTCCGGATGGGCCGCCCGCAGCTGGAGGGCCATCTCCGGATCGCACTTCAGGTTGACGGTGAGCGGGCGCCGGTCGAGCGCGGTGAGCGCGAACAACTTTCCCGCGACCTTGAAGACCGAGGTCTCCGGGGTGAAGGGGAACTCCTCCACCGCGTCGTTGAACGACAGGCAGAACGTCCGCAGCTCGTCGGGCGTCACCCGGACTCCCCCTCCTCGGCCTCGTCCGCACCGGACGCCACCGGCTCCACGAGCACGGTGACGATCTTGTTCCTGCGGCCCCCCGCGGACTCCGCGGTGAGCCGCAGCGCCCGCCCGTCGGGCAGCGGCACGACCGCGGAGGCGTCCGCGATCGGGACGCGTCCCAGGGCCTTGGCGAGCAGTCCGCCGACCGTCTCCACGTCCTCGTCGTCGAACTCGTCGAGGCCGAACAGCTCGCCGAGGTCGCCGATGTCGAGCCGCGCGGTGACGCGGTAGCACCCGTCGGCGAGCTCCTCCACCGGGGGCAGCTCGCGGTCGTACTCGTCGGTGATCTCGCCGACGATCTCTTCGAGGATGTCCTCGATGGTCACGATCCCCGCCGTGCCGCCGTACTCGTCGATCACCACGGCCACGTGGTTGCGCTCCTGCTGCATCTCGCGCAGCAGGTCGCCCGCGTTCTTCGTGTCGGGCACGAAGGTCGCGGGGCGCATCGCCGTCGAGACCAGCTCCGACTCGCTGTCGCGGTTGATGTGCGTCTTGCGGGCCAGGTCCTTCAGGTACACCATGCCGACGATGTCGTCCTCGCTCTCCCCCGTCACGGGGATGCGCGAGAAGCCGGAGCGCAGGGCGAGGGTGAGCGCCTGGCGGATCGTCTTGAAACGCTCGATGGCCACCAGGTCCGTGCGGGGCACCATGACCTCGCGCACGAGGGTGTCGCCGAGCTCGAAGACGGAGTGGACCATGCGCCGCTCCTCGTCCTCGATCAGGGACTCCTTCTCGGCGAGGTCGACCATCGCGCGCAGCTCCGCCTCGGAGGCGAAGGGGCCGCGACGGAAGCCCTTGCCGGGCGTGAGCGCGTTGCCGATGAGGATCAGGAGCGGTGGGATCGGGCCCATCACGCGGGCCAGCGGGAGCAGGACGTACGCCGCGGCGGTGGCCGTGTTCAGCGGGTGCTGACGGCCGATCGTGCGCGGCGAGACGCCCACGGCGACATAGCTGACGAGGACCATCACGCCGATGGCGACCGCGAGGGCCTGCCAGGTCTCGTCGAACTCCTGGAGACAGGCGTACGTCACCAAGGCTGCGGCCGCCATCTCGCAGGCGACCCGCACGAGGAGGGCCACGTTGAGGTAGCGGGTCGGGTCGGCGGCGACCTGCGCGAGCTTCGCGCTGCCGCGCCGCCCCGAGCGCACGGCCCCGTCCGCGCGGAAGCTGGAGACGCGCGCGATGCCCGCCTCCGCGCAGGCCGCGAGCCAGGCGACGACGACCAGGGCGACGGCCCCGGCGATCAGCGACAAGCTCATGGCGCTACGAGACGGTGGGCGCCGGGGACGGGCCGGTCAGGCCCTTCTCGGCGCGCCAGCCGTCGACGATGGCCGCTTGGAGGCCGAACATCTCGGCCTTCTCGTCCGGCTCCTCGTGGTCGTACCCGAGCAGGTGCAGCACTCCGTGGACGGTCAGGAGCTGGAGCTCCTCGTCCATGGAGTGCTGCGTCGGGGCGTCCTTGCCCTGCTGCGTCGCGACCTCGGGGCAGAGCACGATGTCCCCGAGGAGGCCCTGCGGGGGCTCGTCGTCGTCCTTCAGGGGCGGCCGCAGCTCGTCCATGGGGAAGGACATGACGTCCGTGGGCCCGGGCAGGTCCATCCACTGGATGTGCAGCTGCTCCATGGCGTCGGCGTCCACGACGATCACCGAGAGCTCGGAGAGCGGGTGGATGCGCATCCGCGCGAGGGCGTAGCGGGCGATGTCGAGGATCGCCTGCTCGTCGACCTCGGTTCCGGATTCGTTGTTGACGTCGATCGACATGGTGGTGCTGGTCTACTTCCCGTCGCGGCTGTCGTGCTGCTCGTACGCGTCGACGATACGGCCGACCAGCTTGTGCCGTACGACATCGTGGGACGTGAGCCGCGAGAAGTGGATGTCCTCGACGCCGTCGAGGATCTGCTGCACCTCGCGCAGACCGCTCTTGGTGCCGCCCGGCAGGTCGACCTGGGTGACGTCACCGGTGATGACGATCTTCGAGTCGAAGCCGAGGCGGGTGAGGAACATCTTCATCTGCTCGGCGCTGGTGTTCTGCGCCTCGTCCAGGATGATGAACGCGTCGTTCAGCGTCCTGCCGCGCATGTACGCCAGCGGGGCGACCTCGATCGTGCCCGCCGCCATCAGACGGGGGATGGAGTCGGGGTCGAGCATGTCGTGCAGCGCGTCGTACAACGGGCGCAGATAGGGGTCGATCTTCTCGTAGAGCGTGCCGGGCAGGAAGCCGAGGCGCTCTCCGGCCTCGACGGCGGGGCGGGTCAGGATGATGCGGTTGACCTGCTTGGACTGGAGCGCCTGGACCGCCTTGGCCATGGCCAGGTAGGTCTTTCCGGTGCCCGCGGGTCCGATGCCGAAGACGATGGTGTGCTTGTCGATCGCGTCGACGTACCGCTTCTGGTTGAGGGTCTTGGGGCGGATGGTGCGGCCGCGGGACGAGAGGATGTTCTGCGTGAGCACCTCGGCCGGGGTCTCCGGCGAGCCGTCTCCGTTCTCGTCCGCCCTCAGCATGGCGATCGAGCGTTCCACTGCGTCCTCCGTCATCGGCTGCCCGGTGCGCAGCACGAGCATCATCTCGTCGAAAAGGCGTTGGATGAGGGCGACTTCGTGGGCGTCGCCCACGGCGCTGACCTCATTGCCCCGGACATGGATGTCGGCCGCCGGGAAGGCCGTCTCGATGACGCGCAGCAGGGCGTCGCCGGAGCCGAGGACGGTCACCATCGGGTGCTTCGCCGGAACGGTGAAGTGGGCTCGCGCCTGGCCGTGCTCGGGGGTCTGAGCTGTGGGTGTCTGAGTCATGGGCCGGCTCTGAAGGCCGCTCGATCCTCCTCGTGCGGGGCTTGGGGCCGCATCTCAGCCTTGCACTGCCAAGAGTACGACGGGGCACCGACAACACCGAGAGGTTTTCGGGACCTCCCCGGGCTCACGCCGAGCGGCCGAAGCCGATCGTCGGCACCGCGCGGCGCAGCGGCCACGGCCTCGCGGCCGCCGGAAGGAGGTCCTCCAGGAAGCGGTAGCGGCGCAGCGCCACCGGGTCCTGGTCGTCGACCTCGCGCACCGTGCGCCACCAGGCGCCCACCTCGGCCCAGCCCGGCGCCGACAGGGAGCCGCCGAACTCCTGCACGGAGAGCGCCGCCGTGAGCCCCGCGAAGGCGAGGCGGTCGGCGAGCGGCCAGCCCGCCAGGGTCCCGGTGACGAAGCCCGCGACGAAGACGTCGCCCGCCCCGGTGGGGTCGAGGGCCTCGACCTCGATCGCGGGCACCTCCGCGGTCTCGCCGGTGCGCCCGTCCACCGCGTACGCGCCCTCCGCGCCGAGGGTCACCACGGCCAGCGGCACGTGCTCGGTCAGCGCCCGCGCGGCCGCCCTGGGGCAGGAGGTGCCGGTGTAGCGCATGGCCTCCGTGGCGTTCGGCAGGAACGCCTCGCAGTGCTCCAGGTCGGCGAGCCCGGCCAGGTCCCACCGCCCGGTGTCGTCCCAGCCGACGTCGGCGAAGATCCGGGTGCCGCCGCGGGCCGCCTCGGCGATCCACGGCGCGCGCGTGCCCGGCGTCAGCGCGGCGACGGCGGCACGCGCGCGTGGCGGCCGGTGCGGGGCCCCGCCGTCCGGCGCGTCGGCGTCGGGCGGCGGCTCGTGGCCGTGGCTGACCATGGTGCGCTCGCCCTCGTACGCCATGGAGACGGTCACCGGGGAGTGCCAGCCGGGCACGGTCCGCGACGTCGCGAGGTCGATGCCCTCGCCCTGTTCGAGGGCGTCCCAGCAGTACTCCCCGTAGTGGTCGTCCCCGAAGGCGGCGGCCAAGGAGGTGTGCAGGCCGAGCCTGGCGAGCGCGGTCGCCATGTTGGCGACGCCGCCGGGGCTCGACCCCATGCCGCGCGCCCAGGACTCGGTCCCGCGCACCGGCGCGGAATCGAGCCCGGTGAAGATGATGTCGAGGAAGACCGTGCCGGTGAGGTAGACGTCGCAGGCCGGATCACCGGCTCTGCGGGCAGACTTCAGCGGGTCGACGGTGGGCTGGGCTGGTACGACCATGGAGGCAACGTAACCGACGATCCTTCTGGGAGCCCCGGGTTACCAGCGTGGCACCGCCGGAGTCACCCACTCCGGATCCACCGCGCGCATGGCCGCGGCGTCGTCCCTCTCCCGCATCGCGCGGTGCTCCTCGTCCCGCCACCGGGCGTGCAGGACGGCGAGCGCGTCCCGGTCGAGCTCGACGCCGAGCCCGGGGGTGTCGGTGACCGCGACCCGTCCGTCCACGAACCGCGTCCGCGAGGTCAGCACGTCCTCCGACTGCCACGGGTAGTGCGAGTCGCAGGCGAAGTCGAGCGCGGGCACGGTCGCCGCCACCTGCGTCATCGCGGCCAGGCTGATGCCCAGGTGCGTGTTGGAGTGCATCGAGATCCCGACCCCGAACGTGCGGCAGAGCGCGGCAAGTTCACGGGTGCGCCGCAGGCCGCCCCAGTAGTGGTGGTCGGAGAGCACCACCTGCACGGCGCCGGTGGCGAACGCCTCGGGTATCTCCTCGAAGGTGGTCACGCACATGTTCGTGGCCAGCGGCACGGAGGTGCCCGCGGCGACCCGGGCCATCGCGGGCGTGCCGAGCGCCGGGTCCTCCAGGTACTCCAGTACGTCCGCGAGCTCGGCGGCGACCTTCAGCGAAGTCTCCACCGACCAGGCCCCGTTGGGGTCGAGCCGCAGCGGCCGCCCGGGGAACGCGTCGGCCAGCGCGCGGATCGCGGCGATCTCCTCGTCCGGCGGGAAGACACCGCCCTTGAGCTTGAAGGAGGAGAACCCGTACCGCTCGGCGAAGAGCCGCGCCTGCGCAACGACGCCGGCAGGGTCCAGGGCCGCGCCCCAGGGGTCGTCGCCCTCGGCACCGGGGTGCGCGGCCCACTTGTAGAACAGATAGGCGCTGTACTCCACGGCGTCCCGCACCTTGCCGCCGAGCAGCGCGTGCACGGGCAGGCCGAGCGCCTTGCCGAGCGCGTCGAGGCACGCCACCTCGAACCCGGAGACGACGGAGAGCCGCAGCTTGTCGGCGGTCTGCACACCGCGAAGACCGCCGACGTCCACGGAGTCGTCGACCCGCGCGCCGTCCACGGCCACCTCGTCCGCGAGTGTGAACAGCCCGTTCAGATCGGCGACTTCCCGCCCGACCAGCCGCTCGGCGAACGGCCGTGCGAGCTCCAGATACTTGCCGTCCCCGTACGTCTCCCCGATCCCCACCACACCACCGGCCGTGACCACCTCGATGATCAGGCGCGGGGTGTAGGGCTGATGCACGCCCTGGGTGTTGAGGAGCGGCGGATCAGCGACGAGAACGGGAGTGAGACGGACGTCCGTGATAACCAGGCCCTGTCCATACATGAGAACGCAGACTAGGTACACGAACAGCGACCGTCAATGGCGAACCAACTAGCCGGAGAGCTCGGCCTCGATCAGGTCCGCGGCCCGAGTCGTACCCCCCTCACCCCGGGCTTCCGCCTTCAACCGCGCGGAGCGCAGGGCAACCTCAGGATCCGACGTCAAGGCGAGCAACGCCGCCCGCAACGCGTCGCCCGTCGCGTCAGCGGTGTCGAGACGCCGGGCGACCCCCAACTCCACCAGGCGATCCGCGTTCATCGGCTGCTCCGCCCCCTGGGGCACGGCGATCATCGGCACCCCGCAGAAGAGCCCTTCGGAACTGCTCCCCATGCCCGCATGGGTGACGAACGCGTCGGCCTGCTCCAGGATCGCCAACTGCGGCACCCAGGAACGGACTTCGACATTGACCGGAAGATCACGCCCGAGCTCCGCAGGATCCACGTGCTTGCCGATCTGCAACACCACGTGCCACCCGGGAAGGTCCCCGAAGGCGGCCACGCACTGCCGGTAGAACTCCGGCTGCTGGGTGTACGAGGAGCCGAGCGAGACCAGGAGCACCTTCTCCGCCCCCGCGGGCCGCGCCCAGCTCTCCTGCTCGGCGCGACCGCCGAAGCACGGCCCGACGAAGTCGATCCGCTCCGGATCGACCGTGTCGGCGTGCGGCTGCATGGCGCGCGGGATCGTGGCGATGCCGCGCGGGGGCATCCCGGAGAACTCCGCCACGTCCAGGGTGGTGGCCCCGCACCCGGCGAGCCACTCCTTGAAGCGGGCCTCCAGGGCGTCGGCGCCCGGCAGTTGACCGAGGTACGCGCCGACGTCCTCCTGGTAGCTGCCCCAGGCCACGAAGGTCGGCGACAGCTGCACGAGCGGGCGCCCCTGCGCCTCGGCGAGCGCCCGGGCGACATAGGCGCCGATGTCGTAGAGATAGAGGTCGGCGGGGTCCTCGTCGTACGCCGCGTGGAGCTGCGGGAGCACCGCCATCGCGTCGTCGAGGAAGAGCGAGCTGGCCTCGATCGGGTCGTCGGGCCAGATGTTGTCGCGGAAGGGGAGCGTGGAGTCGTACGGGACGAGTTCGGCGCCCGTGGGCTCGATGAGAGCGGCGGTGGCCGGGTCGTTGGCGTACGTCACGCGGTGGCCGCGCGCCGCCAGCTCGCGGATGACTTCGAGGCCGGGCAGCACGTGGCTGACCATCGGCACGCCGATCATGGCGATGTGGGCGCGGCGACGGGGAAGTCGGCTGGATGACATGAGAGTTCCTTCGCGTACAGAAAGCTACGGATGAGGACACGGCGGCCCGCCGCCACGGCCCTCGAGGGGCGGGCGGGGGCCGAAAGGGCCGTGTCAGCCGTAGATCTGCGCGATGGTGTCCATGAACGGGACCGTAACCCACCGCCCGCGATCAGTCGAACGAATAAGCCTCGACCTCGGCGAGGTACTTCGCGCGCAGCGCCTCGTCCGCCGCGTCGCGGTCGAGGAAGGACGCCTCGAAGGAGTTCCGCGCGAGCGTCCGGAGCCGCTCGTGGTCGATGCCGAGCGCCTCGCGCACCGCGTGGAAGGTGTCTTCGACGTATCCGCCGAAGTACGCCGGGTCGTCGGAGTTGACCGTGCACATCAGGCCCGCGTCGAGCATCCGGGCCAGCGGGTGCTCCTCCAGGACGTCGATGGCGCGCAGCCGGACGTTGGAGAGCGGGCAGAGCGTCAGCGGCACCCGGTCCCGCACCAGGCGCTCGACCAGGTCCTGGTCCTCCATGCAGCGCAGACCGTGGTCGATGCGCTCGACCCGCAGCACGTCGAGGGCCTCGGTGATGTAGGCGGGCGGCCCCTCCTCGCCCGCGTGCGCCACGAGCCGGAGTCCGAGCGCGGCCGCCGCCTTGTACACCTCGCGGAACTTGACGGGCGGGTGGCCGACCTCGGCGGAGTCCAGGCCCACGCCGATGATCCTGTCGAGGTACGGCTTCGCCGCCTCCAGCGTCTCCAGGGCCGACTCCGCGGACTGGTCGCGCAGGAAGCACATGATGAGCCGCGTGGAGACGCCGTGCCGCTCCTCGCTGCGCTCCAGGGCGCGGGAGAGGCCCTCGATGACGGTGCCGATGGGGACGCCGCGCGCCATGTGGGCCTGCGGGTCGAAGAAGATCTCCGCGTGCCGCACGCCCTGTGCGGCCGCGCGCGCGAGATAGGCGTCCGCGAGCTCCTCGAAGTCGGCCTCGGTGCGCAGCACCGCCATCAGGCCGTAGTAGAGGTTCAGGAAGGTCTGGAGGTCGTCGAAGAGATAGGCCCTGCGCAGCTCTTCGGTGTCCGCGTACGGGAGTTCGACGCCGTTGCGCGCGGCGAGGGCGAAGGCGAGCTCGGGTTCGAGGGTGCCTTCGATGTGGAGGTGGAGTTCGGCCTTGGGGATCGGCATGGTGCGGTCTCGCTCAGTTCTGTGCTGGAGCCCGGAGGGCTCGGGTGGTGCTCAGGTCCGCTTGGGCAGGGGGACGCGCGACAGGTCGCGGGCGATGGTGAGTTCGCCCTCGAACCCGGCGGCGCGGGCCTGCTGTTCATAACGGCTCGGGTCGGGGTAGCGCTGGCTGAAGTGCGTGAGGACGAGATGGCGCACGCCCGCGTCGACGGCCACCCGGGCGGCCTGACCAGCCGTCAAGTGGCCGTGGTCGGTGGCGAGTCGCTCGTCCTCGTCGAGGAAGGTCGACTCGATGACGAGCATGTCGCAGCCCTCGGCGAGCGCGTGCACGCCGTCGCAGAGCCGGGTGTCCATCACGAAGGCGAACCGCTGTCCGCGCCGCACCTCGCTGACCTCGTCGAGCGTGACGCCGCCGAGGCGGCCCTCCTGCTGGATGCGTCCCACGTCGGGCCCGGTGATGCCGTGCTCGGCGAGCAGCTCGGGCAGCATGCGCCGCCCGTCGGGCTCGACGAGGCGGTAGCCGTACGACTCGACGGGGTGCGAGAGCCTCATCGCGTCGAGGGTGTACGAGGGGGCGGTGGCCAGCGGCCCGTCGGCGGCGACCGGCGCCTCGGTGAGGGAGACGGTCTCGCGGTACGCCGTCGCGTACCGCAGCCGGTCAAAGAAGTGCTGGCCCGATGCCGGGTAGTGGGCGGTGACCGGGTGCGGGACCCGGTCGAGGTTGATGCGCTGGATGACGCCCGCGAGACCGAGGGAGTGGTCGCCGTGGAAGTGCGTGACGCAGATCCGGTGCAGGTCGTGGGCGGCGACCCCGGCGCGCAGCATCTGCCGCTGCGTGCCCTCGCCGGGGTCGAACATGATGCCCTGGCCGTCCCAGAGCAGGACGTAGCCGTTGTGGTTGCGGTGCCTGGTGGGGACCTGGCTCGCGGTGCCGAGCACCACCAACTCGCGTACGGACAAGGAGGGGTGCCCCGCTATCCGGGAGGCCACTGGAGGCCGCGGCCGCCCAGGACGTGCGCGTGCGCGTGGAAGACGGTCTGCCCGGCGCCCGAGCCGGTGTTGAAGACGATGCGGTAGCTCTCCGACTTCTCGTCGGCGGCGACCTCACCGGCCTCGCGCAGCACGTCGGCGGCGATCTTCGGCTCGGCCGCGGCGAGCGAGGCGGCGTCCGGGTAGTGCGCCTTGGGGATCACCAGGACGTGGGTCGGCGCCTGCGGGTTGATGTCGCGGAAGGCGACGGTCGTCTCCGTCTCCCGCACGACGGTCGCGGGCACCTCGCCCGCGACGATCTTGCAGAACAGGCAGTCGCTCTGCGCTTCACCCGCCATGGGTCGACCTCCTAGGTAACAGTGATCAGTACAGACGAAAGCGTATCGCCCACTGTTGCGGGCAGGCGTTCCGCTAGTCCCCCGGCAGGACCGGCGCCGACTTGGCGGGGCTCTCCTCAAGCGCGGCCAACGCGAGCCGAACCGCTTCGTCCAGCTGCGGATCACGCCCCGCCGCGTAGTCGTCCGGCGTGGTCACGACCTCCACGTCGGGATCGACCCCGTGGTTCTCGACGCCCCAGTCGTACCCCTCCAGCCAGAAGGCGTACTTCGGCTGGGTCACCAGCGTGCCGTCCACCAGGTGGTAGCGGCTGTCGATGCCGACCACGCCGCCCCAGGTGCGGGTGCCCACCACGGGCCCGATGCCGAGCGCCCTGATCGCGGCGTTCACGATGTCGCCGTCGGAGCCGGAGAACTCGTTGGCGACGGCGACGACGGGGCCGCGCGGCGCGTCCATGGGGTAGCTGAGCGCCCGCGACCCGCGCGGCAGGTCCCAGCCGACGACGCGGCGCGCCAGCTTCTCCACGACGAGCTGCGAGGTGTGGCCGCCGCGGTTCTCGCGGACGTCCACGACCAGGCCCTCGCGGGCCACCTCGATGCGCAGGTCGCGGTGGATCTGCGCCCAGCCGGGCGCCTGCATGTCGGGGACGTGCAGATAGCCGAGGCGGCCCCCGGAGCGCTCGTGGACGTAGGCGCGGCGGTCCGCGACCCAGGCGTGGTAGCGCAGCGGTTCCTCGTCGTCGACGGGGACCACCACGGCGTGCCGCGGGTCGCCGCCGCCCGAGGGCGAGACGGTCAGCTCGACGGGCTTGCCCGCGGTGCCCGCGAGGAGCGGCCCGGGGCCCGCCACGGTGTCGACGGGCCTGCCGTTGACCGCGAGCACCGCGTCACCGGGGCGCACCGCGACGCCGGGCGCGGCGAGCGGCGAGCGGGCTGCCGGGTCGGACGTCTCCGAGGGGAGCACCCGGTCGATGCGCCACAGTCCGTCGTCGCCGCGCGAGAGGTCCGCGCCGAGCAGCCCCTGCCGGGTCGCCGCGCTGCCCCCGCCGCCACCGGGGACGACGTAGGCGTGCGAGGTGCCGAGCTCGCCGTGCACCTCCCACAGCAGGTCGACCAGGTCGTCGTGGGTGGCGACGCGGTCGAGCACGGGGCGGTAGCGCTCCAGGACGCCGTCCCAGTCGACGCCGCCCATGTCGGGCCGCCAGAAGTTGTCCCGCATGAGGCGGCCCGTCTCGTCGTACATCTGGCGCCACTCGGCGGCCGGGTCGACGGTCTGGCGGACCCGCGAGAGGTCGACGGTGATGTTCGAGTCGCTGTCCTCGTCGCCGGAGGCGCGCCGGTCGCTCGGCACCACCTTCAGCTTGCCGTCGGTCCACAGGAGCACCCGCTTGCCGTCGCCGGTGACCGCGAAGTGGTCGGCGTCGGCGGCGAGTTCCTCGACGCGGTGCTGCGCCAGGTCGTACCGCTCCAGCTCGGTCTTGGGGTCCGGGTCGGACGGCGTGGCGCGGGATGCGCCGAGCACGCCGCGCACCGGGTGGCGCAGCCAGAGCAGCCCGTCCTTGGCGGCCCGCAGGGTGGTGTAGCGGGCGGCCTCGACGGGGAACGGCACGATGCGGTCGGCGAGGCCGTCGAAGTCGATGCGGGTGACGGGGGCGCCCTCGCTGTCCGGCGTCTCCGCGCCCGCGCCGTCCTGCGCCTCGAAGGGCCTGCCGTGCCGCTGCGGCCCGAACGGCGAGGGCGTGGTCGCGCCGAGCGTGATCAGGTACGGCCGCGAGCCGCCGACGAACGCCAGGTCGAAGACGTGCTCGTCGTAGACCGGGTCGAAGGCGCGCGCGGAGAGGAAGGCCAGGTGCTTGCCGTCGAGCGTGAACGCCGGGGCGTAGTCGCGGAAGCGCAGCGGGGTGGCCTCGGTGACCGAGAGGTCGGCGGTGTTGGCGAGCTTGAGCTGGCGCAGCGGGCGCGGGCCCGGGTGCGACCAGGCGAGCCACGCCGAGTCGGGCGAGAAGACGAGACCGCTGACCTCGCCGTCCTCGCTGCGGTCGACCTCGCGGACCTCGCCGCTCTCCCGCTCGACGAGCAGGACGCGGCCGTCGTGCGAGGCGACGGCGGCGCGGGAGCCGTCGGGGGCCATGGCGAGCGCGAGGACGCGGCCGAGCTGTCCCGCGGCGAGCCTGCGGGGTGTCGCGCCGGGCGCGACGCCGGTGGCCGGGGCGAATTCGAGGGCCTCGTCGCCCTCCGCGTCGGTGACCCAGACGACGTGCTGCTCGCCGCCCACGCGGAAGGTGCGGGGCAGCCTGGCGCGCACGCCGTGCGTGGCGGCGAGCGCGCGGGCGGGCCCCTCGCGGTGCGTGACCCAGTGCACGGAGCCGCGCACGGAGACGGCGCTGCCGCGCCCGGTGTGGTCGGGCGCCGCCGCGCCGAGCCAGCGGGCCGCGGTGACGGGGTGCGGTTGCAGATCGGTGCGCTGCCCGCCGAGGCGGACGTCGAGGCGGCGCGGTTCGGCGTCCACCAGGTCGTCCAGGAGCCAGAGTTCACCCGCGGACGCGTACACGACGCGGGTGCCGTCGGTGGCGGCGTGCCGTGCGTAGAAGCCGTCCACGGGAGTGTGCCCGCGCAGGTCGGAGCCGTCGGGCAGCGAGGAGTAGAGGGCGCCGACGCCCTCGTGGTCGGAGAGGAAGGCGATCCGCTCCCCCACCCACAGCGGATGCTCGATGTTCCCCGCGAGGTCTTCGTGAAGCCGTACGAAGGGCTGCTCCTGCTCCCCGTCGGGCGTGCGGATCCACAACTTGCCCGCGGTGCCGCCCCGGTAGCGCTTCCACCAGGCGGCCTCGCGTCCCATCGGCGCGGAGAGCAGCAGCACCTGTCCTTCGGGGCCGTGCGCGACGTCGCCCACGACGCCGTACGGCAGGGTGGCCGCGGGTCCGCCGTCGAGCGGCACGGCACGCGCCCAGGTGCGGCGCATCGACGCCTGGTCGGCCGAGCTCACCGCGAGGACCTGCCCGTCGGGCGTCCAGCCGCGCACGCCGGTCTTCCAACTGCCCCAGTACGTCAGCCTCTTGGCGGGGCCGCCGTCGACGGGCGCGACGTGCACCTCGGGTGCGCCGTCGCGGGTGGAGGCCCAGGCGACGGTGGTGCCGTCCGGGGAGATCCTGGGGTGGCTCACGGGCATGTTGTCGGCGCTGACGCGCCAGGCGCGGCCGCCGTCGAGGGGGGCGACCCAGACGTCGTCCTCAGCCGTGAACGCGGTCAACTCGCCGTGGATGTGCGGATACCGGAGATACGCGGAGTGCGCTGCCTGTGTCACGGCGTCCAGCCTAGGCAGCCGCCGGGCGGCCCGGCAGCGTTTCTGATCACTTCGCAGGGGGCCGGGCGGCCGGAGCCCGCTCTCACTTGCCCGGCAGGCAGTTGCAGGTCGGCTGGGGCGGCGGGGCGGTGGCGGTCACGGTGACGGTCGTGGTGGGCGCGGGCTGCGGCTTGTGGTGCGAGGGCGGCGGCTGGTGGGAGACGGGCGGGTTGGAGGGCTTGCCGCCCCCGTCGTGCCCGCCGTTCCCGTTGCCGTTCCCGCCGTTGCCATTGCCGTCGCCGTTGTCGTCGCCGGAGTCGCAATTGCCCAGCACGTCGACGCTGAACCACTGCTTGCCGTCGATCTTGGCGGTGAGATTGCCGCGGACGCACGCCCCGTCGACGACGGCGTGCACCCTGCCCTTGATGGTGATGTCCTTGCCGTCGTCGGTCTCGCCCTGGCAGTCCACCTTGACGACGGCCTTCTTCGTCGGCTTGCCGCTCTGGGGCGTGACCCGGCCCTCGAAGCGCCCCGTACAGCTGAGCCATGACACGTCGGCGTGCTGGCGCTCCAGCTCCTTGGTGCCCATCTCGTCGGTGGTGAGCGCGACCGCGGAGGTGTTCAACTGCCCGTCCACGGGATCGCACGCGGTGACGCCGATCGCGGCCGCCCCGGCGAGCGCGACGGCGTACAGAACCGGTGAACGCCGCTTCAGCGAGTACGTGCCGCTTAACCGCCTCAATGCCCCCATAGGCGGCAGAGTGCCACTGCGCACGCCCGGGCGGTAGACCGCATGCGGCCATCTGTCCATCGGCGGCCCGACGGGTCCTCAGGAGGCCGCCATCCGGCAGTGGTTCAGGACCAGCGACCCGTGCGACCGAGCAGCAGCGCGGTCGCCGCGGTGCCCGCCGTCGACGTACGCAGCACACTGCGGCCGAGTCGGTACGGCTTCGCGCCCGCCTCGGCGAACGCCGCCAACTCGTCCGGGGACACGCCCCCTTCGGGCCCGACCACCAGGACGATGTGCCCGCTCGCCGGAAGTTCCGCGGTGGCCAGCGGCTCGCTGCCCTCCTCGTGCAGGACGGCGGCGAAGTCGGCCTCCGCCAGCAGCGCGGCGACCTGCTTGGTGGACGCGGCGTCGAGCACCTCGGGGAAGCGCACCCGGCGCGACTGCTTGCCCGCCTCGCGCGCGGTGGCCCGCCACTTGGCGAGGGCCTTGAGACCGCGCTCGCCCTTCCACTGCGTGATGCAGCGCGACGCGGTCCACGGCACGACGGCGTCCACGCCGGTCTCCGTCATGGTCTCGACGGCCAGCTCGCCACGGTCGCCCTTGGGCAGCGCCTGTACGACGGTGACGCGGGGCGACTCCGCGGGCTCCTCGGCGTAGGAGTCCAGCTTCACCACCAGCCGGTCCTTGCCCTCGGTGTCGAGGACCACGCACTGCGCCCAGCGCCCCGCGCCGTCGGTCAGGACGACGTCCTCGCCTGCGCGCAGCCGCTTCACCGATACGGCGTGCCGTCCCTCGGGCCCGTCCAGCACGTAGCGTCCGCCGTCGCCCGCGTCGAAGTGCTCGACGACGAAGACGGGGGCGGTCACGCCTCTTCTCCCCGCGCCTCGGACACCAGCGCGGCCCTGGCCTCTGCCAGCTCGGCCACCAGGACCTCGACGAGCTGCCCGGCGGGCAGCTCACGGGCGAGCCGGTGCCCCTGCCCCGCCCAGAGCGCCATGCCCTGCGCGTCACCGGCCTTGGCCGCGGCCTTGCGCAGGCCGCTGGTGAGGTGGTGGACCTGGGGGTAGGCGGCGGGGGCGTACGGACCGTGCTCGCGCATGAAGCGGTTGACCAGGCCGCGCGCCGGGCGTCCGGAGAACGCCCGGGTCAGCTCGGTCCGCACGAACAGCGGGTTGGTCATGGCCTGCTTGTGCAGGGGGTTAGCGCCCGACTCGGGGGTGACGAGGAACGCCGTGCCGAGCTGCGCGGAGTCGGCGCCCGCCGCGAGGACGGCGGCGATCTGCGCGCCGCGCATCAGCCCTCCCGCGGCGACGACGGGGATCTGCACGGTCTCGCGGACCTGCGTGATCAGGGAGAGCAGCCCGATGCCCGCGCCGTCGGTCTCGGGGTTGTCCCGGTGGGTGCCCTGGTGGCCGCCCGCCTCGACGCCCTGCACGCACACGGCGTCGGCGCCGGACCACTGGGCGGTCTGGGCCTCCTCGGGCGTGGTCACGGTGACGACGGTGAGGGTGCCGACGCGCGCGAACGCGTCGAAGACGTCGCGGGTGGGGCACCCGAAGGTGAAGGAGACGAGCGGCACCGGATCGTCGAGCAGGATCGCGAGCTTGGCGTCGTACCCGTCGTCACGCCCGCTGTCGGGGTCGCCGAGCTGCGTCTCGTACCAGGTGGCCTCACCGGCGAGCTGGTTGCGGTACACGTCGACGGCGGCGGCGTCCGCGTACTCGGGCTGCGGCATGAAGAGGTTGACGCCGAAGGGCTTCGACGTGAGCCCCCGCAGCTGTTTGATCTCCTGGTACATCCCGTCGGCGGTCTTGTACCCGGCGGCGAGGAACCCGAGCCCACCGGCCTCGGCGACGGCGGCGGCCAACTGCGGCCCCGAGGCGCCACCCGCCATGGGCGCCTGCACGATCGGATGGCGGCAGAGATCGGTCAGTGCGGAGGACATGACGGCATCGTGCCACGTCCGACACAACCCACCGAATCGTGCCCGCCAGGGGGGTGCCCCGTAAGGGGCGCGGGGAACTGCGCGAGCAACCCCCACCCCCCGCAGCCAAAGCGCGAAGCGCAAAAAGCAAGCCCCCCGGCACGGAATCCGCGACCGAGGGGCCAAGCAACAACACCGCTCCAGGCGCTACCGCCCGTTGAACGCGTCCTTGAGCCGAGAGAACAACCCCTGCTGCCCCGGCTGGAACTGCCCCGTGGGCCGCTCCTCGCCCCGCAGCTGCGCAAGCTCCCGCAGCAACCGTTCCTGCTCGGGATCGAGCTTGCTCGGCGTGAGGACCTCGACGTGCACGATGAGGTCACCACGGCCACCGCCCCGCAGGTGCGTGACACCGCGGCCGTGCAGCGGAACCGACTGACCGGACTGCGTGCCCGGCCTGATGTCGATCTCCTCCAGGCCGTCCAGCGTCTCCAGCGGCACCTTCGTGCCGAGCGACGCCGCCGTCATCGGGATGGTGACGGTGCAGTGCAGATCGTCCCCGCGCCGCTGGAAGACGGCGTGCGGCAGCTCGTGGATCTCGACGTAGAGGTCACCGGCGGGGCCGCCGCCGGGGCCGACCTCGCCCTCGCCCGCGAGCTGGATCCGCGTGCCGTTGTCGACACCCGCGGGGATCTTCACGGTCAGCGTCCGCCGCGACCGGATGCGGCCGTCACCGGCGCACTCCGGGCAGGGCGTGGGCACGACCGTGCCGAAGCCCTGGCACTGCGGGCACGGGCGCGACGTCATGACCTGCCCGAGGAAGGACCGCGTGACCTGCGACACCTCGCCGCGACCGCGGCACATGTCACACGTCTGAGCGGACGTCCCCGGCGCCGCGCCTTCACCACTGCACGTCGTACACACCACGGCGGTGTCGACCTGGATGTCCTTGGTGGTGCCGAAGGCGGCCTCGTTGAGGTCGATCTCCAGACGGATCATGGCGTCCTGGCCGCGGCGCGTGCGCGACCGGGGGCCACGCTGCGACGCCGTACCGAAGAACGCGTCCATGATGTCCGAGAAGTTGCCGAAGCCACCGGCCCCGAAACCGCCCGCACCGCCACCGCCGCCCGCCTGGGACAGCGGGTCGCCGCCGAGGTCGTAGACCTGCTTCTTCTGCGGGTCCGACAACACCTCGTACGCGGCGTTGATCTCCTTGAAGCGCTCCTGAGTCTTCGGATCCGGATTCACATCCGGGTGAAGCTCACGCGCCAGCCTCCGGAAGGCCTTCTTGATCTCGTCCTGGGAAGCGTCGCGGCGCACGCCTAGTACGGCGTAGTAGTCCGTGGCCACTTACGACTCCGCCAGGATCTGTCCGACGTAACGTGCCACTGCGCGTACTGCTCCCATCGTTCCCGGATAGTCCATGCGGGTCGGTCCGACCACGCCGAGTTTGGCTACTGCCTCGCTGCCCGAACCGTAGCCGACCGAGACCACGGACGTGGAGCTGAGGCCCTCATGGGCGTTCTCATGACCGATCCGTACGGCCATGCCCGAATCCTGCACCTCACCAAGCAACTTGAGGAGCACGACCTGCTCCTCCAGGGCCTCGAGAACGGGCCGGATGGTGAGGGGAAAGTCATGTCCGAAGCGGGTGAGATTGGCGGTTCCGCCGATCATCAGCCGCTCCTCGGTCTCCTCGACGAGTGTTTCGAGGAGGGTGGAGAGGACGGTCGCGACGGTGCCGCGGTCCTCCGCCTCGAAGGCCTCGGGCAGGTCCTGCACGAGCTGCGGCACGTCCGCGAAGCGGCGTCCCGCGACCCTGCTGTTGAGCCGGGCCCGCAGATCGGCGAGCGAGGTCTCGCCGAACGGCGCCGGGCAGTCGATCATGCGCTGCTCGACCCGGCCCGTGTCCGTGATCAGTACGAGCATCAGCCGGGCGGGAGCCAGCGAGAGCAGCTCCACGTGCCGCACCGTCGACCGCGTGAGCGACGGGTACTGCACGACCGCGACCTGCCTGGTCAGCTGCGCGAGCAGGCGCACCGTGCGCCCCACGACGTCGTCGAGGTCGACGGCGCCGTCGAGGAAGTTCTGGATCGCCCTGCGCTCCGGCGCGGTCATCGGCTTGACGCCCGCGAGCTTGTCGACGAAGAGTCGGTAGCCCTTGTCCGTCGGGATGCGCCCCGCGCTGGTGTGCGGCTGGGCGATGAACCCCTCCTCCTCCAGCGCGGCCATGTCGTTGCGGACCGTCGCGGGAGAGACCCCGAGACTGTGCCGCTCCGTCAGCGCCTTGGAGCCGACCGGCTCCTCGGTGCCTACGTAGTCGTGGACGATGGCGCGCAGCACCTCGAGCCTGCGTTCATTCAGCATCGCGCACACCTCCAGCCGTCGTACGTGTCGTCGAGCCCCGCCGAGCCCCCTTGCCTGGCACTCGCCACAGGTGAGTGCCAGCTGTCGAAAGGTCAGTGTACGGCCGTGAGGTACGGCCCCGGCAAGGGCGGACCCGCCGAAGTCACGCACGCGTGTCGGACAGCGGCTGCCGAACACGGCGCGTACGGATAGCGTCACCGTATGGACGTGGCGCTGGCATGGGAAGCGGCGGGCTGGGAACGACTCGCACCGCGTGTGGGGCGGTGCCGCCTGCCGGTCTGGGACTGCACGGCGGGGCTCGTCGTCGGCGACGACGCGGCCCTCATGATCGAGGCCGGGTCGACCCTGGCCGAGGGCGCGGCGCTGCGGACCCGCGCCAAGGAGCTCATCGGGGGCGGGCGGCGGGTCACGCACCTCGTGTTGACGCACCCGCACTTCGACCACGTCCTGGGGGCCGCGGCCTTCGCGGGCGTGGAGGTGTACGGGGCGGTGGGCATCGACACGGTCTTCGACAAGGGCCGCGACGAGCTGCGCGCCGACGCGGTGCGCCACGGCGTGACCCCGGACGCGGCGGCCGAGGCGGCCGATCTCCTCGTCCGCCCGCGCCACCTGGTCTGCGGCGAGTGGACCCTCGACCTCGGCGGCGGGGTGCGGGTGCTGCTCGCCAACGTCGGTCCCGGCCACAGCGGGCACGACCTCGCGGTCCTCGTCCCGGGGGCCGACGGGGGCCCCGAGATCGTGTTCTGCGGCGATCTGGTCGAGGAATCGGACGAGCCGCAGGCGGGGCCCGACGCCGTACCGGAGCGATGGCCCGCGGCGCTTGACCGGCTCCTGGAACTCGGCGGCGAGGACGCGCTCTACGTGCCGGGGCACGGTGCGGTGGTGGATGCGGCTTTTGTCCGTGCGCAGCGCGCCACACTGGCAGATCGCTTCGGCGTGTCGTAGCGGAGCTCCTTGCCACTCTTCTTATCGTCGGGAGAATGCGCCAGTACTCCGCCGATCTCACGCCCCCTTGGAAGAAGCCGAAGCCCGTGCCCGAGGTGGCGGCGGACGCCGGCCTCGTGGTCGAGGAGCTGAGCACCGGATTCTGCGGTGCGGTGATCCGATGCGAGAAGACCGCCGAGGGGCCGACGGTGACGCTGGAGGACCGCTTCGGCAAGCACCGCGTCTTCCCGATGGCGCCCCGCGGCTTCCTCCTCGAAGGCCGTACGGTCACGTTGGTCCGCCCCGCGACGGGCGCGGCCGCTCCTCCCGTACGTCCCTCACGCACTGCCTCCGGCTCGGTGGCGGTACCCGGGGCGCGGGCCAGGGTCGCGCGCGCCGGGCGCATCTATGTCGAGGGGCGCCACGACGCCGAACTCGTCGAGCGCGTCTGGGGCGACGACCTGCGCATCGAGGGTGTCGTCGTCGAGTACCTGGAGGGCATCGACGACCTGCCCGCGATCGTCGCGGAGTTCCGTCCCGGCCCCGACGCCCGCCTCGGCGTCCTCGTCGACCACCTGGTCCCCGGCTCCAAGGAGTCCCGCATCGCGGCGGAGATCTCCACGGCGGACGCGCTGGTGGTGGGCCACCCCTACATCGACGTGTGGGAGGCGGTGAAGCCCTCCTCGGTCGGCATCGCTGCGTGGCCCCGGGTGCCGAGGGGGCAGGACTGGAAGACGGGGGTCTGCCGGGCCCTCGGGTGGCCGGAGAACACGGGGGCCGCGTGGCAACGGATCCTGGGCTCGGTGCGCAGCTACCGGGATCTCGAGCCGGAACTTCTGGGGCGGGTGGAAGAGTTGATCGACTTCGTCACGGAGTAACTGGCCCCTGGGCCTTGACCGGATTCCCCTCCGCGGGGAGCGCACCTGCGCCCGGTGGCCCGGCCCGCCTGTACCTCATCACGAAACCACCCCACCACGAACAACCCCGCCGCCCCGCGACGGCCACGCCCACCCACCCATCCACCCGTAGCTCCGCACCGAACCGCCCCACCAGAAACAACCCCGCCGCTCCGCGACGGTCACACCCGCCCGCCCACCCGTAACTCCGCACCGGACACCCCCACCCGGAGCCCGCTCCGTCGCTCCGCGACGGGTCCCCTCCTGCCCGAGATCCCCGCTTCTGTACCGAATCGCCGCCAACGGCGCCCCGCCCCCACAGGAGACTCCCACCCGGCGGGTGGGAGAACGGGTGGAGCGGGTGGGTACGAGGGCCGCCCGCAGGGCGGAAAAGGGCAAGCGCCGAGCCGACCCCGCCGCAGGGCGGAGGCGAAGAAGGGCAAGCGCCGAGCCGACCCCGCCCCGCTCAGTCCACCAAGCCCCGAACCACCCCATCCGCCAACAACCGCCCGCGCAGCGTCAGCACCGCACGCCCCACCGCGAAGGGCCCCTCCTCCAACAGCCCGTCACCCAGCGCCCGCCGCGCCGCCGCAAGCCCGGCCGGACGGAGGAGATCCAGCGGGCACCCGTCGCGGAGGCGGAGTTCGAGGAGGATGCGCTCGACCCGCCGGTCCTCGTCCGCGAGGACCTCCCGCCCGGCCCCGGGCGACCGCCCCTCCGCCAGCGCCCCCGCATACGCCCCGGGATGCTTGACGTTCCACCACCGCACCCCGCCCACGTGGCTGTGGGCTCCGGGACCGGCCCCCCACCAGTCGGCCCCGCGCCAGTACAGCTCGTTGTGCAGGCAGCGCCCCGCCTCCGAGGTGGCCCAGTTGGACACCTCGTACCAGTCGTAGCCCGCCTGCCCGAGAACCTCGTCCGCGATGAGGTACCGGTCCGCGTGAACGTCGTCGTCGGTCATCGGGACCTCGCCGCGCCGGATCCGCCGGGCGAGCTGCGTGCCCTCCTCGACGATCAGCGCGTAGGCGCTCACATGGTCAGGACCGGCCCCGAGCGCGGCCTGGAGCGAGGCGCGCCAGTCGTCGTCGCTCTCCCCCGGGGTCCCGTAGATCAGGTCCAGGTTCACGTGGTCGAACCCCGCCGCCCGCGCCTCGGCGACGCACGCCTCGGGCCGCCCGGGCGTATGCGTGCGGTCGAGCACCTTCAGGACGTGCTGCCTGGCGCTCTGCATGCCGAAGGAGATCCGGTTGAAGCCACCGGCCCGCAGCTCACTCAGGTACGCGGGATCGACCGATTCCGGATTCGCCTCGGTGGTGATCTCCGCGTCGTCGGCGAGTCCGAACTCGTCGCGTACGGCCGCCAGCATGCGCACCAGGTCGGCGGCCGCGAGCAGCGTGGGCGTACCGCCGCCGACGAAGACGGTCCGCACGGGGCGGGGGTCGTCGCCGAGGACCTTCCTGGCGAGGCGCACCTCGTCGATCAGGGTGTCCGCGTAGTTGTCGCGGGAGGCGAGCACGCCGCCGGAGCCGCGCAGCTCGGTCGCCGTATAGGTGTTGAAGTCGCAGTAGCCGCAGCGCGTGGCGCAGTACGGAACGTGGAGGTAGAAGCCGAGCGGGCGCGCGGCCGCGCCGTCCAGGGCGGACGCGGGCAGCGCCCCGTCCTCGGGCATGGGCTCACCATCGGGCAGTGCGGAAGGCATGCCTTCCATTGTCCCGCACCGCGGAATCCCTCACCGCCCCGGAGCACGCCGCCCCCGAGAAGCCCCGCCCCCGGGCCCCCTCAGTCCGCCTGCAACACCAACAACGCCATGTCGTCGTCCAGCGGCCGCTCCGAGAACTCGTGCACGAGCCGCCTGATCCGCTCCGCCACCAGCTCCGCGTCGAGCCCCGCGCAGCCGGCGAGCGCCTTGGCGAGCCCGTCGGCGTCGTCGAACTGGAGCCGTCCCTGGCGGCGCTCGGTCACGCCGTCGGTGACGCACAGGAGCGTGTCGCCGGTCCGCAGCTCGAAGGTCTCACTCGTGTACGTCACGTCGTCGACGACGCCGAGCAGCATCTGCGGACTGGCCGCGGGCCGCACCTCGCCCTCGGGCGTGAGCAGCAGCGGCAGCGGGTGTCCCGCGCACGCCACCGTGCAGCGGACGCCGCCTTCGAAGGGGACCAGCTCGCCGTAGAGCAGCGAGAGGAAGCGCGAGGTGGGCCCCTCGGGCAGCACGCCCTGGCCGCCCGCGACCGCGACGACCGCGGCCGCGGCGGCCGCCGCCTCCGCCGCGTCGTCGAGCAGGAGCTGGTTGAGGTGGCCGAGGACCTCGGCCACCCCATACCGCTCGCGGGCGAGCAGTCGCAGCCAGGGGCGGGCGAGGCCGATGACGACGGCGGCCTCGGGACCCTTGCCCTGGACGTCGCCGAGCGCGAAGCCCCAGCGCCCCTCGCCCGCCTGGAACACGTCGTAGAAGTCACCGCCGGGTCCGCCCTTGTCCCGTGGCTCGTACACGAGGCCGCTCTGCATGCCCGGGATGTCCGCGATCCTGCTGGGCAGCAGTCCGCGCTGGAGGACCTGGCTGATGGTCGCCTGTCTCTGGTAGCGGCGTGCGGTGCTGATGGCGAGCGCGACCCGGCGGCTGAAGTCCTCGACGAGGCCGGTGACCTCGTCGGGGAAGCGCACCAGACCGGCCCGGCCGATCACCAGCGTGCCGAGCGCCCGGCCGCCCGCGGTGAGGCGGTACGCGAGCGCCGCGCCCGAGCCCTCGCCGGTGAGCGCCTCGCCGGGCCAGGGGACGGGGTAGGCGCCGCCCACGGCGAGCGGCAGCCGCGGCGGCTCCTTCTCCAGGACGCGCCGCAGTTCCTCTATGCGGTGCTCGCTGGTGTGCCAGACGCGGGCGAGCCGCTCGCCCGTGCCGCCGCCCGCCGCGCCGCGCCCCGGTCCCTCCGACGCGTCGTCGAGCCAGACCGCGCACCAGTCCGCGAGCCGGGGCACGAGCAGTTGTCCGGCGAGGGCCGCCACCAGGTCCTCGTCGAACTGCCCGGCCAGCAGGTCGGACGCCTCGGCGAGGAAGGAGAGCGCGCCCCGGTTGATCCAGTCCGTGTCGTGCGTGGCCCGCTTGGGCAGCGGGGCGAGGATCTCGGCGGCCCGCAGCCCGCGCTGCAACGCCTGTTCGCTCGCGTACGCCTCGATCTCCTGGACGGCCCGCACGCCGTCGACGGGCAGCCGGGCCCAGACGGTCTTGGTGCCCGTGCGGTAGGTGATGCCCCAGGAGTCGGAGAGGGTGGCGACGAGGTGCAGGCCGCGGCCGTACTCCGGGGTGCCGGGCGGTAGCTGGCCCTGCTCACCGCGGACCGCGCGGGAGGGGTGGTGGTCGGACACCTCGATGAGCAGGGTCTCCGTGCTCTCGCCCGGATCCGCCTCGTCGAGCCTGCACAGGAGTTCCACGGCGGTGCCCGCGTGCACGACGGCGTTGGTCACCAACTCGCTGACCAGCAGCACCGCGTCGTCGGCGAGGCGGTCGGTGATGCCCGCGGCGGCGGGCACGCCGAGCTCGGTCCAGTCGGCGAGCGCGGCGCGCACGAACCGGCGCGCGGCGGCGGGCGCCAGAGGGTTTCCGGGCAGCGACGTCCGCACCACTGCCGGGGGCCCCGGCATGGGGCCAGAATGAGCAGAGGCACGGAAAACGGTCTCCCGTTGCATCGGAATGGACCCCACTGTGCGGCTCCTGAGCAGTTCGGTCGAATACGCCTCAGGCGACACCCACAGAGTGACAGACTGACCACGCCCATAAGCACCGAGTTACCGAAGTGGGCCACTATGAGTGAGAACAGTGCTACGCCCGCGCTCGGCCATGCCAAGATTCCGGCACCCGCGCAGACCAGGACTTCTACCGCCGCGCCGCCCGGTCCCCCCGGCGGCCCCACCGCGAGCCCCGGTCGCGCCACAGGCGCCACCACGGGCTCCGCCGTGGCCACCGACGCGGAGCTGCGCCCGCTGCTCGCCGCCATGCGGGCCGCGCGCGACGGGGACTTCTCGAAGGTCGCTCCCGTGGGCGAGGGCCTGACGGCCGAGCTCTACTCGACGCTGAACGAGATGCTCGACCGCTCGCTCCACTTCGACGGCGAACTCGTGCGCGTACGCCGGGAGATCATCCGGCACGGCCGCCTGGACGAACGGTTCTCGCCGAGCCCCGGGCAGGGCAGGTGGGCCGCGCGCGTCAACGAGATCAACACGCTGCTCGACTCGCTGGTCGCCCCCGCGGCCAACGCCACCCGCGTCCTGAACGCGGTGGCGGGCGGCGACCTCACCCAGCGTGTCGACCTGCACGACGGCACCCGCGAGCTCCGGGGCGATCTGCGCCGCCTCGGCCGCGCCGTCAACACGATGGTCGACCAGCTGTCCCTCTTCACGGGAGAGGTGACCCGCGTCGCGCGCGAGGTCGGCACGGAGGGCCGGCTCGGCGGGCGCGCCAAGGTGCGCGGCCTGTCCGGCAGTTGGCGGGACGTGACCGAGGCCGTGAACACGATGGCGGCGCGGCTCACCGCCCAGGTGCGCGACATCGCCCTGGTGACCACGGCGGTGGCGCAGGGCGACCTGACCCGCACGGTCACCGTGGAGGCGACGGGCGAGCTGCTCGAACTGAAGCTCACCGTGAACACGATGGTGGAGCAGCTCTCCGCGTTCGCCGCCGAGGTGACCCGCGTGGCCCGCGAGGTGGGCACGGAGGGCCAGTTGGGCGGCCGCGCGCAGGCGCGTGGCGTGTCGGGCGTGTGGAAGGACCTCACCGACAACGTCAACTTCATGGCCTCGAACCTCACCTCGCAGGTCCGCAACATCGCCCAGGTCACCACGGCCGTCGCCAACGGTGACCTGAGCCAGAAGATCACCGTCGACGCCCGGGGCGAGATCCTGGAGCTGAAGTCGACGGTGAACACGATGGTGGACCAGCTCTCCGCCTTCGCCGACGAGGTCACCCGCGTCGCCCGCGAGGTCGGCACCGAGGGAAACCTCGGCGGGCGCGCTCAGGTCCGTGGCGTGTCGGGCGTCTGGAAGGACCTCACCGACAACGTCAACTTCATGGCCGACAACCTCACCTCCCAGGTGCGCAACATCGCGCTCGTGTCGACGGCCGTCGCCCAGGGCGACCTCGGCAAGAAGATCACCGTCGAGGCGAAGGGCGAGATCCTCGAACTGAAGTCGACGATCAACACGATGGTCGACCAGCTCTCCGCCTTCGCCGACGAGGTCACCCGCGTCGCCCGCGAGGTCGGCACGGAAGGAAACCTCGGCGGCCAGGCCCAGGTCCGTGGCGTGTCCGGCGTGTGGAAGGACCTCACCGACAACGTCAACTTCATGGCCTCGAACCTCACCTCGCAGGTCCGCAACATCGCCCAGGTCACCACGGCCGTCGCCAACGGCGACCTGTCCAAGATGATCACGGTCACGGCCCGGGGCGAGATCCTGGAGCTGAAGGACACCGTCAACACCATGGTGGAACAGCTGCGCGCCTTCGCCGACGAGGTGACCCGCGTGGCCCGCGAGGTCGGCACGGACGGCAGGCTCGGCGGCCGCGCGCAGGTCCTCGGCGTCTCGGGCGTCTGGAAGGACCTCACCGACAACGTCAACTACATGGCGGACAACCTCACCGGGCAGGTCCGCAACATCGCGCAGGTCGCGACGGCCGTGGCCCAGGGCGACCTCTCCAAGAAGATCGACGTGGACGCGCGCGGCGAGATCCTGGAGCTGAAGACCACCATCAACACCATGGTGGACACGCTGTCCTCGTTCTCCTCCGAGGTCACCCGCGTGGCCCGCGAGGTCGGCTCCGAGGGCCAACTGGGCGGCCAGGCACGGGTCGAGGGCGTGTACGGCACGTGGAAGCGCCTGACGACGAACGTGAACGAGCTGGCGCTGAACCTGACCACCCAGGTCCGCGCCATCGCCGAGGTCGCGTCCGCCGTGGCCCAGGGCGACATGACCCGCGCGATCACGGTCGAGACGCGGGGCGAGGTCTCCGAGCTCAAGGACAACATCAACCTCATGGTCTCCAACCTCAGGGAGACCACCCGCGCCAAGGACTGGCTGGAGTCCAACCTGGCCCGTCTCGCGGGCCTGATGCAGGGCCACCGCGACCTGATGGAGGTCGCCGACCTGATCCTGCGCGAGCTGACCCCACTGGTGAACGCGCAGTACGGCGCGTTCTTCCTGGCCGACCCGGACACGGCGGAGGCCCCGGCGCCCACCCAGGTCACCGCGAAGGGCCTCGCCTTCATCGCCGGGTACGGCTCCGCGCAGGGCTCGGTCGTCGACACGGGCGGCATGCCCGCCCAGGGTCTCGTACGCCAGGCGGCCCTGGAGAAGAAGCGCATCCTCGTCGAGGAGGTGCCTCCGGAGTACATCAAGATCCATTCGGGGCTCGGGGACGCCGCGCCCGCCACCGTCGTGATCATCCCGATCCTCTTCGAGGACAAGCTCCTCGGCGTCATCGAGCTGGCCACGTTCTCCCGCTTCTCCGATGTCCACCTGGCCTTCTTCGACCAGTTCGTGAACACCATCGGCGTCGCGATCAACACCATCATCGCCAACTCCCGTACGGAGTCCCTGCTCGGCGAGTCGCAGCGCCTGGCCACCCAGCTCCAGGAGCGCTCGGACGAACTCCAGCGCCAGCAGGCCGAGTTGCGCCGCTCGAACGCCGAACTGGAGGAGAAGGCGGCCCTGCTCGCCACCAGCTCCCAGTACAAGTCGGAGTTCCTCGCCAACATGTCGCACGAGCTGCGCACCCCGCTGAACTCGCTGCTCATCCTGGCCAGGCTGCTCTCCGACAACCCCGACAACCACCTCTCCGACCAGGAAGTGCAGTTCGCGACCACGATCCACCGCTCGGGTTCCGACCTCCTCCAGCTCATCAACGACATCCTGGACCTGTCGAAGATCGAGGCGGGCCGGATGGACGTACGCCCCAAGAAGCTCCCGCTGATCAAGGTCCTCGACTACGTCCACGCGACGTTCCGCCCGCTCACCCTCGACCGCGGTCTCGCCTTCGAGGTGACGGTCGGCGAGGACGTACCGCGCGAGATGTTCTCCGACGAGCAGCGCCTCCAGCAGATCCTGCGCAACCTCCTGTCGAACGCGGTCAAGTTCACCTCGTCGGGCCGTGTGGAGCTGCGCGTCAGCCGCGTCAAGGACACCTCGGGCGAGCGGCTCCTGCACGACAACGACGACCTGCTCTGCTTCGCTGTCAGGGACACCGGCATCGGCATCCCCTCCGAGCAACTCCCGGTGATCTTCGAGGCGTTCCAGCAGGCGGACGGCACCACCAACCGCAAGTACGGCGGCACGGGACTCGGCCTCTCCATCAGCCGGGAGATCGCGGGCCTCCTCGGCGGCCGCATCACCGCCGAGAGCCACCCCGGCCAGGGCTCGACCTTCGCGCTGTACGTCCCGGTCGTCCACCCCGGCCACGGCGCGGCCGCCATCGCCTACGCGGCCTCGCGCACCCAGCTCGTGCCCGAACCCCTCGAACACGCGGCACTGCGCCCGCACACCGCCCTGGAGCCGGACGACAGCTGGCCGACCCCGACCAAACTGGAGGAGTGGAAGGAAGGGCGCGCGGGCCGCATACTGCCGAACCGCAGGGTGCTCATCGTCGACGACGACATCCGCAACGTCTTCGCGCTCACGCACGTGCTGAGCCGCGTCGGCATGCCCGTCCTCTACGCGGAGAACGGCCGCGAGGGCATTGAGACCCTGGAGCGCAATCCCGACGTCGACATCGTCCTGATGGACATCATGATGCCGGAGATGGACGGCTACGAGACCATGACCGCCATCCGCCGCAGCCCGCGCTGGCGGGGTCTGCCCATCGTCGCCCTCACCGCGAAGGCGATGCCCGGGGACCGCGAGAAGGCCATTTCCCAGGGCGCCACCGACTACGTACCCAAACCCGTGGATGTGGATCAGTTGCTCGGCGTCATCTGTGCCCTCCTGGACCCCGAGGGCACGACCGCCGCCGGACAGGCCGCTTCCCCCGACTCAGCATCCGTCGTCCCGGAACAGTCAGACGCTCCAGGAGGGAGCTCTGTTCCGTCGACAACCGAGTGAGGCACCGACCATGAGTGCAGAGGCCCCGACCGACAACCGCGCGAGCATCCTCCTCGTCGACGACATGGAGGACAACCTGATGGCACTGGAAGCCGTCCTCGGATCGTTGAACGAACCCTTGGTACGCGCCCGTTCGGGCGAGGAAGCCATGAAGGCGATTTTGCGGCAACGATTCGCCGTGATCCTCCTCGACGTCCGGATGCCGGGCATGGACGGCTTCGAGACCGCGTCGAACATCAAGCGCCTCGACCAGACGAAGGACGTGCCCATCATCTTCCTGACGGGCACCGACAACGACGCCGGTTACGCCTTCCGCGGCTATGCGACGGGGGCGGCGGACTACCTCACCAAGCCCTTCGACCCCTGGGTACTGCGCGCCAAGGTCACTGTCTTCCTCGAACTGCACCGCAAGAACCGGCAGTTGGAGCGGATACTGGCCCGCGAGCAGCGCCAGTTCGACGAGCTGGCCGCCCGCCTCTCCGCGATCGAGACCCACATGGCGGCAAGCAGCCTCAAGGACGTGCTCGAACTACGCCGCCACGTGACCCACATGGAGGAACTGGTGCAGGAAATGCGCCGAGGGCGAGGCGTCTGAACCACTCGACACCCCGCCCGCGTACGACCATCGGGCTCGCGCCCGCGGCGCCCCGCCCGCCCCGCCGGGCTCACGCCTCGCGCGAGCCCGCGTACATCTCCTCGATCAGGTGCTTGTACTCCCGCTCCACCACCGGACGCTTCAGCTTCAGGCTGGGCGTCAACTCCCCGTGCTCGACGTCGAGATCGCGCGGCAGGAGCCGGAACTTCTTGAGGGTCTGCCAGCGCTGCAGGCCCTCGTTGAGCTCCTTCACATAGCCCTCGATGAGCTCGACCGTGACGGGGGCGGCGCACACTTCGGCGTACGACTTGCCCTCCAGACCGTTCTCCTTGGCCCAGTCGAGGATCGCGGGCTCGTCCAGGGAGATCAGCGCGGTGCAGAAGTTCCGGTCGGCGCCGTGCACCAGGATGTTGGAGACGTACGGGCACACGGCCTTGAACTGGCCCTCGACCTCGGCGGGCGCGATGTACTTGCCGCCGGACGTCTTGATGAGGTCCTTCTTGCGGTCGGTGATCCGCAGATACCCGTCGACGGACAGCTCGCCGATGTCGCCGGTGTGGAACCAGCCGTCGGACTCCAGGACTTCGGCGGTCTTCTCGGGCAGCCCGTGGTAGCCCTCCATGATGCCGGGGCCGCGCAGCAGGATCTCGCCGTCGTCCGCGATGCGCACCTCGGTGCCGGGCAGCGGCTTGCCGACGGTGCCGGTGCGGTACGCCTCCCCGGGGTTCACGAAGGAGGCCGCCGACGACTCGGTGAGCCCGTAGCCCTCCAGGATGTGGATCCCGGCTCCGGCGAAGAAGTACCCGATGTCGGGCGCGAGCGCCGCGGAACCCGACACCGCGGCCCGCAGCCGTCCGCCGAACGCCTCGCGCAGCTTGGAGTAGACGAGCGCGTCGGCGACCTTGTGCTTGGCCCCGAGCCCGAAGGGGACCGAGGCGGTGCCGGTCCTGCGGAAGTTGTCCTGGCTGGCCTTGGCGTACTCGCGGGCGACGTCGGCGGCCCACTGGAAGATCTTGTACTTGGCCCCGCCACCGGCCCGCGCCTTGGCCGCGACACCGTTGTAGACCTTCTCGAAGATGCGCGGCACCGCGGCCATGTACGTCGGCTGGACCACCGGGAGATTCTCGATGATCTTGTCCACGCGGCCGTCGACGGCGGTGACGTGCCCGAGGTCGATGTGCGCGGAGGTCAGCACCTTGCCGAAGACGTGCGCGAGCGGCAGCCACAGGTACTGCACGTCGTCGGGGCCGAGCAGCCCGGTCGCCACGATGGCCTTCGCCATGTACGACCAGTTGTCGTGCGGCAGCCGCACGCCCTTGGGCTTGCCGGTGGTTCCCGAGGTGTAGATCAGCGTGGCGAGCTGGTCGGCGGCGATCGCCCCGACCCGCTCCTTGACGAGGTCGGGGTTCTGTTCGAGGAGCGCGGCGCCGCGCAGTTCGAGCTCGGCGAGCGTGAGCACCCAGCCCTCGGGGTCGCTCTCCTCCTTGGTGACGCCCTCGGAGTCGAACACCACGACGTGCCGCAGCTCCGGCAGCTCGGCCCGCTTCTCGCGCGCCTTGGCGAGCTGCGCCGCGTCCTCGGCGATGAGCACCCGGCTCTCGGAGTCGGCCAGGATGTAGGCGGACTCCTCGGCGTTGGTCTGCGGATAGACGGTGGTGGTGGCCGCGCCCGCGCACATGATGCCGAGGTCGGCGAGGATCCACTCGATCCGGGTGGACGAGGCGAGGGCGACGCGGTCCTCGGGGTTCAGACCGAGGTCGATCAGGCCCGCGGCGATCGCGTCGACGCGGTGGGCGGTCCCCGCCCAGCTCAGCGACTTCCACTCGTCGGGACCCGTGCCGGAGGCCGCCGGCACGGGATAGCGGTAGGCCTCGGCATCCGGCGTGGCCGCCACGCGCTCCAGGAAGAGATGCGCCACGGAGGGCGGTCGGTTCTCGATCAAGGTCTGTGTGTCGCTCACGACATCCTCCGGGCCCACGGCAGTGCGGCGAACTGGCTGGCGGCTGCTTCTTACATCCCTGTCGGCTACTTGTTTAACTTGCGAGTAACCTACGAGCAGTGATCAGAGTAGAGCGCCGACGCCCGGTGCGTAAGGGGCTTCTGCCTGTCACTTTCTCCGGACGACCCGTACGGGAAGGGCCCGCGACGCCGAAGCGCCACGGGCCCGTTCCAGCGTGCCGTGTGGTTACTTCTTCGCCTTGCCGGGCCCGCTGTCGTCGCTGGAGAGCACCGCGATGAAGGCTTCCTGCGGCACCTCGACGCTGCCGACCATCTTCATGCGCTTCTTGCCCTCCTTCTGCTTCTCGAGCAGCTTGCGCTTACGCGAGATGTCACCGCCGTAGCACTTGGCGAGGACGTCCTTGCGGATGGCGCGGATGGTCTCGCGGGCGATGACCCGGGAACCGATCGCGGCCTGCACGGGCACCTCGAAGGCCTGCCGCGGGATCAGCTCGCGCAGCTTGGCCACGAGCCGCACGCCGTACGCGTACGCCGCGTCCTTGTGCGTGACCGCGGAGAAGGCGTCGACCTTGTCGCCGTGCAGCAGGATGTCGACCTTGACGAGCTGCGCCGACTGCTCGCCCGTGGGCTCGTAGTCCAGCGAGGCGTAACCGCGGGTCTTGGACTTCAGCTGGTCGAAGAAGTCGAAGACGATCTCGGCGAGGGGCAGCGTGTAGCGGATCTCGACGCGGTCCTCGGAGAGGTAGTCCATGCCGAGCATGACGCCGCGCCGGTTCTGGCAGAGCTCCATGATCGAGCCGATGAACTCGCTCGGCGCGAGGATCGTGGCGCGCACGACGGGCTCGTGCACCTCGTCGATCTTGCCCTCGGGGAACTCGCTCGGGTTGGTGACGACGTGCTCGGTGCCGTCCTCCATGATCACGCGGTAGACCACGTTGGGGGCGGTGGCGATCAGGTCGAGACCGAACTCGCGCTCCAGGCGCTCGCGGATCACGTCGAGGTGGAGCAGGCCCAGGAAGCCGACGCGGAAGCCGAAGCCGAGCGCCGCGGACGTCTCGGGCTCGTAGACCAGCGCGGCGTCGTTGAGCTGCAGCTTGTCCAGGGCCTCGCGCAGGTCCGGGTACTCCGAGCCGTCCAGCGGGTAAAGACCCGAGAACACCATCGGCTTCGGGTCCTTGTAGCCGCCGAGCGCCTCGGTCGCCCCCTTGTGCAGGGAGGTGATCGTGTCACCGACCTTGGACTGCCTGACGTCCTTCACGCCGGTGATGATGTAGCCCACCTCGCCGACGCCGATGCCGTCGGCCGGGGTCATCTCGGGCGAGGAGACACCGATCTCCAGGAGCTCGTGCGTGGCGCCGGTGGACATCATCCGGATCCGCTCGCGCTTGTTGAGCTGGCCGTCGACCACACGGACGTACGTCACGACGCCGCGGTAGGAGTCATAGACCGAGTCGAAGATCATCGCGCGCGCCGGGGCGTCGGCGACGCCGACGGGCGCCGGGATCTCGGCGACGACCTTGTCGAGCAGCGCCTCGACGCCCATGCCGGTCTTCGCGGAGACCTTCAGCACGTCCTCGGGCTCACAGCCGATGAGATTGGCGAGCTCCTCGGAGAACTTCTCCGGCTGGGCGGCGGGCAGGTCGATCTTGTTCAGTACGGGGATGATCTTGAGGTCGTTCTCCATCGCCAGGTAGAGGTTGGCGAGAGTCTGGGCCTCGATGCCCTGGGCCGCGTCGACCAGGAGGACCGTGCCCTCACAGGCCGCGAGCGAACGCGAGACTTCGTACGTGAAGTCCACGTGGCCCGGGGTGTCGATCATGTTCAGGATGTGCGTACTGCCCTGGTCCTGGCCCTCCGTCGGGGCCCAGGGCAGACGCACCGCCTGAGACTTGATCGTGATGCCGCGCTCGCGCTCGATGTCCATCCGGTCGAGGTACTGAGCACGCATCTGCCGCTGCTCCACCACACCGGTGAGCTGCAGCATGCGGTCGGCGAGCGTGGACTTGCCGTGGTCGATGTGCGCGATGATGCAGAAATTGCGGATCAGCGCCGGGTCGGTACGGCTCGGCTCGGGCACATTCTTAGGGGTCGCGGGCACGCAGGGTCCTGTCTCTTGAGGCGCCACTCGCCTCGGGTCGGATCTATACGTAGCCTCCATCGTCCCATGGGCGGGGCACTGCGCTCGGTTTGGGCCGGTGAGCGGGGTGCGGCACTCGGTTTGGGCGGGTGAGAGGGCTGCTGGTACCGTGGACAGCTGTGTCTCGTAGCCCTCTCAAGCATCGAGGCGCGTGTCATAACACTCATCTGCAGTACCTCTGCAGTACCTGAACCTGAAAAGGCTCTTTCGTGGCGAACATCAAGTCCCAGATCAAGCGGATCAAGACCAACGAGAAGGCGCGTCAGCGCAACAAGGCGGTCAAGTCTTCCCTGAAGACCGCGATCCGCAAGGCCCGCGAGGCCGTTGCCGCCGGTGACACCCAGAAGGCCGCCGAGCTCACGCGTGAGGCCACGCGCCAGCTCGACAAGGCCGTCTCCAAGGGCGTCATCCACAAGAACCAGGCCGCCAACAAGAAGTCGGCGCTTGCTTCGAAGGCCGCGTCCCTCTAAGGGCTCAAGCCCTTGCCCCGGTTCGCCGGGGCGTTGATCAATCCTCCCGCGAGGGTAATTCGAGCCCTCTACCTCGAATCGCGGACAGACCACGCAGTACGCCACGCTGCGACGATGCCCCCGGCCCACTCCGGGGGCATTGCTGTGTCCGGGGGCTTGGGGCCCCCTCAGGGGCGCGGGGAACCGCGCGCCGAGCCACGACGCACCCGCAGCCCCGAAACCACCGGATCCGGAACCGGCAGGTGGATGCTCGGTCTCCTCTCAGCGACGGGACCTCGCCGCACGGGCGATGGCGACGACCGCCTTCTCCAGGGCGTACTCCGGGTCGTCGCCGCCCCCCTTGACCCCCGCGTCAGCCGCCGCGACAGCGGTCAGCGCGGCGGCGACCCCGTCCGGGGTCCAGCCCCGCATCTGCTGCCGGACCCGGTCGATCTTCCAGGGCGGCATCCCCAGCTCGCGGGCGAGGTCGGCCGGACGCCCGCCCCGCGCCGAGGACAGCTTCCCGATCGCCCGCACGGCCTGTGCCAACGCGCTGGTGATCAGCACGGGGGCGACGCCGGTCGACAGCGACCAGCGCAACGCTTCGAGCGCCTCGGCGGCGCGGCCCTCGACGGCCCGGTCGGCCACCGTGAAGCTGGAGGCCTCCGCACGGCCCGTGTAGTACCGGCCGACGATCGCCTCGTCGATCGTGCCCTCGATGTCCGCCGTCAGCTGCGAGACCGCGGAGGCGAGCTCGCGCAGGTCGCTGCCGATCGAGTCGACCAGGGCCTGGCACGCCTCGGGGGTGGCCGAGCGGCCCAGGGCGCGGAACTCGCTCCGCACGAACGAGAGCCGGTCCGCGGGCTTGGTCATCTTGGGGCAGGCGACCTCGCGCGCCCCGGCCTTGCGCGCGGCGTCGAGCAGGCCCTTGCCCTTGGCGCCGCCCGCGTGCAGCAGGACGAGGGTGATCTCCTCGACGGGCGCGCCGAGATACGCCTTCACGTCCTTGATCGTGTCCGCCGACAGGTCCTGCGCGTTCCGCACGACGACGACCTTGCGCTCGGCGAAGAGCGAGGGGCTCGTCAGCTCGGCGAGCGTGCCGGGCTGGAGCTGGTCGGAGCTGAGGTCGCGCACGTCCGTGTCCGCGTCGGCGGCGCGGGCGGCCGCGACCACCTGCTGCACGGCGCGGTCGAGGAGCAGGTCCTCCTGCCCCACGGCGAGCGTGAGAGGAGCGAGCGGATCGTCGTTTGCTGTCTTCCTGGCCATCGCGGTCAAGCATCCCACGCGGCACTGACAGCCCGTCCCGTACGGCCCTCCCGTACGACCCCTCCCATGCCGGACAATGGGCGGGTGAACGACGTACGACATGTCCTGGTGCTGCCCGACCGCGACGCCGCGGAGGAAGTGGCCGAAGAGCTCCCCGACCGTTTCGGTGTCACCGAGGAACCCCAGCTCGTGCGCGACGCGCTGGCGGGCGAGGACGACGCCGAGGACGCCCAGTGGCTGGTCGTGGTCGAGGACCCCGATGCCCGCCTGGACCGGGCCGCCCTCGATGAGCTGGCGACGGAGCACGAGGGCTGGCTGGAGGCCCCTTGAGGGGTGGGCCCGCGCGGGGCGCGCGGGCCCGAGGGGTCAGCTCTTGGGGATGACCTGGACGTCGAGGTCGATCGTGATGCTGTGCCCCACGGCCGCGATGCCACGCGCGAGCATCGTCTGCCAGGTGATCGTGAAGTCGTCGCGGTGCAGCTCGGTGGTGGCGCGGCAGGCGACGCGGGTCTCGCCCTCGAGGCCCTGGCCCACCCCGAGGTACTCGGTGTCGAGCGTGACCGTGCGCGTCACTCCGTGCAGCGTCAGGCCGCCCGAGATCGCCCAGCGGCTGCCGCCCTTGTGTACGAAGCGGTCGCTGTAGAACTCCATCGTCGGGAAGCGCTCGACGTCCAGGAAGTCGCCCGAGCGCAGGTGGTCGTCGCGCATCTTGACCGCGGTGTCGATGGAGGCCGCGTCGATGACGACGTGCATGGCGGAGTCCTCCATGCGCTCCCCCACGCGAATGGCGCCCGCGAAGCTGTTGAACCTGCCGTGGATGCGGGCCAGGCCGATGTGCCGCGCGGTGAAGGCCACCGAGGAGTGCAGGGGGTCGAGGTCCCAGTCACCGGGCTCGGGCAGCGCCGGAGGCTGGGCGACCTGGAGCATGACGTCGCCCAGCGAGGCGTGCGCGCCCTCCCCGACCGTGGCACTCGCCCGGAACGGGGTGAACCCCTCCGCCGAGACCGCGAGCCGGTACTCCCCGGCAGGCACGGTCGTGACGAACGAGCCGAACGGGTCCGTGCCCCCGGTGACCACCTTGCGCCCCGCGGCGTCGCTGACGGCCAGCTCCGCGTTCCGCACCGGCTCGTTGACCGGGTCGAGCACCCGGCAGCTGAGCACCCCCGCGCTCGCCGGCACCGGCACCGCCGACAAGGGCCCCGTCCGACCGGTCCTGCTCGTACGGTTTCCCAGCCATCGGCCGAACACCTGCGACACACCCCCGCGCTACTTGACATCACCTGCGCACTGCAACGATTAGGCATTCGATCACCGTTGCGGCATTCGATGCAACACGGACGCACATCACTGGAATGCTGTCGATGCGCTGGAAGTGTCGCGAGTAGCCCGAATTGGTCGCTCAGCTTCACGTTTCAGCAGGTCACGGCGGGGTTCCCCGCGGTAGCAGACATCGCTGCCCACCCTCCTCACAGTCGGGGCACCGCACGCCCCTTCCCGGTGGCCTTGCCGGACGTCCTGCAGAACTCCGCGTCGACGATGCCGCCCAGATCGTTCCAGTCGCCGTTCACGTTGTAGGCGAGGGTGTGGCGGCCGTCGGCGGTGGACACGGCCTCCGTGCCGGAGCCGGGAGTTCCGCCGCTGTGGCTCCACAGCTTCGCGTCGCAGCTCGTCCTGACCTCGTACAGACCGAGTCCGTAGCCGGAGTACAGGCCGTCCCCGGGCGCGGGCACCGTCGTCTGCATCTCGGCGAGCTGCTTCGCGGGCATCAGCTTGCCGCGCAGCAGCGCGCTGAAGAACCGGTTGAGGTCGCCGGTCGTGGATATCCCTTCACCGGCCGCCCAGCCCCAGGACATGTTGTTCTCGGTGACGTCGTAGATCTTGGTCGCCGCGGGGTCCCGGCTCAGCTTGGAGTAAGCACGGCTGCTCGGCTTCGGCAGGAAGGGGTCGGTGCCGGGCAGGCTGGTGTTCCGCAGGCCGAGCGGTTCGATGACGCGCTCGCGGACCTCGTGCCGGTAGCCGTGCCCACTGATCTTCTCGATGATCAACCCGGCGAGTATGTAACCGGTGTTGGAGTACGAGTGCCTGGCGCCGGGCGCGAAGTCCGGCTCGTGCGCCAGCGCAACCCGCACCAACTCCCGCGGGCTGTGGGTGTCGTACCGGTGCGCGGGGAATCCCGCCTGCAGGTTCCGGTTGAGGAACTCCTTGTCCTCGGTGTAGTTGAAGATCCCGCTGGTGTGGTTGAGCAACTGCCGCACGGTGATCGCGCGTCCGTCGTTGCCGTTGCCCCGCACGACACCGGGCAGCCAGTGCTCCACCGTGTCATCGAGGTCGAGCCGCCCCTCCGCCTCCATCTGCAACAGCACGGTCGCCACGAACGTCTTGGTGATGCTGCCCATCCGGAACCGGTCGTCGGCTCCTCGCGGTGCGCCCGTCCGTAAGTTCCCCACCCCCGAAGTGCCCTTCCAGACGGCGCCCTTCTCGACCGCCGCCGCGGTGACACCGGGGGTGCCCCCGGCCACGACGGCGTCCATCGCGCGCCGGGTCGCCTCGTGCCCCTTCCCCGACTCGGCGTGGGCGGGCACCGCGAAGGCGGTGACGGCCACCGCGGCGGCGGCCAGCCCCGCCATGCCCGTGCGCACTCGTCGACGTACTCCCATTCCGTACTCCCTCGTCTTCAGCCCAGCTGTCGCCAGTCATCTGGGCTGGCGACAGCCCATCCGTTCTCATCCGTTCTCACCGGAAGGGACCTCCCCTTGGAGCAGCGCAGTTGACCCGCGCCCCAACGTTGGCCAAAGTCACGCGGTTGGCCGAGAGTTCCGCTTCGAGTTCCGCTTCGCCACGGGGTCGCCCTAGGGCGGCCGGGTGGCCACTTCGAGTCGCGGCGCCGTCCGCGACCCCGCGTCCACTACCGCGATCGCGCCCCGCGTGTCCGTACGCAGCACCTCCGCGCCCCCGCCCCGCAGCGCGTCGACCGTGCGCGGCGACGGATGGCCGTACGAGTTGTCCGCCCCGCACGAGATCAGCGCGAGCCTCGGTGCCGCTCTGCGCAGCAGTTCCGGATCCTGGTGGGCCGAGCCGTGGTGGGCGACCTTGAGCACGTCCACGGAGCCGAGCAACGCGGCGGCCGGGCTGCGCAACAGGGCTCGCTGGGAGGGTGGTTCGAGATCACCGAGGAGCAGCAGCTCCAGCCCTCCGGTCCGCACGAGCAGGGTGACGCTGGCGTCGTTCGGCCCTTCGGGTCGCGGCGTGGTCAGCTCCGGTGATTCCGGCGGGGGCCAGAGCACCCGCCAGTCCAGCGCCCCCGCGCGGCGCCGCTCGCCCGCTGCCGCCCTGGTCACGGGGACCCCCTCGGCGGCCGCCCGCTCCCGCACGAACGCGGCCTGCTCCCTCGGTTCCTCGAACCCCGTGGTCTGGATCTCGCCCACCTCGCGCCCTCGCAGCACACCCGGCAGCCCCGCCACATGGTCCGCGTGGAAATGCGTGAGAAGGACGAGGGGGATGCGCGTGATGCCGAGCGAGCGCAGACAGCGGTCGACCGCCACGGGGTCCGGCCCCACGTCGACGACCACCGCCGCTCCATCGCCCGTCGCGAGCACGGTGGCATCCCCCTGCCCCACGTCGCACATCACCATCCGCCATCCCGCGGGCGGCCAGCCCGCGATGACGCGGGTCAGGGGCGGGGGCTGGACGATCACCAGGAGGAGCAGCAGCGCGCAGGCGGCGCAGAGCCACGGGCGGCGCACGAGCCGCGTCCCCAGGAGGACGACGCCCGCCGTGGCGAGCGCCAGCAGCAGTCCGCCGGGCCAGCCGCCCGGCCAGTCGAACCCGCTCCCCGGCAACGCCGCACCGCTCCTGGCGATCTCAGCAATCCATCCCGTCGGCCAACTCGCGCACCAGGAAAGGGCCTTGGCGAGGGGCATCGCCACGGGCGCGGATGCCAGCGCGGCGAAGCCGAGCACGGTGGCGGGAGCGACGGCGAACTCCGCGAGGAGATTGCACGGCACGGCGACCAGACTCACCCGGGCCGCGAGGACGGCCACGACAGGTGCGCACACCGCCTGCGCCGCTGCCGCGGCGGCCAGGGCGTCGGCGAGCCTCGGCGGCACCCGGCGCCCGCGCAGGGCCGCGCTCCAGCGCGGCGCGAGGGTCAGCAGCGCTCCGGTGGCGAGCACGGAGAGCAGGAAGCCGTAGCTCCGCGACAGCCACGGGTCGTACAGGACCAGCAGCAGCACGGCGGCAGCCAGCGCCGGGATCAGGGAGCGGCGCCGCCCGGTCGCCAAGGCCAGCAGGGCGATCAGTCCGCACGCCGCGGCCCGCAGCACGCTCGGGTCCGGTCGGCAGACGATGACGAAGCCGAGGGTGAGGGCCCCGCCGCACAGCGCGGTGGTGCGCAGCGGGAGACCCGCCTTCGCTGCGAGGCCCCGGCGCTCGGACCGCTGGGCGAGTCCCGGCGGCCCGATGAGCAGGGCGAGCACGATCGTCAGGTTGGCACCGCTGACGGCGAGCAGGTGCGTGAGGTCGGTGTCCCGGAACGCCTGGTCCAGCTCGGGCGGCACCCGCGAGGTGTCACCGATCACCAGCCCCGGCAGGAGCGCCCTGGCATCGGACGGCAGCCCGTCCGTGGCCTCGCGCAGCCCGGCCCGCAACTCCCCCGCCAGGCGCTGCGCTCCGCTCGGCTGCCCGGTCACGTGCGGCGCGCGCTCGCCGGACACCTTGAGTACGGCCGCGACCTCGTCGCTCTCCGGCAGCGGTGGCTCGAGCCGCGCGTGCACCCGCAGCCGCGTCGAGGGCAGCAGCGCGAGCCACTCGGCTTCGGGGCGCGCGCCCCGCTCCGTCGCCGGACCGCTCTCGCTCGTCCTTGCGTCCGTCCTAGCGTTCGTCCTTGCGTCCGTCCTTGCGTTCGTCCGCACGATGACCAGGACCGGGGTGCGCGTCACGGTCTCCGTGCCGTCCGCCTCCGTGACGCGGACGACCTCCGCGTCCAGCACGACGGCGGGCGGCACGGCGTGGGCCGCCGCCGTACGAGGCCGGACGCGGCGCGGGTCGGAGCTGACACTGAGCTCCGCATCGACCTCCGCGTACCGACCCGCCAGCGCGGGCAGGGGGCCTCGGTGCAGATCCGCCCCGTGCAGCGCGGCGGAGCAGGTCGAGGCCGCCGCACAGAGCAGCGCTCCGGCCACCGAGACCCGCCGCCATGAGGCCCACCCCCGGGAGCGCCACAGCAGGGCACCGGCCGCGACCCCGCAGATCACCACGGTGGCGATCACCCACCGGGGCGGGGCGTCCAGCATCAGCGCGGCCATCGCCCACGCGGCGAGCGCGGGCGGCACCAGACGGAGGTCGACCGGCCCCTCCTGCCTCGGGTGCGAGGCGCCGAGGCGATGACCCGACGCGGCATGAACCGCCGCCCTCGGTGGCATGGCGGTGCGCGCGCCCGGGGCTCCTCGCGGCCCACCGGAACCGGGGCTCATGGCCGTACGAGATCCTGGAGATCGGCGAAGCGCCGGTCGCCGATTCCGTTGACCTCACGGAGCTCTTCGACCGTACGGAACCCGCCGTGCTCGGTGCGGTAGTCGATGATGTGCTGAGCCAACACGGGCCCTACACCCGGCAGTTCTTCGAGCTGCGCCGCGCTCGCGGTGTTCAGGCCGATCGGTCCGGCGCCCGCCGCGCCACCGACTCCCGCCGTCCCGACTCCCACCGCACCGGCATCCGCTCCGCCCGGTCCGCCCGGTCCGCCCGCCCCTGAAGCGGGCGCGGGGCCTCCCACCACCACCTGCTCGCCGTCCACGAGGAACCGCGCCCGGTTGAGGCCGCCCAGGTCGATGCCGGGCTCGGGCCCACCGGCGGCCCGCAGGGCATCGGCCACCCGGGATCCGGCGGGCAGCCGGTGAACTCCCGGACTGCGGACCTCTCCGCTGACGTCCACGACGATCGCCCCGGTCGCACCGGGTGATCCCTCACGGCCTCCGCCCCCACCGCCCTTCGCTCGCCCCGCCCCGACCGGCGGCCCCGGCGACGGAGCCGGATCCGCCCCGCGATCGACGGCCGCACCCGCCTCGTGCACCACATCGGGAGGGCGTACCGGCTGGGTACGCCCCGTCCAGAAGTGCTGCGCGGCGAAGAGTCCGGCGACGACAAGCACCACGACGAGCGCGATCACTCCGCGCCGCTCCAGGCCGCACCGCGACTGCAGCCACACCGGCAGCCGTTCCCGCACGGCGAGGCCCCACCGCTCCCGCCGCGAGGGAGCCACGTCCACCGGCACGCCGGAACCAGAGCGTGAGCCGGAGCCGGTGGCAGCCTCCTCGTCCACCGCCCGCTCCCGCTCCCGCGCCTTCTCCGGGGCCCGGGGCAGCAGCTCTACGTCAGCGCCCGCGACGTCCAACGCCGGTGGGACAAGTGGCGGGACGGACGGCGAAGCAGGCGGTGGCGGTGGTGGTGGTTGACCGTCGAGGTCGACGAAGAGTTTCTGCGCGCGCAAGCGCACCGCCTCCGTCGAAGCGCGCCTGCGCCGGGCGCGCCCTCGGTCATGGCGGCTGCTCGCGCGGCCGTCGGACGCGGGGCCACGCCCGGGTCCACTCGTCGCGGAAGATGCTCGGGAAAGTGATCGAAGTGCCATGCCGACGACGTTAGGCACTGCCGCCGAATCTTGTTGATCTTGCTCAATTCCCGTGGATTACTCGGCAGTTGTGGATATCCCCGCCACCCACACGGGCGACCTCACCGAGGCGAAACCACAGCCCCCAGCAGCCCGGGACCCGTGTGCGCCCCGATCACCGCGCCCACTTCGCTCACGTGCAGCTCGGCGAGGCCGGGGACCCGTTCCCTCAGCCGATCCGCGAGGACCGAGGCCCGCTCGGGGGCCGCCAGATGATGCACCGCGATGTCGACCCGGCCCGACCCGGCCTTCTCCACCACGATCTCCTCGAGCCGGGCGATCGCCTTCGACGCCGTGCGGACCTTCTCCAGCATGTCGATGCGGCCACCGTCGAGTTTGAGCAGGGGCTTCACCGCGAGCGCGGAGCCGAGGAGCGCCTGCGCCGCGCCGATGCGGCCGCCCCGGCGCAGATAGTCGAGGGTGTCGACGTAGAAGTACGCGGCCGTGTTCGCGGCCCGCTTCTCCGCGGCCGCCACCGCCTCCTCCGCCGAGTCGCCCGCCTCCGCGGCCTCCGCCGCCGACAGGGCGCAGAAGCCGAGGGCCATCGCGATCATGCCGGTGTCCACCACCCGGACCGGTACCGGTGCGTCCTTGGCCGCGAGCACCGCCGCGTCGTACGTCCCGGAGAGCTCGGCGGACAGGTGCAGGGAGACGATGGACGTCGCACCCGCCTCCGCGACCTTGCGGTAGGTCTCGGCGAAGACCTCGGGGCTCGGCCGAGACGTGGTCACCGACCTGCGCTTCTGTAGCGCGAGAGCCAGGGAGCGGGCCGAGATCTCGGTCCCTTCCTCGAGCGCCTCGTCACCCAGGACCACGGTCAGGGGCACCACGGTGATGCCGTGCCGCTCCGTCGCCCGCTGCGGCAGGTAGGCCGTTGAATCCGTGACGATCGCGACATGGCGGGACATGGGCTGGAGATTACCCGCCTGGGCCGACCGACGGCAGCCCGGCCCCTGCTCGCCCGGAACCCCGAACTCCACGCTCGGACGTCCCGGCTTCTCACCAGCGCCTCGGCACTCCGCACGCGTCACAGGAGGCTCAGGTGGTGCTCTCCGGCTTCGTCTCCTTCTGCCACGAATACGTGGGCCGAGGGGTCGGCGGTGTGATGGCGGGCCGCGTCGGCTCCTGGGACCTCTGCTCGCTCCGCTCGGACGGCTCGGGCCAGGTCTGCTCGGCGGTCCTGCCGGGCTCGGCCGTGGGCTCGGGCCAGGGGGGCGGGGTCCGCTCGGGCGTCGGCTCCGTCGTCCAGTGCCGCAGCGCACCCGCCTCCATGTCGATCTGGGTGCTCAGCGAGTCCACGTCGTCCTCGGCGAACCTGCGGGCCCGGTCGCGGGCCGCCCAGCGCAGCGAGTCGGCGGCCCTCGTGATCTGTTCCGTGCGCTCCCGCAGGCCGGGGAGGCGCTGGGCCAGGGCGGCCTTGTCCGGGTCGCGCTCCAGGCGCCGGAGCTCGTCGTCCAGTTCGTGGCCGTGCGCGCTGAGCCGCTCGAAGAGTCCCAGGGACTCCTGCAACGACGCGTCCTCGACCACTCCCGCGTGCAGCACGTCCTGGGTGGCACGCATCGACGTACGCAACGAGAGCCGCAGCTGGGCCAGTTCGCTCGCGGCGCCGATCGAGAAGGTCTTCGCGCGGAGCGTGGTGTCCTCCACCGTCCGGCGGGCCTCCGAGATCGTGCGGTCCACCCCGCGCTTGACGGCCTTGACGGCCTTGACCGTCATGTACACCCCCAAGACGAGGAAGAGCACGACGAGCAGCGCCACGACAGCGACCACGGCTTCCATGACGCCCCTCTCCGATCCAGCAACCGTCCTTCCACCGTAAACGGAGAAGGCAGGCCGGAGGTTCCAACGGAACCCCCAACCTGCCCGTAGGGGAAGACCCCGATGCCGCTACGCGAGGACGATCACGCGGCGACGGTCACGCGTGAACGATCACGCGGGAACGATGTTCACCAGCTTCGGCGCCCGCACGATCACCTTGCGGATCCCGGCGCCGTCCAGCGCGGCCACGACCCTCTCGTCGGCCAGGGCCACCTTCTCCAGCTCCTCGTCGGAGATCGAGGGGGAGACCTCCAGACGCGCCTTGACCTTGCCCTTGATCTGCACGACGCAGGTCACGGACTCGTCCACGACGTACGCCGGGTCGGCGACCGGGAAGTCCTGGTGGACGACCGAGTCGGCGTGGCCCAGCCTGCGCCACAGCTCCTCGGCGACGTGCGGGGCCAGCGGCGCGATCAGCAGCACCAGGCGCTCGGCGACGGACTTGGGCACCACGCCGCCCACCTTGGTCAGGTGGTTGTTCAGCTCGGTGATCTTGGCGATGGCGGTGTTGAACCGCATGCCGTCCAGGTCCTGGCGCACCCCGTCGATCGACTTGTGCAGCGCGCGCAGCGTGCTCTCGTCGATGTCGGCCTCGGCGACGTCGGCGACGGTCACCTCACCGGTGGACTCGTCGACGATCAGCCGCCACATGCGCTGCAGCAGCCGGTACTGGCCGACGACCGCGCGGGTGTCCCAGGGGCGGGAGACGTCCAGCGGGCCCATCGCCATCTCGTACAGGCGCAGGGTGTCCGCGCCGTACTCGTCGCAGATCTCGTCCGGGGTGACGGCGTTCTTCAGGGACTTGCCCATCTTGCCCAGCTCGCGCTTGACCGGCTCGCCCTCGAAGAAGTACTTGCCGTCGCGCTCCTCGACCTCGGCGGCGGGCACCGGGAAGCCGCGCGCGTCCCGGTAGACGTACGCCTGGATCATGCCCTGGTTGTACAGCTTGTGGAACGGCTCGGCCGACGAGATGTGGCCCAGGTCGAACAGGACCTTCGACCAGAAGCGCGCGTACAGCAGGTGCAGGACCGCGTGCTCGGCGCCACCCACGTACAGGTCCACGCCGCCGGTCGGCTGGCCCTCGCGCGGGCCCATCCAGTACTGCTCGATGGCCGGGTCGACCAGCTTCTGGTCGTTGTGCGGGTCCAGGTAGCGCAGCTCGTACCAGCAGGAACCGGCCCAGTTGGGCATGGTGTTGGTCTCGCGGCGGTACTTCTTGGGGCCTTCGCCCAGGTCCAGCGTGACGTTGACCCAGTCCTCGTTGCGGGACAGCGGCGTCTCCGGAGAGGTGTCCGCGTCGTCCGGGTCGAAGGTGCGCGGGGAGTAGTCGTCGACCTCCGGCAGCTCCAGGGGCAGCATCGACTCGGGCAGCGAGTGGGCGACGCCGTCCTCGTCGTAGACGATCGGGAAGGGCTCGCCCCAGTAGCGCTGGCGGCTGAACAGCCAATCGCGCAGGCGGAAGTTGACGGTGCCCTCGCCGATGCCGCGGGTGGCCAGCCAGCCGGTGATGCGTGCCTTGGCGCCGGCGACGTCCAGGCCGTCCAGCGAGATCTCCTCGTTCGAGGAGTTGACCAGCTTCGCCTCGTACGAGGAGAAGGCCCCGTCCCACGTCGACGTGTCGGTACCGCGGTCGTCCGACGGCTCGACCACACAGCGCATCGGCAGGTGGAAGGCGCGCGCGAAGGCGAAGTCGCGGCTGTCGTGCGCGGGGACGGCCATGATCGCGCCGGTGCCGTAACCCATCAGCACGTAGTCGGCGATGAAGACGGGGACCTGCTCGCCGCTGACCGGGTTGGTGGCGTAGACGCCGGTGAAGACGCCGGTCTTCTCCTTGGCGTCGGCCTGGCGCTCGACGTCGGACTTGGCGGCGGCGAAGGCGCGGTACTTGGCGACGGCCTCGGCGGGCGTGGCGTGTCCGCCGGTCCACGTCTCGTGGGTGCCCTCGGGCCAGGCGGCGGGGACGACCTTGTCGACCAGCTCGTGCTCGGGCGCCAGGACCATGTAGGTGGCGCCGAACAGGGTGTCCTGGCGGGTGGTGAAGACGGTGATGGCATCGCCTTCGGAGCCGACGGGGAAGGCGACGCGGGCGCCTTCGGAGCGGCCGATCCAGTTGCGCTGCTGCAGCTTGATGGCCTCGGGCCAGTCCAGCGCGTCCAGGTCGTCGAGCAGGCGGTCCGCGTAGGCGGTGATGCGCATGTTCCACTGGCGCAGCTTGGCCTTGAAGACGGGGAAGTTGCCGCGCTCGGAGCGTCCGTCGGCGGTGACCTCCTCGTTGGCCAGGACGGTGCCCAGGCCGGGGCACCAGTTGACCGGTGCGTCGGAGGCGTAGGCCAGGCGGTACTGGCTCAGCACCTCGGCGCGCTCGGCGGCGTCCAGCTCGCTCCACGCGCGCGTGGTGCCGGGTACGGCGCGCTCACCGCTGTCGAACTGCGCGACCAGGTCGGCGATCGGGCGGGCCTTCGCGGCGTCGGCGTCGTACCAGGAGTTGAAGATCTGGACGAAGATCCACTGGGTCCACTTGTAGTAGTCCGGGTCGATCGTCGCGAACGAGCGGCGCTTGTCGTGGCCCAGGCCCAGGGCGCGCAGCTGCGCCTTCATGTTCTCCATGTTGGCCTCGGTGGAGACCCGCGGGTGGGTGCCCGTCTGCACGGCGTACTGCTCGGCGGGCAGGCCGAAGGCGTCGAAGCCCAGGGTGTGCAGGACGTTGTGGCCGGTCATCCGCTGGAAGCGCGCGAAGACGTCGGTGGCGATGTAGCCCAGCGGGTGGCCGACGTGCAGGCCCGCTCCGGAGGGGTACGGGAACATGTCCATGATGAACTTCTTGGGCTTGGCGACCAGGGCCGCCTCCGCCTCGCCGCGCGCGGCCATGTCACCGTTCGGGTTCGGCGCCTCGTAGGTGCCGTCGGCGTCCCAGAAGTCCTGCCAGCGTGCCTCGATGTCAGCGGCCAGAGCGGCCGTGTAGCGGTGCGGCGCGGCCACCTCGGAGGCGGCAGCAGAATTCGTCTCGCTCATGATCCTCAAAGCTCCATCGATCGTCTCTGCCTGCGGAATTGACCGGCACCACGGCGGCCCAGGTCAAACAAAAATGCCCCTCGCACAGGAGGGGACGCCGCGCCGATTCCGACCGCGATTCACCGGCGGTCGGGACTGATCAGCGCGGCCCGCTAAGCAGAAGGCGTACGGCACGCATGGCGTCAGGGTACCGCAGCCCTCGCGCGCCCCGCGACGGGCTTCCACGCCGGGCCCACCACCACCGCCCGGCCGCTCCCGCACCACTCTGAGGCCTCAACCCTGGCCAAGGATTACTCCGCGTACCGTCCCCTATCGGGGCAACACAAAGATCGTGTCGCGCTTTGATAACAACGCAATAACTCAAACCCCGTACCCGCCGGTATGGAGCGACTTAGCATGCGGCGATCGAACCCATTCGGAGCCGCCCCATGAACCCTCTGAAACCGCGCCGTTCGCTCCCCCGTTCGCGCCGCCCCGCCTTCCTGGACCCGAGCAGGAACACCCGGAGATCCTTGGGCACCGGGGCGCTGCTCCTGATACCCGTCCTCGTCTTCGCGAGCGGTGACGGCTTCCGCGCGGCGCTCGACTTCACCACCGGCGTCCTGTGCCTGGTCTCCCTCACCGCGGCCGTGGTCTGGGGCCTGGTCGCCACGGACCGCCTCTTCCTGCGCTCGCGCCAGCGCCTGCTCGCCCAGGCCGTGCACCGGGCCACCGCGGTCGCCTCCGTCGGCTTCCTGCTCCTGCACGGCACCGTCAAGGTCGCGCTCGACCACGTGTCGCTCCTGGGCGCCCTGGTGCCCTTCGGACTCGGCGTGAGCGGCAGCGCGGGTCTCATCGGGCTCGGCTCGCTCGCGGGCCTCCTGATGGTGCTCACGAGCGTCACCGGGGCCCTGCGCAGCGCCTTCGCCTCGCCCGCCAAGGTCGCATCGCGCTGGCGGGCGCTGCACATGCTGTCCTACCCCGCCTGGTGCGCGGCGCTGCTGCACGGCCTGTACGCGGGCCGCCCGCCGAAGCCCTGGGTGATCGCCCTGTACTGCCTGTGCCTGGTCGCGGTCGCCGGGGCGCTCGCGCTGCGCTCGGCGCCGCCGTCGGTCAAGCGGAAGGTCGCCGCCAGGATCCTGGCCCTGCTCGAACCGGAGGGCGGTGTCCCGCGCCGAGCCGAGACGCCGGTGCGGGACACCGCCTCCGTGCCGCTCCCCGGCGCGGCCGCCGCGACCGCCACCGACCCGGTCGTCGGCATCGCGGCGGCCTACCAGGCCCTTGCCACCGCCGAGGCCCGCCGCCTCGCCGATCCCCCGCCCCGCGCCGGGCACGCGGAGCGCTGGCCCGCGCCCTCCCCACCACCACCTGTCGAGTCGCCCTACGTGGCCCCTCAGCCGACGTACGACACCGCCCCGCAGCCCGTCTACGACCCCGTCGCCGAACCGCCGCCCCGGCCCTTTCAGGCTCCCGGCTCGGGCGAGCCCTGGAACGCCGCCACCGGAGGCCACCAGTGAACGCGCCACTGCCCGACGTCCCCGAAGTCCGCGTCGTCGGCCTGCCCCTGCTCACCTCCGGCTTCGACCTGGTCGAACGCCTCGACCTCGGCATGCACCTGAAGGTGCACGGCCCCCTGGAGCCGATGGCGGGCGAGCCGCTCGCCGCCCTCGCCGAGCAGATCGCGCTGCGCGGCAGGGGCGGCGCGGGCTTCCCCTTCGCGCGCAAGCTGCGATCCGTCGCGGACGCGGCGATCCGCCGTGGCGTACGCCCCGTGGTCGTCGTCAACGGCAGCGAGGACGAACCCGCCTGCCGCAAGGACACCGTCCTGATCAACCGCGCCCCGCACCTCATCCTGGACGGCGCCCTGCTCGCCGCGGAGGCCCTCGGCGCGCGCACCCTCGTCATCGGCGTGACCCGCGACTCCACCGAGGCGTCGATGTCCGCCGCCCTCGCCGAGCGCGGCCTCGGCAACCGGCGCGGATCGCGCCTGCGCGCGCGCGTGCAGCGCAATCCGGTCCGCATGGTCACCGGGGAGTCCTCCGCCCTGGTCCGCTCGGCGGACGGCGGCCCACCGCTGCCGCCCGGCCGCAAGGTGCGCACCTCCGACTCCGGAGTGGGCGGCGCGCCCACGCTCCTGTCCAACGCGGAGACCTTCGCCCAGCTCGCGGTCGCCGCACGGACCGGCGCCGAGCGCTACTGCCGCACCGGGCTGCGCGACGAACCGGGAACGGTCTTGTTGACCCTCTCCGGAGCGGTCGCCAGGCCGATGGTCCTCGAAGTGCCCACCGGGGTGCCGCTGTCGTACGTCCTCCAGCTCGCCGGTGCCCCCGCGCTCCCCCAGGGCGTGCTGACCGGCGGCTATCACGGCAAGTGGCTCGACGCCGCCACCGCCCACGACGCGGTGGTCTCGCGCGCCTCCCTGGACGCCTGCGGGGGCGCGCTCGGCGCGGGCGCGATCCTGCCCATCGGCCAGGACACCTGCCCGCTCGGGGAGTCACTGCGGGTGGCGCAGTGGCTGGCCGCCGAGAGTGCCGGGCAGTGCGGCCCCTGCTACCTCGGCCTGCCCGCCGCCGCCCGCGGCCTCTCCGACGTACTGCACGGCGGCGGCCCGACCGCACTGGAGGCACTGCGCGAGGTGACCAGGGCGGTCAAGGGGCGCGGCGCGTGCAAGCACCCCGACGGCTCGGCCGCCTTCCTGGAGTCGACGATCTCGGCGTTCACGGACGATCTCGCGGCGCACGTCCTGGGGGGCGGCTGCGGCCGCCCCGTCGAGGGCGTCCTGCCCCTCCAGGAGGAGACTCCCCAGGGGGAGACGCCCTCCGGCCGCAGGCTGGCCGTGGACTGGACGCTCTGCCAGGGGCACGGGCTGTGCGCGGACATCGTCCCTGAGCTGATCCAGCTGGGCCCCGACGGCTTCCCCTCGGTGGCGGATGCCGGCGTACCGCGCTACTCCGAAGCACGCGCTTTTCGTGCGGTGCGCCGCTGTCCCGCGCTCGCCCTGCGCATCGAGGAGGACCCCTCGGCCGCGCCCACGGCTCGCGCGGCGGCGCCGACCGCGCTCCCTCCCGGACGCGGCCGCAGGGCACTCGGCAGCGGAAGGGCGTGACGACGGGCGCGACACGACGGACCCGGCGCAGAAGAGACCACGGATACGACACAGAAGAGCGGGCCACCCGATCCGGGTGGCCCGCTCTTCCTCAATCCCTGTGGAGCTAAGGAGAATTGAACTCCTGACCTCCTGCATGCCATGCAGGCGCTCTACCAACTGAGCTATAGCCCCTTGCTTGTCCGCCCGGTTCCCCCGGCGGCTTCGCCAACATTACACGGTCTCCCCCGTGCTCCACCAAATCGTTTCCGTTCTGGCCCGATACGCCCGGTACCGACCGGTACTGTCGCCTTTCGTGACCGTGCTCGCACTCGCCGCCGTCCACCGCCGTGTACCGCCTGCCACCTGGGCCTGTCTGCTCTCCTTCACGGCCTTCTGGCTCGCGCAGCGCGCCGCCGACGTCTCGATGATCGACCTGCTGGTCTACCGGGCCGAGGGCGCCACCGTGCGCGCGGGCGGGGACCTCTACGCGCTGCGCACCACCGAGGCCAGGCTGCCCACCACGTACCCGCCGTTCGCCGCCCTCCTGTTCACCCCACTGACGCTCCTGGACACGGCGGACCTGCGCCCCCTGGCGACGCTGGGGAACCTGCTCCTGCTGGTCGCGCTGGTGCGCCTCTCCTTGCGCCTCACCGGGCTGCCCGCGCACGGACGGAGCGTCCTGTGGGTCTCCGCGGCCGCGGTCTGGTGCGAGCCGGTCTGGACGACCCTGCGGTACGGGCAGGTCAATCTGCTGCTCGCCGTCCTGGTCCTGTGGGACCTGACCCGGCGCCCCGGCGGCCCGGGGCACCGCTGGGCGGGCGTGGGGACCGGGCTCGCGGCGGCGGTCAAGCTCACGCCCGCGCTCTTCGTGGTGTTCCTGCTGCTGACCGGCGGCGCCGAGGCACTGCGGCGCGGTGCGTGGCGACCCCCCGTGCGCCACGCGTGCGTGGCGGTCGCCGCGTTCGCCTGCGCGACCCTGCTCGCGGCCGCCGTCCTGCCGCACGACTCGTTCCGGTTCTGGACCCGGATGGTCTTCGAGGCGGGCCGGGTCGGTCTCGCCGAGGACACCGCGAACCAGTCGCTGCGCGGCGTCCTCGCCCGGCTGCTGCACACCGGCGATCCGGGCGCGTGGTGGGTGGCGGTGGCCGCACTGGTGGCCGCGGCGGGTCTCGGGGCCGCGGTGGCCGCCGCGCTGCGCGGGGACCGGGCTTGGGCCGCCCTGTCCTGCGCGGCGACGGCGCTCCTCGTCAGTCCGGTGTCATGGTCGCACCACTGGGTGTGGTGCGTGCCGATGGTGCTGCTGCTCGGCGCGGAGGCGCTGCGCCGGGGCGGCCGGGTCCGGTGGGCCGTCGCCGGGGCCGCGTCCCTGGCCTTCTGCTCGTACTCCCTGTGGTGGGTGCCGCACGGCGAAGGTCGGCTGGAACTCGCCCAGAACTATGGCCAGATGACGCTGTCGGCCCTCTACGTAGTGACCGCTTGCACGTTCCTGCTGCTCGCGCTCAGGCGGTCGCGAACGAGTAGAACCGCTTGAGCGTGCAGTGCTCGTCGAGCAGCCGACCGTAGATCGGCTCCCCTTCGAGTTCGCGGTAGGTCTCGATGGGGTCGCCCTTTATGATCAGCGCCCGTGCGCATTCCTCGCACCAGTACTGGTACTCCGGGTTGACCGGTTCCATGTCGCGGACGATCGGCGTACCACTGCCGCACCAGTCGCACTTTCGCCTGTGTGCACCCATCGATCAGCTCCAGCTGTGGCCGCAGGCGGTGCAGACGTACGAGACTCCGCCGTTGTCACCGAGCACTTGGGCGACGTGGGACGAGCCGCAGGAAGGGCAGTCGAGGAGGGTGCGGAGCGCGGCTCGGTTCCGTATCGCCGCCGCGTCGGAGAGGTGGTCGACCTCTCCGATGATGCTCGCAGGCATCGCGCTCTCCCTCCCGTCGGGCTGCGTCCCCTTCCGGCCGTCCGATTCTGCCACGCTCTGAGCAACCCGGTCAGCGACGCATTCGTACCAGTCCGGACACGGCGCCCAGTGCGGCCACCGAGGCCAGCGCGTAGAAGCACACCAGGAGCGCGTTGCCGGATGAATACGCCCCAGGGGCCCCTTGCGACGCAAGCCGGTTCAAGAAGAGCGCTCCGAAACAGGCAACTCCGGTCAATTGGCCGAGCTGTGTGACCGTCGCGAGCAGCCCGCTGGAGTCCGCCGCGTCCTCGGCGCGCACCCCGGCGAGCGCTCGCGTGAGCGTCGGGCCGAAGCCGAGGGAGAGCCCGCCGCCCACGCCCGTCAAGGCGACGTACAGCCAGGGCCCGCCGTCGGAGCCGTCGCGCAGGAGCAGCCCCACCGCGGCCGTCGACACCGCGGTCAGCACGAACCCGCCCGGGATCAGCACCCGTTGGAGCGGCCCCGGCCAGCGCCGCCACACCACGCCGACCAGGCCGAAGACCGCGGCGGTCGGCGCGAAGGTGAGACCGGCGCGCAGCGGGCTGTGGCCGAGCCCGCCCTGGAGGTGCAGCGTGAGCGCGAACAGGAAGCCCGCGTTGACCGCCATCCCCGCGGCGATCCGGAAGATCGCCAGGCCGATGCCCGGCGCGCAGGACCCGCGGCGCGATCAGCGGCGCGCCGCCGCGGCGCGCGAGCCGGGACTCGTACGCGCAGAAGAGGGCGAAGAGCGCCACGGCGCAGGCCATCGACAGCCAGGACCAGAGCGGCCAGTCCGCCTCCTGCCCGAGCACCAGCGGCACCGTGAACAGCGAGACGGCGGCGCCGAGCAGCACGAGGCCCGGCAGGTCGAGCCCACGCGCCGCCGCCCGCGCGCCTCGTCGGCCGCCCTCGTCGCGCGGCAGCACGCGCACCGCCATGACGAGCAGGACCAGGCCGACCGGCACGTTGACCAGGAACACCGGGCGCCAGCCGGTGCCGAACAGGTCGGCGCTGACGAGGATCCCGCCGAGCACCTGCCCGGCCGCGGCCCCGGTCGCGAGGACCGCCGAGTACGCGCCGAGCGCCTTCACCCGCGCCTCGCCCGCGAAGTGGCGCTGGATCAGGCTGAGCACCTGGGGGATGAGGACCGCGGAGCCCGCGCCCTGCGCCAGCCGGAAGGCGATCAACTCGCCGGTGCCCTGGGCGAGTCCGCAGGCCAGCGACGCCGCGGTGAAGACCGCGAGCCCGCCGAGGTAGACGCGGCGGTGGCCGAAGCGCTCGCCGAGCCGGGCGCCGGTGATCAGGAGTACGGCGTAGGTGATGGTGTATCCGGCGATCACCAGCTGCAACCCGCCGCCGGACGCGTGCAGTTCGGTGCGGATGGTGGGCGCGGCGACATTGACGATGAAGGCGTCGAGCAGGGCCATGAACTGGGCGGCCAGCACGACCGCGAGCAGCCGCCCGCGGCGATTGTCAGTGCCGGACGCTTTACTGAATGCGGGAGTTGGACCCGCGGGGGCGGGTGAGGTGGTCGTCGTCATGCCGTCGAGCGTGCCGACGATCCGGTACGGGTAACGAGAGCCCGCTGATGCTGGTACTGACAGCACCTGGCAAGCACCGCGGCGGGCGCGGACCATGGAGAGCGTGACGACGGGGGACGTGACGATGGCGATGACGGGGACCACGAGGACCACGCAGACCACGAATTCCACGAGGACGACACAGCGACGCCGATCGGAGCTCGCCGCGTTCCTGCGCGGCCGCAGGGCCCGGGTGACACCCGCCGACGTGGGCATGGCCCCCGGCCTGCGCCGCCGCACCCCGGGGCTGCGCCGCGAGGAGGTCGCGCAGCTCTCCGGCGTCGGCATCACCTGGTACACCTGGCTGGAGCAGGGCCGCCCGATCAACGCCTCGGCCCAGGTCCTGGACGCCGTGGCGCGCACGCTGCGCCTCGACCAGCCGGAGCGCGAGCATCTGTACCACCTGGCCGAGGTGCCGTACGCCCCGGACCGCGAGCGGGCCGCCGAGGTGGTCGGCGCGGAGATCCAGGGCATCATCGACGCCCTCGACCCACGCCCCGCCGTCGTCTACAACGCGCGCTACGACATCCTCGCCACGAACCCGGCGTACGAGGACCTCTTCTCCATACCGGTCCCCGAGACGATGGCCTCCCGCGTGCCGAACGTGCTGTGGAGCCTGTTCACCGTGCCCGAGCCGGAGTGCCCCCTGGTCTTCCGGGACACGGAGCTGCCCATCATGGTGGCGACCCTGCGCGGGGCGTACGGCAGGCACGTGGGTGAGCCCGTCTGGGAGGAGTTCGTCCGGGTCCTCTCCGAGGCCAGCCCGCGCTTCACCGAGCTGTGGGAGAGCGGCGACGTCATACCGCCGGGGCGGCGCGTGAAGACGTTCCGGCACGAGACCATCGGCGAGCTGCGCATGACGTCCGTCTCGCTCTCCGTCAACGGCATGCCGGAGTGCCGGATCGTCGTGTACACCCCGGACGACGACGAGAGCAGCCGCCGCACGACGGAGCTGTGGGAGCTGCGCCGAAGCAGAAGCCAAGACCAGAAACGGGGCCAGGGCCAGGACCGGGACCTGAACCGGGAAGCAGAAAATCCCGCCCCCTGAGGGGACGGGATCTTCGGAACTGTGGAGCTAAGGAGAATTGAACTCCTGACCTCCTGCATGCCATGCAGGCGCTCTACCAACTGAGCTATAGCCCCTTGTGTTCTTCCCGCTCGGCGGGCGAACAAGAAGAACTTTAGCCTGCGACCAGCCGGAATGTGAAATCCGGGTCCGGGGCGCTCAGTCGTCGTCGCCGAGCACCGGTTCCGGCAGCGTGCCCGCGTTGTGCTCGAGGAGCCGCCAGCCTCGCGCGCCCTGGCCGAGGACCGACCAGCAGCAGTTGGAGAGACCGCCGAGCCCCTCCCAGTGAGAGGAGTCGAGACCGAGGAGGCGACCGATCGTGGTGCGGATGGTGCCGCCGTGGCTGACCACCACCAGCGTGCCGTTGTCCGGCAGCTTGTCGGCGTGGCGGAGCACGATGGGCGCGGCCCGGTCGGCGACCTCGGTCTCCAGCTCGCCGCCGCCGCGGCGCACCGACTCGCCCCGCTTCCACGCGGCGTACTGGTCGCCGAAGCGCGCGATGATCTCGTCGTGCGTCAGGCCCTGCCACTCACCGGCGTACGTCTCCCGCAGCCCCTCCTCGTGCGTCACGGACAGGCCCGTGACGGCGGCGAGCTCGGCCGCGGTGGCCGCCGCCCGCTTGAGGTCGGAGGCCACGATGGCGTCCGGCTTCAGGGAGGCGAGCAGCCGGGCGGCGCGCCGGGCCTGGGAGACACCCGTCTCGATCAGCTCGATGTCCGTGGAGCCCTGGAAGCGGCGCTCCAGGTTCCAGGATGTCTGGCCGTGCCGCCACAGGATGACTCGGAGGCCGCGGTTGCTCACCGCAGCTCACCGTCCAGGTCGGCCTCCTCCGCGGCCCGCTGCTCGGCGTGCTCGGCGGCCTTGCCGCGGGTCGCCTTGGCGTCCGCGGGCAGCTCGATCTCGGGGCAGTCCTTCCACAGGCGCTCCAGAGCGTAGAAGACACGCTCCTCGCTGTGCTGGACGTGCACCACGATGTCCACGTAGTCGAGGAGGATCCAGCGGGCGTCGCGGTCCCCCTCGCGGCGGACCGGCTTGGCGCCGAGCTGCTTGTTCAGCTGCTCCTCGATCTCGTCGACGATCGACTTGACCTGGCGGTCGTTGGGCGCGGAGGCGAGCAGGAAGGCGTCTGTGATCGACAGCACGTCGCTGACGTCGTACGCGATGATGTCGTGCGCGAGCTTGTCGGCAGCCGCCTGGGCGGCGACGTTGATGAGCTCGGTGGAGCGGTCCGTGGCGGTCACTAGAGAGCTTTCCTTCGGCTGGTGGATACACCCCAAGGGTCTCACGGACCGCCGACGACGCCCCAGACGATTACTCGATCCCCCTGTCTGCTCCGTCACCCCGCCCTGCGGACGGGGTGACGGGAGGGCCGGTACCGACCCGTCTCGGCGGCGTCAGCCCGCCTTGTAGTCCTGGCCGAGGACGACGGACACGTCCGCGTTGGCCGCGGTCTTGCCCTTGCGGACCGCGCTCGTCGGCAGGCCGAGGGTCTTGGCGACCTCGGTGGCCTGCGTCTTCTTGGCCTCGTCGGCATAGGTGACCTGCGAGGTGGGCTGGGCCGCCGCGCCCGCGCCGCCGTCGATGAAGGCGTAGCCGCCGTTGACCAGGGTGACCCTGGCCTCCTGCGCCGCGTCCTTCGCCCCGGAGGCGTTCTTGACCCCGACCCGTACGGCCGCGTCCTTGTCCGGGCTCTTCACCGCGCCGCCGAGGACGTCCTTGACCACGCCCTCGCCGACCTTCTCGCTCAGCGTGCCGTCCTGCCGCACGGGCAGCAGCGTCGTCTTGTAGTCGCCGCCCTTCGCGCGGTCGGCGAGCTTGGCGAGGAAGGCGCCGAGGTCCTTCTCCTCCAGCGAGGGGTCGAGGATCTGTGCGAGCGACTGCACGGTGGTGGTCGCCGCCTGCGGGTCGGACGACAGCTTGCGCAGGATGCCCTGCATGACCTGGCCGAACCGGGTGAGCTGGGCGTTCTCGTCCTCGCCCGAGGCCCGGTAGGTGGCGTAGGCGACGGCCATCGGGCCGCTCAGGGTCTGCTGCTCGCCCTTCTTGACCAGGGGGGCCTGGCCCTTCTTGGCCTTCGGGTCGGGTACGTCGGTGTTCGTGTCGACGTCGATGTTGCCGACGAGTTCGACGAGGTTGTTGAGGTAGGGGGTGTCCAGGCGCCAGGTGCCCTCGACCTCGGTGCCGAGCACGGTGTCGATCGACTCGCGGGTGCCGGTCGAGCCGTCGTCGTCGACGGACTTGCCGAGCGTGGTCGATGCTCCGTTGTCGTCGGGGACGGCGAGGGAGTTGGGCAGCAGGACGGTGGCGCCCTGCTTGGTGGTGGCGTTGTTCACCAGGAGCGCGGTGGAGGTCGCCTTGTTCTTGGTGTTGTGCAGGTGGATGACGACGACGTCGCGCTTCTGCGGGCCCGCCGCCGCGGCGGCTCCGTCCTGCTCGGCCGACTGGCCGGGCAGCTTGTCCGCGAACCACAGGTAGCCGACGCCGCCCACGACGACGAGCACGAGGGCGACGACGAGCGCGACGACGCGGGAGCGGCCGCGCCGCTTGGCCTCCTCGCGCCGCTCGGTGCGGCTCTCGGTGAACTTCAGCCAGTCGATGACGTCTTCGGATTCCTCGTCCGGCTCCTCGATGAACGAGAACTGCTGGGTCTCGTACTCGCCCTTGGACCCTGCCTCGGCATCACGCCGCGGCTCGTCCGGCGCGGGCTCGGGCACCTGCGACGGCTGCTGCGACGGCGACTGCGGGGCGGCCTGTTGTGGGGCCTGCTGTGGGACCTGCTGCCTGGGCTGCTGCTGGGGGATCCATCCGGCGTCGTGCGCGGTCCCGGTGCCGGTACCCGTGCCGGTGTCGTACGAGGTCCCGGCTCCCGTGTCGTACGACGTCGCCGCGCCGCCGCCGTACGGGTCGTACGACCCGTTCCCGTACGCCCCGTTGCCGTAGGCCCCGGTGTCGTACCCCTGCTGCTGCCCGCCCGCGTACGGGTCGTACCCGTACCCCTGCGGCTGCTGCTGCGGCTGCTGCGGCGTCTGCGGTGGCTGCTGCTGAGGGACCTGCTGGTACACCGGCCGCCCGTACTCGTCGTACCCGACGATCTGGTACTGATCAGCCGCGTACTCGCCCGCGTACGGGTCGCTGCCCGCATACGGGTCGTACTGTCGGTCGTTCACCGGTGCCCCTCTCGGCTCAGTCGCCGCGGTACAGCTCGCGCTTGTCGATATAACGCACCACACCGTCGGGCACCAGGTACCAGACGGGGTCTCCCTTGGAGACCCGCGCGCGGCAGTCCGTGGAGGAGATCGCCAGGGCGGGGACCTCGACCAGGGAGACGCCGCCCTTGGGCAGGCCGGGATCGGCCAGCGTGTGTCCGGGCCGGGTGACCCCGATGAAGTGCGCGAGGGAGAACAGCTCTTCGGTGTCCCGCCAGGTGAGGATCTGGCCGAGGGCGTCGGCGCCCGTGATGAAGAAGAGGTCCGTGTCGGGGTTGAGCGCGCGCAGGTCGCGCAGGGTGTCCGTGGTGTACGTGGCACCGCCGCGGTCGATGTCGATGCGGCTCACCGAGAACTGCGGGTTCTCGGCGGTCGCGATGACCGTCATCAGATAGCGGTCCTCGGCCGGTGACACCAGCTTGTCGCTCTTCTGCCACGGCTGTCCGGTCGGCACGAACACCACCTCGTCGAGGTGGAACTGCGCGGCGACCTCACTGGCCGCCACCAGGTGTCCGTGGTGGATCGGATCGAACGTTCCGCCCATGACGCCCAAGCGGCGCTTGCCGTTGCTCACCGGACCGGTAGGCATGTCCTGCTCTCCCATGCGTGCAGACCCTACCGGCCCGGTCGACGGGCTCCGTTTCGGCTGCCCCTTACCGGGGTGGTCGCTCAGCGGTCCCGGTTGAAGCGCGTGGTGATCCACAGAAGCAGCAGGAGCGCGACGAACGCGCCACCGCCGGTCAGGAGGGGGCTGAGGCTTTCGTGGTTGCCGCTGTGCTCCCCACCCTCGGAGGCGAGGGTGGCCAGCTGGGCGGCGGTGCTGTGGAAGCTCATCTCAGGCAGGACCTATCCGGAGGTGGGATGGACATAAAGATTTCGGGCCCATCGTAAGCGGGGGCCTCGCTCCGGCTCACGCCGACTCAGCCGTTGCGGTCCTCGTCCGCGTCGCCGCGGCCCTGGTTGACGCTCTCCGAGGGCTCACGCGCACCCTCGGACGCCTTGTTCGCGCTCGCCGAGGGCTCCTTCGCGTCCTGCGAGGGCTCCTTCGTGTCCTGCGAGGGCTTGTTCGTGCCCGCGCCCTCGTCGTCCGCGCCCTGGCGGTACCCGCGCAGCAGCACCCAGGCGACGAGGACGCACCCCACGATGCTCACGATCAGTACGACGCGCAGCAGATTGCCGGGCCCCTGATGTCCTGCGGCCTTGGCCGCCTCGGTGACCCAGGTGGCCGTGGGGGTGTGCTCCATGAGGACTACTCCTTAGGTGTGCTGCCCTGTCACGGTATCTCCGCCTACGCTGGGTCCCACCTCGGGGGCAGGAGAGGACGAGACATGGGGGATGCGGCATGACCGACGACCACAACGGCGGCCCTGAGAACGGCGGCCACGAACACGTGCCGAGCCGGCAGCGCAGGCGCTTCCCCGGCATCTCGTCACGGGCGTACGAACACCCGGCGGACCGCTCGGCCCTGGTTGCCCTGCGCAAGCTCAGCGGCTTCGACACGGTCTTCAAGGCGCTCAGCGGACTGCTGCCCGAGCGCAGCCTCAGGCTGCTGTTCCTCTCGGACTCGGTCCGGGTGTCCGACGCGCAGTTCGCGCACCTCAACGGCATGCTGCGGGACGCCTGTTACATCCTGGACCTGGAGAAGGTCCCGCCGATGTACGTCAACCAGGACCCGGTCCCGAACGCGATGTGCATCGGCCTCGACGAGCCGATCATCGTCGTGACGACGGGCCTCGTCGAACTGCTCGACGAGGAGGAGATGCGGGCGGTCGTCGGCCACGAGGTGGGCCACGCGCTCTCCGGCCACTCCGTCTACCGCACGATCCTGCTGTTCCTGACCAACCTCGCGCTGAAGGTCGCGTGGATCCCGCTGGGCAATGTCGCGATCATGGCGATCGTGACGGCGCTGCGCGAGTGGTTCCGCAAGTCCGAGCTGTCGGCGGACCGGGCGGGCCTTCTGGTCGGCCAGGACCTCCAGGCGTCCATGCGCGGCCTGATGAAGCTCGCGGGCGGCAACCACCTGCACCAGATGAACGTGGACGCGTTCCTGGAGCAGGCCGAGGAGTACGAGGCAGGGGGCGACCTGCGCGACTCCGTCCTGAAGATCCTCAACGTCCTGCCGCGCACGCACCCCTTCGCCACGGTCCGCGCCGCCGAGCTGAAGAAGTGGGCCGAGTCCCGCGATTACCAGCGGATCATGGACGGCCACTACCCGCGCCGCGACGAGGACAAGGACACCTCGGTCTCGGACTCCTTCCGCCAGTCGGCCTCGTCGTACGCGGACAACGTCCGCAACAGCAAGGACCCGCTGATGAAGCTGGTCAGCGACATCGCGGGCGGCGCGGGCGACCTGGGCGGCAAGCTGCGCGGCAAGTTCACGGGAGACCGGAGCGCCCCGGACGACGACCGCCCCGGCGACGGCCCCGACAACGGCCCGGACGACGGCGCGAAGTAACCCTGCCGGTCATCCCCGCCGGTCACCTGCCGATCACAGAGAAGGCTGCGCCGAAGCCGCCAGCGTCCCGCACAGCGCCGTCGCGCCGCCCGTCGCGTACGGATCGGTGCCCGCGGGCCCGCCCGCCTGCGCCTTCTGCCCCGCGAGCAGCGGCCGCAGGTGGTTCGCCGAGTCGGCGGGGCAGGCCAGCGGGCCCGCCTGGAGGTAGCTGGCGAGCAGCTCGGTCTGGCGGATCCGCAGGTCGTCGCGGTCGAAGCGGAACTGGAGCTGGCGGCGGACGGTGAACAGGGACGCCTCGGCGTCCTCCTCGCCGGCCGGCCGCAGCGCGTAGACGAAGGTGTGGTCGGAGGTCACCTCCAGGGTGCTCCTGTCCACCTCTGCGGCCCGCAGGGTGCCCTGGACCCTGACCCGCTCGTCGGCGAGGGCGACCTTCGTCGGGTCGAACCGCACCAGCCAGCCGGTGGCCGCGTGCCGCCCGTCCGCCACCGGGTGCGTGAAGCTCCGGTCGAACTGGTCGAGCTGGCCGGGGTCGACCAGGATCCGCACGGGGCGCGTGGAGCCTCCGGTGAGCACGTCCGCGTCGAGCGAGGACTCGACGAGGTAGTCCTTGACGGTGGTCAGCGCGCTCATCACCTGGCTGTCCGAGAAGTGCGAAGTGCGGTGTACGGCGGGGAGGTTGATGCCGTCGGCGCCCGCGTCGAACTGCGCGGCCGGGCTGTGCGCGTAGAGATCGGCGACCTTGCGCGAGCCCGGCACCCGGCCCTGCGGGGCGAGCGGTATCACCGTCATCCGCAGCGGCTCCGGCGGTTTGCCCAGCGGGGTGGGGCCCGGGCTGCGTACGCCCATGTAGATCGCCGTGCCGAAGGCCACCGCGATCAGGACGACGAGGATCACGGCCTGCCGGGAGAGCCTGCGCCGGACCGTGGACCGGCGGCGCACGGCGCGCGCGTGGTCCCCCATGCGCTCCTGCGCGGAGAACTCCTGGAGCCGTGCAGCACGGACGAACGACTCGTCGAAGACGACGGATCGGTACTCGTCCTCACCACCGTTGGGAGCGCCTTCGGGTTCCCCCGCAGGTGGGTCTCCTGGCCCGCCCATACCTTCAGGTTAGGTCGCGGGGACCCCAGGTAAACGCCCTGGTACACGACAAGTTTCGACAACTCCCCACGGGTGGGAGCGGGTTCACGCCATCACGGCGTGCGCGGCACCGCGGGGACGGCGGCGCCGCCGAACTCGGCGGAGGCGGAGGGCGCGGTCGACGCCTCCTTCTCGGCGCTCTGCCCGACTTCGGTGGAGGCGGGTGCGGGGACCCGCTCCTGGCGGCTCGACGAGGCGCCCCGGTACACCGCGGTGAAGGCGAGCGCGACCATGCCGATGCCCATCACGAGGGCGAGCATCCAGGCGACGGGGCGGTGCCAGCGGGCTCTTCCCGGGTGGCGGCCCTGGCGGCCGTACCGCTCCTCGAAGGGGTCGTGTTCGTACGCGTCGTCGAGGTCGTCGTCGGCGCCGAACTCCACGCCGTCGACGCCGAAGCCGTCCTCGTAGAGATCGTCGTCCGGGGATTCGTGGCCGGGCCCTCGGGTGCGGGCCCTGCGGGCCTCCGCCTCCGACGCCTCGGCGCGGGCCTGGGCGGCGGCCAACAGCCGCTCCACGGCGGTCGGTTCATGGATCTCCGCGGCCCGCACGAAGTCCTCGTCGAAGACCACGGAGGCGAACTCTTCGTCCGCACCCCCGCGGTCGCGGTCGTCGTCGGGCTCCCCGCCGTCAGGGAACGACGGCGTGCCCCCCACGTCCTCCGGCACCCTTCCAGCGTAGACCTGGAAGGGGCAATTTGGGCAGACGGTACGGGAATTCAGCGGATGTGACGCTCACCGCCCACGCGGGTCACCTGACGTGACCGTCGCCCGTCACGATGTACTTCGTCGAGGTCAGTTCGGGCAGTCCCATCGGCCCGCGCGCGTGCAGCTTCTGCGTGGAGATGCCGATCTCGGCGCCGAAGCCGAACTGGCCGCCGTCGGTGAAGCGCGTGGAGGCGTTCACGGCGACCGTCGTGGAGTCCACGAGCTGTGTGAAGCGGCGCGCGGCCTGCTGCGAGGTGGTGACGATGGCCTCGGTGTGCCCGGAGGTCCACAGCCGGATGTGCTCGACGGCCTGCTCCAGGGTGTCGACGACACCGGCGGCGATGTCGTACGAGAGGTACTCGGTCTCCCAGTCCTCGGTCGTCGCGGGCACGACGGTGGCCTTGCTGCCCTCGGCGTACGTGAGGACGCGCTCGTCGGCGTGGACGGTGACGCCCGCCTCCGCAAGGGCGTCGAGGGCGCGCGGCAGGAAGGCGTCGGCGATGTCCTTGTGCACGAGCAGCGTCTCGGCGGAGTTGCAGACGCTGGGGCGCTGGGCCTTGGAGTTGATCAGGATGTCGACGGCCATGTCGAGGTCGGCGAGCGCGTCCACGTACACGTGGCAGTTGCCGGTGCCGGTCTCGATGACCGGGACGGTGGACTCCTCGACGACGGTCTTGATCAGGGAGGCGCCGCCGCGCGGGATGAGCACGTCGACGAGGCCGCGGGCGCGCATCAGCTCCCGTACGGAGTCGCGGTTCTCGCCGGGGACGAGCTGGACGGCGTCGGCGGGCAGGCCCGCGCCGTGCACCGCGTCGCGCAGGACGCGCACCAGGGCCGTGTTCGACGCGTACGCCGACGAGGAGCCCCTCAGGAGCACGGCGTTGCCGGACTTCAGGCAGAGGGCGGCCGCGTCGACGGTGACGTTCGGGCGGGCCTCGTAGATGATCCCGACGACGCCGAGCGGGACGCGGACCTGGCGCAGGTCGATGCCGTTGGGCAGGGTCGAGCCGCGGACGACCTCGCCGACCGGGTCGGGCAGGGCCGCCACGTCGCGCACGTCGGCGGCGATGGCGCGGACCCGCTCGGGGGTGAGCGTGAGCCGGTCGACGATCGACTCGCTGGTGCCCGCCTCACGGGCCCGCGCGGTGTCCTTGGCGTTGGCCTCGACGATCTCGGCGGTCCGCACCTCGAGCGCGTCGGCGATCGCGAGGAGCGCGTCGTCCTTGGCGGAGCGCGGCAGTGGCGCGAGCGTGGCTCCGGCGCCTCGGGCGCGGTAGGCGGCCTGGGCGACCGGCGAGAGGTTGTCGTAGGGCGAGACGGGAGAGAGCGACGTCATGCCCGCAGCGTAATCCCCGCGCGGCGGCCGACCACCCGATATTCCAGCCCCCGAGACGGCTCAAAACGGGTGCACGCCCACCGGCGTCGCGGGCAGCGGGCCGTACCCTTCCGCGATGCGCTGGTGGTACGTGTCACGGTCGATCACTTCGAGCCCCACGATCTCCCACGGCGGCAGCTGCGCGCTCTGCCGGTGCTCGCCCCAGAGCCGCAGCGCGACCGCGGCCGCGTCGTGCAGATCGCGGGCCTCTTCCCAGTAGCGGATCTCCGCGTGGTCGGGCGCGTACCTGCTGGTGAGGAGAAAGGGGTGGTCGTGGGCGAGCTGCTCGAGACCGCGCCTGACCTCCTTCAACGGGGCTTCGGCGCCGGAGACGCTCAGCGTGACGTGCCACAGTCGAGGCGCCTCCACCGTCTCGCCCTCCCGGCTCTCGCGCGCTTCGCCCTCGTGCGCCTCGTACGAGTCGCTCTCGTATGCCGCTCCCGCGGCGACGCTCGTCAGCGCCCGCTCAGCCGAACCGCGGGACGCCGCCCCCGGGCGCACTCGTCTCACGACGGCCTCCTTTACGCAATGGTGGTCCGGATACGCAACGGTCGTGCGGAACTGTCTTCAACAAAGTTGAGCAGGCCAAGCGGTCCCGCGGGGCGGTTTTGGGGAGTTTCACCTCCCACGGGCCGGTCCGCGCGAAGCGTTCGCGACGGTTTTCGGCCGGGACGGATGGGGCTCGTGTGACGGATGAGCCATCGCGACCTCGGACGATGCGCGGCTACCCGTGCAGCAGGACCAAGTCGTCCCTGTGCACGACCTCTCGTTCGTACGCAGGTCCGAGTTCGCGCGCCAGGTCCCGGGTGGAGCGGCCGAGCAGCAGCGGGAGTTCCTTGGCGTCGAAATTCACCAGGCCGCGCGCGACCGGGCGGCCCTGGGCGTCCCTCAGCTCGACCGGGTCGCCCGCGGTGAAGTCGCCCTCGACCGCGGCGATCCCTGCGGGGAGCAGCGACTTGCGCCCCTGGACGACCGCGTGGACCGCCCCGTCGTCCAGGGTGAGCGCGCCGCGCGGCTCCGACGCGTGCTGCAACCAGAGGAGCCGGTCGGCCGAGCGGCGTCCCGTGCGGTGGAAGTACGTCCCCGTGGCGCGGCCCGCGAGCGCGTCGCCCGCCTGGCTCGCGGAGGTCAGCACCACCGGGATCCCGGCGGCCGCGGCGATCCGCGCGGCCTCGACCTTGGTGACCATGCCGCCGGTGCCGACGCCCGCCTTGCCCGCGCTGCCGATCTGCACGTGCGCTATGTCGGCGGGCCCGGTGACCTCGGAGATCCTCGACGTGCCCGGCTTCGCGGGGTCCCCGTCGTAGAGGCCGTCCACGTCGGAGAGCAGGACGAGCAGGTCGGCGTGGACGAGGTGGGCGACGAGGGCGGCGAGCCGGTCGTTGTCGCCGAAGCGGATCTCGTCGGTCGCCACGGTGTCGTTCTCGTTCACGACGGGCAGCGCGCCCATCGCCAGGAGCTGGTCGAGGGTGCGGGACGCGTTGCGGTGGTGGGCCCTGCGCGCCATGTCGTCCGAGGTCAGGAGCACCTGCCCGACCCGTACGCCGTAGCGCGCGAAGGACGCCGTGTAGCGGGCCACGAGCAGGCCCTGGCCGACGCTGGCGGCGGCCTGCTGGCGGGCGAGGTCCTTGGGGCGCCGCACCAGACCGAGCGGCGCGAGGCCCGCCGCGATGGCACCGGACGAGACGAGCACGATCTCGCGCTCCCCGCCGCCGCGGCTCTTGGCCAGTACGTCGACGAGGGCGTCAACGCGGTCCGCGTCCAGGCCCCCCGATGCGGTGGTCAAGGATGAGGAACCGACCTTGACGACGACCCGCCGCGCCTCTGCCACTGACTGCCTTGCCGCTGCCACGCGCTTCCCCAAGTGATCCCGATTGCGTCGGAGCCGTGGTCCCCGCGCTCCGGACCAGCAATCTACGCGAGGGAGCGGCGGGAACGCCCCCGCATTCCGAGGGGCGGAACGAGGTCCTTTTCGGCGGGTGTATTTAAGTCAGAGGGAGAAAGGGCCTCCGAGGTTCAGTCTCTTTGCCCCTTTAATCGGTGATTGTCGTCACGAAAAATTGCTAGGGAGCCTCCGCACGTCATACGGTCAGTGGTCGCCTTCCCCCCAGTCCCTCTCCCCCATCCCCGCCAGGAGCCCAAGCCCGTGCCCTCTGCCGGACTCGCCCCCCGTCGCATCGTGCAGCTGACCGCGCTGTTCGCGATGCTCGCGCTCTTCACGACCCAGCTCGTGACCGCGCTGCTCCCCTACGTCCCGGTATTCGTCGCCGCGGCCGTGGCGAACCTCGCGCTCGACATCTACTTGCAGTACAAGCAGCCGGGGCTGCTCTCCCTCCTTGGCAAGATCCGCTTCGACGTCACGGTGCGCCAGCTCCTGCGCGACATGCTGATCCTGGTCGGACTGCTGCGCATCGACGGCATTTCGCCGCTGTCCGAGCAGTCCCCCCTGACGATCGCGCTGCTCGCCTTCTACGCCCTGCACTTCGGCTGCCAGGCCGCCGCCGTCCTGGTGCGCCGCAGCCGCGCGCTGCCGATCGTCACGCGCAACGTGGACACCTCGAAGCTGCACCTCACGGCCGCTCCCCCGCGGATCCTCTCGCGCCGCCAGGCCCACCGCCTGCTGACCTTCTCGGTGCCCGCCACCATCGGCCTGATGCTCACCGCGGTGACCACGGACGCCTACTGGGGCGGCATCGGACTCGGCATCTCCATCGCGCTCATCGGCGCCGGCGCCCTCTACCTCGCCACCTGGCTGCTGCCGAAGAAGCGCGCGAAGAACGACCAGCGGGTCCTGGAGTGGCTCGACGAGTGGCTCGCCGACTACAAGCCGACCGTCGCGATGTACTTCTCCGGCGGCACCACGTCCGCCTACCAGGCCAACATGTGGCTCTCCACCCTCTCCCAGCTCGACGGCAAGCCGCTGATCGTGCTGCGCGAGCGGTTCATGGTGCAGAAGATCGACGCCACGGACGTGCCGATCATCTGCTTCCCGAAGGTCGCGACGCTGTTCTCGCTGGAGACCTCGACGCTGAAGATGATGCTGCACCCGGCGAACGCCGCGAAGACCTCGCAGGTCCTGCGCATCCCCAGCATCAAGCACGCCTTCATCAACCACGGCGAGAGCGACAAGCTGTCGTCCTGCAACCCCTACGCCAAGGCGTACGACGAGGTGTGGGTCGCCGGGCCCGCCGCGCGCGACCGCTACCAGGCCGCCGACATCGGCGTCGAGGACAAGGACGTGGTCGAGGTCGGCCGCCCCCAGCTGTCCCCGATCCGCCCGTCCACGGGCGCGCCCACCGGGGCCTACACCACCGTCCTGTACGCCCCCACCTGGGAGGGCTGGGACGGCAACCCCGGCAACACCTCGGTGGTCCTCGCGGGCGAGAACATCGTGCGCGAGCTGCTCGCCGACCCCGGTGTGCGCCTCCTCTACAAGCCGCACCCGATGACCGGCTCGCAGAACCCGGAGGCGGGCGCCGCCAACGAGCGCATCAAGGCGATGATCCTGGCGGCCAACACCAAGCGCTCCGGCGCGCGCCCCGGCCCCGATGCCGCCGCCGAGCTGGAGCGGCGCACCGCGGCCCTGGACGAGCTGACCGCCCGCAAGTTCCGCAAGAGCGCGGACGAACAGGAGCGGATGATGCTCCAGGGCGCCCCCGACGGTGACGCACAGGCCGCGGTGGCCGAGGCGACGGCCGCCTGGGAGGCGGCGTTCTGGGCCTCCTTCCCCGAGTGGGAGCACCAGATCATCACCTCCGCGCGACCGGCGATCTTCTCCTGCTTCAACCAGGCCGACCTGCTGATCAGCGATGTCTCCTCGGTCGTCTCCGACTGGCTGACCAGCGAGAAGCCGTACGCCGTCGCCAACACGGCGGGCATGTCGGAGGCGGAGTTCCGGGCGAGCTTCCCCACCGCGTCGGCGGCGACGATCCTCGCCCCCGAGGCCGACGGCGTCGCGGACCTCCTGAGGGCCGTGCGCGACCCTGAGCTCGACGCGTACGCGGAGGCCAGGGCCGGGCTCAAGGAGCACCTCCTCGGCCCCTCCGACCCGCCCTCGCTCGTCCGCTTCAACGCGGCGGCCCTGGCCCTGTGCGCCAAGGCCGACGAGCGCCGGGTGCGCATGTCGGCCCGCGTCGACGCGGAGATCCCCGGCCAGCGCGCCGCGGAGGACGCGGCGGAGGAGATGGAGATGGACCCGACCGCCGCGGAGCAGAACGGCGCGGAGGACGCGGTCACGGCGTAAGCGCCGACATACGAGACGGGCCCCGGAGCAGAAGCTCCGGGGCCCGTTCCTTGCGTGGCAGCACAGTCCACATCCGCGGGTGCGTCGTGGCTGGTGGCGCGGTTCCCCGCGCCCCTTCGGGCGCTTAGAACGGCTCGAAGTCGTCGTACGCCTTCTGTGCCTCGTCCCGCTCCGCCTCGCGGTCCCTGCGCCGCTGAGCGGCGGGCCTGGGCGCTTCCAGACGGTGGTCCTCGCCACGACGGCCGAGCATCTCCGCACCGGCCATCATCGTCGGCTCCCAGTCGAAGACGACCGCGTTCTCCTCGGGGCCGATGGCGACGCCGTCGCCGTTGCGGGCGCCCGCCTTCATCAGCTCGTCCTCGACGCCGAGGCGGCTGAGCCGGTCCGCGAGGTAGCCGACGGCCTCGTCGTTGTTGAAGTCGGTCTGGCGGATCCAGCGCTCCGGCTTCTCGCCGCGCACGCGGAAGATACCGTCGTCCTCGCGCTTGACCGTGAAGCCGGAGTCGTCGACGGCCTGGGGACGGATGACGATGCGGGTCGCCTCCTCCTTCGGCTTGGCGGCACGCGCCGCGGCGACCAGCTCGGCCAGGCCGAAGGACAGCTCCTTGAGGCCCTTGTGCGCCACGGCCGACACCTCGAAGACGCGGTAGCCGCGCTCCTCCAGGTCGGGCCTGACGAGGTCCGCGAGGTCCTGTCCGTCGGGTACGTCGATCTTGTTGAGGACGACGATGCGGGGACGGTTCTCCAGGCCCGCGCCGTACTCCCGCAGCTCGGCCTCGATGACGTCGAGGTCGGAGACGGGGTCGCGGTCGGACTCCAGGGTCGCCGTGTCCAGGACGTGCACGAGCACGCTGCACCGCTCGACGTGCCGCAGGAACTCGAGGCCCAGGCCGCGGCCCTGGCTGGCGCCGGGGATGAGCCCGGGCACGTCGGCGACGGTGTAGACGGTCGAACCCGCCGTCACCACACCGAGGTTGGGGACGAGCGTGGTGAACGGGTAGTCCGCGATCTTCGGCTTCGCCGCGCTCAGCACGGAGATCAGCGAGGACTTGCCCGCGCTCGGGTAGCCCACGAGCGCGACGTCGGCGACGGTCTTGAGCTCCAGGACGACGTCCCGCTCCTCGCCGGGCACACCGAGCAGCGCGAAGCCGGGGGCCTTGCGCCGGGCGGAGGCCAGCGCCGCGTTGCCGAGGCCGCCGCGGCCGCCCTGGCCCGCGACGAAGGTGGTGCCCTGGCCGACCAGGTCGGCGAGCACGTTGCCTTCCTTGTCGAGGACGACCGTGCCGTCGGGGACGGGCAGGACCAGGTCCTGGCCGTCCTTGCCGGAGCGGTTGTCACCGGCGCCGGGCTGGCCGTTGGTGGCCTTGCGGTGCGGGCTGTGGTGGTAGTCGAGCAGCGTGGTGACGTCCTGGTCGACGACCAGGATCACGTCGCCGCCACGACCGCCGTTGCCACCGTCGGGGCCGCCGAGCGGCTTGAACTTCTCACGGTGGACGGAGGCACAGCCGTGGCCCCCGTTACCCGCGGCGGCATGCAGCTCGACGCGGTCCACGAAGGTGGTCATGGTTCGGTGCCTCCAGAAACGTGCGGAAATGTCTTAACCGTGTGCTGTAACTATTTACAACACGCGAAAGGCGGACCCGCTTCCCGATCATCGGGAAGAGAGGTCCGCCCTCGCAGAAACTCGCAGAACTCGCTCGACGAGCGCCCAGTCAGTCGTGAAGACAGACTCAGACGGCGACCGGAACGATGTTCACGACCTTGCGGCCACGGTGGGTGCCGAACTCCACCGCACCCGCGTCCAGCGCGAACAGGGTGTCGTCCTTGCCGCGGCCGACGCCCGAGCCCGGGTGGAAGTGGGTACCGCGCTGGCGGACCAGGATCTCACCGGCGTTGACGACCTGACCGCCGAAGCGCTTCACGCCGAGCCGCTGAGCATTGGAATCGCGCCCGTTCCGAGTGGACGATGCGCCCTTCTTGTGTGCCATCTTGTCTCAGTCCCTTACTTCGCAGCCGTCGGGATACCGGTGATCTTGATCGCCGTGTACTGCTGACGGTGACCCTGACGACGGCGGTAGCCGGTCTTGTTCTTGTACCGAAGGATGTCGATCTTGACGCCCTTGTGGTGGTCCACGACCTCGGCCTGCACCTTGATGCCGGCAAGGACCCACGGGTCGCTGGTCACAGCGTCACCGTCGACAACGAGCAGGGTCGAGAGCTCGACCGTGTCGCCAACCTTGGCAGTGGAAATCTTGTCAACCTCAACGATGTCGTCGACAGCAACCTTGTGCTGGCGACCACCGCTGCGCACGATGGCGTACACGCGGATCTCTCTCTCGCTCGGAACGGGACCCCCGCAGTCCAGCCGCCCACAGAAGCAGACGGCCTCTCCCAGGCCCGGAGCAGTGCCCGCGGCCCGGAAGGAAAAAGGTTTACAGGGGGTGGTCGTGCATATGAACACGCCGACGGTCAAGGTTACGGGGCCCGCCCGCGAGGGTCAAACCGGCCCCGCGCCCCCGCTCACGTGGTGGGATTCTCGCCGTCCGGCGGCAGCGGCTTGACGCCCTTGCACAGATCGGTCTTGTCGGCGCTGCCCGGCCAGGCCACCGCCCGCGTGCGGTCGAAGTGCGCGCGGTAGGTGTCGTGCACCGAGTCGTCGTCGACCTTCACGATCGCCTCGTCGTTCTCGCGCAGCGCGGGCGCCGTGTAGTTCTGCGAACCGGTGAAGGAGAGCTTGTTCCGCTTGCCGTCGTACATGCCGTCGACCAGCAGGTACTTCGAGTGGACGATGTACGGCGTCCCCAGCCTGCTGCCGGGGTGCAGCGGGTCCCTGTCGTCGTTGTAGCAGCGCACGGAGGGGCCGCCGGACTTGTGCAGCTGCTCCCAGGTGCCCGGGGTGCCGTTCTGGCTCCTGGCGCTGTCCGTCTCGGCGTACAGGATGCTCACCGAGCAGCCCGCCTTCTTCAGCGCGACGAGCTTGTCGGCGATCTGCTTCCGCGTGATCTTGAAGATGGCGGCCCGCACCTTGGTCTGCTGCTGCACGCCCGCCGCGTCCTTGTACACGCACCGCACGTTGTTCAGGACCGAGTACATGGTGTCGGTCTCGTTCACCGTGCCGTTGCGCGGGAAGAAGTACGACTTGTAGCGGCCGCTGCTGACCGTGCGGTAGTCCCAGTCCTGCCAGCGCTTGCCGAGCATGTCGGTGAAGTAGTCCGCGTACGCGTCGTACATCGCGGGGTTGTCGGGCAGCAGCAGCGCGTCGTTGAAGAACTTGGTGTGCGCCGACGGCGTCGAGTTCGACGTGGTCTGTACGACGACGTCCCTGGCGCCCGCCACCTCGGAGAACAGCCAGAACTTGTTGTGCATGATCGACTTGCCGTACCGCGGATCGCCCAGACAGGACTTCCCCGCGGGGCAGAGCGACACGAACGACGGCTTGCTCCTGTCGGTGCCGAGCGCCGTCTTGAGCGTGTTGTACGAGGTGTTCGCCGGCCGGTCGCTCCTGCTGGTCTCGTCGAGCAGGATCTGCACGTGCACACCGCGGTTCTTGGCGGCCACCAGCGCGTCGACGACGGTGGCCTCCCACACGTGGTAGACCGCGACCTTGATCGTCGAGCCAGGGACTGCGGAGTTCGTCAGTTCGAGGAGCCGCGTGCGTATCGCGTACTGGTGGTCGGCGTCGCCCTTCGGATCGTTGAAGATCGGGCCCTCGGTCCAGGTCGGCGCGGTGTCCGCCCGAGCGGCCCCCGCGGACCCCACGGCCTGGAGCCCCGCCGCCGAGAGGACCGTGGCGAGCGCCACCGCCCGGCGGGCGCCCTTGACCGGTTTCACCGCACGGTGTCGCCCCGTGCCCCACAGGCGCGCGTGCGCCATCCGCCATCCCTCCCCCGGCATGGACGCGCGGTCTCCCCCACCTCGCACTCACGCCCCCGTGCTCTTATCGGATCGCATGAGTTTTACAGGTAACTCCCCCCGCTCCAAGGCCAGGGGCCGCACTTCAGCCTTTCGAGCTGCGGCGACGCCGTTCCCCTGACACAGCGGTGCCCCCTGCCGGCGAGATCGCCGAACAGGGGGCACCGGAGGCGCGAAGGGGTCAGCCCTCGCTGGCGGCGGTCGCGGAGACACCGGACGGCGACTGCTCCGCCGCCGCGGCCTTCTTCGCCGTCGTCTTCGACGCCTTCTTGGCCGTCGTCTTCTTGGCGGCCGTCTTCTTGGCCGCGGTCTTCTTGGTGGTGGCGGCCTTCTTCGCCGTCGCCTTCTTGGCCGTCTTGCGCGCCGCCTTCTTGGCCGGGGCGGCCTCCTCGGCGGGAGCGTCGGCGGCCGCGTCGGACGCGGTCGGCTCCGCGGCCTTCTCCTTCTCCGACGGGACGACCATGACGGCCGACTCCTCGGACGCGGTCGGCGCGGTGGCCTTGCGCACCGCACGGCGGCGCGGACGGGCGGGCGCGGCGTCGGCCACGGGCTCGGCGACGGGCTCCGCCACCGGCTCGGCCTCGACGGCCTCCTTGGGCGCCTGCGCCACGACCACCTCGGCGGCCTCGACGCTCTCGGCGGCCTTCGGCGAACCGGCGGGCGACGTCGCCTTGCGGACCGCGCGACGACGCGTACGGCCCTTGGGCGCGGCGTCGTCCACGGGCGCCTGGGCGGCGGCCTCCTGCGCGGCCTCGGGCGTACCGACGACCGGGTCCTCGGCGGCCGGGGCGGCCGCACGCGGCGCCTCGTCCTCGACGACGACCGGCTCCTTGGCCTCGGCGACCTCAGCGGCCTCGGCCTTGGCCGCCTTCTGCGCCGCCTTGGCCTTCTTGCCCGACCTCTTCGAAGCGGCCTTGGGGGCCTCGGCCCGCTCGGGCTCGACCTCGGCCTCCGGGGCCTCGACCGGAGCGGACTCCGCCCGCGGCGCACCGGCGGGAGCCGACGCGCGACGGGTCGCCCGGCGCCGCGAACGGCCGCGGGAAACAGCCGCCTCGGCCTCGGCCGCGCTGCTGTACAGCTCCTCGTCCGGGACGAACTCGGGCTCGGGCAGCGCCACCGGAGCGGCGACCTCCGCCGCGACCTCGGCCTCGGTCTCGGAGTGCTCCGCGTGGTCGGACTCGTGCTCGTGCGTGTGCTCGTGGCCGGTGTCCTGACCGTGCTCGGAGCCGCCGCGCCCGCGCTTCTTGCGCTTGCCGCCGCCACCGGCGGAGGTGGGCTGCTCCATGTGCACGATGACGCCGCGGCCGTTGCAGTGGACGCAGGTCTCGGAGAAGGACTCCAGGAGGCCCTGGCCGACGCGCTTGCGGGTCATCTGCACGAGACCCAGCGAGGTGACCTCGGCGACCTGGTGCTTGGTGCGGTCGCGGCCCAGGCATTCGAGCAGGCGGCGCAGGACCAGGTCCCTGTTGGACTCCAGGACCATGTCGATGAAGTCGATGACGACGATGCCGCCGAGGTCACGCAGGCGCAGCTGGCGCACGATCTCCTCGGCCGCCTCGAGGTTGTTCCTCGTGACGGTCTCTTCGAGGTTGCCGCCCTGCCCGGTGAACTTGCCGGTGTTGACGTCGACGACGATCATCGCCTCGGTCTTGTCGATCACCAGCGAACCGCCGCTGGGCAGCCAGACCTTGCGGTCGAGCGCCTTGGCGAGCTGCTCATCGATCCGGTACGTCGCGAAGACGTCGACCTCGGACGTCCACTTGGAGAGGCGGTCCGCCAGGTCGGGCGCGACGTGCGAGACGTATCCGTGGATGGTCCCCCAGGCGTCGTCACCGCTCACGATGACCTTGGAGAAGTCCTCGTTGAAGATGTCGCGCACGACGCGGACGGTCATGTCCGGCTCGCCGTACAGCAGGCTCGGCGAGCTCGTCGACGCCGCCTTCGCCTTCTTCTGGATGTCCTCCCACTGCTGCTGCAGACGCTCGACGTCGCGGCGCAGCTCGTCCTCGCTCGCGCCCTCGGCGGCGGTGCGCACGATGACGCCCGCGTCCTCGGGGACGATCTTCTTGAGGATGGTCTTCAGACGCGCGCGCTCGGTGTCGGGCAGCTTGCGGCTGATGCCGGTCATCGAGCCCTCGGGCACGTAGACCAGGTAGCGGCCCGGCAGCGAGACCTGGCTGGTCAGGCGGGCGCCCTTGTGGCCGATCGGGTCCTTGGTGACCTGCACGAGGACCGACTGGCCCGACTTCAGGGCGGACTCGATGCGGCGCGGCCCGTTGGCCATGCCGAGCGCCTCGAAGTTGACCTCACCGGCGTACAGGACCGCGTTGCGGCCCTTGCCGATGTCGATGAAGGCGGCCTCCATGGACGGCAGCACGTTCTGGACCTTGCCCAGGTAGACGTTGCCGACGTAGGAGGTGGCCTGCTCCTTGTTGACGTAGTGCTCCACGAGCACGTTGTCCTCGAGGACGCCGATCTGGGTGCGCTCGCCGTTCTGGCGGACGACCATCACGCGCTCGACGGCCTCACGGCGGGCCAGGAACTCGGCCTCCGTGATGATCGGCACACGACGACGGCCCTGCTCACGGCCCTCGCGGCGGCGCTGCTTCTTGGCCTCGAGACGGGTCGAGCCCTTGATGGACTGGACCTCGTCGGCGCCGGTGCCGGGCTCGCGCTCTTCCTTCTTGCGCGGCTCACGGACCTTGACGACCGTACGCTCCGGGTCGCCGTCGCCCGGCTCGCCCTCGGCGGAGTCACCGGCGCGACGACGACGGCGGCGACGGCGACGGCTGCTGCTGGAGCCGGAACCACCGGACTCCGAAGCCGACTCGGTCTCCTCCGCGTCGTCGGCGTCCTGCTCGGCCTCGTCCGTGGCGTCCTCGTCGGACTGCTCGGCGGCGGCCTCGTCGGACGCGTCGTTCTGCTCGCCGTCCTGGTCGGCGGAGTCACCGCGGCGACGGCGACGGCCACCACGACGACGGCGACGGCCCTGGCGCTCGCCGGAGTCCTCGTTGTCGTCGTCGGCCTCGGACTGCTCGGCCGCGGCCTCCTCGACGGGCTCGGCGGCGGGCTGCTCGGCGGCGGCCTTGACGGGCTCGCGCTCCTCGGCCGCGGGCTGCTCGTCCGCGGCACGACGACGGCGGCGACGGCGCGGGGCCGCCTCCTCCTGCGCGACCGGGGCGGCCTCGACCGGCTCGACGCGCTCCTCGCGCTCCTCGGCGGCCTCGGCCGCGGCAGCCGCCGCGGCGCTCTCGGGGGTCTGGAACATCGGCGCGGCGAAGACCGGCGCCTGGAAGACGGCGACGGCGGGGCGGGGCTTGCGGCCGCCGTCCTCGCCGGAGTCGTCGGCGTTCTGGGCCTTGCGGGCCCTGTGGCCGGCGGGCGCCGAGAAACCGGTGGCGGCGGTCTTGCGGGTGGCGCGGCGACGGCGCGGGGCCGGAGCGGCCTCGGCCTCGGCGGCCTCCTCGACGGCGGGCTTCTCGGCAGCGGCCTTCTCGGCAGCGGGCTGCTCGACGGGCGCCTGCTCGGCGGCCTTCGGCTCACCGGCGGGCGCGGACGCGGTGCGGGTGGCACGGCGGCGCGAACGGCGCGGCGCGGCCTCCTCGACGGCCGGAGCGGCCTCGTCGGCGACCGGCTCGGCGACGGGCTCGGCCTTGGCGGGGGCCTCCTCGACCGCGGGGGTCTCCTCGGCGGCGGCCTTCGGCGCACCGGTGGGAGCGGAGGCGCGACGGGTGGCACGGCGACGCGTGCGCGGCGCCGGGGCGACCTCGGGCTCCGGGGTGGACTCGGCGGCGGGCGCGGCGGCCTCGGCGGGCTCCGTCACCTCGGCGGCGGCCTGCGGCGCACCGGCGGGGGCGGAGGCCCGACGGGTCGCACGACGGCGCGTGCGCGGCGCCGGGGCGGCCTCGGGTTCGGGGGTGGGCTCGGCGGCCTGCGCCGGAGCCTCGGTGGTCTCGGCCACCTCTTCGGTCTCTTCGACCTCGTCGATCTCGTCGGCGGCGGGGGCGGCCGGTATGGCCGGAGCCTCGGCGGCCGCGGCCTTGCCCCCGGGCGGACCCGCGGGGCGCGACGCGGCACGGCGCCGACGGCGCGGCGGCAGGGTGTCGCTGGGGGTGTTGTTGTTCTGCGAGCCCTCGGCGGGTTCGTTCGGCTCAAGCATGCGGGCGGTTCTCCCGTCACGCTCCCGGGCGCCGCGCCTGATCCGGTGATGTCCGCGGCTCGCGCTAGGTGCGCGGGGCCGCCATCCGGGGGCGTGGGCGCCGCACGGGAGCTCTCTATGTCTTGTCTCGCCGGTTCCGTACGCCCAAGTGCGGACGGCCTGGCGAAAGTCTCGGTCAGTGCGCTGCCCGACCCAGGTGGCTCCCGAGTACGAGGGCGGCGCTTTGACGTACGTCCTTTAGCGGGGGCCTTCCGGCGCCGGCGCCTTCGCGGCGGCAGGTACGGCGGCCGTAGGTTCTGCGGCCGTGACTGCCTCGCGGTCGGGCGCGAGCGGGTCGGTCACCGTGCCGGTCTCTTCATCGAAAAGCCCCTGCGCCAGCCTGGTCACCGCTGCGGGGACCGGCGGCGCCAGGTCGGCCACAGCTCGGAGACCGGACAGGACGTCGTCAGGTCGTACGGCAGGTGTCACGTGCCGAACAACCAGCCGCAGTATCGCACAGGGCTTGTCGCTCGGCCTATCAGTGTCGTGAGTGATCACTTCGTCATCGGTGACCACCGCGAGGCTCACGACCGCCTCGCGCGCGTCGAAGGTGCGCATGCCGTTCTTCGTGCGGCGCTGCACCTCGACCGTCTCGGCGGCCCGGAAGAGACCGGCGGCGCGCTCCGCTTCGGCGGGCTCCACGCCGTTCAGGCGCAGCTCCCAGACGGAAGCGGTCAGACGGTCGGCGAGTCCGGAGGTGTGGGACTCGACGGCGTCGACGATGTCGAGCCCCGCGGGCATCGACTCGTCGAGGAGCGCCCGGAGCTTCTCCGGGTCGCGCGGCGCGGTGAGCGCGATCTCCAGGTACTCGGCCTCACTGCCGGTGCCGGTGGGTGCGGCATTGGCGTACGACACCTTGGGGTGCGGAGTGAACCCGGCCGAGTACGCCATGGGCACCTCGGCGCGGCGCAACGCGCGCTCGAAGGCACGCTGGAAGTCACGGTGGCTGGTGAACCGGAGGCGGCCGCGCTTGGTGTAGCGCAGACGGATGCGCTGCACCGCGGGTGCGGGCGGCGGGCCTACGGGCTGTCGCTTGCCCAGTGTCGTCAGTCCTTCATGAGTGCGGTCGTACTGCTACCTAGAGTACGTGTCTCCGGCGTGTCCTGTTCCCGCCGGGCCGCCGGTACCGGTACCGGCACGGGCTCCCTCGGCGCCCCGAAGAGCATCCGCCGCACGTCGGCCCTGGCCTGGCGGACGCTGGCGCGGGCCGATGCGATGGCCGCCCGCGCGGTGCGGCCGACACTGCGGGCGGCCGCGGCGGCCGGGCGCCACACCAGGTCGCGGACCACGTGCCCGACGGGTGTGAACACCGTCCGGTACGCCCAGCGGACCGGCTCGACGAAGATCCACCGAAGGAGTCTGCCGAGGAAGCGGCCCACGACGAGCGAGAGGTGCCCGGCGACGCGCCAGGCGTGCCCGAGCGCGTCGCCGACCTCGCGCGCGACGACGGCGATCGCCCGCCCGACCGGCGCGAGCACCCATCGCCACAGGGCGACGACGGGCACCACGAGGAGCATGCGCAGGAGCCAGGCGATCCCGCGGCCGACGGGCGTCAGGACGTACGCGTACAGCCACACGGCGGGCACCACGATCAGCGTCCGCGCCAGCCACGCGAGCGCGATGCCGACCGGCACCACCACGTACCGCCAAAGACCCACCCACGGCCACACGAACACGGCCTTCAGCAACCACGTCAGGACCGCGCCGACACCCCGCCCGGCAGCGGCGACGCCGGTGCCGAAGGCACGGGCCAGCCAGCGGAGGCCGTGTCCGATCGGTGTCAGCACGCGCGCGTACAGCCATGCGGCGGGCACCACCACGAAGGTCCGCCCCAGCCACGCGAGCCCGTGCCCGAGGGGGGTCAGCACGTTCTCGTACAGCCACACCGCGGGCACCACGATCAGCGTCCGCCCCAGCCACGCGAGCGCGATGCCGACCGGCACCACCACGTACCGCCAAAGACCCACCCACGGCCACACGAACACGGCCTTCAGCAACCACGTCAGGACCACGCCGAGGCCCCGCCCGACCGGGCGCAGGGCGTTGGCGTAGACGAAGCGGCCGCAGACGGCGAGCGCGTCCCAGACCAGGCGCACCGGGACGACGAGGACGAGCACCACGATCCGCACCGGGACACGGATCGCGACGGCGAGACAGCCCTCGGCCTGCGGCGGTGCGGCGGGCCGCGGGGGCTGCTCGGCCTGCTCGACAGGCCGTTTCTCCAGGTCCATGTCGTCCTAGACGCGTGCGGTGTCGGTTCGGATCCAGTAGCGCAGCTTTCCGCCGCGCTCGTCCTCGAAGGCGCCGCCCGCGGCCTCGATGACCTTGCGGGAGCCGACGTTGTCGGTGTCGCAGGTCACCAGGACGGATGCCAGGCCGAGACCGGCCGCGTGCGGCAGGGCGCCGCGGAGCATGTCGGTGGCGTGGCCGCGGCGGCGGGCGGTGGGGCGCACGTCGTAGCCGATGTGGCCGCCGTACTCGCGCAGGAAGCGCGTGGCGACGCTGTGGCGCACGGAGATGCGGCCGAGGTAGTCGGCGCCTTCGCTGTACCAGAGGGTGGTGACGGGGACGCCGAGCGGTTCTGCGGGGTACGCGGCGGAGCGGACCTCGGCGACGTACGACGCGAAGACGGCGGGGTCCTGCCACCGTCCGCCGTAGTCGCACAGGGTGCGGCCGAGCGTCGTGTCGTCGTCGGGGCCGCCGCGCCCCTCGGCCCGGAACTCCTCCATCGCGGCGATGAAGGAGCGGTGCACCAGGCCCGAGGGCGGGGCGAGTTGAGGCACTGTCAGGTGTCTCGGCTTACTTCACGACCGTGAGCGGCAGGAGCTTCTTGCCGGTCGGGCCGATCTGGATCTCGGTCTGCATCTGCGGGCAGACACCGCAGTCGAAGCAGGGGGTCCAGCGGCAGTCGTCGACCTCGGTCTCGTCGAGCGAGTCCTGCCAGTCGTCCCAGAGCCAGTCCTTGTCGAGACCGGAGTCCAGGTGGTCCCAGGGCAGGACCTCCTCGTACGTACGCTCGCGCGTGGTGTACCAGTCGACGTCGACGCCCACCTCGGGCAGCGTCTTCTCGGCGCAGCGCATCCAGCGCTCGTACGAGAAGTACTCGCGCCAGCCGTCGAAGCGGCCGCCCTCCTCGTAGACGGCGCGGATGACGGCGCCGATGCGGCGGTCGCCGCGCGAGAGCAGGCCCTCGACGATGCCGGGCTTGCCGTCGTGGTAGCGGAAGCCGATCGAGCGGCCGTACTTCTTGTCGCCGCGGATCTTGTCGCGGAGCTTCTCCAGACGGGCGTCCGTCTCCTGGGAGGAGAGCTGCGGGGCCCACTGGAACGGCGTGTGCGGCTTGGGCACGAAGCCGCCGATGGAGACCGTGCAGCGGATGTCGTTGCCCGCGACCTCGCGGCCCTTGGCGATGACGTTCGCCGCCATGTCCGCGATCTGCAGGACGTCCTCGTCGGTCTCGGTGGGCAGGCCGAGCATGAAGTACAGCTTCACCTGGCGCCAGCCGTTGCCGTACGCGGTCGCGACGGTGCGGATCAGGTCCTCTTCGGAGACCATCTTGTTGATGACCTTGCGCATCCGCTCGCTGCCGCCCTCGGGGGCGAACGTCAGACCCGAACGGCGGCCGTTCCTGGTCAGCTCGTTCGCGAGGTCGATGTTGAAGGCGTCCACGCGGGTCGAGGGGAGGGACAGGCCGATCTTGTCCTCCTCGTACCGGTCGGCGAGGCCCTTGGCGACGTCGGCGATCTCGGTGTGGTCCGCGGAGGAGAGCGAGAGCAGGCCGACCTCTTCGAAGCCGGTCGCCTTGAGACCGCGGTCCACCATCTCGCCGATGCCGGTGATGCTTCGCTCCCGCACGGGGCGCGTGATCATGCCGGCCTGGCAGAAACGGCAGCCGCGGGTGCAGCCGCGGAAGATCTCGACGGACATGCGCTCGTGGACGGTCTCCGCGAGCGGCACGAGGGGCTGCTTGGGGTAAGGCCACTCGTCGAGGTCCATGACGGTGTGCTTGGACACGCGCCACGGGACGCCGGACCTGTTCGGCACGACGCGGCCGATGCGGCCGTCGGGGAGGTACTCGACGTCGTAGAACCCCGGGATGTAGACGGACCCGGTCCGCGCGAGCCGGAAGAGGACCTCCTCGCGGCCGCCGGGGCGGCCCTCGGCCTTCCACTCGCGGATGATCGCCGTCATGTCGAGCACGGCCTGCTCGCCGTCGCCGATGACCGCGGCGTCGATGAACTGGGCGATCGGCTCGGGGTTGAAGGCGGCGTGGCCGCCGGCGAGCACGATCGGGTCGTCGACGGTGCGGTCCTTCGACTCCAGCGGGATGCCCGCGAGGTCGAGGGCGGTCAGCATGTTCGTGTACCCGAGCTCCGTGGAGAAGCTGAGCCCGAAGACGTCGAACTCGCCGACGGGGCGGTGCGCGTCAACGGTGAACTGCGGGACCTGGTGCTCGCGCATCAGGGCCTCCAGGTCGGGCCACACGCTGTACGTGCGCTCGGCGAGGACGCCCTCACGCTCGTTGAGCACCTCGTAAAGGATCATGACGCCCTGGTTGGGCAGCCCGACCTCGTACGCGTCCGGGTACATGAGCGCCCAGCGGACGTCACAGGAGTCCCAGTCCTTGACGGTGGAGTTGAGCTCTCCGCCGACGTATTGGATGGGCTTCTGGACGTGCGGGAGAAGCGCTTCCAGGCGTGGGAAGACGGACTCGACAGGCATCACAGCGTCTTTCGGCAGGTTCTCATGAGCTGGCAGGGGTGACCATCAAGCGTACCCCGGCGTTCAGCCGCCCAGCGCCGCCCGCACCTTCCCCTCGGACGCCCGCGCCCACACCCCCGGCAGCTCCCGCTCCCGCTCCGTCCCCGACGCCTCCTCCTGCCCGTACAGAAGCCCCCAGGTGAAGGCCGTCTCCCCGGCCAGGTGGGCCTGGATCGCGAGCGCCCGCAGGGCCTCGCGGGCGACCACGCTGTCCTGGTGGTCGCCCAGCACGGTCTGGACCGACTTCATCCGCTTGGCGAACCGCTTGGCGGGCTTACCGAGGGCCGGGGTCGCCGCCTCGCCCGCGTACCTGGCGCGCTTGGCGGCCTTGCGGGCGTCGTGCATCGCGAGGTCGCGCGCCGTGCCCGGCGGCTGTTCCAGGGCGTGCTCGACGCGGGCCGCGAGGCGCGCGTACTCCTTGAGTAGCGCCTTGGGGAGGGCGTCGGAGGGCGCGGCGGTGGCGGCACCGCGCAGCGGGGGCGCGGCGAGCAGCGCGTCGACGGTGTCCAGGAGCGCCAGGTACCGCTTGCCGTCGAGCACGGCGACGGTCCTGCGCCGGGACCCGGTGCGGCGGGCGACGGTCCAGATGCGGAGGCGGCCGCGCACCGGCCCGAGCAGGAGGGTCCTTGGCAGTGCGTCGATGCGGGCGGTGAGCCGCTCGGTGAGCACCTCCTGGTCGCGGTCGACGCCCAACTCGCCCGCGAGCCACTTGAGTTCGTCGCCCACGGGGTCGGTGACGGTGCGGTCGAGGATCTTCCGGTACGTCTTGAAGGCGCTGCGCATCCGCCGCGTGGCGACCCGCATCTGGTGCACGGAGTCGGGCAGGTCGCGGCGGACGGCCGGGTCGAGGGAGACGATGGCGTCGCGCTGGGCGCGGAGGTAGGCGAGGACGTGGTCGGCGGCGGTGCCCGGTCCCTCGCCGACGGCCTCGCGCACCGCGTCGGCGACGGCCTCGGCCTTGCCCGCCTTCTTCCCGCGCCTGACGGCTCCCTCGGGCACGGCCTTGCCGGGCTCGGCCCCCTCGGGCCCGCCCTTCTTGGACTTGCGTCCCTTCGGCGCGGTCTCCGCCAGCGCCCTGCCGAGCTTCGACGCGGCGGAGGAGCGCCGCACGCCCGCCTTCGTCAGCTTCTTCTCGACCTTGTCGAGGAGCGCGGGGTCGCCGTCGTCCGCGAGCTCCACCTCGACCTCGGACCACGCGGTGGTGGCGCCGCCCCCGGTGAGCCGCTCGGCGCGTACGCCGTCGATGCTGACCTCGGCGAGCAGCGCGCCGTCCGCGTCGAGGAGGTGGCGCAGGTTCCTGGCCGACAACAGCCGGACGACGGGGACGAGTCGGGCCTCGCGCACCCGGGAGCGCACCAGGCCGAGCAGGGCGCGCGGCACGGCGTCCGAGAGCGGGGCCCTGACCTCGTCGCGCACGCCCTCCGCGAGCGAGACCGGCAGCTTGAGGTGCCAGCCCGCGTCGTCGCCGCCGGTGCGGCGGCGCAGGGTGATGGAGGCGGCGGCGAGGCGCTGGTCGGGGGTGTCCCAGTAGACGGCGTCCAGTTCGACGACGCCTTTGTCGACGACGTCCGCGACTCCGGCGACGCCGGACAGGTCGGGCAGCTCGGCATCCGCCCCGACGTCGTACTTCCGCTCGATCTCGCGCTTCGTCTCCGCCATGAACCGAATCTAGACGCGATCCGGGGCGCTGGGCAGTACCAAAGATGCCCCGGAAAAGACGTCCCGGAAGGGCGCTACGCCGACATCGGCCGTTGCACCTTGATCGACTGGAGCAGTCCGACGGCCACCCAGACCGCGAACATCGACGTGCCTCCGTACGACACGAAGGGCAGCGGAAGGCCCGCGACCGGCATGATGCCGAGCGTCATGCCGATGTTCTCGAAGGCCTGGAAGGCGAACCAGGCGATGATCCCCGCGGCGACGATCGTGCCGTAGAGCTCGGTGGTCTCGCGCGCGATGCGGCAGGCGCGCCACAGGACGACGCCGAGCAGGAGCAGGATGGCGCCCGCGCCGACGAAGCCGAGTTCCTCGCCCGCGACCGTGAAGACGAAGTCCGTCTGCTGCTCGGGGACGAACTGTCCGGTGGTCTGGGAGCCGTGGGTGAGGCCGGTGCCGGTGAGGCCGCCCGAGCCGATCGCGATGCGGGCCTGGTTGGTGTTGTAGCCGACGCCCGCGGGGTCGAGCGCGGGGTTGGCGAAGGCGGCGAAGCGGGCGATCTGGTAGTCGTCGAGGACGCCGAGCTGCCATATGGCGACGCCACCCGCGACGCCCGCGCCGAGCAGGCCGAAGACCCAGCGGTTGGAGGCGCCGGAGGCGAGCAGGACGCCGAGCACGATCATCGCCATCACCATGACCGAGCCGAGGTCGGGCATCAGCATGACGATCATGACGGGGACGGCGGCGAGGCCCAGGGCCTGGACGACCGTGCGGTGGTCGGGGTGTTCCCTGTCGCCCGCGTCGACCCGGGCGGCGAGCAGCATCGCCATGCCCAGGATGATCGTGATCTTGCAGAACTCGGACGGCTGGAGCGACTGGCCCGCGATCACGATCCACGCGTGGGCGCCGTTGATGGTCGCGCCGAGCGGGGTCAGGACCAGCAGGACGAGGAAGACCGAGACGCCGTAGAGGATCGGCACGGCGGTGCGCAGGGTGCGGTGGCCGAGCCAGACCGTGCCCACCATCAGGGCGAGGCCGATGCCGACGTTGATGACGTGCTTGATCAGGAAGGCGTACGGGTCGTCGCCGACCAGCTCGGTGCGGTTGCGGGTCGCGGAGTAGACGAGCGCGGCGCCGATCGCGGAGAGCGCGAGGGCGGCGAGCAGCATGGGCCAGTCGAGCCGGCGCACTATCGAGTCGCGGGCGAGCAGCCGCGACATGTTGGAGCGTTCGGGTCCGTATCCGGAGACGGAGAAGCCACTGCCGGTCATCAGTCCCGCCTCCAGTTGTTCGGGGCGCCGGCCAGTTCCTGCTGTCCGGCCGGGGGCTTGGGGGCCTCGGGCTTGTACGGCTTGAGCTTGGGCGAGTCGATGGAGCCGTCGGTCTCGATCTTCGGCAGGTCCTTCTGCGGCTGGGGCAGGAGCGCCTTCTTCAGGTCCTGCTTGCCGCTGTCGTCCAGGCCATAGATCGCGTCGTAGATCTTGCGGACGGCGGGTCCCGAGGCGCCGGAACCCGTACCGCCCTGGGAGATCGTCATGATGATCGAGTAGTCCTTGGTGTACGTCGCGAACCACGAGGTGGTCTGCTTGCCGTAGACCTCGGCGGTACCGGTCTTGGCGTGCATCGGGATCTTGTCCTGGGGCCAGCCGCCGAAGCGCCAGGCGGCGGTGCCGCGGGTCGCGACGTCCGCGAGGGCACCGTCTATGTCCTTGTGCAGCGCGGCGTTCATCGGCAGCCTGCCGTGCGACTTGGGCGCGATCTCCTGGACCTGCTTGCCGTCGGCGCTGATGATCGCCTTGCCGACGGTGGGGTTGTAGAGCGTGCCGCCGTTGCCGATGGCCGAGTAGATGGTGGCCATCTGGATCGGGGTGACGAGGGTGTCGCCCTGGCCGATCGAGTAGTTGACCGAGTCACCGGCGCGCATCTTCATGCCTTCGAGGCAGTTCTCGTACGCGATGCGCTCGGTGTAGTCGCCGCTCTTCTTGCCCTGCTTGCACCAGCCGTCCTTGTTGGCCTTCCAGTAGTCCTTCTTCCACTGGCGGTCCGGGACGCGTCCTGTGACCTCGTTGGGCAGGTCGATGCCGGTCTCCTTGCCGAGGCCGAACTGGTGGGCGGTCTTGTAGAACCAGTCCTTGGCGTCCTTCTTCGGCTTGTTGCCGCCGTCCTTGGCCCACTGGTCGTGCGAGAGCTTGTAGAAGACGGTGTCGCAGGAGACCTCGAGTGCCTGGCCGAGGGTGATGTTGCCGTGGCCCTTGGACTCGAAGTTCTTGAAGGTCTGGCCGCCGATCGAGTACGAACTGGGGCAGGGATAGCGCCCGTTGAACTCGTAGCCCGCGTTGACCGCGGCGGTCGTCGGGATGACCTTGAAGATCGAGCCCGGTGCGGCCTGGCCCTGGATCGCGCGGTTCAGGAGCGGGTAGTTCGACTTCTTGCCGGTGAGCCTGGCGTAGTCCTTGCCGGAGATGCCGCCGACCCAGGCGTTCGGGTCGTACGCCGGGTTGGACGCCATGGAGACGATCCGTCCGGTCTTGTTCTCCATGACGACGACGGCGCCCGCGTCGGCCTTGTAGTTCTCGCCGGTGTTCTTGTCGAACTCGTGGCGGGCCTTCTTCATGGCGTCGTTGAGCCAGTACTCGGAGACGGCCTGCACGCGCGCGTCGATGCTGGTGACCACGTTCGCGCCGGGCTCGGCCTTGTCGGACTTGGCCTTGCCGATGACGCGGCCGAGGTTGTCCACCTCGTAGCGGGTGACGCCCGCCTTGCCGCGCAGCTGCTTGTCGTACGTGCGCTCAAGGCCGGAGCGGCCCACCTGGTCGGAGCGGAGGTAGGGCGAGTCGCTGTCCTTGGCCTTGTTGATCTCGTCGTCGGTGACCGGGGAGAGGTAGCCGAGGACCTGCGCGGTGTTGGACTTGCCGGGGGCGGCGTAGCGGCGCACGGCGGTGGGTTCGGCGGTGATGCCGGGGAAGTCCTCGGAGCGCTCGCGGATCTGCAGGGCCTGCTTGGGCGTGGCCTCGTCGGTGATCGGGATCGGCTGGTAGGGCGAGCCGTTCCAGCAGGGCTGAGGGGTCTTGGCGTCGCAGAGGCGGACCTTGTCGCCGACGTCCTTGGGGCTCATGCCGAGCACGTCGGCGAGCTTGGCGAGGACCGCCTTGCCGTCGTCCTTCATCTTCATCAGGTCCGTGCGGGACGCGGAGACGACGAGGCGGGTCTGGTTGTCGGCGATCGGCACGCCGCGCGCGTCCAGGATCGAGCCGCGCACGGCGGGCTGGACGACCTGCTGGACGTGGTTGCCCGACGCTTCCTTGGCGTACTCCTCGCCGTTGCGGATCTGGAGGTACCAGAGGCGCCCGCCGAGGGTGAGCAGAAGGGATACGACGAGGATCTGGATGACGACGAGCCGGATCTGGACCCGTGGGGTCCGGCCGGTCTCCGGAATGTTGGTCACTTCTCCCCTCCCCTGGTGTGGGCCATGCCCGGTCCCCCGGTGCGATCGGCGGTGCGGTCGGCGAAGTGCTGCGACCTCACAGGCGCTTGACCCCCTTGATGCGTCCGGCGCGTGCGACGCGTGCCTTGGCCGCCTTGGCCCGCAGGCCGCCGCGCTGGTTGCCGATGCGCAGTCCGGTGCCGGAGGAGAGCCAGCCCGCGGAGACGTCGGCGGCCTTGTTGGCCGGGGAGCCCTCGCCCAGCGGGTCGTTCTCCGCGCGCCGGGCCAGGGCGATGATCAGCGGCACGGTGAACGGCGCGAGCAGCAGGTCGTAGAGCGCCGCGGTGAAGAGGAGTCCGCCCAGGCCCACGTGGCGGGCCGCGGTGTCGCCGACGAGGGCGCCGACGCCCGCGTAGAGCAGGGTCGAGCCGAGCGCGGCCCCGACGACCACGACGAGCGGGCCGCTCGCGGAGCGCAGCCGTCCGGTCTCGGGCTTGGCCAGGCCCGCGAGGTAGCCGATGACGCAGAGCACGAGCGCGTAGCGCCCTGCCGCGTGGTCGGCGGGCGGTGCCAGGTCGCAGAGCAGTCCGGCGCCGAAGCCGACCAGGGCGCCGCCGACGTGGCCGTAGACCAGGGCGAGGCCGAGGACGGTGAGCAGCACCAGGTCGGGGACCGCGCCGGGCAGTTGGAGTCTGGCCAGGACGCTGACCTGGATGACCAGGGCGACGACGACCAGGGTGGCGGAGAGCAGGATTCGGTTGAAGCGCATGGGTCCGGTCTCCTACTGCTCGTTGCCGTTGTCGGCGCCGTCGCCCTCGGGCTTGCCCGGCGGGGTGGCCGTGACGGTGACCGTCGGGGTCGGCTTGGGCTTGGCGGGCTTGGGCGGCAGGACCGTGTCCCGCGGGTCCTCGCGGGGCGCCTGGACGACGACGCCGACGATGTCGAGCTTGGTGAACCCGACGTACGGCTTCACGTAGACGTTGCGGGTGAGGTCGCCGCCCGAGGGGTCGACGCGGACGACCTCGCCGACGGGCACGCCGGGCACGAACGGCTTGTCCTTCTGCGAGCCGAAGGTGACGAAGCGGTCGCCCTTCTTGACCTTGGCCTTGCCGTTGAGCAGTTGGACGGAGAGCGGTCGGTCGCCCTGTCCGGTGGCGAAGCCGAGCTCGTCGGTCTTCTCCATGCGGGTGCCGACGGTGAAGTCGGGGTCGTTGGCGAGCAGGACGGTCGCGGTGTCGGGGCCGACCGTGGTGACGCGGCCGACGAGGCCCTCGCCGTTCAGGACGGTCATGTCGCGCTTGAGTCCGTCGTTCGCGCCGGCGTCGATGGTGACGGTCCAGGAGAAGCCCTGGGCCGCTCCTATGCCGATGACCTCGGCACCCTTGATGCCGTACTGTCCCGCGCCGGCCTTCTTCAGCATGCTGTCGAGCTGCCGCACGCGGCTGCGGTTGCGGTCGTCGCTGCCGAGCTTCGCCTTCAACGCGGCGTTCTGGCGCTCCAGTTCGGCGATGCGGTCGTGGCGGTCGCCGGAGTCGCGGACCGCGCCGATCGCGTTGCCGACCGGGTCGACGGCGGAGGAGACACCCTCCTCGACCGGGCCGAAGACGGTGGCGGCGGCCTGGCGGGCACCGTCGACCGGTGAGTCCTCGCCGCCGCGGATGTCCACCGTGATCAATGCGAACGCGATGGCTACCAGCAGCACCAGGAGCAGCCGGCTCTCTCGTGTGTCCCTCACGTGCGGCGGCGTGCCTTCCTCAATCGGATTCCGTGGAATCTGCGCGTCCCACGGGGGGTCTGGGGGATCCCTCTGCCTTGCCTCTATATCAACGGTCCGCCGCACGAGGTGGCAGGCACTCGTACGGCGGACCCCTTCCAAGGGTGTTCGCGTCAGGTCATCCGCGCGTGATCATCTGCGCGGCTGGGCGTCGAGCACCTGCTGCAACGCCTCGAACTCCTCGACGCACTTGCCCGAGCCGAGCGCCACGCTGTCCAGCGGGTCCTCGGCGATGTGGATCGGCATGCCCGTCTCCCGGCGCAGTCGCTCGTCGAGGCCGCGCAGCAGAGCGCCGCCCCCGGTGAGAACGATGCCGCGGTCCATCACGTCACCGGAGAGCTCGGGCGGGCACTTGTCGAGGGTCGTCTTGACCGCGTCGACGATGGCGTTGACCGGCTCCTCGATGGCCTTGCGGACCTCGGCGGCGGAGATGACGACGGTCTTGGGCAGCCCGGAGACCAGGTCCCGGCCGCGGATCTCGGTGTGCTCGTCGGCGTCCATGTCGTACGCCGAACCAATGGTGATCTTGATCTGCTCGGCCGTGCGCTCGCCGAGGAGGAGGGAGTACTCCTTCTTGATGTGCTGGATGATCGCGTTGTCCAGCTCGTCGCCCGCGACGCGGATCGACTGTGCCGTGACGATTCCGCCGAGCGAGATGACGGCCACTTCGGTGGTGCCGCCGCCGATGTCCACCACCATGTTGCCCGTGGCCTCGTGGACCGGCAGGCCGGAGCCGATGGCCGCGGCCATGGGCTCCTCGATGATGTGCACCTGGCGCGCGCCGGCCTGCGAGGAGGCCTCGATGACGGCGCGGCGCTCGACTCCCGTGATGCCCGAGGGCACACAGACGACGACGCGCGGGCGGGCGAGGTAACGCCGCTTGTGGATCTTCAGGATGAAGTAGCGGAGCATGCGCTCGGTGATCTCGAAGTCGGCGATGACGCCGTCCTTCAGCGGGCGCACCGCAACGATGTTGCCGGGCGTGCGCCCGATCATCTTCTTCGCTTCGGCGCCGACCGCGAGAATGCCACCGGTGTTGGTGTTGATCGCGACGACGGACGGCTCGTTGAGTACGATCCCCCGACCCCTGACGTACACCAGCGTGTTGGCGGTCCCGAGGTCGACAGCCATGTCACGGCCGATGAACGACATGTTGTTCCCCATGAGGATGCGTCTGGCCTTCCCTAGTGGAGCGTGTAAGGGCTTTTTAGGTAGGCGAGGTGGGTGCTGTGTGGCGGTGGAGGCTTCCATCGTAGTCTCGGCCGCGCTGAGACGGCGCGAGGGTCTTCGCCATTGTCAGCAGATGATGTACCGCCCCGCCCTTGGAGACGTGCCATCGGAGGCACGGGTTCCCCCAATTGGGGTGCATATGCCAAAGGACGGCCGAATTTCATCGGCCGTCCCTGGTCGAGGCGGCGTGTCGCTGACGTGATGTCAGAAGACGATACGAGCTGGTTACGCGAGCCCCGGGAAGAAGATCTTGAGCTCGCGCTCGGCGGACTCCTCGGAGTCCGAGGCGTGGATCAGGTTCTCCCGGACGATGGTGCCGAAGTCGCCGCGGATCGAGCCGGGCGCCGCGGCGATCGGGTCGGTCGGACCCGCGAGCGTGCGCACGCCCTCGATGACCCGCTCACCGTCGACGACGAGGGCGACGACGGGGCCGGACGACATGAAGGCGACCAGCGGCTCGTAGAAAGGCTTGCCCTGGTGCTCGCCGTAGTGCTGCTCCAGGGTCTCCTGGTCCAGCGAACGCAGCTCCAGCGCGGAGATCGTCCAGCCCGCCTTGCGCTCGATCCGGCCGATGATCTCGCCGACCAGACCACGACGAACGGCGTCGGGCTTGAGGAGAACGAGGGTGCGCTGGCTCATGTGCGGCTCCAAGAGGTGTTTTTAAGATCTTTGACGATCACAAGGGATGGGCCGCACGATACCGATGCTCTGTGGGCAATCGTGCCGCAGGGCGGCACGGGTGGGCACAGCCCCGGTGCCGATCAACCAGAACCGTGGCGTCAAGCCGCTTCCGCGGCCTGTGCGGCGAACCTGGCCTTCGCTTCGTCGATCTTGCGCCCGAAGTGGACCGACGCCCACCAGAGGGCGGCGAACACCGCCCCCATGAAGAACATCATCGGCACCACGAACCCGCTCGCGATCAGCGCGATCTGCAGAGCCCAGCCGAGCTGCACCCCGCCGGGCCGGGTGATCACGCCGCACAGCAGCACGCACAGGAGCATCGCGATGCCGCTGACCGTCCAGACCGTGCCCATGGTCAGGTCCGGGTCCTTCATGGCGACCAGACCGGCGAAGCCGATGATGAAGAACTCGCCGATCAGCGTCGAAGCACAGAGCGTACGCACAGGTGTCAGCCCCTTCCCAGGAGCAGCCGGGCCTCGCCGACCGTGATGACGGAGCCGGTGACCAGGACGCCGCCGCCCGCGTACTCGCCCTCTTCCTCGGCGAGGGTGATCGCCGCCTCCAGGGCGTCCGGCAGGCGCGGCTCGACCTGGACGCGGTCGTCGCCGAAGACCTCGACGGCGAGCGCGGCCAGCGTGTCCGCGTCCATCGCGCGGTGGCTGGTGTTCTGCGTGACGACGATCTCGGCGAAGATCGGCTCGAAGGCTTCGAGCAGCCCCTTCATGTCCTTGCCCTCGCTCGCGCCGACCACGCCGATCAGGTTGCTGAAGTCGAAGACCTCGCTGATCGCGGCGGCGGTGGCGCGGGCGCCCGCGGGGTTGTGCGCGGCGTCGAGGACGATGGTCGGCGAGCGGCGCACGACCTCGAGGCGGCCCGGCGACGTCACCGTGGCGAACGCCTTGCGGATGTTCTCGATGTCCAGCGGGCGCGCGTGCTGCGAGCCGATGCCGAAGAACGCCTCGACCGCGGCGAGGGCCACCGCCGCGTTGTGCGCCTGGTGCTCGCCGTGCAGCGGCAGGAAGATCTCCTCGTACTCCCCGCCGAGGCCGCGCAGCGTCAGGAGCTGGCCGCCGACGGCGACCTGACGGGCCACCACGCCGAACTCCAGGCCCTCGCGGGCGACCGTCGCGTCGACCTCGACGGCCTTCTTCAGGAGCACCTGCGCGGCGTCCACCGGCTGCTGGGCCATGATCACCGTCGCGTCCGGCTTGATGATGCCGGACTTCTCGGTGGCGATCTCGCCGGGCGTGGAGCCCAGGCGGTCCGTGTGGTCCAGGTCGATGGGGGTCACGACGGCCACCGAGCCGTCGATCACGTTCGTCGCGTCCCAGCTGCCGCCCATGCCGACCTCGACGACGGCGACGTCCACGGGGGCGTCCGCGAAGGCCGCGTACGCCATGCCCGTGAGCACCTCGAAGAAGGAGAGGCGGTACTCCTGCTGGGAGTCGACCATCTCCACGTACGGCTTGATGTCGTGGTACGTCTCCACGAAGCGCTCGGCCTCGATGGGGGCGCCGTCCAGGCTGATGCGCTCGGTGATCGACTGGACGTGGGGCGAGGTGTAGCGCCCGGTGCGCAGGTCGAAGGCGGCGAACAGGGCCTCGATCATGCGGGCCGTGGACGTCTTGCCGTTCGTCCCCGTGATGTGGATCGAGGGGTACGCGCGCTGGGGCTCGCCGAGCACGTCCATCAGCGCGGCGATGCGGCTGACGGACGGCTCGAGCTTCGTCTCGCCCCAGCGGCCCGCGAGCTCCGTCTCGACCTCGCGCAGCGCCCTGTCCACCTCCGGATCGGTGGGGCGCGCGGGGATGTCTCCCTGCGGCGGGCCCGCCTGGGTGCGCAGGGTGCGGCTGCCCGCCTCGATCACGGCGAGGTCGGGGTCCCGGTCGGTCTCGGCGTCGACGATGCCCTCGAAGGCGTCGTCGGAGTCGGTGGGGTCGGTCGGGTCGCGGTCGTCGTCGCGCGGGGGGAGGTCACTCACGTACGCCAGTCTACGGAGCGGCACCGACACGCGCGGCCCGGACCGCCCCCTCGCGGTCCGGGACCTTCGTCGGGACCTTCGACCCGTCCGATTCGGGACCTTGGTCCCTCCGCTTCGGGGTGCCGTTGGGCAAACTTGGCGATCATGGACATAGGTATCGACCTCGGCACTGCGAACACCCTCCTCTACGTGCGCGGCAAGGGGATCGTGCTCAACGAGCCGTCGGTGGTCGCCGTGCGGGCGGACAAGGGCGGCAAGAGCGGGGTGCTCGCCGTGGGGGCGGAGGCCAAGGAGACCATCGGGCGGACGCCCGGGTCCATCACCGCCATCCGCCCGCTGCGCGACGGCGTGATCAGTGACTACGAAGCCGCCGAGGAGCTGATCCGGCACTTCGTGCGCAAGGCCGTGCCGGGTCGCCGCCCCCGTACGCGCATGGTCGTCTGCGTGCCGAGCGGCGTCACGCCCGTCGAGCGGCGCGCGATCGTGCACGCCTCGCAGCGGGCCGGGGCGCGGGCCGTGCACCTGGTCGAGGAGCCGATGGCGGCGGCGATCGGGGCGGGCCTGCCCGTTGCCGAGCCCCGCGGGTCGATGGTCGTCGACATCGGCGGCGGCACGACGGAGGTCGCGGTGATCTCCCTGGGCGGCATCGTCACGGCCCAGTCGCTGCGGGTGGGCGGCGACCGGCTCGACGCGGCCATCACCGACTTCGTCCGCAAGGAGCACGCGCTGCTCATCGGCGAGCGCACCGCGGAGGACATCAAGGTCGGCATCGGGTCGGCGTGGCCGGTTCCTGGCGAGGACGCCCTGGAGATGCGGACGTTCACCGTGCGGGGCCGGGAGAAGGTGGGCGGGCTGCCGAAGACGCTCGACCTGACGGCGCGTGAGGTGCGGGCCGCGCTCGACGAGCCCGTCGAGCAGATCATCGCGGCCGTGAAGACGACCCTGGAGGAGTGCCCGCCGGAGCTGTCCGGCGACATCATGGAGCACGGGATCGTGCTGACGGGCGGGGGCGCGCTGCTTCCCGGGCTCGATCTGCGGCTGGCCTCCGCGACCGGCATCCCCGTGTTCGTGGCCGAGGATCCGCTGGACAGCGTGGCGATGGGGTGCGGGAAGTGTGTGGAGGACTTCGACGGGTTGGAGCGGGTGATGTCCGCGGCGTGACGCTGCGCTGGCTTGGGCGGTTTCGCGTTGCCGGTGGGTGTGTGCGGGTTCGTCGTGGCTGGTCGCGCCGTTCCCCGCGCCCCCAAACAGCCCAGGCGTGGCCCGGCCCCCCGATCGCCGCGACCCCGACGTGGCCGGTCGCGCAGTTCCCCGCGCCCCCAAACAGCCCAGGCGTGGCCCGGCCCCCCGATCGCCGCACCCCTGACCTACCCGGCCCTGCCCGGACGTTCCGGTGGCAGCCCCGTGTCAGGTCAGGTCGCCCGCGGGGAGGCGGGCCCGGACCTCGTACGTGTCTGCGCGGGGGCCCGCCGAGAACATGCCGCCGACCGCGCGGATCCGCTCCGCCATGCCCGTGGTGCCCGTGCCCGCGGAGATCGGGGCGGAGGTGGGGGCCGTGGCGGGCAGGGCGTTGCGGACCGTGATGGTCAGGTGTCCTTCCGAGATCTCCACGCGGACCGAGACGGGCTGGCCGGGGGCGTGCTTGGCGGCGTTGGTCAGGCACTCCTGGACCACCCGGTGCACCGCCGCCTGCCGCAGCGGTGAGAGGCGGTGGGCCGCGCCGTCGATCAGGAGTTCCACGGGGCTGCCCGCCCGGCCGCTGCGCTCGGCGAGGTCGGGGAGCGCGTCGAGCCCGGGCGTGGGGCTCCCGTCGCAGCCGCGCTGCACGATGATCTCGTTGAGCATGCGGTGCGCGCTGCGCGCCGTCTCCGAGAGTTCCTCGAACCCCTCCTCGAAGGGCCCGTCCGCGGCCCGCCGCGCCAGGACCTGCGAGCGCACGCTGAGCAGCGTCAGTTCGCGCCCGACGAAGTCGTGCACGTCGCGCGCGATGCGGGCGCGCTCCTGCTGGACGGCGTGCAGGGTGTCGGTCTCGGCGCGCTGCGCCTCGAGGGCGTGCACCAGGTCGCGCCGGTTCGCGGCGACGCCGACGCCCGCCGCGAGCACGCCGATCGGGACGACCAGGCTGAGGAACGAGCTGAGCGTGTCGCCCCGGTGCGCGGGCCAGCCGGGCTGGTTGAACATGACGTAGGCGAACGCGACGTACCCGATGACGCCGAGCGCACCCGCACGGCGGCCCCGGTAGCGGCCCAGGGAGTACAGCGCGAACTGCGCGAGCGTCAGCTCGTGCAGCCAGCCCAGGAAGAACAGCGAGACGAGGTACGTCAGCCAGGGAGCCCCGCGCCGCACGAGCAGCGAGGCCGCGCCGACCGCGAGGGCCAGGGCCGCGAGCGGTCCGTTCAGCGAGTTGTCCGCCTCGGCGAGGCCCGGCACGTCCAGGCTCATCAGGGCGAACGCGCTCAGGGCCGTGAGCACGTCGAGCGCGCGGGGTGCCTGCGCCCAGCGCCCCGCGAGGCGACCGGCGGTGGCCGTCGCCTGGCGGATCGCCTGGGCGGCGGGCAGGTTGCGCATGTCTTCCATCATCCAAGGTCTTTCGACCCGTTTCACCGGACCAACGTCCTTGATTTGGTGATTTGCGGCACTGCTCCGCTTTGGCCGGGCATCGCCACAACGGGCGTACGTACGGCGCGGCTGACCGGCCCCGGGCCGCACCGGGGGTCAAATCGGACCATGTGGTATGCCCAGAACTCCGCCAGGCGGACCCATCAGCTCGCCGGTGACGCCGGTGTGCTCCTGTGGACCGCGCTGTGGGCCACCGCCGCGGTCATCGCGTACCGGCTGGCCTGTCTGCTCGCACTCCCCCGCGCCCTCCAGGAGCACAGCAGGCCGCTGCCCCTGATCGGCGGGCGCGCCGACACCGCGCTGCGGCGCGTGGCGGGCTTCGTCGACACGATGGACCCGGTGGCCGTCAGGAGCGCGGTGGCCGTCGGCGCCGTCGCCCTCTTCGTCGTGCCCGTCGCCTTCGTCCTCGTCCTCTGGCTGCCCAGGCGGCTGCGCTGGATCCGGCAGGCGGGCGCCGCGAGGGACCTCGCCACCTGTGACGACGGCCGTGAACTGCTCGCCCTGCGCTCGCTGCTCAGGCCGCTGGACGAGGTCGCCGTGACCGCCTCGGAGATCCCGGACGCGACGCCGGGCAGCCTCGCCTGGGGCTGGCGGCACGGCGACCCGGAGACCCTGGACGCGCTGGCCGCCGCCGAGCTGGAACGGCTCGGGCTCGCCTTCGCCCCACCGCCTCCCGCGGCGCCGTGCCCGCCCGGCCGCCCGGTCCCCGCGCAGGCCGCGGAGACCGTCGCGGACCCGGTCGGATAGGCCGCGTCCGTGCCCCGGAACATGAGGCTGACCTCGCAAGTCGCCGAAGCGCTGCTCATGGCGGTGCCCGAGGGGGCGCTCCTGGTCGGCGCCGACAACCGCGTGGTCGCCGTCAACCAGCAGCTCATCGAGCTGGCACGGCTCCAGGACGTCGACACCTCGCCGGGCGCGCCGATCGAACCGCTCGCCGACGCCGTCGCGGAGCAACTGCCCTCGGGCAGCACCGCCCTGCGCCAGATCAACCAGCGCCACTTTCCCCGGACAGCCGAGTTCCGGTTCCTCGACGGCCGGGTCACGCGGACCAGTCGCAGACCGATCGACGTGGACGGCGAGCACGTCGGCGTCCTCTGGCTGGTCTGGGACGTCACCGACCAGCGCCGCCGCGAGAGCGACCTGCGGCGCCATGTCCACACCCTGGGGGACCTCGCCCGCGAGCGCGCCGAGTTCACCGCCCGCGCCTCGCACGAGCTGCGCACCCCGCTCGCCACGATCCTCAGCTTCTGCGAACTGCTCACGCCGCCGTCGGCAGGGCCGCTGTCCCCCACCCAGAGCACCTACCTGGACACCATCCAGCGCAACGCCCACCGGATGCAGGAGATGGTCGACGGGCTCCTGCACGCCTCGACGCGCGCGGGCGCCCGCGCGGAGACGACGTACGCGCGCGTGGACATGGCACGGCTCCTCGGGCGCCTCACCAGCGAGCTGCTGCCGCGCGCGGAGGCCGCGGGGATCTTCCTGGCCCACGACCACGAGGCGGGGCCGCCCGCCTTCGCCGACCGGGGCCAGCTGGAGAACGCGCTGGCCGCGCTGCTCGACAACGCCGTGAAGTTCACGCCCCGGGGCGGCACCGTCACCGTCTCCGCGCATCCCTACGCCGAGCAGGACGGCAGCGGCTGGGAGATCGCGGTGTCCGACACCGGCATCGGCATCCCCAAGGAGTTCCAGGAAGAGGTCTTCACCGAGTTCGTCCGCGCCCCCAACGCCCGTCGCGGCGGCTACCCGGGCACCGGGCTCGGGCTCTCCACCGTCCGCGACACCGTGCGGCTGCACGGCGGGCAGATCGCCGTGCACGGCGCGGCGGGCGAAGGGACCACCGTGGTGCTCCGGCTCCCCACCAGGAGCCCCGGACCCCCCGGACGCGCATGAGCTGTCTCCTCGTCGTCGAGGACGACCCCGACCTCGGCATCGCGCTGCGCGCCGTCCTGGGCCAGGCCGGGTACGAGACCGTGCTCGCCGACGACGGGCACGCGGCGCTGCGGCTGCTCTTCGCCGAGCGGCCCGCCCTGATGGTCCTCGACCTGATGCTGCCCGGGCTCGACGGCTGGGAGGTCCTGGACCGCACCCGGGACATGACCGACCTGCCGGTCCTCATCCTCTCCGGCCGCACCAGCCCCGCCGAGCGGGTGCGGGGGCTGCGCGCGGGCGCCGACGACTACCTGACCAAGCCCTTCGACTCCCAGGAGCTGCTCGCCCGCGTCGAGGCGCTGCTGCGGCGCAGCAGGCCCGAGCAGTGGCGCGGGGACTACGTGGAGTCGGGCCTGCGGATGGTGCCCGAGCGGCGCTCCGCCGTCTGGCAGGGGCGCGAGATCCGGCTCAGCGACATCGAGTACCGGCTGCTTCAGGTGCTCGTACGCAACCGGGGGCGCGTCGTCACCACCGAGCAGCTGCTCGATCTGGTGTGGGATTCGCCGGACGGGGCGGGGCGGGAGCGGGTGAAGTTCGCGGTGCTTCGGTTGCGGCGGCGCTTGGCGGTGGCCCCCGGGGCCGGGGTGGACGATCCGCTGGAGTCCGTGCGGGGGCTGGGGTATCGGTATCGGGGGCCCCACTAGGCTCTCGCGTTCGGCTGCGGGCCGGTGGGGGCATGTCACGCAGTTCCCCGCGCCCCCAACTACGTACCCCCTGCCAGGACGAAAGTCCCTGCCCAAGGTCCCGAATCCCGCGCCCCGCGCATGTGCAACCGTCGCGCAACCGAATGCGATCCGGGTGCGCAACCATGCCTCCGCACTCTCCAGGACATAAGCCGCTATGTCCCGTTTCCTCTGGAGTGCCCGAGTGTTCACCGCCGCCCCCGCCCACCAGCTCCCCGCCCGCAGCGTCGCCGTCGTGCTCGGCACCCGGCCCGAGCTGGTCAAGCTGGCGCCGCTCGTGCGGCTGCTCGGGGACGCGGCGCGGCTGATCCACACCGGGCAGCACTACGACGACTCCCTCTCGGGGCGCTTCCTCGCCGAGCTCGGGCTGCCCGAGCCCACGCTGCTCGACGGCGTCGGCGGGCAGGCGCGCGCCGTGCAGATCTCCGCCGCGCTGGCCCAGCTCGACGAGGAGTTCGCCGCACGGCCGCCGCGCGCCGTGGTCGTCCAGGGCGACACCAACGCGGCGCTGTCCGGCGCGCTCGCCGCCAACGCCCGTGACATCCCGCTCGTCCACATCGAGGCGGGCCTGCGCAGCCACGACCGCGCGATGCCCGAGGAGCACAACCGCGTCCTGATCGACCAGCTCTCCGACGTGCTGTGCGCCGCCACCGAGGACAACCGCGCCAACCTGCTCGCCGAGTCGATCCCCGCCGAGCGCATCGCCGTCACCGGCAACACCGTCGTGGCCTCCGTCGCCGACGCGCTGCCGGGTCCCACCGCGCGTGCCGCGCTCCTCGACGCGCACGGCCTCACCCCGGACGCGTACGTCCTGGCCACCGTGCACCGCCCCGAGAACACCGACGACCCCGCGGCGCTGCGGTCCGTCCTGACCGAACTGGCCGCGCTCGCCGAGCGGCTGCCCGTGCTCCTCCCGCTGCACCCGCGCACCCGCGCACGCGCCGAGGCCGCCGGGCTCGACGGGCTGCTCGCCCCGCTCACGCTCCTGCCGCCCATCGGGTACGGCGAGTTCCTCGCGCTCGCCCGGCATGCCGCGCTGCTCGTCTCCGACTCCGGCGGCGTCCAGGAGGAGGTCACCGTCCTCGGCCGCCCGCTGGTCGTCGTACGCCGCTCCACCGAGCGCCCCGAGGCCATGGCCGCGGGCTTCGCCGACTTGGTGTCGCCGGGCCCCGAGGTCGGCGAGGCCGCGCGGCGCAGGCTCGACGAGGGCCCCGCCGGGCTGCGCCGCCTCGCCGCCACCCCCAGCCCCTTCGGCGACGCCACGGCATCGGAGCGCGTCGTCGCGCTCCTGACCGACCTGGTGACCCGCGGCACCACGGCCGCCGCCCCGCTCCCCGCAGCGGCCTGACCACCGCCCTCCCGCCACGACGCCCTGGACTGCCATGCTGACGCTCGACCGGCTCCTCTTCCTCTTCCCCTTCGTCCTGCTCGCCTGCTTCCTCCTCTACTGGGCGGGCGCCCGCCACGCCTACCTGCGGCGTCCCGCCCACGAGGCCGGTGACTCCGGGGTCTTCGCATGGCACTTCTTCGTGCCCTGCCGGGACGAGGAGACCGTCGTCGGCGCCACCGTGCACCGGCTGCGCACCGACTTCCCCGCCGCGCACGTGTGGGTCGTCGACGACGCGAGCGAGGACCGCACGGCCTCCGTGGTCGCCGCGCTCGCCGAGGACGACGTCCGCGTCCACCTGGTCTCGCGCCGCCTGCCCGACGCCCGCGTCGGCAAGGGCGCGGCCCTCAACGCCGCCTACGCCGAGCTCGACGACTTCCTGCCCGCCGACACCGACCGCTCCCTGGTCGTCGTGTGCGTCGTGGACGCCGACGGGCACCTCGCCCCCGGCGCCCTCGACGCGGTCAGCGGGCCCGCCGGTTTCGGCGACCCCGAGATGGGCGGCGTGCAGGTCAGCGTGCGGATGCGGAACGTCGAGGAGCCGCGCCCGCTGCCCGAGCGCGGCCGGATCCCCAACGTCCTCGCCCGGCTCCTGGTCCGCATGCAGGACATGGAGTTCGCGGTCTCCAACGCGGGCATGCAGCTCCTGCGCGGCCGCACGGGATCCGTCGGCCTCGGCGGCAACGGCCAGTTCACCCGGCTCACCGCCCTCGACAGGATCGCGGCGGCCGAACGCCGCCCCTGGCAGCGCGACGCGCTCCTGGAGGACTACGAACTGGGCCTGCACATGATCCTGAACGGCTACCGGGTCGGCCACATCGCCGACACGTACGTCTCCCAGGAGGGCCTGCCCCGGGCCCGCCGCTTCCTGACGCAGCGCACCCGCTGGGCACAGGGCAATCTCCAGTGCGTGCGGTACGCGCCGCGCATCGTCGGCTCGCGCCACTACTCGGGACGCGGCGTCGTCGAGACGCTCTACACCTTCATGCAGCCCCTCGCGCACGTCGCCTCGCTCGTGCTCACCGTGCTGCTCGTGGCCGCCCTCGCGCTCGGCCGCGCCCCGCTGGAATCGGCGCTCGGCGTCTGGCCCCTGGTGGTCGTCCTGTGCCTGCTCTCGATCCTGCCGTTCGCGCTGTGGGGCCCGGTCTACCGCAGGGACTTCGCGCCCGAACACTCCTGGCTCAAGGGCCTGTTGTGGGGCTTCGCGCTCTGGCTGTACGCCTACCACGTGTTCGTCGTCGCGACCCGCGGGCTCCTTCGCGTCCTGCGGGGCAGGAACGGCTGGGCCAAGACGCGGCGCAACGCGGAGGCCGTGGGCACGGGTCCTGTCGCCACGGAGGCGTAGAACGGTGAAGGCTCCCGGGACCGAAGCACGGTCCCGGGAGCCTTCGTCTGCCTAAGCCCATCAGGCACTACGCGGCGGGCAGCGCCTCCAGCTGCGCCTGCAGCCGTGCGATGTCGCCCTCCGCCTTGGTGAGGCGGCCGCGGATCTTGTCGACCACGTTGTCCGGGGCCTTCGCCAGGAACGCCTCGTTGCCCAGCTTCGCCGTGGCCTGGGCCTTCTCCTTCTCGGCGGCGGCCAGATCCTTGGCCAGGCGCTTGCGCTCGGCCGCCACGTCGATCGTGCCCGACAGGTCGAGCGCGACCGTGGCGCCCGAGACCGGCAGCGTCGCCGTCGCCGTGAAGGCGTCGCCCTCCGGCTGGAGGCGCAGGAGCTGACGGATGGCGGCCTCGTGCGGGGCGAGCGCCGTGCCGTCCAGGGTGAGCCGGGCCGGGACCTTCTGGCCCGGCTGGAGGCCCTGGTCGGCGCGGAAGCGGCGGACCTCGGTGATGACCTGCTGGAGCGTCTCGATCTCCTGCTCGGCCGCGGCGTCGCGGAAGCCGCTGTCGGAGGGCCAGTCGGCGATGACGAGCGACTCGCCGCCGGTCAGCGCGGTCCAGAGCGTCTCCGTCACGAACGGGACGATCGGGTGGAGCAGCCGCAGCGTGACGTCGAGGACCTCGCCCAGGACGCGGGCCGAGACCTTCGCGCCGTCGCCGCCCGCCATGAACGTCGTCTTGGACAGCTCGACGTACCAGTCGAAGACCTCGTCCCACGCGAAGTGGAAGAGGGCGTCGGAGAGCTTGGCGAACTGGAAGTCGTCGTAGAGCGCGTCGACTTCGGCGACCGTGGCGTTGAGGCGGGAAAGCACCCAGCGGTCCGTCGCCGACTGCTCCTCGACCGGGGGCAGGTCGCCCTCGATCGTGGCGCCGTTCATCATCGCGAAGCGCGTGGCGTTCCAGATCTTGTTCGCGAAGTTGCGCGAGCCCTGGACCCAGTCCTCGCCGATCGGCACGTCGGTGCCGGGGTTGGCGCCGCGGGCGAGCGTGAAGCGCAGGGCGTCCGAGCCGTACTTGTCCATCCAGTCCAGCGGGTTGACCGCGTTGCCGAAGGACTTCGACATCTTCTTGCCGAACTGGTCGCGGACCATGCCGTGCAGCACGATCGTGTGGAACGGCGGGGTGCCGTCCATCGCGTACAGGCCGAACATCATCATCCGGGCGACCCAGAAGAAGAGGATGTCGTAGCCGGTGACCAGGACGGAGTTCGGGTAGAACTTCGCGAGGCTCTCGGTCTCCTCGGGCCAGCCGAGCGTGGAGAACGGCCACAGGCCCGACGAGAACCACGTGTCGAGCACGTCGTTGTCCTGCGTCCAGCCTTCGCCGGTCGGCGCCTCGTCGTCGGGGCCGACGCAGACGATCTCGCCGTTCGGGCCGTACCAGACGGGGATGCGGTGGCCCCACCAGAGCTGGCGCGAGATGCACCAGTCGTGGAGGTTGTCGACCCAGTCGAAGTACCGCTTCTCCATCTCCTGCGGGTGGATCTTGACCTTGCCGTCGCGGACCGCGTCACCGGCGGCCTTGGCGAGCGGGCCGACCTTGACCCACCACTGCATCGACAGGCGCGGCTCGATGGTGGTCTTGCAGCGCGAGCAGTGGCCGACCGAGTGCGAGTAGGGGCGCTTCTCGGCGACGATGCGGCCCTCGGCGCGCAGCGCGCCGACGATCGCGGAGCGGGCCTCAAGGCGGTCCAGGCCCTGGAAGGGACCGGGCACCGTGATGACCGCGTGCTCGTCCATGACCGCGATGTTCGGCAGGTCGTGGCGCTGGCCGATCTCGAAGTCGTTCGGGTCGTGCGCCGGGGTCACCTTGACGCAGCCGGTGCCGAACTCGGGGTCGACGTGCTCGTCCGCGACGACCGGGATGGAGCGGTCGGTCAGCGGCAGCTTGATCAGCTTGCCGACCAGGTGCTTGTAGCGCTCGTCGTCGGGGTGGACGGCGATCGCGGTGTCACCGAGCATCGTCTCGGCGCGGGTGGTGGCGACCACGACGGTCTCGTCCCCGTCGCCGTACTTCAGCGAGACCAGCTCGCCGTCGTCGTCCTGGTACTCGACCTCGATGTCCGAGATCGCCGTCAGACAGCGCGGGCACCAGTTGATGATGCGCTCGGCGCGGTAGATCAGCTCGTCGTCGTAGAGCTTCTTGAAGATGGTCTGGACGGCCTGCGAGAGGCCCTCGTCCATGGTGAAGCGCTCGCGCTCCCAGTCGACGCCGTCGCCCAGGCGGCGCATCTGTCCGGAGATCTGGCCGCCGGACTCGCCCTTCCACTTCCAGACGCGCTCGATGAACGCCTCACGGCCCAGGTCGTGGCGGGACTTGCCCTCCTTGGCGAGCTCGCGCTCCACCACGTTCTGCGTGGCGATGCCCGCGTGGTCCATGCCGGGCTGCCAGAGCGTCTCGTGGCCCTGCATGCGCTTGCGGCGGGTGAGGGCGTCGATCAGCGTGTGCTCGAAGGCGTGGCCCAGGTGCAGCGCGCCCGTGACGTTCGGCGGCGGGATGACGACGGTGTACGGCGGCTTCTCGCTCTTCTCGTCGGCGGAGAAGTAGCCCCGTTCTACCCAGCGCTCGTACAGCGGCCCCTCTACCTCGGCCGGCGCGTACTGGGTCGGCAGTTCGGGAGTGGTCGCTGGAGGCTGCTGCTGAGCGTTCTCGGTCACGCGGCCAGTTTAGAGGGGCCGGGGAGTGGTCCCGAAACCGGAATCTTCAATATCGCTTGCGGCCCGGGGTCCCATGGCGCCACGACGTCGTTCAGGATGTCCGGGACACGTCAGCGTTCGGAGGGGGACCCACGCAATGAGCCACCACCAGCCGGGACCGTACGACGGCCAGCAGCCGCAGCAGCCCGGCCCCTACGGGCACCAGCCCCCGCAGCAGCCGGGGCCCTACGGCCAGCCGCCCCAGCCCCAGCAGCCCCAGCCCGGCTACGGGTTCCCCCAGCAGCCGCCCGGCCCCCCGCCGCAGGGCGGCTACGGCCAGCCCCAGCAGCCTGGCCCCTACGGCCAGCCGCCGCAGCAGGCCCCCTACGGGTACGGGCAGGTCCCGCCCCCTCCGGCACAGGGCGGGGGCAAGAAGAAGACCGGGCTCGTCATCGGCGCGGTCGCGGTGGTCGCGGCGCTCGGCGTCGGCGCGTACTTCCTCTTCGGCGGCGACTCGACGTCGATCGAGGACGACGGCGCGCACAAGCTGGTGCCGCCCGCCTCGGTCGGCGAGTTCAAGAAGGGCGACGACTCGACCTCCCCCGACGACGGCCCGCTCGGCTCGGGCGACAAGAAGAACGCCGAGGAGATCGGGATCAAGAACCCGGAGAACGTGGCGGCCTCCTACGAGTCGGGGGAGGCGCTCAAGGGGAAGCAGATGAGCTTCCAGGGGATGTACGGGGACATCGCCGACCCCGAGAAGGCCGTCGACGACGGCTTCGCCAAGGCCGACGAGAACTCCAAGAAGGGCTCGGACAACGGAGCGGGCGGCTCCGACGACGTCAAGCTCGTCGGCAGCCCCGAGACCGTCGAGCCCGACGGCCTCGACAACGCCGTCATGAAGTGCCAGAGCGCCAGCTTCGAGCAGGGCGGCAAGGAGCAGAAGCTGCCGATCTGCATCTGGGCCGACCACAGCACCTACGGCATCGTCTTCGGCGTCGACATGGCGGCGATGGCCAAGGGCGGCGGCATGGCCACGGACGACGTCGCCGGGTTCGCGGCCGACCTGCGCAAGGCGGCGCGGGTCAAGGCGTAACGGCCCATATGAGGAGCGAAGGCCCGGGACGGACCGCCGCCCCGGGCCTTCGCACGTCCGGCCTCTGGAACAGCCCCTCAACAACTCCGCATCGATCCGGTACCACGAGGCAACTCCGCGCCCACATCCGCCAGGATGTTCGGAACACATAAGCATCGGGAGGGAACCCCAGTAATGAGCTACAACCAGCCGGGCCCGTACGGCGGGCAGCAGCAGCCGCAGCAGCCCGGTCCCTACGGCGGCGGGCAGCCCCAGCAGCCTGGCCCCTACGGCCAGCCGCCCCAGGCCCCCCAGCCCGGCTACGGCTACCCGCCCCAGGCGCCCCAGCAGGCCCCGCAGCAGGGCGGCTACAGTCAGCCCCAGCAGCCGGGCCCCTACGGGCAGCAGCCGCCCCAGCCCCCGTACGGCCAGCAGCCCCAGGGCCCCTACGGGCAGGTCCCGCCCCCGCCGCCCGGCGGTGGCGGCGGCAAGAAGACCGGCCTCATCATCGCCGCGGTCGCCGTGGTCGTGGCCGCCGCGGTCGGCGGCTACTTCGTCTTCGCGAGCGGTGACGACGACAAGGGCGGCAAGAACGGCGGTTCCTCCAACGTCGCTGGGGGCGGGGGAGACAGCGGCGGCATCAAGGACGACGGCCCGCACAAGCTGACGACGCCCGCGACCGTGCTCGGGGAGTACAAGACGGACCCGAGCCAGTCCGGCGGCATGAACAGCGTCGACCTCGACAAGGCCGAGGCGGCCGGGGTGAAGAACCCCAAGGACGTGTCGGCCGCGTACAAGTCGGGCGGCGAAGAGAACCCGATGGCGCAGAAGATCCTGAACTTCGGCGGCGTCTACGGCGACATCGAGGACCCCGAGGGCGTCGTGGACCACATGTTCACCAACGCCAAGGAGAAGAACGCGTCCTCGGCGGGCGCCAGTGGCGGCCAGGAGGTCACGCTGGTCGGCGAGCCGAAGGAGTACAAGCCCGCAGGGCTCGACGGCGCCGTCCTGAAGTGCCAGGAGATGAAGGTCGACCTGGGCGGCGGCGCGGGCACCACCGGGTCCACGGCCGGGGCCGGCGGGTCGAAGGGGATGTCGGCGGCGACCTGCATCTGGGGCGACCACAGCACCATCGGCTACGTCGTCGCCACGGACGTGGCGAGCGCCGTGTCCGGCGCCTCCGTCGACCTCGACGAGGCCGCGGGCACCACGGCGAAGTTCCGCGGGGAGGTCCGCGTCAAGCGCTGATGCCGTGCCGCCGCACGACGTGGAAGTGAGGGGCCCCGGTCGGTCGACCGGGGCCCCTGCGTCAGGATGTCGGCAACACATCAGCGTTTCGGAGGGGAACCACGCCATGAGCCACCACCAGCCGGGCCCGTACGGCGGGCAGCAGCCGCCCCAGCCCGGTCCGTACGGCGGGCAGCCTCCGCAGCAGCCAGGGCCCTACGGGCAGCCGCCCCAGGCCCCCCAGCCCGGCTACGGCTATCCCCCGCAGCCGCCCCAGCCCCTGCCCGGTTACGGCTACCCCCAGCAGACCCCGCAGCAGGGCGGCTACAGCCAGCCCCAGCAGCCGGGCCCCTACGGGCAGCAGCAGCCCCAGCCCCCGTACGGCCAGCCCCCGCAGGCCCCGTACGGGCAGGTCCCCTACGGGCAGGTTCCGCCGCCCCCGGGCGGCGGGAAGAAGAAGACCGGCATCATCGTCGCGGTGGCCGCCGTGGTCGCCGCGGCCGCGGTCGGCGGCTACTTCGTCTTCGCGGGCGGTGACGACGACAAGGGCGGCGGCAAGAACGGCGGCTCGTCGAGCGTCGCGGACGGCGGCATCAAGGACGACGGGAAGCACAAGCTCACGACGCCCGCGACGCTGCTCACCGAGTACACGAAGGACAACAGCTCCACCGGGGGCTTCAACTCCAGCGACATCGCGGCCGCCGAGGAGGCCGGGGTGAAGGACCCCCAGGACATCGACGCCGGGTACCAGGCGGGCGACAAGAGCAACCCCCTGTCGGCCAAGGCCCTCCAGTTCATGGGCGTCTACGGAGAGGTCTCGGACCCGGAGAAGGTCGTCGACGTCATGTTCGCCAAGGTCAAGAAGGACTCCAAGGCGAACAGCTCCGAGACCGGTGAACTGGTCGGCAGCCCCCAGGACTTCAGCACGGACAAGGTCGTCCTCAAGTGCCAGGAGTCCGTGGTCACCAACGACAACCCGAGCTCGGACGCCCCGAAGGAGATGCGCATGCCCCTGTGCATCTGGGGCGACAACAGCACCATCGCCGTCGTGGCCTCCATCGCGATCGCGGACGCCATGGCGGGCAAGGCCCCCTCGCTGAAGAACGCCTCGGCCACCACGCTCAAGGTCCGCGACGAGACGCGCGTCAAGCTCTGACCCCGGACACGGCGGTCCGGCCCCGGACACGACGAAGGGGGCGCCCGGCGATCACTCGCCGGGCGCCCCCTTTCCCGTACGCGACGGGGCGCCGCCTACGCGGACTTCTGCTCCCCCGAACCCGGGCCCCGCGCCTCGCGCGGCACCAGCGTCGGGTTGACGTTCGAGCGGACGACGTCCGCGGTGATGACCACGCGGGCGACGTCCTTGCGGGACGGCACCTCGTACATCACCGACTGGAGGACCTCCTCCATGATGGCGCGCAGGCCGCGCGCGCCGGTCTGGCGGAGGATGGCCTGGTCCGCGATGGCCTCCAGGGCCTCGCGCTCGAAGTCCAGCTCCACGCCGTCGAGTTCGAACAGGCGCTGGTACTGCTTCACCAGGGCGTTGCGCGGCTCGACCAGGATCTGGAGCAGGGCCTCGCGGTCGAGGTTGTGGACCGAGGTGATCACGGGGAGGCGGCCGATGAACTCGGGGATCATCCCGAACTTCACCAGATCCTCCGGCATGATGTCCTCGAACTGGTCCTTCTCCTCCATCTCGCGCTTGGAGCGGATGGTGGCGCCGAAGCCGATGCCCTTGGCGCCCGCGCGGGATTCGATGATCTTCTCCAGGCCCGCGAAGGCACCGCCCACGATGAACAGGACGTTCGTCGTGTCGATCTGGATGAACTCCTGGTGCGGGTGCTTGCGGCCGCCCTGCGGCGGTACGGAGGCGGTGGTGCCCTCCAGGATCTTCAGCAGGGCCTGCTGGACGCCCTCACCCGAGACGTCGCGCGTGATCGACGGGTTCTCGCTCTTGCGGGCGACCTTGTCGATCTCGTCGATGTAGATGATCCCGGTCTCGGCCTTCTTGACGTCGTAGTCGGCCGCCTGGATCAGCTTGAGCAGGATGTTCTCGACGTCCTCGCCGACGTAGCCGGCTTCCGTCAGCGCCGTCGCGTCCGCGATGGCGAACGGGACGTTCAGCATGCGCGCCAGCGTCTGCGCGAGGAGCGTCTTGCCGGAACCTGTCGGGCCGAGCAACAGGATGTTGGACTTGGCGAGTTCGATCGCGTCGTCACGGCCCTGTGCGCCGCCGTTCTCTCCGGCCTGGACCCGCTTGTAGTGGTTGTACACCGCTACCGAGAGGGCCTTCTTCGCGGGCTCCTGGCCCACGACGTAGCCCTCAAGGAATTCGTAGATCTCGCGAGGCTTGGGGAGTTCCTCCCAGCGCACCTCGCTCGTCTCCGCGAGCTCTTCCTCGATGATCTCGTTACAGAGGTCGATGCACTCGTCGCAGATGTACACACCGGGGCCTGCGATGAGCTTCTTGACCTGCTTCTGACTCTTTCCGCAGAACGAGCACTTGAGCAGATCGCCGCCGTCACCGATGCGTGCCACGAGGTGCTTCCCCTTCGCCTGGGAGACGCCACGTTCAGCGGCTCCTGGTGCCTCTATCCGACGGTACCTTGCCGGGCCCCCCGTTCGGGCCCCCCTTGGCACGGTTCACTTGGACGCGGGCTCTGAGTGGACCCCGCGAGAACGTTCCGCGAACCATGCCAAGGAGCGGCAGATGCTACAGCGCCGTGTCAGGCCACCGAGGCATTGTTCATCTTCCGGGTGGAGATGATCTGGTCCACGAGACCGTACGCGAGCGCGTCCTCGGCAGTGAGGATCTTGTCGCGCTCGATGTCGTCGCGGATCTTCTCGATCGGCGTCGTGGAGTGCTTGGCCAGCATCTCCTCCAGCTGCGAACGCATCCGGAGGATCTCGTTGGCGGCGATCTCCAGGTCGGAGACCTGGCCGCGGCCGGTCTCGCTGTAGGGCTGGTGGATCAGCACGCGGGCGTTCGGCAGCGCCATGCGCTTGCCCGGCGTACCGGCCGCGAGGAGCACGGCGGCGGCGGAGGCCGCCTGGCCCATGCAGACCGTCGAGACGTCGGGCTTCACGAACTGGATCGTGTCGTAGATGGCCGTGAGGGCCGTGAACGAGCCGCCCGGGCTGTTGATGTAGATCGAGATGTCACGGTCCGGGTCCATCGACTCCAGGCACAGGAGCTGCGCCATGACGTCGTTGGCGGACGCGTCGTCGATCTGCACGCCGAGGAAGATCACGCGCTCCTCGAAGAGCTTCGCGTACGGGTCGTACTCGCGCACGCCCTGCGAGGTGCGCTCGACGAAGCGCGGGATGATGTAGCGGGACTCGGCGCGGGGGCCGGTGAACTCGGACTGCGCGGCCTGGCCGTACTCGGCCATGGTGCGCTCGTAGAGGCCGCTGCCGGGGAAGTTGTTCATCTCTCTTGGTCTCCTGAGGAGCGTGGGCTGGGGTGTCGGCTTGCGGGCGCTGAGGGGTGCCTCAGGCGCCCGTGCCGCCCCCGCCCGGCATGCCGGCGGCGCTGGACATGATGTCGTCGATGAGGCCGTACTCCTTGGCCTCCTGCGGGTCGAACCAGCGGTCGCGGTCCGAGTCGCGGGTGATCTGCTCGACGCTCTGACCGGTGTGGTGAGCCGTGAGCTCGGCCATCCGCTTCTTGGTGTGCAGGAGACGCTCGGCGTGGATCTTGATGTCCGACGCGGAGCCCGCCAGGCCCGCGGAGGGCTGGTGGATCAGGATCTCGGCGTTCGGCAGCGCGAAGCGCTTGCCGGGCGTACCGGCGCTGAGCAGGAACTGGCCCATGGAGGCGGCCATGCCCATCGCGATCGTCACGACGTCGTTCTTGATGTACTGCATGGTGTCGTAGACCGCCATGCCGGCCGTGATCGATCCGCCGGGGCTGTTGATGTACAGGAAGATGTCCTTGTCCGGCTCGGCGGCAAGGAGCAGCAGCTGTGCGGTGATCTTGTTGGCAATGTCGTCGTCGACCGGCTGGCCGAGGAAGATGATCCGCTCGCCGAGCAGCCGGTTGTAGACCTGGTCGCCGAGGCCACCACCGATGGAGGGGTCGCCGGCGGCGGAGGGCATCAGATTCGTCACGTATCCACCTGCTCGTCTTACGACGGCGCCGGGCCGTCTCACGTCTTCTCGTAAGGCCTGGGGCCCCGCGTGCTCACCGCTCCGGGGCGGCTTCGGGGACTCCCCTGCCCTCGTATTCATGGACCCTAACGCGCGGATCCCTCCGGGGAATCCCGCAGAGTTAACTGTTCGCTGTGAGCGCAGGTCGCTGCGCTCGGCTTGGGCGGAGGGGTGACTCGCGCCCCGTCAGGGGCGCGGGGAACTGCGCGGCCGGCCCGCGACGGGCCGCACCCGCCGTGGAACCTGCCGCGGCAGACGCGACCGCGCCCCGGCGGGGGCTGAGCGCGCAGTTCCCCGCGCCCCTACGGGGCACGACGGGCCCCTGGGACAGTTGCGTCCCAGGGGCCCGTCGCTCATGTACAGCGGAAGCGATTACGCCTGGGTCTTGTCACCCTCGGCGGAGTCGGACGCCTCGGTCTGCTCGCCCTCGGCGGCAGCCGTCTCGTCCTCCTCGTCGTCCAGGTCCACGATCTCGCCGTTCGTGTCCTTGACCGTCGCCGCCTCGACGACGACCGCGAGGGCCTTGCCGCGGGCGACCTCGCCGACCAGCATCGGGACCTGGCCGCCCTCGACGACGGCCTGGGCGAACTGGTCGGGGGACATGTTGGAGGACTGCGCGCGACGCATGAGGTGCTCGGTGAGCTCCTCCTGGTTCACGTTCAGCTTCTCCTTGTTGACGAGCTCGTCCAGGACGAACTGCGTCTTGATGCCCTTCTCGGCCTGCTCCTTGGTCTCGGCGTCGAACTCCTCGCGGGACTTGCCCTGGATCTCCAGGTACTTGTCCAGGTCGAGGCCCATCTGGCCGAGCTGGTGGTGCTCGAGGTTGTGCGTGCGGGTCTGGATCTCGTCCGCGAGGAGCTTCTCGGGGACGGGGACCTCGACCAGCTCGAGCAGCTTCTCCAGGACGCGCTCCTGGGCCTGCGTCGCCTGGTCGTACTGCTTCATGTTCTCGAGGCGCTTGCGGCTGTCCGCCTTGAGCTCGTCGAGGGTGTCGAACTCGGAGGCGAGCTGCGCGAAGTCGTCGTCCAGGGACGGGAGTTCACGGGCGGCGACCTGGGTGACCTTGACGGTGACCTCGGCCTCCTTGCCCTGCGCGGAGCCGCCCTTGAGCTCGGAGGTGAAGGTGGCCTCGCCACCGGCCTCCAGGCCCTTCACGGCGTCGTCGATGCCCTCGAGGAGCTCGCCGGAGCCGATCGTGTAGGAGACGCCGGACGCGACGCCGTCCTCCAGGACCTCGCCGTCGACCTTGGCCTCGAGGTCGATCGTCACGACGTCGGCGTCCTCGGCGGCACGCTCGACCGGGGACGTGGAGGCGAAGCGCTCGCGCAGCTCCTCGACGGCCTTGTCGACGTCGTCGTCGCTGACCTCGACCGCGTCGACCTCGACCTCGATGCCGGAGTAGTCCGGGATCTCGATCGCGGGACGGATGTCGACCTCAGCGGTGAAGTTGAGGGTCTCGTTGTCCTTCAGCTCGGTGATGTCCACCTCGGGCTGGCCCAGGACGTTGAGCTCGGCCTCGTTCACGGCCTCGGTGTAGAACTTCGGGAGCGCGTCGTTGACGGCCTCTTCGAGGACGGCGCCGCGACCGAACCGCTGGTCGATGACCCGGTTCGGGATCTTGCCCTTACGGAAGCCCTTCACCGTGACCTGCTGGTTGATCTTCTTGTAGGCCGCGTCGAGGCTGTCCTTGAGCTCCTCGAAGGGCACCTCGACAGTGAGCCGAACCCGGGTCGGGTTCAGGGTCTCCACGGCGCTCTTCACGGTTCGGTCTCCTTGGGGGCTGACTTCTTGGGACTGCCCGGTTGAGAGACACACGGGCACACAGCTTGCATAGTAACGGCAAGCGGGAGTCGAGCCACAATGCGATCTTGTGGAGAGAAACGCGGAGAGTTGCAAGGTGGTCGGGGTGGCGGGATTTGAACCCACGGCCTTCCGCTCCCAAAGCGGACGCGCTACCAAGCTGCGCCACACCCCGTCGGTGCGACACGTAGGGTACATGCCCGCAGGCAGTGCGGCTCCCGGATAAACGGGGACCGTACGAGGGGGGATGGTGAAGGGGGTGTGCGGTGAGGGCCCCCGACCCGCTACGATGCCTGTCGTACCGCGGCCCCGGCCGTGGCGCGAACCGTGCGGGCGTAGCTCAATGGTAGAGCCCTAGTCTTCCAAACTAGCTACGCGGGTTCGATTCCCGTCGCCCGCTCCGAGCGAAGAACCCCGGACCTTCAAGGTCTGGGGTTCTTCGCGTTTCCCGGCCTTCCCGGGTTTTTCCGGGCCCTCCCGGTGGCCTGCGCGAGCCCTGCCATAACGGGATCTTTCAGGGGTGCATAGCTCGCCCTCAGGGACGTATCGGGTCGGATACCGGCCGGTGGGAGCGCCTGCCGCGAGGGCCGGGTCGGCTGCCCGGCCGCTCAGGGGCCCGCGCCCGTTCCCCCTGCGGCGGTTTTGCGCCTGGCCTATGCCAAGGGCGTTCGCGAGACCCCTTGTGATCCCGGACGCGCCGACCGGACGATCGGTCCCCTTCACCCGCCCTCTCCCCGTCCTCATGGACCCACGGAGGTTCCGATGACCGATCGACTCTCCCTCGGCCCGGATGCCGCACGGCAACTGGCGACCGCCACCAAGACCGTCCCGCAGATGCGCGGCATCACGCCCCGGTACCTGCTGCGCGCCCTGCCCTGGGTGGACCTCGACTCCGGTGTGTACCGCGTGAACCGGCGCCGCACCTTCGTCCTCGGCGACGACCGCATCAGCACCTACGACGACAACGGCAGCCCCCGCGTCGTCCCCGGCGACTTACGCGAGGTGCCGTACCTGCGCGAGGCCGACGACGCCGCGGTCGCCCAACTCGCCGACGCCTTCACGGAGGTGTCCTTCGAGGCCGGGCAGGTCATCGTGCAGGAGGGCGACGCCGCGGACCGGCTCTGGATCATCGTCCAGGGGCGTGCCGAGAAGCGGGTGACCGGGCGGTACGGCGAGGACGCGCTGCTCGAAGTCGTCGGGGACGGGCAGTTCTTCGACCTGGGCGCGTGGAGCAGGTCCGAGCCGATGCCGTACCGCGTCCAGGCGCTCACCCGGGGCACGGCCCTGTGCGCCGAGCGGAGCGCGCTCGCGGCGCTCGTCGAGCGTGACGAGGCGCTGGGCGCCGAGCTTGCGGCGTACCAGGAGGGCGACGCCCCGATGCCGGGCTCCGAGGTGCCGGTGGACCTCACGGCGGGGCACGTCGGCGAGCCCGACCTGCCGGGGACGTACGTCGACTACGAGGACGCGCCCCGCGAGTACCACATGACGCTCGCCCAGACCGTGCTGCGCGTGCACACCCGCGTCGCCGACCTCTACAACGGGCCCATCGACCAGACCCGCGCGCAGGCGAACCTGACCATCGCCGCGCTGCGCGAGCGGCAGGAGTCCGCGCTCCTGAACCACCCCGATTTCGGCCTGTTCAACAGCGTCTCCCCCGGACAGCGCGTGCAGGCGCGGACCGGCGCGCCCACCCCCGACGACCTGGACGAGCTGCTTGCCAAGGTCTGGAAGCAGCCCGGCTACTTCCTGGCGCACCCGAAGGCGATCGCCGCGTTCGGCCGCGAATGTACGCGCCGGGGCGTGCCCCCGGTGACCGACAACCGGTTCGGCAGTCCGCTGCTCACCTGGCGCGGGGTGCCGCTGCTCCCTTCGGACAAGGTGCGCTTCACCAACGGCGGCGGCGTCCACACGGGCACCACCGAGATCCTCCTGATGCGGATGGGCGAGGCCGAGAGGGGTGTGGTCGGGCTGCGGCCCGCCGAGGTGCCCGACGAGGCCGAGCCGGGCCTGTCGATGCGGAACATGGGCGTCGACAACAAGGGCATCACGTCGTACCTGATGACGGCGTACTTCAACACCGCGGTCCTGGTGGAGGACGCCATCGCCGTCCTCCAGAACGTCGAGGTGGCCAAGTACCATGACTATTCCTGACGTTCAGGGTTTCGGGCCCGGTCCCACGGCGCTCACGGGGGTCGCGCCGACGGCTCCCGCGCTGCCCGCCGTCTCGCTCTCGCCTCCCGGCACGTTCTCCCCCGAGGCGGCCCGCGGCGACGTACCGATCCTGCACAGGACCGTGAACGGGCAGCCGCTCGTCTGGCTCGACAACGCCGCCACCACGCAGAAGCCGCGCCAGGTGATCGAGGCCCTCACCGCCTACTACAGCGCCGCCAACTCCAACATCCACCGCGGCGCCCACACCATGGCCCGCGAGGCGACGGAGATGTACGAGGCGGGGCGCGCCGCGGTCGCCTCGTTCCTGGGGGCCGAGGGGCCCGAGACCATCGCCTTCGTCCGCGGCACCACCGAGGCGATCAACCTGGTGGCCCAGAGCTGGGGCCGGGCGAACCTCGGTCCTGGCGACGACATCCTCGTGCCGGTCCTTGAGCACCATTCGGACATCGTCCCCTGGCAGTTGATCGCCAAGGAGACGCGCGCCCGGGTGGTCCCCGTGCCGCTGGACGCCGCGGGGCAGATCGACCAGGCCGCGTACGCCGATCTGCTCTCCTACCGCACCCGGCTGGTCGCGATCAGCCACGCGTCGAACGTCCTCGGCACGGTCCCGCCGGTCAAGGAGATGACCGCGCTCGCGCACCGCTACGACGCCAGGGTGCTCGTGGACGGCGCGCAGGCGGTGGCCCACCTGCCCGTCGACGTACAGGACCTGGGCGCGGACTTCTACGCCTTCTCCGGGCACAAGCTGTTCGCGCCCACCGGCATCGGCGCCCTGTACGCGCGGCCGGAGGTGATGGCGGCGCTGAAACCGTGGCAGGGCGGCGGCAACATGATCGAGTCGGTCTCCTTCGACCGGACGACGTTCGCCCCTCCGCCGCACCTCCTGGAGGCCGGCACCGGGCACATCTCCGGGGTGGTGGGGCTGCTCGCCGCGCTGAACTGGCTGACGTCCTTCGACCGCGCGGCCGTCACGGCGTACGAGGACGCGCTCATGGCCTATGCCGAGCAGGCCATGGCCACCGTGCCGGGACTCTCCCTGCTCGGGGCGGCGCCCGACCGGATCGCGGTGCTGACCTTCACGCTCGCGGGGCACGACCCCGCGACGGTCGCCGACTGGCTCGACCGCGACGGCATCGCGGTCCGCGCGGGCCACCACTGCGCGCAGCCCGCCCTCGCGCACTACGGCCTGGAGTCGGCGGCGCGCGCCTCGCTCTCGCTCTACAACACCTCGGAGGAGGTGGACCGCCTGGTGAGCTCGCTGCGCGGACTCCAACAGGCGTCCTGAGCCGCGCCCTTGGGGATCGGGGCGCGCGGAAAGCCCTCCCCCGAGGGCCTCAGAAGCTGATCGAGTTGATGGTCTCCGCCAGTTGGTTCAGGAACCTGTTTATCGAAGGTGCCATCCCGGTGGAGGCGAGGAAGAAGCCGAAGAGCACCGCGACGATCGCTGGCCCTCCCTTGAGTGATCCCCCGCGGATCAGCACCACAAGGATGATCGCCAACAGCAGTACCACTGACAGCGAAATGGCCACACTGATCACACCCTAGGTCGGTCGCACTCCCGGCCCGGGGGGTACGACCCCGCACACCCCCGCCAGGACCATCGTGCCACCAACACGGGCCCGGTATGCGGCCGGTGACACATCGTCGGCCAACGCTTCGTGGGACGGGCGCGCGGGGGCGCCCGGAGGGCGCGGGAGCGGCGCGTTGCCGTGCGGCAATTGGGCGGGTTCCGGGGGTCACCATTTCGGCTTGATCGTTTCCATCGCCACACACCACGTTCGCAGGAAATTCGAATTGTTGCCGGGCGCACATCTCGGGCCTTGAATTCTCCGACGATACGGACATTTCACCAGAGTCGCCCGAGGGTGTTATGCACCATTTAAACCGGATGAGTTGTGACGTACGGGACAAGATACCGTCACATCTCTTTGTCGACTCTCACTGATTCCTGGGTACCCGGACCTGATATGCGGGATTCCCAAGACGGATTGAGTTGAGAGAAGTGACGAGGGTTTTACGAATACACCGCCGCGCCGCTAAGGTGCCTCAGATGTTCCACGCTGCCACCACCCCCGCAGGCGCAGTGCGGTCCCGGATCGTCCCACCGAGTTGTCGGCGGGAGGGCCTGTGACCAACTCGGTGCATCCGCACGGACACCGGACGCCGCTCCCCCCGGTCCAGGCACCGGCGGCCGGAGTCCCCACTCCCCGCGCCCATCCCTCCCCGCAGGCCACGGCTCCCCCCACCCCGGCCGGCGGCACCGCCAAGGGCGCGTCGAAACCCGCCAAGCAGCGCGACGCGTTCTTCGACAACGCCAAATACCTGGCGATCGTCCTCGTGGCGATGGCCCACTCGTGGGAACCCCTGACGGATCACAGCCGCACCGCCGAGGCGCTGTACATGACCGTCTACACCTTCCACATGCCGGCGTTCATCGTGATCTCCGGCTATTTCTCCCGCAGTTTCGACATGCGGCCCGACCGCCTCAAGCGGCTCGTGACCGGTGTCGCCGTGCCGTACGTCATCTTCGAAGTGGCGTACACCTTCTTCAAGCGGTGGGCCGACGACGACCCGACGCAGCCCATCAGCCTGCTCGACCCCTGGTACCTCACCTGGTTCCTGGTCGCGCTCTTCGTGTGGCGGCTCACCGTGCCGCTGTGGAAACTGGTGCGCTGGCCGCTGCCGCTCGCCCTCGCCGTGGCGACGCTCGCCGTGATCTCGCCGGACATCGGCGACGACCTCGACCTGCAGCGCGTCCTGCAGTTCCTGCCGTTCTTCGTGCTCGGACTGTGCATGAAGCCCGAGCACTTCCAGCTGGTGCGCCGCCGCGAGGTGCGGATCCTGTCCGTACCGATCTTCGCGTGCGCCCTGCTGCTCGCCTACTGGGCGGCCCCGCGCATGTCCTCCGTCTGGTTCTACCGCAGGGACAGCGCCCAGGAGTTGGGCTTCCCCTGGTGGATCGGCGTCATGATGACGCTGGCGCTCTTCGGCTGCTCGGTCATCCTCACCGCGTGCTTCTTCGCGTGGGTGCCGCGCCGCAAGATGTGGTTCACGGTCCTCGGCGCGGGCACGCTGTACGGCTATCTGCTGCACGGCTTCCTCGCCAAGGGCTCCCGCTTCGGGGGCTGGTTCGACGACTACGCGTGGCTGCACCAGCCCGCCGGTGAGATCTTCGTGACCGTGGTCGCGGCGACCGTGGTGACGCTGCTCTGCACTCCGCCGGTGCAGCGGATGTTCCGGTTCGCGATGGAGCCCAAGATGGAGTGGGCCTTCAAGCGGGACGCGGCGCAGCTCGCCAGGGAGCGGGCCAAGTCCTCGTAGCCGAGGGCCTATCGGATCCCCAACAGGGCGCGCATGACGGTGTACTTCTCCGTCAGGCGCGCCCTTGTCGTGTCGTCCAGGAGCGCGAGGCGGGCGGGGTCCGCGTTGTGCGCCAGGTCCGCCTCCTTGACGAGGCGGGCTCCCTCCGTGGCCAGGATGCGTTCCGCGTACGCCTCCTTGGGCTCGTCCGCGCGCTTGGTGAGGGCCAGGACGATGGCCTTCGTACGCGGGGTCAGCGCGGCCCGCGCCAGCCACTGCTCCGAGAGGGCGTCGTCCTCGACCGCGTCGTGCAGCCAGGCGGCGGCGATCTGTTCCTCGTCGCCGCCCCGTGCGCGGACTCCGTCGGCCACGGCCTTCAGGTGTTCGGCGTAGGGGCGGCCCGCCTTGTCGGTCCGGGTGGCGTGGGCGCGACGGGCCAGGGCTTCCACTTCGGTGAGCGGGAGGATCGGGGCGGGGTTCATGCGGGGATTCTTTCCCCCACCCCGCCCCTTCCCGAAACCGGGGCTCCGCCCCGGACCCCGGAGGCGACTCGGCACCCTGGGGCTCCGCCCCGGACCCCGCTCCTCAAACGCCGGAGGGGCTGAATTACCTGGACCTCAGTGCCGCCCGCGCCGGGATCGTCGCCGCCGCCAGGCCCATGGCCAGTATCGCGGCCACGAACGAGCCGTAGACCAGCGGCGGGATGTACGGGGACTCGCCGGTCAGGCCCTTCATCATCGGGACGAGCGTAGCCAGGGCGATGCCCGAGCCGAGGACGATGCCCGCGACGGCGACGATCAGTGCCTCCCAGCGGACCATCCGCAGCACCTGGCGGCGCGTGGAGCCGATCAGGCGCAGCGTGCCGAGTTCGCGGCGGCGGTCGAGGACCGTCATCACCAGGGTGTTGACCGCGGCGATGGCCGCGAAGCCGCCGAGTACGGCCGCCATCGTGGTGTTCGCCCAGGCGTTGAGCTCGCCGTCCATGGACCGGGCGGTGGCGTAGCCCTCGCGGTCGGTGAGGGTGCCGAGGCCGGAGAGCGACTTCGCGGAGCCGCCCCTGGTCCAGATCTCGGTGGCGAACGCCGAGGTGACGTGCTGCTTCACGTCGGCGGCGGGCATCGTCACCTGGGAGAGGCCGAGCCCCCGGCCGTACGTCGCCACGATCTTCGGCGACGCCTTGGTGCCGTCGGGCAGGCGGAGGGCCAGGCGGTCGCCGGTGCCGACGTGGGCGGAGCGGGCGAGCGAGGCGTCGACGGCGATCTCGCCCTTGCCGAGCTTCAGGGCACCCGTCTCGACCTTCAGGTCCTGGACCTCGGCCAGGTCGGCGGCCGAGCCCGTGATGCCCTGGGTGGAGGCCGACGCCAGCCAGCGGTCGCCGCCCGAGCCGACCGGGACGAGCACGGACGTCTTGAGCAGTCCGACGGCCGAGGTGACCCCGTCCGCCGCGGCCGCCTCGCGCACCGCGCCGGGGGCGAGGCCCTGGTCGGAGCTGACGATGTGGTCCGCGGTGATGCCCGCGCGCTGCTGGTCGGCGGCGACCCGCTCCTCGCTGGTGTGCATGAACACGAGGACGGAGGAGAAGGCCATGGCGAGCACGATCGGGGTGATCGCGGAGGCCATCCGGCGGGAGTTGCTGCGGGAGTTGGCGGCCGCGAGCGAGGCGGAGGCGCCCGCGCCGCGCAGCGGCAGGCCGAACAGGGTCGCGCAGCCGCGGGCCACCAGCGGGCCGAGCAGCGCCACGGCGAGCATGAAGAGCATGACGACGCCGAGGGCCGCGTTCGCCGCGTCGTCGCCGGTGTTGCTCGCGGCGAACCCGGCGAAGACCGCGCCGCCCGCCGCGGCGGCGATGCCGAGCGGCGTACGGATCCAGCCGAGCCCGGCCCGCTCCACGGATGCCTCGCTGAGCGCCTGGCCCGGCTTGATGCGGGAGGGGCGGCGGGCCGCCATGTATCCGGCGCCGAGCGCGGTGAGCAGGGCGACGCCGACGGCGGTGACCAACGGGATGAAGGAGATCGAGAGGTCGACGGCCTCGGGGATCGCGCCCTTCTCCTTCAGCTGCCCGAACCACCAGCGGGCCAGGGCGATTCCGGGCAGCACGCCGACCGCTCCGGCGAGCGGCGCCACGAGCAGGGTCTCGGTGGCGATGGTGCGGCGGATCTGGCGCGGGGTGGTGCCGATGGCACGCAGCAGCGCGTACTCGCGGGCGCGCTGGCCCACCGAGAGCGCGACGGTACCCGCGGCGGTGAACACGGCGGTCAGGGCGGCGATGCCGCCGAAGGAGCCGCCGAGGCCGGTGAGCATCTCCTTGGCGTAGGCGAGCGCCGAGCCCTCGGCGGCGCTGCGGTCGTCGCCGGTGTGGACGTCGGCCTTGCCGCCGACGGCGTGCGCCACCTGGGACTTGAGGGTGTCGGCCGAGACGCCCGCCTTGGGCAGGACGGCGATGGCGTCGATCTTCCCGGGGTGCCCGGAGAGGCGTACGGCCTCGGAGTCGGCGAACCAGGCGGTGGCGGCGCCCTCGCCGGCCGCGACCGTGCCGGAGACGCGGAAGTCGCGCGGTCCTTGCGCCGTGGTGAGCGTGGTGCGCTCGCCGACCGAGGCGCCGGGCGCCGCGAGGACGACCTCGCCGGGGCCCGGCGCCCTGCCCGACGCGAGCTTCTCGCCGGTGAAGGCGGTGGAGCCCCAGCCGTGCGCGGTGACGGCCTTGTCGCCGGAGCGCACGGGGAAGGTGACGTCGGCGACGGCGGTGCGCGCGCCGGGTGCCGAAGCGGCCTCGGCCACCAGGGAGTTGTCGATCCGCGCCCGGTCGGGCAGCGGCGTGACGCTCTCGGACCTGCTGTCGCCGCTGCCGGTGACGAAGCGGACCGACTGGTCGGCAGCGGCCACCACGGGGGCGCCCGCGTAGCGCTCGGTCGGCACGGAGGCGCGCAGGCCCGTCTCCAGGAGGATCCCGCACGCGGCCACGATCAGCGAGGCCATCATCAGGGCGACGAAGGTGCCGACGAACGCGGCGGGCTTGAAGCGGACGGCCGCGCGGGCCAGACCGTTGGGTGTGTACGCCATTACGCCGCTGCCCCCGCGTAGGACGGCGCGGTCAGCGTCGTCATGCGGGCCGCGATCTGCTGGGCGGAGCCGCGCTCGATGCGGTCGACGAGGGAGCCGTCGGCGAGGAAGAGGACGCGGTCGGCGCAGGCCGCGGCGGACGGGTCGTGGGTGACCATGACGACGGTGGCGCCCATGCTGTCGACGGCGGAGCGAAGGAGGCCGAGCACCTCGGTGGCCGTGGTGGTGTCCAGGGCGCCCGTCGGCTCGTCGGCGAAGATCACGTCGGGCTCGTTGACCAGGGCGCGGGCGATGGCGACGCGCTGCTGCTGGCCGCCGGAGAGCTGTCCCGGACGGCGGCGGCCCTTGTCGCCGAGGCCGACGCGGGTGAGCATCTCGGCGGCCTTGCGGCGGTCGGGGCGGTGGCCGGCGAGGCGCATCGGCAGGACGACGTTCTGTTCGACGGTCAGCGAGGGCAGCAGGTTGAACGCCTGGAAGACGAAGCCGAGCCGGGTGCGGCGCAGCGCGGTCAGCTTGTTCTCGCTCATGCCGGTGATCTCGGTGCCGCCGAGGTGGACCGTGCCCGCGCTCGGCCTGTCGAGTCCGGCGGCGCACTGGAGGAAGGTGGACTTGCCGGACCCGGAGGGCCCCATGACGGCGGTGAAGCTGCCGCGCGGCAGGGCCAGGTCGATGCCCGCGAGGGCGTGCACGGCGCCGGAGCCCCGGCCGTACTGGCGGCGGACACCGCGCAGTTCGACGGCCACGGCGCCGGGCCGGGTGGTCGGCATGGCGGGCATCGGTACGGCCCCCGTGCCGTCTTCGGTCCGGTTCTTCCGTCGCAGCCCCATGGCTGTGCCCGCCTTCCGTTCGTACGTCGCTGATCGATGTCTCGAACGTACGGATTCGGGGGTGGTGCGGACCATGAGGGCGGCTGGCGAACCGGAGGTGGGGAGAACCCCACCAATGATCTTCAGGGATCGCCCATCAGATCGTTTGGTAACCTAAGTATTGACGCGTTCTTGACGCTTCCTTTGCACTATTTCTCATGCCCTGACGGCATTGCCCTGACGACTCGTACCGACCAAACAGGAGGAACGGGCCCATCGGACACGCAGACACCTTGATAGCCATGGGCGGCGCTTTTCTCGCCGCCGCCGTGCTCGCCCGCCTGGGCGGCCGCATCGGTCTCCCCACCATTCCCCTCTTCATCCTGGCCGGGATACTCCTCGGCCCGCACACCCCCGGCGTGGTCCTGGTCTCCGACCCCCACGACCTGGAAATGCTCTCGGCGCTCGGCCTGGTGCTCCTGCTCTTCTACCTGGGCCTCGAGTTCCACATGGACGACCTCAAGACGGGCGGCCGCAAGATGGCCGTCGCGGGAGGCATCTACCTCGCCCTGAACGTCGGCGCCGGCCTGGGCTTCGGATTCGCGCTCGGCTGGGGCACCTCCGAGGCCCTGGTCCTCGCCGGAGTCCTCGGCATCTCCTCCTCCGCGATCGTCACGAAGGTCCTCGTCGACACCGGCAGGCTCGGCAACCCCGAGACCAAGCCGATCCTCGGCATCATCGTCGTCGAGGACATCTTCCTCGCGCTCTACCTGGCGGCGCTGCAACCGATCCTGTCCGGTGCCGACAGCCTCTCCGCCGCCGTGATGGACGGCGGCAAGGCCTTCGGGTTCCTGCTGCTCCTCGCGCTCGTGGCGCGCTTCGGCACACGGGTCATCGGACGGCTCTTCGACACCAAGGACGACGAGTTGCTCGTCATCTCCTTCCTCGGCGTCGCCGTCTTCGTCGCCGGGGTCTCCGAGTGGTTCGGGGTCGCGGACGCGATCGGCGCGTTCATGGTCGGCCTGATGCTCGGCAGCACGGCGTCCGGCGACCGCATCCGCACCCTGGTGCACCCGCTGCGCGACGCCTTCGGCGCGATCTTCTTCTTCGCCTTCGGTCTCTCCATCGACCCCGGCGACCTGCCGGTCGTCCTGTGGCCCGTCCTCGTGGCGGTCGCGCTCACCCTGCTGATGAACGTCCTCGCGGGACTCGGCGCGGCACGCGTGTACGGCTTCGGCGCGGGCCCCGCGGCGAACATCTCCACCACGCTGCTCGCCCGCGGCGAGTTCGCCCTGATCCTCGCCACGATGGCGGCGGGCGCGGGCCTCGACTCGCGCCTCTCCCCCTTCATCGCGGGGTACGTCCTGCTGCTCGCGGTCCTCGGCCCCCTGGCGGCGGGCCGTTCCGAGTGGCTGGCGCGGATCCTGCCCGGGGGACCCGACTACGCGTTGGCGGACGGCCCCAGTTCCCCGGAGAAGGCGGAGCGGGCCTCGGCGAACAGCGTGTCGTAGGCCGGGCCGTAGGTGACGGCGGCGGCGTAGAGCGCGTCGAGGGCGGCCCGGAGCGGGTCGTCCTCGACGGCTCCGTAGAGGGCGGGGATCGCCATGGCCTGCTGCCGCATGTTCGGGATGCGGCCGTCGGTGGACGGCACGATCGTGTCCGGCACGTCCGGGTCTCCGAACAGGCGCTCCCACACGCTCGCGTGGTCGTCGACCGCGTCGAAGGGCGCGGGCAACGGCTGCCCGCGCTCTGCCGCGGCCAGGGCCGGGACGATCCAGCCGACGTCCGTGAGCCCGGCCTTCTCGTAGGCGCGCCGCGCGGCCCAGCGGGCGACGGCGCGCTGCCGGTCGGGGCCCAGCCGGTCCAGGGCGTGGGCGAGTTCGGGTGCCAGTTCCCGGATGCCGGCCACGTTGCCGCCTACCTCGAGGAGGCGCGTGCTGGGGAGCTGTCCGCCCCACTCGTCCTTCAGCCGGCGCAGATGCCGCTCCTCGGCGGCCCGCCGCTCCTGCTCGCGGGCGAGCCGCTCGGCCTCGGCGAGCTGCTCGGGCGTCGGGGGCTCCGGCAGTTTCCCGGCCCGCTCGTGCGAGTACGCCGCGCTGCTGCCGGTCTGCTTGATCAGGCGGTCACGGGCGGGCGGCGCGGGCCAGAACTGGAGCAGGTGCCGCTCGACGACCAGGCCGTCCAGACACTCCAGCTCCCGTTCACGGGCCTCGTCCATGCCGCTGACGTGGTGCCGTACGCGGTAGTCCAGCAGGTCGAGGCCGAGCGGGAAGCTGCCGTCGCCGCCCCACAGTTCGAGCGAGACCCCGGCGGATACGGGCCGGAACGAGACCTCGGTGATCTCCTCCCAGCTCTCGTCGAGCGCGGGCTCCGTCTCGTGCAGTTCGACGGTGCAGCCGACGGGGCCGGTGTGCAGTCCGGTGCTCAGATGCAGGTAGCCGGGCACGGCCGCGCCGCACAGACCCGACGTCTGCCCGGAGAACGGGTCGTACGGGATGTCCCCCCAGCCGTCGGGATCGCTCACCACGTACAGCTGGCAGTAGGAGACGTCGACGTCACCGCTGAACAACGTGCTCGAGGAGCTCATCCGTTCACGCCTCCCGGCAGATCAGCAGCAGCGCCCTGTCGTCGTTCACGTCCTTCGCGACCGCCTCGATCAGGTGCCAGGCCGCGCCGTGGAAGCCGCCTGCCACATAGCGGTCGGCCTCGCCGGTCAGGCGGTCCATTCCTTCCGCGATGTCGCGGTCGGAGGTCTCCACCAGGCCGTCCGTGAAGAGCATCAGGACGTCGCCGGGGCGCAGCATGCCCTTGACCGGGTCGAACTGTGCTCCGTCGTAGACGCCGAGGAGCGGTCCCTGGCCCGCCTTCTCCTCCCAGCGGCCGCTGCCCGCGCTGAGCTGGAGGCCCGGTGGGTGGCCCGCGGAGAAGAGTTCGTAGTCGCCGGTCTCCAGGTCGAGGACCAGGTGGATGGAGGTCGCGAAGCCCTCGTCCCAGTCCTGGCGCAGCAGATAGCCGTTGGCGGCGGGCAGGAAGGCGTGCGGGGGCAGCGAGCCGAGCAGGCCGCCGAAGGCGCCGGACAGGAGCAGGGCACGCGATCCCGCGTCCATGCCCTTGCCGGAGACGTCGGTGAGGACGACCTCCAGGGTGCGCCCGCCGTTGGTGCGGGCCGCGACCACGAAGTCGCCGGAGAAGGACTGGCCACCGGCCGGGCGCAGCGCCATCTCGCGGTGCCAGCCGCGCGGCAGCTTGGGCAGCTTGCTCTGTACGCGGATGCGTTCGCGCAGGTCGAAGAGCATGGTGCCGCCGCCGCGCCAGGGCACGCCGACCCTGCTGCGGAACTGGGCGATGACCAGGCCGAAGAAGCCGCAGGCCGCGACCACGAGGACCACGCCGGGGGTGACCCGGGACGGCCCTTCCGTGTAGGGGCCAAGACGCACGGACTCCACGATCAGGGCCACCGCGGAGGCCGCGTACAGGCCGAGCAGGCTGGCGGGGCGAAGCAGCAGGCCGCCCGCGACGATCGGCAGGACGAGCGCGGCGGGCGAGAACCACACGTTGTTGACGATCGTGCAGCAGGTGATCACGGGGACGGTCAGGAGCAGACCGGCCAGGGCGACCCAGTCGGAGCCGTCGCCGCGGAAGTAGTCGACCCCGGATTTGCGCAGGCCGATGCGGGCCCGGTGCAGCCGTTTCTTCATCCGGGCCGTGAACGTCTCGGCTTCCGCACGACGCTCGCGTCGGGCGCGCCCCTGCTCTCGTACTGCCATTGCTCGTGGACCCTATCCAGCGGGCCGGGCACTTCGCACGGGAGGTCCCAGTTGTCCCCCGTCGGAGGCATGCCGCAAACCGGCGCGGACGCGACTTTCGGACGGGGAAATCCTGTCGCACCGACGTGTGCCGCGCTGGTAGGGATGGCATATGACGACAGACGTGCGGATGCTCGACGAAGCGGACTGGGACGCGTGGTACGGGGCGCTGGACGTCGCGTTCGGCGGTGTCGCCGAGTCGCCCCAGGAGCAGCAGCTGTGGCGCGAGCTGACCGAGTTCGACCGCTCGTTCGGCGTGTGGGACGGGGAGGCGTGCGTGGGGACGACGGGGGCGTTCAGCTTCCGGCTCTCCGTGCCGGGCGGCGCCCTGGTGGGCGCGGCGGGCGTGACCATGGTCAGCGTCGCGGCCACGCACCGGCGGCGCGGCATCCTGACCTCGATGATGCGCAGGCAGCTCGACGACGTGCGCGCGGGCGGCGAGCCGCTGGCCGTGCTCACGGCGTCGGAACCGGCGATCTACGGCCGGTTCGGGTACGGAGCGGCCAGCCAGCAGATGAAGGCCACCATCGACACGACCCGGGTGCGGCTCGCCCCGCCGACCGGGACGGCGGACGTACGCCTGCGGTACGCGAAGCCCGCCGACGTCCACGAGGCGTGCGAGGCCCTGTACGCGCGCCGGGTCCCCGAGCGTCCGGGGCTGCTCGCCCGGAGCCCCGGCTGGGAGCGGCTCGGCCTGCTCGACCCGGCGTCCGACCGCGACGGCGCGTCGCCGTTGCAGTGCGTGGTCGCCGAGCGGGACGGGGAACTCGTCGGGTACGTGCGGTTCGCCGTCAAGCCCGCGTGGGAGTGGCAGGGCCCGAAGAGCACGGTCCTGCTGCGCGATCTGGAGGCCGTCGACCCCTCGGCGTACGCGGCGCTGTGGCAGTTCCTCTTCGACATCGACCTGACGTCGTCGGTCGTCGCGCGCAGCCGCCCGGTGGACGACCCGCTGCTGCACCTGGTCTCGGACGTGCGCCGGTGCGACATCTCGGTGCGGGACTCGCTGCACGTACGGCTCGTGGAGCTCGGCGCGGCCCTGGAGGCGCGCACCTATCAGGCGCCCGTCGACGTGGTGTTCGAGGTGACGGACGCCTTCTGTCCCTGGAACGAGGGGCGTTGGCGCCTCACGGGTGACACCAAGGGCGCGTCGTGCGAGCGCACCGCGGACCCGGCCGATCTCGCGCTCTCCGTAAGGGAGTTGGGCGCGGCCTACCTCGGCGGCACCTCCCTGGCGTCCCTCGCGGGCGCGGGCCGTGTGCGGGAGTCGCGCGGCGGCGCGTTGGCGGAGGCGTCGCTGGCCTTCGGGTCGGCGGCGGCGCCGTGGCTGCCGCACGGGTTCTAGCCGGGGGCTTCGGGCGGCTTCTTCGGCTCTTTGACCGCGGGTGCGCCGTGGCTGGGCGCGCAGTTCCCCGCGCCCCTTGCGGGGCGCCGCTTACGAGGCTCTCTGGCAGGTCGGGCACCAGAAGAGGTTGCGGGCGGCGAGGTCGGCGGTGCGGATCTCGCCGCCACAGATGTGGCAGGGCAGGTTGGCCCTGCGGTAGACGTACACCTCGCCGCCGTGGTCGTCGACGCGCGGCGGGCGGCCCATCTCCTCGGGAGTGTGCTCGGGCCTGACGGTGTCGATGCGGTTGAGGCGGACGCCCTCGCGCATCAGCTCCACGAGGTCCTGCCAGATCGCCGCCCACTGGCGCTCGGTGAGGTCCTTGCCCGGGGTGTACGGGTCGATGCCGTGCCGGAAGAGGACCTCGGCGCGGTAGACGTTGCCGACGCCCGCGATGACCTTCTGGTCCATGAGCAGCGCGGCGACGGTCGTACGGCTGCGGGAGATCCGCCGGTACGCCTTGTCCGGGTCGTCCCCGTCGCGCAGCGGATCCGGGCCGAGCCGCTCGTGTATCGCCCGCTTCTCGTCGTCCGTGATGAGGGCGCAGGTCGTCGGGCCGCGGAGATCGGCGTAGTACCGGTCGTTCAGCAGGCGGAGGCGGACGGTGTCCGTCGGGGGCGGGGCGGGGGTCTCGCCGAGGGAGTACTTGCCGAAGAGGCCGAGGTGGATGTGGATCCAGTCGGCGTCCCCGAATCCCAGGAACAGGTGCTTGCCGTGGGCCTCGGCGGTCTCCATCACCTGCCCGGTGAGGAGCGCGGCACTGTCGCCGAACTTGCCCTGCGGGCTGCGGACCGTCGTCGGCTTCCCCGCGAACCGTTCCCTGTGGTCCTGCGCGAGCCGATGAATGGTGTGCCCCTCTGGCACGGGGTCCCTCCGGGGGTGGTGCGGTGCGGAGGGGCTGAGAGTTCAGCCCCTCCGGCGTTTGAGGAGCGGGGTCCGGGGCGGAGCCCCGTGGGTTACGGCTGGGGGTGGTGCGCGGGGATCGGGGGCAGCTCCCCGGACTCCTCGTAAGCCGACAGCATGTCGATGCGGCGAGTGTGCCGCTCCTCGCCGGAGTACGGCGTGCTCAGGAAGATCTCGACGAACTTCGTCGCCTCGTCCTGGGTGTGCATGCGGCCGCCGATCGAGACGACGTTGGCGTCGTTGTGCTCGCGGCCGAGCGCCGCGGTCTGCTCGCTCCAGGCCAGCGCCGCGCGGACGCCCTTGACCTTGTTCGCGGCGATCTGCTCGCCGTTGCCCGAGCCGCCGATGACGATGCCGAGGGCCTCCGGGTCCGCGGCGGTCCGCTCCGCGGCGCGCAGGCAGAACGGCGGGTAGTCGTCCTGGGCGTCATAGATGTGGGGCCCGCAGTCGACGGGCTCGTGGCCATGGCTCTTGAGCCATTCGACCAGGTGGTTCTTGAGTTCGTAGCCGGCATGATCCGAGCCGAGGTACACGCGCATGGGTCCGAGTGTGGCACGTCGTGGAGGGGGTAGCCGCGACCGGGCAGGACCTTGATCTTGTCGAGATCTCGCCGGGACGTCTCCGGCGGTGACCTTGGTCCAGGCCATTGGCCTGAATACAACGATCCGGATTCAGGACTTCCGTCCCGTTCACCCCTGAGTTTGAATGCGGGGGCTCGAGACCCGAGAACTTAAGGATTCGTCAATGACCTCGCAACCCTCCCTTGCGAAGGCAGACAGCGGCACCGCATCCCCTGGGGATCCGCAGTCTGGCCACAACGGTGACAACGGTGACGGCCTGCAAGCGGGTCTCAAGAACCGCCACCTCTCCATGATCGCCATCGGCGGCGTGATCGGCGCGGGGCTCTTCGTCGGCTCCTCCTCCGGCATCGCCGCCGCGGGGCCCGCGATCCTCATCTCGTACGCCCTCGTCGGCACGATGGTCGTCCTCGTGATGCGGATGCTCGGCGAGATGGCCGCCGCGCGGCCGACCTCCGGCTCCTTCTCCACCTACGCCGACCAGGCGCTCGGCCGCTGGGCCGGTTTCTCCATCGGCTGGCTCTACTGGTTCTTCTGGGTCGTCGTGCTCGCGGTGGAGGCCACCGCGGGTGCCGTCATCCTCAACGGCTGGATACCCGCCGTCCCGCAGTGGGGCTGGGCGCTCATCGTGATGGTGGTGCTCACCGCGACCAACCTCGTGTCGGTGGGCTCCTACGGCGAGTTCGAGTTCTGGTTCGCCGGGATCAAGGTCGTCGCCATCGGCGGCTTCGTGATCGTCGGCCTTCTCGCCGTCTTCGGCGTGCTGCCGGGGTCGGACAACCCCGGCGCCGGATTCGCGCACCTCACCGACGCGGGCGGCTTCATGCCCAAGGGCGCGGGCGCCATCCTCACGGGCGTCCTGATGGTCGTCTTCTCCTTCATGGGCTCCGAGATCGTGACGCTGGCCGCCGGTGAGTCCGAGGACCCGCAGCGCGCCGTCACCAAGGCGACCAACAGCGTCATCTGGCGCATCGGCGTCTTCTACCTGGGCTCGATCTTCGTCGTCATCACGCTGCTCCCGTGGAACGACAAGTCGATCGTCAAGGACGGCAGTTACGTCGCCGCGCTGAACTCGATCGGCATTCCGCACGCCGGTCAGGTCATGAACGTCATCGTCCTGACCGCCGTGCTCTCCTGCCTCAACTCGGGCCTCTACACCGCGTCGCGCATGGCCTTCTCGCTCGGCCAGCGCGGCGACGCGCCCAGGGCCTTCGCGCGCACCAACTCCCGGGGCGTGCCGCAGGCCGCGATCCTCGGCTCCGTCGTCTTCGGCTTCGTCGCCGTCTGGTTCAACTACCAGTGGAAGGACACCGTCTTCGACTTCCTGCTCAACTCCTCGGGCGCGGTGGCCCTGTTCGTCTGGCTGATGATCTCCTTCACCCAGCTGCGGATGCGCGGCATCATCCTGCGCGAGGAGCCGGAGAAGCTCGTCGTGAAGATGTGGCTCTTCCCGTACCTGACGTGGGTCACGATCGCGATGATCTCGTTCGTGCTCGTCTACATGCTCACCGACGAGGCCGGGCGCAAGCAGGTGCTCCTCTCGCTCCTCGCGGCCGCGTTCGTGGTCGTGTTCTCGCTGGTCCGGGAGAGGATCCGGCCCAGGGACGAGGTCGAGGCCGAGGTCACCGAGCAGGTCCGGAGCTAGCCCTCGGGTCGTACGACGACGCCCCCGCGGAGCCCTTCCGCGGGGGCGTCGTCGTGTCCGGGCCGGGAAGCCCGCGCGGGAGCCGGAAAAGTTGACGGCAGGTGTCAGGTTATTGCGGGATGCTCCTCCGCGTCAGGCACCGCAGCACAACGGAGGCTTCCCGTGGACTTCACCGCACAGCGACTCGTGTTCCGGCCCGAGGACGCCGGATACGACGAGGAGATCGCCGGTTTCCAGACCGGTTTCGCGACGCGGCCCGCGATCGTGTTCGGCGCGCGGAGCACCGACGACGTGGTCGCCGCCGTGTCGTACGCCGCCGCGCACGCCCTGCCCATCGGCGTGCAGGCCACCGGGCACGGCCTCCCCGCGGCCTGTGAGGGGGGCGTCCTCGTCAGCACGCGCCGGATGGACTCCGTGCGCGTCGACGCCGCGGCGCGCACCGTGACCCTGGGCGCGGGCGCCACGTGGGGGCAGGTCGCCGAGGCCGCGGCGCCGCACGGGCTGGCCCCGCTGAACGGCTCGGCGCCCGGCGTGGGCGCCGTGTCGTACACGCTGGGCGGCGGACTGGGCATCCTGAGCCGGGAGTTCGGATACGCGGCCGACCACGTCCGCTCGCTCGACGTCGTCACCGCGGACGGCACCCCGCGCCACGTCACGGCGGACGGCGAACCCGAGCTGTTCTGGGGGCTCCTCGGCGGCGGCGCGAACCTCGGCGTGGTCACGGGCCTCGAGATCGGCCTGGTGCCGGTGGCCAGGCTGTACGGCGGGGCGATCGCCTTCGACGGGCGCGCGGGCGAACCGGCCGCCCTGCTGCGCGGCTACGAGGCGTGGACGCGGACCCTGCCCGACGAGCTGACCTCGTCCTTCTCGGCCCTCGTCTACCCGGACGCGCCGCAGCTCCCGCCGCACCTGCGCGGCCGCTACCTGGTCTCCGTCCGCGTCGCGTTCACCGGCACGGAGGCCGAGGGCGAGCGTCTGGTGGCGCCGCTGCGGGAGCTCGGCGACGCGGTGTCGGACACGCTGCGGGAGATGCCGTACGCCGAGAGCCACACCATCCACAGCGACCCGGACTTCCCGCACGCGTACTACGGGGACAGCGTGGTCCTGAGCGCTCTCGACGTCGCGGCGGCCGGTGAACTGCTCGCCCTGACGGGGCCCGCGGCGGACGCGATGCACGTCGTCCAGGTCAACCAGCTGGGCGGGGCCCTCGCGAGGCCCGCGGCGAACGCGGTGCCCTTCCGCGACGCGGGCTGGCTGATCCGGATCCTGTCGCCGCTCGACGGCACGGACGTCACGGCCGCGCGGGCCGTGCACGCGCAGGCGTTCGGACTCGTGGCGCACGAGGCCGTCGGGCGCTCGCTCAACTTCGCCTTCGGCGGCGGGGACAGGCCCGAGGGGCTCTACGACCCGCACACGCGGAAGAGGCTCGCCGAGCTGAAGGCCACGTACGACCCGGCGAACCTCTTCAGGCGGAACTACGACGTCAGTTGAGCGGCTGAGCGCGGGACGCCGGGCGGCTCAGCGGTCGAGGAACTTCCACGCCGTGGGCAGCGCGCCCATCGCAAGCGCGGCCTTGAGGGCGTCGCCGATCAGGAAGGGCGTAAGCCCGGCGGCGACGGCCTGGGTCATCGACATGCCGGTGGCGGCGGCCAGGTAGGGGACGCCGACCGCGTAGATGATCGCGGAGCCGAGCACCATCGTGCCCGCCGTGCGCAGCACGGAGCGGTCACCGCCGCGGCGGGCCAGGGCGCCGGTCACGGTGGCGGCGAGCAGCATGCCGAGGACGTAGCCGAGGGACGGCGCGGCGACGCCGGAGCCCGCCTCGGCGAACCACGGCATGCCCGCCATGCCCACCAGGGCGTACACGGCGAGCGAGAGGAAGCCCCTGCGGGCGCCGAGCGCGGTGCCCACGAGCAGCGCGGCGAAGGTCTGCCCGGTCACCGGCACCGGGGAGCCCGGCACGGGCACCGCGATCTGGGCGGCGATCCCGGTGAGCGCGGCGCCGCCGAGCACGAGGGCGGCGTCCTTCACGCGGGACGACGGGAGCAGGTCGGCGAGGACCTGGCCGGGGCGGGTGTGGGCGGCGGCGATGCTCATCGGGACTCCGCTGGGACGAGGGCAGGTTGGGACCTGCCGACGCTATCCCAGGCGGGCGCGGCGCGACACGGTCTCCGGCCGACAAGCCGGGGGCGGGGCCTTGGTGGGCTCCGCACAAAGGGACCGCTGTACACCTCGGCGGGCGTGATGCTCGTCACTGAGGTCGGCGGGCAGGTGCCCCGTTTTGCGCGAAGGGCTGCCACGCGGGGAGACTGTAGGTTCCTGCCAAAGCTTCGCCGGAGCTTTGCTGAGCCCGAGAGCAGCACTGAGCACCATGCACGAGCCCGAAACCGTCGCGGCCGCCACGGCCACGCCCCTCGGGGAAGAGAACGAACCGCTGTCCGGCGGCCTCAAGCAGCGCCACCTCACCATGCTCGGCCTCGGCGGGGTCATCGGAGCCGGGCTCTTCGTCGGTTCCGGCGCGGGGATCGCCGTCGCCGGACCCGGCATCGTCGTGTCGTACCTGATCGCGGGCGCGCTCGCGATGTGCGTGATGCGGATGCTCGGCGAGATGTCCGCGGCGATGCCCGCTTCCGGATCCTTCTCGGTGCACGCGGAGCGCGCGCTCGGCCGCTGGGCCGGGTTCAGCGTCGGCTGGCTCTACTGGTTCCTGCTCGTGGTCGTGCTCGCCGTGGAGGCGACGGGGGCCGCGCAGATCGCCAACGGGTGGGCGCCGGGCGTCCCCCAGTGGGCCTGGGTGCTGATCTTCATGCTGGTCTTCACCGGCGCCAACCTGGCCGCGGTGAAGAACTTCGGCGAGTTCGAGTTCTGGTTCGCGACCCTGAAGGTCTGCGCGATCGTCGCGTTCCTGGTGCTCGGTCTGCTCGCGGTCTTCGGCGTGCTGCCGGACACGGACCCGGTCGGCTTCACCCACCTCACCGGTGACGGGGGCTTCCTGCCGCACGGCTGGTCGGGCGTGATCTCCGGGGTGCTCGCCGTCGTCTTCGCGTTCGGTGGCCTGGAGGTCGTCACGATCGCGGCCGCCGAGTCCGACGACCCGGTGCGTTCGGTGGCCCGCGCGGTGCGCAGCGCCGTCTACCGCATCCTCTTCTTCTACGTCGGGTCGATGCTGGTCATCGTGACGGTGCTGCCGTGGACGGCGCAGAAGGCGGGCATCAGTCCGTACGTCACCGTGCTCGACTCGATCGGGGTGCCGTCCGCCGGGACGATCATGAACATCGTGGTGTTCGTGGCGCTGCTCTCGGCGCTCAACGCCAACCTCTACGGCTCCTCCCGGATGATCTTCTCGCTCGCCGAGCGCGGCGAGGCCCCGAGGTCCCTGCTGAAGGTGGCGGGCGGCGGCGTGCCGCGCCGCGCGGTGCTCGCCTCGGTGGCCTTCGGCTTCGTGTCGGTCGTGCTCAATCTGAAGTGGCCCGACTCGGTCTTCCTCTACATGCTCAACGCGGTCGGCGCGGTGCTCCTGTTCGTCTGGGCGCTGATCGCCGTCTCCCAGCTGCGCCTCCGTCGGCGCATCGAGCGCGAGGCGCCGGAGCGGCTCGTGCTGCGGATGTGGGCGTTCCCCTATCTGACGTGGGCGGCGCTCGCGGCGATGGCCGCCGTGCTCGGTCTGATGGTGACGGACGACGGGGCGCGGCCGCAGTTGCTGTGGTCGGCGGGCGCGACGGGGCTCGTGCTCGCGATCGCGGGGCTGCGGGAGTGGCGCCAGAGAAACGTGAACCGCGCGTGAACTTGTCGTGCTCATTTCTTCACGAAGTGTGAGCGTCGTGTCCGTATAGCGGTCAGCTGTTCCCTGTCACCGGTACCGGACCTCAGACTGTGGGCCGCTCGCTCCCCCGTCTCGGCTACTGAACAGGGCACGCCCATGTCTCGGACGTCCACCCCGCAGGACCCAGCACCCGACGCAGCACCCGACGCGGCCCCCAAGGCCGACTCCCCCTTGGTGCACGGCCTCAAGCAGCGGCACCTCTCCATGATCGCCCTCGGCGGCGTGATCGGGGCGGGCCTCTTCGTCGGCTCCGGGGCGGGCATCGCGGCCGCAGGGCCCTCGATCGTCCTCGCCTACGCGATATCCGGCGCGCTCGTCATGCTCGTGATGCGCATGCTGGGCGAGATGTCGGCGGCGAACCCCGCGTCAGGGTCCTTCTCCGTGCACGCCGAGCGGGCGATCGGCCCCTGGGCGGGCTTCACCGCGGGCTGGGGCTTCTGGTTCCTGCTCTGCGTCGCCGTCGGCCTCGAAGGCATCGGCGCCGCGAAGATCATGGTGGGCTGGTTCCCCGACAGCCCCGAGTGGGCCTGGGTGGCCCTCTTCATGCTGGTGTTCTGCGGCGCCAACCTGACGGCCGTGAAGAACTTCGGCGAGTTCGAGTTCTGGTTCGCCGCCCTCAAGGTCGGCGCCATCACGCTCTTCCTCGGCATCGGCGTCCTCGCGATCCTCGGCATCCTGCCGGGATCCGACGCGTCGGCGCCCGGCACCGACAACCTCACCGGCGTCGGCGGCTTCATGCCGAACGGCACCGACGGCCTGATCATCGGCCTCCTCGCGTCGGTCTTCGCGTACGGCGGTCTGGAGACCGTCACGATCGCCGCCGCCGAGTCCGAGAACCCGGTCAAGTCCGTGGCCAAGGCCGTGCGCACCGCGATGTGGCGCATCGCCCTCTTCTACGTGGGCTCGATGCTGGTCGTCGTCACGCTGCTGCCCTGGGACGACAAGGAGGTCGTCGCGAAGGGCCCGTACGTCGCCACGCTCGACCACCTCGGCATCCCCGGCGCGGGTCAGATCATGAACGTCATCGTCCTGATCGCCCTGCTCTCCGCGATGAACGCCAACATCTACGGCGCGTCGCGCATGTCGTACTCGCTGATCCACCGCGGCATGGGCCCCAAGGCGCTCGGCAAGGTCTCGGGCGGCGTGCCGCGCTACGCGGTGCTCGCGTCCTCGGTCTTCGGCTTCGTCTGCGTGCTGCTCAGCTACTGGCGCCCCGACGACGTCTTCCCCTGGCTGCTCAACATGATCGGCGCGATGATCCTGGTCGTCTGGATCTTCATCGCCGCCTCGCAGCTGATCCTGCGCCGCAGGACGGAGCGCGAGGAGCCGGAGAAGCTGGTCATCAAGATGTGGGCGTACCCCTTCCTGACCTGGGTGGCGCTGGCCGCGATGGCGTACGTGTTCTACCTGATGACGGAGCAGCCCGACACTCGCAAGCAGTTGCTCGCCACGGGTGCGCTGACGCTGGCGCTCGCCGTGATCGGGATCGTGCGGCAGAAGGTCGCGGAGAAGCGGGCGGCGCTCTAACGCCCGCTGCCCGACCTGGAGGAGCCCCGGACCATCTGGTCCGGGGCTCCTTGTCGTTCTCGCTTTCTCGTTCCCGCTTATTCCCGTGCGGACCTAGGACGAAGGGCTGATCAACTTCTCGCGCATCCTGCTGCTAGCCTGCACTTGCGAATGAGTTGCAATAACTTGGGCAACGCAGCGCACTACAGCAGAGCAGCAGTCGGAGGGCTCGGATCATGGCCATTTACACGCTTCCTGAACTTCCGTACGACTACGCGGCGCTCGAACCGGTCATCAACCCCCAGATCATCGAGCTGCACCACGACAAGCACCACGCGGCGTACGTGAAGGGCGCGAACGACACCCTTGAGCAGCTGGAGGAGGCGCGCGACAAGGAATCGTGGGGCGCCATCAACGGCCTGGAGAAGAACCTGGCCTTCCACCTCTCCGGCCACATCCTGCACAGCATTTACTGGCACAACATGAACAGCCCGAAGGACGGTGGCGGCGGCGAGCCGCTGGCCGCCGACGGCGTCGGTGACCTGGCGGACGCGATCACCGAGTCCTTCGGCTCCTTCGCCAAGTTCAAGGCCCAGCTGACCAAGGCGTCGGCGACCACGCAGGGTTCCGGCTGGGGCGTGCTCGCCTACGAGCCGCTCAGCAACCGCCTCATCGTCGAGCAGGTCTACGACCACCAGGGCAACATCGGCCAGGGCTCGACGCCGATCCTGGTCTTCGACGCCTGGGAGCACGCCTTCTACCTGCAGTACAAGAACCAGAAGGTCGACTTCATCGAGGCCATGTGGCAGGTCGTCAACTGGCAGGACGTGGCCAAGCGTTACGCGGCCGCGAAGGAGCGGGTCAACAGCCTCCTGCTGGCCCCGTGAGCCACGGCTGTCAGCCGCTCCCCCGGTGACAGCCGTCCAACGTCCTGCCTCGTGATCGTCTTCTCAACCTTCATCGAGGCGGGCGGATAGAGGAAAGGCCCCCGTGAGGACATGACTCACGGGGGCCTTTCGGTATGCGGGGTTCCGGGGGACGGTGGCGCCATGACGGACCCGTCGAAACGCTGCCTCAATTGCGCCGACAGCTTCCAGAACTTCCAGCGGCCCGAGGGAGGCGCGCTGGACTTCGTCGTCGCCCGAGTGGGGCTCGCGGACTCCGGCAAGTACTGGCGGTGCGGCCGCTCCGGCTGCCGACGCGTGCAGAACTACTTCAACTACCGGGACGGTTTCGACCTGCCCCCGCCGCCGTGAGCCTCAGTCGAAAATCGGGCCCTGCGTCCGCGTCCGCTTGATCTCGTAGAAGCCCGGCGTGGACGCCACGAGCAGCGTGCCGTCCCACAGCTTCGCCGCGGCCTCGCCCTTGGGGGCCGGGGTGACGACGGGGCCGAAGAAGGCGATCTGCTCGCCGTCCGCGCCGGGGACCGCGATGACGGGCGTGCCGACGTCCTGGCCGACCAGGTCGATGCCCTCCTTGTGGGAGGCGCGCAGCTCGGTGTCGTAGGTGTCCTTGCGCGCGTACTGGATGAGGTCGGCGGGCAGGCCCACCTCTTCCAGGGCACCGGCGATGCTCTCGTCGCTCACGCCCTGGCCGCGGTTGTGGATGCGGGTGCCGAGCGCGGTGTAGAGCTTGCCGAGGACCTCCTCACCGTGCAGTTCCCGCGCGGCGATGGCAACCCGGACCGGGCCCCAGGACTTGCCGCCGGGGAGCATGTTCTCGCGGTACGCCTCGGGGAGCTCGTCGAGCTTGTCCTCGTTCAGCACGCCGAGGCTCATCACGTGCCAGCGGACCTCGATGTCGCGGACCTTCTCCACCTCGAGCATCCAGCGCGAGGTCATCCACGCCCAGGGGCACAGCGGGTCGAACCAGAAGTCGACGGGGGTCTTGCTGCCGTTCTCGGACATGTCTCTCCCTAGGGAATCCGTTCGCATCTGGCCGGGAAAACGTCAGTGGCGCACCAGGGCATTCCCGGATGTCGGCCGAGGACGGCACATGCGAGGATCGTAGACATTCGTACGAGTCATGCGAGTCACAAGGGAGTGCCGCCCGTGCCCGGTGAGAATCTGTCCCGCGACGAGGCCCATGAGAGGGCCGCGCTGCTCTCCGTCGACGGTTACGAGGTCTTCCTCGACCTGCGGTCGGCGGTCGGCGAGAGCGGTCAGGAGCCGCGCACCTTCCGGTCCGTCACCACGATCCGCTTCCGCTCCGCCGAGGCGGGCGCCGCGACCTTCGCCGACCTGATCGCGCCCGCCGTCACCGCGGTCTCGCTCAACGGCAAGGACCTGGACCCCTCCGAGGTCTTCGACGGCACCAGGATCACGCTGGAGGACCTGGCCGAGGAGAACGAGCTGGTGGTGGACGCCCAGTGCGCCTACAGCCGCACCGGCGAGGGCATGCACCGCTTCGTCGACCCGGAGGACGGCGAGGTCTACCTCTACACGCAGTACGAGCCCGCCGACGCGCGCCGCGTCTTCGCCAACTTCGAGCAGCCCGACCTCAAGGCGCCATACCGCTTCGCGGTGCAGGCGCCCGAGGGCTGGACGGCGTGGTCCAACGGCGTCGGCGAACTGGCCGACGGCGTCTGGAAGTTCGCCGAGACCAAGCCCATCTCGACGTACATCACGGCGGTCGTGGCCGGTCCCTACCACTACGTGACCGACTCCTACGAGCGCGTCCTGGAGGACGGCACGCGCCTGGAGATCCCGCTCGGCGCGATGTGCCGCAAGGGCCTCGCCCCGCACTTCGACGCCGACGACGTCTTCCTGGTCACCAAGCAGGGCCTGGACTTCTTCCACGACAACTTCGACTACCCCTACCCCTTCGGGAAGTACGACCAGGCGTTCGTGCCGGAGTACAACCTCGGCGCGATGGAGAACCCGGGCCTGGTGACCTTCCGCGAGGAGTTCATCTTCCGCGGCAAGGTGACCACCGCGTCGTACGAGCGCCGGGCCAACGTGATCCTGCACGAGATGGCCCACATGTGGTTCGGCGACCTCGTCACCATGCGCTGGTGGGACGACCTGTGGCTCAAGGAGTCCTTCGCCGACTTCATGGGTTCCTTCTCGATGGTCGAGGCGACCCGCTTCACCAACGGCTGGATCACCTTCGCCAACAACCGCAAAGCGTGGGCCTACCGCGCCGACCAGCTGCCCTCCACGCACCCGGTCACGGCCGACATCCGCGACCTGGAGGACGCCAAGCTCAACTTCGACGGGATCACGTACGCCAAGGGCGCGTCCGTCCTCAAGCAGCTCGTCGCGTACGTGGGACGTGACGCGTTCCTGGAGGGCGCCCGGCGCTACTTCAAGCGGCACGCGTACGGCAACACCGTCCTCGGCGACCTGCTCTCGGTCCTGGAGGAGACCTCCGGGCGCGACATGGCCTCCTGGTCCCGCTCCTGGCTCCAGACGGCGGGCGTCAACTCCCTGACCCCGCAGGTCATCCTGAACGCGGAGGGCCGGATCACCGAGCTCTCCGTGCTCCAGGAGGCCGCCGAGTCGCACCCCGAACTGCGGCCGCACCGCGTCGCGGTGGGCCTCTACCGCCGCGCGGCGGGCGGCGACCTGGAGCGGTACGCCCGCGCCGAGGTCGACGTCGAGGGCCCGCGCACCGTGGTGGGCGAGCTGGCGGGCGCGGAGGCTCCCGAGCTGGTCCTGGTCAACGACGACGACCTGACCTACTGCAAGATCCGCTTCGACGAGAACTCGCTCGCCACGCTGCGCGAGCACCTCGGCGACATCACGGACCCGCTGGCCCGCGCCCTGTGCTGGTCCGCGCTGTGGAGCCTCACGCGCGACGGTCTGATGCCCACGCGGGACTTCGTCTCCCTCGTGCTGCGCTTCGCCGGGCGCGAGAGCGACATCGGCGTCCTGCAGATGCTGCACGCGTGGACCAACTCCGCCCTCACGCACTACGCGGCGCCCGACTGGCGCGAGGAGGGCGGGCGCGCGCTCGCCGAGGGGGCGCTGCGGGAGCTGCGGATCGCCGAGCCCGGCAGCCAGCACCAGCTGACGTGGGCGCGCTTCTTCGCCACCGTGGCGTCCTCCGACGCCGATCTCCAGCTGCTCACGGGCCTGCTGGACGGCACGGCCAAGATCGACGGCCTGGAGGTCGACCAGGAGCTGCGCTGGGCGTTCCTGAGCCCGCTGGCCGCGCACGGCGCCGCCGACGAGCAGGTCATCGCCGCCGAACTGGCGCGTGACGACACGGCGTCGGGCAAGCGGCACCAGGTGCGGTGCCTGGCCGCGCGGCCCTCCGCGGCGGTCAAGGCGCAGGCGTGGGCCGCCGTCGTGGAGTCGGACGCGCTCTCCAACGCGCTGGTCGAGGCGACGATCGCCGGGTTCGCCCAGCCCTCGCAGCGGGAGCTCGTGGCGCCCTACGTGGGCAAGTACTTCGACGCCATCGAGCGGGTCTGGGCCGAGCGGTCCATCCAGATCGGCATGGACGTGGTGCGGGGCCTCTTCCCGAACCTGGTCAGCGACGAGGCGACGCTCGCGGCGACGGACGCGTGGCTCACCTCCCACGAGGCGTCGGCGCCCGCCCTGCGCCGTCTCGTCCTCGAAGCGCGGGACGATCTGGCGCGGGCGCTGCGGGCGCAGCGCTGCGACGAGGCCGCCGCCTAGCGTTCTGGCGTGAACCGGTCCGCCGCCCGCGGCGGACCGGTTCCTACGCCGAAGCCCTGTTTCATCGGCAGTCGAACATCCGTACTTTAGGGCGAGCTTGTCCGGGTTTGTCGACGGGCGTGTAACAGCGGTTAGCGGGGGCACCGGCCGCGGGAACGACCGCTTCATGAACCACAACACCCCGCTCTCGCCCCTCCCCCTCCAGCACCTCGCCAACGCCCAGCTCCGCGTCATGAGCACCGCCCAGCTCGGCGCGCACGGCGTCTCCGCCGCCGACGCGGGCGCCCACTGCCGCCCCGGCGGCCCCTGGCAGCAACTCCTGCCGGGCGTCTGCCTGTTGCACCCGGGTCCGCCCACCAGCGAGGAGCGGCTGCACGGCGCCCTGCTGTACGCGGGCCGTCCCCCGGCCCGCACGGCGCGGGCCGTGCCCGCACAGCCCGGCGCGGGCGAGCCGCACGCCGCGTACGCCGACGCGATGATCACGGGTCTCGCGGCGCTCGCCCTGCACCGCTTCTCGTCCGCGCCCCCGCTGCTCTCCCTGGACCGCATCGACGTCCTCGTGCCGCGCACGCGGCGGCTGCGCTCGGTCGGCTTCACCCGGCTGGTGCGCGGTCACGGAATGCCGACTCCCCAGCAGATCACGGGAGTTCCCGTCGCCCCCGTGCCGCGCGCCATCGCCGACGCGGTGGCCCAGCTCGCCGAGGCGGGCGCGGTGCGGCGCCTGCTCACCGAGGCGGTGCGCGGCGGGCACTGCGAACCGGCCGCGATCGTGCGGGAGTTGAACCGCGCGCGGCTCCTGACCCGGCCCCACGTCGTGGACGCCGTCGACTCCCTGCTCGCCGAAGGACGCGCCATCGCCGAGGACCGGCTGTACCAAATGGTCGCCGAGTACGGACTCCCCGACCCGCTGTGGAACGTGGACCTGCGGCTGCCCGGCGGCCCGCACCTCGGCGGCGTCGACGCCTACTGGCCCGACCAGGCCGTCGCCGTGGAGCTGGACACCCGGGCGCCGCGCCAGGGCTTCCGGCAGGACGACGACGCCCTGTGGTCCGAGTACGCGCGCAAGCGCGAGCATCTGGAGCGGCTCGGCATCACCGTCGTGCACATCACCCCCAAGAAGCTGCGGGATTCCCTGGAGCAGCAGGCCGCGATCGTACGGACGGCGCTGATGGCGTCGACCGACAGGGACCCGGCGGCGTACGTGGTGGTGCTGCCGAGGTGACGGGGGCGCGGTACGGCAGTCGCAGGACCGCAGGAGGGGAGTGAAGGGGCGGGACTCCGTGAAGCCACGGGTTCCCGCCCCTTCGCACGCGCGCCGTCCCTGCTACGTGCCGCAGAACTCCGCGTCCACCACGGGGTCGGCGTCGCCCGTCCAGTCGCCGTTCATGTTGAGTGCCAGCGAGTGGCGGCCGTCCTCGGTCGTCATCGCCAGGTTCGATGAGCCGTGCAGATCGCCGTCGTGGCCCCAGACCACCGTCTTGCAGTCCAGCTCCAGCTTGATGAGGCCGAGCCCGTACTCACCGCCGCGATCACCCCGGGACACCGTGTGCTTCATCTCGGCGAGCTGCTCCTCGGGCAGCAGCCTGCCGCCGAGCAGCGCCGAGTAGAAGCGGTTCAGGTCGTCGGAGTCGGAGATGATCTCGCCCGCCGAGCCGGCGAAGGACGGGTTCAGCTCCGTCACGTCGTACACCTTGGCCTCCGGGTCCATGGGGAGCTTGCCGTAGGCGCGGGAGCTGGGGCGCGGCATGGTCGCGCGGGTGCCGGGGGCGATGGTGGCGTTCAGGTGGAGCGGTTCGATGACGCGCCACCTGATCTCGTCGCCGTACTCGTTCCCCGTCACCTTCTTGATGATCATCCCGGCCACGATGTAGTTGGTGTTGGAGTAGCCCCAGTCCGACCCGGGCACGAAGGCCCGCTCCTTGCTCATGGCGAGCTTCACCAACTGCTCGGGCGTCCAGGTGTCGTAGCGGTGCTGGAAGAACTCCTTGCTGAACACCTTGCGGGCGAACGCGTCGACCCGGGAGTAGTCGGCGATCCCGCTGGTCTGGTTGAGGACCTGGCGGACCGTGATCGCGTCCCCGTCGTGTCCGTTCCCCTCGACGACGCCCGGCAGCCACTTGCCCACCGTGTCGTCCAGGTCGATCCGGCCCTCCGCCTGCAACTGGAGGAGCACGGTCGCCACGAACGTCTTGGTGATGCTCCCGACGCGGAAGCGGTCGTGTCTGCCCCGCGGGGTGCCCCGTCTCAGGTCGCCGACGCCCGAAGCGGTGTTCCAGGAGCCGTACTTGTCGCGCACCTGGGCGGTCACGCCGGGCACGCCCTCCGCGACGATGCCGTCGAGCGCCCGCCGGGTCGCCTCATGACGGTCCGGCCGCGGCGCGGCGGACGCGGGGGCCGCGAGCGCGCCCGCCGCCAGCGCCACGGTCAGCGCCGTCGCGGCGCCCGTCAGTCCTCTGCTCGGCGTCATGCCTTCTTCTCCGCTCCACAGAACTCGGCCGTCACCACGGGATCGAGGTCACCGGCCCAGTCGCCGTTCATGTTGAGTGCCAGTGAGTGGCGGCCGTCCGGGGTCGTCAGCGCCAGGGACGACGAGCCGTGGATGCCGCCGTCGTGGCCCCAGACCTTCCCCTTGCAGGGCAGCTGCATCTCGGAGATGCCGAGCCCGTAGCCGCCGCCCCTCCCGCCCACGGGAACCACCGTCTTCATCTCGGTGAGCTCCGCCTTGGGCAGCAGCCTGCCGCCGAGCAGCGCCGAGTAGAAGCGGTTCAGATCGTCGGAGTCGGAGATGATCTCACCCGCCGAGCCCCCCATGGACGGGTTCAGCTCCGTCACGTCGTACACCTTGGCCTCCGGGTCCAACGGGAGCTTGCCGTAGGCGCGGGAGCTGGGGCGCGGCATGGTCGCGCGGGTGCCGGGGACCGTGGTGGCGTTCAGGTGGAGGGGGTCGATGACGCGCCGCTTGATCTCGTCGCCGTACGCGTTGCCCGTCACCTTCTTGATGATCATCCCGGCGACGATGTAGTTGGTGTTGGAGTACTTCCAGTCCGTGCCCGGCGCGAAGTCGGGCTTGTGGCGCATGGCGAGGTTCACCAACTGCTCGGGCGTCCAGGTGTCGTAGCGGTGCTGGAAGAACTCCTTGCCGAACACCTTCCGCGAGAACTCCTCGTCGGTGGAGTAGTCGAAGATGCCGCTGGTGTGGTTCAGGATCTGGCGGACCGTGATCGCGTCCCCGTCGTGCCCGTTCCCCTCGACGACACCGGGCAGCCACTTGCCCACCGTGTCGTCCAGGTCGATCCGCCCCTCCGCCTGCAACTGGAGCAGCACGGTCGCCACGAACGTCTTGGTGATGCTCCCGACCCGGAAGCGGTCGTGCTTGCCCCGCGGCGTGCCCCGTTTCAGGTCGCCGACGCCCGAAGCCGCATCCCAGGTGCCGTACTTGTCGCGCGCCTGAGCCGTCACCCCGGGCACGCCCTCCGCGACGATGCCGTCGAGCGCCCGCCGGGTCGCCTCATGACGGTCATGCCCCGGCGCGGCGGACGCCGGGGCGGCGAGCGCCCCCGCCGTCATCGCCGTCACCGTGCTCAACAGCGCCGCCGCCCCCAGCACACGACCCCTTCGCACACGATCCCTCCGCACTGACATGTGGTGCCCCCTCCGTTGTCGATCGTGGTCGCCAGGGGGGACTGGGCGGCCCGGTGCGGAGGTTGACAGCGGCATGCGGGTTGAGCGCTTTCCGGCCGATCGCCCGGCGCCTCCTCGGTCTCGGCCGATCAGCCCTTCTTGAGGATGAGTTCCGTGTTCCTGTCCCCCGCCTCGCCGCCCAACGCGGGCTTCGCACCAGGGGCGTTGAAGGAGAGCTCGCGGTAGAGCGCGGCCAGGCCGGTCTGGGAGAGGTCGGCGAAGTCCGTGCGGTGCGGGGCGGCGGATTCGATGAGCGTGGTGAAGAGGGAGACCGTGCCGTCGTGGTTGTCGCTGATCTCCACCACCCGCGCGAGCTGCGGGAAGTCGATGTGCGACGCCGTGGAGACCTCCCAGAAGGAGCCGTGCGCGGTCCGGTGCGGCGTGATGGCGTTCTTGTGGCTGTGGCCGTTGACCCAGGCCAGAACTGATCGGTGGCGGCCGAGAAGTGCGAGGATCTCGTCGCCGCCGTGCCGGGCCTCGCCGGGCCGTGCGGGGTCGTGCCGCAGGTTCCGCATGGTCCTGCTGGTGTGGTGACTGAGGACGACGACGTACGAGGGACCGCCCGCACGCCGCTCGTTGGCGGCCAGTTCCCTTTCCAGCCAGCGCAGTTGGGCGGTCCCGAGCGAGCCCTCGTAGTGGCCGCCGGGGTCGGTGGTGTCCAGGCTGATGCCGAGCACGTCGTCGCTGATGCGGAAGGAGTAGTACTGGGTGGCGGACGCCAGGTTCTCCTGCGTGTAGCCGTGGCCGACGGGGCCCCGGCCCTTGTGGGCCGGGTCCAGGTGCGCCCGTATGTACTCGGCCGGGGTGAAGGGCGCCCGCGATGCGTCGGGCGTGACGTTCCGCATGCGCCGCGACTCGCTCCTGAGCAGTTCCTTGAAGTGATCGCCCTTGGGGTCGCGGCCCTTCTTGACGGCCTTCCACAGGGCGGCACCGCGCTGTTCGTCCAGTGCCATCAACTTCCGTCCACCGACGGCGAATTCGGTGAAGTAGGAGTCTGCGGGCGCCCAGCAGCCGCCGGGCAGCGCGTCGTGGTTGCCGACCGTGGAGTACCAGGGGAGGCCGAGGCCGGGGCTGTTGACCTCGCGGATCGCGGCGTCCAGGAAGCCGTGCAGGCGCGGGAAGCCGAGGCGCTTGTCGGCGTCGCGCAGGGCGTCGTCCGGGTGCCAGTAGAGCGTGAGCCCGCTGTCCTGGACGCCCTCGTAATGGCGCGGGTCACCCGTGTTGGGCGTGATGCGGCCGCCGCTCATCACCTTGAGGAACCAGTCGAGTTCGCCGCGGGAGTTGTTGTCGGTGTTGTCGCCGGTGGTGACGACGCAGTGCAGGGGCGCGCCGGTGGCGGGCGCGCCGCGCAGCGAGTTGACGCGCTCGACGAGGGAGACGGCACCGGCCACCGAGAGGGACTCCTGCGGACGCCAGGCGCTCGCGGTCTGCGCGCGCAAGTACTCGTAGCGCAGCGGGTGCTGGACGTCGACCAGGTGCAGATCGGTGAACTGGACGAACGCGGCGAGCGCGGTCCTGCGCCCCTCGCGCCCCGGCTTCGCCGCCGCCAGGTCGCCGCGGACCACGCGGCCCCAGGCGGGCCCTTCGCCGAGCCGCCGGTAGCCGGAGGCGCCGCGCGCCGCGGCCGCGGTGAGCAGGGTGGTGCCGCCCCGGTAGGGCGCGAGGGGCGCCGCAGGCGCCTGCCGGGAGCGCGGCACGGTGGCGTGCCCGGCGGGTGCGGCGTTGCCCGAGCCCGCGCCGGGGCCCAGCGCGTAGCCGACCCCGGCGGAGAGGGTGACCGCTCCGGCGGCGGCCAGGAAGGCACGGCGGTCGAGTCGCGCCGTGGCGCCGGCCACGGCGGAGGCGACGTCGGCCGTCGCGGCGGTGGTACCTGCTACGACCTTGGCGGTTGCGGTGGCGACAGAGCGTGTGCGCGGCATGGCGCGGTCTCCCCGAGTGCGAACGCGTCGGCAGTGGTCGCGGGGGGCCCGGGCCTGGCTTCGGCCTGCGAACTCCCCGCTCGTACTGGATCGTTGGCAGCGGGGATGACCTGCGCGTGAACGAGACCGCAACGTGCGGCGCAGATCACCGTACGTGGATCAGCCGATACCCTGCGCGGTCATGAGGCCCTCTCCGGCCGGAGAGGAGGCGGTCACTCCACGTTCATCTTCCGGGGAAGGGAAGGCTCGTCGGGGGTTCAGCGGCCGGGGTCCGCGGTGCGGGTCCCGTGCCCGTCGGCGGGGCGTGCGCGCCACAGGGCGAGGCCGATGTCGACGAGTCCGACGCGGTCGAGGTCCGGTACGGACTCCAGGGGGTGCCAGGCGGCCAGGTCCGTGGACCCGTCCGTCTCGTGGCGCAGTGCGCCGCCGGTGATCCGGCCCTCGTACACGATGCGCAGGCCGTGGAAGTCGGCGACGGCGCCGAGCCTGCGGGGGTAGCGGCGGCGCAGGGAGTCGATGCCGAGGAGCGTGAGCGGCTCGACCGCGTAGCCGGTCTCCTCGTCGACCTCGCGGATCACGGTGTCGTAGGGATCCTCGCCGTGGTCCATGCCGCCGCCGGGCAGCGTCCACCGCTTGCTGCCGTCGCCCGCCACCCAGCGGGCGAGCAGCACGTGGTCGTCCCGTACGCATACGGCGTAGGCCGCCACCCTCAGCTCTTTCTGCACATGCCGACGCTAGGCGCTCCGCTGGGGTTTGGGGGGATAACCTGCGGGTTCGCGGGCGAGTACTCCGGTGCCGACCAGCGCCATGGGCTCGCGTGCGGGGTCTCGATCGCTTCGGTGAGCGTGAAGTGGACCGTGCGGGTGGCGTCGGGGGCGTGGCTCGTCTCGGCCGTGCCGGTGAGCTGGAGCGTGGTGCCTGTGGTCCAGTCGAGGAAGAGGAGGCCCGCCCGGGGGTTCTCGGCGAGGTTGCCCAGGGAGAGGAACATCGCGTTGCCCGGGAAGTCGTCCCATTCCAGTGCGTACGGCGAGGTGACGCGGACGAAGCCGGGGTTGCCGCCGCGGTGGCTGGCGTCGGCGCCGCGCGCGTGGACCGTGGCGAGGAAGAAGGTGTCCGCGGCGGTCACGAAGGCGCGCTGCCCGTCCGTGAGCGCCGTGCCGCGCCGGGGCTCGCCGGGACCTTCCGGCCGCCGCCCGTCGTACAGCTCCCGCTTCTGGATGTACTTGGGGCAGTTGGAGAACACCTGGTCGGCCTCGATCGCGAGACCGCGGGGCGTGGGCCTCGCGCGGCCGTTGAGGCGCATGCGGCGTCGCGTGCGCGGGTCGAGTGCGATGGTGCCCAGGGGCGTGCTGTCGTGGGTCAGGACCTCGGCGAGGGGGTCGGTGGCGGGTGGAGAGGCCGCCACCGAGACCTGCCGGGGCCCTGTGGCCCGTACGAAGCCGGGGGCGCCGGTCAGCAGTGAGGCGTGGACGGCGCCGGAGCTGGCGGGGGCGCCTATCACCAGCATGGGCTGGAGCTCCAGGAAGGCGCCCGCTACCGGGCGGATGCCCTGGCCTATGGAGCGGCCCACATGGTCGGCGAGGTCCGTTACGCCGACCTTCTTCTGAAGGGCGCGGGAGCCCTGGTGGTAGGGGGACTGCACTGCGTGCGAGGACATGGATGGACTCCGTCTGCGGGTGCGTTGTGGCTGGGCGCGCAGTTCCCCGCGCCCCTGACGGGGCGCCCCTGGCGGGGCGCTCCCCCCTCTAGAAGAAGCCGCAGGTGGGGGCCGACTCGATCGGCGCCGCACCCGACTCCGCACCGGACGGAGCGTAGATCTCCAAGCGCGTGCCGTCCGGGTCGTGGAAGAAGATTCCGCCGGACGTCGCGCCCTCGCCGTGCGGCACGACCCCCTCGTACGCGAACTCCACGCCGTACGCCCGCAGCGCGCTCTCGTACTCCCTGACGCGCTCGATGGTGTCGACCTCGATCGCGAGGTGGTGCAGGCCCGCGTTGCCCCCGGCGAACGCCGCGTCCGCCTGCTGCCAGAGCGTGAGGACGGGGCGGGCGCCCTCCTCCCCGAGGAAGGCGAAGCGGCGGCCTTCCTCCTTGCCCTCGCCGAGTACGCCGTAGCCGAGGACGTCCCGGTAGAAGGCGAGCGAGTGCTCCAGGTCGGTGACGTTGAGGCCGATGTGGCCGGTGCGCGGAGCGGTGGACGTGGTCATGACTCTCCCCTGGTCGGACATGCGCCTAACCTTTCATATTGAGGTTAAGGGTTAGACGCCGAGCGCGTCAACCAGTCACGTACGCTTGACCGGTTAGCACTGAAGGGAACCCCCATGCCGCACGACCCCCGCCCCCTCACCGGCGAGCCGCTCTCCCTCGATCTGCTCAACACCGTCTGGATGCGCGACGGCGAGCGCCAGGACCTGCTCACGGGCACCGAGGGGCTCACCGGCACCGAGGGGCTCGCGGTCTGGCTCGCGGCGAACGGGCTCGACGAGCGGTTCGCCGCCGACGGGCCGACGCTCGAACACGTCCTGCGCGCCCGCGACGCGCTCGCCTCCGCCGTGGACTCCCCCGGCGACCCGGCGGGCGCCGCCCGCGTCGACGAGGTCCTCGCGCACGGCCGCATCCGCGCGCGCCTCACCGGCGAAGGCCCCGGCGAGGAGCCCGAGTTCGCGGACCCGGCGTGGGGCGCCGCCTGGCTCGCGGCCCGTGACTACCTGCGGCTGCTCGCCGCCGCGCCCGACCGGATCCGCGGCTGCGCCCACGAGGCGTGCGTGCTGCACTTCTTCGACACCTCGCGCAACGGCACCCGGCGCTGGTGCTCGATGGCCGCCTGTGGCAACCGCGCGAAGGCGTCGCGGCACTACGCGCGCTCGCGCGAGACGTGAGGGGACCCGAAACAGTTCCCTGCCCAAGTCCCCCTATACCCCGCCTTGTCCGCCATGGCGCATGGCGGAATTGCGTCACGCCCCGATCACAGCTCGGACAACTCTCCCCAAACAGCAGTCACTTGCGTAAGGCTGAGCGGTCATCCGGCCCCGGATTCCGGAACGTTCCGGAATCCGGGGCCGGACAGACCCTCCTTCCCGACCTTCACGCACAGGGATGCCGATGCCCAGATCCAGTTCCAGCGCCAGACGCGCGCCCCGCCTCGCGATAGCCGTCGGTCTCACCGCCGCGCTCTGCGCGACCGGGGCCGCCCCCATGGCCTTCGCCGCGGACAGCACGCCCGTCCCCGCGCCCAAGTCCACCGGCGACAAGCTCGGTTCGGCCGACGCCGAACTGCTCGCGGACGCCAAGGCGGACGGCGAGAAGACCGTCACGATGATGGTGGCCACCGCGCCGGGCGCCACCGAGCAGGTCGCGGACCAGCTCGACGCCGTCAAGGGCGGCTCGGTCGGCCGCACCTACGACAAGCTCGGCTACGTCCGCGCGACCGTGCCGACGGCCGAGGCTGACGCCGCGATCAAGTCGGCCGCCAAGCTGTCGTCCGTGCACGGCATCGACCTGCGCCACGAGATCGAGCTCGACGACCCGACCCCGGCGGCCGACCGCGCCAAGGGCGCGAAGCCCGCGGCCAAGGGCACGTACGCGGGCCCGGGCAAGAGCACCCCGGCGAAGAACCCGTACAACCCGTCCGCCGAGACGGGCGCCGTCGACTTCGTGAAGAAGCACCCGAAGGCCGACGGCCGGGGCATCACCATCGGCATCCTGGACTCCGGCATCGACCTGGGCCACCCCGCGCTGAAGAAGACCACCACCGGCGAGCGCAAGATCACCGACTGGGTGACGGCGACCGACCCGATCGTGGACGCGGACGGCACCTGGCGCCGCATGACCAACCCGGTCACCGGCCCCGTCTTCACCTGGGACAGCGAGACGTGGAAGGCCCCCGCGGGCTCCTTCCAGGTCAACCGCTTCCGCGAGTCGGCCACCACCGGCGGCGACGCCAAGGGCGACATCAACCGCGACGGCGACACCACCGACAGCTGGGGCGTCCTGTACGACCCGGCCGCGGGGACGGTCCGCGTCGACCTGAACGACAACAACGACTTCACCGACGACGAGGTCCTCAAGCCGTACAAGGAGGACCACCAGGTCGCCTACTTCGGCAAGGACGACCCGGCGACCGACGTCGTCGAGCGCGTCCCGTTCGTCGTCGAGATCCGCAAGGACGTGCCGACCGACCCGTACGGCGGCGACTGGGTCGGCAAGAAGGCCGACTTCGTCAACATCGGCGTCATCGAGTCCGAGCACGGCACGCACGTCGCGGGCATCACCGCGGCCAACGGCCTGTTCGGCGGCAAGATGAACGGCGCGGCGCCCGGCGCCAAGCTGGTCTCCTCGCGCGCCTGCACCTGGACCGGCGGCTGCACCAACGTCGCGCTCACCGAGGGCATGATCGACCTCGTCACGAAGCGCGGCGTCGACATCGTCAACATGTCGATCGGCGGGCTCCCGGCGCTGAACGACGGCAACAACGCGCGCGCCGAGCTCTACAAGCGCCTCATCGACGAGTACGGCGTGCAGCTGGTGATCTCCGCGGGCAACAGCGGCCCCGGCGCGAACACCATCGGCGACCCCGGCCTCGCGGACAAGGTCATCTCGGTCGGCGCCGCCATCTCCAAGGAGACCTGGGCCGCCAACTACGGCTCCCAGGTGGAGAAGAAGTACGCCATGATGCCGTTCTCCTCGCGCGGTCCGCGTGAGGACGGCGGCTTCGCGCCGATCATCTCGGCGCCGGGCTCGGCCATCAACACCACGCAGACCTGGCTGCCGGGCTCCCCGGTCGCCGAGGCGGGCTACCAGCTCCCCGCCGGCTACTCGATGCTCCAGGGCACCTCGATGGCGTCCCCGCAGGCCGCGGGCGCCTCGGCACTGCTGCTCTCCGCCGCGAAGCAGGAGAAGATCGCCCTCACCCCGGCGAAGCTGCGCACCGCGCTGACCTCGACCGCGAGCCACATCCGCGGCGAGCAGGCGTACGCGCAGGGCACCGGCCTGATCGACATCGTGGACGCCTGGGACGCCATCGAGGACGGCGCCAAGGCCCACACGTACACGGTGAAGGCCCCGGTCGACACCGCCCTTGAGCAGGAGCTGAAGAAGCCCGGCACCGGCATCTACGACCGTGAGGGCGGCCTGAGGACCGGCCAGAAGCGGACGTACGACGTGACGATCACCCGCACCTCGGGCCCCGACCGCGGCGTCCGTCACGAGCTGGACCTGGCCAACAACCACGAGGGCACGTTCAAGCTGCTGGGCAAGGACGAGGTGACGCTGCCGCTGAACAAGCCGGTCACCGTCAAGGTCCAGGCGAAGGCCGCCTCGGCGGGTCTGCACAGCGCGATCCTGACCGTGGACGACGAGCGCACCGAGGGCATCGACCAGCAGATCATGTCGACGGTCGTCGTCTCGGCGCCGCTCGCCAAGCCGTCGTACACGTTCTCGGCGACGAGCTCGACGCAGCGCAACAGCACCCAGTCGTACTTCGTCACCGTCCCCAAGGGCGCCAAGTCCCTGGAGGTCTCGCTCGGCGGTCTGAAGGACAAGAGCCAGACGCGCTTCATCGCGGTGCACCCGTACGGCGTCCCGCTCGACTCCACCTCGTCGATCGTCTGCTACCCGAACTACGAGAACCCCGCCAACACCTGCCGTCCGGACCTGCGTTCGTACGCGGACCCGCAGGCCGGTGTCTGGGAGATCGAGGTCGAGTCGCGCCGTACGTCGCCGCTGCTCGACAACCCGTACAAGCTGAACGTCGCCGCGCTCGGTGTCGCCTTCGACCCGGCCGTGCAGACGCTGCCCGAGGCGAAGGTCGGCACGCCCGCCCCCGTCACCTGGCAGGCCACGAACAACTTCGCGGCCGTCGACGGCAAGCTGAAGGGCGGCTCGCTCGGCTCGTCCAAGTCGGCGCGGCCCACCATCAAGCAGGGTGAGACGCAGGTCACCGAGGTCGTCGTGCCCGCGGGCGCGGAGCGTCTCGACGTCGCCATCGGCTCCACCGCCGATGTCGCCGCCGACCTGGACCTGGCCGTCAAGAAGGACGGCGTCGTCGTCGGTTCGTCGGCCGAGGGCGACTCGGAGGAGTCGGTCAGCCTGACCAAGCCCGCCGCCGGTACGTACACGATCGAGGTGGCGGGCTACTCGGTGCCGTCCGGGACGACCGCGTACGACTACCGCGACGTGTTCTTCTCCGACGCGCTCGGCCGGGTCACGGTCGACGAGTCGAAGCAGATCAAGCTCGCCAACGGCGCCACGGCGGGCGTCGAGGCCAAGGTCGAGGCGAAGGCCCCGGCCGCCGCGGGCCGTGAGCTGTTCGGCGAGGTGTCGCTCCTGAACGCGGGCGGCACGGTCGCGGGCAGCGGCAGCGTGAAGGTCGAGAAGGTCACGCCGTAGCAGTGTCCTCAGTCGCCGGACGGGCTCGTTCGAGCCCGTCCGGCGCACGGGATCGTCGCCGACCTCGGCAGGGCCTCGATGACCATCGCGCGCAGCCGGTCCCTGTCCTTGCGGTCCTTCGCCCAGTTGTCCGGCTCGGCCGCGTCCTTCGGGATGGTCACCAGGACGTCGTCGCCCTTCTCCAGGCGCGGGTCCACGTCGTGGTTCATGGGGAACGTGATCGTCCGCGGCCCGGACTCCGGCTTCAGATACCGCCGCACGTCGACCGTGACGCGGTCCTGCACACCGCCCGGCACCGGGTCCACCGCCGTGACCGTGCCCTCCACGATGAGCCGTGAGCACGCGACGAAGCCCTCGGGGGTCAGATCGGCGGAGCCGCCGCCCGCGCCGTCCTTGCTGTCGGAGGCGGCGCCCTTCCCCGCGTCCGAGTCACCGCTCGTGCTCTGCCCGGCGTCCACCGCGAGCCAGCCGAGACCGCCGATCACCAGCGCGGCCACCGTCGCGGCGACGGTTCCGAGGCCGACGGTGAGGCGGTGCCTCGCCGCCGAACGCGGGGCCCTGACCGGCACCACCGGCGGCGTCGGCGCTGCCGCGAGCGCGTCGCCCACGGCGCCGAGCCGCTCCCGCAGCAGCGTGACGTCCGCCACGGCCGCCGCGTGCTCGGCGGCGAAGTCGGGGTCGCTGAGCGCGTCGGCGGGCACCGGGTCGTCCGTGAGCGCCAGCATCAGCGCGTCGACGTCCCTGCCGTCGGCCTTGTCGTCGCCCGGCACGTCACACCACCTCCCCTTCGTGCAGCCGCGCCCGCAGGAGACGTACCGCCGTGTGCAGCCTGCTCTTGACCGTGCCCTCCGGTATGCCCAGTTCGTCCGCGATCGCCCGGACCGGCAGATCCGCGTAGAAGCGCAGGACCACGACCTGGCGCTGGGCGTCGGGCAGCTCCCCGAGCCCCTGCGCGACGGCGAGCGAGGTGGCTCGGGCCTCCGCGCCGTCCTCGTCGGTGGCCTCCCGCCACAGCACGGCCAGCCGCTCGCCGAGCCGCTCCTGCCTGCGTCTGGCCCGGTGCCAGTCCATGGCCAGGTTGGAGGCGACGACGGCCGCCCACGCGGAGACGTCGCGCGGCGCCTCGCGCCCGTCCGCCGCCCGCTCCAGGAGTTTCAGGCGGACCTGCTGCACCCCGTCCGGCAGGTCCGCGTGCGGCACGCCGCCGAGCGCGAGCACGGCCCTGACCCGGTCCTCCTGGGCCGGATCGAGCGGATCCGACCCCCGTGGCACGGCCCCCGCCCGTGACGCGCGGCGCACTTTCCTGCGCGGCAATGTGCCCCTCCGATCCCCGCGTTTCCCCTACGACGCCGGGGCGGCCCGAAACGTTCGCCCCGGATGTGGCGTCCCGCACCTCGGACAATGGATTGGACAACGCGGGCCTGGACAGACGCATCATGGAGCAACCCCAGGCCAGGGTCACCGGGCCGCACACACACGGAGGAAGTACCTGTGAAGGTCGGAATCGTCGGAGCCACCGGTCAGGTCGGCACGGTCATGCGCAAGATCCTCGCCGAGCGGAAGTTTCCCGCCAGCGAGCTGCGCCTGTTCGCCTCGGCCCGTTCGGCGGGCTCGGTCCTGGACGGCGTGACCGTCGAGGACGCCTCCACGGCGGACTACACGGGCCTGGACATCGTGCTCTTCTCCGCCGGTGGCGCCACGTCCAAGGCCCTCGCCGAGAAGGTGGCCTCGCAGGGCGCCGTCGTGATCGACAACTCCTCGGCCTGGCGCATGGACCCCGAGGTCCCCCTCGTCGTCTCCGAGGTCAACCCGCACGCGGTCGCGAACCGCCCCAAGGGCATCATCGCGAACCCGAACTGCACGACGATGGCCGCGATGCCGGTCCTCAAGCCGCTGCACCTGGAGGCGGAGCTCGAAGCCCTCGTCGTCGCCACGTACCAGGCGGTGTCGGGATCGGGCCTCGCCGGTGTCGACGAGCTCTTCGAGCAGGTCGAGAAGGTCGGCGAGGAGGCCCCGAAGCTCACCCACGACGGCTCGGCGGTCGACTTCCCCGAGCCGGACAAGTACGTCGCGCCCATCGCGTACAACGTGCTGCCGATGGCCGGCTCCATCGTCGACGACGGCCTGAACGAGACCGACGAGGAGCAGAAGCTCCGCAACGAGTCCCGCAAGATCCTGGAGATCCCGGGCCTGAAGGTCTCCGGCACCTGTGTGCGCGTCCCGGTCTTCACCGGTCACTCCCTCCAGGTCAACGCCCGCTTCGCGCGTCCGCTGAGCCCCGCGCGGGCCACCGAGATCCTCGCCTCCGCCGAGGGCGTCGTCCTCACGGACGTCCCGACGCCGCTGGTCGCCGCGGGCAAGGACGACGCGTTCGTGGGCCGCATCCGGAGCGACGAGACCGTGGAGAACGGCCTGGCCTTCTTCATCTCCGACGACAACCTCCGCAAGGGCGCCGCGCTGAACGCCGTCCAGATCGCGGAGCTGGTCGCGGCCGAGCTCAAGGGCTGACGCCCGCGAGGACGCCGAGAACGCCGAGGAGGGCGCTCACCCCGCGCGGGTGGCCGCCCTCTTCGCGTACGCGACCACGAGCAGCGAGAGGCCCGCGAGCCCGGCGCTCAGCCAGAGCACGTGGGAGACCCCCCGGCTGTCCGCCACCCGGCCGCCGACGAACGCGCCGAGGGCGATCGCCAGGTTGAAGACCCCGGCGAGCAGCGCCGACGCCGCCTCACGGGCCCGGGGAGCGGCCGCCACCGCCCAGTTCAGCGTGGAGACGGAGACCCCGCCGTAGGCCACGCCCCAGGCGACGAGCAGCACCACCGACACGGGGAGCGAACCGCCCGCGGGCTCCAGGAGGAGGACCACGGCGGTGAGCGCGGCGCAGATCGCGAGCATCGCGCGGCGCGGGTCGCGGGCGGCCACCGCTCCGGCCACGAAGTTGCCGACGATGCCCGCGACGCCGTAGCCGAGCAGCAGCACGCTGATGAGCCCGGCGCCGATGTCGGGCAGCCGCTCCAGGAGGGGCCTGACATAGGTGTACGCGGCGAAGTGCCCGGTCACCACGAGCATCAGGGCGACCAGACCCGCCCGCAGATCGGCGATGCGCAGCAGTCCGGGGTAGGCACCGGGCCCGGCCGCCTCCCGCGCGGGCAGCGCGGGCAGCGCGGCGGCCAGCAGCCCCGCCACGGCCAGGGAGAACACCGAAGCGGCGGCGAACGCCCAGCGCCAGCCCGCGAGTTCGCCGAGGAAGGTGCCCGCGGGGACGCCGAGGACGGACGCCACCGCGATCCCGCTGAATATCACCGCGGTGGCCCGCCCCGCGGCCTCCTCGCGGACCAGGCGTACGCCGAGTCCTGCCGCGATGGCCCACACTCCGCCGATGCACACGCCCACCAGGAGGCGCGCGGCGAGCAGGACGCCGAAGGCGGGGGCGAGCGCGGAGAGCAGATTGGCGACGGCGAGCAGCGCCATCAGCGCGCACAGGAGTGTGCGGCGGTCCACGCGCCGCGCCGCGCCGGGCAGCAGCAGGGCGGCGAACGCCGCGACGAGGCCGGGAAGGGTGACGGCGAGGCCCGCGGTGCCGTCCGAGACGCGCAGCCCCGAGCCGATGGAGGTGAGGAGTCCGACGGGGAGCATCTCCGTGGTGACGACGGAGAAGGTCGCGGTGGCGGTGGCGACGACGGCGAGACGGCCGCTCGGTTTCTTCAACTCGCCCTGCATTGCGGGGAGTTGCATGCTCTTGGTGCTCTGTGACATGACGTCCACCCTCCGCCGCCCACGTGCGGGGAACAACATGGAAGATCTCATCCTTGTATGAGCTGGACTGATCGATGCGGGGAGAGGGAACGGCGCACCATGAACGGACTGGAGATCCGGGAGCTGGAGTGCTTCCTCGTACTCGCCGAGGAACTGCACTTCGGGCGGACGGGCGAGCGGCTCTACGTCTCGCAGAGCCGTGTCAGCCAGCTGCTCGCCGCCCTGGAGCAGCGCATCGGCGCCCGGCTCGTGGAACGTACCAGCCGCCGGGTGCGGCTGACCATGCTGGGCGAACGCTTCCTGGCCGAACTGCGGCCTTCGTACGACGAGTTGGCGGCGACGGTGCGGCGCGCGCGGGAGGCCGCACGGGGCGTCGACGGTACGTTGCGGCTCGGCTTCCAGGGGACCGCCGACGCCCGGCTCATGGCGGCGATCGCCGCCTTCCAGGAGCGGCACCCGGCCTGTGTGACGGAGATCGTGGAGATCCCCTTCGCCGACCCCTTCGGCGCGGTGCGGCACGGTGAGGTGGACACGGCGATCGTGCTGCTCCCCGTCGAGGAGCCGGACCTCGTCCTCGGCCCGGTCTTCTCCCGACAGGAGCAGACCGTCGCCGTGTCCGTGCGGCATCCCCTGGCGGCGTGCGACTCGCTCACGGTGGCCGACCTGGAGCGGACCACGCTCATCGCGGCGACCGCGCCGGCGCCCGCGTACTGGCGGAAGGCCCAAGCCCCGTCGTCCGGCGAGGCCCTGGAGGTCCGCACGCTCCAGGAGGGACTGACGATGGTCGCGGCGGGCCGGGGCGCGATGCTCCTGTGCCGTCCCACGGCCTCGTACCACGGCCGCCGCGACGTCGTGTACGTCCCGGTCGAAGGCGTCCCCGACTCCGTGCTCGGCATGGTCTGGCACCGCGACGGCGAGACGGAGCGGATCCGGGCCTTCGCGCGGGCACTCGCCGCGGTGGAGTGAGGCACGCCTGCCGGGTCAGGGCCTGCGCACCTCGAAGTGGAAGCAGCCGTACTCGACCGCGCGGACGTGTACGAGGGCGACCTCGGGGTCGGCGAACGCCTCGGCGAACACGCCGTCGAAGCCCTGCTCCTCGTCCTCGGGGATCTCCATGAGGCGCCCGCCGACGATGTGCCCCCGGGCGTCGTAGCGCCGGACCGTGCGCAGGGCCCCGGCCCGCGAGAACGGGTAACCGGCCCGCTCGCCCTGCGGCCCCTCGCAGGGCTCGGCGTGGATGAAGACCGGGCCCTGCTCGTCGTAGGCACCGGGCGCCGCGCCGGTCTCCCGCGCCCAGCGGCGCAGCGGCGCGTACGAGACGAGGGCGACGCGCTCGCCGGGGGCGACGGGCCGCAGACAGCAGCGCAGCGGAGAGCCGCCTTCCGCGTCGACGTACGGGACGCAGGGGCGGCCCGCGTCGTCGGTGTCGCGGAGCTGCTCGAGGGTGTCGGGGGCGATGGCGCGTGGCGTGTACGTGGTGTTCATGGGTCGAGCCTCGCGCGTGGACGCGGCGGAGGCTGGCGGGATTCGGACGGGGAGTTCACCCCACCCGTACGCCTCACCCGCACGCCCCTCCCGTTCACCCCACTCCCCACGACCCCCGCGCGTTCAGCTCGGCCACGTCCATGCCCGTCGTGCTGCGGTACGCCTCGTCGATCGCGGCGAGTTCGTCCGGGGTCAGGACGTCCTGGACGTGGGCGAAGCCTTCGGGGGCCCGTTCGGCCACGGTCTGCAGGACGCGGTCGGCGGGCATGTCGCGGTTGGCGAGCACCACCGCGTTCACCGCCTCGCGGCGCACCGACTCGTACGCCCGCAGGCCCGCCTCCCTGTCGGGCGAGGCGAGCGCGAGGCAGCGGGCCAGGACCCGGGCGTCCAGGATCGCCTGGGAGCCGCCGTTGGACCCCACCGGGTACATCGGGTGGGCGGCGTCGCCGAGCAGGGTCACCGGGCCCCGGCCCCAGAACGGCAGCGGGTCCCTGTCGACCATGGGGTACTCCAGGATGTGCCGGGTGGCGGCGAGCAGCGCGGGCACGTCGAGGTCGCCGATGCGCCAGCCCGCGTAGTGCGGCAGTACGTCCGAGAGGCGCCCCGAGCGGTTCCAGTCGGCGGGTCCGGCGAGCCCGAGGTGGTGCTCGACGGGGAAGCGCACCTCGGCCACCCAGTTGAGCAGCGCGCGGCCGCGCTCCTCGGCGTGCCGCGAGATCGGGTAGACGACGAGTTTCGCGGTGGCGTTGGAACCGGCCACCGCGACGGTCCGCCCGCCGAGCACGGGGTGCCAGTCGGCGGTGCCGCGCCACATCCGGATGCCGTTCCACAGCGGCGGCCGCTCCCCGGGGTGCAGCTGGGCCCGCACGGCCGAGTGCAGCCCGTCCGCCCCGACCAGGGCAGCCACCCGTACCGAGTACTCCCTGGCCCGTCCCCTGTCCCGCAGGACGACCCGCAGCGCGGCCCCCTCCCGATCGGCCATGCGCACGAACGCGGTGCCGGTGTGCACCGCGCGCTCGCCGAGCCTGTCGCGCACCGCGTCGAGCAGCAGCAGCTGGAGGGCGCCGCGGTGGACCGAGTACTGCGGCCAGTGGTAGCCGAGGGCGAGGCCGCGCGGCTCGCCCCAGATGCGGTTGCCGTGCCGGTCGAAGTGGACCATCTCGTCGGGCGGTACCGCGGTCGCGGCGAGTTCGGCGCCGAGGCCCAGTTCGGTCAGCTCGCGCACCGCGTACGGCAGGAGGTTGATGCCCACACCGACCGGGCGCAGCTGTTCGACCGCGTCGACCACGCGGACGCCGATGCCCGCCGCGTGCAGGCTGAGGGCGGTCGTGAGCCCGCCGATGCCGGCTCCGGCCACCAGTACGTCGATCACGGCCGACGTACCGTCCGGCCCCGTAACCGGAACCGGCTGCGAAGCGGTCTGTTCGTCCCCGGCATTCCGGTTCCCCCCGGGCGTCGGCACGACCGTCGCGCGGTCGGTCGCGGCGATCGTGGGGCATCAGTCGACGCGCGGAGCGTAACCGGACGACAGCGGGAGGACAATGGCCCGGGCGGCCGTACGAACGCGCATGGAAGGATGGCCGGAAACGCCACAAGTCGTACCCGTCGAACCCACCGGTGTACGACGCGGCGCACGACACGTCGTACCCGAGGAGATGACCGCGTGCCCGGCACCAATCTGACCCGCGAAGAGGCGCAGCAGCGGGCGAAGCTGCTCACCGTTGACTCGTACGAGATCGAACTCGACCTCTCCGGCGCGCAAGAGGGCGGCACCTACCGGTCCGTGACCACGGTGCGCTTCGACTCCGCGGAGGCGAACGCCGAGACCTTCATCGACCTGGTGGCCCCCGCGGTCCACGAGGTCGTCCTGAACGGCCACGCGCTCGAAGTGGGCGCGGTGTTCCGCGACTCGCGCATCGCGCTGCGGCACCTGGAGGCGGGCCCCAACGAGCTGAAGGTCGTCGCCGACTGCGAATACACCAACACCGGCGAGGGCCTGCACCGCTTCGTCGACCCGGTCGACCAGCAGGCGTACCTGTACACGCAGTTCGAGGTGCCCGACGCGCGCCGCGTCTTCGCCTCCTTCGAGCAGCCGGACCTGAAGGCCACCTTCCAGTTCACCGTGAAGGCGCCGAGCGGCTGGACGGTGATCTCCAACTCGCCGACGCCCGAGCCCAAGGACGACGTCTGGCACTTCGAGCCGACGCAGCGCATGTCGACGTACGTCACGGCCCTGATCGTCGGCCCGTACCACTCGGTGCACTCCTCCTACGAGGGCCCGAACGGCCAGTCGGTGCCGCTGGGCATCTACTGCCGCCCCTCGCTCGCGGAGTTCCTCGACTCGGACGCGATCTTCGAGGTCACCCGGCAGGGCTTCGACTGGTTCCAGGAGAAGTTCGACTACGCGTACCCCTTCCCCAAGTACGACCAGCTCTTCGTGCCGGAGTTCAACGCGGGCGCGATGGAGAACGCGGGCGCGGTGACCATCCGCGACCAGTACGTGTTCCGTTCGAAGGTGACGGACGCGGCGTACGAGGTGCGCGCGGCCACGATCCTGCACGAGCTGGCCCACATGTGGTTCGGCGACCTGGTCACCATGGAGTGGTGGAACGACCTGTGGCTGAACGAGTCGTTCGCCACCTACGCGGAGGCCGCCTGCCAGGCGTACGCGCCCGGCTCGAAGTGGCCGCACTCCTGGACCACCTTCGCCAACTCCATGAAGACGTGGGCGTACCGCCAGGACCAGCTGCCCTCCACGCACCCGATCATGGCCGACATCCGTGACCTGGACGACGTCCTGGTCAACTTCGACGGCATCACGTACGCCAAGGGCGCCTCGGTCCTGAAGCAGCTCGTCGCCTACGTCGGCGAGGACGAGTTCTTCCAGGGCGTGCAGGCGTACTTCAAACGCCACGCGTTCGGCAACACGCGCCTGTCCGACCTGCTGGGCGCCCTGGAGGAGACCAGCGGCCGCGACCTGAAGACCTGGTCGAAGAAGTGGCTGGAGACGGCGGGCATCAACGTCCTGCGTCCGGTCGTGGACGTCGACACGGCGGGCGTCATCACGTCCTTCGCCGTCAAGCAGGAGGCGCCCGCGCTGCCCGAGGGCGCCAAGGGCGAGCCGACCCTGCGCCCGCACCGGATCGCCATCGGCCTCTACGACCTGGACGACGAGTCCGGCAAGCTCCTTCGCACGGACCGCGTGGAGCTGGACGTCGACGGCGAACTCACGGCGGTGGACGCCCTGGTGGGCAAGCACCGTCCCGCGGTGATCCTCCTCAACGACGACGACCTCTCCTACGCGAAGGTCCGTCTGGACTCCGAGTCCCTCGCCTTCGTCACGGACCACATCGGCGACTTCGAGGCGTCGCTTCCTCGCGCGCTGAGCTGGGCGTCGGCGTGGGACATGACGCGCGACGCGGAGCTCCCGACGAGCGCGTACCTCTCCCTGGTCCTGTCCGGCATCGCCAAGGAGTCGGACATCGGCGTCGTGCAGTCGCTGCACCGCCAGGTGAAGCTGGCGCTCGACCTGTACGCGGCCCCCGCGGGCCGGGACGCGGCGCTGGCCCGCTGGACCGAGGCCACGCTCGAACACCTGCGGGCCGCGGAGCCGGGCAGCGACCACCAGCTGGCGTGGGCCCGCGCCTTCGCGGCGACGGCCCGCACGGACGCGGACCTCGCCCTCCTGGAAGCCCTGTTGGACGGCTCGGAGTCGATCGAAGGACTGGCCGTCGACACGGAGCTGCGCTGGGCCCTCGTGGCACGGCTCGCGGCGACCGGACGGCTCGACGAGGCGGGCATCGAGGCGGAGCTCGCGCGGGACAGGACGGCGGCGGGCGAGCGGCACGCGGCGTACGCGCGGGCGGCGCGGCCCACCGAGGAGACGAAGGCCGCGGCCTGGGCCTCCGTGGTGGAGTCCGACTCCCTCCCCAACGCCATCCAGGAAGCGGTGATCAGCGGCTTCGTCCAGGTCGACCAGCGCGAACTCCTCGCGCCCTACACGGAGAAGTTCTTCTCCTCGGTCAAGACCGCGTGGGACTCGCGCTCCCACGAGATGGCTCAGCAGATCGCGACGGGCCTGTACCCCTCGCTCCAGGTCTCCCAGGCGACGCTGGACGCGACGGACGCGTGGCTCGCGTCGTCCGATCCTTCGGCCGCGCTGCGCCGTCTCGTCACGGAGTCCCGTGCGGGTGTCGAGCGGGCGCTGCGGGCCCGCTCCGCGGACGTGTAGCAGGTGGCCCGGGTGGAGGACCCGATTCCGGCTCCTCCACCCGGGCCTGGGGGGCCTCGGTGGTGTTCCCGGCCGCGGGACCGGTGGGGGCTTGTCGCGCAGTTCCCCGCGCCCCTGACGGGGCGCACCGTCAGGGGCGCGGGGATGCGCGCTCAGCCACAACAGACCCGCAGCCAAGCGACGGCAGTGGCTTCTCAAGGGGCGCGGGGAACTGCGCGACAAGCCACGATGCGCCCGCGGCCGAGCGACGAGCAGCTACCCCACCCGCGTGGGGACCGCCTCCCGGAGGGAGGTCAGGACGCGGGACACCGCCGCCCCGCCCGCCGCCCCACACCGCACCGCCGCGACGACGTGACGGCACGGCCGGTCCGCGACCAGTTCCCGCATGACGACGCCGTCCCGGCGTACCGCCGCCATCCGGGGAACGAGCGCCACCCCCATCCCCGCCTCCACCATCGCGAGGATCGCGGTCCAGCCGGAAGCGGAGTGGGCCTGCTCCGGGGTGAAGCCCGCGCCCTCGCACGCCGCCCTGGTGATCTCCGACCAGGGGCCGCTCCCGCCGAAGATCCACGGCTCACCCGCGAGATCGGCGAGCCGGGGCGCGGCGGCCGACGCCAGCGGATGCTCCCCGGGAAGCGCCACGTCCAGCGGGTCGGCGAGCAGCGACTCGCGGGTGAAGCGCGTGTCCGCGTCGGCCGCGGCGGGCGCCTGCGCCGCGAGGGAGAGCGCGATGTCCACCTCACCGGCCGCGAGCAACTCGTACGCCTCCGCCGCCTCCGTCTCCCGTACCCGTACGGAAATGCCCGGCGCGGCCTCCCGCAGGGCCCGCACCGCGGGAACGACGAGCGCGGGCACCGCGGTGGAGAACGCCCCGACCCGCACCTCCCCCGCCTCCCCGTGCACATACGCCGCCAACTCCGCGTCGGCCCGCTCCAGTTGGGCGAAGACCGCCTCCGCGTGCCGCAGCACGAGATGCGCCGCGTCGGTGAGCCTGACGCGGCGCCCGTGCGCCTCGAGGAGGGGTACGCCGAGCTGCTTGGCGAGGTTGGACAGCTGCTGGGACACGGCGGACGGCGTCATCTGGAGGGCGCCCGCGGTCGCCGTGACCGTGCCCCGCTCGCTCAACGTCCGCAGGATCTGCAGCTTCTTGATGTCCCACTCGCTCATGGGGTCAACGTACAGACCCCCGGTACCCGCCACGTCAGCCGCGGTCGCGGACGCGTACCGAGGGGGTCCCCGCGGCCGAGCCGAGGACGACGCCGCCCAGGATCAGCCCCATACACAGCACCTGCAGCCACCCCATCGCCTCGCCGAGGAGCGCGAAGGAGAGGAGCGCCACACAGACCGGCTGGAGGTAGTAGACGACCCCGGCGCGGGCCGCGCCGATGATCGAGACGGCCTTGTTCCAGGCGAAGAAGGCGACCGCGGAGGAGACCACACCGACGTACAGGAGCGGCGAGACCGTACCGGCCGTCGGAGCGAAGCCGCCCTGGATCGCATAGCTGGCGACGAACACCGGAAGCAGCATCAGCGCGCCGAGCACGAACGTCGAGAAGAGGAAGGGCAGTCCACCGATCTCCGCGGGCCTGCGCTTGAGGAGCGCGCTGTAGGAGCCGAAGGAGAACGCGCCCGCGATCACCCACAGATCGCCGACCGCGAAGTCCATGTCGAGGGAGCCCTTGCTGACCAGGAGCAGCACCCCGCCGCAGGCGACGAACATGCCGGTGACGCGGCGGGCGCCGAGCCGGGTGCCGCCGATCCGTTCGTAGACGGCCATCAGGACGGGCGACGCGGCCATGATCATGCCCATGTTGCCCGCGGTGGTCGTCATGCCCGCCTGGTTCACGAGGGTGTTGTAGACCGTGACGCCGAGCAGCGACGCGAGAAGGAGGAAGCGGACGTGCCGCCGCAGCAGCGCCCGCTGCCGCCAGGTCTCCCGCACCGCGAACGGCGCCACCGCCGCGATCGCGATGATCCAGCGCCAGAACGCGTGCTGGACGGGCGGCACGGTGTCGTGCAGGGCACGGGAGGTGACGAAGCTGCCCGACCAGACGACGGTGGCGAGAGCCGCGAGCGCGAGGCCGACGCCGAGCGGGCGGGCGACGGCGTCGACGGCTCCGCGGCCGCTCTCGGTGGTGGTGACGGGGGTCCGGTCCAGGACGGTCACGTGGTATCCCTTGCCTCTCTCCCCGTCTTTGCGGGGATCTCGGTGCGTTGCGGGACTACCGTGACACCAGCACACCTATCAGGTCCATCGAATCTTTCAGCCTGATCTTTGAAGTAGATACGAACGTTCAGTGGACGCCGATCCCCCACTCCCCGAGCGCCGCGCCCACCGCCTCCGCTCCCGCGTCCTCGGCGGCCCACGCCACGTACCCGTCGGGCCGGACGAGCAGCGTCGTACGGCGCCCGCTCGTCCAGTGCGCCGCCACCGCGCGGCCCGTCGGCAGCGGTGCGCCCTCCGGCGCGACGAGCACGAACCGGCCCTCGCGCAGGGCCTCGTAGAGGCGCCCCTCCTTGAGCGCGACGTCCGGCGCCCGCCGCCCCACGAGCGGATGGGCGCCCCTCGGCGCCGGGTAGGCGACGCCGATGCCGGTGATCTGGCCGACGGCCCGCGCCCGCACCGGGCGCAGCCGCGAGACGCCCGCGGCGAGCGCGGCACGGGCGGCGAGCGTCCAGGGGCGCTTGGCCATCGCGAGCCTGACGAGTCCGCCGCTGGTGCGCAGGACCATCTTGCCGACCGGGTGCCGCTCGCTCTGATAGCTGTCCAACAACCCTTGCGGCGCACGCCCGTTGACGGCGGCGATCAGCTTCCAGCTCAGGTTCGCGGCGTCCTGGAGACCGGTGTTCATGCCCTGGCCACCGGCCGGAGAGTGGACGTGCGCGGCGTCCCCCGCGAGGAAGACCCGGCCCACGCGGTAGGCGGGGGCCTGCCGTTCGTCGCTGTGGAAGCGGGACATCCAGCGGGCGTCGTGCATGCCGAAGTCCTGGCCGAGCGCCGCCCTGACGATCTCCTTGACCTCCTCGATGTCGAGCGGCTCGCTGTCGGGGACGTTGCGGGCGCGGTTCCAGCCGATGACGCGGTGGTAGCCGTCGGAGAAGGGCGCGATGAAGGCGAAGGCGTCACCGACGCCGTTGACGGCGAGCAGCGCCTTCGGCGGCCTGGCGAGCTTGACGTCGGCGAGGACGAGGGAGCGGATGACGGACCTGCCGGGGAAGGGCAGCCCGACCGCCCGGCGCACACCGCTGCGCAGGCCGTCGGCGCCGACCGCGTAGGCCGCGTCGAGCGTGCTCGACCCGCCCCCCGGGCCACGGACTTCGAGCGTCACCCCGTCGGCGTCCTGGGTGAGGCCGACGAGCTCCGTCTCGTACGCGAACCGGACCCCCGCCTCGACCGCGCGCCGCTCCAGGACCCGCTCGACCTCGTACTGCGGCAGGACGAGGACGTACCGGAAGCGGGACGGCAGGTTCGCGAGGTCGAGGGAGAGCCGGTCGAAGAGGCGGAGCCTGTCGAGGGGTTCGCCCCTGGCCACCAGCTCGTCGGCGATGCCCCGGGCGTCGAACTGCTCCAGGGTGCGGGCGTGCACCACCAGCGCGCGGGAGAGGTTGCTGATGCCGCGCGGACGCTTCTCGACGAGCGTGACGGGGACACCCGCGGCGGCGAGGTCGCCCGCGAGGAGGAGTCCGGTGGGGCCCGCGCCCACGACGACGACGCCGCGGCCGGTGGGGTGATCGGTGGTGCCCGTGGTGCCCATGGTTCCGGTGGTGCCGTTCATGGCTGCCTCCTGAGGCCCTGGTGACCTGATGACGCGTACGCCGGGTGCCAACAACTGTTGGTCAACGCTTGTTGGCCAACGTAGAACTGCCGCTATGGACTGTCAACAGGTGTTGGCCTACGTTTGTTGGCATGACTGAAACGGCATCGGCATGACCGACACGGCCCCGGACGGCACCGCGGCCTCCCAGGGCGCACGCCGCTCCGACGCCACCCGGGCCGCCATCCTCGTCGCGGCCCGCGAGCGGTTCGCCGCCGACGGCTACGAGCGGGCGACGATCCGCGCCATCGCCAGGGACGCCAGGATCGACCCGTCCATGGTGATGCGCTACTACGGCAACAAGGAGGGCCTCTTCGCCGCGGCCACCTCGGCGGACCTGATGATGCCGGACTTCGCGCGGGTGCCGCGCGAGGACGTCGGCAGGGTGCTCGTCTCCCACTTCCTCGACCTGTGGGAGGACGGCGGGACGCTCACCGCGCTGCTCCGCGTGGGCATCACCAACCAGGCGGGCGCCGAGCGCATGCGGGACATCTTCACGCGCCAGCTGCTGCCGGTGGCGCGCGCGGTCTGCCCCGACCCCGCGCAGGCCCCGACGCGGGCCGCGCTCTGCGCGTCGCAGGTGCTGGGGCTCGCCCTGACCCGGTACGTCCTGCGGTTCGCCCCCTCGGCCGCGCTGAGCCGGGAGGAGATCACCGACTGGCTCGCGCCGACGGTCCAGCGCTATCTGACGGCGGAACGGGCCCAGGGCCCGTCCGGTGGAGGGGCGTGAACACGTCGAGGGCGCGCTTCACCCCGCGTACGTGGTGAAGCGCGCCCTCGACGGAGCGTACGAAAGGGTGGCGTGAGCCCCCTGATCGGCCCGGTCAGCCCTGCTTCTGCTGCTTGCGGGACTTGTCGCCGACCATCACGAGGCCCGCGATCACCAGGAACAGCACGATGGGCGCCACGACATAGAGGCCGAGCGTGTCGATGACACTCAGGCCGGGACCCGGGTCGTCGCCGTCGTCGCGCGTGAGCGCGAGCGCGGGGGACGACATGAGCAGCATCATCAGCGTCGTGCCGGAGGCCAGGGCGCCGGCGCGCAGAGCGTTCTTCTTGTCCACGGTGCAAACGTAGCGAACTCCTAAACGGGGTGCGCGCCCGGGGGTGCCGTACGGGTCGTCTCGGCACTTCCCACGGCCGTCACCGCGCCCGGTCTGAAGACCGTCATGAACGCGTGCAGGCGCGGCGAGGCGGCGAGTTCCTCCAGCGTGACGGGGCGTCCGGTGGCGTCGGCGATCGGCAGCCGCCAGTTCGGATACTGGTCCCAGGTGCCCGGCAGGTTCTGCGGGCGGCGGTCGCCGACCGTGTCCGGCAGCCAGATGCCGACCATCCTGGCCGGGGTGGCGAGCAGGAAGCGGTGCACGGCGCGGATCTCGTCCTCCTCGCAGCCCATGCCGCCCGGCAGCATGCCGAGCCTGCCGAGCAGCGCGAGCCACTCGTGCACGTCCGCGGCGGCCTCGGCACGCTCCACCCCGAGCTCTCGGGTCAACAGGCCGAGGTCGTACCGGAGTCGGACGTGCTCGCCGGTGAGCCGCGCGGCCGTCGGGGGCAGGTCGTGCGTGGTGGCCGTCGCCACGCAGTCCGCCCGCCAGGCGTCGGCGGGCAGCGGGCGGCCCGTGCCTTCCCAGTCGCGCTCGAACCAGAGCACGGACGTGCCGAGCACGCCGTGCTCGCGCAGGGTCTCGCGGACACCCGGCTCGACGGTGCCGAGGTCCTCGCCGATGACGAGGGCGTCCGCGCGGTGCGCCTCCAGGGCGAGGACGGCGAGCATCGCCTCCGCGTCGTAGTGGACGTAGGTGCCCTCGGTGGGCTCGCGGCCCTCGGGGATCCACCAGAGCCGGAACAGGCCCATGACGTGGTCGACGCGGAGCGCGCCCGCGTGCCGCAGCAGGCCGCGCAGGAGCGCGCGGTAGGGCGCGTAGCCGGACTCGGCGAGGCGGTCGGGGCGCCAGGGCGGCAGGCCCCAGTCCTGCCCGCGCGCGTTGAACGCGTCCGGCGGGGCGCCGACGCTCATGCGCGGGGCGAAGTGCCGCTGCTGCGCCCAGGCGTCGGCGCCGCCGGGGTGCACGCCGACGGCGAGGTCGTGCACCAGGCCGATGGCCATGCCCGCCTCGCGCGCGGTCCGCTGGGCGGTGGCCAGTTGGGCGTCGGTGAGCCAGGCGAGGCGGCTGTGGAAGTCCACGCGGTCCATCAGATCCCGGCGCGCGCGGGTGGTTTCGGGCGAGGCGGGGTCGCGCAGGGCGGCGGGCCAGGAGTGCCAGTCGGGGCCGTGCACCTCGGCGAGCGCGTACCAGGTGGCGTGGTCCTCGAGGGCGGTGCCCTGCTCGGCGAGGAACGCGCTGTAGGCGGCGCGGCGGCCGGGGCCGAGGGGGACGTCGTAGAGCAGTTCGAGGGCTTCGCGCTTGAGGGCCCAGACCGCGTCCCTGTCGATCAGCTCGCCCTCGCGCAGCACGGACGCGCGTAATCGCCCGGCCCCGCCGCGCAGCTCCTCGGCGCGCTCGCGGGCCGCGCCCCGCAGCTGGGCGTACTCGGGAACGTCCTCGACGCGGAGGTGGACGGGGTCGGGGAAGCGGCGCGAGGAGGGCCGGTACGGAGAGGGGTCCCCGCCCTGACCTCCCGGCGGGCCCGGCACGGCCGCGTGCAGGGGGTTGACCTGGACGAACCCCGCGTCCAGCGAGTGCCCCGACCAGGCGGCCAGCTCGGCCAGGTCGCCGAGGTCCCCCATGCCCCAGGAGCGCCGGGACAGCAACGAGTACACCTGCACGAGGAACCCGTGCGTACGACCGGGCGGCGCCTTGACCCTGCGGGGAGCGGCAACGAGATGCGCCTGCCCGCTCCGCCCGTCGGGCCCGAGCACGACGAGGCGATGCACGCCGGGCGGCACCTCGGCGACCGCCCCGGTCCCCGCCTCCCAGGCGACCGTCCCGCCGTCCTCCAGCTCCACCCGCACCCGCGTCCCCCGCGCCAGCCGCGCGAAGGGCGGGGCGTCCGGTACCGGGTCGTCGGTCCAGACCACCACCGTCGGCGGGAGGAGGCTCCCGGACAGCTGGGCCTCGCGCTCGGCGAGGGACGCTCGGGTCGCCTCCGGGGTGCTCGCGTCCACGTCCAGGGCGGCCAGCGCCGCGATCACCGCGGCTTCGGAGGCCGGGACGGCGCGCCCCGGGGACGGAGAGTAGGAGGTGGCGACGCCATGGGCGGCGGCCAGCCGGGAAAGGGTCATCAGACCCCCATGTAGTCCAGGCCCGAAGCCATGCCGGTGGCGGTCGGCTCGCTGGTCAGCGGGGCCGCGTCGGCGAGGGGCGGCTCGCTGGTCAGCGGCGCGGCGTCGGCGAGCGGGGGCTCGCTGGTGAGCGGCGGCTCCAGGCAGCCGCAGGAGCAGGAGCCGTCGAGGCCCGAGTCCGGACCGGAGACCTGTTTGGAGAGTGCGGAGAGCAGAAGGTTCGCAGAAGCGGCCACGTGGAGCTCCTTGTCAGGGGGCAGGTCACGGCAGCCCTACCCAGTGCGCAAGGCCGCAGACGTATACGGTGGTCCAACGTGACGGTGGTCACATTTGGTTCCCGGTACGGGAGTTGTTCCCCCGCACCCGCTTCCCGCCCGGAAGATCGGCCGCCCGCGCCCCCGCACCCCGGGAAGACGTCCACTCCCCCGAGGCCCCCCAGAAGCCCCCCGAAGTCCTCCGGTGCGCCCCCACCCGACCCCGTTGACACCCCGACTGCCACAGTGGTGGGCTCATCACCACACGTGCTCACACGCACACGTGACGTCAGAAACCCCAGGCACGACGAGAGGGGCGGGCCGTGCAGGTACGGCAGTCGCGGCAGTTCCGGCGCGGCAGGGGGGCGGCCGCCGTCGCCTTCGCCGTCATCGCGGGCGCGCTCGGCGGCGCCCCCGGCGCCCTCGCGACCCCGACCGCCCCCGGGAGACCCGGCACGCCCGCCGCATCGCCGGACGACGACCGCGCGAACGACGCGCTCCCACCGGTCTGGCCGCGCCCCCAGTCGACGAGCGCCACGGGCACCGCCGTCACGGTCGGCGACGACGTCACCCTCGTCACGGGCACGGGCACGGGCACCGACGCGGACTCGGACGCGGGCACCGACCCGTACGCCCTCGACGCCCTGCGCACCCTCCTGCACGACGCGGGCGCCCGCCGCATCACCGAGGTCCGCGACGGCGCCCGGCTGCCCGCGGGCCGCGCCCTCGTCGTCCACACCGGCGGCCCGAGCGCCGACCGGGCGCTGCGTTCCCTCGGGGCACGCGCGCGTGGAGACCTGCCGGCGGGCGGGTACCGGCTGGCCGTCGGGCAGGTCGCGGGGCAGGACACCGTCGCCCTCTCCGGCGTCGGCGCGGACGGCCTCTTCCACGCCGTACAGACCCTGCGGCAGCTGGCGGGGGCGGCAGGCGCTCAGAAGACCCGCACCCTCCCCGGCGTACGGATCCGTGACTGGCCGGGCACGGCCGTGCGTGGCATGACAGAGGGCTTCTACGGCACCCCCTGGACCCGCGAACAGCGCCTGGACCAGCTCGACTTCATGGGGCGCACGAAGCAGAACCGCTATCTGTACGCCCCCGGCGACGACCTCTACCGCCAGGCCCGCTGGCGCGAGCCCTACCCCGCGGACCAGCGCGCCGACTTCCGCGCCCTGGCCGCGCGCGCGAGGGCCAACCACGTCACGCTCGCCTGGGCGGTCGCCCCCGGCCAGGCGATGTGCATGTCGTCGAAGAAGGACGTCAGGGACCTCACCCGCAAGATCGACGCGATGTGGGCGCTCGGCGTGCGCGCCTTCCAGCTGCAGTTCCAGGACGTCAGCTACAGCGAATGGCACTGCGGGCAGGACGCGGAGACGTTCGGTTCGGGGCCGAGGGCCGCCGCGAAGGCGCAGGCCGGGGTGGCCAACGCGGTGGCGGCCCACCTCGCCGAGCGGCACCCGGACGCGGAGCCGCTCTCCCTGATGCCGACCGAGTACTTCCAGGACGGTTCGACCGCCTACCGCGCGGCGCTCTCCGCGGGCCTGGACCGCCGGGTCGAGGTGGCCTGGACGGGCGTGGGCGTGGTCCCCAGGACCATCACCGGGCGCGAACTGGCGGGCGCCCGCGAGGCGTTCGGACCGCATCCGCTCGTCACGATGGACAACTACCCCGTCAACGACTTCGCGCAGGACCGCGTCTTCCTCGGCCCCTACACCGGCCGCGAGCCCGCCGTGGCCGCCGGATCCGCCGCCCTCCTCGGCAACGCCATGGAACAGCCGTCCGCGTCCCGCATCCCCCTCTTCACCGCCGCCGACTACGCCTGGAACCCGCGCGCCTACCGCCCCCACGAGTCCTGGCTCGCCGCGATCGACGACCTCGCGGGCCCCGACGCGGCCGCCAGGGGCGCCCTGCGGGCCCTCGCGGGCAATGACGCGTCCTCCGTGCTCGGCGCCGACGAATCGGCGTATCTGCGCCCCCTCATGAGCGAGTTCTGGCAGGCCCGCACCACGGAGGACCGGGCCCGCGCCGACGCGTCCGCGCGGCGGCTGCGCGCGGCCTTCGGCGTCATGCGCCGGGCCCCCGAGCGGCTCGCCGACACCGCCGTCGGCGACGAAGTGCGGCCCTGGATCGAGCAGTTGGCGCGCTACGGCACGGCGGGCGAGACCGCCGTGGACATGCTGCGCGCGCAGTCCGACGGCGACGGCGCGGCCGCCTGGCGGGCCGCGCGCGCCCTGGCCGGGCTCCACGAGGAGCTGCGGGCGAGCCCCGCCACCGTCGGCAAGGGCGTGCTCGGCCCGTTCCTGACGCGGGCCCTGAAGGCGTACGACAGATGGGCGGGCCTCGACGCCGCGCAGGCGTCGGACCACGCGACGGCGGAGCTGCCGCGCGCCCGCGTCCTGTCCGCCGTCACGGCGCTCACCGACCCCGGCACCCGGGGCGAGCTCCAGGCGCGCGTGCCCGGCAAGGGCTGGCGGACCGTCGGCGACCTGTCGGCGAGCGGCTTCACCGAGGTCGCCCTCGCGGACGTGCGCGCCGACGCGGTCCGCGCCCGCACCACCACGGGCACCGTGCGCCACCTCGTGCCCTGGTACGCCGACTCCCCCGCGGCCCGGCTGACCCTGGCCCGCGCCGAGACCGACGCGGAGATCGGCGGCGCGCCCCGGCGAGTCACGGCGAAGCTGCTGCCGCTGCGCCCCGGCGACGTACGCGGCACGCTCCGGGCCGAGGCCCCCAAGGGCATCGAGGTGAAGGCCCCCGCGGCGACCACACTGCCGCGCGGCACGGAGGTCGCCGTGCCGCTGGACATCACCGTCCCCGCGGGCACGCGCGCGGGGACGTACGACATCCCGGTGCGCTTCGGCGACGAAAGCCGCACGGTGTCCGTCCGCGCCTACCCCCGCACCTCGGGGCCCGACCTGGCGCGCGGCGCGAAGGCCACCTCGTCGGGCGACGAGACGGAGGACTTCCCGGCATCGGCCGCGACCGACGGCGACCCGACGACGCGCTGGTCGTCCCCCGCCGAGAACGGCGCGTGGTGGCAGGCCGACCTCGGCCGCCCGGTCCGCGTCGGCCAGGTCGTCCTGCGCTGGCAGGACGCGTACGCGGCGGCCTACCGCGTCCAGACCTCCGCCGACGGCCGCACCTGGCGGACCGCCGCCACCGTCAAGGACGGCAGGGGCGGCCGCGAGGCGGTCCGCATGGACGCGCGTGACACCCGCTACGTCCGGGTGCAGGGCGACGAGCGGGCTACGCGTTTCGGCTACTCGCTCTGGTCCGTGGAGGCGTACGCGGTCGCGGAAGACTGACGACCGCGCACTCCCGCACGCCACGCAGGGCCGCACGCCCCGTCCTGCAACCGTGCGCCCCCTGCGTCATACGTGCGCCATGCCTGCGTCATGCCTCCGAGGACGACGAAGGCCCGGATCGAGTTCTAGGCGGAAATGCCATCGATCCGGGCCATCGCGTCCTCCGCGCCGAACGGCTGCAAGTACGGCAGCCAGCGCGGATCCCTATGTCCGGTCCCGATGATGCGCCACGCGAGGCCCGAGGGCGGCGCGGGCTTGTGTCGCAGCCGCCAGCCCAGCTCCAGGAGGTGCCGGTCGGCCTTGACGTGGTTGCAGCGGCGGCAGGAAGCCACCACGTTGTCCCAGGCGTGCTGGCCGCCTCGGCTCTTCGGAATGACGTGGTCGACGCTGGTTGCGACGCCACCGCAGTACATGCACCGACCGCCGTCGCGGGCGAACAGCGCCCGCCTGGTCAGAGGAACGGGCCCCCGGTAGGGGACCCGCACGAACCGCTTGAGGCGGACCACGCTGGGTGCGGGGACGGTGCGCGTAGCGCTGTGCATGAAGGCGCCGGATTCCTCGAGGCAGAGAGCCTTGTTCTCCAGGACGAGGACGAGCGCGCGGCGGAGCGGTACGACGCCGAGTGGCTCGTACGACGCGTTAAGGACCAAGACATGCGGCACGGCGGATGCCTCCTTGTACGCCGGCGGCGCGTGGCTCGCGCCGGGACGATCTGTTGCCAGTCTCCCCTCATGCCTGGTCGTGGCGCCACCATGTGCCGGTAACGGCCTTGAAGTGTTTTCGACCACAGCGGCGACGGGCGGCGGGACGTCACCCTGTTCTTCCCCAGGTGAGCACCGTCTCTCCCTCGAACATGACAACGATCCACACACAATGCCCCGTTAGTGTGGTGCTTCTGCCCGGGGCATCTTCTGGGCAGGCCGCGATACCTGGAGGTACCAGCCGTGCTCTTGTCCGTCCTGTCGGCTGCCGGAACGGACCCGGACGACAAGTCGACGTCGAAGCCGCCCACGTTCGAGGACGCCCAGGAAAGCGCCACGAACGCGGCCAGCTGGGTGGAGCAGAACTGGTCCACCTGGCTCGGTATCGGCCTGCGCATCGTGCTGATCGTCGCGATAGCGGTCGTCCTGCGCGTCATCGTCCGCCGCGCCATCACCAAGCTGATAGACCGCATGAACCGCACGGCCCAGGCCGTGGACGGCACCGCGCTCGGCGGCCTCCTGGTCAACGTGGAGCGCCGCCGCCAGCGCTCGCAGGCCATCGGCTCGGTCCTGCGCTCGGTCGCCTCGTTCCTGATCCTGGGCACCGCCGCGCTCATGATCCTCGGTACGTTCGAGATCAACCTGGCACCGCTGCTCGCCTCGGCGGGTGTGGCGGGTGTCGCGATCGGTTTCGGCGCGCGCAACCTCGTCACGGACTTCCTCTCCGGCGTCTTCATGATCCTTGAGGACCAGTACGGCGTCGGCGACTCCATCGACGCGGGCGTCGCGTCCGGCGAGGTCATAGAGGTCGGCCTGCGCGTCACGAAGCTGCGCGGCGACAACGGCGAGATCTGGTACGTCCGCAACGGCGAGGTCAAGCGCATCGGCAACCTCTCCCAGGGCTGGTCCACGGCGGGCGTCGACGTCACGGTCCGCCCGGACGAGGACCTGGACAAGGTCAAGGAGGTCCTCGCCGCGGTCGGCGAGACCATGGCCAAGGACGAGCCGTGGAACGAGCGCCTGTGGGGCCCGGTCGAGATCCTCGGCCTGGACAGCGTCCTGCTCGACTCCATGGTCGTCCGCGTCTCCGCCAAGACGATGCCGGGCAAGTCCCTGGGCGTCGAGCGTGAGCTGCGCTGGCGGATCAAGCGGGCGTTCGACGAGGCGGGCATCCGCATCGTCGGCGGCCTGCCGCTGGCCGCGGAGGAGACGGCGGCCGACCCCACGGCGGGCATGGCGGCGCCCTCCGCGTACGCCTCGACGACGTCTCCCCAGTCCCTGGCGTCGGCCCCGATACCGCCGCCGAACCTGGCGAAGTAGAGGAAGCGGAGCAAGCCGAGGTCGCAGAGGTCGCGCTCGGGTCCCTACGGTTTGTGGGTTACCCAGAGCAGTTCCGCGGGCCAGCGATGTGCCCAGTCGGGCGGGTCGGTTTCGTTGTAGCCGTTGGGCGTGCCGGGTCCGGGCCGCGGCTCGATGAGGTCGTCGATGACGAGGCCCGCGCCGCGCAGGACCCGGACCCAGTCGCCGTAGGTGAGCTGATAGCTGGTCGCGCCGTCGCCCTCGGCGATGGCGTCAAGACCGAAGTAGTCCTGCCGCAGCGTCGTGGTCACGCGACTCGCCGCTTCGTCGTAGCAGGCTTCGAACCACGGGCTGGCGACGTTGAACACCAGGCGCCCGCCGCGACGCAGGATGCGCGCGGCCTGCGGGACGGCCAGGTGCGGGGGCGCCCAGCTGAGCCCACCGAAGTCGCAGAACACCAGGTCGAAGGTGGCGTCGGCGAAGGGGAGTTGCTCGGCGGCGCCCTGCACCAGCGGGTAGCGGTCCGCTCCCATCGCGCCTGCCGCCGCGGCAAGTTGGGCTTCGGACAGGTCGAACCCGACCACGCTCGCCCCCTCGGCGGCGAGCGCCCTCGACCACTGACCGGCGCCACAGCCCAGTTCGAGGACGCGCTTGCCGGTGACGTCGCCCAGGGCGCGCAGGTGCGCGTCGGGGACGGAGTACATGCCCCACAGCCGGGGTGCGGCACCGATCTGCGGGTCGTGCTCGTGCTGGTAGGCGCTGCTGATCTGGTTCCAGAGGCGCCGGTTGGCGGGGATGCTGTCCACGTGGTGACTCCAGCACTGGCTGCTGGGGCTGGTCAACACGATTAGGCACGGCCGGGGCGGCCGTCGCCGAAGAACGCTTTGCGCCAGCCTTTACGAGTCGGCCCGCAGCAGGAGAGGCCACATCCGGGCCTCCGACACCGGGGCACCGGGTCTTCGGCACGTCACAAGGCGGCTTCCGGGAAGGAACGGATTCCGTAGCCCGCAGGCGGCCGGCTGTCGGTGATGAAGGCTCTGACCAAGGCGGCGACAGCATCGGGCCGTTCCATCAGCAGCATGTGATCGCAGTCGGGCATCGTGACGAAGCGGCTGCCGTCGATGGTCTCGGCGAACGCGCGTTGCAGGTCGGGCGGGGTGAGGGTGTCGTGCTCGCCGGTGAAGACCAGGGTGGGCACACCCACCAGGCCGCCGGTGAGGGCGGTGCGCGTTCCCAGGGCACGGGCCAGCATGTACTCGGCGTGCGGCCGCCTGGCAACTCTCAGCAGGGACCGCCGGAAAGAGCGCAGGGCCAGGTCGCGGCGGTGGACCCGGCGGCTGTCGTCCAGGCAGAACATCTCCGCGGAGACAGCCGCGACGAAGCCCTCCGTGTCACCGTTCGCCAGGAGTTCGCCGGCTTTGCGGTAGCGGGCGAAGGGGGTGTCGGTGAGGTGGGCGGGAACGCCCCCCAGAAGGAGGCGGGCGCAGCGCCGGGGACGGCGCTGGGCGTAGCGGAAGGCGAGGACCGCGCCGTGGGAGTAGCCGAAGAGGTTGACGCGCGGTACGTGCAGGTCGTCGACGATGGCGTCGAGCGCCGCGTCGAGCAGGGTGAGGGTGTGCTCGGGTCGGGGCACGTCGGAGTCGCCCGCGCCGGGCAGGTCCGCGGTGAGCAGGCAGGACACGTCCGTCAGGGCGTCTTCGAGCTGCACCCAGTCGTACATGCCCTGGAAGGCACCGCCCAGCGCGATCAGCGGTTCGGACCGGGCAGCGGTGGGAGACACCAGGCGATAGCTGCAGGACACGCCGTCCACGTTCACAGTGCGTACGCATTGCATGGGCCGGTCCCCCGCCTCAGGCCCTGGTGAGGACGAGTACGGCGTTGTGGCCTCCGAACCCCAGCGAGGAGCTTGCCGCGCACGCGAACCGTGCGGGGCGGGCCGTGCGGGCCACCACGTCGACAGGCACGTCCGGGTCCTGCACGTCCAGGTTGACTGTCGGGGGCACCAGCTGCTCCTCCAACGCCAGGGCGGTCAGGGCGGCTTCGATGCCGCCGGTGGCACCCAGGGCATGTCCGGTCATGGCCTTGGTGGACGTGACGAGCGGACGGTCACCGAAGACGCGGTGCAGGGCCGCGCTTTCGATGAGGTCGTTCATGACCGTGGAGGTGCCGTGGGCGTTGACGTGGCCAATGTCCCCGGCAGCGACCTCGGCGTCGGCCAGTGCGGCCCGCAGGGCCGCTTCGATGCCCTGTCCGCTCTCGTCGGGGGCCACCGGGGACAGGGCGTCACTGGTGGAGCCGTACCCGGCCAGGTGCGCGCGGACGGTGGCACCGCGGGCCCTGGCGTGCTCCGGGCGTTCCAGGACCAGCAGTCCGGCGCCCTCGCCGACGACGAAGCCGTCCCGGCCCGCGTCGAAGGGCCGACAGGCGGCGGCGGGGTTGTCCACCCGGGTGGACAGGGCCCGCATCCGGCAGGTGCTGGCGAACATCAGCGGTGAGCGCAGGGCCTCCGCCCCGCCGGCCACGGCGATGTCGCAGCGGTTGGCGCGCAGCCAGCCCAGAGCGGTGCCGATCGCGTCGGTGCCGGAGGCACAGGCCGTGCTGACCGTCAGGCTCGGCCCTCGCGCGCCGAGGTCCTGGCAGATGCCGCCGGTGGCGTTGTTGGGCATGCTCAACGGCGCGACCTTGGGGGCGACCCGGCGGGCCCCGCGCTCGCTCAGGACGGCCTGCTGCTCGTCGTAGTAGAGCAGGCCGCCGTGTGCCGTGCCCACCACGACCGCGACGCGGGCACCGTCCCAGGTTTCGGGGTCGAGCCCCGCGTCGGCGACGGCTTCGCGGGCCGCGATGACGGCGAACTGGGCGAAACGGTCCAGAAGCAGGGTGGCCCGGCCGAGTCTGCCATCGAGGTCGAGCCCTTCCACCGTGTACATGAAGTCACAGGGCAGGTCGCGCAGGGATGCCAGGCTGCGCACGCCCCGGGGGGATGGGGCGGTGGTGACTTCGCGCCAGGTCTCCTTGGCGCTGTGTCCCGCCGCCGTCACCAGACCGATCCCGGTCACCGCGGCGGACCAGGAGCCGTAGCTCTGCGCCATCAGGCCACCGCTGCCTTGGCGCACACCGCGTCCATCAGCTGTCGCACGGTGCTGCGCGACGTCAACTGCACGTCGTCCAGGTCGACGTGCAGTTCGTCCTCGAGGACCAGCCGCAACTCCTCCAGGGCCAGGGAGTCGATGTGCAGCCGGTGCAGCGGCTGGTCGGGCTGCACCGCCTCCGGAGCAAGCCGGTACATCCTTACCAGTACGGCGATGACCCGCTCTGCGACATCCATCAACTGCTGCTCCTTCTGACGCTGGCCGCGGCCCTATGCGGGTTCAACGCCGACCCGTACGCGAAGTGACGTCCACCGGCCCCGATCAACCCGTTCGGGACAGCGCTTCGGGGGGCGCCACGCGGCTGCCGCGCCCCGGAGGAAGGACCCTTACGCAGAAAGGGAATTCGACACTGCACGCGACCGAGCCGAGTCAGCACCGCACGGCCTGCGCCGCCCCGGGACCGACCCACGGAGACGCCCAGTCGTCGAGTGCATGTCACCACACCCGGTCAAGATCTGCCGCGTTACGGAACTGTCCCAGGGACCCGCGACAGAGAGAACGTGCCGAGCGCCGACCGGAACCCCCACCCGGCCCCACCGAACACCCACCCCACACCAACACGACGAACCCGCGTTCGAGCCCCATTTCTCGCGCCGAACAGCGGAAGAAGAGGCATCCGGAAGGGCGCCTCACAGGACGAGAGCACCCACAGGACAGCGCCCGCCACCCACCCCACGCCTGTAACAGGAATGTCTTGGCGGCAAGTTGAGCGGAACGGTTCGCCGGTCCCGATGACTCCTGGTGGTCAGAAACGCTCGCTCGTACCAGCCGGTGCCGAGGAGCAACCGGCACCACCAACCGACACTGAGGGACCAGACGATGCGCGTTCGCAAGCTCACCACCTTCGCCGCCCTGGCCGTCGCCGCGAGCCTCTCGCTCACGGCCTGCAACGGCGACGACGTCGCGAGCGGCGACTCGTCATCGGCCTCTTCCGCGTCCTCGGGCGGCGGCTCGGACCAGGGCGGGTCGAACGACACCGCGGGCAAGGACTCCGGCGGCGAGAAGCCCGCCCCGGCGGGCAAGGACTCCGCGGGCTCCGGCTCCGATTCCGGCCAGAGCGGCAAGGCCGCCAAGTGCCGCACCGACGACCTGGACATCACCGCGTCGGACAGCACCATCGACGGCGACACCGACGGCTCCGTCGCGGTGACGTTCAAGAACGGCGGCGCCGACTGCGCCCTGTCCGGCTTCGCGGGCGTCGACCTGAAGACCAGCGAGGGCGACCTCTCTGCCACCCGCGCGGGCCAGGGCGCCAGCCCGACGACCCTCAACAGCGGCGAGTCCGTGTCCTTCAGCATCAGCTACCCGGTCAACGACTCGGGCGGCTCCGGCGTCAAGATCACCGGCCTCGTCGTGACCCCGCCCGGCGAGACGAAGCCCTTCTCCCTGGAGTGGCCCGGCGCCGCCACCCTCCCCGTCACCGACGGCTCCGGCTCCCCGGTCAAGGTCCACCCGATCGGCAGCGCGGGCCAGGGCGGCGCCCAGTAACCCGCACCCCTTCCCACCACGCGCCCGCGACTGATCGGACCCGGTCCCGATCAGTCGCGGGCGTAGTAGTACCCGTCCCCGTGCGAAGGACCCACGTTGTGCTGGATCCCGCTGCCGTTGATGGTGAAGTACGAGGGGTCCAGCGTCGGGTAGCACATGGGCGGACGGCTACCCACGAACGTCGCCTTGCCGACGTTGATCCGGCTCCCCTGGCTCCCGGACGACGTCACCTTCGCGGCGTACGTACACGAAGCCTGCTTCTCCATGGACAGCCGGACCGCCCCGCTGCGCGAGATCGTCACCGAGTCGGGCTGCCCGAGGTTGAAGTCGCCGCTGAACTTCCAGGATCCCGCGAAGAAGGTGGGCACGACGCCCCCGCCGCCCCCCGATCCCGCCGAGCCGCCGTCACCCGAGCCGGAGCCGGAACCGGATCCGGAACCCGAGTCGCCGTCCGACGAGTCCCCGGGCGACGTGCCGCCACCCGCCGACGAGCCGGAACCGCCGCCCTTGGAGCCGTCCGAGTCCCCGGAGTCCTTGCCTCCGCCGCCGTCCTTCCCGTCGGCGCCGTCCGCCCCGTCCTTGCCGTCCTTCCCGCCGTCGCCCTTCTTGTCCTTCTCCCCCTCGTCCCCGTCCTTGTCCCCGTCCTTGTCCTTGGACTTCCCCTTGGACTTGTCGCCCTTCGACGGTGAACCATCCGGCGACGGCGACGAGTTCGCGCCCGGCGTCACGGATGCGCTGCTGGACGGAGGCGACGCGCTGTCGCCGCTGTCACCGCCGAACGGCTGCAGGATCGCGACCGTGCCGCCGCCGACGGAGAGTACGGCCACGACCGGGAGCGCGATCACCAGCGGGCGGCGGCGCCGAGCGCGCTTCCCCTCCCCGGTGGGAGCACTCGCGGCGGCCCCACCCGTCACCGCCGCCACCTCGGCGGCTCCCGCACCGGCCCCCGCACGCAGCCGCGCCGTCTCCCGGTCGACCGCCTCGGGCCCCGTGGACTCCACGGGCGCCTCGGCAGCGACCGGCGCCGCCTCCCGTACCGGCGCCGAAGCCTCCGCGTCCAGGAGCCGCGCCGCCTGCTGGGCGAGGCGCGTGACGACCTCGGCGGGCAGCCACGACGCCTCGCCCGACGGCGGGCCCGCCCCCTCGGCGGTCGCCAACAGCTCGTCCAGGTCCGCGCGTTCGTCGACGTCCTTGACGAGACAGCGGGCGATGAGCGCCCGCAGCCCGTCGTCGGCCACCGCGCCGAGGTCGGGCTCGGCCTCGACGATCTGGTACATGACCGCGTGCTGGTTGCTGGCCCCGCGGCCGAAGGGCAGCGCGCCCGTCGCGGCGTACGTCAGGACGCAGCCGAGCGTGAACACATCGCTCTCGGGACCCGCGCTCTGGCCCTGGATCTGCTCGGGCGCCATGAATCCCGGTGAACCGATGACCATGCCGGTGCTGGTGAGGAGCGACTCGACGGAGGTCTGCATCGCGCGGGCGATGCCGAAGTCGATGACGCGCGGGCCCTCGACGGTCAGCATCACGTTGGACGGCTTGAGGTCGCGGTGCACGATCCCTGCCGAGTGGATGTCCTTGAGCGCGTGCAGGAGTCCGTCGGCGAGCGCGAGGACGGACTTCGCGGGCAGCGGGCCGTGGGCGCGCACGACCTGTTCCAGGGAGAGCCCGGGGACGTACCCCGTGGCGACCCAGGGCAGGTCGGCGTCCGGGTCCGCGTCGAGCACGGGCGCGGTGTAGCGCTCCCCCACGCGCCGCGCGGCATCGATCTCGCGCCGGAACCGCGCCCTGAACTGGGCGTCCGAGACGTGTTCCTCGTGGACGACCTTCACCGCGACGGTGCGGCCGCTCTCGGAGCGGGCGAGGTAGACCCGCCCCATGCCGCCCGCGCCGAGCCTGCCGAGCAGCAGATAGGGCCCGAACCTGGCGGGGTCCGCCGCGATCAGCGGCTTGATGCCCCCGTCGAGACTGTCGTCCCCGTCGTCCTGAACCCCGTCGTCGTGGACCCCGCCGGTCTCACTGGTCATGGTGGTCTGGTCCCCCGGTCATCCCGCTGGTCAATCGAACAGACGTGAGGATAAGTGCTGCCGATCTCTCCCCGGAAGCTCGGGACGCGCGGGAGGACGGTGACGGTTCTGCCCAACTGGGCAGTAGGGGGCCGAAGTTAGGGGACGGCCGGAAAAACGACCCAAGTGCACCCCTTGCAACGCCCCGCCCCCAGAGGTAACGACTTGGTTGCCGGGCGGGCGCCCGCTATTGACGCCTCATTCACGCCAGCCGTACGGTCCTCACGAATTGGAAAGTTTCCTAACAGTCGCTTTCACCGTTCCCTACGCAGCCGGAAGGCAGGTGTCGTCATGGCAGCAGCGGGCAGCAAACCGGGCACCCCGCGCGTCCTGCGCGCCATGAACGACCGCGCCGTACTCGACCTCCTGGTCCTGCACGGCCCCCTCACCCGTACCCGCATCGGCGAGCTGACCGGCCTCTCCAAGCCCACCACCTCGCAGCTGCTCGGCCGCCTCGAAGCCGCCGGGCTCGTGCACACCACCGGCAGCCTCAGCGGCCGCCCCGGCCCCAACGCCCTGCTGTACGAGATCGATCCGGGCGCGGGGCACGTCGCCGCGCTCTCCGCCGACCCCACCGGCATCACCGCCCTCGTCGCCGACATCACCGGCACCGTCATCGGCCAGGCCCGCGTCGAGGCCGACGCCGTCGCCGAGGACATGCGCCACCGCACCGCGCAACTGGTCGCCGAGGCCGTCGACGGCGCGCTGCGGCAGGCCGGGCTCGGCCACGACGACCTGCGGGCCGCGGTGATCGGCACCCCCGGCGCGATCGACCCGCACACCGGCCAACTGCGGTACGCCCCGCACCTGCCGGGCTGGCACTCCCGGACGCTGCGCGACGATCTCGCCGCCGTCCTCGGCACCCCCGTCGCCATCGAGAACGACGTGAACCTGGCCGCCGTCGCCGAGCAGTACGAGGGCGCCGCACAGGACTTCGACAACTACGTCCTCACCTGGCTCGACGAGGGCGTCGGCGCCGCCATCGTGCTCGGCGGCACCCTGCTGCGCGGCGCCACGGGCGGCGCGGGCGAGATCGGGTACATGCCGCTGCCCGGCGCCCCGCTGGTGCGCGGCGGCTCCGCGGGCAGCGGCTCGGCGGACGGCGGCGGTGACGGCGGCTTCGAGAGCCTCGTCTCGGCGTACGTGGTACGCGAACTCAGCGGCGGCGGCGCGACGTTGACCGAGGTCATGGCCGACGACGCCGCGCTCGACGAGGTCGCCCGGCGCATCGCCACCGGCATCGCCGCCGTCGTCGCCGTCGTCGACCCCGAACTCGTCGTGCTCTCCGGATCGGTGGCCCAGGCGGGCGGGGACAAGCTCCGCGCGCGGGTCGAGGAGGAGCTCACCGGCCTCGCGCTGCCCCGCCCGCAGATCCGCATCAGCGAGCTCGACGGCGACCCGATCCTCACCGGCGCCCTGCGCTCGGCCCTCACCCAGGCCCGCGACCAGGTCTTCGACACGGCCTGAGAACTCCCGTACCGCACACCGCATCTCCCCTCCCCCGTAAAGGAAGTCCGCCATGCCGCGATGGCGCATACCCACCTGCGCGTCCGCGGCGCTCGCCGCAGCCGGTCTGTTGCTCTCCGGCTGTGCCAACCCGAGCGTCGGCAGCGCGAACGACGATCCGACCAAGCCGGTCACCCTGAAGTTCTGGCACGGCTGGGCGACGCCCGGCGAGGTCAAGGCCGTCAACGACAGCATCGACCGGTTCGAGAAGCTGCACCCGAACATCAAGGTGAAGGCCACCGGGAACGTCACCGACGAGACCACCAACCAGGCCCTGCGGGCGGGCGGCGACAAGGCCCCCGACGTGGTCTCCTCGTTCACCACCAACAACGTGGGCCAGTACTGCGACTCGGGGATGTGGGCGAACCTCGATCCGTTCATGAAGAAGACCGGCCTGGACAAGAAGAAGGTCTTCCCCAAGACGCTGCTCGACTACACGAGTTACCGGGGCAGGCAGTGCGCCCTTCCGCTGCTCGCCGACGCCTACGGCATGTACTACAACAAGGACGCGTACGCGGAGGCGGGCATCGAGCGCCCGCCGCGCACGATGTCGGAGTTCAAGAAGGTCGCCAAGAAGCTGACCGTGCGCAGCGGCAAGAACTCGTACGAACGGGTCGGTTTCATGCCCAACTTCCGCTTCTACCAGAACAGTCCCGACCGGCTCTTCGCGCAGTGGGGCCCCCAGTACTTCGACGGCAAGGGCGACGCACGGCTCGCCGATGACCCCTCGACGTACAAGTTCTTCAAGACGGCGAAGCAACTCGCTGACGCCCAGGGCGGGTTCGACGACCTGGAGCGGTTCCGGCTCACCTTCGGCGACGAGATGTCCAGCCAGAACGCCTTCCTGACCGGCAAGGTCGCCATGCACCTGGACGGCGAGTGGCGCGGCCTGATGCTGGACGAGGCGAAGGCGAAGTTCAGGTGGGACGTGGCGCCGCTGCCCGTCCCCGACGACCAGGCCGAGACGTACGGACGCGGCTTCATCACCGGTACCGTCGCCGGGATCGCGCACAGCAGCAAGCACCAGAACGCTGCCTGGGAGCTGGTGCGGTTCCTGACCGCGGACACCGACCAGGTCGTGAAGTTCGCGAACGCCATCCACAACGTGCCCTCCACCTTCGCGGCGCTCAAGTCGCCGAAGCTGGACGCCGATCCGACCTTCCGGACCTTCTTCGACATCCTGGAGAACAAGCACAGCAAGGCCCTGCCGCCCTCGGTCAACGGCGGCGCGTACGTCGTCTCGCTCCAGGACTTCTCGTACTCCGTCGAGGCCGGACGCGTGGGTGATCTGCGCAAGGGTCTGAAGAAGCTCGACGACCAGATCGACGCCGACACCCTCCAGTCGAAGAGCTGAGGACCGAAGCCATGGCCATCTCCCTCTCCAACCCCGCGCGCCGCAGACTGCGCACGCTGGGCTTCCTCTCCCCCTGGCTGGTCGGCTTCAGCGTCTTCTTCGCGTACCCGCTGATCGCCACCGTCTACTTCTCGTTCATGCACTACAACCAGATCAAGGAGCCCACCTTCGTGGGCCTCAGGAACTGGAAGTACGTGTTCGAGCAGATGCCCCTGTTCGGTCCCGCCCTGTGGAACACCCTGTGGCTGGTCGTGATCATGGTGGCCGTGCGGGTGGTCTTCGGGCTCTCGCTCGGGCTGCTCATCACGAAGATCAAGACGGGCGCCGGGTTCTTCCGCACCGCCTTCTACCTCCCCTACCTGGCCCCGCCGGTGGCCGCCACGGTCGCCTTCGTCTTCCTGCTCAACCCGGGCACGGGCCCGGTGAACGAGATCCTGAGCTCGATCGGGATCTCCGGGCCCAACTGGTTCAACGACCCGGACACCGCCAAGCCCTCGCTCGTCCTGCTCTCCCTGTGGGGCATCGGCGACCTGATGGTCATCTTCATGGCCGCGCTGCTCGACGTGCCGAAGGAGCAGTACGAGGCGGCCGACCTGGACGGCGCGGGGCCGTTCGCCAAGTTCCGCTACGTCACCTGGCCCGCGATCACGCCGATCGTGATGTTCGCGGTGGTCACGGGCGTCGTGCAGACCATGCAGTACTACACGCAGGCCCTGGTCGCGGGAAAGGTCGCCTCCGGCGTCAACATCGGCCCCGGCTCGGTGATCCAGCCCGGCTACCCGGACCACTCGACCCTCACGGTCCCCCAGCTCGTCTACCAGATGGGCTTCCAGAACTTCAACACCGGTGCGGCGTGCGTTCTCTCGCTCGTGCTCTTCGCCATCGCCATGGCCGTGACGATGCTCCTGATGCACAAGCGCTCCGGACTGCTCGCGGCGGAGGACTGAGGAAACCGATGACTTCCACGACTCTCAGCGCGCCCGCTTCCGCACCCGAGAGGACCGCCCCCGCCCGGGGCCCCGCCGCCGCCCGCGCCCGCCGCAAGCGGGTCCTGCACTGGATCGCCGTGCACAGCGTCGCGATAGCCGTCGCGCTGCTCTTCGTCCTGCCGTTCGTCTTCGTCTTCCTGACGTCGGTGATGAGCGACTCGCAGGCGATGAGCGGCGACCTGTGGCCCGACGCCTGGCACTGGTCCAACTACAAGGAGGTCTTCGAGACGCCGGGCTTCCTGGACTGGTGGCGCAACTCGCTGCTGTACGCGGGTCTCGGCACCCTCTTCACCGTCTGCTCGGCGATCCCCGTGGCGTACGCGCTCGCCAAGTTCCGCTTCCGCGGCAGGCGCACCGCGATGCTGCTCGTCATCTCCACGATGATGCTGCCGCCGCAGGTCATCGTGATCCCGATGTACCTGGTGTGGGCCCAGCAGTTCCACCTCTCGGGCACGCTGTGGCCGCTGATCATCCCGATGGCGTTCGGCGACGCGTACTCGATCTTCCTGCTGCGGCAGTTCCTCCTGACGATCCCCAAGGAGTACATCGAGTCGGCGAAGGTCGACGGCTGCGGCGAGTTCCGCACCATGGTCAAGATCGTGGTGCCGATGGCCAAGCCCGGCATCGCCGCCATCGCGCTCTTCCAGTTCTTCTACTGCTGGAACGACTACTTCGGGCCGCAGATCTACGCGGCCCAGAACCCCGGCGCCTGGACGCTCAGTTACGGCCTGGAGTCGTTCAAGAGCGCCCACAGCGTCAACTGGAACATGACCATGGCCGCGACGCTGCTCGTCATGGCCCCCGTCATCATCATCTTCTTCTTCGCACAGAAGGCCTTCGTCGAAGGCGTCACCCTCACCGGAGTAAAGGGCTGAGAACCGATATGAAGCTCGCAGTGGTCGGCGGAGGGTCGACCTACACCCCCGAACTCATCGACGGATTCGCGCGGTTGAGGGACACCTTGCCGATCGAGGAGCTCGTCCTCGTCGATCCGGCGACCGACCGTCTCGATCTGGTGGGCGGCCTCGCGCGGCGCATCTTCGCCAAGCAGGGCCACCCCGGACGCATCGTCACCACCTCCGACGTGGACGCGGGCGTCGCGGACGCCGACGCCGTCCTCCTCCAGCTGCGCGTCGGCGGACAGGCGGCCCGCAACCAGGACGAGACGTGGCCGCTGGAGTGCGGCTGCGTCGGCCAGGAGACCACCGGCGCGGGCGGCCTCGCCAAGGCGCTGCGCACGGTCCCCGTCGTCCTGGACATCGCCGAGCGGGTGCGCCGCACCAACCCGAACGCGTGGATCATCGACTTCACCAACCCGGTCGGCATCGTCACGCGCGCGCTGCTCCAGGCCGGGCACAAGGCCGTCGGCCTGTGCAACGTGGCGATCGGCTTCCAGCGCAAGTTCGCCAAGCTGCTCGACGTCGCGCCCGGCGAGGTCCACCTGGACCACGTGGGGCTCAACCACCTCACCTGGGAGACGGGCGTACGTCTCGGCGGGCCCGGCGGCGACGACGTCCTGCCGAGGCTGCTCGCCGAGCACGGGGACGCGGTCGCCGAGGACCTGCGCATGCCGCGCGCGATCGTCGACCGGCTCGGTGTCGTGCCCTCGTACTACCTGCGCTACTTCTACCAGCACGACGCCGTGGTCGAGGAGCTGCGGACCAAGCCGTCGCGCGCCTCCGAAGTGGCCGCGATGGAGCGGACGTTGCTGGAGATGTACGGCGACCCCGCGCTCGACGAGAAGCCCGAACTGCTCGCCAAGCGCGGCGGCGCGTTCTACTCGGAGGCGGCCGTGGACCTCGCGGCCTCGCTGCTCGGCAACGGCGGCAGCCCGTACCAGGTGGTCAACACCATCAACAACGGCACGCTGCCCTTCCTGCCCGACGACGCGGTCATCGAGGTGCAGGCCACCGTCGACGGCAAGGGCGCCAAGCCACTCGCCGTACCGAAGCTCGACCCGCTGTACGCCGGGCTCATCGCCCACGTCACGGGCTACGAGGACATGGCGCTCCAGGCCGCGCTGCACGGCGGCCGCGAGCGCGTGTTCAAGGCGCTGCTCGCCCACCCGCTGGTCGGCCAGTACGCGTACGCCGAGCAGCTCACCGACAGCCTCATCGCGCACAACCGGGAGCACCTGGCGTGGGCGTAGGCACGAGCGTGCTCGCCATCGACGCGGGCAACAGCAAGACCGACGTCGCGGTGGTGTCGGCCGACGGCACGGTCGTCGGCGCGGCCCGCGGCGGCGGGTTCCAGCCGCCGCGGATCGGCGTCGAACCGGCGGTGGACATCCTGGCGGACGCGGTGACGCGGGCGTTCGCCGAGGCGGGCGTGGACTCCGTCGGCCACGTCTCCGCCTGTCTCGCCAACGCCGATCTGCCCGTCGAGGAGGAGGAGTTGGCGGTCGCGGTGCGGCGGCGCGCGTGGGGCGCCTCGGTCGAGGTGCGCAACGACACCTTCGCCATCCTGCGCGCCGGGCTCCTGGAGGACGCCGAACCGCGCGGCGTCGCCGTGGTGTGCGGCGCGGGCATCAACTGCGTGGGCATGCTGCCCGACGGGCGCACGGCCCGCTTCCCCGCCATCGGCCGGATCTCCGGCGACTGGGGCGGGGGCGGCGGCCTCGCCGAGGAGGCGCTCTGGTTCGCGGCGCGCGCCGAGGACGGCCGCGGCGCGCCGACCGCGCTGCGCGAGATGCTGCCCGCGCACTTCGGCCTGGAGTCCATGTACGCGCTGATCGAGGCGCTGCACCTGGGGCGCATCGCGCAGGTGCGGCGGCACGAACTGACGCCGGTGCTCTTCGCGGCCGCGGCGGCGGGCGACACCGTGGCGCGCTCCGTGGTGGACCGGATGGCCGACGAGGTGGTGGCCATGTCGACCGTCGCGCTCGACCGCCTCGGCCTGCTCGACGAGGAGGCGCCGGTGCTGCTCGGCGGCAGCGTCCTGGCCGCCCGCCATCCCCAACTGGACGACCGCATCAGGGCCTTGCTGGAGGAGCGGGCGCCGAAGGCGGTGCCCCGGGTGGTCGCCGCCAGGCCCGTGCTCGGCGCCGCGCTCCTGGGCTTCGACCACGTCGGGGCGCCCACCGAGGTGCACGCGCGCGTACGGACGCACTACGAGGCCGCCGCCTGAACCGCGGTACGTCCGGGCCCGTCGGTCCGGACGTGCCGCGCCCCCTCGTCGGCGCCCGCGGGGAACCGAACACCGGTGAATCTCGTGTTCAAGGGCAGGGATCCGCACAAGATCGAGACAAGCCCTGTGCGGATGTCAGTCCCTGCGGCAATACTTGCGGCCGTGCCCTCTTCCCGCGCCGGCCGCGCGGGGCGGGGCGCGAACGTCCGATGACCAAGGGGGAGGTCGAGGTCAAGGTGACACATCCGCCGAACGGCAGCGCCGTGCCGCCGGGCCCGCCGGGAGCGCCCGGGCAGCCGCCCGCCGCACCCGTGCCCGCGCTGCCCGCAGTCCCGCCGCAGGCGCCGGGCCCTTCGCCCGCGCAGCCGCCGCGGCCCGCGCCGCCCGCCGCCGCGCGCCGCACGGCCTGGGCCGAGGGGACGGACCGGCTGCGCGCCGCGGCCACCACCGAGCCCGGCAAGCTGCGGATCATCGGCGCCTTCCTCGCCCTGCTCGTCGTCGCCTTCGGCGCGGTCACCACCTGGCAGATGACGGACCGTTCGGCCGCCGCGGACGACGTGCTGCACCGCAGCCAGCCGCTGAGCGCCGACGCCGCGGCCATCTACCGCTCGCTCGCCGACGCCAACACCGCGGCGTCCAGCGGCTTCCTCGCGGGCGGCCAGGAGCCCGCCTCGGTCCGCTCCCGCTACGAGAGCGACATCGAGCGGGCCTCGGACAAGCTCGCGAAGGCCGCGTCGAACGCGGGCGCGGACTCCTCGTCGGCGGCCGCCGTGGGCAAGCTGAACAAGCTGCTTCCGCAGTACACGGGCCTGATCGAGCGGGCCCGCGCCAACAACCGCCAGGGCCTGCCGCTCGGCGGCGCCTATCTGCGCTACGCCAACGACAAGATGCAGACGCAGATGCTCCCGGCCGCCGAGAAGCTCTACAAGGCGGAGAACAACCGCCTCGACTCCGACTACGGCAAGGCGAAGCCGTACCCGTGGTTCGCCATCGCCCTCGGTCTCCTCGCGCTCGGCGCCCTGGTCTGGGCCCAGCGCCGCAACTACCGCCGTACGAACCGGGTGTTCAACCACGGGCTGCTGGCCGCCACCGCCGCCACGACCGTCGTGATGCTCTGGCTGGTGGTCGGCCACACCTTCGCCAGATCGGGCCTCGACGACTCCTACGACAACGGGGTGCAGTCCCTGAACGTCCTCAACGACGCCCGCATCAGCTCCCTGAAGGCCCGGGGCAACGAGAACCTGACCCTGGTCAGCCGGGGCGCGGAGACCACCGAGGTGGGCGGCAAGGTGCAGGACAAGTTCGACGTCTCCTACCGCACGCTGATGAAGCGCCTCGGCGACGCGGACAACGGACTGCTCGGGCAGGCCGCCGCCCTCGCCGACGACCAGAACGGCAGGAGCCCGGTCGCCGCCGCCGTGAAGAACGTGGGCGTCTGGAAGCTGCGGCACAAGGAGGCGCGCGCCAGCGACGACTCCGGCGACTACCAGGACGCGCTGAACAAGGTCATCGGCACCAAGGCCGACGCCCCGACCGGAGAGTGCTTCGACAACGTGGACGCCGCCCTCGAACAGGCACTGGCGCACGAGCAGGGCGAGTTCAAGCAGGCGGCCGAGGACGGCAGGGGCGCCATGAGCGGCCTGCCCGTCGGCGCCGCCGTCCTCGCGGTCCTCGGCGCGGCGGGCGCCGTCCTCGGCATCGGCCGCAGGCTTTCGGAGTACCGGTGACGGGGCCAGAGGTGAGAGGAGGCGCGCAGACGATGCGTACACGACGTGGCACGGTCAGGCTGCGCGGCTGGGGCGGCGTGGGGGCGATGGCGGCCGCCTGCGCGCTCGCGGGGACGTTCGTGCTCGCGCTGCCGCCCGGCGACGGAGACGCGGGGGACGACGGCGTGGGCCGCGGCGGCTCCGGTGTCACGGTCGCGGCGCCCGCGCGCGCGGATGCCGACGACTGCAACGACCGGAGCCTGCGGCCCTCGCCCAAGGACGGCCCGACGATCGACGCCATCAAGAACCGCAAGGTCAAGAAGCTCGTCGTCGGCGTGGACCAGAACAGCTACCAGTGGGGCTACCGCGACCCGAACAAGAAGGGCGGTGAGCTGGAGGGCTTCGACATCGATCTCGCACACAAGATCGCCGAGGAGATCTTCGGCAGGCGCGACGCCGTCAAGTTCCGCGCCATACCCACCAACCAGCGCATCCCCGCGATCCAGAGCGGGCAGGTCGACATGGTCGTCCGCACCATGACGATCAACTGCGCCCGCCTGGACGACGTCGACTTCTCCACCGGGTACTTCGAGACGGGCCAGCAGGTGCTCGCCCCCAAGAAGTCCGACATCACGGGGTACAACGACACGCTGAAGGGCAAGAAGGTCTGCTCGGCGGCCGGTTCCATCGCCGCGGAGGAGCTCGACAAGGAGTCCTTCGGCGCCGACATCTCCACCAAGGTGCCCAACCAGCTGGACTGCCTGGTGCGGCTCCAGCTCGGCGAGGTCGACGCCGTGGTGACCGACAGCGCACTCGCCGCGGGACAGGCCGCGCAGGACCCGACGGTCGAGCTCAAGGGCAAGGAACCCTTCACCACCGAGCACTACGGAGTGGCGATGAAGAAGGGCTCGGACGACCTGGTGCGCCGGGTCAACAAGGTCCTCGACGACTACCGCGAGGACGGCGGCTGGCAGAAGTCCTACGACAAGTGGCTCGCGGGCGGCCTCAGCGCCAAGGTGACCCCGCCCGCGCCGGAGTACCGCGACTGACCGCCAACCGACCTGGTACCACTGAAGAGTTGCGGCACACGCAGCGCGGCACACGCAGAGCGGAGAGTGATCGATGAGCGTCACGGGACCCCCCGGTCCGGTACTGGACCGGGACGAGGTGGACCGTGCGCTGGCGCGCCTCGACGCCGAGCACGAGGCGATCGAGACCTCGCTCCTCGCCCTCCAGGACCACGCGGGCCGCCGCCTCCTGGAGGGCGCCGCGCTGACCGGCGTCACCCAGGAGCGCTGGGCCGACGCCGAGGGCCGCATCACGCTGCTCTGGGCGTACTTCGACGCGTACGCGGCCGCCCTGCGCACCGCGCACGAGCTGCGCGACCGCCGCCGCTGGCCGAGCCGCGAGGACCTCGTGGAGCTCACGGAGCTGCTGCGCGGCGAGTCCGTGACCGTCTCCGGCGGCTCGACGCACGGCACGTCGCCCTCGGTCACCGGACCCGCCAAGCTCACCGAACGCTTCACGCTCGAACAGCTCGTGTCCCGGATGAACGACCTGTACGCCCACTCGCTCGACATGGTCGTCGCCGCCGACGCCGTCTGGTCGGCGCTGCCCGCCCGCATAGACCTGCTCGCGGCCGAGCTGTCCCGCACCCGCCAGCTCGCGCACTCCGTGGGCGTCCGTCCAGGAGAGCACCCCTCGGGCGACGACCTGGAGCGCATCACCCGCGCCCTGACCGCCCTGCGCGAGCAGGTGGTCTCCGATCCGCTCGCCTTCTGGCAGCGCGCGCAGGGCAGCTCGGCGCCCGGCGGCGGCCGCCCCGGCACCGAGCGCTACGACCGCGAGGCGCGCGCCCTGGAGGAGGTGCGCCGCGAGATCGACGCGGTGCTCACCGTCCGCCAGGACGCCGAGGCGCGCCTGGGCAGGCTGCGCGACGTGCTCTCGCGCGCGGACCGCACCCTGGCGGAGGCGCGGAGCGCCCGCGGCGAGGTCCTCGCGAAGATCGCCGCCTCCGAGGTGCCCGCGGTCAGCGGCCCGCCGACCGCGCTCCAGGAGCAGTTGGCGATGGCCGCCGACTACCGCAGGAACGCGCAGTGGCACCGCCTCTCGCCGCTCCTGGAGTCCCTCGAGCAGAAGGCCGAGGACGAACTCCTGCGCGCCCGCGAGTCGTTGACGGCCGTCACGGCGCCGCTCGCGGTCCGCGCGGAGCTGCGCGGCCGCCTGGACGCGTACAAGGCGAAGGTCGCCCGGCTCGGCCACGCCGAGGACCCGCTCCTCGTCGAGCGGTACGACGCGGCCCGCCGGATGCTGTGGAGCGCGCCCTGCGACCTGCGCGTGGCCGAGCAGGCGGTGCTGCGCTACCAGCAGGCCGCGGCCGACGCGATCGCGGCGCGGGTCCCCCAGCAGGGCGGGCCCACCGACCGGAGGGAGGAATCGTGAGCCAGCAGCAGTGTCAGCGGCCCGGCTGCACAGGGTCGTACGAGGACGTCGGCGGCGGCGAGCTGTACTGCGACACCTGCGGTCTCGCCCCGGTGGTCGCGCCCAACGGAATGGTGGGCTCGCCGCCGACCGGCCTCACCGCGGGCGGCAAGGGCTCGAAGGGCTCGGGCAGTGCCAGCTCCCGCTCGTCGTCGCCGTCCGCGCGCTCGGCGCGCTCCCAGTCCTCGCGCAGGTCGGTGTCGGGGCGGCTTTCCCGCTCGCTTTCGGGGCGTTCGACCTCGCGCTCGGTCTCGGTGCGCAGTTCGGGCTCCTCGGCCGCCTCCTCGGCGCGCGGACGGCTCGGCGTCGGCCTGGTCGCGGTCCCCGACGTGCCGCGCCCCGACCCGCGCGGCGCGGTGCAGAAGAACCCCGAGGTTCCCGAGCGGAAGCGATTCTGCTCGCGCTCGGACTGCGGCGCCCCGGTGGGTCGCGCGCGTGGTGAACGCCCGGGCCGTACCGAGGGGTTCTGCACCAAGTGCGGCCACCCCTACTCCTTCGTGCCGAAGCTGAACGAGGGCGACATCGTGCACGGCCAGTACGAGGTCGTGGGCTGTCTGGCGCACGGCGGACTCGGCTGGGTCTACCTCGCCATCGACCGTGCCGTCTCCGACCGCTGGGTGGTCCTCAAGGGCCTGCTCGACACCGGCGACCAGGACGCGATGGCCGCGGCGATCTCCGAGCGCCGCTTCCTCGCCGAGATCGAGCACGCCAACATCGTGCGGATCTACAACTTCGTGGAGCACCTCGACCAGCGCACCGGCTCCATGGACGGCTACATCGTCATGGAGTACGTGGGCGGCAAGTCCCTCAAGGAGATCGCCAACGGCCGCCGCACCCCCGAGGGCAAGCGCGATCCGCTGCCCGTCGAGCAGGCCTGCGCGTACGGCATCGAGGCGCTCGAAGCCCTCGGGCACCTGCACAGCCGCAACGTGCTGTACTGCGACTTCAAGGTCGACAACGCCATCCAGACCGAGGGCCAGCTCAAGGTCATCGACATGGGCGCGGTGCGCAGGATGGACGACGACGAGTCCGCGATCTACGGCACCGTCGGCTACCAGGCGCCCGAGGTCTCCGAGGTGGGCCCCTCGGTCGCCTCCGACCTGTACACCGTCGCGCGCACGCTCGCCGTCCTCACCTTCGACTTCCAGGGCTACACGAACGTCTTCGTGGACTCCCTGCCCGACCCGGACAACATCGAGGTCTTCAGGAAGTACGAGTCGTTCTACCGGCTCCTGGTCCGCGCCACGGACCCGGACCCGGCCCGCCGCTTCGCCTCCGCGCAGGAGATGGCCGAGCAGCTCACCGGCGTCCTGCGGGAGGTCGTGGCGCTCCAGACGGGCAAGCCGCGTCCGGCGCTCTCCACCCTCTTCGGTCCCGAAGTGAAGGTCACGGACACCGAGTTGTTCGCCGAGCTCTCGGGCGACGAGTCGCGGCTCGGGGTGCGCCCGCTCGATCCCTCGCGCAACGGCGGCCCGCCCGCGCTGCCCGGCGCGACCACGGAGGCCACCACGATCGTGCGCCCGCTGGACGCCGCCGTGACGGCCCTGGCGCTGCCGGTGCCCCGCGTCGACCCGAACGACCCCAACGCCGGTTTCCTCGCCGGGCTGCTGGCCTCCGCGCCGGCCGAGCTGATCAGCGCCCTCGGGGCCGCGCCCGGCGACTCGATCGAGCTGCAACTGCGCGGCCTGCGCGCCCGCCTCGCGATGGGCGAACTGACGCCCGCCGCCGAGGCGCTCGCCGATCTGGAGCGCCGCCACCCCGACGACTGGCGGGTGGTCTGGTACCGGGGCGTCGCGGCCCTGGCGACCGGGGACTTCGAGAGCGCGGCGCTCTCCTTCGACGCCGTCTACGACGCGTTCCCCGGTGAGCCCGCGCCGAAGCTGGCGCTCGGCGTCTGCGCGGAGGTGCTCGGCCAGCTGGACAACGCCGCCGAGTACTACCGCCTGGTGTGGACCACCGACCCGAGCTACGTGAGTTCCGCGTTCGGCCTGGCCCGTGTGCAACTGGCCGCGGACGACAGGCGGGGCGCCGTGCGCACCCTGGAGTCGGTGCCGGAGTCGTCCATCCACTACACCGCGGCCCGGGTCGCGGCGGTGCGGGCGCGGCTGCGGCGGCGTATGACGTCGGACACGGCGGCGGCGCCGGGAGCGGGCTTCCTCGACGACCTGACGGCCGCCGCGGGGCAGGTGGAGGCCCTTGCGGGCTTCGGTCTCGACGCGGTGCGCAGGGAGCGTCTGTCGACCGAGGTTCTGGGGACGGCGCTCGACTGGGTACTCTCCGGTAGGCACTCTGGTCACGCTTCCGCACCACCGGCCACCACCGGTACGCGGGCCGTACTGCTCGGCAGCGACCTGGACGAGCGTGGTCTCCGGTTCGGTCTGGAGCGTTCGTACCGGACACTGGCCCGGCTCGCACAGGGTGGCCAGGAGAGGATCGAACTGGTGGAGCGGGCCAACCGTTTCCGCCCCCGGACGTGGGTGTGAGTATGTCGCAGATGCCCCAACTGTCTGCCTGCCCCAGCTGTGAGGAGCCGCTGGAGTCGGGTGACCTGTTCTGTGGTGCGTGCGGGTTCGACCTGTCGGTGGTCCCGGCACGGCCCGACGCCTCGCCCAACGGGTCGGCCGACGGGGCCGCCGCACGGTGGCCCGAGGCCCCCGAGGTGGACAGCTCGGACGTGCCGGTGCCGACGCACCGGCCGAACGACGTGCCCGGCACGGACTCCGGGGGCACGGACCTCGCCGAGTCGGAGCAGGAGCCGAAGCCCGAGCCGGAGCAGGCCGCCGAGCCGGGGCCCACGGGCCCAGAGCCCGACGAGTACCCGCTGCCCGCACCGGGCACCGCGCCCGCCGAGGGCGCCGACCCGCGGACCGCGCCCCCCGAGCCGACGCCCCCCGCGGGCACCAAGCTCTGCGTGGCCTGCCGTTCGGGCCGCGTCGACCCGGACGGGTACTGCGAGAACTGCGGGCACGCCCAGCCCCGCGAGCGCGACCACATGGAGCAGGAGCTGGACGCGGTCGCCGCGGTCAGCGACCGGGGCCTTCGCCACCACCGCAACGAGGACGCGTTCGCGATCTCCGCGGCCGCGCTGCCCGACGGCTCGCCCGCCGTCGTCGCGATCGTCTGCGACGGCGTCTCGTCGGCGACCAGGCCCGACGACGCCTCGCTCGCCGCCTCCCTGGCCGCCAACGAGTCGTTGCAGGGCGCGCTGCCGCGCGGCACGCATCCCCAGCAGGCCATGCACGACGCGATCATCGCCGCGGCCGAAGCGGTCAACGCGCTGGCCGCCGAGCCCGCCACCGCCCGCGACCAGGGCCCCCACCAGAACGCGCCCGCCTGCACCCTGGTCGGCTCGATCGTCGCCGGCGGCCTGCTCGTCGTCGGCTGGGTCGGCGACAGCCGCGCCTACTGGGTCCCCGACGACCGCTCGGGCCCCACCGTCCGCCTGACCGAGGACGACTCGTGGGCCGCGCAGATGGTGGCCGCGGGACTGATGAGCGAGGCCGAGGCGTACGCGGACGAGCGCGCGCACGCCATCACGGGCTGGCTCGGCGCCGACGCGTACGAACTGGAGCCGCACACCGCTTCCTTCAAGCCCGACCGTGCGGGTGTAGTGGTGGTGTGCACGGACGGGCTGTGGAACTACGCGGAGGCCGTCGAGGAGATGGCGGGCGCCGTGCCCGGCGACGCGGCCCGGCGACCGCTGCACAGCGCGCAGGTCCTGGTCGGTCACGCCCTGGACGGCGGGGGCCACGACAACGTAACAGTGGCGGTCGTCCCGTTCCCGTTCGTGCCGCAAGGGGCAGGATCGGCCTAGAGCGGACGCTCCCGCCCCGCGCGCGGGAGCGGTGCGCGCCACCACACACGTCATCCGGCGGACTTGGGGGAAGCCGGGGGACGACCTGTCCGAGGGTCTGAGGGGGAGCAGCATCCATGGCCAATTTCTCGAAGTCGAACGTGCCGCAGTTCTCGGTCGACGTCTATCAGAACGCGTTCCTGCCGGAGGGCGGCAGAGAGGTCAACGCCATCGCCACGGTGACCTCCACCGGCGGCGGAACCATCGGTTCCGCGGTCGGCGCGCCCCATCTCTACTCCGCGGGGCAGAGCCCCGACGCCGCCGTCGCGATCATGGTCGACTGCTCCGGCTCCATGGACTACCCGCCGACGAAGATGCGCGGCGCGCGGGACGCCACGGCCGCCGCGATCGACGCCGTCCGCGACGGCGTGCACTTCGCGGTGATCGGCGGCACCCACGTCGCCAAGGAGGTCTACCCGGGCAACGGCCGCCTGGCGGTGGCCGATCCGCAGACCAGGGAGCAGGCCAAGCAGGCCCTGCGCAAGCTCAGCGCGGGCGGCGGCACGGCCATCGGCACCTGGCTGCGCCTGGCCGACCGGCTGCTCGCCGCCGCCGACGTCGCCCCGTCCGCCGTACGGCACGGCATCCTGCTCACCGACGGCCGCAACGAACACGAGTCGCCCGAGGCCCTCAAGGCCGCGCTCGACTCCTGCGCGGGCCGCTTCACCTGTGACGCCCGCGGCGTCGGCACGGACTGGGAGGTGAAGGAGGTCACCGCGATCGCCTCCGCCCTGCTCGGCACCGCCGACATCGTCGCCGACCCCTCGGGCCTTGCCGCCGACTTCACGCGGATGATGGAGACGGCGATGGGCAAGGAGGTCGCCGACGTCAGTCTGCGGCTGTGGACGCCGCTCGGTTCGGAGATCAAGTTCGTCAAGCAAGTGGCGCCCACGGTCGAGGAGTTGACGGACCGCCGCACGGAGGCCGGGCCGCGCGCCGGGGACTACCCCACGGGATCCTGGGGCGACGAGTCCCGCGACTACCACATCTGTGTGCAGGTGCCCGATGCCGAGCTCGGCCAGGAGATGCTGGCGGCCCGGGTCTCGCTGGTCGTGCCGGGGGGCGACGGCACCGTACAGACGCTTTCGCAGGGCCTGGTGCGGGCGGTGTGGACGGACGACATGGCCGCGTCCACGTCGATCAATCCGCAGGTGGCGCACTACACGGGCCAGGCGGAACTGGCGCAAGTCATCCAGCAGGGACTCGATGCCCGTAAAACGGGAGATGTCGACGGGGCGACGGCGAAGCTCGGCCGCGCGGTCCAGCTCGCGAGTGCGTCGGGCAACGCGGATACGGCGAAACTGCTTTCGAAGGTGGTGGACGTCGTCGATGCCGCGGCAGGTACTGTTCGATTGAAGGCGAAGGTCGCCGAGGCCGACGAGATGACACTCGAGACGCGCTCGACGAAGACTGTTCGCGTGAAGAAGCAGTAGCGCGAGGGACTGCCGCACACGCGGCGTTCCACCAGCGATGCCGTACAGAGTTCCGTAAGAAAAAGCGCAGTACACGGCCCTCGGGCCGGAGAAGGAGAGGGGGAAGCGCCGACATGCCGACCTGCCCGAACGGACACCAGTCGGGTTCCGACGACTGGTGCGAGGTCTGCGGTCACCGCATGGCCGGTGCCGTGCCTCCGCCGCCCCCGCCGCCGCCCGCGGCGGGGTACGGCTATCCCCCGCCGCCGCCCGGTCAGGACCCGGGCTTCCCGCAGCCCGCGCCGCCGCGACCGCACCTGGCCGCCGTGCCGGACCCGTCGCCCGAGGCGGAGCTCTGCCCGCAGTGCCGCACGCCCCGCGAGGCGAACGCGCCGTTCTGCGAGGAGTGCCGCTGGAACTTCCTGACCAACACGGCCACCTCGTACACCCCGGCGGCGCCGAACCCGCCGCTGCCGGGCACGCACGGCGGTCCGGGTCCGGGACCCGGCATGCCGCCGCCAGGGCCGAACCCGGCGCAGCAGTTCCCGCCGCCGCCCGGTCCCGGCTACGAGTACCAGGGCTCGCGCCCCTCGCAGGTGAACCGGCCCGCGGAGCCGATCCCGCCGTTCGGCAACGGCGGCGCCCACGGCGGCGGCAACGGAAACGGCTTCGGCCAGCAGGGTCCCGGCCAGCCCGGTCCGGGTCAGCCCGGCCAGCACGGTCAGCCCGGCCCTGGTCAGCCCGGCCCCGGTCAGACGCCGCCCGGCGCCCCGCAGGCGTTCCAGCAGCCGGGTCCGCCCGCGCCGCCCGCCTTCCCGCAGGAGACCGGCGGTCCGCAGGGTCCGCCCCCGCCCCCGCCGGGTCCGCAGGGCACCGGTCCTGGTCAGCCCGGCCCCGGTCAGCCCGGCCCCGGCGGCCCCTCCTTCGGTGGCGGAGGCGACGACTGGGTGCTCTCGCCGCCCTCGTCCCCCGCACCGGCCCCCGGCCGCCAGGAGCCGTTCCCGCAGGAGTCGTTCCAGCAGGGCCCCCCGCAGCCGCAGGCCGCGCAGGGTCCCGGCACCTGGACGGCGACCATCGGTCCCGACCGTGAGTACTTCATGGCGATGATGCAGCGCAGCGGTCCCGAGGCGTCGGGCCTCAACCTGCCCGCGTACTCGCCGGAGCAGCAGCGTCCGCTGGTCGGCAACCAGATCACCATCGGCCGCCGCCGTCACTCCACGGGCGACACCCCGGACATCGACCTGTCGGTGCCGCCGGAGGACCCGGGCGTATCGCACCAGCACGCGGTCCTGGTCCAGCAGCCGGACAGCAGCTGGGCGGTCGTCGACCAGAACTCCACGAACGGCACCACGGTCAACCACGGCGAGGAGCCCATCCAGCCCTTCGTCCCGATCCCGCTCCAGGACGGCGACCAGGTGCACGTGGGCGCCTGGACGACGATCACGATCCGCCGCGACTGACACCCTCGGGGGCGGTCCTCACAGCGGCCAGACGTACGGCCCCTCGGGGTCGTCGAGCCAGGCCCATTCGTAAGGACCGCTCACGGTGATCCCGAAGCGCTCGCGCACCGGCCGCCCCTCGCGCTGCCACAGCGCGAGCGCCTCATGGGGGTCGAGGCTGCCCGCGGTCAGCTCCAGCAGGAAGCGGAAGAGCTCGTTCTGTAGGGCCCTGCGCGGCAGCCCCCCGATGTGCTGCTCGTGCGGGGCCCTTCGGCTGCCGCCGCGCAGCGGCACGAAGTAGGCGGGCGTGTGCAGGAAGCGGCCCTCCGCGTACTCCGCGTCGCGGACCGTCAGCGTGATCAGGCCGGTGGCCAGCGGCGCGAGGATCCGGGCGCCGGGACGGCACTGGGTGAGCCAGGACCTGGGGACCGAGCCCAGGGTGCAGGTGGCGATGATCCGGTCGTAGGGCGCGCGCTCGGCGCAGCCCGCAGCCCCGTCGCCGGTCACGACGGCCGGACGGTAACCGGCGGCGGCCAGGTGCCGCCGCGCGGACTCGGTGATCTCCGGGTCGAGGTCGACGGTGGTGACGTGGTCGTCGCCGAGCCGGTGGGCCAGCAGCGCCGCGTTGTAGCCGGTGCCCGCGCCGATCTCCAGGACCCGGTCCCCCGGGCGCACGTCGAGCTCGGCGAGCATCATCGCCATCAGGGACGGCTGGCTGCTGGACGACAGCAGGTCGCCGTCGCGCACGCGGGTGGCCAGGGGCGCGTCCGCGTACGCCCCGCGCAGCCAGCGCGCCCGTCTCGCCGCGTCCGGGTCCTCGCCCCACAGCCGCTCGTGGCCGCCGCCCGCGTTGACGTAGTAGTACGGCACGAAGAGGTGCCGGGGCACGGACTCGAACGCCGCCCGCAGGCCGGGATCGCCCTGCCAGACCCCGGTCGCGTCGATCTCGCGCACGAGGGCGGCCCGCGCCGCGGCGACGAGGGCGGCGTCGGGTTCGGGTTCCATGTGTCCACTGTGCTGCGCCGCCGCCCGCGATGCGAGTGGCGGGCGGGGCCGGGTCCCGTTCGAAGGTCCTAAGTCTTCCGTACTCGGCCGCCCCGTCTGAGACCATGGACGGTGTGAACGAGATCCCACGCGGCACGCTTCAGGAGCAGACCTTCTACGAGCAGGTCGGCGGCGAGGAGACCTTCCGGCGCCTGGTCCACCTCTTCTACCAGGGGGTCGCGGAGGATCCGCTGCTGCGGCCCATGTACCCGGAGGAGGACCTCGGGCCCGCCGAGGAGCGGCTCGTGCTGTTCCTGATGCAGTACTGGGGCGGCCCCCGCACCTACAGCGACAACCGCGGCCACCCGCGCCTGCGCATGCGGCACGCGCCGTTCACGGTCGACAGGGCGGCGCACGACGCCTGGCTGAAGCACATGCGCGCCGCGGTCGACGAGCTCGGCCTCTCCGAGGAGCACGAGCGGACGCTGTGGAACTACCTGACGTACGCGGCGGCGTCCATGGTCAACTCCGAGGGGTGACGAGGGGTAATACCCAAACCGTCTCCTGACACCTGACCCCTTCCCCAAACCACCTGCCCTCTGAAAGCATCCGGAAAGACCGCTGGGGGGCGATGCGCAGGCAATCAGTCGTGCCCGCGTACGCGACGCACATACGCGTGAGCGCACAGCACGGGCACGGGGGGCACCAGGGTGACGGGGTTCGTCTTTCTGCGCGTACGCGCACACCGTCTGCTACTGGCCGCGGCGCTCCTCGCCGTCCTGCTGACGACGGCGGTGCTCGCCACCCTCACCGCGTTCTCCGGCGCGATCGGCGACGCGGCCCTGCGCCAGAGCCTGCGCACCCGCTCGGCGGCCGACGCCGCGCTCGTCGTACGCACCCAAGTCCCGCCGGACAAGGACGACGCGGCGCGCGAGGAGGTCGAGGAGGGCGCCCGGCGCACCTTCGACGGGCTTCCCGTGCGGCTGCGCTCGCTGGCCCGCTCGGGCACCTACGCCCTGCCGCGGAAGGAGCGCGCGGGGCAGGGTGACAAGACCGATCTGACGCGCTTCGCGGCGCTCGACCGGTCCAGGATCAAGCTGGTCAAGGGCAGTTGGCCGAACGGTTCACGTGGTTCGAGTGGTTCAGGCGGCACCGTCGAGGTGGCCCTGCCCGAGACCGCCGCCGCCAAGCTGAAGCTCGGGCCCGGCGCGGCGCCCTTCACCCTCACCGACCGCCTCACCGGCCCCGAGGTCACCGTCCGCGTCACCGGCGTCTACCGTCCCGTCGACCCCGCCGACCCGTACTGGCAGCTCGACGAACTCGGCGGACGCGGCGTGCGCAAGGGCGTCTTCATGACGTACGGGCCGCTGCTCGTGACCCCTTCAGTGCTCACCGGGTCGCGTGTCTCGACGGAGGGCACGCAGTGGCTGGCCACCGCCGACTTCGCCGGCGTGACCACGCGGCGCGTCGACGCGCTGCGCGACGCCGCCACCGAGGGACCGGCCGCGCTCGCCGAGAACCGCGCTCTGGGCGGCAATCCGAGCGCCGACACCGCCCTGCCCCAAGTCCTCGACCGGGCCGAGCGCGCCCTGCTCGTCTCCCGCTCCACCCTGCTGATCGTCGCCCTCCAGCTCATCATGCTCGCCGGGTACGCCCTGCTGCTCGTGGCCAGGCTGCTCAGCACGGAGCGCGGCGGCGAGACCGAACTCCTGCTCGCCAGGGGCGGCTCGCGCTCCCGGATCGCCTGGCTCGCCGCCGTAGAGGCGCTGCTCCTCGCGCTGCCCGCCGCCCTCGCCGCGCCGCTGCTCGCGGCCCCGTTGACCCGGCTGCTCGCCGGGCAGGGCGCCCTCGCGCGCACCGGACTCCGCCTCGACGTGTCGGCGGGCACCGGGGTGTGGCTCGCCGGTCTGGTCACCGCGCTCGGCTGCGCGCTCGCGGTCGTCGCGCCCGCCCTCTCGACCGCTTCGGGCGTACGCCGCTCGGTGCGCGCACCCGCACTGCCCGCGCCGCTGCGGGCGGGCGCGGACGTGGGTCTCCTCGTCATCGCCGGTGTCGCCTACTGGCAGCTGGACAGCCGCACTTCGGGCTCCGGCGCGCTCAGCGACGACCGCGGCGGACAGCTCGGCATCGACCCGCTCCTCGTCGCCGCGCCCGCCCTGGCCCTCCTCGCGGGCACCGTCGTGACGCTGCGGCTTCTGCCGCCCGCGGCACGGCTCGCCGAGCGCCGCGCGGCCCGCGGCCGCGGCCTGCCCGGGGCGCTCGCGGGGTGGCAGCTCAGCAGGCGGCCGCTGCGCGGCGCCGGGCCCGTGCTGCTCCTGGTGCTCGCCGTGGCGATGGGCATGCTGGCGGTCGGACAGGGCGCCTCCTGGGACCGGTCCCAGGAGGATCAGGCGGACTTCCGCGCGGGCACCCAGATCCGGGTGCTCGGCAGCCGGGTGGCCGACGGCGAACAGGCCGGGGTCTTCGGCGGGTTGCCCGGGGTGCGCGCGGCCGCGCCCGCCGTCCGCGACACGATGAGCCTGTCGGACAACCGGCTGGCGACGGTGCTCGCCCTCGACACCGCGAAGGCCGCGCCGGGGCTCCTGACCCGCGAGGACCTCGGGAGCGGCGCCACGATCAGCGCGGCGCTCGCCCCCGGCCGGCAGCGGGCCGATGCGGGTGCGGAGCCGCGCGCGGTGGTCACCGACGCCTTCCTCGACGCGAGCGGCTCCCGGGTCGGTGACCGGATCCAGGTGCCCGCGGGCAGCAGGAAGGTCCGGGTGCTCATCGCCGACGCGGTGCCCGAACTGCCCACGGCGGGCGCCCCCGAGGGCGCGGAGGCCGCCGCCGGACCCGGCGGCGGCGCCGTCCTGCTCGACCTTCCGCGCCTCGACGCCCACCTCGCCGAGGACGACGCCGGGCCGCTGGCCCCCTCGGAGTGGTGGCTCACCACCGGCGACGGCGAGGCGGCGCAGGCGGCCGCCGCGCTGCGCTCCCGCCCCGACATCGACCCCGAACAGGTCCTCGTGCGCGACGAGATCGCCGCCCAGTTGCGCGACGACCCGCTCGGCGCGGGACCGCAGGCCGCGCTGCTCGCGGTGGCCGCGGCCGCCGCGGCGCTGGCCGCCGTCGGCTTCGCGGTGAGCGCCGCGGGATCGCTGCGCGAGCGCTCAGCGGAGTTCGCGGTGCTGCGCGCGCTCGGTGCGCCACGGCGTCAACTGGCCCGGCTCATCGCGGCCGAGCAGGGCTTCCTGCTCGGGCTCGCCCTCCTGGTCGGCCTCGGGCTCGGCGCGGTCCTGACCCGCGCCGTGGTCCCCCTGATTGTCCTCACCGGCGAGGCGACCCAGCCGGTGCCGCCGGTCCTGGTCGAACTGCCCGTGGGCCGCGTCGCCCTGCTGCTCGCCGCGACCGCCGCGGTGCCGCTCCTGATCATCGCGGCCCTCTCGCTGCGCCGCGGCGACCCGAAGGTGTCGCTGCGCCACGAAGGGGGCCACTGACATGCGGAAGCCCACCACCTGCCCCCTGACCGCCCGGGAAGGCGACTGACGTGCCCGTACCCGCCGTTGCCCCCTGGGTCCGCACCCGGTTGCGCGCCGCTCCCGGCGCCGCGGTCGCCCTCGCCGCCCTGGTGGCCGTGACCGCCTTCCTCGCCGCGCTCTTCCCGCGCGCCGTCGAGACGTACGAGAACGACGCGGTCCGCACCGCCGTCGCCGACGCGGGCCCCGCCCGCACCGGGATCGAACTCACCGCCCCCGCGCCGGGCTTGGAGGCCGACCGCCGCGCGCGCGAGGAGGCGCTGGGCCCCGGACCGCTGCGCGAGCGCTACACGAAGACGCTCAAGGCCATGCCCGCGCCGATCCGGGGGGACGAGAGCCAGTCGACGTACGGCGCACGGACGGTCAAGTCGCCGGACGGCCTGGACCGCTGGCTGCCCCGGCTCGACCCGATCCCGCCGCAGTTCACGGTGGCCGCCCAGGCCGGACTCGACCGGCACGCGCGCGTGCGGGAGGGGCGGCTGCCCCGGGGCGCGGGCGTCACGTCCGACAGCCGCCGCGTCGAGGCGGCCGTGACCGAGGACACCGCGCGGGTGATGAAGCTGCGGGTCGGCACGTCCCTCCATCTGCCGTCCACCTACGGCCCCCGCGTCACCGTGCGCATCACCGGCATCGTGGAGCCCCTGCGCCCCGGTAGCGGCTACTGGTCGTACGACCCCTTCATCGCCGCCCCCGCCAAGGAACTCGCCCCCGGCCCCGCCCCGCAGTACCGGCGCTGGCACGCCGGGCTGCTGCTCGCGCCCGAGGCGGGCGGCTTCCTGCCCGCCGTGGACCAGAGCCCGCAGCGGTACTGGCGCGTCGCCCCCGCCTCCGACGGCCTCACCACCCGCGACATGAGCCCGCTCAAGGCACGGATCGCGTCCCTGGAGGGCGGCCCGCTGCTCACCCGGCTGCGGGGCTTCACGGACCGGGGCGCCCAGGTCTCCACCGACCTCGACGAGGTCCTCACCGAACACGCGGGGCTGCGGGACGCGGTCACGCCGGTGGTCGCCGTGGCCGCGTACGGCGTCGGCGGGGTCGCGACCGTCGTCCTCCTGATGACCTGCGCGCTGAGCGCCGCGCGTCGGCACACCGAACTGGCACTGCTGCGCTCGCGCGGCGGCTCCGTGCGCGGCATCGCGGGCCGGTTGCTCGCCGAGACCTCCGTGGTGGCGGTGCCCGCGGCGGGCCTCGGGCTCCTCGCCGCGGTGCTCGCCGTGCCGGACGCGCGCGTGGGCCCCTCTCTCTGGGCGGCGGCCGCGGTGGGCGCGCTGGCCTGCGTGGTCCTTCCGGTGCGGGCCGCGGTCGCGCACCGCAGGCCGCGGGCGCACGCGGGCCGCGACGACGTCCTGACGGCGCGCCCGTCGCGGCGGCGGACGGTGGCCGAACTGGTCCTGCTCGTCCTCGCGGTGGGCGCGGTGGTGACGCTGCGCAGGCGGGGTACGGGGGACGCGGGCTCGGCGGCGTCGAACGCCTCGTCGGGAAGCGGCGCTTCCGGCTCCGGTTCCGGCTCCGGCTCGGTGGACTGGCTGGTCAGCGCCGCCCCGGTGCTCGTCGGCTGCATCGCCGCACTCGTTCTCGTACGCCTCTATCCGCTGCCGCTGCGGCTCCTCGCGCGCCCGTTGGCGCGGCGCAGGGGCACGCTCGGCTTCCTGTCGATGGCGAGCGCGGGCCGGGCCTCGGCCGCCCATGTCCTGCCGCTGCTCGGCCTGCTGCTCGCCCTGACGACGGCGGCCTTCGGTGGTTCGGTGCTTGCCGGTGTGCACGACGCCCGCGACCGCACGGCGCTCCTCACGGTGGGCGCGGACGCCCGCGTGGAGCGCACCGACGGGCCGCTGCCCGCCTCCCTCGCGGCCGAGCTGCGCAGGGCCTCCGGGGTGCGCGAGGTGTCGGCCGTGCACATCGACTGGAACCTGACGCTGCCCGACGGCTCGTCCGTACCGCTGGTGGCGGTGGAGCCGGAGACGTACGCGCGACTGACCGCGTCGACCGGCCTCGGCCGCCTCACGAAGATGGACCTCACCGCGGCGCGCCCCGCGGATTCCGCGCCCCTGCCCGCCGTGGCCTCACCCGGCGTCGCCCGGCTCCTGGGCACCGACACCCACTCCTTCCGCACCCCTTCGGGCAGCTTCAAGGCGAAGGTCGGCCCGATCCGCACGACGACACCCGCGCTGCCCACCCAGGGCGGCTTCCTCCTGATCGACCGCGCGGGCCTGCCGAAGGCCAAGGACACGACGCTGCTCGCGACGGGGGGCGGGATCACGCGGGGGGTCGTGGAGGACGCGTTGGTTGGGGCGAAGGCCGGGGCGAGGGCCGAGGCCGGTGCCGGTGCCGAGGCCCAGGCCGGTGGCGGTGCCCGTGCCGACGCCGGTGCCCGTGCCGAGGCCAGTGCCCGTGCCAGTACCGACGCCGGTGCCAGTGCCAGTGCCGACGCCGGTGCCAGTGCCGACGCCGAGGCCGACGCAGGTGCCAGTACCGACGCCGACGCCAGTGCCGAGGCCGACGCCGGTCCCCGTGCCGGTGCCGTCAAGGTGCGGGTGCGGGCCGACGCGCGCGCCGCGTTGACCAGTTCGCCCCTCCAGTCCGGTGCCGAGAACGTGTACGCGGCCGCCGTCGCCGCGGCCGCCGGATACGCCGCCCTCGCCGTACTGCTCTCCCTGCTCCAGTCCGCGCCCCGGCGCCGCATGCTGCTCGGCCGACTGCGCACCATGGGCCTGAGCGCCCGCCAGGGCCGCGGGCTGCTCGCCCTGGAAGCCCTGCCGCAGGCGCTGCTCGCCGCGGTCGGCGGCGTCCTCGCGGGGTGGGCGGCGATCGGCCTGCTCGCGGACGGACTCGATCTGCGCCGCATCGCGCTGGCCGCGCACGGCGGCCTCACCGGCCTCGGCGAGGTCACCCTGCGGGCCGACCCCTGGTCCCTGCTGCTCCCCGCGGCGGGCATCGTCGTACTCGTCGCCGGGGTGGCGTTCGCCCAGGCCTGGTGGACCACCCGGCGCACGGCCGCCGTCGACCTGAGGACAGGAGACAACCGATGACCGACACCTCCGCCACGACCGGCGCGACTGCCACGACCGGCCCCTCGCTCGCCGACCTGGAGGCGCGGGCCACCGCGCACCGCGACCGGCCCGCCTACGGCCACGACGCGCTGATCACCTGCGACCGGCTCGTCCGCGTCTTCGCCACCGACGGCGTCGAGGTGCAGGCGCTCCAGGGCCTCGATCTGCTCGTCCGCGACGGCGAGTTGATGGCCCTGGTCGGCGCGTCGGGCAGCGGCAAGTCGACGCTGATGAACATCCTCGCGGGCCTGGACGAGCCGACCGCGGGGGCCGCGCGCGTCGCGGGCTGCGACCTGCTCGGCATGGGCGCGAAGCAACGCCTTCGCTACCGCCGCGAGGTGGTCGGCTTCGTCTGGCAGCAGACGGCACGCAACCTCCTGCCCTACCTGACGGCCGCTCAGAACGTGGCGCTGCCCATGCAGTTGCACGGCCGCGGCGCCCTCGCCAAGCGCGCCAAGCGCGCCAAGGCCGACCGTGCCGACCGGCTCCTGAAGATGCTGGAGGTCGCCGACTGCCGCGACCGGCGCCCGCACCAGATGTCCGGCGGCCAGCAACAGCGCGTCGCCATCGCGGTGGCGCTGGCCAACGATCCCGCGGTGCTCCTCGCCGACGAGCCCACGGGCGAGCTCGACTCGCACACCGCGGAGCGGATCTTCGCCGCGTTCCGCACCGCCAACGACGAACTCGGCACCACCATCGTCATCGTCACCCACGACCAGGCGGTCGCCTCCGAGGTCCGCCGCACGGTCGCCATCCGCGACGGCCGCACCTCGACGGAGGTCCTGCGCCGCACGGAGGTCGACGAGTCGACGGGCCAGGAGTCACTGATCTCCCGCGAATACGCGATGCTGGACCGCGCGGGCCGCCTGCAACTGCCCGCCGAGTACACGGAGGCCCTGGACATGCGGGACCGGGTCGCGCTGGAACTGGAGAAGGACCACATCGGCGTGTGGCCGGACGACCGGGACTGAACGCCCCTGCGGGAGGGGCGCGCCGGGCACCGCTTACGCGGGCATGACGGAGAGTCCCCCACCACCGGCCCGCCGCACGGCAATGGACCCATAGGCCGTACGCAACCGGAGCCAGGCCCCGGAAGACAGCAAGGTCAGCGCGTCCCCCCGCAAGAACCCCAGAGCCTGCGCGGCATGAGCGACCCGCACCGGAAGCCCGGTCTCCCCGATGGTCCTCGACCAGATCTCGCGACCCACCCGGTCGAGTTCGGCCCGCACCCGTCGCTCCTGCGGCAACTCCTCGACGCGGGACTTGAATTCGGCGACGGCGGCCGCCACCAGGCCCTTCACCGCCTCCGGAGCCGGAAGCCCCGGTTCCTGCCGCCAGCCGCCGCGCGGCGGGAGCACCCCGGCCCACGGGGGCCCGGTCACGGCACCCGGCACGGCGGCGACACCCGCCGTCCGCACCGACTCGGCCGACTCGGCCACGGACTCCAGGAGTTCACCCGCGGAGACGGTGACGTCGAGCGTGGTGTCGAGGCCGTGCTCGTACGGCTTGGCGAGCCGTGCCGTACGAATGGCGAGCACCTCGAACGACGGCGGCCGCCCGAACACGGCGAGCGTGTCCCCCGCGGCCTGCAGCCGCACCGCGGCCGCCTTGTCGTAGTGGATGAGCCGGGCCAGGAAGGCGGCCAGATCGGCCGCCTCCCCGGCGTCGGCGAAGTGCAGCCGCGCGGTCATGCGGCAAGCGCCCCCGAGCCACCGTCGGCACTGTCGTCCACGTACAGCTGGAGGTAGGACTTCTCCTCCGTGGTGATCCGGCGCGGCCGCTGGGCCTCCAGATCGAACGGCACGACCACCGTCGACGCCCGCACGTAGACCTGCTCGTCGTCCTTGATCTCGTACGCGATCGTGAGCGACGCCGCGCCTATCTTCGTCACCCACGACTCGACGGTGACCGGCTCGTGCCGGTGCACCAACGGCCGTACGTAGTCGATCTCGTGGCGGGCCACCACGGACCCGCCGGAGAACGACGGCGAACCGTCCCCGGGCGCGAGCCGGAACATGAAGTCGATGCGCGCCTCTTCCAAGTACCGCAGGAAGACGACGTTGTTGACGTGCCCGAAGGCGTCCATGTCCGACCAGCGCAGCGGGCACTGGTAGATGTGCCGAGTCACAGCTGCCTCAGCCCCGGGTGAGCTTCTTGTAGGTGGCGCGGTGCGGACGGGCCGCGTCCGCACCCAGGCGCTCGATCTTGTTCTTCTCGTACGACTCGAAGTTGCCCTCGAACCAGTACCACGTCGACTCACCCTCGTAGGCGAGGATGTGCGTGGCGACCCGGTCCAGGAACCACCGGTCGTGGGAGATCACGACGGCGGCACCGGGGAACTCCAGGAGCGCGTTCTCCAGGGAGGACAGGGTCTCGACGTCGAGGTCGTTCGTCGGCTCGTCGAGGAGCAGCAGGTTGCCGCCCTCCTTGAGCGTCAGGGCCAGGTTGAGGCGGTTGCGCTCACCACCGGACAGGACGCCCGCGGGCTTCTGCTGGTCCGGGCCCTTGAAGCCGAAGGCGCTGACGTACGCGCGCGAGGGCATCTCGACCTGGCCGACGTTGATGTAGTCGAGCTCGTCGCTCACGACCGCCCAGAGGGTCTTCTTGGGGTCGATGTTGGCGCGGCTCTGGTCGACGTAGGAGATCTTGACCGTGTCGCCGACCTTGATCTTGCCGGAGTCCGGCGCCTCGAGGCCCTGGAGCATCTTGAACAGCGTGGTCTTGCCCGCGCCGTTCGGACCGATGATGCCGACGATGCCGTTGCGCGGCAGCGTGAAGCTCAGGTCGTCGATCAGGACCTTGTCACCGAAGGCCTTGGAGAGGTTCTCGACCTCGACGACGATCGAGCCCAGACGCGGGCCCGGCGGAATCTGGATCTCCTCGAAGTCCAGCTTCCGCATCTTGTCGGCCTCGGCGGCCATCTCCTCGTACCGGGCGAGGCGCGCCTTGGACTTGGCCTGACGCCCCTTGGCGTTGGACCGCACCCACTCGAGCTCTTCCTTGAGGCGCTTGGCCCGCTTGGCGTCCTTCTGGCCCTCGACCTTGAGACGGGACTGCTTCTTCTCCAGGTACGTGGAGTAGTTGCCCTCGTAGGCGATGGCGCGGCCGCGGTCGAGCTCCAGGATCCACTGGGCGACGTTGTCCAGGAAGTAGCGGTCGTGGGTGACGGCGATGACGCAGCCCGCGTACTGCGCGAGGTGCTGCTCCAGCCAGTTCACCGACTCGGCGTCGAGGTGGTTGGTGGGCTCGTCGAGGAGGAGCAGGTCGGGCGCCTCGATGAGGAGCTTGCAGAGCGCGACGCGGCGCTTCTCCCCGCCGGAGAGGTTGACCACGGGCCAGTCGCCGGGCGGGCAGCCGAGCGCGTCCATGGCCTGCTCGAGCTGGGCGTCCAGGTCCCACGCGTTGGCGTGGTCCAGGTCCTCCTGGAGCTTGCCCATCTCCTCCATGAGCGCGTCCGAGTAGTCCGTCGCCATGAGCTCGGCGACCTCGTTGAAGCGCTTGAGCTTGCCCATGATCTCGGCGGCGCCGTCCTGCACGTTCTCCAGGACGGTCTTGGACTCGTCGAGCTGCGGCTCCTGCATGAGGATGCCGACGGTGAACCCGGGCGTGAGGAACGCGTCACCGTTCGACGGCTGCTCCAGGCCGGCCATGATCTTCAGCACCGTGGACTTACCGGCGCCGTTGGGTCCCACGACACCGATCTTCGCGCCAGGCAGGAAGCTCAAGGTGACGTCATCAAGGATCACCTTGTCGCCGTGCGCCTTGCGCGTCTTGCGCATGGTGTAGATGTACTCAGCCAAGAGAAACCGTCCGGCAATCAGTGTGTGGGCAGATACACCCCATCTTGCCGTACAGCCAGCCCCCGGCGGAAACCGGATACTCACCGTCTCCGCCGGGACCGCTCCCACCTGCGAGGCCGCCCGTCGCGCACTGCGGTTGCGCGACTACCGGCTGCTCACTCCTCGGTCGACGCCTGCGCCGGGTCCTTCTTCTTGCGGAGGAGGAAGATCGCCAGGCCGCCGATCACGACGAACGCCACCGCGACCCCCGCGATCAGGGGCGTATTGCTGGAGCTGCCGGTCTCTGCCAGGTCGCCGCCGCCCGAGGTGCCGCCCGCCGAGGCGGGGCTCGGCTCGGAGACGGGCTGGGCCTTGTTGTCGATCGAGGCGCCCTCGGTGCGGCAGTCCAGTACGCCCTTGAAGCGCTTCTCGAAGCCGTTGGGCCCCTTGATCGTGAAGTCGTACGGCTGGTCTTCCTGGAGCGGGATCGTCACCGTCTGCGACGCGCCCGCCTCGATCGTGTGCTTGAAGCCCATGAGCTGGAACGTGAACGGCTCGTCGCCCTTGTTGCCCGCGGTGATGTCCACGCCGCCCTTGGCGCAGTTCTTCTCCGCGGAGAGCGCCGGTATCGCGCCCTTCTCGGCCCAGTTGGCGGTGGCCGTCGCCGAGACCGTCGACTCGCTGGAGCCCGCGAGGATCTGCGTCTGGCTCCTGGTCTCGGAGGTGAACGCCCGCCCGACGGGGACGGTGGTCGACGCCTGCACGGAGAGCGCGGCCGAGCCGTCCGGCGCGTCCTTCGGTACGTCGAAGTAGACGCGGCTGCCGTCGGCCGCGGACTTCACGGGCTTGCCGTCCTTGCCGACGACCTTCACCCCGCTCGCCGCGGAATCGGTGGGCGGCGTCACCGTCACCGCGTCCGCGTCCGTCCGCACGGTGACCGGGCCGACGCGCTCTCCCGCGCGCCCGGAGACGGCCTGCGGTTCGAGCGTCAGCGACGCCTTGGGCTCGGCGCTGCCGCGCGCGCTCCTGTGCAGGTAGTCGGCGAGCTTCTCGGCCTGCGGGTCGATCGCGTCGACCTTGGCGCCGTCCGAGTACCGCCAGATCGCGACCTGCGTACCGGCCGCCGCGGTCTCCTCGGTCAGGGAGCGCGCGCCCGCCTTCTCGGCGAGTTCGGCGAGGTCGTTCACCTGCGGGTAGGAGTGCTGCAGGATCCAGCGGATCTTGCCCGCGTTGCGATTGGCGTTCAGCGAGGTGCCGCTCCAGGGGGTCTCCTGGTACTTGGCGTCCTTCTGCGTGGGGTTGTGGATGTCGATGCAGTACGTCTGCAGCGTGCCGCCGTTCTCCACGGACATCTCGAAGAGTCCTGCGGGCACCTGCTCCGTGCTGCCGCCGTCTCTGACCACGGCCTGGCCGTACGTCTGCAGGCCGTTCAGCGTCGCGACCGCTCCGCCCCGGTGCTGCGGCGCCTCTTCCGCCTGGGCCGCACCCGCTCCGGCTATCGCGCCCGCGGCGACGAGCCCCGAGACCGCGGCGACAGCGGCGAGGCGGGCTCCGATGCCGCGGCCGCGCATGGACGACGCACTACGCGCAGTAAACGCTGAAAACACTGAATTCCCCTCCGGGCGGGACCCGTTCGCATGAGGGGGGGTGGTCCCGCCAGCAGATTGAAAAGGGCAGGATCACCCGCCACCTGCATGGCCGTGCCTGCCAAACTGCCCCGTGAGTTACCTCCGGCATCCTAAGGAAGCGGCACACCACCGACCCCAGTCATACCGTCGGATAACCGATCCGACTCGGAATCGTTACCCCCAACACCCGCTCCGAGCTGGGCTTATCGACAAATCAACGGCATTCATTCGCCAATAAGCCGCACTTCGGGCACCCGCGCGGAGGCCCCAACTGACGACCCGTCACCCCACCGGCGATGGCTCTCCGTCACGCTCCGCGCCGCGTTTTCCGTCCCGCTCGGCCACCGGTTCCGTCAGTGCCGGATTCGCCTTGAGCACCCGGCGGAACGCCGCCGTACCGCGCGAGAGGTCGTGCCCGACGACGAGCGCCTCGATGTCCGCCGACGTCCAGTGCTGCCCGCCGCGCTCCTCGTCGCGCACCCTCAACCGCCCCTGCACGATGACCGGTTCACCCACCGACACCGATCCCTGCACATTGGTGCCGAGCGCCCGCCAGGCCCACACGGTGAAGAAGTTGGTGTGCCCGTCGGACCACGTGTTCTGCACGCGGTCGTACTTCCGCGTCGGGACCGCGAGCCGGAACCGCGCCACCGGTCCCGTCGGCAACTCCCGGTACACCGGCGTCGTCGCGACGTTCCCCACCACCGTCACCATGGTCTCGTTCATGCCGAACCCCTCCCGTGCGTCCGCTTCCGCCGCCGCGCCCTTCGCGGCTGCGATCTCAGACTGCACCGGTCGCGCCGAGCCCGCTGAGCCCTGTGTACCGCCGCCCGGTTGTGGAAATCCCCGTCACCCGATGGAGGGAGCCCCGGCCACCCGGACGTACTGCTCCCGCACCTCGCGATACCGCAGCAGTTCCGCCGCCACCGGATCGAGGACCCGCGCCCGCCCGCACCCCGCGGCCGCCTCGCGCAGCCGCCGTTCCACGTCGAGGCCGTAGCGGCGTGCGGGGCCCCGCGCCGCCATCCGGCTCGCCCACTCCACGCACGGACCGCCCACGATGCCCGCCAGCATCAACAGCGCGGGCACGCCCAGGTTCGGCTGCGCGACCCCGATGATCTGCCCGACCAGCCAGAGCCCCCCGACGATCTGAAGCATCGTCATGGCCGCCTGCGCGAGGACCGCAACCGGCCACCAGCCGGGCCGCGGCGGCCGTCCCGCCGGCACGCCCGCGGTCACCGCCAGTTCGTCGAGCGCCTCCGGCAGCCCCTCGGCGCCGCGTACCGCCGCCTCCCGCACCGCCTGTCCCCAGGGCGCGGGCAGCCCGGTCGCCGCCTCGTCGGCCACCGTGCGCACGGCGTGCTCGACGCGCTGACGGGCCGTCGCCTCCTCGTCCGCGGGCGGCTCCACGACCGGTCCCGTGCCGATCTGCGGCGTGCGCTGCGCCTCGTACCACCGCCACAGCCGGAACCAGGGGTCACCGCACGCCTTGCCCGCGTTCCTGCGCCAGGACCGCTCCGCCGCGTCACCGGCCGCGGTCGCCCCCACGGCGTCCGCGAGCCGGTCGGCGAACTCCTCGCGCGCCTCCTCGCTGAGCCCGACCCGCCCGCGCCCCCGGCCCGACGTCGCCCCTTCGACGTACACGGGACGCAGCCGGGCGGCGGCCGCGTCCAGGTCGGCCGAGATCCGGCGGGCCGCCGCGCCGCGCTCCTGGGTGAACTGGCCGAGCGCTTCGCGCAGTTCACCCAGCCCGTCGCCGGTCAGCGCGGAGAGCGCGAGCACGGTGGCGCCCGGCTCGCCGTGCTCGCCGAGCGCGATGCCGTCCTCGTCCAGGAGCCGCCGCAGATCGTCGAGCACCTGGTCGGCGGCGTCCCCGGGGAGCCTGTCGATCTGATTGAGCACGACGAACGTGATCTCCGCGTGGCCCGCCATGGGCCGCAGATACCGCTCGTGGAGCATCGCGTCGGCGTACTTCTCGGGGTCGACGACCCAGATGACCGCGTCCACGAGGGCCAGGATCCGGTCGACCTGCTCGCGGTGTTCGCCGACCGCCGAGTCGTGGTCGGGCAGATCGACGAGGACGAGCCCCTGGAGGTCGTCGGCGCCGGGCCCCTGGAGAGGGCGACGCCGCAGCCGTCCGGGGATGCCGAGCCGGTCGAGGAGTCCCGCCGCGCCGTCCGTCCAGCTGCACCCGATGGGCGCGGCGGTGGTCGGCCTGCGCACGCCGGTCTCGGAGATCATCACCCCGGCGAGCACGTTGAAGAGGGTCGATTTCCCGCTGCCCGTGGCGCCCGCGATGGCGACGACGGTGTGCCGTTCGGAGAGCCTGCGCCGGGCGGCGGCCTCGTCCAGGACGCGGCCCGCCTCGGCGAGGGTGCCCCCGTCGAGTCGGGTGCGGGAGAGCCCGACGAGCTCGCGCAGCGCGTCGAGCCGGGCGCGGAGCGGTCCTTCGTACGACGTGGGGGGCGCGGTCGGCGCGTACGCGTGCGTGCCGGTGCCGGTGCCGTTGCCCGTGTTGGTGCCAGTGCCGGTGCCGATGCCGATGTCCCGTGGCCCGCCTGCCATGCGCCGCGCGATGAGGCCGTCGTCCCAGGCGCCTTCGGAACCACCGTCAGGCCGCCCGGGCCTCCCGGACCTCTCCGGCCTCTCGTCGTACTCGGTGTCATCCGCGCGATCGGCATGATCGGCGTGATCGGCGTGATCAGTGACGGCGGTCATGCGGTCACCTCTCCTTCTGCAGTACGGACAGGGCGGCGATCAGCTCGGCCTGGGGTTCCGGGTGGACGTCGAGGGCGTCCAGGGGGGCGAGCCTGCGCTCCCGTTCGGCGCCGAGGACCTTCTCCAGGTAGTCGGTCAGCAGGCGCCCGCCCCTGTCGCGCAGCCGGACCGCGCCCGTGGCGCCGATCCGTTCGGCGAGGATCTCGCCCGCCGCGCGGGCCCTGCGCCCGCCGAGCAGGGCGGTGGCGAGCAGGGCGGCGACGGATTCGGGGTCCGGCAGGGGGCTCTTGTCGATCCGCTCGATGCCGCGCACCTCGTCCTCGGCGTACTCCTCCAGGACGCGCCGCCACCTGCGGACGGCCATCCCGATGCGGTGCTCGGCGCTCTCCGCCTCCGGGTCGCGGTCGGCGAGCCCCTGGGCGCCCGCCGCGGGTTCGCGGCGCCACGCCTCGTCGATGCGTTCGTCGGCGGCGGTGACGGCGCACAGGAGCAGCGCCTCCAGGCTCTCGGCGATGGCGTCGAGCAGTTCGCCCGCGCCGCAGTCGAGCGGGTAGCTGCGCCAGCGCTTCAGGGCTCCCCCGGCGAGCACGCCGCCCGCCTGGAGACGGCCCCGCACGCGCGCGTGCTCGTTCTCGTACGCCTCGTCGACGGCGGCCGTGAGCCGCAGCGCGGCCGCGTACTGCGCGGCGACGGCGCTCGCGAGCTCCGGCATCCGGGCGCTGAGCGAGTCGATGACGCCGTGCGCGGTACGGGCGACGGCCTGGGCGCGTGCCGCGGGCTCCTGAACGCGGTGCGTGAGCCAGGCGCGCAGCGGCGCGACGGCGGTGGCGGGAAGCAGCCCGCCACCGCCCGCGGACTCGGGCAGCTCGGGGACGGTGAAGCGCGGGACGTCGCCGAGGCCCGCCTTGGAGAGCAGCGCCCCGTACTGCCGCGACACCTCGGTCACCACCTGGTGGGGGACGCGGTCGAGGACCGTGACGAGGGTGGCGTCGTGCTCCTTGGCCGTGCGCAGCAGGTGCCAGGGCACCGCGTCGGCGTACCGGGACGCGGTGGTGACCATCACCCATACGTCGGCCGCGGAGATCAGCTCGGCGGCCAGCACCCGGTTGTCGGCGACGAGCGAGTCGACGTCAGGGGCGTCGAGGAGGGCGAGCCCCCGGGGCAGGCTCTCCGCGGTCTCGATCCGCAGCGCCCGCTCCCCGTCGGCCCCGTCGGCCCCGTCCGCGCCTCCGTAGAGCCCCGGCAGGTCGTCGTCGCCGTCGCCACCGTCCTCGTCGTCCTCGCCCTCCGAGGGCTGTTCCTGGGGCATCCACACGCGCGTGAGGTCCGGCAGGACGCGCATCCCCGCGAACCAGTGGTGATCATCCGGATGGCAGACGAGCACCGGCGTACGCGTCGTGGGCCGCAGCACCCCCGCCTCGCTGACCTGCCGCCCCACCAGGGAGTTCACAAGAGTGGACTTACCCGCTCCGGTGGACCCGCCGACGACGGCGAGAAGGGGCGCTTCGGGCGCCCTCAGCCGGGGCACGAGATAGTCGTCGAGCTGCGCGAGAAGCTCGTCCCGGTTGGCACGCGCGCGTGGCGCCCCCGGCAGGGGGAGCGGAAAGCGTGCGGCGGCGACACGCTCGCGCAGGGCGGAGAGTGCGTCAAGCAATTGAGGCCGTACGTCCAAGGTCACCACATGCGAAGAATGCCCAATTTTGGCGGCTTTCTGAAGCATATGGAAGCCTCTGCGCGCCGATCGGACACAGGGGATGGAAGGGGCGACTGGGGGCGCAGGCATAACGAGTGCACAACACCCGGGGCGTGAGACGCCAAAAGCGATGCGAGATTCGCACCTGCCTGCGATTATCAGGACCGCTTCACTGAACCTCCACATCACGGCGCGGAGGTGAAGCATCAGGGACAGGGCCCCGGGAGCCCTATCCTTGTCCCCGGCAAGGTCACGGATCTCCCCCACATCCGGACTCCATGCCACCCGGCCACACCCGGCCCCCGTAGCTCAGTGGATAGAGCAGGCGCCTTCTAAGCGCTTGGCCGCAGGTTCGAGTCCTGCCGGGGGCGCTCATGTCCGTGCGGTGTTCCGCCCTCCCCTGGGGAGGGCGTTTTTGCTGGCTCGGGGCACGTTAGCGAGTACTCCGTAGTGACGCGGTAAGGACCACAGGCCACTGAACGGCGAGGTGGTCGGCAGTCCGACCGGGGATGACCTCTTGCCGCCGAGCCCCCCCATCGACGGCACCTAGTCACCACGTATCGGCACAAATAGACATTCAGGTTGATGGAACGGTTGATTCCGCAGCATCCTTTCCGGCATGGCTGCTGTCCCCTCCCCCTCCCTCGACCTCTCCGGGCTACGGAGCTACGCCTTCGACTGGGCGCTCGTGGACGTGGAGACCTCGGGGCTCATCGCCCGGCGGGACCGCGTGCTGTCGATCGCGGTGGTGACCATCGGGCGGGACGGTGCGCAGACCGGGGAGTTCTCGACGCTGCTTAATCCCGGGTGCGATCCCGGGCCCGTGCACGTACACGGCCTGACCGCCGAGCGGCTGCGCGGGGCCCCGACCTTCGAGCAGGTGGCAGGGGAGATCGGGGCGTTGCTGCGGGACCGGGTCCTGGTGGCGCACAACGCGCAGTTCGACTACGACTTCCTCGCCCACGAGTTCGCGCGGGCCCGCGCCTATCTGCCGGTCTCCCAGCGTCTGTGCACTCTCGCACTCAACCGGCAGGTGGATCTGCCGCTCCAGGACATGAAACTGGGCACGCTGGCCGCGCACTACGGAGTACCGCAGACCCAGGCGCACGACGCGCTGGACGACACCAGAGTCCTCGCAGGGATCTTCCGCGCCACGCTGCGGGAGGCGGCCCTGCTCGACCTGCCGCTGCCGCTGGTGGCCTGCCCGCCCCGGCAGGACTCGCAATTCACTCCCAAGCCGCCGAAGACACCCTGCGCGTACCGCAATCCTGGGCGACTGCAGCCCGGCGGCCCGCTCCTCCAAGGCATGAAGATAGCCATCACCGGGGAGACCGCGACCTCGCGCGCGGAGCTGGTGGCGCGGTCGGTCGCTGCCGGGCTGAACATGGTGTCGTCGGTCAGTCGGCACACCAGTGCGCTGGTCACCAACGACTCCGCGTCCGGGTCGGCCAAGGCCCGGCGAGCCGTCGCCGAGGGCGTGCCGATCATCGACGAGCCCGCCTTCCTCCGGTTGCTCGGCGACGTACAGACCGGCACGCTCCACCAGGCGTCTGCGCCGAAGGCCGCCGCCCCGGTGCCGGAGGTAGTTGTTCCGATGCCGGAGACCGTTGTTCCGGTGCCGGAGGCCGTTGTTCCGATGCCGGAGACCGTTGTTCCGGTGCCGGAGACCGCCGACCAGGCACTGGAAGCGGTCGTTCCGGCGCCGCGCCCGCCGGAGCCCGAAACGACTCCGTCGGCGGGCAAGCCGCTGGCCGGGCAGCGGGTGCTCGTCCTGGGCGGTACGCACGCCGACGCGGTCGCGGCCCGTACGCGCATCGTCGCGCTGGGCGGCTCCGCTGCCGTCAACCTCTCGTGCAGCGTCACCGACGTCGTCGTACTGGCCGGAGGCGAATACGACCGCCGCAGGCGCCGAATCGCGGATCTGGGGCTTCCGCTGCACGACGAGCACTGGCTCAGCTCGCCGACAGCCGCCGCCGGGCGGGCGGACGGGGCCGCTGACGGCACGGCACCGACCGCGGCCCGGCCCTCCGCTCCGCGCGTACTGCCGCGCGGCGGTGTCGTCGACCTGCCCGCACCGCCGTCCGGAACTCCCGCACTCCCCTGGCACGTCACCGCGAGCTGGGTCCCACAGGACCTCGCCGAGATCGACGTCGTCGCATTCGTGCTCGACGAGGACGAACAGGTCACCTTCGACGAAGACTTCGTCTTCTACGGCGCACCGGAGAACCCCGGCGGCACGGTCCGCCTCCTCACCGACGGCCCCGCCGAACAGACCGTCACCATCGACCTCGCCTCGCTCCCGCCCGCCTCACGCACAGTCGTCATCGCGGCCGCCATCGACGGGGGCGCGACCTTCGGCGACATCGGTGCGATCCAGGTGGCCGCCGCGCCGGACGACAGTGCCGCGGCACTTGCACAGGCCACCCTGGACGCGGCCACCAGCGAACGCACCCTCCTCCTCGCCGAGATCTACCGCCGTGGGTCCGTCTGGCGCTTCCGTGCCGTCGGGCAGGGGTACGACCACGGACTCGCCGGCCTCGCACGCGCCTACGGAGTCGACATCAGCGACTGAACGTGGCGTGCCAGGCACGGGGATCACCGGGTATCAGTCGGCAGTCGGGCGGGCTCTCGCTCACGCTCGCGGGAATCAACGCTCTCCGGAGGACACCGTCGTGGCCGCCCACTGGCCCAAAGCATGTCCCTCGTGCGAGGGCGAGCAATCGTTTCGCCAGTTCGGGACGGTGGCCCTCCGGGCAAGATCGCGCAGCGCCTTCCGCGCCCCGCTGTCCCTGCCGCGCCGCCCCACCGCCCCGGAGATGCCCATCCATGGTCCTCGTCATCGTCGTCGCCGTTCTCGCCCTGCTCGCGGGGCTGGCCGCCAACCGTTTCCTTCGGCCCCGGCTGCTCAGTGAGGACGACGGCAGTGGCATGGCCGTCAAAGACCTCGTCGGGCCTCTGCTGACCCTGACCATCCTTCTGCTGGCCTTCGTCCTGGTCACCGCCAACGGCTCCTACGGCAAGGCCGAAGTCGCGTCGCGGGGTGAGGCACGCGCTCTGGACCAGCTCGTGGAGACCGCCGAGTACGCGCCCTCGGACCAGCGGGAGCGGATCCAGGCCGACGCCGTCTGCTACGCGCGCGCCGTGAGGATGCGGGAATGGCCCGCCATGGCCGACGGCAACGGGTCCGCGGCGCCCAACGTGTGGTCCACCGACTTCCGTCACACCTTCCGTCCGTTGCAGGGCAAGCCGGTCTTCGGCATGCTGATCGCCGCCGACAACAAGCGCTCCGACGAACGCGAGGAGCGGCTCACCCAGGCGACCGCCAGCATCCCCAGCGTCATCTTCTGGTTCCTGCTCGCCACCCTCACCATCACCGTGGTGGCCCTCGGCATCTGCCTGCCCCGCAAGAACAACCGCGGGCAGATGATCACCCTCGCCGTGATCACCGCGCTGCTCACCACCACGCTGTGCGTCATCCGGGACGTCGACCGGCCCTTCGGCGGCATCGTCGACGTCCGGCCGACCGCCCTCACCGAAGTCGAACGGCAGGCCACCCGCGACTTCCACGTGCACAACACGGCCGCGGAACTGCCCTGCACCCGCGAGGGCGAGCGCCGCGGCAACAGGTAGAGCACAGGTGTGACTGACGGTGCGACAGGCCCGACCCTTACGGTTGTCACGGACGCCCGGGTCCCCCGCCGCACATCTGAAGGGTTGCGAGACAGCTTGAACTACGCTAGCGACCATGCCCCGCGAGCCGCGAGCCGCGAGCCGCGAGCCGCGTAGGCAGCGCCGGACGCTCGGGGGGTCGGGGTGGCCGCGCGCTTCGCTGACATCCCGTTCCTGCGGGTCCCCGTAGGTGACGATGCCCATCGCTGGCACACCTTCCCCGGCGAGCGCACGCTCGTCGTCGCAGCCCGCACCCTCACCTCCACCATCCGCGTCCTGGAGGTCCTGCCCGCGCTGCTGCGCGGCGATGCCCGGGTCACCGCGGTCTTCGCGCACGACCCCGGGTCCGCCTTCAGCGACGGCGCGATCGACCTGCTCCACGACGCGGGCTGCCGCGTCATGCCGTGGGAGCAACTCCCGCACGTCGAACCCGACTTGATCATCAGCGCCAGCGAGCACATCGACCTGCCGACCGGACGCTGCCCGGTGCTGGTCCTCCCTCACGGGGTCGGCTTCCAGAAGTACGTTCCGGACTCCCGTGCCCCGCGCGAGCGCCTCTCGGGCGTCGTGCCGGACGAGCTGCTGGAGGCGGGGCGGGCCTGGCTCGCGGTCTCGCACCCCGAGCAGGAACGGCAGTTGGCCACCGCCCACCCGAAGACCGCCGGACGCACCCTGCTCGTCGGCGATCCCTGCCTCGACGAACTGCTCGTGAGCGAAGACCGGCGGGAGGGTTACCGGGCCGCTCTGGGCGTTCAGGACAACCAGCGCCTGGTGATGGTCAGTTCGACCTGGGGGCCGACGTCGCTCATCGCCCGGAACCCCGAGCTGCCCGCACGGCTCCTCGGCCAACTGCCCTGGGACACCCACCGAGTCGGCCTGATCCTGCACCCCAACGTATGGTCGGCGCACGGAGCGTGGCACATCCGGACGCTCCAGGCCGCCGCCCTCGACGCCGGGCTCCTGCTCATGCCGCCCGTGCACGACTGGCGGCCCGCGCTCGTCGCCGCCGACGCGGTGATCGGCGACCACGGATCCGTCACCCTCTACGGGGCCGCGCTCGGCCGACCGACCGCTCTGGCCACGCACGGCAGCGAGGCCGTGCCCGGCACCGCGAGCGCCGACCTGGCCAGGATCGCGCCCCGGCTCGATCCCGAGGGCGGGCTCCTGACGCAGGTCGACGGCGTCATGCAGGACCACGCGGACCACCGCCACGATCCGTACGCCGATGTGGTCGCCCGCGCGTTCGAGCTGCCAGGGACCGCGCTCGCCCGCCTGCGTGAGGCCGTGTACGAACTGCTCCGCCTCCCTCTTCCGCCGACCGACGCGCCGCGCCCCCGCGCCCTCGCCGCCCCGGCCGATCCCTCGGCCCCGGTCACCTCGTGGGTCGTGGGCACCCGCCTGGGCGGCGCCGAGGCCACTGCCCCCGGCCGCCTCACCATCGGCGTCAGCCGCTTTCCCTCCTCTGTCGGCCGGGAGCGGCCCGAGACCGAGCGGTCCTTCTGGCACCTCGCGGTCGAGCCCGCCGAGGAACGCGACCGACACCTCACCGAGAGCGCCTCCGTCCTGCTCGGCTCCACACCCGCGCCGGACCCCGCCGCCGCGCTGCACTGGGCCCGCGCCACCTTGGCGCGCTGGCCCGGAAGCCTCCTCGCCGCGAACGGGGTGAGCTCCGGGGTGTGTCTGGTGAGCCTGCGCGACGGGAGCGCCGTGGAAGTGGCCGCCGCCGACGCCCCCGACACCCCCGACACCCCCGTCACCCCCGGCGCCTTCGTCGATCCAGCGCTTGCCGCCTCCGTCGTCTACGCCTGCCTGCGGGCCGGCATCCCCCCGTACGGGATCGACGTGAACCTGCGCCTCGACGGCGCGGCGGACGGCGACCGTGAGACGCGGCTGCGGCTGCGCCCCCGCATGCCCTGAAGCCCCCGACCTCGACGTTCTTCATGGACCTGCTACCCACGCGATGGCGATCCCTCTACGGTGGTCATCGGTACGAGAAGCACGGCTGATGCGGCAGCACGGCGGTACGCGAAGGGGACCCTGTGGCGATCGAGGTGGCGGCGCTCGCCGCGTCGGGTGCGACGAGCACGGTGGTCGGGCTCGCCGTCACGGAGGCATGGACCCAGGCGCGTACCCGCCTCACCCGCCTGTTCAGCCGACGCCAGCGTCAAGGCGGCGATCCCCAGACCGACACCGACACCGACACCGACGATGTCGAGCAACTTCGCTCCGCCGTGGCGCAGTTGGCCGACTCGTTGCAGTCGGACAGCCCGCATGCCGTGGGCGATTGCGCCGATCAGCTGCGGCGACGGATCCGGCACGCCTTGCGGCAAGGTTCCGAGACTGCTCAGGAACTGGTCGATCTCTTAAGCGACATGCGCGGCTCGGCGGGAGAACCCCCGTCGGACCCCCCGATCTCGTACCACGTACCCGAAGCCCTCCGCCGCCCTGGCCCACCCTCACAAGTACCGGCCCTGCGCCATCACTTCATCAATCGCTCGGACGAGCTGGCCGTTCTGAACGGGCAGTTCGACTGGGGCGCCGATCCCTCGCACGTGGACGTCCGCGTCCTCGCCGGTCCGCCCGGAGTCGGGAAGTCGGCGCTCGCCCACTACTGGGCGCACGCGCGCCGGACCCGCGAGCACTTCTCCGACGGTCGGCTCTACGTGGACTTCGCGGCGCTGCGCAATCACGCGGGCGCGGACGTCACCGAAGCCGTCGGCCACTGTCTGCGCTCCCTCGGAGTGGCCGACGCCCACCTGCCCCCGTCCCTCGGCGAACGCACCGCGCTCTTCCGTGACCGGACGGCCGACCTGCGCGTCCTGCTCGTACTCGACGACGTGTCCTCCCCCGCGCAGGTGCGGGCCCTGATCCCGAACGGTCCGGGCAGCGCCGTGCTCGCGACGAGCACGGCCAAGCTGGGCGAACTCACCCTCGACGGCGCCCGCCCGCTGCCCCTCGAGCCGCTCACCGGGGCCGCCGGGCTCCTGCTCCTCGCCGACCGGTGCGGTCAGGAGCGGGTGGCCGCCGATCCCGAGGCCGCCGAGCGCGTGGTCGGCCTCTGTTCGGGCCTGCCGGTCGCGCTGCACGTGGCCGCGGCCCGGCTGGTGAACGAGCCGCGCCTCACGCTGGACGCCCTCGCCGCCGAACTCACCGACGACGGACGGCGGCTGTCCGCGCTGAGCGTGGGCGGCGAGTCCCCGGTGTCCGCCGTCCTCGACTCCGCCTACCGGCAGCTCTCCGCCGACCTGGCCCACGGCTACCGGCTCCTCGGCTGGATCCCCGGCCCGACCTTCGACGCGGCGACAGCGGCGGCGGCCACCGGCCAGGACCTGGAATCGGCCCAGGTACTCCTCGACGTCCTCGAGGACATGAGCCTGGTGGAGCTCACGGAGGAACGCCGGTACCGGTTCCACGGCCTCGTCCGTCTCCACGCGCGCGAGCGCGCGGGCGTGGAGGAGCCGTTCGGCACCGGGCTCGCGGTGACGGAGCGCGTGCTGACGCACTATCTGCTCCTGACAGCGCTCGCCGACCGCTCGGAGCGTGCGGACCGCCTGCGCGTCGCCGATCTGCGCACCCTGCTGGCCGAGCAACCCGATCCGTTCGCCGCGCCGAACGGGCCGCGCCCGCTGGACTGGCTGGCGGCCGAGCGCGCGAACATCATGGCGGTCCTGCGCGCGGCGGACGAACCCGCCCTGCACACGCCCGGCTGGCAGTTGGCCGAGTGCTTCACCGTCCTGTTCCTGCACCACCGCCACCTCGGCGACTGGCGGGAATCCCTGGAACTCGGCGCGCGCTACGCGGCCGCCGCGGTGGCCCCTGCCGCCGAGGCGCGGCTACGGAGTCTGCTCTCCCGCCCCCTGATGGACACCGGTGAACACGAGCGAGCGCAGCGCGAGTTGGCGACGGCGCGCTCCTGCGCGGAGATCGCCGACGACCCGGTGCTGTACGCCTCGGTCCTGGAGTTCTCCGGCCGGTACTGGGACCGCTTCGACCCGGACCGGGCCGTGGCGGCGTACCGGCGCTCCATGGAGCTCAACGCACAGGGCGGGGAGCCGCGCGGAGCGGCCATCGCCGCGTTCTTCCTCGGCCGCGCCCAGGACGCGCGCGGCGACCACGACGAGGCCGTCGACACGCTCAGCCGCGCCCGCACGGACCTGCTCGCCCTGCCGACGCCCGACCGCCGCATGGCCGCCCGGGCCACCGCCGCGCTCGGACGCGCCCTCGACAACCTGGGCAGGACCGGCGAAGCCGTGCCGATCCTGCGCGAAGCGGCGCACACGCTGGAGCTGGTCGAGGGCCACGCCTACGAGGCCGAGGCCCTGCTCGACCTCGTCTCCATCGCCGAACGCCCCGGCGCCGACCGCTCCACGCTGCGGGACGACCTGACCAGGGCCATCTCCCTCCACACGAAGATGGGGAGCCCGCTGGCGGAGGGCCTGCGCGAGCGTCTGCGCCGCTCGGCCGACCGAGACTGACGCTGGGCTCCGAGAAGGTCTTACGGAGCGGTGACGTGCGGGGCGTGGCGCTGGGGTCCTGCCGGTGCGGCGCCTAGCGTGCGAGTCATGCGTGTACTGGTCACCGGCGGAGCCGGGTTCATCGGGTCCCATGTCGTCGAGGCGCTCGCGGCGCGGGGGCACGAGCCCGTCGTGTTCGATGTGCGGGAAGGAGCGGGTGCCGACGTCCGGGACCGCCACGCGGTATCCCGCGCGCTGTCCGGCGTGGACGCCGTGTGCCACCAGGCGGCGATGGTGGGGCTTGGCAACGGCTTCGCCGACGCGGCGGAGTACGTGTCGCGCAACGACCTCGGCACCGCCGTCCTGCTCGGCGCCATGGCCGACGCGGACGTACGACGGCTCGTGCTCGCCGGGTCGATGGTCGTCTACGGAGAGGGCCGTTACGCCTGCGAGCGGCACGGTGTGGTGCGTCCTGGGCCGCGGTCCTCCGAGGATCTGGCGGCCGGGCGCTTCGAGCCCACCTGCCCCTCCTGCGGCGCGGCGCTGCGGCCGGGCCTCGTCGGCGAGGACGCCCCCGTCGACCCCCGGAACGTCTACGCGACGACCAAGCTCGCGCAGGAGCACCTGGCGGCGGCCTGGGCCCGGTCGACGGGCGCAGCGGCGGTGTCGCTGCGCTACCACAACGTGTACGGGCCCCGGATGCCCCGCGACACCCCGTACGCGGGCGTCGCCTCCTTCTTCCGCTCCTCGCTCGCCCGGGGCGAGGCGCCCCGCGTCTTCGAGGACGGGGCGCAGCGCAGGGACTTCGTCCACGTACGGGACGTGGCCGCCGCCAACGTCGCGGCACTGGAGGCGGGGTCCGCCCCGGCGGAGGGCGCGCTCGCGGTCTACAACACCGGCAGCGGTGAGCCGCACACCGTCGGCGAGATGGCGCGGGCCCTGGCCGACGCGTACGGCGGCCCCGATCCCGTCGTCACCGGGGAGTACCGGCTCGGCGACGTACGCCACATCACGGCGGACTCGTCACGGCTGCGGTCCGAGCTGGGGTGGCGGGCCGAAGTCGGCTTCCAGGAGGGGATGAAGGAGTTCGCGGAAGCGCCGCTGCGCGGGGAGTGAGGCGGGAGACGAGAGGTGGGAAGCGGGAAGCGCGAGGCGGGAAGCGCGAGGCGGGAGGCGGGAAGCGCGAGGCGGGAGTCGTGAGGCGGGAAGCGGGAAGCGGGAAGCGGGAAGCGCGAGGCGGGAAGCGGGAAGCGGGAAGCGCGAGGCGGGAGTCGCGAGGCGGGAAGCGGGAAGCGCGAGGCGGGAGTCGCGAGGCGGGAAGCGGGAAGCGGGAAGCGGGTGACGTGAGGGCGCGAGGCGGGAAGCGGGTGACGTGAGGGCGCGAGGCGAGAGGCGGGTGACGCTGAAGGTGCGGGCCGGAGCCGGGCGGCGGGGCCCTATCCCTCGACCGCCGGTAGCGCCGGCAGCGTCACCTCGAAGCGGCAGCCGCCCGGGATGTTCCGTACGGCCGCGTGCCCCTTGTGCGCCTCGACGATGCCCCGGACGATCGCCAGGCCGAGGCCCGCCCCCGCAGGGGGCGTACGCGCGTGCGTGCCGCGCCAGCCCGTGTCGAAGACGCGCGGCAGGTCCTCCTCGGGGATGCCGCCGCAGCCGTCCGTGACGGACAGGACCACGCCTTCGGGCGAGCGTTCGGCCGCCACGGCGACCGTGCCGTCGGCCGGTGTCCTGCGGATCGCGTTGACCAGCAGATTGCCGAGGACCCTGCTCATCTCCTTGCCGTCCACCTCCACCGGCACCGGCTCGACCTGGTCGCCGACCAGGCGTACGCCGTGTTCACGGGCGAGCGGGTCCGCTCCGGCCAGGGCGTCGCCGACCAGGTCGTACAGCGACATCCGGGACGGGGAGAGCGCGAGGGCGCCCACGTGGATGCGGGAGAGTTCGAAGAGGTCGCCCACCATGCCGTTGAGGCGTTCGACCTCGGTGCGGATCTGGCGCAGATAGCGGTCGGGGTCGGCGGCGACCCCGTCCTCGAGGGCTTCGGACATCGCGCGCAGGCCCGCGAGCGGCGTACGCAGGTCGTGGGAGATCCAGGCGACGAGTTCCCGCCGGGAGGTCTCCAGGGCGCGCTCGCGGTCCCTCGACTCGGCGAGCTTGGCGCTGGTGGCGGCGAGTTCCCTGCCGAGGGCCTCCAGTTCGGCGGTCGCCGGTACGCCGGGGGCGGCGAAGTCGCCGCCGTCGCCGAAGGAGCGTGCGGCGACGGCGAGTTCACGGCTCCGGGCGACGACCCAGCGGCCGAGCAGCAGCGCGGTGGCCAGCGAGACGGCGGCGGCCATCGCGACCACGGTGGTGACCACGGTCAGGTCGTGCGGGGACAGGAACATCGCCCAGGCCACGGCCAGCGTCCCGGCGAGCATCGCGCCCACGGCCACGGACGCCACGACCGCGATCGACGCGGTGAGCGAGCGGCGGCGCAGCAGGCGCAGCGCGACGGCGCCGAGCAGTCCGGCGCCGACCGCACCGAGGAAGGCGAACAGGGCGATGAGGAGTATGTCGCGCACGGCCTCAGCCGTCCTTACGGGCGGCGGCCCGGTCGCCCGTATCGGCAACGGCCCGGTCGGCGCCGGGTGCGGGTGCGGGCGGGCCCACCGGATCGGAGCCGGCCGGATCGAAGCGGTAGCCCACGCCCCAGACCGTCTGGATCAACTGTGGGCGGGCCGGATCCTTTTCGATCTTGCCGCGCAGGCGGCGCACGTGGACCGTGACGGTCGACAGGTCGCCGAAGTCCCAGCCCCAGACCTCGCGCATCAGGTCCTCGCGGCCGTACGCGTGACCGGGGTGGGCCAGGAAGAAGGCGAGCAGGTCGAACTCGCGGAGGGTGAGGGCGAGTTCGGCGCCGTCCTTGGTGGCGCGGCGGGACGCGGGGTCCGCGGTCAGACCGGCCGCGGCGAGGGGGCGTCCCTGCGCGCCGCCGGGCCGGGTGCGGCGCAGCACGGAACCGACCCGCAGGATCAGCTCCCTGGGGCTGAAGGGTTTGGTGACGTAGTCGTCCGCGCCCACTTCGAGCCCGAGGATGCGGTCGTCCTCGTCGCCGCGCGCGGTGAGCATGATGACGGGTACGGGGCCGCGCTCGCGCAGCCGCGCGCACACCTCGAGACCGTCGATGCCGGGCAGCATGAGATCGAGGACGACCAGGTCGGGCCGGTGCGCGGCGGCCCGTGCGAGCGCGGCGGGCCCGTCCGCCGCGCGGTCCACCACATACCCGGCCCGTTCGAGGTACCCGGCGACGACCTCGGCGACGGTCGGGTCGTCGTCGACGACGAGGATCCGGTCGGCTCCGGCGGGCGGGGCCGCGACGGACGCCTTCTCCGCTCCCGTCGCCTCCTGCGGCTTGTGCTCCATGACGCCAGCCTCGCACCGTGGCGCGCTCGGCGCCGCACCCGAAGGGCGCACCCGCCCCGACGTCCGTGTTTCGTAAGGACCTGAAGTCCGATATGCACCTTTCGCGCTCGTAGGGTGAAAGCCGTGACGACCCCTCCACCGGATCCCACGGACCCCACTCCCCCTAGCCCGCCGCACACCGCACGACCGGAAGTCGACGTGGTCCTCCCCTGCCTCGACGAGGCCGACGCCCTGCCCTGGGTGCTCGACCACGTGCCGCGGGGGTGGCGCGCCATCGTCGTGGACAACGGGTCCACGGACGGTTCCGCCGACGTCGCCCGCGCGCTCGGCGCGACCGTCGTCCGGGAGGAGCGCCGCGGCTTCGGCGCCGCCTGCCACGCGGGGCTCCTCGCCGCCACCGCCGACATCGTCTGCTTCTGCGACTGCGACGCCTCGCTCGATCCGTCCCTGCTCCTGCCCTTCGTACGAGAAGTGCGGGAGGGCGGCGCCGACCTGGTGCTCGGACGGCGCAGGCCACAGGGCCGGGGCGCCTGGCCAGCGCACGCGCGGGCCGGGAACCTCGCCCTCGCCCGCATGCTGCGCCGCCGCACCGGCCTGCGCCTGCACGACCTCGGCCCCCTGCGCGCCGCACGCCGCGCGCCGCTCATCGGCCTCGGCCTCACCGACCGTCGCAGCGGCTACCCCCTGCAAATGGTGGTCCGCGCCGCCGACGCGGGCTGGCGGGTCACCGAGCACGACGTGCCCTACCTCCCGCGCACCGGCGCGTCCAAGGTGACCGGCACCTGGCGCGGCACCTGGCAGGCGGTGCGCGACATGAGCCACGTCCTGGCCGAGCCGCCCGCGCACGACGGTCCCCGCGCCCGCCCCCTCACCGCTCCCCCAGGAGGAAACACCCCGTGACCACGCTCCTCGTCATCGCCAAGGAACCGCTGCCGGGGCGGGTGAAGACGCGGCTCACCCCGCCCTTCACGCCCGTCGAGGCCGCGCGGCTCGCCGAGGCCGCGCTCGTCGACACGCTGCGCGCGGTGGCGGCGACTGCGGTACGGCGCCGCGTGCTGGTCGTCGACGGCACGCCGGGGCCCTGGCTGCCGACCGGCTTCGACGTCGTACCGCAGGTCGCGGGCGGCCTGGACGAACGTCTCGCCGCGGCCTTCGCGGCCTGTACGGGGCCCGCCCTGCTCATCGGCATGGACACCCCACAGGTGACGCCGGAACTGCTCGGCGCATGCCTCGCGGACCTCGGCGACGGCTACGACAGCTACGACGCGTGTTTCGGGCCCGCCGAAGACGGCGGCTTCTGGGCGCTCGGCCTCGCGAGCCCCGACCCCGAACTGCTGCGCGGCGTACCGATGTCGACGCCCACGACGGGCGCCGTGCAGCGCGCCCGTCTCGTCGACGCGGGACTGCGCGTCCGCGATCTGCCGCGCCTGCGGGACGTGGACACCGCCGCCGACGCCGCGTCGGTCGCCGCGTCGGCGCCGCACGGCAGGTTCGCGGCGGAGCTCGCCCGACTCGGGGCGGTCACCGGCCGATGAGCACCGCACACCGCGCCGTACCCCGTACCGCGCCAGCCCGCACCGCTCCCGCGGTGACCGGCCCGACGCCGCCCTCCTGGTGCGCCGACCCCTACGCCGACGCCCTGCGCACGGGCCGGGGGCCGCTCTTCCTGCGGCGCGCCGACGGCTGGCTGCTCCCGCTCGACGTGGAGCGCTGGTGCGCGCGGGCAGACGAGACCGACCTGGGCGTGGTGGAGCACTGCGAGGGTGCCGTGCTCGACATCGGGTGCGGTCCCGGGCGGCTCGTCGCCGCCCTCTGCGCGCGCGGCGGGCGCGCCCTGGGCATCGACGTCAGCGAGGCCGCCGTCGCGCACACGGTGGGGCTCGGCGGCCAGGCGCTGCACCGGTCCGTCTTCGAGCCGCTGCCCGGCGAGGGCCGCTGGGGCACCGCCCTGCTGATGGACGGCAATCTCGGCATCGGCGGCGACCCGTACACCCTCCTGGAGAGGGTCGCCCAACTACTCGTCCCCGGCGGCCTGTTGCTGGCCGAGACCGCGCCGGTGGACATCGACGAACGCGTCCAGGTGCACCTCGTGCACGCCGCCGACAACGGCAGCGGCAGGGCGGGGGAGAGCGACAGCGGGGCCGACGAAGGCCCCTTCCCCTGGGCCCGTCTCGGCACCCCCGCCCTGCTCCGGCACGCCGCGCGCGCCGGCTGGCGTGCCGCAGGTCAGTGGACGGCGGGCGGCCGTTCCTTCGTCGCGCTGCGCAGCCGCGACCACGGCCGGGACCACGATCGGGACCACGGCTTGGACCGCACCACGAGGAGCAGCGCGGAGCCGCCGAACAGCACGGCCGTGATCAGCAGCCAGCGCGCCGCGAACCCGTCCCCCGAGAGCCCGGTGGCGGACGCGTAGCGCCCGGAGACCTGCCCGCTGATCAGCGGGAACCACACGAGCAGGAGCAGGCAGGAGAGCGCGGCGGGCACACGGACGTACATGACCAGGTCCCTGCGCCGCCCCGCCGCCCGTACGACCACGCGATCGAGCCCCGCGTACAGCGGCAGCAGCACCAGGTCGTGCACCAGCGCCGCCCCCACGAACCACAGGGCCACCCCGAACCAGTCCCCCGCGAGCAGCCGCACCCCCGCGTATCCGGCGAGCGCGAACGTGCAGGCGAGCAGGAGGAGTTGGAGGGGGCTTCCCCCTGCGGGGCGAAGGCGGGAGCGAGGGGCCATCACAGTTCTCCGAAGGTCATCCGGGCCACCCACTTGGTGTTGAGCACGCCGGGTGCGGCGGGCACGATGATCCGCGCCGGGTAGCCGTGGTCGGGGGTCAGGTCCGCGCCGTTGACGCGCAGGGCGAGCAGGGAGCGCGCGTCGCCGACCTGGTTGGCGCGCAGGGCGGCCCTGCGGAACGCGCCGTGCCGTTGGAGCGACTCCACCAGGACGTCCGTCGGGGCGTCGTGTCCGACGAGCGCCGCGAGGTCCCGGAGGCGCACGCCGCGCCACTCCTGGTCGGACGTCGACCAGCCCTCCACGCAGGCGATGGGCAACGAGGCGCTGTGGAAGGGGAGTTCGTTCAGGTCGGCGCGGCTGAGCCGGACGGTTCCCGCGCGGCCGACGACGACCAGGCGCCAGGCGTCGTCGCGCGTCTCGCGCTCCGTGATCCCGGCGTACGCGGCCGTCTTGTTGATCTGGAAGCCGCCGGGCCCGTCGCCCGGTTCGGGCCCGCCGTGCGGGGCGAGCACGGCCGTCCGCCGCAGCGGCCCGTCGAACCCGCGCCCGAACGTCGTACCGAACAGGAGCAGCGAGCCGCCGCCGACCAGACCGAGGGCGCCGCGCCGGGACACGGTGGGCGCGGCGGGCCGCGGCGAGACCAGCCCCTCCCCTCCGTCCGCCCCCTGCGACTCACCAGAACCACACGTCTCACCCCTCCCCCGCATCTCCCGAAGATTGCGCAGCGCCACGGGCACCCGCAGCACCGCGTGCGTCACGAACGCGGCGAAGAACACCCAGGCCCCGTAGAAGTGCAGCGGATAGAACGAGCCGGGGAAGAGGTAGTCGAGCTGCACGTTGAGCACGCCCGTCACGAACTCGAAGAGCGCGCCGCCGACCAGCAGGAGCAGCGAGATCCGCTCCAGCGCGTGGGCGAGGGACCGGGCGGGCGGCAGCGCGAACAGCTTCGGCACGACCGACCACAGCTTCGCGAGGAGTACGGGGATCAGGGTGATGCCCAGCGTCACGTGGACGCCCTGGGTGAGCCGGTAGAGCCACGGGGGATCGGTCGGCCAGGAGAACAGGTAGAAGCCGAGCAGCCCCTTGTCCGGGGTCTTGTCGTTCACCGCGGCGAGGTTCGGGTTGTACGCGGCGTACGACAGCAGGCCCGTCACGAACAGCACGGTGATCCCGACCAGCAGGACGATGCCGAGCACGGACGTGAACCAGGGGCCGCGCACGGGGCTGCGCCAGAAGCCGGGCGATGAGGGGAGCCGTGGGTCGCTCATGCCCTGAAGGTAGGCCGGGACCGTCCCGAAACGGGGGTTACGACTCATGACGAAACGCTGACGTCCGGGCGGTGATCGACCTCGTACGCCCTCTTCACGCCTAGCGTTCCCGATGTGAACCGCGATCTCCCGCGCGACCCGCGCGACCTGCGAGACCTGCGCGACGTGGGCGCCGCCTGCGCCGCCGCCCTGCTCGTCGTGACGGCCGTGCTCGTCGGCACCGCCATCGAGCGCTCGGACGGCACCCTGCACGTCAACTGGCCTCCGCTGTACGCCCGCTGGGACCCGCACATCGGCCCCGGCACCCCGGCGGCGCTCGCCGTCGCGGTGGCCGTCGTCGCCTACGGGCCCCGCATCGCCGCCCGGCTGCCGTGGCGCGCGCTGCTCGGCGCGGCCTGGGGCACCGCGACGGCGTGGACGTTCTCGCTGGCGCTGATCGACGGCTGGCAGCGGGGCGTCGCGGACCGACTGACCACGAAGTACGAGTATCTCCAGGTCATCGACCGTTTCCAGGACATCCCCGGCACCCTGCGGACCTTCACACGGCACATCCTGATCGACTCCCCCGACCCCTGGCCCGCACACACCGCGGGCCACCCGCCCGCCGCGCCCCTCACCTTCGTGCTGCTCGACCGGATCGGCCTCGGGGGCGGCGCCTGGGCCGGGGTCTGGTGCGTCACCGTCGGCGCCACGGCCTGCCTAGGCGTCCTGGTGACGGTGCGGGCGCTGGCCGGTGAGGAGCTCGCCAGGCGGGCCGCGCCCTTCCTGGTCCTCGCGCCCGCGGCGGTGTGGATGGGCACGTCGGCCGACGGGTACTTCGCGGCGGTCGCCGCCTGGGCCGTCGCGCTGCTCGCGCTCGCGGTGACGGGCCACAGGCCATGGACCGCCGCGCTCGGCTCGGGGCTGCTCTTCGGGCTCACCTGCTACCTGTCGTACGGGCTCACGCTGTTCGCGCTCCTCGCGGCGGCGGTGGTGATCTTGGGAACCGCACGGGTCCGGACCGAACAGCCCCGGACCGAACAGCCCCGCCCCGAAGAGTCCTGGACCCGCACCCTCCGCGCCCTCCGCACCCGAGCCCTGCTCCCCGCCCTCCCCTTCCTCCTCGCCGGGCTCGCCGTCGTCCCGCTCCTGTTCACCCTCGCGGGCTTCGACTGGTGGGAGGCGTACCACCTGCTCGTCGAGCGCTACTACCAAGGCGCGGGCGGCATCCGGCCGTACGGCTACTGGGTCTGGGCCAACCTCGCGTGCACCGTGCTCGTGGTGGGCCTGGCGACGGCGGCGGGCCTGCGCCGCGCGGCGAGCGCCGTGGGCTCCCCCGCCACGGGCCGGTCACGGCTCGCGCTGCTCGTGCTCGCCGCGCTGCTCATGCTGCTCGCCGCCGACCTGTCCGGGATGAGCAAGGCGGAGACGGAACGCATCTGGCTGCCGTTCGCGCTGTGGCTCCTGCCTGCCTGCGCGTTCCTCGACCGCCCCCGGCCGTGGCTGGCCGCGCAGGCGACCGTCGCCCTGCTCCTCAACCACCTGCTGCTGACCGGCTGGTGACGAGGCGGCCCCGGAACGCCGACGCGCGAACCGGGAACTTCGGGGCCCCACCCGGCCGTTGAACCGGTGAAGCCAGCGGCGCCCCTGGCCTCACCAACACGCAGGCAGGCCCTCACTCCCCGTAGAGCGCCTCGATCTCCCCCGCGTACGCCGCCGTCACCGCATGCCGTTTGATCTTCAGCGAGGGAGTGAGCAGCCCGTTGTCCTCGGTGAACTCGCCCTCGACGACGGCGAACTTACGGATCGACTCGGCCCTGGAGACCGCCGCGTTGGCGTGGTCCACGGCCTTCTGGACGTCGGCGAGCAGCTGCGGGTCCCGGGCGAGGTCGGCGAGCGGCGTGTCCTTGGGGCGCTTGCGCACGGCGAGCCAGTGCCCGACGGCCTCGGGGTCCAGGGTGATCAGCGCGGCGATGTAGGAGCGGTTGTCGCCGACGACGATGCACTGCCCGACGGGCGCGCGGCTGCGCAACCGGTCCTCCAGGACGGCGGGCGACACGTTCTTGCCGCCGGAGGTGACGAGGATGTCCTTCTTGCGCCCGGTGATGGTGAGGTAGCCGTCGTCGTCGAGTGCGCCGAGGTCCCCGGTGGCGAACCAGTCGTTGGTCAGTACGGCGTCGGTCGCGGCCGGGTTGTTCCAGTACGAGCCGAAGACGATGCCGCCCTTGATCAGCACCTCCCCGTCGTCCGCGATGCGCACGGCCGTGCCGGGGACGGGCAGCCCCACTGTGCCGGGCCGGGGCGCGAGCGGCGGGATGATGGTGGCGGCCGCCGTGGTCTCGGTGAGGCCGTACCCCTCGTAGATGATGATTCCCGCGGCGTAGAAGAAGAGGTTGAGGTCGCGGTCCAGGGGCGACCCGCCGCTGATGGCGTAGCGCAGGCGCCCGCCGACCTCCTTGCGGATGCGGCGGTAGACGAGGAGTTCGTACAGGGCCCAGCCCAGGTAGAGGCCGAGCGAGGGTCCCGGACCTCCCCTGCCGAGGAACTTGGCGAGGTACGCCTCGCCGAAGCGCACCGCGACGCGCTCCGCACGGTCGAAGGAGGCGCCGCGGCCGATCTTCTCGGCGGTCGCCCGTCCGGTTTCGTGGATCTTCTCGAAGAGGTACGGGACGCCGATGACGAAGGTGGGCTTGAACGAGCGCAGTTCCGGGCGGAGTTCGTCGGGCTTGATGCTCGGGCAGTGGCCGAGCTCGATGCGGGCGAGCATGCAGGAGAGCTGGATGGTGCGGCCCAGGATGTGGGCGAGCGGCAGGAAGAGCAGGGTGGCGGCGACCTGCCCGGTGATCTCCTTGAAGATCGGGTGCAGCAGGTCCACGGTGTTGGCGGCCTCGGCGTGCAGATTGCCGTGGGTGAGGACGCAGCCCTTGGGCCTGCCCGTGGTGCCTGAGGTGTAGCAGAGGGTGGCGATGGAGTCGGGGCCGAGCGCGGCGCGACGCTTGGTGACCTCCTCGTCGGACAAGTCGGCGCCCAGCGCCGTGAGTTCGGCCAGCGCGCCGCCGTCGATGTGCCGCACCGTCGGCGGCTCGGCGAGGTCCCGCAGGGCCTCCTGGACCGTCGCGACGTTCTCGGCCGTCTCGGTGATCAGGAGGCGGGTGCCGGAGTCCCGGACGATCCACTCGATCTGCTGGGCCGACGACGTCGCGTAGACGGGGACAGACTGGCCGCCCGCCGCCCAGATCGCGAAGTCGAGGACGGTCCACTCGTAGCGGGTACGGGACATCAGCGCGACCCGGCCGCCCGGTTCGAGCCCCGCCGCGATCAACCCCTTGGCGATGTCGGTGACTTCGCGGGCGAAGGCAGTGGCGGTGACCGGCCGCCACTGCCCGCCCTCCTTGCGGCGAAGCACCACGGCGTCGGGTGCCTCGGTGGCATTGGTGAAGGGGATGTCGGCGGTGCTGCCGGTGGCGGCGCGCGGCACGAGCGGGGCGGTGCGCACCTCGCGCACGGTGCCGTGTTCGTCCCTGACGAGCTCGGCCTCGCCGCGCCCGGCGAGGCCGCTGTGCCGTCGTGCTCTCTTCAGATCCTTGCGTACGCCCATGACGGCTCCCCGGCTTCCCGTTCCCAGCTGATGTGCAGGCGATCGGCGCGCGTACTTACTCGGGGGTCAACTTACCGACACGTAAGGAAAATTCAATGGGCCGGACGGCGAAATCCGGGACGGCCGTCCCCTCACTTCCGCTCCGGGCCCCAGACCTCCCCTTCCAGGACCCGCCCCATGCCCACCCACACCATGTTCATCAGGCGCAGCGTCACGCCCTCCGGCGACTGGTCCGGGTGGCTCGCCATCCAGTCGGTCAGCGAGTCCGCCGCGCCGACCAGCGCGTGGGCGACGAAGTCGGCGTCCTCGTCGCCCAGCGGGGAGCCGCTCTCCGCGATGCCGGCCAGGACCAGGCCCGCCACCTCGGCAAGCACCGCACGGCGCGCCTCGGCGACGGCGGCCGCGATGGCCTCGCTGAGCTCGGACGCCTGGCGGTGCAGCACCACCCAGCTGTCGCGGTGCTCGGCCACGAAGGCGAAGAACGCCAGGAGCGCCGCGTGCAACCGGAGTTCGGGGGCCGCCCCGCCCGTCGCCGCCGCGCCCTGGAACGCCGCGACGAGCCGGTCCGCCTCGCGGCGCAGACAGGCGAGGAAGAGGCCCTCCTTGGAATCGAGGTAGAGATACACCATCGGCTTGGAAATTCCCGCGAGTTCGGCGATTTCGTCCACCGAAGCCGCGTGATAGCCACGCTTGGCGAAGACCTGGACCGCCACGTCGATGATCTGCTGCTCGCGCTCGCGCCTCGGGACGCGCCGCCTGCCGGTCACCCTTGTCAGCCTCCTCGGTCCGTTCTACCTTACTGTTTAGTAAGTTTACTTTAGAGTCAGGAGATTGCCATGGCGGACGGGACCGGCGGCATCGAGGACCTCGGCGGCGTGCAGGGCCTTGCCGGGCTCGACTTCGCGAGCGTCACCCCCGAGGAGTTCGCGCAGATCGTGAAGGGCCTCTCCGGCAAGGAGATCGCCGAGCTCGCCCGGGACGTCGAGCTGCGCGGCCGCGTGCTCGCCGAGGTGTTCACGCGCATGGAGCGGCAGTTCAGGCCGGACGCGGCGGGCTCCCTCAAGGCGCTCATCCGCTGGAAGATCACCGGCAGCGGGGACAACGAGGAGGCGGTGTACGAGACGGACATCGCCGACGGCACGTGCACCGTCCGCAAGGGCCGCTCCGACGCCGACCCGCGCGTCACCCTGATCCTGGCCGACGCCGAGTTCCTCAAACTGGTCTCGGGCAACGCGAGTCCGGTCACGATGTTCATGACGCGCAAGGTGAAGATCGCGGGCGACGTCGCGCTCGCCTCGGGGCTCACGCGCTACTTCGACATCCCGAAGGCCTGAGCCCACCGGGTTCAAGCGGCTCCCGGGCCGGGCCGATGTAACGATCATGACGTCTACGCACTCCCCGGCCCGAGGCCGTCCCCCGGAAGCCGTCGTCGGGCTCCTGCCGACCGCGCGCGGCGGCCGGTGGGACCGCTGGCGCCTGCCCCTCGCGCTCGCGCCCGCCCTGGTGATCCTCGTCGCCGGGTTCCAGCGGCGCTGGATGTCGGACGACGGACACATCTACGTACGCACGGTCCGGCAGATCCTCGCGGGCAACGGCCCCGTCTTCAACGCGGGCGAACGCGCCGAGTCGTCCACCGGCACCCTCTGGCAGTGGCTGCTCGTCGCCGCGGGCGCGACCGGCGCCGACATCGCCACCGCCGCGATGTACGGCGGACTGCTGCTCACCGCCGCCGGGTTCGCGCTGGCCGCCCTCGGCGCACTGCGGCTGCACGGCGCAGAGCGGCGGGTCGGCGCGCTGCTCCCCTGCGGCGCGCTCGTGCTCCTCGCCCTTCCGCCCGTCTGGGACTTCGCCACGTCGGGCCTGGAGACCGGGCTCGCCACCTGCTGGCTCGCGGGCGCCTGGCTCGCGCTCGTCGCCGGGCCGCGCGCCTGGCCGACCTGCGTCGTCCTGGGCCTCGGCCCGCTGGTCCGTCCCGACCTGGCCCTGGTCTCGCTCGTCTTCCTGGCCGCGCAGTGGCTCATGACGCGCCCCTCCTGGCGCCGCGCGCTCGCGGGCGCGGCGGCCGCGAGCGCGCTGCCCGTCGCCTACGAGGTCTTCCGGATGGGCTACTACGGCCACCTGATGCCGCTGCCCGGCGTCACCAAGGAGGCGTCGCGCAGCCTGTGGACGCGGGGGCTCGCCTATCTCGCGGACTTCGCGGGCCCCTATCTGCTGTGGGTGCCGCTGCTCTTCCTCGCCGCCGTCGCGCTGCCCTCGGGCCGGGTGCGCCATTCGGTCCCCCTGGTCCCCGCGCTCGCCCCCGTCGTCGCGGGCCTGCTGTGCTGGGTGTACGTCATCAAGGTGGGCGGCGACTTCATGCACGGGCGGATGTTCCTGCCGGGTCTCTTCCTGATGCTGCTCCCCGTCTTCCTGGTGCCGCTCACGCGCGCGTGGACCATCGCCGCGCTCGGCGTCGGCATCTGGGCCCTCGCGTGCGCGAGCGTCCTGCGCATCCCCTACGAGGGGCGGATCGGCCCCTCCGGCGTCGCCGACGAACGAGGCGTCTACGTACGGCAGAACGCGGCACCCCACCCCCTGCACCACGACTTCGCGGGCTTCCCCGGCAACAGGGCGTACGCGCGCCTCGTGCACGACGCGGCGGACGGCGGGGCGCCCGTGCTGCTGCTCGGCAGGACACCCGCCGACGCCGGGGCGCCGGGCGTGACGGGGATCTACAACACGCTCGGCTTCAGCGGCACCGTCGTACCGCTGAGGGGCGCCGCCCTCGACCCGATCGGCCTCGCCTACCCGCTCGCCGCCCACTCCGAGGGCATCAACGGCCGGGTGGGGCACGACAAACGGCTGCCCGACGAGTGGATCTACGCCGACCGGGGCGGCCCGGGGGCGCCGCCCGCCGGACTCGATCCCGCGCGGGTCGACGCGGCCCGGCGGGCGCTGCGCTGCGGCCCCTTCGCGGAACTGCGGGCGGCCACCCGCGAGCCGCTGACGGCGGGCCGGTTCTGGCGGAACCTGACGGGCGCGGTGGAGCGGACGTCCTTCCGCTTCCCCGACGATCCGGTGCGGGCGGAGCGGGCGGCCTGCGGAGGCACCTCCTAAGCCGACGCGGCCCCCGACTGAGTTCACTCGCCTGGCCGTACTCGGCGCGCTGTGGCGTACGCGGTCGGGCAGCGTGGGCCATGTCCCTGCACGCCCTCGTTGGCGTGTGTACGTCCCAGTCGAAGGATTCCCGGATGAAGCGCACAGCACGCGCCCTGACGTTCGTCGCCCTCACCGCGGCCCTGACGGTCCCCACGGTCGGGATCGCCTCCGCGACCGCCCCGGTGGCCGCGCCCACGACCACCAAGAGCGCCCCGAGCCACGACTGGGACGACGACTGGCACCACTACCACCACCACTACTACCCGGGCGTCGGTGTGGGCCTGGGTGTCGGTCTGGGCATCCTGCTCTGACCTGGCCTGACCTCACACGCGAGATGGCCGCCACGACTGTCGTGGCGGCCATCTCGCGTGTCGGGCGAACTACTGAACGGCGGGCACCGCGTTGGTGACGGGCGCCACCAGGTCCGTGAGCTGGTGCAGGTCGTTCAACCGCTGGAGGCCGCTCAGCTGGCTCGCCACGGTGGGCAGCTCGTCCTTGTGGTCGTCCGGGATGGCGGTGGTGCCGAGGTCGTCGATGGCGCTGAGCACGGACGGAGCACCCGTCGCGTCGGCGCGGTCGGAGGCGTGGGCTGTCGGCGCGAGCAGGGCGGCTGCTCCGGCCGCCAGCGAGACAGCAGCGATGAGTCGTCGGGGAGAAGTCACGTTTCCTGAAACGGCCGAGTCCGGGTAAAGACACGGCTCCGGCATTTTTCTCATTCAAGAAGCGCAGAATTGCGCAGCTATTCGGGTTTTCTTCCCCGTGAAGCCTGAAGTTACTGGATTCGGTGGGAAAATCACACCGTGACCTCGGGATGACGATCGGCGTTACACGAAGTGCGACTGCAGCTATGCAGCCGCTCTTTCGAGTCAAAGGAGAACGTGATGTCTCGCATCGCAAAGGCAGCCGCCGTCACCCTCGGCACGGGAGCCGTCGTGCTCGGCGGCGCTGGTCTGGCCATGGCGGACGCCGGCGCGCACGGTGAAGCTGTCGGCTCCCCCGGCGTGATCTCGGGCAACCTGCTCCAGATCCCGGTCAACATCCCGGTCAACGTCTGCGGGAACACCGTGAACGGCATCGGCGCTCTCAACCCGGCCTTCGGCAACCAGTGCGCCAACACGGGCGGCGACGACGCCGGCTACGGCGGCTGAGTTCCGTCATCTCGTCAGTGAGACGCTCGGCCGGGATTCCCGGCCGAGCGCTTCTCATGAGCGGCCTTCGAGGTCGGCCGGGGCCCGGCCGGGTCAGCTTCCGTACCGGTAGAGCTTCTTGTGTTCCAGGAGGGCGTCCGGCTTGACGTTCCAGGGCGGCATCGGCTCGTGCCGCGCCACGATGCGCCGGTACTGGGCCGAGCCAAGCCGGGGCGGCCGCTCGGGCAGATAGGGGGCGGAGTCCGGATGGCGGCGCTGCCAGCGGTCCCACAGGAGATCCACGTACGCGTGGTGCAGCCAGAACACCGGGTCGTTCACCGAGGCCCCGCCCAGCATGTGTCCGCCCACCCAGCGGTGCACGCGGTTGTGGTTGCGCCACCGCTCCGTGCCGCTCGCGGACGTCCAGCCCTCCAGCCTGTTGCGGAACCCTCCTTCCGACGTGGAGTCCCACGGCTCGGCGTCGTAGGCGGAGTCCTCCATGGCCCAGGCCACGTCGCGCGCGGTGGGCAGGTCGATGGGGTCCTGGGCCCTGCCCAGGTTGCGGGTGAGGTACTCGGCGTCCGTGACGCCTACCTTGACGGTCCAGTGACCGCTCCCGTAGGCGAAGGGCCCGGTCGTGACCTGCCCGTCCGACGGCCGTCCGTTCCCGCCCATCAGGTCGTCGCCCCACAGCGAGACGGCGGGCGTACGGTCCTTCGTCCAGTCCCAGTAGGGCACCGTGACGCCCGCGTCGAGGCGCTGTAACGCCCGCTCGAACTCCAGCAGGAAGCGGCGGTGCCAGGGGAAGAAGGACGGCGTCATGTGGGCCACCCGCAGGCTGCGCTCCCCGTCCGACACGTAGTAGTCGATGTGCGTGCGCACGAACTCGTCGTACTGCCCCGAGCGCTTGAGCTTGAGCACCGCGTCGACGAATCTGCGGCGCTCCGCGCGACTGAGGCTGCTCTGGTTCTTGCGCGTATGAGCCATGTCCATCCGTTCCACGGGCGGGCGGCCGTACTCAGTGGTGACGGCCGCTCAATGTCTGGTGGCTGCCGAGCGCGTCGACCGCCGCCCTGGTGGCGCTCAGGGGTGTCGCGTGCGACTCGTAGTGATCCACCATGCTGAGGTAGCTGCCGTCGGCGCGGCGCATGAGGCCGAGCGGCCTTCCGTCGACCGTGACGTTCCAGTCGCCTGCCGCGTCGGCGTCCAGACCGGCCGACGGCTGCCCCACGATGCGGCGCCCCCGGTACATCTCGTCGAACAACAAATCGCCCGCCGGACCCGCGAGATCGGGCGCCGACCGCGTCTGTGCCGTACGGAAGATTCCCGCGGCACCCAGCAGCGACGCGAAGGCGGTGCCCAGCAGGTGGCGGCGGGTGAGCCGGTTGACGAAGGACTTGCGTGGCGCCTGCGGGGCGGCCGCGGGCAGCACTGCGAGGGCCTGGTCCACGGCCGGGCCCTCGCACGTCGACTGGGGCGCCATCGTCAGGCGAGCCCGAGGTTGGCCGCGGGCTGCGCGCGCAGTTCCGGCGCCTCGATGCCCGCGTTGGGCAGCTTCGGCGCGGGCAGGCCCCACAGCTCCGGCTGCGGGGCCGTCAGGGGAAGGTCCAGGTTGGGGGACGGCGTGACCGCCTCGACGGACGACCCCCGGGCCTCGGCGCCGACGGACTCCACGGTGTCCTCGCCCAGCATGTCCGTGAGCGGGGCCGAAAGCTGCGTGTCGGGGAGGACGCCGCTGACCGGGAAGCGCGGGACCGCGCGCTCGGGCAGCAGGCTGTCCTGTGCGTAGCGCGGTCCGTCGAGGCCCTCGCCGGGCAGGGGCACCGGGACGCCCGTGGTGAGTTCGGGGGCCTCCATGTCCAGGGCGTACTCGAGCCCGTTCAACGGGACGGTCACCGAGGGCTGTTCCGCCGCCTGGGCCGCCGTGCCCGCGCCCGCTCCCGCGGCCGCCGCGCAGGCAAGGGCTACGGCAAGGGCACCTCTGGTTGACTTCTTCATTGCTCGATTCGTCCTTTCGCTGTGCCGATCACTCGGTCCTCGACCCGCTCAACGAGTCGGCCGTGCCGGAAGTGCAGAATTCCCCCGACTGCACCAATGCGCCTGTACGGGAATCCCGTTGGAGCGGACTCGGGCCTCAGCTGATCCAGAAGTCCCACCAGCGGGTGAGGATCAGCATGCCGATGACCCCCATGTGGAGAACGGGAGCCGCCCACGAGAATTCGGTGAGGACGACACGGATTCCGGCGGGTACGGGGAGGAATCCCCGGCTGACGTTGTACGACGTCACGTACCAGAACATGAGAAGGGTGGCGGCCCACGCCAGACAGCACCAGAGACAGAGCGAATTGATGCGGTACAGGGACTGGAACTGCAGCCACGTGCAGAATCCGACGCCGAAGGCCGTGCCCGCGTTGAGGGTGAGCCAGTAGCCGCGCGGGAAGCGGGCCCCGGCGAGCAGGCTCATGCCGACGCAGAGCACCACGGGGTAAGTGGCGAGGCCGAGCAGGGGGTTGGGGAACCCGAACGCCGCCGCCTGCTCGCTCTTCATGATGTTGCCGCAGGCCACCACGGGGTTGAGGCTGCACCCCGGGATGAAGTCCGGGTCTTCCAGGAGCGTGAACTTGTCGAGCGTGATGACCCACGCCGCCAGCAGCCCGAGCGCGCCGGTGACCACCAGGAGCACGCCGAGTCCGCGGCTCGCCCCGCTGTCCGCGGCCCACCCCGGGCCCGGCGCGGGGGCAGCGGCCTCGCCGGGGGCGACGGGGTCGGGTTCACCGACGGCCTGCGGCGGGACCCGGCCGGGCGCGGAGGTGGCGCGCATCAGGAACGCAGGCTGCGCGCCGGCAGCAGGCAGTGCGCGGCGTTGAGCAGGGTCTCCTCGTCACCGGCGAACTCGCTGAGCAGTTCCTCGCTGACCTTCTCCCCCGGCTTGGCCTCGGGCCAGGCCCGGGTGGTGGCCATGAAGTAGGCGTGCCCGCGCTGCTGCACGGCGGCGAGCCACTCCGGCGGCACCGGGCACTGCGCGTTGACCTGGGGCATGTTGACGACGGCCTGGTCGGCCTCGACAAGGAGGCTGACCGGCATCGAGGGGACGCGAGCTCCGTCGACGAGCGGGCCGCCGATGGGCAGGCCCGCGTTGTGGAGCATCGTGGTCAGCGCCTCGGCGGTGGACTCCGGACCGCCCTCGGTGTCGCCGAGCGAGTAGGCGAGCAGGAAGGGCATGTCCTTCTGGTCCTCGGGGTGTTCACCGCTCCAGGCGATGACCGCGAGGGTGCCCAGGTCTGCCGCGTGGAAGGGACGCTGTTCGCTGGTTGTTGAGGTCATGGGGGAACCGTATAGAGGCGCGGACACCGCGCCGGGCCTTTGTTCACCCGTGTGGGCGAGCCCCGTGGCTCCATCACACGATGGGGTAACGCGGAGGGCCCACCGAGGAGGCTCCCGGTCGAACTGGCGGTCTGTCGCGGCGCCTTGTCCGGCTCCGGACAGACCGAAGGGCCGGCCCCGTGGAAGAGGTGGACCGGCCCTTGCGCCTTCGGCGCGTGCCCGAGGCGTCCCCGAGGGGGTGTCGTTCAGTCGTTGACGGCCTCGTTGCCGAACGCCGGGTTCAGACCACCGATGAGGGTGCCGGTGTTGCCCGCGACGTTCACCGGAACGTCGACGGGAACCTGGCCCAGGTTGCCGGAGATGACGCCGGGGGACTCCACGGCCGCGCCCTGGGCGCTGGCACCGTCACCGTCGGTGGCGAAGGCGCTGCCGGAAGCCGCGCCCGCGGCGAGACCGGCAGCGGCGAGGACGAGTGCGGCCTTCTTGGCATTCTTCATGATCTGAACCTTCCCTTGGGGGTTTGCTTTAGCCTATGGATTCGCCTGTGAGCCGGATCGCAACAACACGCCGACTCTCCCTCTCCGGCGTTCGATTCAATTCGCCTTACGGGAGGGGAAATCGAGGGGCGATTACTTGGCGAGGGGAAGTCCACCGAGAACCTGAGCGGGCCCACCGGCGGTGTTCAGGCCGCCCGCGGCGTCCTTGACCGTGTTGACGACGGAGTCGCCGTTCTCGGTGTCGAGCAAGTTGCTGCTGAGCGGCTCCGAGGCGAGCAGGTCCTGGCTGGTGATGGTCTCCAGGCCGCCGTTCAGGCTGGTCGGCGCCAGGTCGCTGGCGAAAGCGGGCGCGGCGGAAGCGGCGAGAGCGATCGATCCTGCGAGGACAGCAGCAGCCTTCAGGGACTTCATCATGTTCCTTTCCTTGGCGGCTATTGCCGCGTATGGGGGTTCCGTTCAGGCGTTGATTACCTGTCGTCTCTGTTCACTCCTACCAACGAGCGCAGGCCGATAAGGAAACTCCTGGCGGCAGGAATTCCGGCAACGGGACCGAATGGCGAGCGCGTCCCATCCTCATATCAACTGGCGTACAAGTGATCCGTGTTGACCCCGGTCATGCGAGAGCCCGCCATGCCGGGAGATCGGCATGGCGGGCTCTCGTGCGACCGGTGGCCGGGGACGGGCCTCGGCCACCTCGCCTCAGGGCGCGACCGGCAGGGACGGCGTCTGGGGCAGGGCACCGGTGGGCAGCTTCGGCGCCTCGGGGAGCCCCCCGGTGGGCAGCTTCGGCAGCGGCGGAAGGCCCGGCAGGCTCGGCGCGGGCAGGCCGCCGCTCAGGAGCGTGGCGACGGCCACGTTGACCAGGCTGGTGAGCACCACGGGGGCCTGCGTGAGCACCGTCTTGGCGTCGCCCGCGGTGGCGGCCTTGACGAGGGCGTCCACCGCCGACTGCAGGGCGGCGAGCGCGTCCGCCTTGACGTCGAGCGGCGCCTTGTCGGCGCGCTCGGAGCCGCCGGTCGGGAGCTTGGGAACCGCCGGCGCGGCGGGCAGCTTGGGCGCCTCCGGCGTGGCGGGCAGCTTGGCGGCCGGCGCTTCGGGGGCCTTCTTGGCCGCCGCGTCGATCGCCGCCTTCACGGCGTCGACGTGCTTCTTGGCCTCGTCGGGAGAGAGTTTGTTGCCGTCGGCCTTGAGGACGGCGTCGAGCAGTGCGGTGACCGGGGTGATGACGCCACCGACGTCGGCGAGCTGCTTGGTCTGGGCCAGCAGCGCGGACGCGTCGGGGGCAGGCGCGCGGGGGGCGGACTGGGTCTCGTCGTGGCCGGCGTCGCCGACGGCGGCGACGGCGGCGACGGCGGGTCCCGCCGTACCGAGGAGCAGCGTCGCGCACAGGGTGGTGGTGGCGATACGCCGTACGGGCAGAGCGCGCATAGGTAAATCCCTTTCGGTGATGCGTCGGATCTTGTGATCACCGTGGAATCGACCCACGCCCGCCGCAACCGAGCGCCTGCGGAACATCCCGCCCTTCCCTCGACCGGTGCGGCATACATGCAGGTGAGGCCCGGATGTGGTGGGTGGTCAGCGGCCTGCGCCGCGCCCGCCATTCGGGGCACGCGCCGCTCGCCCGACCGGGTGCGCCCTCGGCCCCACGCACGACGGCCGCCCCTGCGGAAGCAGGGACGGCCGTCGCGGTGGAGACGACGCGCTTAGTCGTTGGCGCACTGGTTGCCGAAGGCCGGGTTCAGCAGGCCGATGACGTTGACGCTGTTGCCGCACACGTTGACGGGAACGTGGACCGGCACCTGGGCGGTGTTGCCCGAGATGACGCCGGGGGAGTTGCTGGACGCGCCCTGCGCGCCGGAGTCGGCGGCGGCGACGCCGGCGGTCCCCGCCATGGCGGCGGCGGCAACGGCGGAGAGGGCGAGAGCCTTGGTCGTACGCGACATGGGGTACTGCTCCTTGCTGGGTATTGCGATAGATGGGCGGTTGCCCGTCCTGTGTGTGAACGGCCGACCCCGGTGCCAAGTTGTGCGCCCAGACGGGTGATCGTGGCGCGTGTCCCCCGTGCTGACGAAACCGGCACGCGGGCGTTGAGCGGCGTCGCCGCACGGCCCCCGGGGGATGTGGGCGGCCCGTAGCGGCACCACCGCCCCGCCGCCTCCTTCACAATTCCGACATACGTCGCGGAGTTGACGGATGTGGCTCCTTCAAACCGCTACAGTTGCGCTTCCCCTCGGGTGCATTCCACCCATAAGCCCACAGAAGAGCGCATTACATGCGAAGTTCTCATCTCCGCTGTGGTTCCCAGGTCGTCACACCCCGGAAGGCCAATGCCGTCATGCGCCATTCTCTGGGCCTGCGCCGTGTGTTCGTCCCGCTGCTCGCACTCACCGCGTGCCTCACCACGCACGGCACCGGGGCAGCGGCCCCACCCGGTCCGCCCGGCAACGAGCGAAGCCGCCTCGACTTCACCCAGCGCTTCCACGCGCTGCAGCACGGCGGCATCACCAGCGCCGCCAACTCGGCCATCACCTGCCGCCGCCCCGTGGTGCGCACCGCCGCGTCCTGCGCCGACGTGCGCGAGGGCAAGCCGGGGACGAACAGCGACTTCGACATGTTCTACATCGACGTCGACAAGGATCCGAACACCTACAACTCGTCCACCGGCGAAGTGCGCCTGCCCCCGCACTCCCGCGTCTCCTACGCCCGGCTGTACTGGGGAGGCAACCTCAGGGTCGGCGAGCAGAAACCGCCCAAGGACAACGGGCGCGTCCTGATCGCCGAGCCGGGCGGCAACTACAAGGCCGTCCGCGCCGACACCCTGGTGGGCCATCGCGTCACCGGCGACGCGGACGCCTTCCAGGCGTCGGCCGACGTCACCGAGCTCGTCCGGGGCGCAGGGGCGGGCTCGTACACCGTCGCCCAGGTCAATGTCGCGATGGGCCACTCCAGGGCCGGTGCGTGGGGCGGCTGGACGCTGGTCGTCGCCTACGAGAACGAGGCCGAACCGCGCCGCTCCCTCGCCGTGTGGGACGGCTTCGACCGGATCGGCGCCGGTGGCCCCCGCCACGCGGTGCGGCTGCGCGACGTGCCGCTCGCGCCGGGCGCCGAGGGCCAGGTCGGCGTGGTGGCCTACGACGGCGACCGCGGCCTCGGTCGCGACACGGTGAGCGTGTCCGACGGACGGGGCAGGCCGGTGCCGCTGTCGAACGCCGCCAACCCCGAGGGCGACGTGCTGAACTCGACGATCAGCGGTCCCGGCAGCCCGGCCCGCAGGGAACCGGCGTACGCCAACACCCTGGGCTACGACTCGGACGTCCTGCCCTTCACCGGCGGTCCTGGCACGCGGCGCGGCGATCTGACCGTGCACCTCGCCTCGCAGGACCCGGCCTGGATCGGCGTGGTCTTCGCCGCCGTCGACGTCAGGCGCTAAGCCCGCGTCGCTCCGCATCGACTCAAGGGAGTCGCAAATGTATCCACCTCAAGCCTCCCCTCCCGTGCGGGTCCTGCATATCTGTCAGCCGGTGGACGGCGGGGTGGCACGCGTCGTCGTCGATCTCGCCTCCGCGCAGGCCGCGGCCGGGGCGCAGGTGCACGTGGCCTGCCCGCGGGAGAGCCCGCTGTCCCGGTCCCTCGCCGCGCTGCCCGGCACCGTGCGGGTGCACCCCTGGGCGGCGTCGCGGTCACCTGGTCGTACGCTCGCGTCCGAAGTACGGGGCGTGCGGCGCGTCGTCGAGGCCGTGGCGCCCGATCTGGTCCACGCCCACAGCGCCAAGGCCGGTCTCGCCGCGCGGCTCGCGCTGCGCGGCCGGGTGCCCACCGTCTTCCAGCCGCACGCCTGGTCCTTCGAGGCCGCCGACGGGGTCACCGGCCTCCTGGCCCGGCGCTGGGAACGCGCCGCGGCCCGCTGGGCGGCCCGCATCGTGTGCGTCAGCGAGGCCGAGTGGGTGACAGGCCGCCGAGCGGGCGTCACCGGCGCCTACTCGGTGGTCCCCAACGGGGTCGACCCGGAGCGCTTCGCGCCTGGCGACCGGGCCGCCGCCCGCGCACGGCTGCTGCCCCCCGGCCATCCGGCGCGCAACGGCGCTCCTCTGGTGGTGTGCGTGGGCAGGCTGTGCCGCCAGAAGGGCCAGGACCTCCTGCTCGGGGCCTGGCCTTCGGTGACGGGCGAGGTTCCCGGGGCCCATCTGGTGCTCGTGGGCGAGGGTCCCGACTCGGCGCCGCTGCGGGCCGGGGCGGGGCGCACCGTGACGTTCGCCGGGGCGGTCGCCGACGCGGGCCCCTGGTACCAGGCGGCCGACGTGGTCGTCCTGCCGTCCCGGTGGGAGGGCATGGCCCTGGCTCCGCTGGAGGCGATGGCCTGTGCGCGGCCGGTCGTGATCACCGATGTGAACGGCGCGCGGGAGAGCCTCCCCCTGGTGGACCGCGATCGATGCCTCGTCCCGCCGGAGAACCCCTGTGCGCTGGCCAGGTCGCTGGTCGCTCTGCTGCGGGACGGCGAACTGCGGGAGCAGCTGGGCGCCAGGGGCCGTCGCCACGTCCTCACTCGTCACGACGCGGAGCGGACCGCCGAAGCCGTCACGGCGGTGTACCGCGAGGTTCTGGGCACGGCGCCCATCAAGGACAGGGAGTGCACCACAACGTGAGTGCCGAACGAACTGTTGCCGCCTCGTCAGGGCAGCAGCGGCTGGAGGACCAGACCGCGTCCGGGACCTTCGTCGTCGCCCCTCGGGCGGCGACGGGCGGCCGCACCGGGACACGGACGCGGCGGCCGGAGCGTGCCCGCCGTTCGACGGCGGCCCTGGCCACGGTCGACGCGGTGGCCGCGCTCGCCGGTGTCCTGTCCCTCGACGACCCCCGCCAGCAGGGCGTCCTCGCGTGCCTGCTGCTCGCCGGGGTGCTGTCCCTGAACGTACGGGGCCGGCTGTACCAGTGCGCCGTACTGCCCGCGACGCTCGACGAGGCGCCCGCGCTCGCCGGTCGGATCGCGCTGAGCTGGTGCGTCCTCGCCGTCCTCGCCACGGTCCTGCCGCCGCGCGTGTGGCTGAGCCCTACCGCGCTGGTCACGGCCGTCGCGGTGCAGACGGTGCTGTGCCTGTGCGGGCGCGCCCTCGTGCACTGGTACCAGCGCTCGGGCGTGCGGCGCAGGCCGAGCCCGGTCCTGGTGGTCGGCCCGTCCGGCCAGGCCCGGAGCGTCGCCGCGGCGCTGCTCCGCCGGCCCGGCTGCGGCATGCGGCCGGTCGGCGTGGTGAGCGCGTCGCCGGAGGAGGAGGCGCGGGACAGGAAGGGCGATCTTGCACCGGAGGCCCTGCCCGAGCTGCCGGTGCTCTCGACCGAGGACGAACTGCACCGGGCCGTGATCCAGAACGACGTCCGGAGCGTCCTCATCCTCGCGGGCCACGGCAGCGACTCCCCCGCGGGGCGCCGGGTCCTCGATGACCTGGGCTGCGAGCTCTGGGAGCTCGACACCTGCTGCCCCGGCCCTGCCACCCTGCCCGAGCGGGGGCGGCGGTACCACGTCGCGGGCTTCGCCTGCCGTCCGCTGGTCGTCGGCGCGCGCAGGACGAGCGCGGGCAAGCGGGCGCTGGACATCGCGGTGTCGAGCGTCCTGCTGCTCCTTGCCGCGCCGGTCCTGCTGGGCTGCGCCCTGGTGCTCCGCGTGGTCGAGGGACCCGGCGTGATCTTCCGTCAGGAACGGGTCGGCAAGGACGGCCGCCTCTTCACCCTGCTGAAGTTCCGCACCCACAGGCCCGCCAACTCGCAGGAGGCGGCGACGCGTTGGAGCGTCGCCGACGAGCAGCGGATGGGCCCCTTCTGCCGCTTCCTGCGCAGCACGTCACTGGACGAGCTGCCGCAGCTGTGGAACGTGCTGTGCGGTGACATAAGTCTGGTGGGCCCGCGTCCCGAACGCCCCTTCTTCGTGGCCCAGTTCAGCCAGACCTACCCCAACTACGCACACCGGCACCGGATGCCGACCGGCATCACGGGCCTGGCCCAGATCCACGGTCTTCGCGGGGACACCTCCATCGAGGACCGGTGCCGCTTCGACAACGCCTACATCGACAGCTGGTCCTTCTGGCAGGACCTGGCCATCCTGCTGCGCACGCTGGGCTGTCTCGTACGCCGTACGGGGAGTTGAGCGCGGTGACCCATTCCGCACTGCACTCCTGGTCCGACGCGGACGTGGCACGTGGCACGCGAGCGGCCGGGCCGCGTGCCACCGCCCTGCGCGCGCTCACGCGGTACGCCTCGGTCCTGCCCGTCGTCCTCCTGGTCGCGCTGCTCGCCGTGCCGCCGCCGCCCGCCGCCGAGACCTCCGGCGCGGGAACCGTCGCCGACGCGGTGTCGGCGCTGGTCGTCGGCTACTGCGTGGTGCTCCTGCTGCGCGGCCGACGGCGTCCGCTGACGCGCACGGCCGCGGTGCTCATCGGACTGCCCGTCGTCGGCATCACCGTGGCCGCGTGCGGCGCCGCGTCCGCCGCGATCGGGGTCCCCGGGGCCGCGCGCTACCTGCAGATCTTCGTGCTCGTACCGGCCGCGGTGCTGATCCTGATCCGGAGCGCGGACCACTTCCGCCTGCTCGCCTGGTCGTTCATCGGGCTCGCGCTGTGGCAGGGCGCCCTGGGTGTCCACCAGTACCTCACCGGGACCGGCGCCTCGTACATGGGCGAGGACATCCGCGCGGTGGGCACGTTCGGTTCGACGGACGTCATGGGAATGGCGACCGTCGTCTCGTACGGACTCGTCAGCTCGCTCGCCCTCGCCTTCCGGCCGGGCGCGCGGCGCCAGCGCTCCGCGGCGGTGGTCTGCGCGGCCCTGCTCACCGTTCCGCTCGCGCTGTCCTTCAGCCGCGGCGCCTGGATCGCGACGGCGGTGGCCTGCGCCGTCGTCCTCTTCCTCGCCGGGGTACGGCGGGCCAGCCGGGTGCTGCTCGCCGGTGGCGCGGCCGCCGTGGTCCTGGTGGCGGGACTCGGCGTGGGATCCGCGATGCTCCAGGAACGCCTGAGCAGCATCACGCAGGTCACGGACACCCCCGACCAGTCGGTCACCGACCGGTACACGATGTGGGCGGCCTCGGTCGACATGTGGCGCGCGCAGCCGATGACCGGGGTGGGGCTCAAGGGCTTCCCCGAGCACCGCGACGGCCACGCCTCGCTCGCCCTGTCCTCCGGCAGCGACACCGCGGGCGCGGGCAGCGCGTTCGCACGGCAGCCGCTGCTCTCGCCGCACAACATGTACCTGCTCGTCCTCAGCGAGCAGGGTCTGATCGGTCTCGTCACGCTGGCGGGCAGCTGGCTGGCCGTGCTGGTGTGCGCGGTGCGCCGCTGGGCGCGGCAGCGGCCGCGCCGGTCGGGCGCGGGCGGTCCCGAACTGGACTGCGCGCTGCTGGCGTGCGGGCTGCTCGTCTGGCAGCTGGTCGACTTCGTGTACGCGGACATCGGCGGGCCCTCCACCGTGCTGACCGCGGTGGCGTTCGGTCTCGTGGCCTGGTGGGCCGTGGGCGTCCGCGCGCCGCGGGGAGAGGCGGAGGCGCGGTGACGGCCGAGCCGCACGCGGTGGCGGACCTCGCGCCGCCGCCCGCGCCACCCGCGCGGGACAAGGCGAGCAGCGGCTCGTTCCTCGCCAAGGCGGCGCTGGTCACCGCCGCGCTCTCGGTGGCGGGATCGCTCCTCGGGCTCGTACGCGACCAGGCGCTCGCGCACTACTTCGGCGCGAGCACCGACACCGACGCGTTCCTGGTCGCCTGGACGCTGCCGGAACTCGCGGCGACGCTGCTCATCGAGGACGGTCTCGCCTTCTTCCTCGTGCCCGCGTTCAGCCTGGCGCTCGCCCGCCGCGCGGACGCCACGGGCGGGGACCCGGTGCGCGCGCTCGTACGGACGTCGTTGCCCCGGATGGCGCTGTGCTTCGCGGTCACGGCGCTCGTGCTGATCGCCGCCGCGCCGTACATCGTCGACCTGCTCGCCCCCGGGCTGCCCGACCACCAACTGGCCGTCGACTGCACCCGGTTGACCGCCACCTGCGCACTGAGCTTCGGCCTGGCGGGGTACTGCAGCGCCGCGCTGCGGGCACACCGGCGGTTCGTGGCCCCCGCGACGGTCTACGTCGCCTACAACATCGCCATCATCGCGGCGCTGTTCACCCTGGCGGGGCACTGGGGCATCCGGGCCGCCGCGGCGGGCGTCGCGGTGGGCGGAGTGCTCATGGTGGCGGCGCAGGCGCCGTCCCTGTGGCGGCAACTCCGGCGCGGTCCACAGGCGTTCATCCCGAGCCCCGCCAAGGCGCCGGGGACGGCGGCGCCGACGATGCAGAGCGCGATCATCTGGACGGTCCTGCTGTTCGCGCTCTGCCGCCAGTCGCAGGTCCTCATCGAGCGGTTCCTCGCGTCGTCGCTGCCCGCGGGGGCCATCTCGCATCTGAACTACGCCCAGAAGGTGGCGCAGATGCCGATGGTGCTCTCCCTGATGCTGTGCACCGTCACCTTCCCCGTGGTCGCCCGCGCCCTGGCCGACGGTGAGATCGAGCGGGCCCGCGACCGGGTCGAACGCGACCTCGTCCTAGCGGGCTGCATCGTGCTGCTCGGGGCGGCCGCGGTCATCGCCAGCGCGCCCGCGCTCATCGAACTGCTCTTCCAGCGGGGCGCGTTCGGGGCCCAGGACACCGCGGCCACGGCGGCGGTCATGCGCGTCTACACGCTCGGGCTGCTGGGGCACACGCTGGTGGGAGCGCTCGCCCGCGCCCACTTCTCCGTCGCCCGCACCACCTGGATTCCGCTGTTCTCGATGTTCATCGGGGTCCTCGCCACGGCCGGGATCGGCTTCCTGACCGTGGGCACGTGGGGCGTGTACGGCATCGCGGGGGCGAACGCGACCGGCATCTGCGTGACCGCGGCGCTGCTCCTGCGGGGCCTCGGCCCCCGCACCGTGCCCATCAGGACCCGCGCGGTGGTGGGACAGCTGGCCCGGCTCGCGCTCGCCGCGGCCGTCGCCGCGCTCCTCGGCGCGCTCTGCGCCCAGCGGATGGCGGGACCGCTCCTCGCCGTCGTGGCGAGCGGCGCGGTGGTCACCGTCTCCTTCGTACTCCTCGGTCTGGTCCTGCGGGCGCAGCCCTGGCCGTCCGTCCTCCGCTCCGTCACAGGAAGGCTCCGCCATGCCCGTTGACCTCAGACCGAACGCCCCGCACGGCGCGGAGCCCTTCCTGCTGCGCCGCCCGCCCAACACCCCCGCGTGGGTCGCGATGTACCACTCGGTCGACAACGTCTCCGAGGACCCGTACCGGATCACCGTCTCGCCCCAGCGACTCGACGATCAGCTGCGGTGGCTGCGGCGCCGGGGGCTGCGCGGCGTGTCCATGCGGGACCTGATGGAGGCGTGCGCCCGGGGCGAGCAGCGCGATCTGGTGGGGCTCACCTTCGACGACGGGTACCAGGACTTCGTCGAACAGGCGCTGCCGGTGCTGCGGCGCCACGACTGCACGGCCACCGTGTTCGTCCTGCCGGGCCGCCTCGACGGTGACAACGCGTGGGACCCGCTGGGCCCGCGCAAGCCGCTCCTCGGCGCCGACGGCATCCGGCACGTGGCGCGGAGCGGCATGGAGATCGCCTCGCACGGCCTGACCCACGTCGACCTGACCAAGGCCGACGACGAGGAGCTGCGGCGCGAGGTCGGCGACAGCCGTACGCGACTGAGCGAGCTGACCGGCGCCGAGGTGCGGGGCTTCTGCTACCCCTACGGGCACGTGGACGAGCGCGTGGTGAGCGCCGTGCGCGACGCCGGATACCGCTACGCCTGTGCCATCGATCCGGGCCGGCTCCGCGGCCCTCTCGCGCTGCCACGGGTCCACGTCGGGCAGGGCGACACGCCGTCGCGACTGGCCCTGAAGCTGTGGACGAACCGGCTCAGGGGCCGTGCCGTCGGCCGGGCGGCGGTGACCGGATGAGGGTCCTGCACATCATCACCGGACTCGGCGTGGGCGGCGCGGAGCAGCAACTGCGGCTGCTGCTGCGGCACCAGCCCGTGGACTGCGACGTCGTCACGCTGACCAACGCGGGCACGGTGGCGGACGGGATCGTGGCCGACGGGACCGCGCGCGTGAGCGACCTCGGCATGTCGGGCAACCGGGACGTCGCGGCACTGCCCCGCCTTTCCCGGCTCATCAAGGACGGCCGCTACGACCTGGTCCACACCCACCTCTTCCGGGCCTGCCTGTACGGGCGCATCGCGGCGCGGACGGCCGGGGTGCGCGCGGTGGTGGCCACGGAACACTCGCTGGGCGACACCCAGATGGAAGGCCGCCGCCTCACCGCGGGCGTCCGCGGGCTCTACCTGGTCGGCGAGCGGCTCGGCCGGATGACGGTCGCCGTCTCCCCGGCCGTCGGGCAGCGGCTGCACCGCTGGGGCGTGCCGCGTCAGCGGATCCGGGTGGTGCCGAACGGCATCGACGTCGACCGCTTCCGGTTCGACCCGGACGCCCGGGCCCGTACCCGTAGGCACCTGGACCTGCCCGAGCACGCCTTCGTCGTCGGGGGCGTGGGCCGCCTGACGCGCGGCAAGCGCTTCGACGTGCTGCTGCGCGCCGTCTCCCAGCTCCCCGATGACGTCGTGGTCCTGCTGGTGGGAGCCGGTGAGCAGGAACAGGAACTGCGGCGGCTCGCCGACCGGCTGGCCCTGGCCGACCGGGTGCGATTCGCCGGTGAGGCCGCGCACGAGGACGGCCGTATGGCCGGACGCGGCCCTGATCTGCCGTCGCTGCTCGCGGCGATGGACGCGCTGGCCTCCCCCTCCCCCGAGGAGGCCTTCGGACTGGCGCTCGTCGAGGGGCTGGCCGGCGGACTGCCCGTGCTCTACACGTCGTGCCCCGCCATCGACGGCCTGCCCCTCGACGCACAGACCAACGCCTCGCACTGCCCGAGCGATCCGGACGCCTTCGCGCAGGTCCTCTTCCGCCTCCGCGGCCGGGACCTCGCGCACCGTACGGCGGCGGCCGCCGTGCAGCACTACAGCATCACCCGCAGCGCCGACCAGCTGATGGACGTCTATGCCTCAGTTGTCTCGGGCCTGACCCCGAAGGTGAGTCCTTGATGAACGACTCCGCAACCGAGCGCCCCCGCACGGGCGCCCTGCGCGCCCGCGCCGCCCGGCTGCCCCGCTGGTGGGCCCTGCCCGCCGGTGCGGCGCTCGGCGCACTCGCCGGTGCCGGATACGGCGTACTGCACACGCCCCAGTACACGGCCACGAGTTACGTCGTCGCCGTGCCGCAGGAGCGGGCGGATCCCGCCACGGCGCTGGGATTCGCGCAGGCGTACGGACGGGTGGCGACGCAGCTCGCGGTGCTCGGCGACGCCCAGGTCGCCGCGGGCATGTCGGCCGCCGAACTCCAGAAGAGCGTGCAGGTGGCCACCTCTCCCGACGCGCCGATGATCGCCGTGTCGGCGTCGTCGGACCGGCCGACGGAGGCCGCGATCACCGCCAACGCGGTGGCACGTTCGCTGGCGAGCAGCGCCAACCACGCCAAGGACAGCACCCGGGTCAAGCTCCTCGCGTTCTCCCGTGCGGTGGCGCCCACCGAGCCCACCTCGCTCTCCACCGGGGTGAGCGTGCTGGTCGGCGGCTGTGCGGGCGGCCTGCTCGGCGGTCTCGCGCTCCTGGTCCGCCCGCGCGGGCGCGAGGAGGAGGCGGCGGGCGCGGCTGCCGTTCCGGGTCCGGCCTCCGGCCTGGTCCGGAGCAACGCGTGAGGGCGGCTCCCGAAGCCGCTGCGCGAGCGGAACAGGCTGCGCTGCGAGCGGAACTCTGCGTCGACAAGGACGCGTTCGCGGCGCTCGCCCGGCCGTGGGGGCGCCTGTACCGGGCGTGCGGGGCGGCGACGCCGTTCCAGAGCCACGCGTGGCTGTCCTCGTGGTGGCACTCCTACGGCCGGCGAGGAACGCTGCGGGTGCTCCTGGTCCGCGACGAGGAGGACCAGCTCGTCGCGGCGGCGCCGCTGATGCGGGTGCACCGTCCGATCCCGGCGCTGAAGCCGCTGGGCGGCGCGATCTCCGACTTCACCGACGTCCTGGTGGACGACGCCCGCCGCGAGGAAGGGTCGCCGGCGCTCGGGCGGGCCCTGTTCGACCTGGCCCGTACCGCGCTGCTCGACTTCCGCGAGGCACGGCCGGGCGCCTGCGTCGAGGACATCTACCGGGACTGGCCAGGACCCAAGAAGACGCTGGTCGACTCGGCCTGTCTGGAGCTGCCCGCCATGCCGATGGAGGATCTGCTCAAGCGGCTGCCCACCCCGCGCGCGCAGCGCACCCGGGCCAAGATGCGCAAGCTGGCGGCGCTGGGCGTGGAGAGCCGCATCGTGCCCTGCGCGGACGTCGAGGAGTCGGTGCGCACCCTGCTGCGTCTGCACCAGTTGCAGTGGCGCGGCCGCAAGGTGACCTCCGAGCACCTGCAACCCCGGTTCCACGAGCATCTGCTGCGCTCGATGCGGCCGATGGTGGCGGCCGGTGAGGCGGTCGTGACCGAGTTCCGCCTCGACGGGCACGTGGTGGCGGCGGACCTGACCCTGCTCTCGGACACGCTGGCGGGCGGCTATCTGTACGGCGCCGATCCGCAGCTCAGGGAGCGGAAGGTGGACGTCGCCACGATGCTCCTGGAGGCGTGCACGCGGCACACCGGCGGCGAACACCCGCGCGCCCTGAGCCTGTTGCGCGGCACCGAGCCCTACAAGCAGCACTGGCGCCCTGAACCGGTCACCAACCAGCGGTTCCTGCTCGCCCGCCGCAGAACGGCGCCGCTGCTGTGCGCCGCGTCCGGCGACGCCGCCGCCCGCCAGTGGCTCCGGCAGCAGCGGCAGCGCCGTGCTGAGCACCGCGACGGCGGGGCCTCGTCATGACGACCCACACCACCGCGGTGCCCCACCGCCTCACGAGCGGTTCTTCTCCTGCCACCAGTCGAAGCGCACGCACAGCTTGCCGCCCAGCCAGTACTCGACCCAGTCGCCGAGTTCCAGCGGCGAACAGGTCGGCGGTGTCACCGGCTCGGTCGGCTGGGGAGTCGGGTTGTCCGTACGACCGGAGAGCAGTTCCCGGTACACCGCCGAGGCGTCCGGATTCTGCTTGCACTGCCACACGCCGTGCGGACAGTAGTCGGTGACCGTGTTGTACAGCGGCTTCTTCTCGTCCATCCACTCCAGCATCCGGCGCATGTACTCCTCGTTGTCGCCGTTACGGAAGAGACCCCACTCGGGGTAGGAGATGGGCTTGTTGTGCGCCGCGGCGAAATCCACGTGCGCCTGCAACCCGTAGGGCTCCTTGACCTGTTCGTCGAAGGACATGCCGCGGGGCTGGTCGTAGGAGTCCATGCCCACGATGTCGACGACGTCGTCACCGGGGTAGCAGTCGGTCCAGGGGACGGCGTCGCGGCCTCTGCTCGGGGTGAAGTCGAAGGTGAACTTCTGCCCCGGGACCGCGCGCATCGCGGTGACGATCTTTTTCCAGTACGTCTTCCAGGACTCCGTGTCCGGGCCACAACGATGGGTGTACGTCGTGCCGTTCATCTCCCAGCCCAGCACGATCACCGTGTCGGGAACGCCGAGAGCGACGAGGCGTTCGGCCAGCTTGGTGAAGTGGGCGTCGAAGTCACCGGCCGCGCCCTGTTTCAGGAGCGCGGCGACCTCGGTGTCACCGACGCCTCCCTCGTTCTTCTCCAGCATCGGCACGTTGAGGACGAACATCCTGTCGTCCTTCGCCTTGCGCCATGTCGCCCAGTCCTCCAGGAATCCCGGCGCCCCCTCGATGTTGTTCCAGCGGTCGCCCGGGAGGTACGTGTGCCCGACCCTCAGTTCGGTTCCGTCGAGCCACTCGCTGAGTTGCTCGATGCGCCGGACGCCGCGCGGACCGAAGTCCAGGTACGCGCCGATGGCGGGCGCCTTGGCCGGGGCGGGATCGATGCCCGGCGACGTGGACGCCGAAGGTTCCGGTGTCGCCGAGGGGACCGTGGGGACCTCGGGGACGGCCGGGACCGCCGGATCCACCGGAGTGGGCACCGCGGGGACCGCCGGGTCCGCCGGAGTGGGGGCCACCGGAGTGGGCACCGCGGGTACCTCGGGCGCCAAGGGCGTGGCGGCGGTAGGTGGTGGTTCACCGTCGCGCACGATGCCCACCGTGTATCCCGGCGCACAGGCCAGGGCCACCGACGAGATGATCCCGCCCGCGATGAAAGCAAGTCGTCTGCTGCGTCGGCGACGCTCTGGGGCCATGACTTCTCCTCGTTCCCGAGTCATCCGATAGCTAATAGACCGTCATATTTATATCTATTACGCCAATCGAGTCCTTAATCCCCCGCTTCCCTATATCGCCCGCTTGGGCGATCGAACAGTAAGGGTGACTTTGCAGCCTCTGGACACGCGAACTCCTGCTGTCCTCCTGCGGATCGACAGGAATCCTTTTCACCACGGAACTCTGGGTGCCGTGCGCTCTCTGGGACGCGCGGGCGTGGAGGTCCACCTCGTGGCCGACGACCACGGAAGCCCCGTGCAGCAGTCCCGGTACCTGCACCAGATGCACCCACCGCCCCCGCCAGGGGCCTCGCTCCCCGAGGTGGCCGCCGTGCTGCGCTCGGTCGCGACACGCGTGAGCGCCCCGGCCGTCCTCATCCCCATGGACGACATCAGCGCCCTGGCCATCAGCGCCCTGCACGAGGAACTGAGCAGCCGCTACCTGCTGCCGGGACGGGCGGGCGGGGTGGCCGAGCAGGTGGCGGACAAGGCGACCCTGGCGCAGGTCTGCGCGCGGGCGGGCGTGGCCCACCCGGTGACCCTGGTGCCGGAGTCGGCAGCCGAGGCCGCGGGCGCCGTGGCACTCCTGGGCGCTCCCACCGTGGCCAAGTGGAGCCGCCCCTGGACACTGCCGCAGGGCGTCGGACTGCGCAGTACGACCGTGATCGGCTCGGCCCGCGAGGCCGAGCAGCTCTTCGCGCGCAGGGCCGAGGCGGGCTGCCGTCTGTTGCTCCAGGCGTTCGTGCCCGGCGTACGGGACGCGGACTGGTTCGTGCACGGGTGCGCGGGTCCCGACGGGACCGTGCGCGGGGGCGGTACGGGCCGCAAGCACCGCTCCTGGCCGAGGGCTGCGGGCCTGACGGTGAGCGGCGAGTGGACCGCCAACCCCCGGCTGTGGTCCACGGCCCAGCGGCTGGTCGCGTCGCTGGGCTACCGGGGGGTCTTCGACCTGGACTTCCGCAAGGACGCCGCGACCGGCGACTTCTACCTCATCGACTTCAACCCCCGCCCGGGAGCACAGTTCCGGCTCTTCGCCGACGCGGCGGGCATCGACGTCGTCCGCGCCCTGCACCTGGGCCTGACGCACCGGCCCGTACCGCCCCCGCAGCCCTCCCCCGGCCGCACGTTCGTGGTGGAGAACTACGCGCCGCTCACGGCGCTGCGCTCGCTGCCCCGGCCTCGGTCGGCCGTCCCTTCACCGGCCGGTGAACTCGCCTGGCACGCCGACGACGACCCCGCGCCGGGGGCCGCCCTGCGCCGCCTGTGGCGCCGCCACATGGGACAGCGCCTGCGGGCCGGCGTCGGCCGCCGCTCGCAGCTGTTCCTCACCCCCCTGTCCCGGCGCGCCCCCGCGCAGGCCCCGGCCGTCCTGCCCACACCGAACAGAGAGCGAGCAGCCACCGATGCATGACCTGCTGATTGTCGGAGCGGGCCCCTACGGCCTGTCGATCGCCTCGCACGCGGCCGCGGCAGGACTCGACGTACGGATCTTCGGCCGTCCCATGGCCTCCTGGCGGGACCACATGGCGCAGGGCATGTTCCTGAAGTCGGAACCCTGGGCCTCCGATCTGTCCGACCCCGCGGGGCGCTACGGCCTGGCCGCCTTCTGCGCCCGCGAAGGGCTGCCCGCCGAGCACGGCCGCCCCCTGCCCATCGGGCACTTCTCCGCCTACGGCCTGTGGTTCGCGGAGCAGGCCGCGCCGCCCGTGGACGAACGGCTCATCGCCTCGGTCCGCGCCTGCGCCGGCGGCTTCGAGGCCCGCACCCAGGACGGCGAGGTGCACCGCGCGCGGGCCGTGGCACTGGCGGTGGGCGTCATGCCGTTCACGCAGACGCCCCCGGCGCTCCGGGGCCTGGGCCCCGAGCATGCCTCTCACAGCAGTCACCACGGCGATCTGGAGCGCTTCCGCGACCAGGACGTGACCGTGCTCGGCGCGGGGCAGGCGGCGCTGGAGACCGCCGCGCTCCTCGCCGAACAGGGCACCCGCGTCCGGGTCCTCGCCCGGTCGCCCCGGGTGGACTGGAACACCGTGCCCCCCGCCTGGCAGCGGCCGTGGTGGGAGGCGATGCGCGCCCCGCACACCGGTCTGGGCTGCGGCTGGCGCAACTGGTTCTACGCCAGGACCCCCCACCTCTTCCGGCGGCTCCCCGAGCAGATGCGCGCCCAGGTCGCCGCCTCGGCGCTCGGCCCCGCGGGGGCGTGGTGGGTCAGGGAGCGGGTCGAATCAGGCGTCGAGACCCTCGTCGGTCAACAGGTCCAGGGCGTCGAACTCGCGGGCGGCCGCGTACAGGTGACGACCAGCGGCGCGGACGGCGGGGGCCTCTCGTTCGCGACCGACCACATCATCGCCGCCACGGGGTTCAGGGCGACGACCCGGCGCATCCACGTGCTCGCCCCCGAGCTCCGCCTCGCGCTGGACTCCCTCGACGACGAAACCCCCTACGTCAGCAACGCGTTCGAGACCAGCTGCCCCGGGCTCTTCCTCGCCGGGCTGACGACGGCTTCGAGTTTCGGCCCCGCCATGCGCTTCGTGTACGGGGCCTCGTTCACCGCGGCGCGGCTGGTGCGCGGCGTCGAACGGCACCTGCGCGGACGGCCCGCCGCCTCACTGCCCCCGCAGGCCGACGGGCAACTCCTGAGCCGGGCGCAGGAACCGGCACGCTGAGCGGGTGGGTGGGCGCCACGAACGGCCGACGCGTGGCGCCGTCGCCCTCTTATGAGTGACGCATCGGGCGAACGGGTGAACCTTGTTCCCGGCCGAAGTGGCCGAGTGGTGCACTGGACGTGCTTCATGGGACAGACCGGGTCGCCACCCGCCAGCCGTCGGCACCATTGCCGTGGGTGAGCGACATCCCCCTACGGTCTGGTTTGCCGTCCCTCCCACGCCGGCAGGGAAGCCTCGCGCACCTGGCTTCCCTGCCGGCGCGCGTTGTGTCCGCGATGGCCCCTCCCGTGGCTCCAGATGCCGGCCCCAGCGACTCGGGGAGCGCTGGGGCCGGCTTCTACGCAGCTGGTACGGCTGGGCCGCTACGTCAGTCGTTGACGCAGGTGTTGCCGAACGCCGGGTTCAGCAGAGCGATGATGTCGACGCTGTTGCCGCACACGTTGACGGGAACGTGGACCGGCACCTGAATGACGTTGCCGGAGATGACGCCCGGAGAGTTCTGGGCCGCACCTTCGGCACCGGCGTCGGCGAAGGCCGGGGCGCCCATGCTCAGCGCCATGATGGCACCGGCAACGATCGTCGCGCTCTTCTTGAGCTTCACAGGTAATCCCTTCTTTAGGGTCACGCCTCGACGGCGGTTGCAGACCGGGCGGGGAGGTCCCCTTCCCGCACCGTGACCTGAGACCTACTCAACGAGCGTTCGCGGGTGAGGAAACCGGAATACGGGTACTTTTCGGGAGTTCACTCGAACGCGGACCTGAGCTCAAGCAGCAGTAGGGCAAACGGAGTTGCCCGGCGCGCCCCCGTGGCGACGTGCGGCGCGGAAAAGAACTCGGGCCGCCCCAGGTGAAGTTCACCTGGGGCGGCCCGAGCGGTGTCTGCGACGGGGCAGATCAGCCGTTGTGCTCGCCGTTGCCGGAGAGGACCGGGATGTCGTCCAGGATGTGCGACAGCGGCTCGTCGCCCTTGGCCTGCGTCGAGTTCTCGGTGCACTGCTGGTTCTGCGGGGCCGACAGGACCGGGATGTCCTGGACCGCGATCGGCACGAGGCCGACGAGCGAACCGACGTTGCCCTTGACCGGCAGGCCGACACAGGGCTTGTTCAGCGAACCCTGCACCAGGGAGAGCTGCGGGCTCATGTCGCCCTTGGTGACGGAGTTGCCGAACTCCTGCTTGGCGTCGTTGCCGCTCATCGACGTCGTGCCGCCGTCGTCACCGATGGCGAGCGCGGTGGGCGCCGCGGCAGCCGACATGCCGACGACCGAGACGGCGACCGCGGCCGCGGCCATTGCCTTCTTGTAGTGCATTGTGTTCCTTTTCTGGACCGACCACAGGTAACTGCGGACTGCTCAACTCGCCCTGTGGATTTTGGTTCCGCCCATTCACTCCATCGGATCGCCTTTCGCGCCGTGCGATCGACGCGACTCCGAGTCGGGCCGCACCGGAGGTTTGGGCCATCAGAGTGAATGTGAGCAACTCATCGCGGCCGGGGGAGTTGCTCAGGGTGCTCCGCGGACGGGGCTCAGTCATGAAGGGAAACCCTGTGCTCAAGAAGGTTATGGCCGCTGCTGCGGTCACGGCTTCCGTCGTCGGCATGTCGGCCGCTGCGGCCCCCACGGCGCTCGCCATCGGCAACGACGGCGGCACCAACACGACCAGCGGCAACGGCGCCATGCAGGAGTTCGGCAACTCCGCCACGTACGGCAACATGAGCCCGCAGATGGCTCTCATCCAGGGCTCGCTCAACAAGCCCTGCATCGGCCTGCCCGCCAAGGCGAACGTGGGCTCCCTGGTCGGCGTGGTGCCGATCGCGGTCCAGGACATTCCGATCCTGTCGGCCCCGCAGAACCAGCAGTGCACCGAGAACTCGACCCAGGCCAAGGGCGACGAGCCGCTGTCGCACATCCTGGACGACATCCCGGTCCTCTCCGGCAACGGCGCGGGCAACAACTGACGTTCAGCAATTCAGCGGGCCGCCACTTCCTGTGGCGGCCCGCTGTGCTGTTCAATTCCGGGGCCAGGGATCCTGCTCGACCAGTCTGTTCCACTCGTGGTCGGGAATTCCTGGAACCGTCCTTCCCTGCTCGCGCCACATGGCGAGCAGGGATTCATAAATGGGATCCGTGCGGCTTTCCGAAGGCTTCCTGCTCGCCGGGATCACTCCGATTCTTTGCCAGCGTCCTGCGCCGTCGGCCATGGGTTCCCCGTCCTGGGTGGGAGCGTCGCTGCTCTTGTTCCAACCCGTCCCGCCATCAAAACAGCACGCTGTGGCGAAAGAGTTGTTCCTGTGCGCCGCGCCAGAACCACGACGGAATGACATGTCATCCCGTTCTACGGTGACCGGGACTTCCTCCCTCTCACTCAGCCAGCGGAGAACAGCATGAGGACGACCCCCCGCGCACCGTCTCGTGGACGAGGCGGAAAGTACCTCGGCGCCATCGCTCTGGGGGTCGCGCTCGCCGCTTCCCTGACCGGTCTCACCGCCGTCGCGGCGCCGCGGCCCGCCGAGCGGCTCCCGGTCTTCGACGGCATGACGAACCGCCCCGAGAACGGGCCCGGCACGAACATCCTGCTGCTGGGGACCGACAGTCGCGCGGGCATCACCAAGGCCGAGAAGGAACGCTTCTCCACCGGCAGCGTGGGCTGCAACTGCTCCGACACGATCATGCTCATCCACGTATCGCCGCGGCAGGACCGGGTCAGCGTCGTCGGTCTGCCCAGGGACTCCCACGCGATCATCCCCGCGCACCGCGACCGGGCGACCGGCGCCACGCGGGCGGCGCATCCCGCCAAACTCAACGCGGCCTACGCCGAAGGCGGTCCCCGGCTCGCGGTGCGCACGATCGAGCGGATGACGAAGGTGCGGATCGACCGCTATCTGGAGATCGACTTCAGGCGGTTCATCGACAGCGTGAACCAGGTCGGCGGAGTGCGCGTGTGCACCCCTCGGCCGCTCAAGGACTTCGCCACCAAGCTGGACCTCCCGCCGGGCACGCACCACCTGACGGGGGGCCAGTCGCTCCAGTACGTCCGGTCCCGGCACGTGGACTCCAGCGCGGACTTCGGCCGCATCCAACGCCAGCAGCGCTTCCTGGTGGGGGTCCTGCGCACCCTCTCCGCGGACCGCGCGTTCGCCGACCCGCTCCGCACGGCTCGGCTGGCCCGCGCCGTCCTCGGGTCATCCCGCGTGGACCAGGGGTTCACCGTCGATCAGCTCGCCTCGCTCGCCATGGCCCTGCGCGAGCTGTCGCCCTCGAGGATCGAGTTCACGACGGTTCCCGTCCGCGGGTTCAGCGCACCGCAGGAGGGGATCGGGGCCACGCTCGACTGGGACACGTCGCGGGCCGCCAAGGTCTTCGGCGCGCTGAGCAAGGATCGCGCGTTCGACGGTCGCAAGTCCGCGGCGGCCCCCTCCGACCCGCCCCGGCTCGGCAGCAGGGAAATCTTCCACGGCGACAAGGTCGCGTGTGACGGAGGGTGAGCGCCGCGTTCGGCTGAACGGGCTACTCCCCGCAACTCCCGCGCCGCCACTCAGTTGATAGGCATGCGGCTCCAGAACGGAGCCGGTCTTCGAAGGGAACCCCACACCATGAAGAAGCTGCTCGCAACGGCCGCGCTCGCCGCGTCCGTCGCCGGTATGTCCGCTGTCGCCGCCCCCCAGGCCATGGCCATCGGTGACGACTCGGGCACCACCTCGTCCAGCGGCAACGGCGCGATGCAGAGCTTCGGCAACTCCGCCACCAAGGGCGACATGAGCCCGCAGATGTCGCTGGTCCAGGGCTCGCTGAACAAGCCCTGCATCGGCCTGCCGGCCAAGGCCAACGTCGGTTCGCTCGTCGGCCTCGTGCCGATCGCGGTCCAGGACATCCCGATCCTGTCGGCCCCGCAGAACCAGCAGTGCACCGAGAACTCGACCCAGGCCAAGGGCGACGAGCCGCTGTCGCACATCCTGGACCAGATCCCGGTCCTCTCCGGCAACGGCGTGGACAACAGCTGACCTGTGCGTTCACGGCCGTGAGGGTCCCCTTCAGGTGCGAAAGGGGGCCCTCGCGGCCGTTCCGCGTCCCGGTCGCGTCCGCCCGCGTCACCCGACTGGCGGGGCTATCCGCCCGCTGGCCCCGGGGTCTGTTATCCGTCGGCGCTCCGGTGGCATAACCCTCCATGCGCCGCAGGAGCAAACGGCAGGAACAACGACAGAAACCGCGAACGTCGGACCTTGGGAGTGTTGTGTGATGGGTGCCCGCAGACATCTACTGTTCCTGGCTGCCGTGCCGCTGGCCATGGGCGTGACCGCGCTGCCGGCCGGTGCCGATCCCCAGCCGCCCGCTCCCTCGGCGCTGCCCGACGGCGGCACGACCGTGTCGACGCGCACCGCCAGCGTCGTCACCGAACTCAGCGCCCAGGAGGTCTCCCTCGGCGACCGGGCGACCCTCCACGTGAGCGGCCGACTGGTGGACGGGGACACGCTCGTGTTCCCCCTGTCGCGGCTCGCCGTGTCCGTGGAGATCACCAGTACCTCCGGGGCCGTACAGCAGTGCAACACCGTGACCACCCGCGAGGGCCGCTTCACCTGTGTCTTCCACGTCGCCGCCGACGACACGGCGTCGGCCACCGTCACCTTCCGCGGCAACGCGGTGTTCGCCCCCGGGACGGCGACCACGACCATCGCGCCCGGGTCGACGGCTCCCACGGCCCCCACTCCTCCGGCAGCCACCCCGCCGGTTCCCACCCCTGCGGCTGCCACTCCTCCGGCCGCCACTCCCCCGGCCGCCGCGACGCCCTCCGCCCCGGCCGCGCCCGAGGCCGCCGCCCCGAGTGCGACTCCGTCGAGCAGCCCCGTTCCTGACGCCCACTAGGGTCGAAAGCGGGCGGCTGCCGGTGCGTCGCCCGGGAAGGGCCTCCGCGAGGGCACAAGGTCAATGCATGTTGACTGCGCTCACCACCCACCGACCGTTCCGCCTCACCGTCCGCGCCCTCGTACTGTCCACGGGGCTGTGCTTGGCCTCGGGCGGCGTCGCCGCCGCGGCGCAGGGGACGGATCCCGCCACCGACTCCGTTCCTGCCGTCTCCGCCCTCGGCGAGGGCGGGCCGTCCTGGCACCAGGAGACCGTGGACTTCACCGGTGGCGTCCTCGACTACCGGGAGACGGCATCCGGTTTCGACGCCTCGGGAACCGCCTACTTCACGCAGAGCCACCTGACGGTGGGCGGTCCCGGGCACATCCGCTACACGACCACGGAGTCCCACTCCTGACCGTGGACCTTCTCCGGCCCCGTACGCGGCCGCACACAGGCGTGAGCCCCGAAGCGGTCGCTTCGGGGCTCACGGTGCGATCCGGCTCAGCGGCCGGACGGCGAGGGGGACCTCGTCAGGAGTGCGAGCCCGTCGAGTGGCCCGTGGCGCCCGAGGGTCCTGCCTGCTTCGTGGTGGTCTTGAAGTAGGCCTTGCCGTCCGGGGTGAAGCCGCTGACCGTGCTCGACGACATGCCGCCGCTGGAGTTCGCGGAGTCCTGCGACTTCTTGTAGCCGGGGCCGCCGTCGTGGGCGGACGCGAAGCCCGCGCTGCCGATGACGAGGGGCGTGACGAGAGCACCGACAGCGACGTACTTGGCAATACTGCGCATCTTGATGCGGTCCTTTCAGAGTTCGCCGGCCACGGGAAACCCCTCTGCAGGGGTCAGCGGAGTCGGCCACCTTCCGCCGTGAGCGATCTTGCCCCGCCACCGGGGAGGCCGCATCCGGGGCGATTACCCGCAGTGAGGAACATCCGCCGCTTCGCCTGCCACAAGGCAGTTGACCAGTGCTGATGCCGCGACAGATCGTTCGCGGGTTCTCCTCCTGACGGTGCATCCGGGTGGTGGGAGGCGTCGGCTCCGCTGCCTTTGCGGGCCCGCCGGGATCGGCACAGACTCGATCTGTCCCTGGCTGTGAACCCAGCCCCCACGACCTCCCGGAGAGTCCATGTCGCACGTCCGCACCCGGCTCGCCCGCACCCTGTCCGTCCTCGCCATCGGCGCGGCCGCGTCGGCGCTCGCCCCCGGCACCGCCGCCGCCGTCGACCGCCTCAGCGTCGTCGAGGCCACCGCGGCGGGCGACCACGTCCGAGTGACCGTCCGCTACCGGTGCGAGGCGGAGCTGGGCACCGACACGCTGGCGGTCGCCCTCGCCGACACCCGCGACGGCGGCGTCTACACCGCCACCGCGTCGCCTTCCTGTGACGGCACGTGGCGCCGATCGGTCGTCTCCGCCGCCCGCAGCGCGGGCCCCGTGGCCTCGGCCGGTGCCGACGCCGTCGTCACCGCGAGCCTCGGCGTCGGTCCCGGCCCGCAGGTGTTCCCCACCGCCGACGCCCGCACCACCCTCACGCTGCGCGCCCCGGCCTGACGCACCGGCAGCGTCCGCACACACGAAGGCTCCCTGCCCGTCACTCTTGGGCAGGGAGCCTTCGGCGCGGTCAGCGTCAGGAATGCGAACCCGTGCCGCTACCGGTCGCGCCCGTCGGGCCCGCCTTCTTCGTCGAGGTCAGGAAGTACGCCTTGCCGTCCGGGGTGAAGCCGCTGACGGTCTCCGTCCGCTCACCGCCACTCATGTTGGCCGAGTTCTGCGACTTCTCGTAGGCCGGGCCGTCGTTGGCGGACGCCATGCCGGCGGTCCCGATGACCAGCGGGGTGACGAGGGCTCCGACGGCGACGTACTTGGCAATGCTGCGCATCTTGATGCGGTCCTTTCGAGGGTGTTCCGGCCGTGGCAGAAGGGCCCCGTTTGACCAGGGCCTGGCGGAGTCGGCCGACCTCCGCCTGTTTTGACCCTGCACCCGCCGCGCGGACCACGCATCTTCATGACTCCGTACAGACCAATCCCCCGCCACCCGCACGCCGACGAATGGCGGGCGCGGCGAGACGCCTGCACGCTGGCTGCGTCTTCCCCGTGAATTCCCCTGTGAAAGGAATCGCATGTTCCGCCGTCGTGCTCTAGCCGTGTTCACCCTTGCCGCGCTCGCATTGAGCCCTGTCGCCGCAGCTCAGGCAGATACCGTCCCCGTCGACGCCTTCGACGCCCAGTCCTGCCGGATCACCGGACACACCGCCGATCAGGGCCCCTACATCACGGTCACGTCCATCCCGCACCCCATCAGCGCACAGCGGTGCCGCGAGCTCGGCGGAACCGTCATTTCCGCCCTGGACGTCTACGCGGCCCCGCTGGCCGAGGACACGTTGGCCGAGGACACGCTGGTCGAAGACGCCACCCTGGCGATCGAGCCCGACCCGGCCGAGGTGGGCTAGCGCCCCGCGAGGCGGGCGGCCCGTTCGATGGCGGTGGTCAGTGCGCGGACCTGTTTGCGGTCGGCCGTGTTCCCGGGCAACTCGCGTGCCCGCCGGGTCAGTTCCTCCAGCGAGGGCGTGTCGGGGAGGGGCTGCACGCCCCTCGGCCGCGGGTAGTTCTCCGCGCCGGAGCGCAGTCCGTCCGCGAAGTAGGCGGCGATGGCGCTGACTTGGAGTCCGCCGTCCGCCCGCCACAGGGAACCTTCCAGGTCGGCGGCCTCGATCCGGCCCGACTCCTCGTGCGGGGCGCGGCTCTCCGGGTCGAGCCAGCGCACGCTCGCCGTGGCGAGGTGCCCGTCGGCGCCGGGCTTGGCCCGCACCGCGTAGAGCGCCGTCACCGTGTGTCCGGGGCCGATCTCGCCGCCGTCCACGGAGTCGTCGCGGAAGTCCTCGTCGGCGACCCGGCGGTCGTCGTAGCCGATGAGGCGGAACCGCTCGACGGTCTCCGGGTCGAAGGCGACCTGCGCCTTCGCGTCCCTGGCGCGCAGTTCGACGTGAGCGGGGAGCTGCTCGCAGAAGACCTCGCGGGCGTCCTCGACGTCCGAGACGTACGTGGTGTGGCCGTCGCCCTTGTCGGCGAGCCGCTCCATCAGGGCGTCGCCGTAGTCGCTGCCGACGCCGACCCCGAAGAGGGTGATGCCGTACGCGCGGCGGGCGTCGGAGATCCGCTCCAGGATGCCGTCGGCGCTGGTCTCGCCCGTGTTGGCGAGGGCGTCGGAGAGCAGGACGACCCGGTTGGTCGCGCCCTCCTTCCTGCCGCGCACGGCGGTGTCGTAGCCGGTCTCCACGCCCGCCTCCAGGTTGGTGGACCGGGTGGGTTCGAGGCGGGCGATCGCCGAGTGCGCCCGGGCGCGGCCGTCGCCCGTGTCGCCGAGGCGGGTCATCGGCAGGACCGTTTCGGCGGTGTCGCTGAAGGAGACGAGCGCGATCGAGTCGTCGGGGCGCAGTTGGTCGGTCATGATGCCGAGCGACTTCTTGACCAGGTCGAGCCGGCCCGGTTCCGCCATGGAACCGGACACGTCGATGACGAACGTGAGCGCGGCGGGCGGCCGTTCGGACTCCTCGTCCGCGCCGCGGGTGGCGAGGCCGACGCGGACCAGGGACCAGCCGTCCTCGCCGGTGCGGGCACCGTCCACGCTCACCGAGAAGCCGTCGCCTTCCGGCCTGCGGTAGTCCTGCCGGAAGCTGTTGACGAACTCCTCGGGGCGGACCGTCGCGGGGTCGGGCAGCCGCCCCTCGCCGAGCGTGCGCCGCGCGAAGCCGTACGAGGCGGTGTCGACGTCCAGGGCGAAGGTGGAGAGGTAGTCGGGGGCGAACTCCCCGTTGTCGCGGTCCTGTTGCTCGCCCTCGCCTGGTGTGCCGCCCCCGGTGTCGGGCGCCGCGGGTGCGGGGAGCGGCGCGGTGCCGCCGCCTTGGTGCTTGTCGTCGGCCGCGGACCGGTGGTCGCTGCCTCCGCCGCTGCAGCCGGTGAGCAGCAGGCCGCCCGCCAGCACCGCGGCCAGCAGCCCGTGGCGTATTCTCCGCGTCCGCATCCGTCCCCCTCGCGTCGTCTGCTTCCGTATCTGTGACTGTGACGCGAGGAGGGCTTCGAGCGATCGCACCCGGACGTTGCGGATGGGTTTCGATGCGGATACGCGGCGGAGAGCGCGTCACCCAGTTGCCGGGCGCGCGTCTCCTCCGCCAGGAGCGCCTCGACCGGACCCCTGGCGGGCCAGTCGCTCGCCGCCCGCGTACCGGGAGGCGGGGCCGGGGGCACTCTCCCCGGCCAAGTGCGGGTACCGCAGGGCGACTTCGTGGGTGGCCAGGACCGCGAGCAGCACGTGCTCGGCGCCGAACTTCCCCGCGCCGTCGTCGGTGCTCCACGCCCGGACCCGCTCCCTCAGCTCACCACGTCCTTGCGGGCGAACCCCCGGAAGGCCAGCGCGAAGAGCACCAGCGCGTACGTCACCGAGACCGCCGCGCCCTGGATCATGCCGCCCCACTCCATGCGCGGCTGGATGACGTCCGCCCAGGCGAACTGCCAGTGCGCGGGCAGGAAGTCGCGCCAGTGGCCGAGGGCGGTGACCGCGTCCAGGACATTGCCCACGATGGTCAGGCCGACCGCGCCGCCGACCGCGCCGAGGGGTGCGTCGGTCTTGGTGGAGAGCCAGAACGCGAGCCCCGCGGTGACCAGTTGGGAGACGAAGACGTACGCGACGACGATCACGAGGCGCTGGGCCGCAGTGCCCGCCGGGAGCACGCCGCCGGTCGGGATCTCCAGCGGCCCCCAGCCGTACGCGGCCGTGCCGACCAGGAGCGCGACCACCGGGAGCAGCACCATGGCGGCGGCGCTGAGTCCGAGCGCGACGGCGAGTTTGGACCACAGCAGGCGGGCCCTCGGCACAGGTGCCGCCAGCAGATAGCGCAGGGACGACCAGCTCGCCTCGGAGGCGACGGTGTCGCCGCAGAACAGCGCGACGGGGATGACCAGCAGGAAGCCCGCCGAGACGAACAGGCACGTCGCGGCGAAGTTCGCCCCGGACGCGGTGGCCGTGTCCATCAGGGTCACCCGGCCGTCGCGCGAGTCGGGCGAGCCGCCCGCGACGGCGAAGGCGATGACGAGCACGACCGGCAGGAGCGCCATGATGGCGCCCATCACCAGCGTGCGCCGCCGCTTGAGCTGGCGGACCGCCTCGACCCGCAGGGGCAGCGTGCGTCCGGCGCGGTAGCCGGGGGCGGTGTCCAGTAGCCCGGTGGGCGCGCTCACGCGGCACCGCCTCCGATCAGGGTCAGGAACGCGTCTTCGAGGCGGCGGTGCGGGCCCATGGACTCCACGGGCACTTCCAGGCGCACCAGTTCGGGCAGGAGCCGGGCGGCGCTCGCGCCCTCGGTGCCGTCCAGGCGGATCAGGAGCCCGTCGTCCGCGCGGACCGCGGAGGCCACGCCGGGCAGCGCGGCGACCTTGTCGACCAGCGGGTCCTGGACGTCGGAGGCGAGGCCGACGAACAGCGTGTCCCCGGAGCCGACGATGTCGGCGACGGGGCCCGCCTGGACGAGGCGGCCGCGGTCCATCACCACCAGGTGCGTGCAGGACTGCTCGACCTCGGCCAGGAGGTGGCTGGAGACGATGACCGTGCGCCCGCCGCGCGCGTACCGGATCATGACCTCGCGCATCTCGCGGATCTGCGGCGGGTCCAGGCCGTTGGTCGGCTCGTCGAGGATCAGCAGGTCGGGCAGGCCGAGCATGGCCTGGGCGATGGCGAGGCGCTGGCGCATGCCCTGCGAGTACGTGCGCACGGCGCGGGCGAGCGCGTCGCCGAGACCGGCGATCTCCAGGGCCTCGTCCAGGTGGGCGTCCTCGGCGGGGCGTCCGGTGGCCTTCCAGTACAGCTCCAGGTTCTCCCGGCCCGAGAGGTGCGGCAGGAAGCCCGCGCCCTCGACGAACGCGCCGACCCGGGAGAGGACGGGCGCGCCGGGCCTGATCGCCTGCCCGAAGACGCGGATCTCGCCCTCGTCGGGCCTGATCAGGCCCATCAGCATGCGCAGGGTCGTCGTCTTGCCCGCGCCGTTCGGCCCGAGCAGGCCGAGGACCTGGCCCTTCTCCACGGTGAAGGAGAGGTCCTTGACCGCGTACCGGTCGGTGGACCTGGCGTACCGCTTACTCAAGTCCGTGATCTTCAGGGGCACTTCGGCGAGCGCGGGGTCGGGCGCGGGCGCCGTGGTCCGCCTGCGCCCGGCGACCAGGAGCAGGGCGGCGAGCACCGCTCCGGAGGCGGGCAGCCACCACACCCAGGAGGGCAGCGGCGCGGCGGCGGTCTCCACGCCGGGCGCCGTCGGAACCTTGAGACCGCCCTTCAGGGACACGGTGTACGTGGCGGGCTCGACCGGCGACGCGTAGCCGAGGTCGGTGGAGGCGAGGGCGAGGCGCAGCTTGTGGCCCTTGCGCACCTCGTGGTCGACGGCGGGCAGCGTCAGCTCGACGTCCTTGCCCTGCTTGGTGCCCTCGACCCTTATGGGGGCCACGAGTTGGGAGGGCAGCACCTGCTGCTTGCCGCCGGGCCCGATGTCGTACACCTTCGCGAAGAGCACCGTGTCGTCGCTGGAGGACTTCAGGTGGACCCGTGCCGTGGGCGTGCCGGTGATGCGCAGGTCCTCGTCGAGCGTCTCGGAGTCGAACTTGGCGTACTGCCCCGGGAAGTCCAGGGAGACGCCGACGCCGAGCGAGGTGAGCCGGGAGAGGCCGCCGCCGCCGAGGCCGGGCAGGGCGGAGATCGCGGGCGGGCTGGCGCCCGCGGGGTTGTCGAAGGTCTGCTCGCGGCCGCCGAGCGCCACCTCGCGCGGACCGCTCGTCAGGCCCGGGTAGCGGTCGCCGCTCGCGCCGCGCAGGGTGGCCGCGCCGTCGGTGGAGTCGATGCCGCCGGTGCGCGTGACGCGGAAGGCGGGGCCGGTGTCGGCGCTCTTGTCGTCCTTCAGGTAGCGGTCGAACCAGGAGCCGACGCGCTTCTCCACGCGGCCGCGCTCGCTGTCGCCGCCGTCGTGGCCGCCCGCGATCCAGTCGACGGACACGGGCGCGTGGTGGGCGCGGAGCGCCTTGGCCATGGCGTCGGCGTGGCCGAGCGGGAAGAGGGAGTCTGTCTGGCCCTGCGCGATGTACGTGGGCACCTTGATGCGGTCGGCGACGGCGGACGGGCTGCGTCCGGCCAGCAGCTCGCGGGCCGCGGCGTCGGGCTTCCCGGCCTCGGCGACCCGGTCGTACATCTCGCACAGCCGCTTCTCGAACTGCTCGCAGCCGCCGCCGGTGTTGACGAAGATGCCTGCCCAGAGCTTCTTGAAGACGCCGTCGGGGAACAGCGCGTCCGCGAGGTTCCAGTAGGTGATCTGCGGGGCGATGGCGTCCACCCTGCGATCGTGCCCGGCGGCGAGGAGCGAGACCGCGCCGCCGTACGAGGCGCCGGTGACGCCCACGCGCGGGTCGCCCTTCCCGTCGAGCTGGATCTCGGGCCGCTTCGCCAGCCAGTCGATCAGCCGGGACACGTCGGCGACCTCGCCCTCGGGGTCGTTGAGCCCGATCTTCCCGGTGGACCTGCCGAAGCCGCGCGCGGACCACGTCAGGACGGCGTAGCCCTCGCGGGCCAGGTCCTCCGCCTGCTCGCGCACATCGGCCTTGCTGCCGCCGAAGCCGTGCCCGATGAGGACGGCGGGGCGCTTGGTGCCGGTGTCGCCCGCCGTGAAGTACGAGGTGTCGATCCGTACGTCACCCCGGCCGCCGTCGGTGTCGATCATCAGGTCCGAGCGGTGCACGGCGGGGCCCTCGTCCGAGGCGACCGCCGTCCACGTGCCCACACCGGCGAGCACCGCGACGGCGGCCGCCGCGGCGAGCAGCCTGCGCCTGCCGTGCCGCGCGAGGGGCCTGAGCCTGGCCCTGGGCAGTCGTAGATCCATGCCGTCAACCGTACGGGCGGCGACTGACATCCGGGGCAGCCGTCGGTCTGAACCCCCGTGCCTCCCTGGGGAGTAGACTCCGCGCCCCGCGTACCGCGCTCGTGGTACGCGCTGCCTCCGTCGACCGGGGCTCGTGTCGATCGCGCTGCGCGCTCGTCCTCAAACGCCGGACGGGCTGGATTTAGCCCGGCTGGGCTGGATTTAGCCCAGCTCCTCCTCCGGGATGCTCACCAGCCACCGCGTCTCCCGCCGCGGCCGCAGGTACAGCGCCCAGTACAGGGTGGCCGCCAGCACGATCCCGCCGGTCCACAGCAGGTACGGCACCTCCTGCTGGCTCAGGATGTACGCGAGGACGGCGATGAGCACCACCGGCACCGCGGGCCACAGCGGCATCCGCCACGCGGAGCGTGCGCCGTGCGAGCCCCGGCGGGCGAGCAGCGCGGCGACGGCCACCAGGAGGTACATGCCGGTCACCGAGACGCCGGTCACTCCGTAGAGCGTGTCCAGGTTGACGAAGCAGAGCACGGCTCCGGGGACGCCCACCAGGAGCGTGGCCACCCAGGGCGCGCCGGTCCCGCCGAGCCGTACGAGCGCCTTGTTGACCGGCGCGGGCCACGCCTTGTCGCGGGCGGAGGCGAACAGGACGCGGGAGTTCTGGATGACCATGACGATGCCCGCGTTGATGATCGCGAGGGCCACGCAGAGGCTGACGAACGTGCCGACCGCCGAGTTGGACCAGGCCGTCACCATGGCGCTGATGTCGCCCTCGGTCAGCGCCGTCAGGCTCTCCGCGCCCATGGTGATCGCGATGACCGGGACCAGGATGATCACCGAGGAGATGGCGAGCGTGGTGAGGACGGTGCGTGCGACGTTGCGGCGCGGGTTCTCCAGCTCTTCGGAGAGGTAGACCGCCGTCGAGAAGCCCTGCGTGACGAAGAGCGCGATGGCGAGGCCGGAGACGATCAGCATGGCGGTGACGGTGTCGACTCCGCCGGAGCTTCCCGCGCCCCCGGCGCCCGGCCCCGACGCCACCGTCAGGTCCACCAGGCTGCCGGGGCCCCGCTCGGCGTGCGCGAAGCCGAGTACGGCGACCACGCCGGCCGCGATGACCTCGAGGACCAGGAAGATGCCGGTGATCCAGGCGTTGGCGCGCAGGTCGAGCAGGCCCGCGAGGGTGGCGAGGATCATGACGCCCGCGCCCGCGTAGGACGGGTCGAGGTGGAGGACGGGCGCGAGGTAGTCGGCCGTGCCCATCGCGATGACGGGCGGGACGATCATCACGACGAGCAGGGAGAGGACGAAGACCAGCCAGCCCGCGAGACGCCCCGCCATCGTCGAGACCATCGCGTACTCGCCGCCCGCGCTGGGGATCAGCGTGCCGAGCTCCGAGTAGCAGAACGCGACGCCGACGCAGAGCAGCGAGCCGATGGCGATGGTGAGCGCGGTGGCGGTGCCGAGCGAGGAGAAGAGGTCGGGCACGACCACGAAGAGCGTGGAGGCGGGCGTCACGCAGGACAGCGTGAGGAGGGTGCCTCCCACGACGCCGATGGAACGCTTGAGCTTCTGGTGGCCGCCCGGCTCGGCCGGTGCCGCCGAGGAGGGGGCCTCGGTGACGGCGGGCGTGGGCGGGCGAAGCGTATCGGTCATGAAGCGCGGTTCCGATCGACTCGTGCGGCAGGTGCTGCGGCGGGAGCGCTATCGCCTCCGAAGGCTGTTGAGCGGTGTGTTCCAGTGGCTCCCGGCGCGTCATCGAACCCCGGCGGTAACCGGAACGTCAACGGTCATTTGCCTACGGAATCCGCAGCCGTGCACCTGCCCAAGTCGCCTGGCTTTCCCAAGAGTTTGCCCCCTGGTGTTGCAATGAGCATGCGAACACCGAAGATGACCTTGCCTTTACAGGCGTATGAACGAGGAAGCATTAGCTGCCCGAATTGCGCCCTGTGCACGGGAACCGCAAAGGAGTCGCGAAAAAAGAAACGGCACCGTCCGGAATTCGGACGGTGCCGCGGCACGCTCGGTGACGCCGTGCCGACTCAGTGCGTCGGGTGCAGCCGGTACGAAGGGTCGAGATCGCGGACCTCCACCGAGTACGTCGCGCCCTCGGCGACCCCCGACAGGTGCTTGCCGAGCAGCGCGAGCACGTCCTCGGAGAGCCGCGCCCTCACCCCGCTCGCGCGGCCCGCGAGCAGGCCCACCGTGACGTGGACGAAGGCGGCGCGGGGCCTGCCCTCCACGAAGGCCGCGGCGGGGCGGCAGAACGTCTTGCCGACCCCCACCGAGTCCACCCGCTCCACGACCAGCGGATGCAGCTCCGCCACCAGGGCGGGCAGATCCAGGACGCCGGACAGGGTGTCGGCGTAGTCGATGTCGATGTGCGGCATGCTCACGGCCTCTCATGTAGTGCACACGCATCGTAGAACGGTGAACCAACGGCAGAGCCCCCGGCCGGGGCGGCCGGGGGCTCGGGAGCCGGTGAGGGAGCGGCTCAGTGGTTGCGATCAGTGGTCGCGATCAGTGGTTGCGCGGGAAGCCCAGGTCCACCCCGGACGGCGCGTCCGACGGGTCGGGCCAGCGCGTGGTGACGACCTTGCCGCGGGTGTAGAAGTGCGTGCCGTCGTTGCCGTAGATGTGGTGGTCGCCGAAGAGCGAGTCCTTCCAGCCACCGAAGGAGTGGTAGCCCACCGGCACCGGGATCGGCACGTTCACGCCGACCATGCCCGCCTCGATCTCCAGCTGGAAGCGGCGGGCCGCGCCGCCGTCCCGGGTGAAGATGGCCGTGCCGTTGCCGAACGGCGAGGCGTTCATCAGCGCCACGCCCTCCTCGTAGGTGTCCACGCGCAGCACGCAGAGCACCGGGCCGAAGATCTCGTCCTTGTACGCGTCGGCCGTCACCGGCACCCGGTCGAGCAGCGAGAGCCCGATCCAGTGGCCGTCCTCGTGACCCTCGACGGTATAGCCGGTGCCGTCCAGGACGACCTCGGCGCCCTGGGCGGCCGCGCCCGTGACGTACGAGGCGACCTTGTCGCGGTGGGCGGCCGTGATCAGCGGGCCCATCTCCGAGGTCGGGTCGTTGCCGGGGCCGATCTTGATCTTCTCGGCGCGCTCCTTGATCTTGGCGACCAGCTCGTCGGCGACGGAACCGACCGCGACGACCGCCGAGATGGCCATGCAGCGCTCGCCCGCCGAGCCGTAGGCGGCCGAGACCGCGGCGTCGGCGGCCGCGTCCAGGTCGGCGTCCGGCAGGACCAGCATGTGGTTCTTGGCGCCGCCGAGGGCCTGCACGCGCTTGCCGTTGGCGGAGGCGGTGGTGTGGATGTAGCGGGCGATGGGCGTCGAGCCGACGAAGGAGACGGCCGAGACGTCCGGGTGCTCCAGGAGGCGGTCCACGGCGACCTTGTCGCCGTGCACGACGTTGAAGACGCCGTCGGGCAGACCGGCCTCGCTCAGCAGCTCCGCGATCTTCATCGAGGCGGACGGGTCCTTCTCGCTCGGCTTGAGCACGAAGGTGTTGCCGCACGCGATGGCCAGCGGGAACATCCACATCGGCACCATGGCCGGGAAGTTGAACGGCGTGATGCCCGCGACGACGCCGAGGGGCTGGCGGATGGACGACACGTCCACGCGCGAGGCCACCTCCGTCGACAGCTCGCCCTTCAGCTGGACCGTGATGCCGCAGGCCAGGTCGACGATCTCCAGACCGCGCGCGACCTCGCCGAGCGCGTCCGAGTGCACCTTGCCGTGCTCGGCGACGATCAGCTCGGCGATCGCGTCGCGGTTGGCGTCGAGCAGGGCGCGGAACTTGAAGAGGATCGCGGTGCGCTTGGCGAGCGAGGAGGTGCCCCACGTCGCGAAGGCCGAGCGGGCGGCGGCGACGGCCGCGTCCACCTCGCCGACCGACGCGAAGGCGACCTGCGTCGTGACGGCGCCGGTCGCCGGATCGGTGACCGGGCCGAACGTTCCGGACGCGCCCTCGACGGGCTTCCCACCGATCCAGTGGCTGACGGTCTTCGTCATGACAAGCATCCCTACTCTCACAGGTGGCGGCGTCGGGCAGTGACGTGCCGGTCGTACTCTTCCCTGGCCTTGACCGCCGACACTCGGGTCGCGGTCTCGGCCACGGGCACATCCCACCACGCCTGTGCGGGGGGCGGGCCCGACACTGTGTCTGCCGTTTCCGTCTCCACATAGACACATGTGGGACGGTCTGCCCCGCGCGCTTCGCGCAGCGCCTCGCGCAGGTCACGGATGGTCTTGGCGCGAAGGACCCGCATGCCGAGCGAGGCGGCGTTGGCGGCGAGGTCGACGGGCAGGGCGTCGCCCGTGTACGTCCCGTCGGGCGCGCGGAAGCGGTAGTCGGTGCCGAAGCGCTCGCCGCCCACGGACTCCGAGAGCCCGCCGATGGAGGCGTAGCCGTGGTTCTGCAGGACGACGACCTTGATCGGGACGTTCTCCTGGACGGCCGTGACCAGCTCCGTCGGGTTCATCAGGTACGTGCCGTCGCCGACGAGGGCCCACACGGGCCGCTCCGGCGCCGCGAGCGCGACGCCGATCGCCGCCGGGATCTCGTATCCCATGCAGGAGTAGCCGTACTCGACGTGGTACTGCCGCGCCGAGCGCGCCCGCCACAGCTTGTGCAGGTCGCCGGGGAGGGAGCCCGCCGCGTTGATGAGCACGTCCTCGTCGGTGACCAACTCGTCGAGGAGACCGAGGACTTGGGGCTGCGTCGGGCGTACGTCGGGTTCGTCGGTCTCGTACGCGGCGTCGACGCGGTGCTCCCAGCGCTCCTTGTCGTCCGTGTACTCGACGGCGTAGGCGGGCTCGACGCGGTGGCCGCGCAGCGTGCCCGTGAGCGCCTGGAGCCCGGCGCGCGCGTCCGCGATCAGGGTGGCGCCCGCCAGCTTGTGGCCGTCGAAGGGCGCGATGTTGAGGTTGAGGAAGCGCACCCCGGGACGCTCGAAGAGGGTGCCCGAGGCGGTGGTGAAGTCGCTGTAGCGGGTGCCGACGCCGATCACCAGGTCGGCGGTGCGGGCCAGTTCGTTGGCGGTCGCCGTGCCGGTGTGGCCGACGCCGCCGACGTCCGCCGGGTGGTCGAAGCGCAGCGAGCCCTTGCCCGCCTGGGTGGAGGCCACGGGGATCCGGGTCGCGTCGACCAGTTCCCGCAGGGCGTCCTCGGCGGCGCTGTGGTGCACGCCGCCGCCCGCGATGATCAGCGGCCTGCGCGCCTCGCGCACCGCCCGCACGGCGTCGGCCAGTTCCCGGGGGTCGGGCACGGGCCTGCGCACGGCCCAGGTCCGCTCGGCGAAGAACTCCTCCGGCCAGTCGTACGCCTCCGCCTGGACGTCCTGCGGCAGCGCGAGCGTGACGGCGCCGGTCTCCACGGGGTCGGTGAGCACGCGAAGGGCGGCGAGCGCGGCGGGGACCAGCGCCTCGGGGCGGGTCACGCGGTCGAAGTACCGCGACACCGGGCGCAGGCAGTCGTTGACCGACACGTCGCCCGCGTAGGGCACTTCGAGCTGCTGGAGCACCGGGTCCGCGGGGCGGGCCGCGAAGGTGTCGCCGGGGAGCAGCAGGACGGGCAGCCGGTTGACGGTGGCGAGGGCGGCGCCGGTGACGAGGTTGGTGGCGCCGGGGCCGATGGAGGTGGTGACCGCGTGGGTGGACAGGCGTCCGCACTGGCGGGCGTAGCCGACGGCGGCGTGCACCATGGCCTGCTCGTTGCGCCCCTGGTGGAACGGCATCTCGTCGGCGTGCTCCACGAGCGCCTGCCCGATGCCCGCCACGTTGCCGTGCCCGAAGATGCCCCAGGTCGCGCCGATCAGCCGCTGCCTGGTGCCGTCGCGCTCGGTGTACTGACGGGACAGGAAGCGCACGAGCGCCTGCGCGGTGGTCAGCCTGACGGTCCTCGCGGGGCCCTTGGGGGTTGCCGTCATCGATATCCCTCCGTGTGATCGGGGTGGAAGCAGATCCGCCACTCCCTCTCCTCACCAGGCCCCGCCATCACATTCAGGTAGTACATCGGATGGCCCGGCTGGGCGATGGAAGGCCCGTGCCAGCCGTCGGGCACGAGCACCGCGTCGCCGGTGCGGACCTCGGCGAGGACGTCGGTGCCGCCTTCGCGGGACGGGAAGACGCGCTGGTAGCCGAAGCCGCCGTCCCCCTCGATCTCGAAGTAGTAGATCTCTTCGAGCTCGGCCTCGACGCCCGGGCGGTGCTCGTCGTGCTTGTGCGGCGGGTACGAGGACCAGTTGCCGCCCGGCGTGATCACCTCGACGGCGATCAGCCGGTCGCAGTCGAAGGCGTCCGCGGACGCGAAGTTGCGCACCTCGCGTGCGCAGTTGCCGCTGCCGCGGCTCTCCACTGGTACCTCCGGCGCGGAGCCGTAGCGGGCGGGGAGTCGACGCTCGCACTTCGCTCCTGCCAGGGCGAAGCGGCCTCCCGCGCCGGAGGCGATCTGGATCCGGGCCTCGCGGGGGAGGTAAGCGAAGTCGCTGACTCCGCTGAACACGCTCTCCCGGCCCAGCAGTTCGATGATCTCGTCTTCCGCCCGCACCGTACAGCCGCCGGTCAGCGGCAACACGATCCATTCACTCTCACCGGTGGCGAAGGAGTGCGTCTCGCCGGGCCCCAGTTCGAGGATCCGCAGCCGCGAGCAGGCCAGGGCGGCGGCCCGCTCGGGGTCGATGTCGAGGGCGTACGGCCCCTCGGCCGCGCTCCCCTTCGGTACGTACGTCATGCAGACCTCACTGACCCTTCCTACCCCCCTGCTAGAGCAGCCCCACGGCGGTGTCGACGGCCCCCGCCACGTCGCCGTCGGGCGGGTAGAGCAGCGACCTGCCGACGACGAGTCCCCGCACGGTGGGCAGTTGCAGGGCGCCGCGCCACTTCTCGTACGCGGCGTCCTGATCATCCCCAATGTCCCCGCCGAGCAGCACGGCGGGGAGCGTCGAGGTCTCCATCACCCGGGCCATGTCGTCGGGGTTCTCGGTGACGGGGACCTTCAGCCAGGTGTACGCCGATGTGCCCGCCAGGCCGGAGGCGATGGCGATCGACGTGGTGACGGCGGACGCGCTCAGGTCGTTGCGGACCGGGCCCGCGCCGCCCTCGCCCCGCCGGGACAGGAACGGCTCGACGAAGACGGGGAGCCGGCGCTCCGCCATCGCGTCGACGGCACGGGCCGCGGAGTGCAGCGTGGTCAGCGACCCCGAGTCGGCGTAGTCCACGCGGAGCAGCAGCTTGCCCGCGTCGAACCCGAGCCGTGCGATGTCCTCGGCCCGGTACCCCGTGAACCGGTCGTCCAACTCGAAGGAGGCCCCCGCGAGTCCCCCGCGGTTCATCGACCCCATGACGACCTTGCCCTCCAAGGCCCCGAGCAACAGCAGGTCTTCGAGAATGTCGGCCGTCGCGAGCACCCCGTCGACCCCGGGCCTCCCCAACGCGAGACAGAGCCGCGCAAGGAGATCCCCCCGATGGGCCATGGCCAACGGATCCCCACCCACCCCGAGGGACCCCCGCCCCGGGTGGTCAGCAGCCACGATCATCAACCGCCCCCGCTCCCCGAGAAGCCCCCGCCGCGACCGCCGGGCGGCGGCTTCGGAGATGGCTTCGGGGTGCTGGGCACGGGTGAGGGAGAGGGCGCCTACGTCGATGGGGGGCGCTTGCGGCGACGCGCGGAAGGCGGGGGTCAACGCCGCTCGCCGCTCCGGGGCGCGCGAAGCGGGGCCGGGGTTCGGCCCCTGCCGCGCTGGGAGAGCAGAGTCAAAACCTGGCGCCTCCGGCGCGGGGGGATGGGGGGTAGGGGCGGGGGCGGGGCCCAGCGCCTCCGCCGCACGGAAAGCAGGACCCACTTTCAACCCCTCCGCCGCACGGGAAGCGGGGCCCGATTTCAGCCCCTCCGGCGTTTGAGGAGCGGGGTCTGGGGCGGAGCCCCAGGGAGCCCGGTGCCGAGCAACCGTCACGTCACCACCCCCGCATCCACCACCAAGGCGACCTCGCCAGCAAAAGGCATGGCGGACGAGCACTCCAGCCGCGAAGCGACGATCGCCCCCGCCGCGTTGGCGTACCGCATGACCCGCTCCAACTCCCACCCCGCCAGCAGCCCGTGGCACAACGCCCCGCCGAACGCGTCCCCCGCCCCGAGCCCGTTGAGGACCTCCACCGGCACCGGCGGCACGCTCGCGGACTCCCCCGCGCGGTTCATCGCGAGGACCCCGTCGGGCCCCTGCTTCACGACGGCCAGTTCGACGCCCGCGTCCAGCAACGCCCGCGCCGCGGCGCGCGGTTCCCGCTCCCCCGTGGCGATCTCGACCTCGTCGAGGTTGCCGACGGCGACTGTGGCGTGCGCGAGCGCCGCGGCATAGCGCGCCCGTGCCTCGGCGGGGTCGGCCCAGAACACGGGCCGCCAGTCGAGGTCGAAGACGGTGATCCCGCCCGACCGCGCCGCGAGCGCCGCCAGCGTCGCCGAACGGCTCGGCTCCGCGCAGAGCCCCGTCCCCGTCATCCAGAAGATCCGCGCCGCCGCGATCGCGTCGAGGTCGAGCTCGTCCTCGTGGATCTCCAGGTCGGGCGCCTTCGGCAGCCGGTAGAAGTACAGCGGGAAGTCGTCCGGCGGGAAGACCTCGCAGAAGGTCACCGGCGTCGGCAGGCCCGCGACCCCGCTCACCCAGCGGTCGTCGACGCCGAACTCGCGCAGCGCCCCGTGCAGATAGGCCCCGAAGGGGTCCTCGCCGGTGCGGGTGACGACGGCGACGCGGCGCCCGAGCCGGGCCGCGGCCACCGCGACGTTGCTCGCCGAGCCGCCGAGGAACTTGCCGAACGTGCTGACCTCGGCGAGCGGCACCCCGGCCTGGAGCGGATAGAGGTCGACGCCGATCCGGCCCATGGTGATGACGTCGTACGGATCGGCGTCGTACGGATCACTCACCCTGCACGTCCCCTCGTCGGGCCCGGTCGGTCGCTCGTGTGTCCCCAGGTCTAATGCTGTCCCGGGAACCCTGTCAACATTTTGTCCTTACATTCGGACCAGTCCTTGACACTCTTCTCCGGCGGCCGGGAGGCTTTCGGCATGACGACGCTGTCACGCATCCGCATCGGTTCGGCTCCCGACTCGTGGGGAGTCTGGTTCCCCGAGGACCCCCGTCAGGTGCCGTGGCGCCGCTTCCTCGACGAAGTCGCCGAGTCCGGATACGAGTGGATCGAGCTCGGCCCGTACGGCTATCTGCCCACCGACCCCGCCGTACTGCGCGAGGAGACGGCCCGCCGCGGCCTCAAGGTCTCGGCGGGGACGGTCTTCACGGGGCTGCACCACGGTCCCGCCGTCTGGGAGAAGACGTGGGCGCACGTCGCGGACAACGCCGCGCTCGCGCAGGCCATGGGCGCCGAACACCTGGTGGTCATCCCGTCCTTCTGGCGCGACGACAAGACCGGCGAGGTCCTGGAGGACCGGGTCCTCACCCCCGCACAATGGCGCGAACTGACCACCCAGACCGAGCGCCTGGCCCACGAGGTGCGCGAGCGGTACGGGCTGCGCGTCGTCGTCCACCCGCACGCGGACACCCACATCGACAGCGAGGCGAACGTCACCCGCTTCCTCGACGCCACCGACCCCGACCTCGTCTCGCTCTGCCTGGACACCGGCCACTACGCGTACTGCGGCGGCGACAGCGTCAAGCTCATCGAGACGTACGGCGAGCGCATCGGCTATCTGCACCTCAAGCAGGTCGACCCGGCGGTCCTCGCCGAAGTGCGGGCCGACGAGGTGCCGTTCGGGCCCGCCGTGGCGCGCGGCGTGATGTGCGAGCCGCCCGTCGGTGTGCCCGCCCTGGAACCCGTGCTCGCCGCCGCGCAGGGCCTGGGCGTCGAGCTCTTCGCCATCGTGGAACAGGACATGTACCCCTGCGACCCCGACAAGCCACTGCCGATCGCCCGCCGCACCCGCTCCTTCCTCCGGTCGTGCGGCGCTTAGAGGGCGGGGCTTGATCCCTCGCCGCTCCCGGGTGGGTGTCCCAGGCGCCGCTTCGCGGCGAATTTCCCCCACCCGCCCACCCTTCTCGCTGCGCGGCGGGGCGGCTTGGCGGGGGGCGCGTCTCGATCCCCCTCTCACCCAGCGGGTGTGCCCTAAGCGCAGCTTCGCGGCGAATTCTCCCCACCCGCCCGCCCTTTCCGCTGCGCGGTGGGGGCGGAGGCGGGGGCGGGGGCGGTGCGGGAACGCCGTGAGGTTCCCGCACCGCCCCCGCCGCCACCCACACCCCCACCGCCCACGCCACCCGCGGTGAACACGCGCCTCTTGCGCGCCGGAGCAACGCGCTCCCGTTATGCGTCGCTTACGTCACAAACACTCTCTTCCTGTCACACATGTCTCGTATACGCGGGTCTTCCGTCACAGGCAGCCCACAGGGGCTCTCCCGCTGTCACTCTGCGTCGTTCACCGGGCACAGGCTGAGTGATCGCCGCGCGCAGCGCCCAGCTCCCCCGTCGGCCTTTCCGGCCGCCCTGGGTGCGCGCAGGGAGGTGCCACCGATGACCGACCGCAGGCTTTGGTCGTACAAGGAGATCGCCGCGCACATCCGGGTGCAGCCCGACACCGTGCGCTCCTACCGCAAGCACGGGCTGCTGCCCGAACCCGACCACGTGGAGAGCGGCAAGCCGTACTGGTACGCGGACTCCATCCGCGCCTGGGTCGCCGCCCGGCCGGGCAACCGGGGGCGCAGGGACTGACGCCGCGTCCCAGCCTCGTTGAGAAATACCCCCTAGGGGTATAGTGTGACGAGTGTCAGGAGGTCCCCGGGACTCCGGGGCCCCCTCCTGCACGTGATGTCGCACACGCCTACACGCCTCCCGGAGGAGAACGACATGAGCGCCCAGACCGAGCTCCCGCAGGCCACGTCCGAGACGACCGGCTCCTGCTGCTCCCCCAGCGGTTCCTGCCACTCGGACACCGCCGCCGAGGCGCCGCAGGGCGCCGTCACCACGGTGTACGAGGTCAAGGGCATGACCTGCGGACACTGCGAGGGCGCCGTGTCGAGCGAGATCTCGGAGCTCGCCGGGGTCTCCTCCGTGACCGCCGTCGCCGCCACGGGCCTGGTCACCGTGGTCTCCGCGGCCCCGCTCGACGAGGCCGCGGTCCGCGACGCCGTGGACGAGGCCGGTTACGAGCTGAGCGGCGTCGCCTCCTGACGTCTGTCCCTCGGCCCACCGGGTACCCCGGGCCCTGTGGTGTCGGCGCCGACACCACAGGGCCCGCAGCCGTCCCACCACCCCGGAAGTAGTACGAAAGAGTCATGACCGAAGTCGAACTCGCCGTCGGCGGGATGACCTGCGCCTCCTGCTCGTCCCGCATCGAGAAGAAGCTGAACCGCCTGGAGGGCGTGACCGCCGCGTCGGTCAACCTCGCCACGGAGAAGGCGAAGGTCTCGTACGACGAGGGCGGCGAGGGCGGTGGCGTCGAGGTCGCCCAGCTGATCGCGCTGGTCGAGAAGCTCGGCTACACGGCCGAGGAGATCGTGCCCGCCCCGCCGGAGCCCGTCGCCGGGGACGCGCCGCCGCCGACCACCGCCGACATCACCGAGCCCGACACCCTGCGGCAGCGCCTGGTCGTCTCCGCCGTCCTCGCGCTGCCCGTCGTACTGCTCGCGATGGTCCCCGCCCTCCAGTTCGACAACTGGCAGTGGCTCTCGCTGACCCTGGCCGCGCCCGTCGTCGTCTGGGGCGGCCTCCCCTTCCACCGCGCAGCCCTCACCAACCTGCGGCACGGCGCGGCGACCATGGACACGCTCGTCTCCGTCGGCACGCTCGCCGCCTTCGGCTGGTCGCTCTGGGCACTGTTCTTCGGGGACGCCGGGATGCCGGGGATGCGGCACGGTTTCGACTTCACCGTGTCGCGAGGTGACGGGGGATCGACCGTCTATCTCGAAGTGGCCGCCGGGGTCGTCACCTTCATCCTGTTGGGGCGCTGGCTGGAGGCGCGCTCCAAGCGGAAGGCGGGCGCCGCGCTGCGCGCCCTGCTCGAACTGGGCGCCAAGGACGTGACCGTACTGCGGGACGGAGCGGAGACCCGGATTCCGGTCGGCCGCCTCGCCGTCGGTGACCACTTCGTCGTACGCCCGGGAGAGACCGTCGCCACCGACGGAACCGTCGTCGAGGGATCGTCCGCCGTCGACGCCTCGATGCTGACCGGCGAGTCCGTGCCCGTGGACGTGGGGGTCGGCGACTCCGTCACCGGGGCGACCATGAACGCCTCGGGACGCCTGGTCGTCGAGGCGACGCGGGTCGGCGCCGACACCCGGCTGGCGCGGATGGCGCGGCTCGTCGAGGACGCACAGACCGGCAAGGCCCAGGTGCAGCGCCTCGCCGACCGGATCGCCGGGGTCTTCGTGCCCGTGGTCCTGCTCGTCGCGACCGGCACGCTGGGCGGCTGGCTGGGCGTCACGGGCGACGCGACCGCCGCGTTCACCGCCGCCGTCGCCGTACTGATCATCGCCTGCCCCTGCGCGCTCGGCCTGGCGACGCCGACCGCCCTGATGGTCGGCACCGGGCGCGGCGCGCAGCTCGGCATCCTCATCAAGGGCCCCGAGGTCCTGGAGTCCACGCGCCGCGTCGACACCGTCGTCCTGGACAAGACCGGCACGGTGACGACGGGGCACATGGAACTGACCGACGTGTACGTCGCGGGAGACACGGAGGAGAAGCAGCTCCTGCGCCTCGCGGGGGCCCTGGAGCACGCCTCCGAGCATCCGGTGGCCCGGGCCGTCGCGGCGGGCGCCACCGAGCACCTGGGGGCCGCGCCGCCCACGCCCGAGCGGTTCGAGAACGTCGCCGGGCTCGGGGTGCGCGGCACCGTCGAGGGACACGAGGTACTCGTCGGCCGCGCCCGGCTCCTCGCGGACGCGGGCGTCACCGGTCTGGACGAGGTGGGCGCGCTGCGGGACGCCGCGGAGGCCGCGGGGCGCACGGCGGTCCTCGTCGCCTGGGACGGCGCCGCACGCGGCGTTCTGGCGGTCGCGGACACGGTGAAGGAGAGCAGCCCCCGCGCGGTGCGCGAACTGCGCGCGCTCGGGCTTGCACCGGTGCTCCTGACCGGTGACAACCAGGCCGTCGCCGACGCCGTGGCACGAGAGGTGGGGATCGCACCCGACGCCGTGTACGCGGAGGTGCTGCCCGAGGACAAGGTCGAGGTCGTGCGGCGCCTTCAGGGCGAGGGCCGGGTCGTGGCGATGGTCGGGGACGGCGTGAACGACGCGGCCGCGCTCGCCACCGCCGATCTGGGCCTGGCGATGGGCACCGGAACGGACGCCGCGATCGAGGCGGGCGACCTGACGCTGGTGCGCGGGGACTTGCGGGTGGCCGCCGACGCCATCAGGCTCTCCCGCAAGACGCTCGCCACCATCAAGGGCAACCTCTTCTGGGCCTTCGGCTACAACGTCGCCGCGCTGCCGCTCGCCGCGGCCGGGCTCCTGAACCCGATGATCGCGGGCGCCGCGATGGCGTTCTCCTCCGTCTTCGTGGTCACCAACAGCCTCCGTCTGAGGGCCTTCACATAGGCCCTTCACAGACGTTTCAACATCCCCACACAAGAGTCCCGATCCCCATATCGGGGCTCTTGCGCATGTACAGGACATATGCAAGAGACGCAGATCACAGTGATTCGAACGTAACCATTGAGGGGGGTCGCGAGTCTAATGGGGCGATGCAGGAAGATGTCTTGGGGGACGTCTTCCGGCATGTGGGGACATCTTGGGGGATGTCCCTTGCAATTGCGTTGCCGGGGCACGTGCACCGGGGAGCTTTGAGCGGCCCTCCCGTACGTACGCGTCCCGGCAGACCGCAGGGCACGTCCACAGACGCCCGGCCGGATCCCGTGGGGGGAATCCGCACCGGGAAAAAGGGAAGCGCCCCGACCGTCGACCCGTGGGGGGATCGACGGCGGGGCGCTTTCCGCTTTACTCGCCGAGAGGGGGCGCCCCGTAAGGGGCGCGGGGAACTGCGCGACCAGCCACAGCGGGCCCGCAGATACCCGAGAAGGTCAGCGACCCTCGACCGGGACGAAGTCCCGCAGAACCTCACCGGTGTAGATCTGGCGCGGGCGACCGATGCGCGAACCCGGCTCCTTGATCATCTCGTGCCACTGGGCGATCCAGCCCGGCAGACGACCAAGAGCGAACAGCACGGTGAACATCTCCGTGGGGAAGCCCATGGCCCGGTAGATGAGACCGGTGTAGAAGTCGACGTTCGGGTAGAGCTTGCGCTCGACGAAGTAGTCGTCGGCCAGCGCGTGCTCTTCCAGCTTCAGCGCGATGTCGAGCAGCTCGTCGGACTTGCCGAGGGCCGAGAGGACGTCGTGCGCCGCCGCCTTGATGATCTTCGCCCGGGGGTCGAAGTTCTTGTAGACGCGGTGCCCGAAGCCCATGAGCTTCACGCCGTCTTCCTTGTTCTTCACCTTGCGGATGAAGGTGTCGACGTCGCCGCCGGACGCCTGGATGCCCTCGAGCATCTCCAGGACCGACTGGTTGGCGCCACCGTGCAGCGGGCCCCACAGGGCCGAGATGCCGGCCGAGATCGAGGCGAACATGTTCGCCTGCGAGGAGCCGACCAGACGCACGGTGGAGGTCGAACAGTTCTGCTCGTGGTCCGCGTGCAGGATCAGGAGCTTGTCGAGCGCGTTGACCACGACCGGGTCCAGCTCGTACTCGGCGGCGGGCACCGAGAAGGTCATGCGCAGGAAGTTCTCGACGTAGCCGAGGTCGTTGCGCGGGTAGACGACCGGGTGGCCCTGCGACTTCTTGTACGCGTAGGCCGCGATCGTCGGAAGCTTGGCGAGAAGGCGGATCGTCGAGAGGTGACGCTGCTTCTCGTCGAAGGGGTTGTGGCTGTCCTGGTAGAACGTCGACAGCGCGCTGACCACGGACGACAGCATCGCCATCGGGTGGGCGTCACGCGGGAAGCCGTCGTAGAACCGCTTGACGTCCTCGTGCAGCAGGGTGTGCTGCGTGATCTCGTTCTTGAAGGTGGCCAGCTCGTCGACCTTCGGCAGTTCGCCGTTGATCAGGAGGTACGCCACCTCGGTGAAGGTGGAGCGCTCGGCCAGCTGCTCGATCGGGTAGCCGCGGTACCGGAGGATGCCCTGTTCACCGTCGAGATAGGTGATGGCGGATTTATAGGCGGCGGTGTTTCCGTAGCCGCTGTCCAGGGTCACCAGACCGGTCTGGGCGCGGAGCTTCCCGATGTCGAAGCCCTTGTCGCCGACGGTCGACTCGATCACCGGGTAGGTGTACTCGCTGTCGCCGTACCGCAGTACTACACCGTTGTTAGCGTTCTCGCTCACGTCATCCCTCACCGACGTTGTGCCTCTTCTTCGAGGTGCCCTGACTGTCTCTACCATCCCCCATTTGGCCCTGGAGAGTGCACTCGGGGTCGACCATTGGGCCTATTGGCGGCACTCAGTGCCGCCAACCTGCTCATCCTGCCCCCTTCGCCCCGGTTCCGGAAGTGCTGTGTGACGTTTGCGACTCGTTTGATCGATCAAAACGTCCAGGGCCCTCCCCGCGGCGCCCCGAAAGCCTGAAATCCAGGGCCGTACAGCGCTTGCCCGCGGAGACCGTGCGTACCGCCTGGCCCAGAGCCTTGCGCGAACCGACGAGCACCACCAGCTTCTTGGCGCGTGTCACCGCGGTGTAGAGCAGATTGCGCTGGAGCATCATCCACGCGCCCGTGGTGACGGGTATCACCACCGCCGGATACTCGCTGCCCTGGGAGCGGTGGATCGTCACGGCGTAGGCGTGCGAGAGCTCGTCCAGTTCGTCGAAGTCGTACGGGATCTCCTCGTCCTCGTCGGTCAGGACGGTCAGCCTCTGGTCGTCCGTGCTGAGCGAGGTGACCACGCCCACCGTGCCGTTGAAGACGCCGTTCTGCCCCTTCTCGTAGTTGTTGCGGATCTGGGTGACCTTGTCGCCGACGCGGAAGACCCGGCCGCCGAAGCGCTTCTCCGGCAGGTCGGGCCTGGCGGGCGTGATGGCCTGCTGGAGGAGGCCGTTGAGGTTCCCGGCGCCCGCGGGGCCGCGGTGCATGGGGGCGAGGACCTGGACGTCGCGGCGCGGGTCGAGGCCGAACTTCTTGGGGATGCGGTGCGCGGCGACGTCCACCGTGACGCGGCCCGCGTCCTCGGTCTCCTCCTCGACGAAGAGGAAGAAGTCCTTCATGCCCTGGGTGAGCGGCGGCACACCGGAGTTGATGCGGTGGGCGTTGGTGACCACGCCCGACTCCTGGGCCTGCCGGAAGATGCGGGTGAGACGGACGGCGGGGACGGGGCTGCCGTCGGCGAGCATGTCCCGCAGGACCTCGCCCGCGCCGACGCTCGGCAGTTGGTCCACATCGCCGACGAAGAGCAGGTGGGCGCCCGGCGGGACCGCCTTGACCAGCTTGTTGGCCAGGAGCAGGTCCAGCATCGAGGCTTCGTCGACCACCACCAGGTCGGCGTCGAGCGGCCGCTCCTTGTCGTACGCCGCGTCTCCCCCCGGCCGCAGCTCGAGGAGGCGGTGGACGGTGGACGCCTCGGCGCCCGTCAGCTCGGCGAGGCGCTTGGCGGCGCGTCCGGTGGGAGCGGCGAGGACGACCTTGGCCTTCTTGGCGCGGGCCAGCTCGACGACGGAGCGGACCGTGAAGGACTTGCCGCAGCCCGGCCCGCCGGTCAGGACGGCCACCTTCCGGGTCAGCGCGAGCTTGACCGCCTCCTCCTGCTCGGGCGCGAGTTCGGCTCCCGTGCGCTTCGCGAGCCAGCCGAGTGCCTTGTCCCAGGCGACGTCACGGAAGGCGGGCATCCGGTCCTCGTCGGTCCTCAGGAGGCGCGACAGCTGGGCGGCCAGGGAGATTTCGGCGCGGTGGAAGGGCACCAGATAGACGGCCGTGACGTCCTCGCCGCCGTCCGGGCCCGGCACGCTCTCCCGTACGACCCCCTCCTCCTCGCCCGCCAGTTCGGCGAGGCAGTCGATGACCAGGCCCGTGTCCACCTGGAGGAGCTTGACCGCGTCGGCGATCAGGCGCTCCTCGGGCAGGAAGCAGTTGCCCTGGTCGGTGGATTGCGAAAGGGCGTACTGCAGACCGGCCTTGACGCGCTCCGGGCTGTCGTGCGGGATGCCGACCGACTGGGCGATGCGGTCGGCGGTGAGGAAGCCGATGCCCCAGACGTCGGCGGCGAGGCGATAGGGCTCGTTCTTCACGACGGAGATCGAGGCGTCGCCGTACTTCTTGTAGATGCGCACCGCGATGGAGGTGGAGACGCCGACTCCCTGGAGGAAGACCATGACCTCCTTGATGGCCTTCTGCTCCTCCCAGGCGGCGGCGATCATCTTCGTCCGCTTGGGGCCGAGTCCCGGCACCTCCACCAGGCGCTCGGGCTCGGTCTCGATGATGTCGAGGGTGTCCACGCCGAAGTGGGTGGTGATCCGGTCGGCCATCACCGGGCCGATGCCCTTGATGAGGCCGGAGCCGAGATAGCGGCGGATGCCCTGGATGGTGGCGGGCAGCACCGTCGTGTAGTTCTCCACGGTGAACTGCTTGCCGTACTGCGGGTGGGAGCCCCAGCGGCCCTGCATCCGCAGCGACTCCCCGGCCTGGGCGCCGAGCAGCGCGCCGACGACCGTGAGCAGATCGCCCGCGCCGCGTCCGGTGTCGACGCGCGCGACCGTGTACCCGGTCTCTTCGTTGGCGTACGTGATGCGCTCGAGGACCCCCTCGAGCACCGACATCGCCGGTGCCTGACTCGACATGATCCGACGCTACCGCCCGGCACCGACAGCGCGGGAAGCCTGTGGACAACTTCGAAGGGGCCCGGTCCGTGGACCAGACCCCTTCGGGTTTCCCTCCCCTGTCAAACCTCGCGATCCCCCCGGATCCCCCGGATCCCCCCAGATCCTGGTTCCCCCCTCAGAAGGTCTGACTCCAAGTACGACACGCCTGGTGCCCGAAGGGTTGCACGGCGTTGCCCACGAGTTTTCGGAACGGCTTCCAGGTGCTGACAAAGCGGGGCAGAAGTAGCGTTTGACGCATGAGCGATTCCCAGTCCTTCGAGCAGGACGTGCTGAACGAGCTCGGCGACGACAAGCTCCAGGAGATCGCGGGCCTGCTCGGCACGGACGCGGCAGGGGCCCAGGACGTCGTGGGCACCACGGTGTCCGCGCTCTCCGGGGACCTCCAGGACAAGGCGGCCGCGCCGGATCCCGCGGAGGCCGACGAGGTGCGCCGGGCTTTCGCCGAGGTCGAGTCCGGCGGACCGCCCCTCCAGCCCGGCGAGCAGCCCCTTCAAGGGGTGGCCGCCTTCGGCGGGTTGGGCGGTCTCGCCGCCGGGGGGATGATGTCCGGCGTCCTCGCCAAGATGAGCAAGCCGGTCGCCAACGCGGTCTCCAAGAAGACCGGCATCCCCGCGCCGACGGTCTCCCGCGTCATCGAGATGCTCATCCCCGTCGTCCTCGCGGTGCTCACCAAGCGGGCCGCGAGCACCAAGGCCCCCGGCGGTGCGGCCCCGAAGGCGTCGGCGTCCTCGGGTGGCCTCGGTGATCTGCTCGCGCAGGTCCTGGGCGGCAAGAAGTAGTCAACGAGCGGCCGCGGCCACGGCCGCGGTCCGCACGGGTCTCACGCGTGCGCGCGAAAGCGTCGCGCCGTCTCCCTCAGCACCTCGCCGCCGTCGCGTGCCCACAGGTCCTCGTTGAAGATCTCGACCTCGATCGCCCCCGCGTACCCCGCGCCGTCGACCAGCGCGCGGAACGCCTTGAAGTCGACGCTGCCGTCCCCCAGCTGCCCGCGCCCGAGCAGCACGCCCGCGGGCAACGGAGTGATCCAGTCGGCCAGTTGGAAGGCGTGGATCCGGCCGCCCCTGCCCGCCCGGTCGATCTGCGCGGGCGCCTGGTCGTCCCACCACAGGTGGTAGGTGTCCACGACCACGCCCACCTGCGCCGCGGGGAAGCGTTCCGCGATGTCGAGCGCCTGGCCCAGGGTGGAGACCACGCAGCGGTCCGCGGCGAACATCGGGTGCAGCGGTTCGATGGCGAGCCGTACGCCCCGCTCCTCGGCGTAGGGGCCGAGGACGGCAAGCGCGTCGGCGATGCGCTCGCGGGCACCGGTCAGGTCCTTGCTGCCGTGCGGCAGCCCGCCGGAGACCAGGACCAGCGTGTCCGTGCCGAGCGTCGCCGCCTCGTCGACCGCCGCGCGGTTGTCGTCGAGGGCACGCGCGCGTGCCGCCTCCCCGATGTCCGTGAAGAAGCCGCCCCTGCACAGGCTCGTGACGGTGAGGCCCGACTCGCGCATGAGGCGGGCGGTGCGCTCGACCCCGTACTCCTGGACCTGCGCGCGCCACAGACCGACCCCGGTGACGCCCTCCTCGGCGCAGCCTGCGGCGAGGTCGGTCATCGACCACTGCTTGATGGTCTCCTGGTTGATGCTCAGCCGGGACGGGTCGACAGCGGCGCTCATTGGGGTACTCCGTGGACGGTGAGCAGGGATCGCATGCGGGCGGCGGCGAGGGCCGGGTCGGGGAACAGGCCGAGGCCGTCGGCGAGTTCGTAGGCGCGGGCCAGGTGCGGCAGCGAGCGCGCCGACTGGAGGCCGCCGACCATGGTGAAGTGCGACTGGTGGCCCGCGAGCCAGGCGAGCAGGACGACGCCCGTCTTGTAGTAGCGGGTCGGCGTCCGGAAGAGGTGGCGTGACAACGCGACCGTGGGGTCGAGGAGTTCGCGGAAGCCCTTCACGTCCCCGGTGTCCAGGATCCGCACCGCGTCCGCCGCGAGGGGCCCCAGCGGGTCGAAGATGCCGAGCAGCGCGTGGCTGAAGCCGTGGTCGTCGCCCGCGATCAGTTCCGGGTAGTGGAAGTCGTCGCCCGTGTAGCAGCGCACGCCCCGGGGCAGGCGGCGGCGCAGGGCGATCTCGCGGTCGGCGTCCAGGAGCGAGACCTTGATGCCGTCGACCTTGTCGGGGTGGGCGGCGATGACCTGGAGGAAGGTGTCCGTGGCCGCGTCCAGGTCGGCCGAGCCCCAGTAGCCCTCCAGGGCGGGATCGAACATCGGGCCGAGCCAGTGCAGGATCACCGGCTCGGTGGCCTGGCGCAGGAGATGGCCGTACGTCTCCAGGTAGTCGTCCGGCGACGCGGCCGCCGCCGACAGGGCGCGTGACGCCATCAGGATCGGCTGCGCGTCGCACGACTCGACGAGCTCCAGCTGCTCCTCGTACGCCGTACGGACCGTCAGGAGGTCGGCGGGTGCCGTGAGTTGGTCGGTGCCGACGCCGCACGCGATGCGGCCGCCGACCGCCTTCGCCTCGGCGGCCGAGCGGCGGATCAGCTCGGCGGCGCCCGCCCAGTCCAGGCCCATGCCGCGCTGCGCGGTGTCCATGGCCTCCGCGACGCCGAGGCCGTGCGACCAGAGGTGGCGGCGGAAGGCGAGGGTGGCGTCCCAGTCGACGGCGGCGGGGCCTTCCGGGGGGACGTCGGCGTAGGGGTCGGCGACCACGTGGGCGGCGGAGAAGACCGTGCGGGAGGTGAGCGGGGAGCCGCCGCCCGTCGGGCGGGGCGCGGCGCGCGTCGGGCGGGGCGCCTCGCGCGGGGTGTACGCGCGCGTGCCGCCGCCCTCGGCCGGAAGCAGGACGGTGCTCACAGCGCGATCTCCGGCACGTCGACGCGGCGGCCCTCGGCCGAGGAGCGCAGACCCAGTTCGGCGAGCTGCACGCCGCGCGCGCCCGCGAGGAGGTCCCAGCGGTAGGGCGCGTCCGCGTACACGTGCTTGAGGAAGAGCTCCCACTGCGCCTTGAAGCCGTTGTCGAACCCCTCGGGCCCCTGGTTGTCGGGGACCTCCTGCCACTGGTCGCGGAAGGAGTGGGCGACGGGCAGGTCCGGGTTCCAGACCGGCTTGGGGGTCGTACTCCTGTGCTGTACGCGGCAGTTGCGCAGGCCCGCGACGGCCGAGCCCTCCGTGCCGTCGACCTGGAACTCGACGAGTTCGTCGCGGTTGACGCGCACCGCCCAGGAGGAGTTGATCTGCGCGATGGCCCCGCCGTCCAGCTCGAAGATGCCGTACGCGGCGTCGTCGGCGGTGGCGTCGTAGGGCTTGCCGCCCTCGTCCCAGCGCTGCGGGACGTGGGTGGCGGTGAGCGCCTGGACGCTGCGCACCCGGCCGAACAGCTCGTGCAGGACGTACTCCCAGTGCGGGAACATGTCGACGACGATGCCGCCGCCGTCCGCGGCGCGGTAGTTCCAGGAGGGCCGCTGCGCGGGCTGCCAGTCGCCCTCGAAGACCCAGTAGCCGAACTCGCCCCTGACCGACAGGATCCGGCCGAAGAAGCCGCCGTCGATGAGGCGCTTCAGCTTGAGCAGGCCCGGCAGAAAGAGCTTGTCCTGGACGACGCCGTGCTTGATGCCCGCGTCCGTGGCGAGGCGGGCCAGGTCGAGGGCGCCCGCGAGGCCGGTGGCGCTGGGCTTCTCCGTGTAGACGTGCTTGCCCGCGGCGATGGCCTTCTTGAGGGCCTCCTCGCGCGCGGAGGTGACCTGGGCGTCGAAGTAGATGTCGACGGAGGGGTCGGCGAGGACCGCGTCGAGGTCGGTCGAGACGTGTTCGAGGCCGTGCCGTTCGGCCAGCGCGCGCAGCGCGTGCTCCCTGCGGCCGACGAGGACCGGCTCGGGCCAGAGCACGGTGCCCTCGCCCAGATCGAGGCCGCCCTGCTCGCGGAGGGCGAGGATCGAGCGGACCAGATGCTGGTGGTGGCCCATGCGTCCGGTGACGCCGTTCATGGCGATGCGCACCGTCTTCCGTGTCACGAAAGTCCCTCCATAGGGGCGTAGCAAGCGCTTTCTATTTAGGGGCAAGCTAGCCTGCCGGACAAGGTTCGGACAAGGGCTTCGGACTTTCGCAGCGCAGTGGCGCGGCGCCCGTCACGGGGCGCGGGCCGTCGCGACGACCAGAGCAGTGACCGGAGGACGACGAGATGACCGTGACCCTGGCGGACGTGGCGGCCCGCGCGCAGGTCTCCCCCGCCACCGTCTCCCGCGTGCTGAACGGCAATTACCCCGTGGCGGCCGCGACGCGCGAGCGGGTCCTGCGCGCGGTCGACGACCTCGACTACGTCCTCAACGGGCCCGCGAGCGCGCTCGCCGCGGCCACCTCCGACCTGGTCGGGGTCCTCGTCAACGACATCGCCGACCCCTTCTTCGGGATCATGGCGGGCGCCGTGCAGTCCGAGATCGGCGGTCCCGGCGGGCGCGCGGGCGGCGAGCGGATGGCGGTGGTGTGCAACACCGGCGGCTCCCCCGAGCGCGAACTGACCTACCTCACCCTCCTCCAGCGCCAGCGCGCCGCCGCGGTCGTCCTCACCGGCGGCGCGATCGAGGACGCCGAGCACGCCGCCGCGATCGCCGGGAAGCTGCGGCGGCTCGCGGAGGCGGGCTCGCGGGTGGTGCTGTGCGGGCGCCCGCCGTCGCCCGACACCGACGCGGTGGCGGCGCTCACCTTCGACAACCGCGGCGGCGGCCGCCAGATCACGGAGCACCTGCTCGGTCTCGGGCACCGGCGCGTCGGCTACATCGCGGGCCCCGAGGAGCGCACCACCACCCGGCACCGCCTGGAGGGCCACCGGGCCGCGCTCGCCGCGCGCGACATCGAGGACGATCCCGCGCTGACGGTGCACGGCCCCTACGACCGCCGCTCCGGATACGACGCGACGGTCGAACTCCTGCGCCGCGCACCCGACTTGACGGCCGTCGTCGCCGCGAACGACACGGTGGCGCTCGGCGCCTGCGCGGCCCTGCGCGACAAGGGCCTGCGCATCCCGGACGACGTGTCGGTGGCGGGCTTCGACGACCTCCCCTTCAGCATCGACGTGGTCCCCGCCCTGACGACGGTCCGGCTGCCGCTGCACGAGGCGGGGGCCCGCGCGGGCCGCATCGCCATGGGCAAGGAGAAGCCGCCGCCGGGCGGAGTGGCCACGGTGCACGGGGAGTTGATGGTGCGGGGGTCGACGGCGGGGCCTCGGTAGAGGGCCTTCCGGCCCTCCGGCCCTCCGCTACCGGGCCGCCCCTCCCCGGCGCCCGCTCACAGCAGCCGCCCCAGCACCCGCACCCCCTCCGCGATCTCCGCCGTGCCGGTCGCCGCGTAGCCGAGCACCAGGCCCGGGGCGTGCGGGAGTTGGGTGTGCCAGGAGAGCGGGTGGACCTTGACCCCGTGGGCGAGGGCGGCGGTGGCCAGGTCCGTGTCGGGGGCGTCGTACGCCGCCGCGTCGAAGGTGATCGTCAGGTGCAGGCCCGCCGCCGCGCCGTGCACCCTCGCGCCCGGCAGGTGCGTCGCGATCGCCTGGATCATCGCGTCCCTGCGCCTGCGGTGGTGCTTGCGGATCAGGCGCAAGTGGCGTTCCAGGTCGCCCGATTCCATCAGGTGGGCGAGGACGAGCTGGGGCAGCGCCGCGTTGCCGAGGTCGACGAGGCGCTTGGCGTCCGCGAGGGCGTCCTGGTACGCGGGCGGGGCGAGCAGCCAGCCGAGCCGCAGCGCGGGCGCGAGCAGCTTGGAGACGCTGCCCGCGTAGCAGACGTGCGCCGGGAGCAGGGCGTGCAGCGCGGGCACGGCGGGGCGGTCGTAGCGGTGCTCCGCGTCGTAGTCGTCCTCGATGACGAGGCCGCCCTCGCGGGCCCAGTCCATCAGTTCGCGGCGCCGTTCGCCGCCGAGGACCACGCCGGTCGGGAACTGGTGGGCCGGTGTGAGCAGCACGGCTGGCGCCCCGGTGGCCCGCAGCGCGTCGACGCGGACGCCCTGGGCGTCCACCGGCACGGGCGGCGTGCCGAGCGGCCGCAGGTGCTGGCGCACGCCGAGGGAGCCCGGTTCCTCGACGGCAACGCGCGAGATCCCCTCGGCGCGCAGCACGTCGACGAGCAGGCGCAGCGCCTGGGCCGTGCCGTTGACGATCATCACGTCGGCCGGGTCCGCGACGATCCCCCGGTTGCGGGAGAGCCAGCGCGCGACGGCGCCGCGCAGGGCGGGTGTGCCGCGCGGATCCCCGTACCCGAAGTCCGCCGGGGCGAGTCCGGCGAGCACGGCCCGCTCGGCACGCAGCCAGGCCGCGCGCGGGAACGCCGAGAGGTCGGGCAGGCCGGGTGAGAGGTCGATGCGGGCGGGGGCGGCGCGGACGGCGTCGAAGATGCCGAGGTCGTCAGAGGGTGTGGCGAAGAGGTCCCTCCGCGCTGACTGTCCATCAGTTGTCGTGCTGCGGGCGGGCATCGATCGCGTACGGGCCGGTGTCGCGAGGACCACCGTGCCGCCCCTGCCCCGGCCCGCCACGTGCCCGTCCTCGGTCAGGCGCCGGTACGCCTCGGTCACCACGCCACGGGAGACGCGCAGTTCGTCGGCGAGGGCGCGGGTGGCGGGGAGCCTGCTGCCGGTGGTGAGGCGACCGTCCGCGATCGCGCCCCTGATCTGCCGTGCCAGCCAGTCGGCGATGCCGCCCCTCGGCGCGTCGCCGGTGTCGAGTTGGAGGAAGTCGGAGGTGGCGGGTGCGTCTCCGGTCCGCCCCGGCGTTATGGACCTGTCGGAAGCCGATCCATTGGACCTGTTCATGGATCCATTGTGGCGCCAGGGTCGAGCCCATGGAATTTCTGCTCACCTCCCTGGTCGTCTGCGTGACTCCCGGTACCGGTGTCCTCTTCACGATCGCGGCCGGCCTCTCCCGGGGCACCCGTGCCGCGGTGATCGCCGCCGTCGGCTGCACGCTCGGCGTCGTACCGCACATGATCGCCGCGATCACCGGCCTCGCGGCGCTCCTGAACGCCAGCGCGGTCGCCTTCGAGACCGTCAAGTACCTGGGCGTGGCCTACCTCTTGTACATGGCGTGGAGCACGCTGCGGGACAAGAGCGAGCTGACCGCGCAGGCCCCCGGCTCCGAGGAGCCGCGCTCCACGGGCCGCACCATCCTCACCGGCGTACTGATCAACATCCTCAACCCGAAGCTCACGCTGTTCTTCCTCGCGTTCCTGCCGCAGTTCGTGGCCGCCGACGAGCCCTACGCGTTCCTGCGCATGACGGAGCTCAGCGCGTACTTCATGCTGATCACGTTCGTGGTCTTCGTGGCGTACGGACGGTTCGCCGCGGCGATGCGCAGCCGGGTCATCTCCCGCCCGCATGTGGTGCGTTGGATGCGGCGCACCTTCGCGGTGGCGTTCGCGGCGCTGGGCGCGCGACTGGCGTTCCTGTGAGGAGCCGACCGCGGCTCGTGTGTGACGTCGTGTGACGTCGTACGTTCCCGTCCCGGTCGGACCGCGGTGAACGGCGCGAGCCCGCTTCCACCGCCACGGACAGGGGCGGGGTTGACCCCTGACACGTGCCGCCTACTGTCGTGGCCATGAAACTCGCCTTCTCCACCCTCGGCGTCCCGGGGCTCCCCCTGCCCGACGTCCTGCGCCTGGCCACCACCCACGGCTACCACGGCGTGGAACTCCGCGCGCACCCCGAAGAGCCCGTCCATCCGGGGCTCGGTCTGGTCGAACGGGCCGATGTGGCCGCCTCGTTCAAGTCGGCGGGCGTCGAGATCCTCGGCATCGCGGGGTACGCGCAGGTGGCGGCGCCCGGCGACGACGAGCCCGTCCTGGACGAGATCCGCTCGCTCGTCTCGCTCGCCCGCGACCTCGGCGCCCCCTTCGTCCGCGTCTTCCCCGGCGGCGGCACGGAGCAGAGCGCGGACGAGGCCGACGCGACGGCCGCGAGGCGGCTCGGCACGGCCGCGCGCCACGCCGCGGACGCGGGCGTACGCATCCTCCTGGAGACGCACGACTCGCACCGCACCGGCGCCGACGTCACCCGGATCCTCGGCACGGTCGGGCACCGGCAGGTCGGCGCGCTGTGGGACGTGATGCACACGTGGCTGGGCGGCGAGCCCGTCACCGACACGTTCGCCGCGCTGTCGCCGTACCTCGGCTACGTCCAGGTGAAGGACATCGCGTCGGCCGACGACACGACCCCGCTCCCCCTCGGCACGGGCACCCTGCCGCTCGCCGAGTGCGTGGCCCTCCTCCACCAGGAGAACTGGGACGGCTGGCTGTGCTGGGAGTACGAGAAGCGCTGGTACGAGGAGGCGGCGCCCCTGTCGGACTCGCTCGGCGCGGGCCGCGAACTCCTGACGCGCCTGGTGACGCGGACGGACTGAGGGGCGGCGTCCCTTCAGGGGTGGCGCCCCGTGCGGGGAGGGGCGGGGGACCGCGCGCCCAGCCCTCACCGGGCCTTCGGGGAATGCTCCGCCCCTCTCCGAAAATCAACGTCTCAACGGGAACCCACGAGACATCGCCCCCGTCCAAGCAGCACGCTGCCGGTGAGTCTCCGCAAGGCGGTGTCGGCATCGCTGCTGGCTGCGAACGCTGACCACCCTCTCCGCCGCCTGCGGCCGGCAGCTCGCCGTCACCGGTGCGCCCCCCTCCAGACAGCGCCGGTGACGGCCCCTCCGCACCGGCGTCCCCGGCACCCGTACTCCCTTGACCGGCAGAAAGCTTCGGGATATCCGTAGGGCCTGAAAGAAACTTTCCTGGAGACTCTCCACCGGCCCGCAGGAGCGCACGTGTCCCAGTCCGACGACCTCGACCGCCGCCTGCGGGGGATCATCTCCGGCCTGACCCTGGAGGAGAAGGTCGGTCAGCTCTTCGTGATGCACGTGTACGGCGAGAGCGCCACCGATCCGGACGCCGCGGACGTGGAGACCAACCTCCGCGAGCTGGGGGTGCGCGACGCAGCCGAGCTGATCGCCACGTACCGGCTCGGCGGCGTCATCTACTTCGGCTGGGCCCACAACACCCGCTCCCCGCGACAGATCGCGGAGCTCTCCAACGGCATCCAGAAGGCAGCCGCGGAACAGCCCTCCCGCATCCCCGTGCTGATCTCCGTGGACCAGGAGCACGGCATCGTCGCCCGCGTCGGCGCCCCCGCGACCCTGCTGCCCGGCGCGATGGCGATCGGCGCGTCGGGGTCGCACGACATGGCCCGCGAGGCCGCCCGCGTCGCGGGCGCCGAGCTGCGCGCCCTCGGCATCCGCCAGGACCACGCCCCGGACGCCGACGTGAACGTCGACCCCGCCAACCCCGTCATCGGCGTACGCTCCTTCGGCTCGGACCCCGAGGCGGTCGCCGGATTCGTCACCGCGCAGATCGAGGGCTACCAGAGCGCGGGCATCGCGACGGCGGCCAAGCACTTTCCCGGGCACGGCGACACCATGGACGACAGCCACACCGAACTGCCGCGCATCCACCACACCCGCGAGGAGTGGGACCGCGTCGACGCCCCGCCGTTCCGCGCGGCCGTCGCCGCGGGCGTCGACTCCGTGATGACCGCGCACATCGTGGTGCCCGCGCTCGACCCTGCCGGGGACCCCGCGACCCTGTCCCGCCCGATCCTGACCGGCGTGCTCCGCGAGGAACTCGGCTACGACGGCGTGATCTCCACGGACTCGCTCGCGATGCGCGGCGTACGCACGAAGTACGGCGACGACCGGGTGGCCGTGCTCGCGCTCAAGGCGGGCGTCGACCAGCTCCTGAACCCGCCGAACCCGAAGGTCGCGTGGGACGCGGTGCTCCGGGCCGTCGCGGACGGCGAGTTGACCGAGGAGCGCATCGAGGAGTCGGTGTTGCGCGTGCTGCGGATGAAGGCGAAGGTGGGGCTCCTCGACGGCCTCACGGCCGGTGACGGCACCGGCGCCGGGACCACGAGCGAGGAAGTCGACGCCACCGTCGGCGCACCCGGCCATCTCGCCACCGCCGACCGCATCGCCGAGGCGACCACGACGCTGCTGCGCGACGACCACGCCCTGCTGCCGCTCTCCCCGCACACGCACCCCGAGATCCTGGTGGTCGGCGTGGACCCCGGCTCGCCGTCCGGCACGACGGGCCCGCCGACCACGGTGCTCGCCGACGCCCTGACCGGCCTCGGCTTCACCGCGACGGCCCGCTCCACGGGAACGGCCCCCGACGACACGGCCGTCGAGGAGGCGGTGGTGGCGGCGAAGGGCAAGGACGCGGTCCTCGTGGCGACCTACAACGTGGCGGCGCGCACCACCGCGCGGGACAACACCCAGGCGGCCAACGCCGCGCTTGACAAGGCGTCGAGGCCGGGCAGGGCCGGGAACTACGCCGCGCCGTCGACCGACGGACAGGCCGTCCTCGTCGCCGCGCTCAAGGCCACCGGCGTCCCCGTGATCACGCTCGCCGTCCGCAACCCCCACGACATCGCGCACCTGCCCGACGTGGACGCCTCACTCGCCTCGTACTCCTGGACCGACGTCGAACTGCGCGCCGCGGCACGGGTGATCGCGGGCCGCGCGGCGCCCCGGGGCCGACTGCCCGTGCCGGTGCGGCGGGCGGACGATCCGACGCAGGTGCTGTACCCGGTCGGCCACGGCCTTACGTACTGAGAGGTACGACGCACTACCGGCGCACCACCCCCAAACGACCCGAAGCACCCTGTGCACCTGGCGCGCGCCCGCTCCCCAGGGTCACGCTGGGTACACATATCGGGGGGACTGCCATGCTCGTCTGCACCGCGGCGCGGCCTCGTGCGGCCTGGGGGACGGTCTGCGCGCTGCTGCTCGCGGGCACGGTCGCGCTGACGGGCTGCCAGAAGTCCGGCGGCTCGGGACCCACCGCGTCCGGCCGGATCGACGGCACGGCGCCCGCCGCCTCGCGAACCGCCGGGTTCGGCGCGGTGTTCCTCGCCGTCGACGAGTGCAGTTCGCGCGGGCGCGAGACGTTCACCGAAGTGCCGTGCACCAGCGAGCGGGCCGCCGCGCGGGTCGTCGCGCGCCATGACGGCGAGGTGAAAGAAGGCCCGAAGTGCCCCGCCCGTACGGACTTCGTCCTGCACATCAGCGAGAGCAGGCCCGCGGGCGACGAGGACGGCGACGGCGAGGTCCCGCAGGGCTACGCGTGCATGCGGAACCTGGAACCGCCGCACCCCGGTGATCCGGGGCGCGGCGGCGGGCCGCGGACCCTCGTCGGCGACTGCGTCTACGGCGCGGGGCGCGGCCAGGTGCGGGAGACCGCCTGCGACGGCTCCGGCAAGCGGGACCCGGAGTACCGGATCACCAGGGCGGTGGCGAAGCGGGCGCTGTGCCCGCCCGCCACACAGCTCTACGTGTCACTGGGCGGCGAACGCCCGGTCGGGTGTGCCGTACGGCTCTGAGCGGGACCCGACCGGACGCGCGTCCGGCCCGGTGGCCTACGGCCGCAGCGTCAGCTCCTTGCGCACGTCGCGCTTGTCGAGCTTCTTGTCGTACGGAGCGAGCGGCTTGCCCGCCTCGGATGCGACCCCGGCCCACGCCTGGATCCGCTGCGTCGCCTTCGCCTTCTCGTCCGCGACGAGCTGCGAGACCGTCGCGCCGTGGTTGGCGCCGGGCGCCGTGAAGACGTACGAGTCGTGCTTGGCGCCCTTGGCGGGACGGAACTGCTCGGCGCCCCACGGGTCGAACTCGCCGTACACGTACATCATCCGGTGCGCGTTGTGCCGCACCCACCGGTCCACGTCGCGCATGGCGTGCGGCTTGAACTTCATGGGGATCTCGCGGGGCACGAAGTTCCGCGGCGGCTGGTAGCCGTAGCGGCTCAGGTTGCCGAGCCAGGGCTGCTTGATGGAGGGCGAGCCGAGCTCGGTGCCCGCCTGGTAGTAGTACGGCGTGTAGGTCTCCAGGCCCTGGTCGGCGTAGGAGGACCAACCGCCCACGGCCTCCACGTAGTCGAAGATCTGCTGGTCGCTCGCGGTCGCCGCGTCCGGGACCTTGCCGCAGGCGGTGGCGGCGGGCTGGTACTGCCAGAAGCCCCAGACCAGGTCGAGCACGACGGCCTCGAAGGCCTTGTCGAGCGTGCCGATGGTCTTGAAGGTGTAGCCCTGTGCCTCGGCGTAGGCCGCGAACTTCTTCGACAGCGCCTCCCTGCGCACCAGCGCCTCGCGCTGCACGTCCTGGAGCTTGGTGCGGCACTGGGCGGGCCCGACCCCGGCGAGGAACGCGTCGTACGCCGAGTCCTCCTTGTCGACCACGTCGTTGGGCGCGACGTAGGAGACGATGCCGTCCATGTCACGCGGGTAGAAGCGCTCGAAGTACGTGGCGGTCATGCCGCCCTTGGAGGCCCCGGTGGCCAGCCACTTCTTGCCGTAGACGGGCTTCAGAGCCTTGAAGATGCGGTGCTGGTCGCTGGCGCCCTGCCAGATGTCGAGCTTGCTCCAGTCGGCCGGGTCGGGGCGCGACGGGTTGAAGAAGCGGTACTCCATGGAGATCTGGTTGCCGTCGACGATCTGCGTCGGCTCGCGCCGGCTCGGGGTCGTCGAGACGTTGTAGCCGCCGGTGTAGAAGACCGTGGGGCGGCTGGTGTCCTTGTGCAGCACGGTGATCCGCTGCTTGAACGTGCCCTTGGACGGGCGCCGGTGGTCCACCGGCTGGGTGTAGTTCAGGACGAAGAAGCGGTACCCCGGGTACGGCTTCTCCTCGATCAGGCTCATGCCGGGTATGGCGAGCAGCCTGTCCTTGATGTCGGTACCCGATCGGTCCGAGGTGTCCGACGTACCTGGGACGCCCGGTTCCGCGGCGGTGGCCGCTCCGGTCGTCGTCGCTCCGGCCGCGCTCATCGTGCCTATCAGCACCACGAGCGACAGCAGCCATCTGAGCGCCTTGCGCATGCACCCTCCCCTGTCGACACAGCAATGCCCCGGAACCTAACGGAGCAACTGGGTCCGCACCAGAGGAGATCGAGTGCGTGTGCGAGGACTCAGCAGAGGATCCAGCCCGAACTGACGCCGCCGCGGCCGATCTTGCCGGTCACCCGGACGCAGCGGTGGCCCGCGTGGACCGTCACCGGACCCGCGTGGTGGGTGTAGCGGCCCTTGTCGCGCGCCGGGCGGCTGCCGCGCGCCTGGACGCTGACCGACATCGACGTGCGGGTGCCCGGCCGCTTGGCGAAGGCGATGGCGCAGAGGTAGCCGCGCGACTTGAAGATCTCGACCCTGCCGGTGCTGAAGGGCAGCGTGCGCACCTTGTGTCCCGCGCAGGCCGCCTTGGCGGTCTTCTTGACGGGCTTCGCCGAGGCGACGCCGGAGCCCGCGAGGACGAGCAGCACGGCCGAGGCCAGCACGGCGACGCCCAGCGCCGACCGCCGTCGTATCCGGCTACCGCTCACGTATGTCCCTCCCACCCCTGTGGCATCAGCGTACTGATGTACGGACGCCGCCCACAGCCCGCGCGGTTGCGGGCCGCGGGGGCATTTTTGCCGCGGAAGGGATACCGCGGAGTAACCCCGACATCGGGACGTCCGCGCCGGACCCCCGCGCCTCACGTCGACGCGCTGAGCTCCGGCTCGTCCTCCCCCACGAACGTCCGCCACAGCCGCGCGTACCGCCCGTCGAGCGCGAGCAGTTCCTCGTGCGTGCCGTCCTCCGCGACCTGCCCCTGGTCCATCACGACCACCCGGTCGGCGCGGGCCGCCGTGGTGAGGCGGTGGGCGACCACGAGCGTGGTGCGCTTGCCCGCGATGCGGTCGGTGGCCTGGTTGACCTGCGCCTCGGTGGCCAGGTCGAGCGCGGCGGTCGCCTCGTCGAGGAGGAGGATGTCCGGGTCGACCAGCTCGGCCCTGGCAAGCGCGATCAGCTGGCGCTGCCCGGCCGACAGGTTGCGGCCGCGCTCGCTGACCTCGTGCAGGTAGCCGCCGTCGAGGGTGGCGATCATCTCGTGCGCGCCGACCGCGCGGGCCGCCGCCTCGACCTGGGCGTCGGTGGCGTCCGGGCGGCCGTAGGCGATGGCGTCCCTGACCGTGCCCGCGAAGAGGTACGCCTCCTGCGGCACGACGCCCAGGCGGTGCCGGTAGGAGGTCATGTCGAGGTCCCGCAGATCGCTCCCGTCGACGGTGACGCGGCCGCCCGTGGGGTCGTAGAACCGGGCGACGAGCTTGACCAGGGTCGACTTGCCCGCGCCCGTCTCGCCGACGAAGGCGACGGTCTGGCCCGCGGGGATCCGCAGGCGGATGCCGGTGAGGGCCTCCTCGTCCTCCGCGTACGCGAAGTGCACGTCGTCGAAGGCGATGTCGCCGCGGAGCGAGAGGACTTCGAGCGGCTCGTCGGCGGCCTTCGTCGAGGTCGGCTCCTGGAGCAGTTCCTGGATGCGGCCGAGGGAGACCGTGGCCTGCTGGTAGCCGTCGAAGACCTGCGAGAGCTGCTGCACCGGCGCGAAGAACAGGTCGATGTAGAGCAGGTACGCGACGAGCGCACCGGTGGTCAGGGTGCCCGCCTCGACCCGTCCCGCGCCCACGATGAGCACCGCGACGACGGCCACCGACGACAGGAACTGCACGAACGGGAAGTACACGGAGATCAGCCACTGGCCCCTGATGCGGGCCGCGCGGTAGCTCTCGCTGCCCTCGGCGAACCGCTCGCGGCCCGCCCGCTCGCGCCGGAACGCCTGCACGATGCGCAGTCCCGCGACCGACTCCTGGAGGTCGGCGTTGACCACGGACACGCGCTCACGGGCCAGTTCGTACGCCTTCACGCTGGACTTGCGGAAGAAGTACGTGCCGACGACGAGCAGCGGCAGCGTCGCGAAGACCACCAGGGCCAGCTGTACGTCGATGACGAGCAGCGCGACCATGATGCCGAAGAAGGTGACCACGGAGACGAACGCGGTGACGAGACCGGTCTGGAGGAACGTCGAGAGAGCGTCCACGTCGGTGGTCATCCGGGTCATGATGCGCCCGGTCAGCTCCCGCTCGTAGTAGTCGAGTCCGAGCCGCTGGAGCTGCGAGAAGATCTTCAGGCGGAGCGAGTAGAGGACCCGCTCGCCGGTGCGTCCCGTCATGCGCAGCTCGCCGGTCTGGGCGACCCACTGGACGACGACGGCGGCGAGCGCGAGGCCGGAGGCGGCCCAGACGGCGCCGAGCGCGAGCTGGTTGACGCCCTCGTCGATGCCGTGCCGGATCAGGACGGGGAGCAGCAGCCCCATCCCCGCGTCCACGGTGACGAGCAGCAGGCTCAGGAGCAGCGCCGTGCCGAACCCGGCGAGCAGCCTGCGCAGTCCGTACGACTCCTCGGGCGTGACGGCCCGCGCCTCGTCGATGCCGGGGGTGTCGACGGCCGGGGGCAGCGCGTCGACCTGGGCGAGGAGCTCGGGCGTCGACGGCATCCCGGAGAGCGCGGGGTCCTTGCCGCTCTCGCGGTCGCCGGTCCACAGCGCGGGCGTGATGCCGCGCTCCGCGTCGAACTCGGCGTCGAGCTCGTCGCGTACGGAGGTGTCCTCGGGCAGGTCGGCGGGGAGCGTGTGGCCCGGGGAGACCCCGCCGAGCTCGTCGGGGTCGGTCAGCAGGCGCCGGTAGAGCGCGGAGCGCTCCTGGAGCTCCTCGTGCGTGCCGATGTCGGCGAGGCGGCCCTCGTCCAGGACGGCGATGCGGTCGGCGAGGCCGAGGGTGGAGCGGCGGTGCGCGATGAGGAGGGTGGTGCGGCCCGCCATGACCTGCTTGAGGGCCTCGTGGATCTCGTGCTCGACGCGGGCGTCCACGGCGGAGGTGGCGTCGTCGAGGACGAGGAGGCGGGGGTCGGTGAGGATGGCGCGGGCGAGCGCGATGCGCTGGCGCTGGCCGCCGGAGAGGGTCAGGCCCTGCTCGCCGACCGTGGTGTCGTACCCCTCGGGCAGCTCGGATATGAACCGGTCGGCCTGCGCGGCGCGCGCGGCGGTCTCGATCTGCTCCTGGGTCGCCTCCGGGTGGCCGTACGCGATGTTCGCGCGGATGGTGTCGGAGAAGAGGAAGGAGTCCTCGGGCACCAGGCCGATGGCGGAGCGCAGCGAGTCCAGGGTCAGCTCGCGCACGTCCCGGCCCGCGATCAGGACGGCGCCGTGCGTCACGTCGTAGAAGCGGGGAAGCAGCAGCGAGACGGTGGACTTGCCGCTGCCCGAGGAGCCGACGACGGCGAGGGTCTCGCCGGGGGCGATCTGGAAGGAGAGGCCGTCGAGGACCGGCCTGTCCTCCTCGTACGCGAAGGAGACCTCGTCGAACTCGACGGTGGCGGGGGCGTCGGCGGGCAGCTCCTTCGTGCCGTCCCGCATGCTCGGCTCGGTGTCGATGAGTTCGAGGACGCGCTCGACGCCGGCGCGGGCCTGCTGTCCCACGGTGAGCACCATGGCGAGCATCCGCACGGGTCCGACGAGCTGCGCGAGGTAGGTCGAGAAGGCGACGAACGTGCCGAGCGTGATCTCCCCGCGCACCGCGAGCCAGCCGCCGAGGGCCAGCATGGCGACCTGGCCGAGCATCGGCACGGCCTGCAGGGCGGGCGTGTAGCGGGAGTTGAGGCGGATGGTGCGCAGGCGCCCGGCGAAGAGCTTGCGCCCGACCTCCCTGAGCTTCCCGGTCTCCTGTTCCTCCTGCCCGAAGCCCTTCACCACGCGCACGCCGCTGACCGAGCCGTCGACCACACCGGCGACCGCGGCGGCCTGGGCCTGCGCGTACCAGGTGGCGGGGTGCAGCCGGGAGCGGGAGCGGCGGGCGATGAACCAGAGGCCGGGGGCGACGGCCAGGGCGACGAGCGTGAGCGGCAGCGAGAGCCAGGCCATGATCACGATCGAGATCACGAAGAGCAGGATGTTGCCGATGGTCATCGGCAGCATGAAGAGCAGGCCCTGGATCAGCTGGAGGTCGCTCGTCGCCCGGCCCACGACCTGCCCGGTGGACAGCTCGTCCTGGCGCCGCCCGTCCAGCCTGGTGATCGTCCCGTACATCTCGGTGCGCAGGTCGTGCTGGACGTCCAGGGCGAGCCTGCCGCCGTAGTAGCGGCGGATGTAGGTCAGTACGTAGACGAGGAGCGCGGCGCCGAGCAGCGCGCCCGCCCAGGGGCCCATGGTCCTGCCGCCGCCCTGGCCCTCGGCGCCGATGACGTCGTCGATGATCACCTTGGTGATCAGCGGCACCAGGGCCATGACGGCCATGCCCGCCAGCGAGGACCCGAGCGAGAGTACGACGTCCTTCGGATACCGCCACGCGTATCCGACCAGCCGCCGTGCCCATCCCCGTTGCTCTGTCACTCGGTGCCTCCCGCTCGTCTTCCCTGCCGGAAGGCACCAACGTCATGACGGGCGGATTTCATCCCGCCGCAACAAAACCGGGCCCCGTAAGGGGCGCGGGGAACTGCGCGACAAGCCAGAGCGGAGCCGCGGCGAAGGACTCAGCTGCTCGGCACCGCCACGAACGCCTCCTGAGGCGTCTGCGTCGGGGCGTAACGCGCAGTCGTACGCGGCGCCAGATCCTTGTGGATCGCCTTGGCCACGCCCTGGATGGTCGCGACGCCGTAGTTCATGGTGCTGTTGCCGTGCGTGAGCACGGAGATCGTGTAGTCGTGGCCGCCGCCCTTGAAGGCGCCGACGCTGTGCACGCGCCAGCCGTGGGTGGACCGCTGGAGCCAGCCGTTCTTGACGTGGATCTTGACGGCGGACGGGGCGCCCGCCGGGGTGCCCCAGCGCTGCGCGGAGACGACCTTGTTCATCAGCTTGAGGATGTAGGCGCGCGCGTTGTCGCTCAGGACGGAGTTCTTGGCGGTGATCAGGCCGAGGAGCTTCTGCTCGTCGGTGGCGTTGATCCGGGTCAGGCCCCAGTAGCCGCCGGATCCCGGCACGGTCTTCGTCATCTTGGCGGCCTTGAGGAAGCCGTTGATCTTGCCCGTGCCGAGCTGGCGCCAGAGCTTGCTGGTGGCGTTGTTGTCCGACTTGGTGATCATGGCGTACGCGAGGTCCGACTCACGGGCGGACAGCTTCCGCTCGGTCTTCTTCGCGTCCCACAGGAGCGCCGAGAGGACGGTCACCTTGACGACGCTCGCGGAGTCGAAGGAGGTGCCCGCGCGCAGGGTGCAGGTGGTCTTGGTGGTGCGGTCGTACAGGCCGACGGCGACCGTGCCCTTGCGGTTCTTCAGGGCCGCGGTGATGTCCTTCGTGAGCTTCCCGGCCAGGCCCGCCTGCGCGGAGCTGCAACTGACCTGCGGCGCCGTGGCAGCGGCGGCAGGCGTGGCGGCCGCGGCGAGCGGCACGAGCAGCCCGGCGGCGACGCCCGCCGAGAGCACGCGGGCACGCCTGGATATACCGGATGTCCGGTGAGTCATGGAGCTTTCCCATCCCCTGTGTGTGAAACGAGTGCGCCCCCGGCGCACTCGCCCCACATGACTCACCAGCGGTGGTGAAAGGTTGCACGAAAACAGGGAATCCGTGCGAAAACTCTCGCGCTCACCCCAGATGCGTCGGCGCGAACATCCGAAGCAGCGCGGGAAGCACCACCACGGACGGTCCCGGCTCGGCGAGGGCCTTCGCGAGGTCGTCCCCGAGGGTCTCCGGAGTCGTCCGGAGACCCGGCACCCCGAAGGACTCCGCGAGCGCCACGAAGTCCGGCCGCGCCAGCTCCGTGGCGCTCGCCTCGCCGAAGGCGTCGGACATGTACTCGCGCAGGATGCCGTAACCGCCGTCGTCGACGATCAGCCAGGTCACGTTCAGCCCGTACTGCTGCGCCGTGGCCAGCTCCGCGATCGAGTACATCGCGCCGCCGTCGCCCGAGACCGCGAGGACCGGGTGCGAGGGGTCGGCCACCGCCGCGCCGAGGGCCGCGGGGAAGCCGTAGCCGAGGCCGCCCGCGCCCTGCGCCGAGTGCATCGTGTTCGGACGCCGCGCGTCGAAGGCCGACCACGCCCAGTACGCCAGGATCGTCATGTCCCAGAAGGACGGCGAGGCATCGGGAAGGGCCTCGCGGACGGCGGCGAGCACCTGGCGCTCCAGGGTGAGGTCCTGGGCGTCGATCCGCTCGCCCACCTTGGCCAGCAGGTCCGCCACGCGCGCGTGGGCACCCTCGTCGGGACGCTCGGCGTCGATCGTCTCCAGGAGGGCGGAGAGCGCGAGCCGCGCGTCCGCGTGGATGCCGAGCGCGGGGTGGTTGGACTCCAGCTTCCCGGCGTCCGCCTCGATCTGGATCACCCGGCCGCGGGGCTTGAACGTGTGGTAGTTCGAGGACAGTTCGCCCAGGCCCGAGCCGACGACGAGCAGGACGTCCGCGTCCTCCAGGAAGTCCGTGGTGTGCCGGTCCTCCAGCCACGACTGGAGCGAGAGCGGATGCTCCCAGGGGAAGGCGCCCTTGCCTCCGAAGGTCGTGACGACGGGGGCGTTCACCAGCTCGGCGAGCGCGAGCAGCTTGCCGCTCGCGTCGGAGCGCACCACGCCGCCGCCCGCGATGATCGCGGGGCGCTCGGCGCGGGAGAGCAGCTCGGCCGCCACCGCGGTCAGTTCGGGGCGCGGCACGACCTCGTCGGGGGTCGCGTCCATCGCGGTGACGACGGGCAGTGTCGTCTCGGCGAGCAGGACGTCCTGCGGGATCTCCACCCAGACCGGGCCGTGCGGCGCGGTGAGCGCGGACTCCCAGGCGGCGGCGATCGCGGAGGGGATCTGCGAGGCCGTCCTGACCGTGTGCACGGACTTGACCACGTCCCTGAACGAGCCCTGCTGGTCGCGGAGTTCGTGCAGGTAGCCGTGGCGTCCGCCGCCGAGCCCGGCCACCGGGACCTGGCTGCCGATCGCGAGGACGGGGGAGGATCCGGCGGCCGCCTCCTGGAGCGCGGCGAGCGAGGTCAGCGCGCCGGGCCCGGTGGACAGGAGCAGCGGGGCGACCTCGCCGGTGATCCGGCCGTACGCGTCGGCCGCGAAGCCCGTGTTGTTCTCCACGCGGAACCCGACGTACGACAGCGAGGAGCGGCGCAGCGCGTCGAACATGCCGAGCGCGTGCTGTCCCGGGAGGCCGAAGACGGTGGTCGCGCCGAGCCCGGCCAGGGTCTCGACGACGAGGTCGCCTCCGTTGCGCCCCGGGGGCGGGTTCAGGGCGGCCTCGGTCTGTGCGGCGGTGGGCCTGAGGACCACGTCGTGGTCGTGCGTCACCGGGCGCCCTCCGCCCCGCGCGCCTCCGCGATCTGGCGGGACATGATCGTCGTCAGCTCGTACGCGGTGTGGGACGCGGCGACGGCGGTGATCTCCGCGTGGTCGTACGCCGGGGCCACCTCGACGACGTCGGCCGAGACGAGGTTGCAGGACGCCAGGCCGCGCAGGATCTCCAGGAGCTCGCGGGAGGTCATGCCGCCCGCCTCGGGGGTGCCGGTGCCGGGCGCGTGCGCCGGGTCGAGGCAGTCGATGTCGATGGAGATGTACAGCGGACGGTCGCCGATGCGCTGGCGCAGCTGGTCGGCGACCTCGTCGGCGCCGCGGCGGTAGATGTCCGCCGACGTGACGATGCCGAAGCCCATCTTCTCGTCGTCGGTGAGGTCCTTCTTGCCGTACAGCGGGCCGCGCGTGCCCACGTGGGAGAGGGCCTCGGTGTCGAGGATGCCCTCCTCGACGGCCCGGCGGAACGGCGTGCCGTGCGTGTACTCGGCGCCGAAGTAGGTGTCCCAGGTGTCCAGGTGGGCGTCGAAGTGGAGCAGCGCGACCGGGCCGTGCTTCTTGGCGACGGAGCGGAGCAGCGGCAGGGCGATGGTGTGGTCGCCGCCGAGCGTCATCATGCGCGCGCCCGAGCCGAGCAGGTCGTCGGCGGCGGCCTCGATGGTCTCCACCGCCTCGTTGATGTTGAACGGGTTGGCGGCGATGTCGCCCGCGTCCGCGACCTGCGCGAGCGCGAACGGCGAGGCGTCCTGCGCCGGGTTGTAGGGGCGCAGGAGGCGGGACGCCTCGCGGATCGCGTTGCCGCCGAAGCGGGCGCCGGGGCGGTAGGAGACACCGGTGTCGAAGGGCACGCCGACCACGGCGACGTCCGTCTTGCCGCCGACCTCGTCGAGGCGGGGCAGGCGGGCGTACGTCGCCGGGCCCGCGTACCTCGGGATGCGGGAGGAGTCGACGGGGCCGCGAGGGGTCTCGTTGCTGCTCATGGAGTGCCTTCCTTCTTACGCTTCGCTGCGCTTTGTGAGCGTTTTATGACTCTACTGAGATACGGGGGCCTGTTCGGCCACGGGTTCGGTGCCGCGCCCCGCAAGCCGCTCGCGCCAGGCGGCGAGCACCGCCGCGTCGGTCGGCCTGGTGGCGAGGGAGACGACGACGTACACGGCCAGCGAGATCAACAGGCCGTAGTAGACGGGCTCGTTGGCGAGGATGCCGTACCCCCACATGAGGCCGATGACCGAGAGCCCACCGGCGGCGACGGCCGCGAGCGCGCCCGCCGCCGTGCCGCGGCGCCACAGCAGGCCGCCGAGGATCGGCACGAGCAGCCCGGCGACGAGCAGGTTGTACGCGACGGTGAGCGCCTGGACGACGTCGTTGAGGGCGATGGCGATGGCGATCACGCCGACGCCCATCACGAGGATGAAGACGCGGTTGCCCTTGACCTCGTCGTGGTCCTGCGACGTCGGGGCGACCGCGCCCCGCAGCCGCGACCAGATGTCGTTGTTGGCGACGGTGGCGCAGGCGATGAGCGCTCCGGAGGACGTCGACATCACGGCGGCGAGCGCTGCGGCGAGCACCAACCCGCGCACGCCCATGGGCAGTTCGTCCTTGACGATGGTCGCGAAGGCCGCGTCGGCGCTCGGCAGGTCGGGGTACATGACCTTGGCGGCGGTGCCGATGACCGCGCCCGCGATCGCGTAGACCAGGCAGTACGTGCCCGCGACGGTGCCTCCGTAGCGGGCGACCTTGTCGCTGCGCGCGGTGAAGACGCGCTGCCAGATGTCCTGCCCGATGAGCATGCCGAACGTGTAGATCAGCACGTAGGTGAAGATCGTCTCGCCGCCGATGCCGAGGGGGTCGAAGTACTCGGTGGGCAGCTTGGCCTTCATCTCGCTGAAGCCGCCCGCCTTGACGACGGCGATGGGCAGCAGGAGGAGCAGCACGCCGATCGTCTTCACCACGAACTGCACCATGTCGGTGAGCGTGATCGACCACATGCCGCCGAGCGTGGAGTAGGCGACGACGATCGAGCCGCCGATGATGATCGCGACGGTGCGGTTCAGGTCGAACAGGACGTCGAAGATCGTGGCGTACGCGATGGTCGAGGTGACGGCGAGCATCAGCGTGTACGCCCACATGACCACTCCGGAGATGACGCCCGCGCGCCCTCCGTAGCGCAGGTCGAGCATCTCGGAGACGGTGTAGACCTTCAGGCGCGCGATGCGGGCCGAGAAGAAGACGCTCAGCGCGAGCAGCCCCAGGCCGATGGTGAAGACCATCCAGGCGCCCGAGAGCCCGTACTGGTAGCCGAGGCCGACGCCGCCGATGGTGGAGGCGCCGCCGAGCACGATGGCGGCCATCGTCCCGGAGTACATCCAGGGCCCGAGGCGGCGTCCCGCGACCAGGAACTCAGCTTTGGACTTGGCGCGGCGCATGCCCCACCAGCCCATGGCCAGCATCCCTGCGAGATAGACGACGATCACTGTGTAGTCGACGGCCATAAGGGGGCCTCCTTCGCGCACCTCGGTGGCGTGTCGTGCAGATGGGGGTGAGGACCGGCCCCGGGGACATCCGCCCGTACCCACGGCCTCTGGTCGGCACGACCTTAGGTGGCCGGAAAGCAACGCTGAAGTGTACGTTTCCTCCACTCTCCACGACCGAGACGGATGGAACGTCCACATGGCCGATCTCGCGGCTCCGCCCGCGCCGCCGACCCCGCCCGTACCGCTCGCCGCGCTGCTCGCCCGCGAGGACCTGGGGCTGCGGCAGATCGCGGGGCCGGACGCGCGGGCCGCCGACACGGCCGTGCAGTGGGTGCACACCTCGGAGATGGCGGACCCCTACCCCTATCTGCTCGGCGGCGAGCTGCTGCTCACCGCGGGCGTGCACATCACGGGCCCCGCGGGCACGGACAGCGCCCTCGACGCCTATGTGGGCCGCATCGTCGCGGCGGGCGGCGCGGCGCTCGGCTTCGGCGTCGCCCCCGTGCACGACACCGTGCCGCGCGCCCTCGTCGACGCCTGCGACCACTACGGCCTGCCCCTCCTGGAAGTCCCGCCGCGCACCACGTTCAGCGGCGTCGCCCGCGCGGTGTGGCGGCTGATGGCGGAGGCCAGGCACGCCGAGCTGCGCCGGGTCACGGAGGCGCAGCAGGGCCTCGCCACGGCCGCCGCGAGGACCGACCCGATCCCGGCCGTCCTGCGCCAGCTCGCCGCGCGCCTGGGCGGCCTCACGGCCTTGTACGGGCCCGACGGCGCGGAGTTGCAGTCGGCGGGGCGGACCCGCGACGCGGCGCGGGACGCCCTGCGGGAGCTGACCGGTGTCGTACGCCGCGGCACGCCCGCCGCCCCCGCCTCCGCTGCCGAGACCGCGGGCGCCACCCACCTGGCCGCCTACGCCCTCGGCGGCGGCCGGGGCTTCGCGCTCGGCATCGCCACCGAGCGCCGCGCACCGGGCGACCACACCATCGCGGGAGCGGCCGTGGTGCTGCTCTCGCTCCTCACCGGCGAACACCAGGGCACCTCGGAGGCGGCCCGCTCCCGCGCCCTCGTGCGCCTGCTGCTCGGCGCTTCCCCGGAGGAGATCGGCCCTCTCCTGGGGAGCGACCTCTGGACCGTGGTGCACGCGCGCGGGGAGCACACCCCGCTGGCCGCGTCCGCGCTCGCCGCGGCCCTGGGCAGCGGCCTCGTCGACCCGCGCGACGACGTCGTACGCCTCCTCGTCCCCGCCGACCGCGAGATCACTCCCACGGACGGCTGGACCCTCGGCGTCGCCGCGCCCGCGCCCCCCGCCGACCTGCCGGCCGCCGACACCCAGGCGGCCCGCGCGCTGCGCCGCGCGGAGGCCACCCGCGTCCCCCTGGTCCACCACCACGCGAACGGCATCGCCGCCCTGGTGGCCCCCGAGGAGGCCGCCGCCCACGCGCGCGTGCTCCTGGCCCCCCTGTCCGACAACGAGGCCCTGACGACGACCCTGCGCGCCTGGCTCTCCCTGCACGGCAGTTGGGACCGCACGGCGGTGGCCCTGTCCGTACACCGCAACACGGTCCGCCAGCGCATCGCCCGCTGCGAAGCCCTCCTGGGAACGGACCTCAACGACCCCGACGTCCGCATGGAGCTGTGGTTCGCCCTGAACCGAGACATCGGGGGCGCCCCATAAGGGGCGCGGGGAACTGCGCGCTCAGCCACATACGGCCCGCAGTCGAAGCAGACGTACACCCGGAACTGTGATTCGCCCTGAACCAGGCCCCGTAAGGGGCGTGAGGAACCGCGCGCTCGGCCACCAGCGGCCCGCAGGCGAAGCAGACCAATATCCGCCCAGCGCAGAGCACTCGTCCCGCACAATGGGGACCATGTCCATACCCAGCCGTCCCGCACTCGTCGAGCACCTCGTCCGCACCCGTATCGCGGGCGACGTCGCCACCCCCCGCGAGAACAACCTCAGCCACTACAGGAAGCTCGCGAACGGCGACCGCCACTACTGGCTCGGTCTGGAGCTCGGGGACCGCTGGACCGACGAGCAGGACGTCCTCGCGGTGATGGCGGAGCGCTGCGGCGTGATCGACGACCCGCAGTTCCGGCACGGCCAGGACACCATCGATCCGGAGCTGACGGTCGACGCCCTGGAGCGGATGGCGGCCCGGCTTCGCAAGGCGGCCGCGGGCAAGGAGAGGGTGCTCTTCGCCACCGGGCACCCCGGAGGGCTGCTCGACGTGCACCGCGCGACGGCCGCCGCCCTGCGCTCGGCGGGCTGCGAGATCGTCGTGATCCCCGAGGGTCTGACGGCCGACGAGGGCATGGTCTTCCAGTTCGCCGACGTGGCGATGCTGGAGCGCGGCGCGACGCTGTGGCACACGCACTCCCCCGAGCCGATGAACGCGATCCTGGACGGCCTGGAGCGCGACGGGCGCCCGCAGCCCGACCTGGTCGTCGCCGACCACGGCTGGGCGGGCCGCGCGGGCCAGCGCGGCCTGGACTCCGTCGGCTACGCGGACTGCAACGACCCGGCGCTGTTCATCGGCGAGGCCGAGGGCACCGTGCAGGTCACGGTCCCGCTGGACGACCACGTCACGAGCCCCCGGCACTACGACCCGATGACGGCCTACCTGCTGGACGCGGCGGGTCTGACGCCCGAGTCCTGAGCCGGTCCCGGCGTCGGGTCCAGGTACACGCGCCGCACCGCGGGGAAACGTTCCTGGACGCGCTGCGCCATCCGGTCGCAGGCCCGCTCGATGTCCGCGGCGCTCGACATGTCACGGAAGTCGACCTTCGCCGCGACCAGGGCCTCCCTCGGGCCCTGGAGCAGCGTGGTCAGCTCCAGTACGTCGACGACGTGCGGGTCGGCGAGCAGCTCGGCACGGACCGCGGCCCGCATCTCCGGAGGCAGCGGTCGCCCGATGAGCAGCTCGGAGTTGGCGTGCCCGAGGACCCAGGCCACGTACACCAGGAGCACGCCGATGCAGAGCGAGGCGACGCCGTCCCACACGCCAGACCCGGTGAGCTGCCCGCCGAGCAGCCCGGCCGCGGCGAGCACGAGCCCCACAAGCGCCGCCGAGTCCTCCATCACGACGGCCTTGACCGCGGTGTCGGGGGTGTGGCGCAGATAGCGCTTGATGTGCACGCCGAAGCGGTCGGCCTCGTCGCGGGCCTGTTTGAGTCCGGTGCGCAGGGAGTAGCCCTCCAGGAGGAAGGCGATGGCGAGCACGACGTAGGAGACGAGCGGGTCGCCCGGGTCCTCGCCGTGCGTGAGGGTGTGGACGCCGTCGTACACGGCGAAGACGCCACCGCCGACGAAGGTGGCGACGGAGGCGAGCAGCGCCCAGATGTAGCGGGCCCCTCCGTAGCCGAGCGGATGCTCCTCGTCGGCGGGCTTGGCACCGGCCTTCAGGGAGACGAGCAGCATCAGTTCCGTGACGGTGTCCGCCACGGAGTGGGCCGCTTCGGAGAGCATCGCGCTGGATCCGCTGATGACACCGGCGACCGCCTTGGCCACCGCGATCCCGAGGTTGGCGACGGCGGCGACGATCACCGTGAAGGTGCTCTCGCCGTTCTCCTGCGGTACCGCCTGCTCCGCTCGCTGCGACATGTATCGGACGGTATGTCCGATCAGCGGGGAACGCGAACGACGCCCTCCTGGATGACGGTCACCGCGAGCCGCCCGTCCTGCGTCCAGATCCGTGCCTGCCCGAGGCCGCGCCCACCGGAGGCCGAGGGCGACTCCTGGTCGTAGAGCAGCCATTCGTCGGCCCTGAAGGGCCGGTGGAACCACATGGCGTGGTCGAGCGACGCGCCGACCACGTCGCCGACCGCCCAGCCGCCCCTGCCGTGTGCAAGGAGCACCGAGTCCAGGAGCGTCATGTCGGAGACGTACGTGGCGAGGCAGACGTGCAGCAGGGAGTCGTCGGCCAGCTTGCCGTTGGCGCGGAACCACACCTGGGAGCGCGGCTCGCGGGGCTGTCCCACGGTGCCCCACGGCGGCACGTCGGCGTAGCGCAGGTCGACGGCCTCGCGGGCCTTGACGAGCCGCTCGGCGACGGGCGCGGGCAGGTGGCGCGGCAGCATCTCGGCGGCCGTGGGAAGCGTCTCGGGGTCGGGCGCCTCCGGCATGCCGGTCTGGTGCTCCAGGCCCTCCTCGTACGTCTGGAAGGACGCGGAGAGGTGGAAGATCGGCTGCCCGTGCTGGACGGCGACGACGCGGCGCGTGGTGAAGGAACGGCCGTCCCTGATCCGGTCGACCGTGTACACGATGGGCGCGCCCGGATCGCCCGGGCGCAGGAAGTACGCGTGCAGGGAGTGGGCGGCCCGCTCGTCGGGGACGGTGCGTCCCGCGGCCACCAGGGCCTGCGCGGCGACCTGGCCGCCGAAGACGCGGGGCACGATCGACGAGCGGCTCACGCCCCGGAAGATGTCCTCCTCGATCTGCTCCAGGTCGAGCAGATCGAGGAGGCCCTCAAGTGCCTGGTTCATGAACGCAGTTCTACAGGGCCGTCTTCGCGGGCCGGGTTACAGGCCCATGTCCTTGGCGATGATCATCTTCATGACCTCGCTGGTGCCGCCGTAGATGCGGTTCACGCGGTTGTCCGCGTACAGGCGGGCGATCGGGTACTCGTTCATGAAGCCGTAGCCGCCGTGCAGCTGGAGGCACTTGTCGATGACGCGGTGCGCGACCTCGGTGTTGAACAGCTTCGCGGAGGCGGCCTCGGCGGCGGTCAGCTCGCCCCTGTCCAGGGCTTCGAGGGCGCGGTCGGCGACGGCCTCTGCGGCGTCCACCTCGGCCTGGCAGGCGGCCAGTTCGAACTTGGTGTTCTGGAAGGAGGCGACCGTCTTGCCGAAGACCGTGCGGTCCTGGACGTACTCCTTGGCGAAGCGGACGGCGGCCTTCGCCTGCGCGTACGCCCCGTAGGCGATGCCCCAGCGCTCGGAGGGCAGGTTGGCGCCGAGGTAGTAGAAGCCCTTGTTCTCCTCGCCGAGGAGGTCCTCGACGGGGACCTTCACGTCGACGAACGCCAGCTCGGCGGTGTCGGAGGTCTTCAGGCCGAGCTTGTCGAGCTTGCGGCCGATGGAGTAGCCCTCGGACTTCGTGTCCACGGCGAAGAGGGAGATGCCGAAGCGGCGGTCCTCGGCGGTCGGCGCGGAGGTGCGGGCGCAGACGATCACGCGGTCGGCGTGGACGCCGCCGGTGATGAAGGTCTTGGAGCCGTTGAGGACGTAGTGCGTGCCGTCGTCGGAGAGCTTGGCGGTGGTCTTCATGCCCGCGAGGTCGGAGCCGGTGCCCGGCTCGGTCATCGCCAGGGCCCACATCTCCTCGGCGGAGACGAACTTCTCCAGGTAGCGCTTCTTCTGCTCGTCGGTGCCGAGCGCCTTGATGTACGGCAGGGCGAGCAGCACGTGCACTCCGGAGCCGCCGAAGGTGACGCCCGCGCGCGCGGTCTCCTCGTACTGGACGGCCTCGAACTTGTGCGACTCGATGCCCGCGCCGCCGAACTCCTCGGGGACGCTGATGCCGAAGAGGCCGAGCTCGGCCAGCTTGTAGTAGAACTCGCGCGGCACCTGGCCCGCCGCGAACCACTCGTCGTGGACCGGGACGACCTCGGCCTCGATGAAGGCGCGCAGGGTCTCCCGGAACGCCTCGTGGTCCTCATTGAAAACGGTACGGCGCACGGAGAACTCCCTCTGCCCACGACGACTAAGCGCTTGCTCAGTCAACAGGTTACCCGGGAGTCACCAGAGCGTCCAGAGATGCGTGTCACTCCCCCGCTCACTCCCCCGCGGCCGCGAACGCCCCCCGCGCGAGGCGGTGCAGGAGCTCCGCCATCGCCGCACGACTGGGCAGGGCGTCGCGCCTGCTCAGGTGCGGTGTGGAGTTGAGCAGCCCGAAGACCGCGTGCACGGAGACGCGGGCCGCGTTCTCGGCGAGGTCCGGGTAGACCTCGCGGACCACGTCGACCCAGATCTCCACGTACTGCCGCTGGAGCTGGCGCACCAGCTTGCGGTCACTGTCCCGCAGGCGGTCCAGCTCGCGGTCGTGGAGGGTGATCAGGGAGCGGTCGTCCAGGGCGAAGTCGATGTGCCCCTCGATGAGCGCGTCGAGCACCCGCTCCGGCGACCCGTCCGCGTCGGCCAGACACCGCTTGCCGCCCGTCAGGAGCTGCCCGCTGATGCCGACGAGCAGCTCGGCGAGCATCGCGTCCTTGCCCGCGAAGTGCCGGTAGAGACCGGGGCCGCTGATGCCCACGGCGGCCCCTATCTCGTCCACGCCGACCCCGTGGAAGCCGCGCTCGGCGAAGAGCCTGGCGGCCTCTCTGAGGATCTGCTCGCGGCGGGTGGGGGCGTCGGTTCTCGTGGCCATGGAATTGATTCTAGACAGGGGGGTTAGCGCTCGTTAACCTGAACGAAACGCGTTAACGCTCATTAACCGATCCAGAGTGGTCCGAGATCGACCGAGTGGACCGAGCAAGGGGGCTCGACTGATGCGGCAGGCACCAGTGCTGGCGAGCGCGGCTGATCCCGCGTCCGAGGCATGGCGGGCGAACGAGGCGGCGCACACCGCCCTCGCCGACGAGCTGCGGGCCAAGCTCGCGGCGGCCCGCCTCGGCGGCGGGGAGCGGGCGCGGGCCCGCCACGTGGCGCGCGGCAAGCTGCTGCCGCGGGACCGCGTGGACACGCTCCTCGACCCGGGCTCGCCCTTCCTGGAGCTGGCCCCCCTCGCGGCGGACGGGCTCTACGGAGGGGACGCTCCGGCGGCCGGGGTCATCGCGGGCATCGGCATGGTCTCGGGCCGCGCCTGCGTGATCGTCGCCAACGACGCCACCGTCAAGGGCGGCACGTACTACCCGATGACCGTGAAGAAGCACCTGCGCGCCCAGGAGGTGGCCCTGGAGAACCACCTCCCGTGCCTCTACCTGGTGGACTCGGGCGGCGCCTTCCTGCCGATGCAGGACGACGTCTTCCCCGACCGCGAGCACTTCGGGCGGATCTTCTACAACCAGGCGCGGATGTCGGGCGCCGGGATCCCGCAGATCGCCGCCGTCCTCGGCTCCTGCACGGCGGGCGGGGCGTACGTCCCCGCGATGAGCGACGAGGCGGTGATCGTGCGGAACCAGGGCACGATCTTCCTCGGCGGCCCGCCCCTGGTGAAGGCCGCCACCGGCGAGGTCGTCACGGCCGAGGAGCTGGGCGGCGGCGAGGTCCACTCGCGCGTCTCCGGAGTCACCGACCACCTCGCCGAGGACGACGCGCACGCGCTGCGGATCGTGCGCACCATCGTCTCCACGCTCCCCGAGCGCGGCGAGCTGCCGTGGTCGGTCGAGCCGGTCGAGGAGCCGAAGGTCGACCCCCTGGGTCTCTACGGCGCGGTGCCGACGGATTCGCGCACCCCCTATGACGTGCGCGAGGTCATCGCGCGCGTGGTCGACGGCTCGCGCTTCGCCGAGTTCAAGTCCGAGTTCGGCCAGACGCTGGTGACGGGCTTCGCGCACATCCACGGCCACCCGGTCGGCATCGTCGCGAACAACGGCATCCTGTTCTCCGAGTCCGCCCAGAAGGGCGCCCACTTCATCGAGCTGTGCGACCAGCGCGGCATCCCCCTGGTGTTCCTGCAGAACATCTCCGGATTCATGGTCGGCAGGGACTACGAGGCGGGCGGCATCGCCAAGCACGGCGCCAAGATGGTGACGGCCGTGGCCTGCACGCGCGTGCCGAAGCTGACGGTCGTGGTCGGCGGTTCGTACGGCGCGGGCAACTACTCGATGTGCGGCCGCGCCTACAGCCCCCGCTTCCTGTGGATGTGGCCGAACGCCAAGATCTCCGTGATGGGCGGCGAGCAGGCCGCTTCCGTCCTCGCGACCGTCAAGCGCGACCAGTCGGAGGCGCGCGGCGAGCAGTGGTCGGCCGAGGACGAGGAGGCGTTCAAGGCCCCGATCCGCGCGCAGTACGAGCAGCAGGGCAGCGCCTACTACGCCACGGCCAGGCTCTGGGACGACGGCGTGATCGACCCCCTGGAGACCCGGCAGGTCCTCGGCCTCGCCCTGACCGCCTGCGCCGAGGCCCCCCTGGGCGAGCCCGGCTTCGGCGTCTTCCGGATGTGAGGGGCGGACGATGAGCGACTTCCAGCAAGGGACCACCCCGGGGAGAGGGACCATGTTCGACACGGTGCTCGTCGCCAACCGCGGCGAGATCGCGGTCCGCGTCATCCGCACGCTGCGCGCGCTCGGCGTCCGCTCGGTCGCCGTCTTCAGCGACGCGGACGCGGACGCCCGGCACGTGCGCGAGGCGGACACGGCCGTACGGATCGGCCCTCCACCGGCCACCGAGAGCTATCTGTCCGTCGAGCGCATCCTGGAGGCGGCGGCGAAGTCCGGCGCCCAGGCGGTCCACCCGGGGTACGGCTTCCTCGCGGAGAACGCCGACTTCGCGCGCGCCTGTGCCGAAGCGGGCCTCGTCTTCATCGGCCCGCCCGCCGACGCCATCTCCCTGATGGGCGACAAGATCCGCGCCAAGGAGACGGTCCAGAAGGCCGGTGTCCCGGTCGTCCCCGGCTCCTCGGGCAGCGGCCTGACCGACGCCCAACTGGCCGATGCGGCCCGCGAGATCGGCACCCCCGTGCTGCTCAAGCCGAGCGCGGGCGGCGGCGGCAAGGGCATGCGCCTGGTGCGGGACGAGGCGCTGATCGACGAGGAGATCGCGGCGGCCCGCCGCGAGGCCAGGGCCTCCTTCGGCGACGACACGCTGCTCGTGGAGCGGTGGATCGACCGCCCTCGGCACATCGAGATCCAGGTCCTCGCCGACGGCCACGGGAACGTGGTGCACCTCGGCGAGCGCGAGTGCTCCCTCCAGCGCCGCCACCAGAAGATCATCGAGGAGGCGCCGAGCGTCCTGCTCGACGAGGCCACGCGCGCGGCGATGGGCGAGGCGGCGGTCCAGGCAGCCCGCTCGTGCGGGTACGCGGGCGCGGGCACGGTGGAGTTCATCGTGCCGGGCAAGGACCCCTCGTCGTACTACTTCATGGAGATGAACACCCGCCTCCAGGTGGAGCACCCGGTCACCGAGCTGATCACCGGGCTCGACCTGGTGGAGTGGCAGCTGCGGGTGGCGGCGGGCGAGGAACTCCCCTTCGGGCAGGACGACATCGCCCTCACCGGGCACGCGGTCGAGGCGCGCGTCTGCGCGGAGGACCCCGCGCGCGGCTTCCTGCCCTCCGGCGGCACCGTCCTCTCCCTGCACGAGCCGCAGGGCGACGGCGTGCGCACCGACTCCGGCCTGAGCGAGGGCACGGAGGTCGGCAGCCTCTACGACCCGATGCTGTCGAAGGTCATCGCGTACGGCCCCGACCGCGCGACGGCCCTGCGCAAGCTGCGCGCCGCGCTCGCCGGGACCCTCACCCTGGGCGTGCCGACGAACGCGGGCTTCCTGCGCAGGCTGCTCGCCCACCCGGCCGTGGTGGCGGGCGAGTTGGACACGGGCCTGGTGGAGCGCGAGGCGGACGCCCTGGTGCCCGACGGGGTGCCGGACGAGGTCTACGAAGCGGCGGCGGCCGTACGGGAAGCGGCGCTCGCCCCGGCCACTGACGGCTGGACGGACCCCTTCTCCGTACCGAGCGGCTGGCGGCTCGGCGGCACGCCCGCGCCCCTCACCCACTGGCTGCGCGTGCCGGGACTCGAACCCGTCGCTCACCGGCTCGGCGAGGGCGCCCGCACCGTGGCGGCGGACCGCGTCTCGGTCACCGTCGACGGCACCCTGCACACCTTCCGCCGCGCGGGCGACTGGCTCGGCCGCGACGGCGACGCCTGGCACGTCCAGGACCACGACCCGGTGGCCGCGTCCCTCACCGGCGCCGCGCACGCCGGGGCCGACGCGCTCACCGCGCCCATGCCGGGCACCGTCACGGTCGTGAAGGTCTCCCCCGGCGACCACGTGAGCGCGGGGCAGAGCCTGGTGGTGGTCGAGGCGATGAAGATGGAGCACGTCATCGCGGCGCCGCACGCGGGCACCGTCACCGAACTCGACGTCACCCCGGGCACCACGGTCGCCATGGACCAGATCCTCGCCGTGGTCGAGCCCGACGAGACCGAGGCCGACCCGCAGGAGGCGTCATGACCGCCGCCGGACTTCCCATGGCCGTCCCCGCCCAGGGCCTGCCGCCCCGCGTCCGCATCCACGAGGTGGGCGCGCGCGACGGCCTCCAGAACGAGAAGGGGGTCGTCCCCACCGAGATCAAGGCGGAGTTCGTCCACCGCCTCGCCGACGCGGGCCTCGCCACCATCGAGGCGACCAGCTTCGTGCACCCCAAGTGGGTGCCCCAACTGGCCGACGCCGAGCAGCTGTTCCCGCTGCTCGGTGACCTCCAGGGCGTGCACCTGCCGGTCCTCGTGCCGAACGAGCGCGGCCTGGACCGCGCCCTCGCGCTCGGCGCGCACCGCGTGGCCGTCTTCGCCAGCGCCACCGAGTCCTTCGCCAAGGCCAACCTGAACCGCACGGTGGACGAGGCGCTCGCGATGTTCGACCCGGTGGTCTCCCGCGCCCGGGAGAGCGAGCTGCACGTCCGGGGCTACCTCTCCATGTGCTTCGGCGACCCCTGGGAGGGCCCCGTGCCCGTCGCCCAGGTCGTCCGCGTCTGCCGCGCCCTGCTCGACATGGGCTGCGACGAGCTGAGCCTCGGCGACACGATCGGCGTGGCCACACCGGGCCACGTAGGGGCGCTGCTCACCGCGTTGGCCGAGGAGGGCGTGCCGACCGACCGCGTCGGCGTGCACTTCCACGACACGTACGGCCAGGCGCTCGCCAACACCCTGGCCGCCCTGCAACACGGCGTGACGACGGTGGACGCCTCGGCGGGCGGCCTCGGCGGCTGCCCGTACGCGAAGAGCGCCACCGGCAACCTCGCCACCGAAGACCTCGTGTGGATGCTGCAAGGACTCGGCATCGACACCGGGGTCGACCTCGGCCGTCTCAGCGCCACCAGCGCCTGGATGGCCGGCCAGTTGGGCCGACCCAGCCCGTCCCGCACCGTCCGCGCCCTGACCCACCAGGAGCAGTGAAGAACGATGGACCACCGTCTGAGCCCCGAGCACGAGGAACTGCGCCGCACCGTCGAGGCGTTCGCGCACGACGTGGTCGCGCCGAAGATCGGCGACTTCTACGAGCGGCACGAGTTCCCGTACGAGATCGTCCGCGAGATGGGCCGCATGGGCCTGTTCGGGCTGCCCTTCCCCGAGGAGTACGGCGGCATGGGCGGTGACTACTTCGCGCTCGGCATCGCCCTGGAAGAGCTCGCCCGCGTCGACTCGTCGGTGGCGATCACCCTGGAGGCGGGCGTCTCGCTCGGCGCGATGCCGGTCCACCTCTTCGGCACCGAGCAGCAGAAGCGCGAGTGGCTGCCGAAGCTGTGCTCGGGCGAGGTCCTCGGCGCGTTCGGCCTGACCGAGCCGGACGGCGGCTCGGACGCGGGCGGCACCCGCACCACGGCGGTGCGCGACGGCGACGAGTGGGTGATCAACGGCTCCAAGTGCTTCATCACCAACTCGGGGACGGACATCACGGGCCTGGTCACGGTCACCGCCGTCACCGGCCGCAAGGAGGACGGGCGGCCGCTGATCTCCGCGATCATCGTCCCGTCGGGCACCCCGGGCTTCACGGTCGCGGCGCCGTACTCGAAGGTCGGCTGGAACGCGTCGGACACCCGCGAGCTCTCCTTCTCCGACGTCCGGGTGCCCGCGGCGAACCTGCTCGGCGAGGAGGGCCGCGGCTACGCCCAGTTCCTGCGCATCCTCGACGAGGGCCGCGTCGCCATCTCCGCGCTCGCCACCGGGCTCGCCCAGGGCTGTGTGGACGAGTCCGTGAAGTACGCCAAGGAGCGGCACGCCTTCGGCAAGCCGATCGGCGCGAATCAAGCCATCCAGTTCAAGATCGCCGACATGGAGACGCGGGCGCACATGGCCCGCGTCGGCTGGCACGACGCGGCGTCGCGCCTGGTCGCGGGCGAGCCGTTCAAGAAGGAGGCGGCCATCGCCAAGCTGTACTCGTCGACGGTCGCGGTGGACAACGCCCGCGAGGCCACGCAGATCCACGGCGGGTACGGCTTCATGAACGAATACCCGGTGGCCCGGATGTGGCGCGACTCCAAGATCCTGGAGATCGGCGAGGGCACGAGCGAGGTGCAGCGCATGCTGATCGCGCGGGAGCTGGGTTTCGCGGGCTGAGGTCCCGGCAAGGCGCGGATGGACGTGAGGGGCCACTGACTCCGGAGTGAGCTTAGGCTAGCCTAAGCTCTGATTCCGGCCAGTGGCCCCGCCGCCGTACCGTCACGAAAGCAGAGATCCATGCCCCAGCTCCGCCGCCCGTCCGCCTCCTCCGCGCCCTCCCGCCGCGGCATCCTCACCGCCGGCGGAGCCCTCGGCCTCACCGCCGTCCTCGCGGCCTGCGGCAGCGAGAAGAAGGACGGCGGCGGCACGGGCAAGGAGGCCCCGGGCAAGTCCGGCCCCTGGAGCTTCAAGGACGACCGAGGCAAGACCGCCAAGCGGGACGCGACGCCGAAGAACATCGTCGCCTTCACCGGCGTCGCCGCCGCCCTGTTCGACTACGGCATCGAGGTCAAGGGCGTCTTCGGCCCGACGAAGACCAAGGACGGCAAGGCCGACGTCCAGGCCGGCGACATGGACATCAGCAAGCTGACGGTCATCGGCAACGAATGGGGTCAGTTCAACATCGAGAAGTACGCGGGCCTCGCCCCGGACGTGCTGATCTCCACGATGTTCGACGACAAGGGCACCCTCTGGTACGTGCCCGAGGAGAGCGCGGACAAGGTCCTCGGGCTCGCCCCGAGCGTCGGCATCAGCGTCTACGACCGCCAGCTCACGCACCCGCTCCAGCGCATCCAGGCGCTCGCCGAGTCGCTCGGCGCGGACGTGAAGTCCGACAAGGTCACCAAGGCGAAGAAGCGCTTCGAGGACGCGTCCGAGCGGCTGCGCAAGGTCGCCAAGGCGCACAAGGACATCAAGGTCCTCGTCGGCTCCGCGAGCCAGGACCTGTTCTACGTCTCGGGCTCGAACCTCTCGGTCGACCTGGAGTACTTCAAGGCGCTCGGCGTGAACATCATCGAGCCGCCGGAGAAGGCGAAGAAGGAGTCCGGCGGCTGGTTCGAGAACCTCAGCTGGGAGAACGTCGACCAGTACCACGCGGACCTCATCATGATGGACAACCGCACCTCGGCGCTCCAGCCCGCCGACCTCGACAAGTCCAAGCCGACCTGGCAGAAGCTGCCCGCGGTCAAGGCCGGACAGGTCATCCCGCGCGTCACCGAGCCGATCTTCTCGTACGACAAGTGCGCGCCGATCCTGGAGGACCTCGCGGACGCGATCGAGAAGGCGAAGAAGCTGAAGAGCGCCTGATCGCCTGATCGCCCGCTCGGCACCGACTGGCGCCCGGCACACCGGCACACCGGCACACCGGCACACAACGGAGTCATCCCGTCCAACTCGGACCGGGTGGCTCCGTTTTTGTTACGCAGGGGGACCCAGGGTTCTGTGTGGCGTGAGCTTAGGTTAGGCTAACCTTAGTTTCACTCCGCGCCCTCGCCTCCCCCATTCCTGTCCACGAGGGCGCGGTCCTAGTCCCCTCAACTGGAGGACAGTTCATGCGCTCGCACCTGCTCAATGACACCACCGCGGAGCGATACCGCAGCTCCGTGACGGAAGGAGTCGAGCGGGTGGCGGCCCAACTCGCCACCACCACACGTCCGTTCACGGGGATATCCGTCGACGACCTCGCGCCCCGCATCGCGGCCGTCGACCTGGACGAACCCCTGCACGACACCGTCGCCGCGCTCGACGAACTCGAAGAGCTCTATCTGCGCGACGCCGTCTACTTCCACCACCCCCGCTACCTCGCCCACCTCAACTGCCCGGTCGTCATCCCCGCCGTCCTGGGTGAAGCCGTCCTCTCCGCCGTCAACTCCTCCCTGGACACCTGGGACCAGTCGGCGGGCGGCACCCTCATCGAACGCCGCGTCATCGACTGGACCACCGAGCGGATCGGCCTCGGCCCGGCCGCCGACGGCGTCTTCACCAGCGGCGGCACCCAGTCCAACCTCCAGGCGCTGCTGCTCGCCCGCGAGGAGGCCAAGGGCGAGGACCCCACCAGGATGCGGATCTTCGCCTCCGAGGTCGGCCACTTCAGCGTCCAGAAGGCCGCCAGACTGCTCGGCCTCGGCGAGGAAGCCGTCGTGGTCATCCCCACCGACCACGACAAGCGCATGCAGACTGTGGCCCTCGCCCGCGAACTGGAGCGCTGCCGCCGCGACGACCTCTCCCCCATGGCCGTCGTCGCCACCGCGGGCACCACCGACTTCGGCTCCATCGACCCGCTGCCCGAGATCGCCGAACTGTGCGCGCAGTACGACACCTGGATGCACGTCGACGCCGCCTACGGCTGCGGCCTGCTCGCCTCGCGCAAGAACCGGCACCTGCTCGACGGCATCGAGCACGCCGACTCGGTGACCGTGGACTACCACAAGTCCTTCTTCCAGCCCGTGAGTTCATCGGCCGTCCTGGTGCGCGACCGCGGCACGCTGTCCCACGCGACGTACCACGCGGAGTACCTCAACCCGCGCCGCGCGGTGCAGGAGCGCATCCCCAACCAGGTCGACAAGTCCCTCCAGACGACCCGGCGCTTCGACGCGCTGAAACTGTGGATGACGCTGCGCGTGATGGGCGCCGACGGCATCGGCGACCTCTTCGACGAGGTGTGCGACCTCGCCACGCGGGGCTGGCGGCTGCTCGCCGCCGACCCGCGCTACGACGTCGTGGTGGAGCCGCAGCTCTCCACGCTCGTCTTCCGCTACATCCCCTCGGCGATCTGCGACCCGGCCGCCATCGACCGCGCCAACCTCTACGCCCGCAAGGCCCTGTTCGCCTCCGGCGACGCGGTGGTGGCGGGCACCAAGGTGGGCGAGCGCCAGTTCCTGAAGTTCACCCTGCTCAACCCCGAGACCACCACCGACGACATCACCGCCGTCCTCGACCTGATCGCAGGACACGCCGAGCAGTACCTGGGAGACTCCCTTGACCGCGCTTCCTGAGCCCCTCGACTTCATCGGGATCGGCCTCGGCCCGTTCAACCTGGGCCTGGCCTGCCTGACCGAGCCGCTCGACGAGCTGACCGGGCTCTTCCTGGAGTCCAAGCCGGACTTCGAGTGGCACTCCGGGATGTTCCTGGAGGGCGCCCACCTCCAGACCCCGTTCATGTCGGACCTGGTCACCCTCGCCGACCCCACGTCCCCGTACTCGTTCCTCAACTACCTGAAGGAATCGGGGCGGTTGTACTCGTTCTACATCCGCGAGAACTTCTACCCGCTGCGCACCGAGTACAACGACTACTGCCGCTGGGCCGCCGCGAAACTCTCCTCGATCCGCTTCGGCACGACGGTCGCCGAGGTGTCGTACGAGGACGAGACCGACCTCTACGTCGTACGCACCACGGCCGGTGAGTTCTTCCGCGCCCGCCGCCTCGTCCTCGGCACCGGCACGCCGCCGCACCTGCCCGAGGCGTGCGAAGGGCTCGGCGGGGACGCGATCCACAACTCCCGCTATCTGCAGAGCAAGCAGGAGTTGCAGAAGAAGGACTCGATCACGCTGGTGGGCAGCGGCCAGTCCGCCGCCGAGATCTACTACGACCTGCTCGCCGAGATCGACGTGCACGGCTACCGGCTCAACTGGGTCACCCGCTCGCCGCGCTTCTTCCCGCTCGAATACACCAAACTGACGCTGGAGATGACCTCTCCGGACTACATCGACTACTTCCACGCGCTGCCCGAGCCGACCCGCTACCGCCTGGAGACCCAGCAGAAGGGCCTCTTCAAGGGCATCGACGGCGCGCTGATCGACTCGATCTTCGACCTGCTCTACCAGAAGAACCTCACCGGGCCCGTGCAGACCCGGCTGCTCACCAACACCGCGCTGAGCGAGGCCAGTTACGACAGCGCGACGCGCACGTACACGCTCGGGCTCCGCCAGGAGGAGCAGGAGAAGGACTTCCGGCTCGACACCCAGGGCCTGATCCTCGCCACCGGCTACCGCTACCGCGTCCCGGACTTCCTCGCCCCGGTCCACGACCGCATCCGCTGGGACGGCCAGGGTCGCTTCGACGTCGCCCGCAACTACAGCATCGACACCACCGGGAACGGCATCTTCCTGCAGAACGCCTCGGTGCACACCCACTCGATCACCAGCCCCGACCTCGGCATGGGCGCGTACCGCAACGCGTACATCGTCGGCGAGCTGCTCGGCCGCGAGGCCTACCCGGTCGAGAAGTCCATCGCGTTCCAGGAGTTCGCCGCTCCGGAGGGGAACCTCATATGACCGACCCGAACGAACTCGCCGCCCCGGCAGGCGACTTCACCTTCCGGCCGCTCGACGCCCTGACCGACGCCGAGCTCGTGCACGGCTGGGTGACCCACCCCAAGGCCGCCTTCTGGCTGATGCAGGAGGCCACGCTGCCCGAGGTCGAGCGCGAGTACATGTCGATCGCCGCCGCCGAGCACCACGACGCGTTCCTCGGCCTGCACAAGGGCGTCCCCGCCTTCCTGATGGAGCGCTACGACCCGGCGCACGTCGAACTCGTCGGCCTGTACGAGCCGTTGCCCGGTGACGTCGGCATGCACTTCCTCACCGCGCCCTCCGACGTCCGCATCCCCGGCTTCACGCGCGGCGTGATCACCGCGGTGATGCGCGAGCTCTTCGCCGACCCGGCGACCGAGCGGGTCGTGGTCGAGCCCGACGTACGCAACACGGCCGTGCACGCCCTCAACGAAGCCGTCGGGTTCCGGCCCGAGACCGTCATCCAGAAGCCGGAGAAGGAAGCCCTGCTGAGCTTCTGCACCCGCGAGCAGTTCGAAGCAGCCGTACGCGAAAGGGAACTGGCGATATGACCCTGTCCGACACCGTGGCACACCTGTCCCCGGAGCGCTGGGCCACGGCCAACCGCCTGCTCATCCGCAAGGCACTCGCCGAATTCGCCCACGAACGGCTGCTCACGCCCGAGCCACTGGGCGACGGCGCCTACGCCGTCCGCAGCGACGACGCCCTCACCCGCTACCGGTTCACCGCCGAGGTCCTGCGCCTGGACCACTGGCAGATCGACGCGGCGTCGATCACCCGCCACCGCGACGGCGGCGAACTCCCGCTCAACGCACTGGAGTTCTTCACCGAGCTGCGCGGCGCGCTCGGCCTGAGCGACGCCATCCTGCCGGTCTACCTGGAGGAGATCTCCTCCACGCTCTCGGGCACCTGCTACAAACTCACCAAGCCCGCGATCCCGGCCGCCGAGCTCTCCCGCTCCGGCTTCCAGGAGATCGAGACGGGCATGACCGAGGGCCACCCCTGTTTCGTCGCCAACAACGGCCGGCTCGGTTTCGGCGTGCACGAGTACCTCTCGTACGCCCCCGAGACCGCGAGCCCGGTGCGCCTGGTGTGGCTGGCGGCCCGCAAGGACCGCGCGGCGTTCACGGCGGGCGCGGGCATCGACTACGAGTCCTTCCTCCGCGCCGAGCTGGGCGAACAGACCCTGGACCGCTTCGATCGGATCCTGCGCGACCAGGGCCTGGATCCCGCCGAGTACCTGCTGATCCCGGCCCACCCCTGGCAGTGGTGGAACAAGCTGTCGGTGACGTTCGCCGCCGAGGTCGCCCAGCGTCACCTCGTCTGCCTCGGCGAGGGCGACGACGAGTACCTCGCGCAGCAGTCGATCCGCACCTTCTTCAACTCCACGTCGCCCGCCAAGCACTACGTGAAGACGGCCCTCTCCGTCATCAACATGGGCTTCATGCGCGGCCTCTCGGCGGCGTACATGGAGGCGACCCCGGCGATCAACGACTGGCTCGCCGCTCTCATCGAGAACGACGAGACGCTGCGCGACACCGGCCTGACGATCATCCGCGAGCGCGCCGCGGTCGGCTACCGGCACCTGGAGTACGAGGCCGCCACCGACCGCTACTCCCCCTACCGCAAGATGCTCGCCGCCCTGTGGCGCGAGAGCCCGGTGACCTCCGTCGGCGAGGGCGAGCAGCTCGCCACGATGGCCTCGCTGCTGCACGTCGACCGGGACGGCGGCACCTTCGCGGGCGCCCTGATCGAACGCTCCGGCCTGACCCCGACGGAGTGGCTGCGCCGCTACCTGCACGCGTACCTCACCCCGCTGCTGCACAGCTTCTACGCGTACGACCTGGTCTTCATGCCGCACGGCGAGAACGTGATCCTGGTCCTGAAGGACGGCGTCGTCCAGCGCGCGATCTTCAAGGACATCGCCGAGGAGATCGCGGTGATGGACCCGGACGCGGTCCTGCCGCCGGTGGTCGAGCGGATCCGCGTGGAGGTCCCCGAGGACAAGAAGCTCCTGTCGATCTTCACGGACGTCTTCGACTGCTTCTTCCGCTTCCTCGCGGCGAACCTCGTCTCCGAGGGCCTGGTCGACGAGGACACGTTCTGGCGGGCGGTCGCGGAGTGCGTGACCACCTACCAGGAGGCGACGCCCCAACTGGCGGACAAGTTCAAGCAGTACGACATGTTCGCCCCGGAGTTCTCGCTGTCCTGCCTCAACCGGCTCCAGCTGCGCAACAACGAGCAGATGGTCGACCTGTCCGACCCCTCTGGGGCGCTGCAACTGATCGGGACGCTGAAGAACCCGATCGCCTGAGACCGACGGGCGCCCCGGAGACGGTCCTCCGGGGCGCCCGTCCTCAGCTCACTTGCCGGGCCACGGCACCTGCGGCGACTTGTAGTAGCCGATGCCGAGCGCGTCCCAGCGCGGCGCCTGCGCGGCGAGCCGCACCTTGTACTTCTCCCAGTCGTGCGTGGCCGCGGGCGACCAGCCGAGCTCGGCGATCCCGGGAAGCCGCGGGAACGCCATGTAGTCCAGGTGCGCGGAGGTCGAGAGGGTCTCCGTCCACAGCGGCGCCTCCACGCCCATGACCGAGTCGGCGGGCGCGCCCTGGAGGTAGGTCGCCGGGTCCCAGTCGTAGGACCGCTCGACCTCGACGTAGCCCGCCCAGGACAGGCCGAGCGGGGTGTCCTTGGTGTACTTGTGGTCGATGTAGGCGCGGTCGGCGGGCGAGAGGACCAGCTTGGTGCCGTTCTTCGCCGCGTTCACGACCTCCTCGCGCTCGGCGGCCCCGGTCTTGTCGTAGCCCCAGTACTGCACGACGGCGCCCTTGACGGGGTTGGCCCCTGCCAGCTGGTGCCAACCCATGACCTTCTTGCCGTACTTGGCGACCACCGGCTGCACCTTCTCCATGAACGCCACGAAGTCCTCGTGGCTGGTGGAGTGCGCCTCGTCGCCGCCGATGTGGAGGTACTCGCCGGGCGTGAGCGCGGCCAGCTCGCGGATGACGTCGTCCACGAAGTCGTACGTGACGTCCTTCTTGACGCACAGCGAGCTGAACCCGACCTCGGTACCGGTGTAGAGCGGCGGCGCGACGCCGTTGCAGTTCAGATCGGCGTACGAGGAGAGGGCCGCGTTGGTGTGCCCCGGCATGTCGATCTCGGGGATGACCTCCAGATGGCGCGACGCGGCGTACGCGACGATCTCCTTGTACTGCGCCTTCGTGTAGTAGCCGCCCTTGCCGCCGCCGACCTGCGTGGAGCCGCCGTACGACGCGAGGCGCGGCCAGGAGTCGATGGCGATGCGCCAGCCCTGGTCGTCGCTGAGGTGCAGGTGCAGCTTGTTCAGCTTGTAGAGCGCCGCCTGGTCGATGTAGCGCTTGACCTGGTCGACGGTGAAGAAGTGCCGCGAGACGTCGAGCATGGTGCCTCGGTAGCCGTAGCGCGGGGTGTCCTCGATGGTGCCGCCCGCGATCCGCCACGGGCCGCGCTGCCTGGTCTTCTTCTCCAGGGCCGCGGGCAGTTGCTGGCGCACCGTCTGGATGCCGTGGAAGAGCCCGGCGTCCGACCAGGAGGTGATGGTGAGCGAGCCGCGCGCGGAGATGACCCGGTAGCCCTCGGCGCCGAGGGCCTTGTTCGCGGGCTCCGCGCTGATGCGCAGGCGGATGCCGTCGCTGCCGCCGCTGTCGGTGACGGGCAGCTTGTAGCCGGTGGCCGGGCGCAGCACGTCCGCGAGGTACTCACCGGCCCTGCGCTCCGCCGCGTTGCCCTTCTCGACGCGGATCCGGGTCTTGGCGGTGATCTCGAAGCCGGGCCCGGCGGGCTCGGCCTTCAGGGGCGCGGGCACGATCTGGCCGAGTGGGGTGACCGTGGGGCTCGCGGCGGCCCCCGAGGGTGCCGCGGCGAACGAGGAGATTCCTGCGGCCGCCACGAGCAGCAGCGAGCCGAGTACGCGGGTCGTCCTTCTGTGCGATCTCACAAGCGGTTCCCTTCGACGGGCGGGCGCCGCGACGGGGCACGAGTGCGGCGCGCGTCTGTGGTGCGCAACTGTGGTTCATCGCAATCGAACGGTCCCCATTGGTAACCCGGGCACTACTAGGGGTCAAGGGTGTAGACCTTTTCTCCAAGGGGTCGGTGCGAGAATCCATGCATGGCGGAAATCATCCAGCGTGACGGGACCTGGACCTTCGACGGAGAGACGCTGCGCCTGGTGCCGGGGCACGACAAGAGCGTGTCCTTGCTGCGCAAGACACTGGGGGAACTGACCGTCCCCTTGGGCGCGTTGGCGGGCATCGCCTTCGAGCAGGGCAAGAAGTCGGGCCGGTTGAGGCTGCGCCTGCGCGACGGCTCGGACCCGCTGCTCCATGCCACGGGCGGCAAGCTCACGGACTCCGCGGACCCGTATCAACTGATCGTGGAGGCGGACCGGTACGGCGTCGCGGAGTATCTGGTCGACGAGGTGCGCAACGCCCTCCTGATCGAACAGGTCCCCTCGACCGCCTGCTCCGCCTACGTCCTCGCTGGCCCCTCCGTACCCCTGTCGATCTCGGCGGGCGACGGCACGGCGAGCTTCGACGGGGAGCGCGTGCGCCTGGAGTGGAACTGGAAGACGGAGGACGCCAAGTCCGCGGCGGGCACCCGCTCGATCGCCCTCGACGACATCGCCGCGGTGGACTGGCAGCCCGCGGGCGGCCTGGAGAACGGCCACCTCCGCTTCACCGTCAGGAACGCGCCGACCAAGGCCCCGCCGAAGTACGACCCGAACGCGGTCGAGCTGTGGGGCTTCAAGAAGGACCCGCTGATGGCACTGGTCGCCGCCGCGGTGACGGCCCGCCTCCCGCACCCCTCGGGGGCGACTCCTCCCGCGGTGGAGCCGGTCGCGGCCCGGACGCCCGCACCCGCCGAGGTCTCCGGCGATGACCACGACGCGCTCCTGCGGCGGCTGCGGGAGCTCGGTGAGCTGCATCGGGCGGGGATCCTCACGGACGAGGAGTTCAGTACGGCGAAGCAGGCGGTCCTGAAGCGCATGTGAGCGCCTTCCGCGGCGCTTTCCGGCCCCGTCCGACACGAGCCTGCCCGATTCCGGGCAGGATTCTTGCGAAAGGGCATGCGATACCCCAGGATCATCGAATGCACGACGACCTGGTGGACCACCTCACCCGCAGCACCCCGCTCCAGCGGGGCGAAGCGCTGCGGGTCATCCAGGACGTGCTCGCCTACTTCGACGAGACGACCGAAGAGTTCGTCCGTCGCCGCCACCGCGAACTGCAGGGTCAGGGCCTGCTGAACGCGGCGATCTTCCAGCAGATCTCGGCGGATCTCGAATACCGCGCGGTCGCGCCGCCCGAGCTCACGCTCAGACAGCTGCGCCGCATCGTCTACGGCTAGATCTGGGCCGCCCTCCTACGACTAGGACCCTCTATGTGTGGAATCGTCGGATACATCGGCAAGCGTGACGTCGCCCCGCTGCTCCTCGAAGGACTCCAGCGCCTGGAGTACCGCGGCTACGACTCGGCGGGCATCGCCGTCACCAGCCCCAAGGCGACGGGCCTGAAGACCGTCAAGGCCAAGGGCCGCGTCCGCGACCTGGAGGCCAAGGTCCCCGCCCGCTTCAAGGGCACCACCGGCATCGCCCACACCCGCTGGGCCACCCACGGCGCCCCCTCCGACGAGAACGCGCACCCCCACCTGTCGCAGGACGGCAAGGTCGCGGTCGTCCACAACGGCATCATCGACAACGCCTCCGAGCTGCGCGCCAAGCTGACCGCCGACGGCGTCGAGTTCCTCTCCGAGACGGACACCGAGGTCCTCACCCACCTCGTCGCCCGCTCGCAGGCCAACACCCTCGAAGAGAAGGTGCGCGAGGCCCTGCGCCACATCGAGGGCACCTACGGCATCGCCGTCCTGCACGCCGACTTCAACGACCGCATCGTCGTCGCCCGCAACGGCTCCCCCGTCGTCCTCGGCATCGGCGAGAAGGAGATGTTCGTCGCCTCGGACGTCGCCGCGCTCGTCTCCCACACCCGCCAGGTCGTCACCCTCGACGACGGCGAGATGGCCACCATCAAGGCCGACGACTACCGCACGTACACCACCGAGGGCTCCCGCACGACGGCCTCGCCGACCACCGTGGAGTGGGAGGCCGAGTCGTACGACATGGGCGGCCACGACACGTACATGCACAAGGAGATCTTCGAGCAGCCCGACGCGGTCGACCGCGTCCTGCGCGGCCGCATCGACGACCGCTTCTCCACCGTGCACCTCGGCGGCCTCAACCTCGACGCGCACGACGCCCGCAAGGTGCGCCGCGTCAAGATCCTCGGCTGCGGCACCTCGTACCACGCGGGCATGATCGGCGCCCAGATGATCGAGGAGCTGGCCCGCATCCCCGCCGACGCGGAGCCCGCCTCCGAGTTCCGCTACCGCAACCCGGTGGTGGACCCCGACACCCTCTACATCGCGGTCTCCCAGTCCGGCGAGACCTACGACGTGCTCGCCGCGGTCCAGGAGCTCAAGCGCAAGGGCGCCCGCGTCCTCGGCGTGGTGAACGTGGTCGGCTCGGCGATCGCCCGCGAGGCCGACGCGGGCGTGTACGTCCACGCGGGCCCTGAGGTCTGCGTCGTCTCCACCAAGTGCTTCACCAACACCACGGTCGCCTTCGGCCTGCTCGCCCTGCACCTGGGCCGCATCCGTGACCTGTCGGTCTCCGACGGCAAGCGGATCATCGAGGGCCTGCGCAAGCTGCCGGGCCAGATCTCGGAGGTCCTCAAGCAGGAGGACGAGATCAAGAAGATCGCCAAGCAGTACGCGGACGCCCGCTCGATGCTCTTCATCGGGCGCGTACGCGGCTACCCCGTCGCCCGCGAGGCGTCCCTCAAGCTCAAGGAGGTCTCGTACATCCACGCCGAGGCCTACCCCGCCTCCGAGCTCAAGCACGGCCCGCTCGCCCTCATCGAGCCCGCGCTCCCGACGGTCGCGATCGTCCCGAACGACGACCTCCTGGAGAAGAACCGCGCCGCCCTGGAGGAGATCAAGGCCCGCAGCGGCAAGATCCTCGCGGTCGCGCACCAGGAGCAGGAGAAGGCCGACCAGACGATCGTCGTCCCCAAGAACGAGAACGAGCTGGACCCGATCCTGATGGGCATCCCGCTCCAACTCCTCGCCTACCACACGGCGTTGGCGCTCGGCCGGGACATCGACAAGCCGCGGAACCTGGCGAAGTCGGTGACGGTGGAGTAGAGACACCCCGATCAGGGGCGCCCCGTCAGGGGCGCGGGGAACAACTGCGCGACCAGCCCCCACGGCCCCGCGGGGAACGACGAAACGGGGCGGGCCCCATGCGTGCCACCAGCACATGGGACCCGCCCCCCAGAGGGCCGGGGTCGCCCATTACCCCGGCCCGAGCCCGCCTCAGCCGGTGGCCGTCACTCCCCGGCCCGCAGGCCGCCCCGGAAGGGCCGTGGGCCAGTGGGCCAGGGCGGCGGTCGCCCCGTACCAGGCGAGCAGTCCGCCCGCCGCGGCGCACCAGCCGCCCGCCTTGCCCAGGCCCGCGCTGTCACCGAACCGCGCGACGGCGAGCAGCACGAGCGCCACGAAGAGCAGCCCGTACGTCCCGCGCGTGAGCGCTCCCGCGTGCGCGGCCCCGAGTGTCAGGCTGAGCGCGACGAGGGCGAAGAGCAGCAGGAAGAGGCCCGCCGCGTTCGCCGAGACCGGTGTGTCGGCCGCGGTGCCCCAGGTGAACCAGAGCGCGCCGAGCGCGGTGAAGGCCGTGCCCGTGGCCGCGTCCTTGTCGCGGAACGCGAAGAGCCCGGCGACGAACAGGGCGATGCCGCCGACGAAGGTGGCGAGGGAGACGGCGTCCGCCGCCGTGACGCCGTCGATCACTTCGGTGTGACCGAGGCCGAAGGCCAACAGCGTGAGCCCCAGGGCGAGCTGGCCGAGAGTCGAGGTGGTGCTTCCCGCGGAGACGTCGTTGTCCACGGCGGGCTCCCTTCCTGTGCGGTGGTGCGGTGGTGCGGTGGTGCCGCGCGATGCCGGTCCCGCACTCCGCTCCCGGGGTGCGCCAGCGACCTTTATGTACCCTTCACAAGGGAGCAAACCACCTCTACGCACGAGTAGATTTATCTACTCGTGCCACCACCCACCGGGCCGCCCCGAAAAGGGAGTTGAAGCCTCGACTTCCCCACCGGACCTGCCACGAGGGCCCGTTACGGAATGACGATGACGGGCCGCTGCGCCCGCCGCGCGAGCCGCCCCGCGACGGAGCCGAAGATCCGGCCGACGATGCCGTGCGTGGAGCCGACGACGATCGCGTCCGCGCTGTACTCGCGGCCGACCTCCTCCAGCTCGTGGCAGATGTCGCCGCCGCGCTCGACCAGGATCCAGGGCACCTCGGACAGGTAGTCCGCACAGGCCAGTTCGAGCCCGAGCACCTCGGTGCGGTGGTCCGGCACATCGACGAAGACCGGTGGCTCGCAGCCCGCCCACACCGTGGTGGGCAGTCGGTTGGCGACGTGCACGATGATCAGGCCCGAGCCCGAACGGTGGGCCATGCCGATCGCGTACGAGAGCGCCCGCTCACTGGACGTCGAGCCGTCGAAGCCGACGACGACGCCGTGTCGGAATGCGGGATCGCAGGAGTGACGTGTTTCTTCCGCCGCCAGGGGGGTCGCTGTGGGATCTGCGACCTGCCGCTTGCGGTCCGCGGGTTCGGAGAATTCGTGACCGGCCATCGGTGTCTCGGCGAAGGAGTCCTCTGTGGGAGGGTCGGCTTGTACGGGTCGTACGAAGGCTTAGGGACCTGGAAGGTCGTCCGGGAATCATCTTCCCAACCCCATACCCCCAAGGGTACGGCGACACTCCTCTCCTGCCCAGAGCCTGCGAAGACCCCCGTACGGGCGTCTTCGGCCGGGCCGCGCAGGGGCCTCCGGCGTTCACCGGAGCATGCATGAGCCTCGCCCGTATGGCAATGGTTGCTGCCCCGTACAGGCGGTTTGCGCACCCGTCCGGGCCCTTCTGCCGCACGACCCGTGACCCGGGCGGTCCCCGGCCCCGCGACGGCCTGCCGCGCGCATCCGGCGGCACGGCAGTGACCGGCCGAGCGACCGCGCGTTGAACCTCCGTACGCCACCGCCACAGGGAGCACGCCGTGCCTGGACCCTCGACCGCGTCCCCACCCTCCCCCACGCTCACTCCTTCACCCGAGCAAGGGGGACACGCCCCGACGCACAGCCACCGGCGCCCGCCCGAGGGGGCGCACGAGCGCCGTCCCTCGCGCGTGCCCGCACCCCGCGCCCAGGCGCCGGAGGACGCCTCGGCACAGGACTCGGCGAGCGACGTGGTCCGCTGGGCCGCGTTCAGCTGCGTCCTGGTTCCCGTCGTCCTCGTGGGGTACGGGACATCGCTGGCAGGCGCCGCGGGCGCGGCGCTCGGCCTGGTGGCCGTCACCGGGGTCTGCCGGGTGCTCCTGCGCCAGTCCGAGAGGGGCGCCGCGCGACTGCTTGCAGAACAGAACGCGGGGCACCGCGGACGGCACGGCAGGACGGCCCAGGGGGCGCACAGGGGCACCCGCCACCGGGCCGATGGTGCGCCGGTCGACTGACCGATTCGCACGCACGCTCCCGTAGCTTTTCAGCCAACTTCCTACAGGCACGCATTCCTTGGCCGAACGGGCCCTCAACCCCCGTCCGAGCAGGGCTGAAAGGTGTCTTGAAGCCGCTCGCACCCTGCGGGGACCGGCCATGGCGACGAGGCGCACTTCCCAGCACGGCCCTTGAGTGCAACGCTTCGTGATCGAATGCTTCACGCCAAGTTGCCATGTCGACAATCTGCCGGGTGCTGAACTGGTCACCCCGGTAGCACGGGACACAGTAGATTCGATCTTGACTGTATTACGGCGGGGGACTGGTGGAGGACCGAGGGGAAACGTGCAGGAGCGACAGGCCCAACAAGCACGTCAAGAACAGGGAGCCGAGACGCCCGAGGGGGGTTTAGCACCATGAGCCACGACTCCACTGCCGCGCCGGAGACCACGGCCCGGAAGCTTTCCGGACGCCGCCGCCGGGAGATCGTAGCGGTGCTGCTGTTCAGCGGTGGCCCCATCTTCGAGAGCTCCATACCGCTCTCGGTGTTCGGCATCGACCGGCAGGACGCCGGCGTCCCCCGCTACCGGCTGCTGGTGTGCGCCGGTGAGGAGGGGCCGCTGCGGACCACCGGCGGTCTCGAACTGACCGCGCCTCACGGCCTGGAGGCGATCGGCCGCGCGGGCACCGTGGTGGTGCCCGCCTGGCGGTCGATCACGTCGCCTCCGCCGCCGGAGGCCCTGGACGCGCTGCGCCGCGCGCACGAGGAGGGCGCCCGCATCGTCGGGCTCTGCACCGGGGCGTTCGTCCTGGCCGCCGCGGGGCTCCTCGACGGACGCCCGGCGACCACGCACTGGATGTACGCGCCGACGCTCGCGAAGCGCTATCCGTCGGTCCATGTGGACCCGCGCGAGCTCTTCGTGGACGACGGCGACGTGCTGACGAGCGCGGGCACCGCGGCCGGAATTGATCTCTGTCTGCACATCGTGCGCACGGATCACGGCAACGAGGCGGCGGGCGCGCTCGCCCGCAGGCTCGTCGTGCCGCCGCGCAGGGCCGGCGGTCAGGAGCGCTATCTCGACAGGTCTTTACCTGAGGAGATCGGCGCCGACCCGCTGGCCGAGGTCGTCGCCTGGGCGCTCGAGCACCTCCACGAGCAGTTCGACGTGGAGACGCTGGCCGCGCGCGCGTACATGAGCAGGCGGACGTTCGACCGCAGGTTCCGTTCGCTGACCGGCAGCGCGCCGCTGCAGTGGCTGATCACCCAGCGGGTGCTTCAGGCACAGCGGCTCCTGGAGACCTCCGACTACTCCGTCGACGAGGTCGCGGGCCGCTGCGGCTTCCGCTCGCCGGTGGCGCTGCGGGGTCACTTCCGGCGCCAGCTGGGCTCCTCGCCCGCCGCCTACCGGGCCGCTTACCGCGCCCGCAGGCCACAGGGCGAGCGCGCGCTGGATCCCGTGCCGGTGACGCCGCAGGCCGTGCCCGTCCTGGAGGCGGGCCCGGTCCCGACGCAGACCCGGCGTACGGCGGCCGCGAGCGCGATCGGCCCTTCGTCGGCCTCCGTGCCCGCGTCCGATCCCGGCAAACCGCACTCGGACGTGTACGCGCCAGGCCGTCCGCCTCTGCCCGGGCAGAGGAGCGCGCCGTAGGGTAAGACGCATGAACGATCGCATGGTGTGGATCGACTGCGAGATGACCGGGCTCTCGCTGACGGATGACGCACTTATCGAGGTGGCCGCACTGGTCACCGACTCGGAACTGAACGTGCTCGGCGAAGGGGTGGACATCGTGATCCGCCCGCCGGACGCGGCGCTGGAGACCATGCCCGAGGTGGTGCGCACCATGCACACCACCTCGGGTCTCCTCGACGAGCTGGCCGGCGGAACCACGCTGGCCGACGCCGAGGAGCAGGTCCTGGCGTACGTACGTGAGCACGTCAAGGAGCCGCGGAAGGCCCCGCTGTGCGGAAACTCGGTCGGCACCGACCGCGGCTTCCTCCTCCGTGACATGCGGGCCCTCGAGGAGTACCTCCACTACCGGATCGTCGACGTCTCCTCCGTCAAGGAGCTGGCCCGGCGCTGGTACCCGAGGGCGTACTTCAACAGCCCGGACAAGAACGGCAACCACCGCGCGCTCGCCGACATCCGCGAATCCATCGCCGAGCTCCGCTACTACCGCGAGGCGATCTTCGTCCCGCAGCCAGGACCGGACTCGGACACCGCGAAGTCGATCGCGGCGAAGCACGTCCTGCCTGCGGAGTAGCTCCGCGGCCCCCCTGTGTACGGGGTCCGGAAAACGTGTGCGCGAGCACCCCTTCGGACCCTGTACACTTTTTCTCGGCCGGTCGGAAGAACGACAAACGACCGGACATGGTGGGTGTAGCTCAGTTGGTAGAGCACCTGGTTGTGGTCCAGGTGGCCGCGGGTTCAAGTCCCGTCACTCACCCTGATCGGCGAAGGCCCGGTCCGCGCAAGCGGGCCGGGTCTTCTTCGTGTGGCGGCTACCGAGCCGCCCCGGGCAGTCGGAGCGTCCGCGCGAAGTCGTCCAGGGGCTCCAGGGCCGCGGCGATCACCTCAGGATCGTCGTGGTGTCCGCGGAGGCAGACGTCGGGGACGCCGGGCGGGGTGTGCCAGTGGTACGTCACCGAGGTCATCATGACGGTGCTGTCCGCAGGGTAGGAACGGGTGACGCGGACCCCGTCCTCACCGAGGTGCGGCGAGGCGAACGTGATGCTTCCGGTTCGCTGCTGCCATGCGGGGATGTCCGGGTGCGGCACGGTGAGCGCGGCGGTCCCTTCGCAGGAGGCCGCGTCAGGAGCCTCGCAGTGGAGGCGCGTGGCGTGCACGACCAGGGGCATGCTGGTCAGCGGAACGGGGTGGTAGACGAACGCCTCGTCGGCCTGGACTGTGTCCCTGAGCGTCACCAGCGTCTGCTCGTAGAAGTCCTTGTGGAACCGGCGGAGCTTCCGGGTGAGCTCGATGTTGTGGATGGCGGCCAGGCCGGTCAGGTGCAGCCCCAGCCATTCCTTGAAGGTCCGCTTGTCGATCTGGAGGTGCAGATAACCCCAGAGGTCGGGGTGGGCATCCGTGTCGATGTGGAGCGGGGCGCCGAGGTCAGTGCTCCACAGAGTGCCTTCAGGCATGAGCGGTCTCTTTCGTCGGGGGCGGCAGCGGGGAAGCGTTCAGGCACGGCTCCAACGGAAGGTGCTCATGACGGCGTCGAACAGCTCCACGAGGGTGTCGTAGAAGGCGGGGTCGGAGCCGGGCGCGATCAGAGCGCTGAAGGAGAAGGTGAGGTACCGGTCGGGGGCGCTGTCCGGGATCGGCACGAAGTACTCGACCTGGCGGTGAGCGACGTCGATGCCCTGGGCGGCATCGGCGGGGACGTCCCGCTCCGAGCGCAGCGCCGCGGTGTCGTCGAGTTCCCGCATCTCGGCTCCGGGGGTCTCGGCGGCGAGGGCGAGCAGGACCGCTTCCGGGCCGCGGTCGGGCCTGATCCTCGGAATCTCGACCGGTTCGGAGGCCACGATCGAAACGGGCAGCGCGACACCGTGGAGACGTTCGGTGGGGAGGTAGAGGGTCACCCCTCCCTTGGACCGGGCACGACGGACGACCTTCTTCATCTCTTGAACGAGCTTCAGCCGGGCCTTCGGAACGTCGTCCTTGGGAAAGCCGACCGGCAACTGCTCGACGGCCTTGCGGACGATGCGGTCCATCGCCTCGCCGGTCCCCGTATACAGCGGAATCGCGTCCCAGCCGGGCGGCGGCACCAGGTTGAAGCCGGTGGGAACCCGGCGGTGCTCAGCGGTGGCCACGGTGCTCCCGCGTCTCTTCCACGGCATAGGCGACGCCGACGAACAGTGCCCACGCCGGGGCGGCGATCATGCCCGGCCAGAAACCGAAGAACAGCGAGGGCAGGAAGAAGCCGCCGCCCATGGCGAGGTCCCGGGTGAGGTACGGCGGGCGGCCCGCGTACCGGGGGTACCTCACGAAGACCCAGACGTAGTGCAAGAGGCAGCCGATGATCCCTGCCTCGTAGACGTAAAGCACGTCGTTCGCCCAGGACTTCGGCACCAGGATCATGATCCCCAATACCGGTAGGAACAGGGGCATTCCGATGATCAGGGTGAGCCGGAGCCGCCGGTTGGGGCCGGTGCCAAGTCCGGTGCGGGCGGCTTCGGCCTCGGCGATGCGTTGTGCCGAGTACAGGTCCATGATCGATCCTCAAGGTGCGGTGCGGACGGGTCGGCGGGATACGTCGCTCCAGGAATCCGTATCGCTACCAGCGGGTGTCGGGAGCAGGCTTCAGGGTGTTGTCCTTCCCGTCCGAGTACGCCGTGTTGTACGGCTTCTCGGCGGTTCCGAGCTTCTCGGCGGTCAAGCTTGTCAGGTCGCTCTTGCCCAGCGCCTTGTCCGTGACGTCCATCCCCATACCGGTCCAGGCGACGCCGAGGCCCGCCTGGTAGGACTTGTACGCCTTGTCCGCGGCAGCCCCCGCGGCCTCCGGGAAGGCGGCCTTGTTCGCCTGCAGCATCTTCGCCATGCCCGCCATCTCCTTGTCGCCGAGATGCACAACGGTCGACAGCGGGCTTACCCTGAGCGGCCCCTTGGTGACGAGGCCGACGTTCTGGGAGACGGACCTGCGCATGGCGTTCCGGGCCGCCCCGATGGCCTGCCGGCCCTGCCCCTCGGGCAGTCTGGTCATCGTCCGCCCCATGCCGTCCATAGCGCTCTTGATGCCGCGGAGCCCTCTGCTCAAGCCCGCGGTCCGGGCAGCCTGAGCAGCTCCCACGGTGGCCTTGGCCCCGCTGGCGAGCTTCGCGGCGGCTCCCAGGCCACCCACGACGAGCAGCCCTCCCACGACGTCGAAGATGACGTCCGTCCAGGTGGCATCGCCGGATGCCACCAGGAGGAGTCTGAGTCCGATCGCGAGTGCCGCGATCCCCAGGACGAGCAGGTTGAGGCCGGGGATGGCCAGCGCCAGGAACCCTGCCGCCGTCGCCACCCAGCCGAGAACATCGATGAAGGCCTTGATCAGGTCCGCGTTGTCATGGGCCCAGCCCTTGACGTCGTCCCACCACGAGTCCTCGATGACGTCGTCGAGCTCATCGTTGATTTTGCCAGCGCAGTGGTTGGAGTCGCTGTCGCGGTCCCCGGTGACAGTGCCCAGCCGGGTCCTGTACGGCTGTAGCGGATCGTCACCCTTCTCTGCTTCCTTGGCCTTCTCCCGCTCGACCTCCGCCTGCTTCTCCTTGGCCTCGCGCAGGATCCGGTCGGCGTCGCCCTGGTGGTCCTCCAGCTTGTTCGCCCACTGGGTGAGGTGTCCGTGGACCCGCTCGTATCGGGACGCCACCTCCCGCAGGTGCTTCTCCAGAGTCCCGGAGTCTTCGCGCAGGCGTTGGACGTACTTCCCCTTGAGCCTGTCCTCGTCGGAGATCGCCTTGAGGTTCCGTGCCTGCTTACGCAGCTTCTCTGCGACCGAGACCATGTGCCGGACCTCTGCCCGGACCTCCTCCGGGTCTCCGGGTACGGGGTCGGTCTCGCACAGCGGCTCCCAGTCGACGGGGCGGCGCTTCGACGCGGCGGTGCTCACCTGCCCTTGCCTCGGTGCTTGCCCTTGCCCTGTTCGGCGAGCTTGTGGTCCAGGGACTCGAATGACTTCCTCGTCTCCGCGACGAGCTTGCCCGTCGATTCCAGTCCCTCGACAAGCCTGGTGCGGTAGTCGTCCCAGTTGTCGACGAAGTCACTCATGGCGTCCGCGATGTTCCCGGCGCCCCAGTGCTTCTCCATGTCGTCACGACGGTTCTCGATGTTCTTGAACGTCGTGCGCAGGTTGCTGAGTTGACGTTCGCAATCGTTCAGGAACTCATAGTCGACCGTGAGATCGCTACCGGACACGGCTCTCCCTCCCGTGGCCTGACCGCCGTACTCGGCAGACCGCAGCGCATGTTCAGTGCCTGACCTGGAGCTTCTCGATGTTGCGTCCAGGGCACTTTCGGGCAGTACGTGCATGACCCCATCGCCGAGGGGCACAGGCGGGTCACCCGCACCATCTGGCCCGTTCCCGGCGAAAGTCCGGGGGATAGTAGCCGACGCGGCTGATCCGATCAGCTGCGGTGGCCCTGGCGAACGAGCCGGAGAGATCCCCGGCTCCCCCCCCGAAACTTTGCGCGAGCACTCACTCCCGGGTGAACGGCAGCCGCGTTCTCAGGATGTGTGGCGGCGTCGATAGCGGCGAGCCGACCACGTGCCTGCGGCGAGCCCCGGCACCAGACCGCCGAGGACGTTCACCGAACCGCCCCGGTCCGCCACCGCCCAGGCTGCCGCCACGACCACCACCGCGGCGCAGACCAGGGTGACCAGGGTCCCGATGACGATCTCTGTCCACCAATTGCGAGAGCTGTACGCCGTATTCACGGGTCAACAACTAGCAGGCCCGGCGCCATCTCACATAACTCGCATATCGCGCCCGTCCTGCACACCCCTCCCTTTGCTCCCTCCGGGCAGTCAGGACGAGGCGCGCTCCACCAGTTCCGTGGGCAGGACGATCTGCGGGCGGTAGAGGCGGCGGGTGGCGGGTGGGCGGTCGTCGGCGATTTCTGACAGGAGGACGTCCGTCATCGTGCGGCCCATTTCCGCGATGGGCTGGCGCACGCTCGTGAGGGGCGGGTCCATGTGGCGGGCGATCGCCGAGTCGTCGAAGCCGACCAGGGCCACGTCGTCGGGTATGCGGCGGCCCGCCGTGCGCAGGACCTGGCGGGCGCCCGCCGCCATCACGTCCGAGCCCGCGAAGACCGCGTCCAGGGCGGGGGACCGTGTCAGGAGCTCGGTCATCGCGCGGCGGCCGCCCTCCTCGGTGAAGTCGCCCTGGGCGATCAACGCCTCGTCGACCGGGTGGCCCGCCTCCGTCAGGGCGTCGCGGTAGCCGTCGAGGCGGCGCTGGGCTCCGTAGACGTCGAGGCGTCCGGTGATCGTCGCTATGGTGCGGCGGCCGCGGGCGACGAGGTGGTCGACGGCCGCCCTGGCCCCCGCGAAGTTGTCGGAGTCGACCGAGGCCAGGGTCTCGTCCGCCGATCTGCGGCCGCTGATCACCGCGGGGATGTCCAGCTGCTCCAGGAGGTCGGGCAGCGGGTCGTCGGCGTGTACCGAGACGAGCAGGACGCCGTCCACGCGGTGCGCCGCCAGGTACTGGGCGAGCCGCCTGCGTTCCCGGTCGCCGCCCGCGAAGGTCAGCAGGAGCTGCATGTCGGTGTCGGCGAGGGCCGCGCCCACGCCGTGGATGATGTCCGAGAAGTACGGCTCCGCGAAGAAGCGCGACTCCGGCTCGGGGACGACGACCGCGATCGAGTCCGTACGGTTGGCGGCAAGGGCCCGTGCCGCCGTGTTCGGGACATAGCCGAGCTCGGCCACCGCCTCCTCGACGGCGGCGCGGGTGCGCTCGCTCACCCGGGGCGAACCGTTGATCACCCGGGACACGGTGCCCCGGCCCACTCCCGCGCGGGCCGCCACCTCCTCGAGCGTGGGACGCCCCCCGCTCCGCCCCCTGGGCTGACGAGTCCCCATCTCTGCCTCCCGACGACGCGAAACGACGCGAATCTAACAGCAGGTCAACAGCAGGTCACACGATCGGCCCCCGCGCACCCGCCGTGCACCCGCCGTGCACCCGCCGCGCGGCCGGGCTCCCGGTGCCCGCGGGACCGGATCCGGATGCCTACAACTCTTGGCGTCCGCCGCCTTGACACCCCCGCGGCGAGCCGCGACTCTTCAAGACATCACACATGGGAGCGCTCCCACCGTACCTGGCTCTTACACGACCCGCACGTTCCCCGCCCGAGTTGATTTCCCCAACTCCCAGTCCCAACACCCCAGTTGACCGAGGGCGGTCGGCACGTTCAGGGCACGAGGAGGACGCAATGCGCTACAGGACTCGCACGTACCGCAAGGTGACGGTCCTCGCGGCCGCCACCGCCCTGGCCGGGGGCCTGCTGGCCGGCTGCGCCGAGGACAAGGAGGATTCGGGCGCCTCCTCGGGCGGCGGCGGAGGTGGCGGCAAGGGGAAGACCACCCTGACCATCGGCGTCTTCGGGGCCTTCGGTCTGCAGGAGGCCGGTCTCTACAAGGAGTACGAGAAGCTCCACCCGGACATCTCCATCAAGCAGAACTCCGTCCAGCGCAACGAGAACTACTGGCCCGCGCTGCTCACCCACCTCAGCAGCGGCAGCGGCCTCTCCGACATCCAGGCCGTCGAGGTCGGCAACATCGCCGAACTGACCACCTCGCACGCGGACAAGCTGGTCGACCTCGGCAAGGCCGACGGCGTCGACAAGAACGACTTCCTGGACTGGAAGTGGCGGCAGGGCACCAGCAAGGGCGGAAAGACGATCGGGCTCGGCACCGACATCGGGCCGACCGGCATCTGCTATCGCAAGGACCTCTTCGAGAAGGCGGGTCTGCCCACCGACCGCGAGGAGGTCGGCAAGCTGTGGGCCGGTGACTGGCAGAAGTACCTCGCGGTGGGCAAGCGCTACCAGAAGAAGGCCCCCGACGGCACGTCCTTCGTGGACGGGGCGACCGGTGTGATGGCCGCCGTGCACGCCTCGGGCAAGGAGAAGTTCTACGACAAGAACGGGGAGCTGATCTACAAGGACAGCCCCACGGTCAAGGAGGGCTGGGACATCGCCGCCCAGTTCGCCGAGGCGGGCCTGAGCGCCAAGCTCCAGCAGTTCCAGCCCAGTTGGGACCAGGCGATCTCCAACGGTTCGTTCGCCACGCTCACCTGCCCGCCCTGGATGCTCGGCTACATCAAGGACAAGGCGGGCGACAAGGGCAAGGACAAGTGGGACGTCGCCGCCGCACCGAAGCCCGGCAACTGGGGCGGCTCCTTCCTGACCGTGCCCGAGGCGGGCAAGAACAAGGAGGAGGCGACCAAGCTCGCCGCCTGGCTGACCGAGCCCGAGCAGCTCGCCAAGCTCTTCGACGAGCGCGCCAGCTTCCCGAGCGCCGACGCCGCGTACGCCCTGCCCGAGGTCAAGGACGCCAAGAACCCCTACTTCGGCGGCGCGCCCGTGGGCAAGATCTTCTCCAAGGCCGCCGAGGGCGTGCCGGTCCAGCCGATCGGCCCCAAGGACGGAATCATCTCCCAGTACCTGGCCGACACCGGGATGCTCGGCGTCGACCAGAAGGGAACCGCTCCCGACGAGGCCTGGGACAAGGCCGTGAAGACGATCGACAACGCCTTGGACCAGTGACCGGGATGACGAGCGACGCCCGAACCGCCGCGCCCTCCCAGGAGGAGGGCGCGGCCCCCCGCGACGGGGCCGCCGAACGCTCCGCCGACGAGCGCCGCAGGGCCCGGCGCAGCCGCCGCTACCGCTGGGACGTCAAGTGGAGTCCCTACGCCTTCATCGCCCCCTTCTTCCTCTTCTTCCTCGCCTTCGGGCTCTTCCCGCTGCTGTACACGGGGTGGGCCTCGCTGCACCGCGTGGAGCTCGGCGCCCCCACCGACATGGAGTGGGTGGGGCTGCGCAACTTCTCCCGGCTGCTCGACGACGAGTTCTTCTGGAACGCGCTGCGCAACACCTTCACCATCGGGCTCCTCTCCACCGTGCCGCAGCTCCTGATGGCGCTCGGCCTGGCCCACCTCCTCAACTACCGCCTGCGCGGCTCGATGTTCTTCCGGGTCGCGATCCTCACCCCGTACGCCACCTCCGTGGCCGCGGCGACGCTGGTCTTCGTCCTGATGTTCAGCCGCACCGACCACGGGATGATCAACTGGGGGCTCGGGCTCGTCGGGATCGACGCGGTCGACTGGCAGAACGGGGACTGGACCGCGCAGTTCGCCGTCTCCTCCATCGTGATCTGGCGGTGGACCGGCTACAACGCGCTGATCTACCTCGCCGCGATGCAGGCCATCCCGCACGATCTGTACGAGTCGGCCGCCCTGGACGGCGCGAGCCGCTGGCAGCAGTTCCGGCACGTCACCATCCCCTCGCTGCGGCCGACGATCCTCTTCACCTGTGTCGTGTCGACGATCGGGGCGACCCAACTCTTCGGCGAGCCCCTGCTGTTCAGCCAGGGCGCGAGCCCCACCGGGGGCTCCGACCACCAGTTCCAGACCCTGGGCCTCTACCTCTACGAGCAGGGCTGGTTCAACCAGCACCTCGGCAGGTCCTCGGCGATCGCCTGGACGATGTTCCTGATTCTCGTGCTGATCGGCCTCGTCAACTGGGCCGTCAGCCGCCGGATCCGCAAGAACGCGTGAGGGGATGACGTGACGACCACCCTGCCCACCAGGTCCACCGGGTCCACCGGTTCCGCCAGGCCGCGCAAGCGAGGCGCCGGACGCCAGCTGCACGGCGGCAAGGTGACCTACGCGGTGCTGATCCTCTTCACCATCGGCTCGCTCTTCCCGCTGGTGTGGACGGCGATCGCGGCGTCCCGCAACAACACCCGGCTCGCCGAGACCCCTCCTCCCTTCTGGTTCGGCGGCAACCTCTTCAAGAACCTGGAGATCGCCTGGACCGACGCCAACATGGGCACGGCCCTGCTCAACACCCTGGTGGTGGCGGGCACCATCACCGTCGGCACCGTGCTCTTCTCCACCCTCGCGGGCTTCGCCTTCGCCAAACTCCGTTTCCGATTCCGGGGGTTCCTGCTGCTCCTGGTGATCGGCACGATGATGGTGCCGCCCCAGCTCAGCGTCGTCCCGCTGTTCATGGTGGTGGCGAAGCTGGGCTGGACCGATCAGCTGCAGTCCGTCGTCCTGCCCACCCTCGTCAGCGCCTTCGGGGTGTTCTTCATGCGGCAGTACCTCAAGGAGGCGCTGCCCACCGAGCTGATCGAGGCCGCCCGGGTGGACGGTGCGAGCAGCCTGCGGGTGATCTGGCACGTGGTCTTTCCCGCCGCGCGCCCCGCGATGGCGGTGCTCGCCATGCTCACCTTCGTCATGGCGTGGAACGACTTCTTCTGGCCGATCATCGCCCTGACCCAGGAGGGCTCGCCGACCGTGCAGGTGGCGCTCGCCGGGCTCGGCCGCGGGAACATCCCCGATCAGTCCGTGATCATGGCGGGCGCGCTGCTCGGGACGCTGCCGCTGCTCATCGCGTTCGTCCTGTTCGGCAAGCAGATCGTGGGCGGGATCATGCAGGGTGCGGTCAAGGGCTGAGCCCCGCGCGGACCGCCGCGCCCAGATCCGCCGCCCCGCCGCGCACCGCCGCCCCGCCCCGCGCCTCCGCGCCGCACCGCCCCGTCAACTCCCCCTTTCCGTACGACTCATGGGAGCGCTCCTATGTCTTCGTCCACCGTGAACTCGATCTTCCCCGCCGGTTTCCTGTGGGGTGCGGCGACCGCCGCGTACCAGATCGAGGGGGCCGCGCGGGAGGACGGCCGCACCCCCTCCATCTGGGACACGTTCAGCCATACGCCGGGCAAGGTGCTCGGTGGGGACACGGGGGACGTCGCCGTCGACCACTACCACCGGTGGCGCGAGGACGTGCGGCTCATGGCGGACCTGGGCCTGTCCGCCTACCGCTTCTCGGTCTCCTGGTCGCGGGTGCAGCCCACCGGGCGCGGGCCCGCCGTGCAGCGGGGGCTCGACTTCTACCGGGCGCTCGTGGACGAGCTGCTCGCGCACGGCATCCGGCCGATGGTCACGCTCTACCACTGGGACCTGCCGCAGGAACTGGAGGACGCCTTCCCCAGCGGTTCCTCGGCGGGCGGGGGCTGGCCCGAGCGGGACACCGCGCACCGCTTCGCGGAGTACGCGGGGATCGTCGCCGACGCGCTCGGGGACCGCGTGGAGATGTGGTCGACGCTCAACGAGCCCTGGTGCAGCGCCTTCCTCGGCTACGGCTCGGGGGTGCACGCCCCGGGCCGCACCGATCCGGTGGCCGCCCTGCGCGCGGCTCACCACCTCAACCTCGCGCACGGCCTCGGCGTCCAGGCGCTGCGCGAGCGGCTGCCCGCGCGGGCGCGGATCGGGGTCAGTCTCAACCCGAGCGCCGTACGCCCCCTGACCCCCTCCGCCGCCGACCGGGACGCGCGGCGCCGGATCGACGCGCTGGCCAACCGCGTCTTCACCGGGCCGATGCTGCGCGGTGTGTACGACGACGATCTGCTCGCGGACACCGCGCGCATCACGGACTGGGCCTTCGTCCAGGAGGGCGATCTGCGCACGGCCCACCAGCCCATCGACTTCCTCGGCATCAACTACTACTCCCCCGCTGTCGTGTCGGCCGCCGCACGCGACGAGGCCGACGGTTCCGGTGCTCCGCGCCCTGACGGGCACGGAGCGAGCGCGCACTCCCCCTGGCCGGGCGCCGACGACCACGTCTCCTTCCACCGCGCGCCCGGTGAGCTCACCGCCATGGACTGGCCGGTGGACCCGACCGGGCTGAAGGACCTTCTCCTTGAGTACACCGCTCAGGCCCCCGGGGTTCCGCTCTACGTGACGGAGAACGGCGCGGCCTACGACGACAGGCCCGGCGCGGGCGGCCAGGTCCACGACCCCGAGCGCATCCGCTATCTGCACGGGCACCTCGCCGCCGTGCACGAGGCGATCGTGGCGGGCGCCGACGTCCGCGGCTACTACCTCTGGTCGCTCCTGGACAACTTCGAATGGGCGTACGGCTACAGCAAACGCTTCGGCGCGGTCCACGTGGACTACGCGACGCAGGTCAGGACCCCGAAGTCCAGTGCCCACTGGTACGCGAAGGTCGCCGCGTCCGGGGAGCTGCCCGGGGAGTCCGCGGCAGACTGAGCCGCAGGGCGCAGCGGCGGGCGGAGCCGAGTGGCAGGGGTCCACTCGGCTCCCTATTTTGCGGATATGTCGCATTCCATACGCTCCGCCGCAGAACGGGCACGGTGAGTGCCCATGGGAGTCCTCCGAGACCATCCCGAGCTGGTGCTCTTCCTCTGCCTCGCCCTCGGCTACCTGGTGGGCAAGCTGCGCGTCGGGCCCATCACCCTGGGCGGCATCTGCGGCACGCTGATCGTCTCGCTGCTGCTCGGCGCCTGGACCGAGGTCACCGTCTCCAACGACGTCAAAACGATCTTCTTCGCGCTCTTCATCTTCGCGCTCGGCTATATGGCGGGGCCCCAGTTCTTCGCCAACCTCAACCGCAGGAGCCTGCGCTTCTTCGCGCTCTGTGGAATCGAACTGGTCTGCGTCCTGGCCATCGCGTTCGGCCTGGCCAAGGCGTTCGACCTGGACGTGGGCACCGCCTCCGGCATCCTGGCCGGGGCCGCCACCGAGTCCGCCGTGGTCGGCACGGCCACCGAGTCCATCGCCAAGCTCGGTGACCTCACCCAGGCGCAGATCACCGAGTACCAGGGGCACGTCGCCACCGCGTACACCGTCTGCTACCTCTTCGGCCTGATCACCATCGTGATCTACACCAGCCAGATCATGCCGATGATGCTGCGCATCAACCTCAGGGACGCCTCGCGCGAGCTGTGGGAGAAGATGCGCGGGGGCGGCGGCCTGGAGGCCGACGAGCGCCAGGCGCTGCCCGGCATGGTCGGCCGCACCTATCTGGTGACGGCGGGCGACGGCAGGACCGTCGGCGCCCTGGAGACCGAGCTCGACGGGCGGATCACCGTGGAGGCCGTGAAGCGCGGCAGCAAGCTCCTCACCCCCGCGCCCGGCCTCGAACTGACCCTCTCCGACCTGGTCCTGCTGGTCGGCCGCCGCTCCAACGTCATCGAGGCGGGCCGCCTCATCGGCCCCGAGACGCCCGGCATCCCCGGCGTCGACACCCCGCTGGCGACCAGCCAGGTGGCCGTGACCGACAAGGCCACCGAGGGCAGGACCGTCGACCAGCTCCAGCAGGCGCACCCCGAGTTCATCAAGGACGGCGTGTACGTCACCGACGTGCTCCGCGGCGACCAGCACCTGCCCGCCACCGCCGACACCGCCCTGCACCGCGGCGACGTGCTCACCCTCGTGGGCGCCCGCTCAGGGCTGAACAAGCTGGTCGCGAAGATCGGCGCGGTCGTCAAGAACGACGCCACCGACTTCATCTACCTGGGTCTCGGCATCGCGGCGGGCTCGCTGCTCGGGCAGGCCGTGGTGAAGTTCGGCGACGTCCCCCTGTCGCTCGGCACCGGCGGCGGCTGTCTGATCTCCGGGCTGCTCTTCGGCTGGTTCCGCTCCCGCAAGCAGACCTTCGGGGCCTTCCCGCCGCAGGCCGCGGGGACCATCAAGGACATGGGCCTGGCGGTCTTCATCGCCTGTACGGGCCTGGTGTCGGGGCCCCAGGCCTGGCCCCTGCTCAAGGAGTACGGGGCGCTGCTGCCCTTCGCGGGGATCGCCATGGTCCTCGTACCCGCGACGCTCTCCCTGGTCATCGGGCACAAGCTCCTGAAGATCGAGAAGCCACTGCTCATCGGTGCCATCGCGGGCCAGCAGTGCTCGACGCCCGCGATCACCTCGGTCACCCAGGTGGCCCAGAGTTCCGTCCCGATGCTCGGCTACACGATCACGTACGCGCTCTCCAACTTTCTGCTGCCTCTGACCGGGCCGATCCTCGTCGGCGTACTGGGAGCGTGAGCAATGATCGACTTCCTCAACCGGAACGTCTTCCAGCCCCATCCCGAGCTGCTCGTCTTCATCACGGTGGCGCTCGGCTTCCTCGTCGGCAAGGTCCGCTACAAGGCCATCGCGCTCGGCGCCGTCACCGGCTGCCTCGTGATGGGCCTGCTGCTCGGCGCGCAGTTCAAGGTGACGATCGACGGGACCGTGAAGAACCTCTTCTTCACGATGTTCCTGTTCGCCCTCGGTTACAAGGTCGGCCCGCAGTTCTTCCGCGGGCTGCGCAAGGACGGGCTGCCGCAGGTCGTCAACGCCGTCGTGGTCTGTGTGACGGGCCTGCTCGTCTGCTGGGGCTTCGCGGCCATGCTCGGCTACGGTCCCGGGCTCTCGGCGGGGCTGCTCGGCGGCGCGCTCACCCAGTCCGCCGTGATCGGCGTCGCCCAGGACGCCATCGGCAACCTGCCGGGCCTCTCGTCGGGCGAGATGAAGGAGCAGGAGAACCTCGTCGCCATCGGGTACGCCGTCTGCTATCCGCTCGGCACGATCCTGTGCGCGATGCTCCTCGCGAACGTGCTGCCCCGGCTCTACCGCAGGGACCTGGCGGCCGAATCCCTCGCGCTCGCCAAGGAGTTGGACGCCCCGGCCGACAACCCCGACCTGAGCGAGGGCTACTACGAGGTCGTCCTGCGCGCCTACAAGGTGGAGCGGCCCGACATCGTGGGCCGCACCATCGACGACTTCGAGAACCAGCAGAGACAGCTGGGCCGCCGCCTCTACATCACCGGCGTGCGGCGCGCGGGCACGGTCCTGCCGCACGACCAGGAGACGGCGCTGCGCGAGGGCGACGTGGTGGCGATGAGCGCGATCCGCGGCGACCTCGTCACCTATGACGCGCGCACCCACATCGGCGGCGAGGCCGACGACGTCGAACTGCTCGGCTACCAGACCGAGAGCCTGCACGTCGTCGCGTCCGAGAAGGCCCAACTGGGCAGGACGATCGGCGAGTTGCGCGCCGAGCCGTTCATGGTCGGCGTCTACGTCGACAAGCTGTACCGGGCCGGATCCGAGTTCCCCTACCGGCTCGCCACCAAGGTGGAGCGCGGCGACACCCTGGTCCTGACCGGACCCAAGCGCCTGGTGGACCCGGCGGGCAAGGAGATCGGCAAGCCCGTGCCGACGTCGTTCGCCACCGACATGGTCTGGGTGGGGCTCGGCATCTTCCTCGGCGGCTGCATCGGCATCCCCGCGCTGACCGCGGGCGGCGTGCCGATCTCGCTCTCCACCTCGGGCGGCGCGCTCATCATGGGCCTCGTCTTCGGCTGGATCCGCGGGAAGTACCCGACGTACGGCAACGTCCCGCCGGGCGCCCAGTGGTTCATGGACACGCTCGGGCTCTGCCTGTTCGTCGCGGTCGTCGGCATCAACGCGGGGCCGAGCTTCACCAGCGGCCTCTCGACGGCCGGGTGGGGTCTCCTCGTCTTCGGTGCCGTCGCCACCCTGATCCCGCTGATCGTCGGCTTCCTCGTCGGCCATCACATCCAGAAGATCCGGTTCCCGGTCCTGATGGGCGTCCTGGCGGGCGGCCAGACCACCACGGCGGCCATCGGCGCCATCAACGAAGAGTCCAAGTCCCAGGTGCCGACGCTCGGTTACACGATCCCGTACGCCGTGTCCAACGTCCTCCTGACGATCTGGGGCGCCGTCATCGTCCTCCTCCACCACTGACCGCTGACACCGCTGACTCCGCTGACGCCCACCCCGTCCGTACGTAAGGAAGCACCGTGCCGAAGACCACGTTCACCCGCGAGGAAATCCAGTCCTTCGCCCAGCTGAGCCCCTTCGAACTGAAGGACAAGTTCATCCAGATCGCGCAGGCGGTGCAGGAGGACAAGCCGGGCCAGAAGGAGAAGTCGAGCGCGCAGATGCTCAACGCGGGCCGGGGCAACCCGAACTGGACCGCGACAGGACCCCGCGAGGCCTTCTACGCGCTCGGCTACTTCGCCCTCTCCGAGTCGAGGCGGGTGTGGACCGCCGACGACCTCGGCGGCATGCCGGAGAAGAAGGGATCGGCGGAGCGCTTCGACACCTTCGTGCGCCGCCACCCGGACCTGCCGGGCATCGAACTCCTGGAGAAGTGCGTCGCGTACGCCGTCGAGCGCTTCGGCTTCGACCGGGACGAGTTCGTGCACGAGCTGACCGACAGCTCCATCGGCGACAACTACCCCGTCCCTGACCGGATGCTGACGCACGCCGAACGGATCGTGCGCGGCTACCTCGCCGACGAGATGTTCGCCAAGAAGCCGCCGCAGGACAACCTCTCGCTGTTCGCGACCGAGGGCGGCACGGCCGCGATGTGCTACATCTTCGACTCGCTGATGAAGAACGGCATCCTGAAGAAGGGCGACAAGATCGCCCTGATGGTGCCGGTGTTCACGCCGTACATCGAGATCCCCGAGCTCGACACCTACGAGTTCGACGTCGTGAACGTCGAGGCGAGCCTGTTCACCGAGACCGGTGTGCGCGAGTGGCGCTACCCCGAGGAGGAGGTCGCCAAGCTCGCCGACCCCGCGGTGAAGCTGGTCTGCATCGTCAATCCGTCCAACCCGCCGTCCCTGGCGCTCAGTCAGCGCGTCGCGAACCAGATCAAGGACATCGTCGCCACCGACAACCCGAACCTGCTGCTCGTCACCGACGACGTGTACGGCACGTTCGTGGAGGGCTTCCGCTCGATCGCCGCCGACCTGCCGCGCAACACGCTGCTCGTGTACTCCTACTCCAAGCACTACGGCTGCACGGGCTGGCGCCTCGGCGTCATCGGCCTGCACGACGACAACGTCATCGACACGATGATCGCGGAGCTGCCGGACGCGGAGAAGGACCGGCTCGACAAGCGCTACGGCACCCTGTCGCTTGAGCCGTCGTCCATCCGCTTCATCGACCGCCTGGTCGCCGACTCGCGACAGGTCGCGCTCAACCACACGGCGGGCCTCTCGCTCCCCCAGCAGGTGATGATGACGCTCTTCTCGCTCTTCGACATGCTGGAGGAGGGCCAGGCGTACAAGGAGCGGATCCGCGCGATCGTGCAGCAGCGGCTCGCCCTGCTCCTCGAAGGCGCCCAGATGAAGATCTCCGACGATCCGAAGCGGGCCGCGTACTACATCGAACTCGACCTGCTGGCGGAGGCGGAGCGCGTCCACGGCAAGGACTTCGCGGACTTCCTGGAGAAGAACTACGAGCCGGTGGACCCGCTGTTCCGCCTCGCCGAACAGACCCACGTGGTGCTCCTCAACGGCGGCGGCTTCGACGGACCGCAGTGGTCGGTCCGGGTCTCGCTGGCCAACCTGGACGACCTCGACTACCTGAAGATCGGGCACCATCTGCGGGGCATCTTCAATGACTACGCTCAGGAGTGGCAGTCGTCGAAGGGGTGAGCCGGGGCCGCTCCTACCGGTAGGCGGCGAACGCCTTGGTGAACGCCAGCGGCCGCTGCTCGATCGAACTGCACGTCGGCTGAGCGGAGTTGGTGGCGCCGCCGGGGCACGCCTTGTCGCGGGTCGAGGACCACATCGACAGCCAACCGATGCCCTTGGCCTTGGCGAACTTCACGAGCTCGGCGGCGTCCCCGGTCGTGAAGACCTCGGTCGCGACGTCGTTGACACCGATCATCGGCGTGACAGCGACGGCCTTCCAGGCGGCCTTGCCGGTGAGGCCGAGCGCGGCCTTGAGCTGCTTCTGCGTGGCGGTCGCGGCCTGGGTCGCGTACGCGCCCATGTCACCGCTGTAGGAGGGCCCGTAGTCCATCGCCATGATGTTGACGGCGGAGACCTTCACGCCGTTCTTCTTGGCGTTGGCGAGCAGGTCGACGCCGGGCCGGGTGAGTCCCTCGGGCATCACGGGGAGCGTGAACGAGACGTCCAGGCCCGGGTGTTGCTTCTGGAGCCTGGCTATCGCCTGGGCGCGGCGGGTGTTGGCCGCGATGTCCGGCAGGGCACCGCCCTCGATGTCGAAGTCGACCTTGGTCAGCTCGTACGCGTCGACGACCTTGCCTTACGCCGTGGCGAGCGAGGCCGCGCTGTCGCACTTCAGCCCCAGCTCGGCCCCCGCGGCGCCGCCGAAGGAGACGCGGACGTCCCCGCCCTTGGCGCGCAGGGCGCCGATCTGCGCGGCCACCTTGTCGTCACCCAGCCCGGTGACACCGCCCCAGAGGGGCTCGCAGCCGGTGCCGGAGGTGATGAAGGCGAGGTTGAACTCCTTGACGCCGGTCTTCGTGGCGGTGTCGACGAGGTCGTAGGCGGGGGCGAGCGAGGTGTCCACGAAGGGGGCGAACTTGGCATTGGCCTTGGCGGTTTTGGCCGGGCTCTTCTTGGCCGGGGCCGGGGCCGGGGCCTTGGTCGCTAGGGCGGTACCGGAGAGGAAGAAGGCTCCGCCGCCGACGAGGGAGGCGGCGAGGAGCCCTCCGATGACCTTGGATCGGGTTCGGACCGTGCGGCGGTGGGTGCGGGTCATGGCGTGCCTGCCTTTTGTGGGGGTGGGGGGCGGGGGGGGTGCGACTGCACGCTAGCCGCGTGGCGGGTGACAAAAGGGGTAACTCTGGTCCGGGTGGGGGATCTTAGGGTGCGCTTAAGGGAGGGATCGGGGCGGATTAAAGGTGCGGGTGCGTTGGGGCTGGTCGCGCAGTTCCCCGCGCCCCTGACGAGCTGCCCGCCGCCCCTCGACCGCGGGCCATCGTGGTTGCTCGCGCAGTTCCCCGCGCCCCCTACGAACCACCCGCCGCCCCTCGACCGCAGACCGTCGTGGTCGCTCGCGCAGTTCCCCGCGCCCCTGACGAACCGCCCGCCGCTCCCCGGCCGCGGACCGTCGTGGTCGCTCGCGCCGTTCCCCGCGCCCCTTACGGGGCCCGTCGCTTGCGGGTGGGGGCGGGGCGGTGTTGTTAAGGGGCGCGGGGAACTGCGCGAGCGGCCACAGTGGGCCCGCGGGTGAAGAGCATCGAGGCGGGAGCGGGGCGTTCAGGTCGGCTCCGGTGCACGCCGCCGGCGGCGTACGGAGGCACCCCGATGACCCCTCCGCCCCACCGCGCCCCCGCGAGAATCCCGCTGGAGCCAGACCCGCACCTCCGTGCCCCCGAGCACCGAGCTGCCGATCCGCACGTCCCCGCCCGTCGACTCCGCGAGGCGCCGCACGATGTCGAGGCCGAGCCCCGTCGACCCGTCCTCCCCCGAACCCGCCCCGCGGGCCAGCGCCGCCTCGGGGTCGGCGATCCCCGCCCCCGCGTCGGAGACGAGGACGATCACCGCGTCCTCGCCGCTGTGCACGTCCACCGAGAAGGCCGTGCCCTCGCCGGTGTGCCGGAAGACGTTGCCGAGCAACGCGTCCAGCGCGGCGACGAGTTCGGCCCGCGCCACCGGTATCCGTACCGGCGCCTCCACGCCCGCGACGCGCACCTCGCGCCCCTCGTCCTCGGCAAGCGCCGACCAGAAGGCCATCCGCTCCCTGATCACCTCGGCCGCGTCGCAGCCCCCTCCGGGGCCGACCGTCGCGGTCTGCGGCTTGGCGTCGCGCGCGGTGCGGATGATCGTGTCGACCTCGCGCTCCAGCGTCTCCACGGCCGTACGGGTCTGCTCGGCCGCGGGCCCGTCGCCGAGGGACGCCGCGTTGAGCCGCAGGACGGTGAGCGGCGTACGCAGCCGGTGGGAGAGGTCGGCCGCCAGCTCGCGCTCGTTGGCGAGCAGGTGGACGACCTGGTCCGCCATCGCGTTGAACGCCACCGCGGCCAGGCGCAGTTCGGTCGGCCCCTCCTCAGGCACCCGCGCCCCCAGCTTCCCCTCACCGAGGTCGTGCGCGGCGCCCACCAGGCGTTTGGCGGGCTGGACCATGCGTACGCCCAAGCGGTCGGCGACCGCCACCGAGCCGATGACGAGCGCGATGCCGACGCCCGCGAGCACCACCCAGGCCGTGGTCACCCCGTTGCTGATCTCCGCCTCGGGCACGAAGATCTCCACGACGGCCGTGCCCGAGCTGAGCACGGTGGGCTGGAGCACCACGAACCCGCCGGGCACCCCGGTGGTCTGCGCCCGCCCCTTCTCACGGGTGGCCTCCACGGCGCGCGCCCCGGCCCGCGGGTCGCCGACCTCGAAGGCGGGTTGATCGTCGATGGCGGGGACGTACACGGCCATCCGCCCGTCACCGCCCGCCTCGGACGTGGCGACGGCCCGGGTGAGCTCCGCGCGGTCGGTGGTGATGGAGAGCGTGGGGCCCATGCCGGCACCGTGCCGCTCCGCGTTCGAGATGGCGCGGTCCCTGGCCATCTCCTTGACGACCAGGCCGAGCGGTACCGCGAAGGCCACCACGACCATCGTCGTGACGGCCAGGCACACCTTGACGAGTGCCCACCTCACAGGGGTTGCCCCGACAGCGGTGGCTCCAGCTTCACGCCGACCCCGCGCAGGGTGTGCAGATAGCGGGGGCGCGCGGCCGTTTCGCCCAACTTCCGCCGCAGCCACGACAGATGTACGTCGATGGTCTGGTCGTCCCCGTAGCTCTGCTGCCACACCTCGGCGAGCAGCTCCTTGCGGGGGACGACGACGCCGGGCCGCCCGGCGAGGAAGGCGAGCAGGTCGAACTCGCGCCGGGTGAGGTCGAGCCGCGCCCCGTCCAGTTCGGCCTGGCGCCGCAGCGGGTCGATCGCGAGCCCGCCGACCCTGAGCACGTCGCCGGGCGGCGCGTCGCCCGCGGGGACGCGCGCGCGGCGCAGCACGGCGGCCATCCGCGCGGACAGGTGCTCCACGGAGAAGGGCTTGGTCAGGTAGTCGTCGGCGCCGTCGTTCAGGAGGCGGACGATCTCCGCCTCGTCGTCCCGCGCGGTGGCGATGATCACGGGGACGTCCGTGATGCCGCGCAGCATCTTCAGGGCCTCGGAGCCGTCGAGGTCGGGCAGACCGAGGTCCAGGATCACCACGTCAAAGCGGAAATGGGCGACCTCGCGCAGCGCCTCCAGGGCCGTGCCGACGCTGCGCACCGTGTGCGTTGCCTCGGTCAGGTGCCGGATGAGAGCGGAGCGTACGAACTGGTCATCCTCGACGACGAGCACACTTGCCATGGGCGGCACCGTACGCCATACGAGGGAACCCGGTCGCCCCTGGCAGTCCGCTCACCCACGGGACACATGTGCGGCGCGTGGTGCAGTATGGCCCGCGATGCGCAGAGGACTCATACACGCAATCGCCTGGTCGCTGGCCACCGGCGCGGCGGTCACGCTGTCCTGGTGGGGCGTCCACACGGTCATGTCGGGCACCGTGTACGACCCGCCGCGCGCCCTGCCGCTCGCGGGCGACGACGGCACGGACGGCGGGACCGAGCCGCTCTCCTCCTCGACCCACCGCCCCGCGTCCTCCCCCACGGGCAAGCCCCCGAAGCCCCGGGAACCGACGAAGCCCCCGGACACCGCCGAACCGTCAGGGAGCGGGACGAAGACCCCGAAGGAGCCGCCGCCCACGCGGTCCGGCGGCACGGACGCGGTGAAGGGCTACAACACCGCGGGCGGCCGGGTCGTGTTCGACATCGGCGACGACTCCGCGTCACTGGTCTCGGCCACCCCCGCGGCGGGCTGGTCGGTGCAGACGTGGAAGCAGGACAAGTGGATCCGCGTGGAGTTCACGGCGGGCGCGGCCAAGGTCTCGGTCTTCTGCACCTGGCACGACACCGCGCCGCGGGTCGACGTCAACACGTACTGAGGCGCCCGGGAACCGGCGTACGCCGTCATCTGAACACGGAGGGCGGCGGCGCGGGCGACGCGACCGCGTTCGCGTCGGTGACGGCGGCCGCTCCCCCGCTGAAGTCCCGCAGCCCGCGCCCGTGTTCGACCCTGCCGGGGTGCGGGTCGCCCGCGCTGCGCCGGGTCAGTTCGGCGACGGGAAGTGCCTGGTCGGAGCCGAGGAGCACCGCGTTGCCGAACCGCTTGCCGCGCAGGACGGTGGGGTCGGCGACGAGCGCGAGTTCGGGGAAGAGCGCGGCCGCGGTGGCGAGCTGGCCGCGCAGATGTGCCAGGGGCGGCCCGTCGGCGAGGTTGGCGGCGTAGTACCCACCGGGCTTGATGACCCTGCGGACGTCGGTGAGGAATTCCGTACTGGTGAGGTGGGCGGGCGTACGGGCCCCGCTGAAGACGTCGGCGATGACGAGGTCCGCCCAGCCGTCCGCGACCTTCGCGAGCCCTTCGCGGGCGTCGACTGCGCGCACGCGAACACGGGCCCCGGGGTCCAACGGCAGTTCGCGGCGGACGAGTTGGACGAGTGCCGTGTCGCGTTCGACGATCTGCTGGGTGGAGCGGGGGCGGGTCGCGGCTATGTAGCGGGCGAGGGTGAAGGCGCCGCCGCCGAGGTGCAGGGCGTGGATCGGTTTGCCCTGCGGGGCGACGAGGTCGGCGATGTGGCCGATCCTGCGCTGGTACTCGAAGGCGAGGTGCGCGGGGTCGTCGAGGTCGACGTGGGACTGCGGGGCGCCGTCCACGAGCAGCGTCCAGGCGCGCGGCCTGTCCCGGTCCGGCATGAGCTCGGCGAGTCCGCCGTCCACCTTTTCGACGACGGCTTCCCGCGCTTCCCGGGTCCGCTTGTTCCTTGCCATCGGACCATTATCGACGCCCGGCGGCGAAGCGGCCCGGCGGCGGTGCGAGGGCGGTGCGGGAGGGCGGCGGACGGCCGCACGAGCCGGTCGTACGAAGCGGTCTGCGGGACCTGCCCCGACCGCTCAGCGGCAGTTGTCCGCGGCCTCGATCGTGCGGGCGGCCTGGCCGAGCGCGGCCCGCAGGACGGCCGGGTCGGTGATCGGGTCGGCCTCGCCGGGCGGCAGCAGCCAGCCGGTGCCCGCGACGGGCGGATCGGGGACGACGGGCCCGGGGTCCGGGTCCGCGTAGGCGCTCATGCCGCGCCCGAACGTCTGCGTACAGGCGCTGCCCGGCAGGTCCCAGCCGTCGGCCGTGCCGGGCGGCACCAGGAAGCCGAGGGTGTCGCAGCTCCCGTCGTGCAGCACGGGTCCGATGGTGTCGTTCGCGCCCCGGCGCAGGATGTCGACCGCTTCGAGCCCCTGCCTGGCCGGGACCGTGACCAGGTCACAGCATTCGTCGTCGCAGGACGCGGCGGGGCCCGGCAGTTCACTGCCTTCTTGGGTGGGCCGGTGCCGTGCTGTCGTCAGTGATGCCGGGGACGCGCCGCCCACCGCACCGAAGACGCTGTTCTCCATGCCGACCTCCAACAAGGGAACCCTCCTCCTCGTCAGTAGTGGAAGCCGCGCTGCTCCCACTCCGCATGGTTCAACGCGGGTCGGCGTCAACAGGCACTGCGGCACGCCGCCGCAAAGGATGGCAGTTCATGGCGGATCCCGGGTGAGATATCCGGTTTGTAGCCAAACTCCGCATCCTCGACCCCTTCGGGCCTGTACGTTCGTGCTCCGCCGGAACAGGGGCAGCCACGCGAGCATCCAGGAGCGCGGGGGCGTGCGCGGTCTCCGGCACGATCCGCACCAAGAGGGTCACGATCCGTACGAGAGGGTCCGGCCATGGCGTCGTCACCGATGGCATCGTCAACTCCGTCCCCGCGACCGAATCTTGTCTTCCGCCAGCTGCGCGGGCCGCGCTCACCGGGCGAGTTCGCCGCGGCGGTCCGCCGGGCCGCCCGCGAGATCGGCGAGCGGGTCAGCTGCGACGCGCGCTACGTGGGGCGCGTCGAGGCGGGCGAGATCCGTTGCCCCAACTACGCCTACGAGCGCGTGTTCCTGCACATGTTCCCCGGCAGAACGCTGACGGACATGGGGTTCGCGCCACGCTCCCAGGTGCGCGGCAAGGGGGCGCGCGACGCCGCCGGCGCGCCCCTGACACACACCACGATCCCGCCAGAGCCCACGATCCAGTTCTACGAGTCCCATCCGACCGGGTCCGACCCCCGCGCCTGCGACCCGTACGCGATCCAGATCCACGAGGAGAGCGACGTGCAACGTCGCGCGTTCATGACCGGCTCCACGGCCACCGTGGCCGCCGCCCTGGGGCCCATCGGGCTCTCCCTGGGCGGCCGGGCCGAGGCCGCGGGGCCGCGGGGCCGCCGGTCCGGCGCGGCCGACGCCTGCGCGGTCGAGGAGGCCGTACGCAGGATCAGGCTGCTCGACGACCGGCACGGGGCCGACGGCCTCTACCGGCGCGCGGCCGCCCCGCTGCGAGCCGCCTACACCCTGCTCGACGCGAGCACCTCCCGGCAGTCGACCTCCGACCGGCTGCACGCGGGCGCCGGTGAACTGGCCATCTCCGTCGGCTGGCTCGCGCACGACTCGGGCCGCTTCGACGACGCGCGCTCGCACTACGCGGAGGCCCTCGCCACCGCGCGGATGTCCGGCGACCTCGGCGTCGAGGCGCACGCCTTCTGCAACTCCGCCTTCCTCGCGCGCGACGCGGGGCGCCCGCGCGAGGCGGTGCGGGCCGCGCAGGCCGCCACCGGGGCCGCCCGGCACCTCGGCTCGCACCGGCTGCTCTCCCTCGTCGCGCTGCGCGAGGCGGGCGGCTGGGCGGGGCTCGGCGACCGGGCGGGCTGCGAGCAGTCGCTGACCCGCGCGCACGCCCTGTTCGACCGGGGCCCTTCGGAGCGGGACCCGGAGTGGATGAGCTTCTACGGACCCGCCGAGCTGGAGGGCCTGGAGGCGCAGTGCTGGTCGGCGCTCGGCGACTGGGAGCGTGCGGCCAGGCACGCGCGGCTCGCGGCGGCCACCGCGTCCTCCCAGACCCCGCAGTTCACCAGGAACATCGCGCTCTACACCGCCGAGCTCGCCGACGACCTGGCCCGCGCGGGCCGCCCCGACGAGGCGGCGACGGCGGGTCTGCGGGTCCTTTCGCTCCTCGGCGAGGTGCAGTCCTCGCGCATCCAGTCGATGCTCGCGACGACGGCGCGGGTGCTGCTTCCGCACCGCAGGGCCTCCGGCGTGAGCGGCTTCCTGGAGCGGCACGCCTCGCTGCCCCGGGTGGGGTGAGTGCCCCTCCTGTCAGGACAGGTGCCCCGTCTCGTTCCACGACTCGACGGCGGGCTCTCCGTAGGCCCAGCCCAGGGTGGAGAGGGACGTCGGGTTGAGGCGGATGCGGGCGGCGAACTCGATGCCGAGGCCGAGCCAGCGCGCGCCGATGACCCGCAGGATGTGGCCGTGCGCGAAGACCAGGACGTCCCGGTCCGCGGAGCGCGCCCACGCCACCACCTCGTCCGCGCGCGCGGCGACCTGCTCCAGCGTCTCGCCCCTGGGAACGCCGTCCCGCCAGATGAACCAGCCGGGGCGGACCGCCTGGATGTCGGCGGGGGTCATCCCGTCGTACGCGCCGTAGTCGAACTCCATCAGCGCGTCCCAGGTGGTGGCACGGCCCCCGAACCCGGCGATCTCGCACGTCTCACGCGCGCGGGAGAGCGGGCTGGTGCGCACCTCGACGTCGGGCAGGCCGTCGTAGGGGGCGCGGTGCAGCCGCTCGCCCAGGAGCTTCGCGCCGCGGCGGCCCTCTTCGAGGAGCGGGATGTCCGTCCTGCCCGTGTGCTTCCCGGACAGTGACCATTCCGTCTGTCCGTGCCGGGCCAGCAGGATGCGGGGTGCCATGGGGGGACCTCTTCAAGTGGACTTTTACTGCTTTGTACGGACAGGGAGTGCCCGCCCTCTCCATCATCACCCACCCGAGATCAGCCGTTCGCCCGGGCTGGCAACCCACTCACCGATCTCTGCGTCTAAGACCACCGGGGGACGCCTCGGCGCCCCTCGCGTACGCCGTAAGGTGATGCGGCGGCGTACGCCGCGTGAACAGAGACGAGTGGGGGACCGACCGGATGCCGAAGATCGACGCGCCGGGCGCCGAAGGCATATCCGAACACCGGCTTCGCTGGTACACGGAGCTGCCGCTGATCGTTGTGGTGTACGCCGTGTACTCGGCGGGCCGGCTGGTCGTCCGGGGCGACGTGGCGAGCGCCGTCGACCACGGTCTCGGGATCCTCAGATTCGAGCAGGCCCTGCGGCTCAACGCGGAACACCCGCTGAACCGTCTCTTCACCGAGCACGCCTGGATCGGCGTCCCCGCCGACTTCTGGTACGCCTCGCTGCACTATCTCGTCACGCCCGCCATCCTGATCTGGCTGTTCCGCAGCCGGGCGGTGCACTACCGCGCGGCACGCGCGTGGCTGATGATCTCCACCCTGATCGGCCTGATCGGCTTCACGCTGCTGCCCACCTGCCCGCCGCGGCTGCTCAGCGCGGGCCACGGCTTCGTCGACACCATGGCGCAGTACAGCGACTACGGCTGGTGGGGCGGCGAGGCGAGCGCGCCGCGCGGGCTCGGCGGCATGACCAACCAGTACGCGGCGATGCCCAGCCTGCACGTCGGGTGGGCGCTGTGGTGCGGCGTGATGCTCTGGAAGTACGGGCGCACGCCGCTGACCAAGGCGGCCGGTGTCGCCTACCCGCTGATCACCACCATCGTCGTGATGGGCACCGCGAACCACTACTTCCTCGACGCGGTCGCGGGCGTCGCGGTGATGGGCGTGGGCCTGCTGCTCGTCCGGCCCGTGCGACGCCTCACCGACCCCCTGATGACCCGGCTGCGTACGCTCTTCGCGCGCACTCCGGCGGCCCCTTCCGCCACCGGGGCCTCGATTGTCAGTGCCGGGTGCCAGACTTCGGCAGGTGAGCGAATTCCCGGACAGCGCAAGCAGAGTGCCGACCCCGGCGCCGAGCCGAGTACCAGCCCCGCAGAGGCGGGGGACGGCGCTCCGGCAGCAGCTCGCTGAGCTGCGCGGCCCCGACGTTCCACCGCGTCCCCTCGACGCCCGGGCGCTTGCCGCGCTCGCGGCCAATCCCGGGTGCGGGCGGCGCGCTCTCCTGGACGGCGCGGGCGTGGACAAGGCCGCGCTCGCCGAGTCGCTCGGTTCGCCCTCCGGCTTCGGCCAGTCCCAGTTCGCCTTCATGCGCGGCAATGCCTTCGAGGCGCGGGTCAAGGCCGACGGCGGCGCGGAGCTGCTGCGCCTCACGCACGGGCGCCTGGGCGGCGGGCCCGAGCCGGTGCCGGGCGAGTCCGCCGTGCCCGACCTCTCGGCGGCGGGCCCCGAGGGCCGCGCGGCCCGCACCGCGCTCGCGCTGCGCGAGGCCACGGAGTCCGGTGGCTGGACGCTCCTGGACCACCCGATGCTGGCCCTGGACGTCGCGGGGACGCCCGCCTTCCTCGAACCGGACGCCGTCGTCGTCCACCCCGACGGCGGCTGGACGGTCGTCGAGATCAAGTCCTTCCCGATGATCGACGGTTCGGCGGACGCCGCGAAGGTGGGCGCGGCCGCGCGGCAGGCGGCGGTATACGCGCTGGCCCTGGAGCGGGTCGCCGAGCGCATGGAGCACCCGCCCCGGGTGCGCCACCACGTCCTGCTCGTCTGCCCCAAGGACTTCTCCAACTTCGCCACGGCGTCAGCCGTCGACGTCCGCAAACAGCTCTCGGTGACGCGCCGCCAGCTGGAGCGCCTCACCCGCGTCGAGGACATCGCGGCGGGCCTCCCCGAGGGCACGACGTTCGACGTGCGCCGCCCCGCCACGGAGCTGACGGCGGCGGTCGAGTCGGTCCCCGCGACGTACGCCCCCGAGTGCCTGGCCGCCTGCGAGCTGGCCTTCCACTGCCGGGACCGGGCCAGGTCGGAGGGCGAGGTGACCTCGCTCGGCCGCTCGATCCGCGGCGAGCTCGGCGGCCTGACCACGATCGGCGAGGTCCTCTCGGCGGCCCTCGGCACGAGCGGCGACCCGGACGACCCGGCGGTGGCGACCCTGCGCAGGGCGGCGGGCCTGCGAGCCGAGGCGCTCGCCGGCGCGGGCGCCTCGGGTGGGGGGTCGGGGTGCTGAGGCAGAGTGGTGTGCGGGTTCCGGCGAGTGGTGCGGGGCGCCGCGGGCGTGGTCTGCGGGTCGTGGAGGGGGTCGTGTGTCGCTGATCGACAGTCTTGCCCGGATGGAGGCCGTGGAGACCGGTCGTGCGCAGCCTCGTGCGACGGTGCGCCACCGGCACCTCTCCCAGCGGCCGCTGGTTCTGGTCCCGCTCACCACCGCGGGCGAGGCGGGCGCCCCGCTCGGCGCCCTCGTCGGGACGGAGCGCACCTCGCCGCGGCTCCTCGTCGTCCCCCAGCCCCGCGACCGCGACCTGCGCTTCGCCTTCCTCGCGGAGCTCGCCGAGATCGTCCTGCCGTACGTCGACGGGTTCGCGGCCGACGTCGAGGCGGCCGAGCGGAACGAGACCGACCCCGAGACCGGCAAGCGCGTCAAGGTCGAGGTCGAACTGTGCGCGGACGCACCGCAGTTGATCGTGCCGAGCCGTGCGGGCATCGAGTTCGTACGGTTGCTCGGCCGTTCCATGCGCTTTCGCAGGACCGCCGAGCAGGACCCCGAGACGCCCTATCCCGCCCCGCCCCGCGTCCCGCTGCTCGGCCGCTGGCTCACGCACTTCGGTGAGCGCGCGAGGGTGCCGGGATCGGTCCTGCTCACGGCCATGACCGAGCTGCTCTCGCGGCACTGGGCCACCGGCCAGTCCAGCCTGGAGGACCAGCACCTGGGCGCCCTGCTCGCCTGGATCGAGGCTCCCGAAGGCACCTCGGGCGCCGAGGCAGCGCGCCACGCCGAGCTGACCCGCGACGCGGAAGGGCAGCTGCTCTGCCCGCCCGCGGGCCCGGCCACCGACCCGGCCTTCGACAACGACCTGCTCGCCCCCGCCATGGAGCGCTACGACCGCGCCCGCACCGCGCTCGCCGCCGCCGAGGACGGCGTCGAGGCGGACGTCGGGCTGGCCGCGCTGACCGCCGCGGAGCGCGAGATCCACGCCCTGGTCGCGAGCAGGACCCGCCCCACCTGGGACGCCGTGTGGCGCGGCCTCGACGCCCTGTGCACGCTCCCGGTGGCCGCGCACGCCGCCGACCGGTGGACCCGCGACCGCTGGTCGTTCACCGGCCACCGGGACCGCGTCACGGCGGGCGAGCCCCCGCAGCCCCGCGTCGACGACGCGATCACCGCGGCGAACAAACTGGCCACGCGCGAGCGCGAACAGGCCCGCCTCGACGCCCAGGAGGCCCTCGACGACCCGCTGGTCATGGCGGGCCGACGGCTCGCGGGCGAGGCGTTCGCCGGGGAGGTGACCGAGGTCGTCATGGCGTACAGCGAAGCCAAGAACCCGCGCCCGCGCCCCCTGGTCACCGTCCGTACGGACGACCAGCCCCACCTCGGCGAGCGCACGAAGGTGTACCGCTCCCTCGGGGGCAAGCCGCAGACCGCCGAGTTCGTGGGCCACGAGGACGGCGGCTCGGTCGTCCTGCGCCTCACCGACAAGATGGGCCGCGGCAAGGAACCCGACGAGGGCTCCGTGCCGGTCAAGGGCGACCGGATCTGCTGGACGCTCTTCGAGCACGAGCAGCGCGGCGGCCCCAAGCTGCCGGACCCGGAAGCCACCCCGTGGACCCACGGCGGCCCGCCGTCGGACGCCGCGGAGAGCCCCGACCCCGTGACCGCGGAGGACACCCTGTGATGCAGCTCGCCCCGCCCGCGGGCGGCACCTTCGACCCCGGCGCCGAGGCGGCGCGCGCCACCGACGCGATCCTCCACGACACGCTGCACGGCACGCACCGCGGCGTCGTGGTCGACTCGCCGCCCGGCGCGGGCAAGTCGACGCTGGTGGTCCGCGCGGCCCGCGAACTGGCCGCGGCGGGCCGCCCGCTGATGGTGATCGCACAGACGAACGCGCAGGTGGACGACCTGGTCCTGCGGCTCGCCGAGAAGGACCCCGAGCTGCCGGTCGGCCGTCTGCACAGCAGCGACCCCGATCCGTACGACAAGGCGCTCGACGATCTCCCGAGCGTCCGCACGTCCACCAAGGCGGGCGACCTCGCGGGCCTGGACGTCGTGATCTCGACGGCCGCGAAGTGGGCGCACGTCAAGGTCGACCAGCTCGACGCGCCGTGGGGACACGCCATCGTCGACGAGGCGTACCAGATGCGGTCGGACGCGCTGCTCGCCGTGGCCGGGCTCTTCGAGCGGGCGCTGTTCGTGGGCGACCCCGGCCAGCTCGACCCGTTCTCGATCGTCGGCGCGGAGCAATGGGCCGGTCTCTCGTACGACCCCTCGGCCTCGGCCGTCAGCACGCTCCTCGCGCACAACCCCGAGCTGCCGCAGCACCGCCTCCCGGTGTCCTGGCGCCTGCCCGCCTCCGCGGCGCCGCTCGTCTCGGACGCCTTCTACCCGTACACGCCGTTCCGCAGCGGCACGGGGCACGAGGACCGCGCGCTCACCTTCGGGGTGCCGTCGGACGGTTCGGGCCCCGACGAGGTGATCGACGAGGCGGCGCGGGCGGGCTGGGGCCTGCTCGAACTGCCCGCGAGGAACACGCCGCGCACGGACCCGGAGGCCGTGCGCGCGGTGGCCCTGGTCGTCCGCCGCCTCCTGGACAGGGGCGGCGCGGCCACCTCGGAGCGCGCCCCGGACCCGACGCCGCTCACGGCCGACCGCATCGCCGTCGGCACCGCCCACCGCGACCAGGCGGCCGCGGTGCGGGCGGCCCTCGCCGACCTGGGCGTCACGGACGTCACGGTGGACACGGCGAACCGCCTCCAGGGCCGCGAGTACGACGTGACGGTCGTGCTGCACCCGCTCTCGGGCCGCCCGGACGCCACGGCCTTCCACCTGGAGACGGGCCGCCTGTGCGTCCTGACCTCGCGCCACCGCCACGCCTGCGTCGTGGTCTGCCGCGCGGGCGTCTCCGACCTGCTCGACGACCACCCCTCCACGGAGCCGGTCCAGCTGGGCGTCACGGTCAAGTTCCCCGACGGCTGGGAGGCGAACCACGCGGTTCTAGCGCGGCTGTCAGAGCATCGGGTGAGTTGGCGCCCCCGTTAGGGGCGCGGGGAACTGCGCGCTCAGCGCGCGAAAAGCCGCAGTCGCGTCTGCCGAGGTCTCCGCAGACGCGACTGCGGCTTGTCCGTGGTTGCGCGCGCAGTTCCCCGCGCCCCTGACGGGGGCCCGCCCCCTTGCGGCGCAAGGGACAATGAGAGTCGGCCGGAACCCGGACGGACAGCCCGCACCTGCACGAGGAGGACGAACCATGGCGGAGCCCGAGCGACGCATGCGACCCGCGCCGCTGCTCTTCGAACCAGCGGAGGCCGGTGCCGACCCGGAGCACTTCTTCGACCTGGAGTCGATCGAGGACCCGCGCGAGCTCCTGGACAGGGCGACGGAGCTGACGCACGCGTTCCGTGCCGCGACGGACCGGTCCGTCGAGTTCCAGGCCATCGCGGCGGCCCAGCTCGCCGACCCGCGCCGGTTCGACCGGCTGACGACCGCGCTGATCGCGGAGCGCGCGGAGTGGACCGAGGACTACGCGGAGAAGATGGTCGAGTTCGGGCGCGACCTGCTGCGCGGGGGTGTCGAGCGCCGGGACTGATCGCGCCCGAAAAGATCAGTTGGCATATGCCAGCAGGGCAAGGTACTCCACCTCACCCCTCGTTGTCCCGGTTTCCAGCAACTCTCAGAAATGGAATGTTCACTACCGGTAGACCTGTCTGCCATGAGCGCCCCTACCGCCCACCACTCCCCCACGACCCCTGCGACCCCCGGCCGCGATGCCTGTGACGTGACCGCCGACGGAGCCGCCTGGCTCGCCTCCGCCGAAACGTATCCGCGCAGCGCCCTCGCGCACTGGCGCAGCCGCCCCTGCGCCCCCGCGGTGCTCCCCTGCGGCTCCGCCTTCGACGTGATCAGCGCGCCCGTCGTCTTCGGGCGGCGGATGCTCGACCGCTTATGGGAGGAAGGCCCGGGATCGGGCCCCGTCGCCGCGCACCGCGGCCGCGTCCTGCTCTTCACGGCCCCCGGCACCGCCCAGCGGCTGCCCAGCCTGCTCGCCTGGGAGGAGTGGGGCCGCGCCGTCCCCTCCGTGCTCTGCCACGGCACCGGCGACGCGGTCACCGTGCCGCCGCCCTCCGCGGGCGCCCCAGGCTCCGCCGCCCACCTGGAATCGCGCTGGCTGGTCGCCCCCGACACCCGGCATCCCTGGCTGCCCGGCCCCGAGGTGATGCTCTGGGCCTGCGTCCGCGCGGCCCGCTCCGCCGCGTCCGCCGCGGTACGCATATCGATTTTTCCTGGCGGCGATCAGGATGCTAAGGTCTACGACGTCAGCAGGCGCCGCTAGCTCAGTTGGTTAGAGCAGCTGACTCTTAATCAGCGGGTCCGGGGTTCGAGTCCCTGGCGGCGCACAGACAGCAGGAAGCCCCTCGCGCGAGCGGGGGGCTTTTTGCATGGGTGCGCGAGGGCCCTCAGCCCGCCGTGACCTGCACCGTCCACGCCCCCGACGCCGTCCGTCCCGCCACCTCGACGCGTACGTCCTCGTCGGGCACCGTGAAGCTCTCGCCCACCCGCACCGGGGCGTCCGCCAGCTGCGGATACACCGAGTCGCCCCAGCAGGACTCCGATTCCGGATGGGCGTCGACGACCTCGATGGGCCCGCCGCCCGACGCCGTGCCGCCCCGCACCCGGTAGACGAGCACGCCCTCGGTGCACGTCGCGTGGTCGTTGCCCTCGGTGCCGCGCGCCTCGATGGCGATCGCCGTCTCACGCCCCGTGCGGACCACCGCGAGCTTGGTGCCGCCGAGGGCGCCCCGCCCCGGGGTCGCCGAGAGCGGTTCCAGGGTCAGCCGCTCCGTGCCTCCCGTCACGCACCGCACCTGCCTCGGCTCCAGCCAGCCGAGCTTCCACTTGTGCCAGCCGAAGAGGTCGGGGGCGAGGCCGAACTGGCTGCCCATGACGTCCCAGTCTCCGACGTAGGTGTCCCAGTCGCCCTTGCCGTCGGTGGGCCGGTGGTAGAGGTCGGGCAGGTCGAAGACGTGGCCCGTCTCGTGGGCCAGGACGTTGCGGTCCGGCGGGTGCCGCTCGAAGACCGTGACGATGCGCCGGATGTCGGTGCCGTCGGCCCGCATCGGGTGGTCGAAGTTCACGACCTTCGTGGCGTCCGAGTCGACGCCGGGCGCGTCCGGGTCGGCGACGAAGTAGACGACGTCGTACCGCGAGAAGTCGACGTGCGGATCGGCCGCGGCCATCGCGTCGCGCAGATAGGCGCTGCGCCGCTTGGCGTTCCAGTCGCGCTGTATGGCGTACGCCGTGGAGTCCTCCGGCATCTCCACCCAGGCGCGCCGCGGGTGCGGGCGCAGGGCGAACTTGCCGTACGAGGCGCGCTCGAAGAACCGGCTCGTGGCCGGGAAGTAGTCGGCGGTGAGCTCTTCGGGGGTGGTCCGCGGCGGGGAGTCGGGGAAGGACAGGTAGACCATCACCGCGTTCAGGGTCCTCGCCGGGCGCGGGTAGGAGGCGTTCCAGGTGTCCAGGCCCTCCGAGTGATGGGCGGGGGTGCGGCGCAGGGCGCAGGGACCGCCCGCCGAATCGGCGATGGCCGGGCCCGCGACCAGCGAGGTCGCGGCCAGGGCGGTCAGCGAGGTGAACAGGGCCGCGGTGGTGCGCAGGGCGGATTTCTCCCCTCCACGGGTGAGTCCCCAAGGGGGGAGCTGACGCGGCACGTCGACCTCCGGGTGCGGAATGCGGGACACCCCACCCACCCTGTGACGTTTTGTTGATGTCCGCCCTGTTTGTCTGGCCCTTCCGAGTGAGCGACGGGTCCGCGGTCGACACGCGGACGCTCACAGAACGTCACAAGCGATCGGCTCACAACGGAACCAGTTCACTGCCGAGCAGAAACGATCTGCCGTAGGCGACGGGCCGCACCCCGCCCCGCGGCGCGGCTGGAAAGGGCCTCTGGCCTGCCTCTATGATCGGCACACTTTCCTGCGCGGGCCCGGGTTCCAGGCCACGGCCCGCCAGCTGCCCGCCGCCCGACGAGACCTGTTCGAGAACAACTGCACTGCGGGAGCAAGCGGTGAACGGAACGTCAGAAGGGCCCCCGCCCCCGGCGGTCACGGCGCCCGGTCGCGCCAGGACCGCCGTCACCCAGCGTCGTCCCCCGGACCCGGCCGACTACCTCGCCGCCTTCACCGGCGCCCCGCTCCCCCTCGCCGTCGTCGACCCCGACGGCCGCGTGGTCTGCGCCAACGACGCCCTCGCCGAGCTGCTCGGCACCGCCGCCGACGCGCTCGCCGGACGCGCCGCCGCCGACCTGGTCGACCTGTCGTCCGACGCCCGCGCCTGGCACGCCTACCGCGAGGTGCTCCGCGGCAGGCAGGCCAAGCTGCGCTGCACCCGCAGACTGAAGCACCCCGACGGGCACTCCCTGTGGGTGCAGGTCACGGTGCAGCCCATGCCGGACTCGCAGGGCGGGGGCGACGGGGCCCGCGCCGTACTGCTCTCCGCCGCCGACATCAGCGCGCGCCGCGAACTCCAGGCCAGGCTGCGCCACGTCCAGATGCACGACCCCGTGACCCGCCTGCCCAATCGCAACCTCTTCTTCGAACGACTGGCGTCGGCGCTCGAAGCGGGTGCCTACGACGACACGAGCACCGGCCGGATCGGCCTGTGCTACCTCGACCTCGACGGGTTCAAGGCGGTCAACGACACCCTCGGGCACCGGATCGGCGACCGGCTGCTCGCGGCCGTCGCCAAACGCCTGACGCACTGCGCCGACGAGGCCGGGTACGGCGGGGCCTCGGCGCCCCTGGTGGCGCGCCTGGGCGGCGACGAATTCGCCCTGCTCGTCGAGGAGTCGACCGGCACGGAACAACTCGCCGACCTCGCCGAAGCGGTCCTGAAGACGCTGCGGGAACCCTTCGACCTCTCCGGGCAGCGGCTCTCCGTCTCCGCGTCCATCGGCGTCGTCGAGCGGCGCGCCGCCGGCACCACCACGACCGGGCTCATGCAGGCCGCCGACACCACGCTGTACTGGGCGAAGACCGACGGCAAGGCCCGCTGGACGCTCTTCGACCCGGAGCGCAACGCCCACCGCATGACCCGCCAGGCCCTGGCCAGTTCACTGCGCCCGGCCGTCGAGCGGGGCGAATTCGTCCTGGAGTACCAGCCGTTGGTGGGCCTGGCGGACGAGGACGTGCGCGGGGTCGAGGCGCTGGTGCGCTGGCGCCACCCGCAGTTCGGGCTGCTCACGCCGAATCGGTTCATCGGCCTGGCCGAGGAGGACGGGTCGATCGTGCAGCTCGGCCGGTGGGTCCTGCGCACGGCCTGCCGACAGGCGCGGCGCTGGCAGTTGGCGCATCCGGAGCGGGATCCCGTCTTCGTGAGCGTCAACGTCGCGGTGCGGCAGGTGTGGGACTCCGACCTGGTCGCCGATGTCGCGGAGATCCTCGCAGAGACCGGACTCCCCGCGGAACTCCTCCAGTTGGAGCTCACCGAGTCCGCCGTCATGGGCTCAGCGGGGCGCCCGCTCCAGGCTCTTCAGGCGCTCAGCGACATGGGGGTGCAGATCGCCATCGACGACTTCGGCACGGGGTACTCGAACCTGGCGTACCTGAGCCGCCTCCCGGTGTCCGTACTGAAGCTCGACGGGTCGTTCGTGCGGGGCTTCCAGTACGAGGAGGGGGAGGCGCATCTGAACCCCGCCGACGAGGTCATCGTCGAGGCGTTGGTGCGGTTGGCGCACCAGTTGGGGATCACGGTGACCGCGGAGTGCGTGGAGACTGCGTCTCAGGCTCGGCGGCTTCGGCGGATCGGGTGTGACACGGGGCAGGGGTGGCTGTACTCCCGTGCGGTGTCGCCGGATCGTATCTCCGCACTTTTGCGGGGCGCTTCATAGCGGGTGCCCCGTCAGGGGCGCGGGGAACTGCGCGAGCAACCACGAACAAGCCGCAGCCGCGCCTGCGGGGATCTCGGCAGACGCGACTGCGGCTTCTCGCGCGCTGAGCGCGCAGTTCCCCGCGCCCCTAGCGGGGCAACCCGTACGCGTCGGCGATCAACTCGTACGAGCGCAAGCGGATGTCGCCGCTGTGCGCGTTGCCCGTGATCATCAGCTCGTCCGCGCCCGTGCGCTTGGCGAGGTCGTCGAGGCCGGTGCGCACCTCGTCGACGGTGCCGTGGATGACGTTGGAGTTCCAGGTGGTGATGAACTCCTGCTCCATGGGGCTGAACTGGTGCGTCTCGGCCTCCTCGGGAGTGGGCACGAGGCCGGGGCGCCCGGTGCGCAGGCGGACCATGTTCAGGGCCGCGGCCCGCACCTGGCGGCGAGCCTCGTTCTCGTCGTCGGTGGCCAGCGCGGAGACGCCGATCAGGGCGTACGGGGCGTCGAGCACCGCGGAGGGCTTGAACGACTCGCGGTAGAGGTCGAGGGCCGGGATGGTGTTCTGCGCGGAGAAGTGGTGCGCGAAGGCGAACGGCAGACCGAGGACGCCCGCGAGCCGGGCGCTGAAGCCGGAGGAGCCGAGCAGCCAGATCGGCGGGCGGTGGGTGGACTGCACACCGCCGGGCGAGGTCGCCTGGATGGGCCCGGGCACCGCGTGGATGCGCCCGTACGGGTGACCGTCAGGGAAGTCGTCGTCCAGGAAGCGGGTGAGCTCGGCGAGCTGCTGGGGGAAGTCGTCGGCGCCCTCGTTCAGCCGCTCGGCGCGGCGCAGGGCGGCGGCGGTGGCGCCGTCGGTGCCGGGGGCCCGGCCCAGGCCCAGGTCGACGCGGCCCGGGGCCATCGCCTCCAGGGTGCCGAACTGCTCGGCGATCACGAGCGGGGCGTGGTTGGGCAGCATCACGCCGCCGGAGCCGAGCCGGATGCGGCCGGTGTGGGCGGCGAGGTGGGCGAGGATCACGGCCGGGGAGGAGGACGCGACGCCGGGCATGGAGTGGTGCTCGGCCACCCAGTAGCGGTGGTAGCCGCGGCCCTCGGCGAGCTTGGCGATCTCGACGCTGGTGCGCAGCGCGTCGGTGGCGGTGCGCCCCGCGCCGACGGTCACCAGGTCGAGTACGGACAGGGGCACGGGCGCGGTGCCGTGCCGCTCCCCGCGGATGCCGTCCTCGCGGATGCCGTCGTCACGGGTGCCCTCGCCGGTCGGGTCCACTGTCACTGGGGGTGCCTCCTGCACTGCGTACATACGTCACGTGGGTACGGGACAGCCAACAGGAGTGGTTCTCCGTTTATTCCCGGCCGGTCCGGGCGGGTCCGGAGGTTCCCCGCCGGGGCCGTACGGGAAGCACCGGACTAACGTGACACGTGCGACGGATCCCATCCACGGAGACTGACCATGGCCGAGCCGCTCAAGACCCTCGTCGACGGAGTCGAGGTCGAGGTGCCCAACACCATCCCGGACATCCGTGCCGCCCTGCCCGAGGAGCGGCGCGCGGAGTTCGACCGGGCCATCAACGCGGCCGGGGTCGACGAGATCCACGCCGTGATGCGGCACTGGATGCTGGAGGCCGTGCCCGATCCCGACGCCGAGGCACGGCTCGCGCGGCTCGCCTCCGACGAGGCGGAGAGGCGGGGCGTCGCTTGAGTGCCCGCCACCGCCGGAGCCACCGCGTGACCTACGCGCCTCCGGCCGACGACACCCTGGCCAAGATGGGCGACGCCGACGCCTTCCGGGCCGCGCTGACGCGCACCGTGGCCCGCGATCCCTACGGCCACGGCTCCACGCCCGTGCGGGACGACCCCGACCGCAGGGAGGCGACGGTGGGCGGCGCCATCGTCCTGTACTACGTGTCGGGGTCGGTCCAGACCCTGACGGTGGTCAGGCTGATCCTCAGTCCTTGAGCCGGTTCTCAGCCCTTGACCTGCACCAGCGGCTCCTTGGTGAACAGGGAGCCGAGCGCCGGGGCGTTCAGGCGCCGCGACGCGAGCCGCAGGGCCTCCCAGACCGTGACCTGGTTGGCCGTCAGGACCGGCTTGCCGATGGCCTCCTCGGCCTCGCGGACGTACGCCGCGGTGTGCAGCGCCGTGTCGGGCAGGAGCAGCGCCTGGGCGTCCGCGTGGTCGCCGTCGCGGGCCAGGGCGAGCACCTCGTCGCGGCCCCAGGTGCCGACCTCGGCGGCCGTGATGATGCCGCTGCCCCGCACCGAGACGACCTCGGCGCCCGCGTCCTTCAGGAAGGCGGAGAAGTGCCCCGCCACGTCGTCCGGGTAGGTCGCCGCGATCGCCACGCGGGTCGCGCCCACCTCGCGCAGGGCGTGGGCGAAGGCGAACGACGTGGAGGACGCGGGCAGTCCCGCCGCCCTGGCGAGGTCGCGGACCTGCTCGTGCGCGCCCTCCCAGCCGAAGACGAAGCTGGCGCTGGTGCACGCCCAGACCACCGCCTCCGCGCCGGAGAGCCTGAGCTCCTCGACCCCGGCGGCGAGCCGCTCCGCCGAGCCCATCTCCAGGAGCGCGTCGACCCGGTGGGCGTCCTCGCCGATGTCCGTATGGACGACCTGCAGCCGGACGTCGCTGCCGAGCATCTGCTCCATGCGGGGGTAGTCGTCCTCTGCCGAGTGCCCCGGGTAGAGAAATCCGAGTGCCGTCACGTCCAGCCTCCTCCTTCTGCGGGTGGCCCCGCGGGCGGTCCTTCGGGCAGGCCCTGGCCCTGTGGCGGCCTCGGCGGGTTCAGCGGACTGGCGCCCGGCCTGGCCGCGGGATTGATCAGTGCCTGATAGGGCCCTACCGCACCCGTACCCAGCCTGCGCAACGCCGACCACATCGTCACCTGGTTCGCCGAGAGCACCGGAACACGCAGCTCCGCCTCCAGTTGCGGAATGACGTCGTACGTCGGCAGGTTGGTGCAGCTGATGAAGAGGGCGTCGACCCCACTCGTGACCGCGCGCCGCGCCATGTCGGCGACGTCCCGGTAGGGGACCTTCCAGATGTGCCGGGTGAGGCCGAGGTAGGCACGGCCCGTGACGTGGACCCCGGCCTCGGCCAGGTACTGCTCCAGGGCCTGGGTGACCGACCAGGTGTAGGGCGTGACCAGCGCGATGCGCCGCGCGCCCAGTTCGTCGATGGCTTCCAGGAGCGCGCCCGACGTGGTCACCGACGCGACCGCGCCCTCGCGCGTCATGGCCTCGCACATGGCCCGTTCGCCGGCGGTGCCGCCGACGAAGCTGCCCGAGGTGCAGGCGTAGGCGAGGACTTCGGGTTCGGCGGCGCTCAGCGCACGGACCGCCTCCCCCAGCGTCTCGTGTTCGCTGACGACGCGCGCGAGGTCCAGGCTGACCTCGACGGGCACGTACGGAGTACGGGTCAGATGAAGGGAGACCTCGTCCGGGATCCACCGCCACAGTTCGCGGTCGAGGGCGAAGTCGAAGGGTGCGACGACACCGACACCGCGTTGCGGTTGTGGTCCGCCGAGAAAGGAGACGTCCATGAGCAGGCCCCACGTTCGTGCGTGGTGATCAGGGACCGGCCGGGGGCCGGGGACGAGCGATACCGGCGACGCGCCGGGACGTCGGGACGGGGATGCCTGTGCGGCGGACCGCACAGAGAGTGCGAGCGGATGCGCGGACAGTACTCGGTTCCGGAGACGACTGCACGACAGCGCCTCTGTTGACGAAGGTAGGTTCGGGTGCCAGCGTGGTCAATCCGCACATCTCAGACGGCCGAGCCGTACCTCTTCAGGGAAGCGGAACCTCATTGCGAAACGGTTTCCCCTCGATGTCCGAATCAACCGTTCTTGTCCTTGACGCCCAGCCTCCTGAGCCACCGCCGAGGCTCGGGAAGCTCACCGGGCGGGCCCGGATCCTGCACGCGGACGCGTCGAATCTGGCCGGACAACTGCCCCTGGCCGACGTCCTGTTGGTGTGGGACTTCAGCTCACACGCGGTGCGCGACGCCTGGCCCGGCGAGGGCGCGAGGCCCCGCTGGGTGCATACGGCGAGCGCGGGCGTGGATCATCTGATGTGTCCCGAGCTCGCGGCGTCCGACACGGTGGTCACCAACGCCCGCGGCGTCTTCGACCAGCCGATCGCCGAGTACGTCGCGGCGCTCGTCCTGGCCATGGCCAAGGACCTGCCACGCACCCTCGACCTGCAACGCGAGCGCGCCTGGGAGCACCGCGAGACCCGCAGGGTCGGGGGCACCCGCGCCTGTGTGGTGGGGACCGGGCCGATCGGCCGTGCGATCGCCGGCACGCTGAAGGCGCTCGGCATCACCACCGCCCTGGTGGGCCGCACCGCGCGGGCCGGGGTGCACGGGCCCGACGACCTCGACCGGCTGCTCACCCGCGCCGACTGGGTGGTGTGCGCGGCGCCGCTGACCGACGACACGCGGGGCATGTTCGACGCGCGGCGGTTCGGCGTGATGCAGCCGTCGGCGCGGTTCGTCAACATCGGGCGCGGCGCCCTCGTCGTCGAGGACGACCTGGTGGAGGCGCTGACCAAGCGGTGGATCGCGGGCGCGGCGCTCGACGTCTTCGAGCAGGAGCCGCTGCCGGGCGACAGCCCGCTGTGGACGGTGCCGGGGCTGCTCGTCTCCCCGCACATGAGCGGTGACACGGTCGGCTGGCGCGACGAACTGGGCACGCAGTTCGTCGAGTTGTACGAACAGTGGTCGACGGGACAGCCGCTGGCGAACGTGGTCGACAAGAAACGTGGGTATGTCCCAGGACATTGATCACCCCTGATCACCACTCCTGATCACCACTCCTGATCACCACTCCTGATCACCCCGGACACCGCCCGACCGCCTCCTGAGGAGCGTGCATGACCGAGCTCACGGATCTCACCGCCGTACAACTCGTCGACGGCTACCGCAAGGGCGAATTCAGTCCGCTCGACGCGACGCGCGCCGTGCTGCGGCGGGCCGAGGAGAGCCAGGGCGCGGTGAACGCGTTCGTGCGGATCTCCGCCGAGGAGGCGATCGCGCAGGCCGGGGCCAGTACGGAGCGGTGGCGCCGTGGCGAGCCGCAGGGCCTGGTGGACGGCGTCCCGGTGTCGGTGAAGGACCTGCTCCTGCTGCGCGGCGGGCCGACCCTGCGCGGCTCGATGACCGTGCGTCCGGAGGGCAAGTGGAACGAGGACGCGCCCTCGGTCGCCCGGCTGCGCGAGCACGGCGCGGTCTTCGTCGGCCGCACCACCACACCGGAGTTCGGCTGGAAGGGCGTCACGGACGGGCCGCAGAGCGGGATCACCCGTAATCCGTACGACACGTCGCGCACCTCGGGCGGCTCCAGCGGGGGCAGCGCGGCGGCCGTGGCGGTCGGCGCGGGCCCCCTGTCGCTCGGTACGGACGGCGGCGGTTCGGTGCGGATCCCCGCGGCGTTCTGCGGGATCTTCGCGCTGAAGCCGACGTACGGCCGGGTGCCGCTGTATCCCGCGAGCCCCTTCGGCACGCTCGCCCACGTGGGCCCGATGACGCGGGACGCGGCGGACGCGGCGCTGATGATGGAGGTCATCACCGGCCCCGACGCGCGCGACTGGTCCCAACTGGGCCCGGTGGCGGGCAGTTTCCGCACCGGCGTCGGGGGCGGGGTGCGCGGTCTGCGCGTCGCCTACTCCCCCTCGTTCGGCGGCCAGGTCGCGGTGCGGCCCGGGGTCGCCGCCGCGGTGCGCCGCGCGGTGGAGTCGCTCGCCGCGCAGGGCGCGTACGTCGAGGAGACCGACCCCGACTTCTCGGACCCGGTGGAGGCGTTCCACACCCTGTGGTTCAGCGGGGCCGCGCGCGTGGTGCAGCATCTCTCGCCCGCCCAGCGGGAGTTGCTCGACCCAGGGCTGCGGGAGATCTGCGGGCGCGGCGCCCGGTACAGCGCGCTCGACTATCTGGCCGCCGTCGACACCCGCATGGATCTGGGCCGCCGGATGGGCCGCTTCCACTCGACGTACGACCTGCTGGTCACGCCGACGCTCCCGATCACCGCGTTCGAAGCGGGGGTCGAGGTGCCCAAGGGCTCGGGGCATCGGCGCTGGACGGGGTGGACCCCGTTCACGTACCCGTTCAACTTGACGCAGCAGCCCGCGGCGACGGTGCCCTGTGGCCTGGACGAGGACGGACTGCCCGTCGGGGTGCAGATCGTCGGGGCGCGCCACGCCGACACGGTGGTGCTTCGGGCCGCGCATGCGTTGTACGAGGCGGGGGCCGGGGGGATCGCTCCTCCCACCGTGGGGTGATGTCTCGGGGGCGTTGCCCCCGGGCCCCCAGTCCTCAATCGCCGGACGGGCTTGTTACACCTACAGCCTGCGGAAGTTCAGCGACTCCCCCTGCGCGCCCGCGCGCCACAGGTCGTTGCAGGCCTCGGCCATGCGGTCGAGGCCGTCGACGATCTGGCCCCAGACGATGCCGGGCACCCAGCCGACGTCGCCGTTGAGGAGCAGGTTGTTGCGTTCGTAGAAGAGGGCCAGGTCGACGACGGTGGTGCCCGCCTTCACGTCCGCCCCGGCCTCGTATCCGTATGCCTGGGTCCCCAGTTCCGTACCGGAAAAGGAGAAATAACAGAGATCTCCTGGGATAGGGGTGACTGTCGGATTTTCCAGGGGCGGCTCGCGGTCCGCGAATGCCGGGAAAAGGGCGTAGATCTCGTTGCGCGCGTATTTCGCGTGATAGACGTCCGAGCCGAGCGGAAGCGCCTCCCACACCGCCTCGCAGGTCACCGGGGCCCGGTCGTCGAGCAGCTTTGCCGTGCACTGAACTCCCCGCTTGGCGAGGGAGACTTCGATGAATCGGTCTGCCATGTGTCCCATGCTCCTCCCTGGGTCAAGACCACAACGATTGCATCAGGGGCCGAAATTCATCGGCATATCTCGTGTCGAGTCGGGTAGCCGCGCGCCCATGGCTCCACCACTTGGGAACGACGAGGGATTCATAGGCAGAGCGGTCCGCCGCCGCAGCCTGCTCACCGGAGCGGGCGGGGCGGCGTTGGGCGCTCTCGGGGTCCCGGCATGCAGCCGGGTCCCCGACGAGGGGAAGGTTGAGGGGGGCGATCTGCTGGACCGACTGCGCGACAGCGGCACGGTCAGGATCGGTGTCGCGGGCGAGGTCCCGTTCGGATACATCGACGAGAACGGCGAGGTCACCGGCGAGGCACCGGCGATCGCCAAGGTCATCTTCCCCCGCCTCGGCATACCCAAGGTCAAGGCGGTGCCGACCAAGTTCGGCGCCCTGATCCCCGGCCTCACGCAGGCCAGGCAGTTCGACGTGGTGTCGGCGGGCATGTACATCAACCCGACGCGCTGCGCGCAGGTCCTCTTCTCCGACCCCGACTACCTCATGCTCGACTCCTTCATCGTGAAGAAGGGCAACCCGCACGGCATCAAGGGCTACGAGGACATCGCCAAGAAGGGCCTGAAGCTGGCCAGCGGCACCGCCTACGCGGAGATCGACTACGCCAAGGCCGCCGGCGTGAAGTCCGTCCTCGTGCTGCCCGACCAGGTGGCGGGGCTCGACGCCGTCGCCCAGGGCCGGGTCGACGCGTTCGCGGGCACCAACGTCACCGTACGTACGGTGATCAAGAAGAATCCGCGGGTCGAGGCGACGAAGCCCTTCCAGCCCGAGGTCGACGGCGAACCGGCCTACGGCGCGGGCGGTTTCGCCTTCCGGCTCTCCGAGAAGAACCTGCGCGACGCCTTCAACGAGGAGCTGCACAAGCTCAAGAAGAGCGGCGAGCTCCTGCGGATCGTCAAGCCGTTCGGCTTCACCGAGGACGAGATGACGGATCTGACCGTGGCGAAGCTGTGCCCCCCGGCGAAGGGCGCCTCCTCATGATGTCGTCGGAGTTCTTCGGGAACTGGTTCCTGCCCGGTGTCTGGATCACCGTGCAGGTCACCCTGCTCAGCGCGGCCCTCGCGTTCGTGATCGCCTTCCCGATCGGTGTGCTGCGCACGTCCCGGCTGTGGATCGTGCGGTTCCTCGCCGGTGCCTACTTCGAGATCTTCCGCAGCACCTCGTCGCTGGTCTTCATGTTCTGGATCGCGTTCACGGTGCCGCCGGTGTTCAACATCAGCTTCCAGCCGATGTTCGCGGGCGTGCTCGCGCTCGGCATCACCTACGGGGCGTACGCCTCCGAGATCGTGCGCGGCGCGCTCGCCGCGGTGCCGCCCGCGCAGCGCGAGGCGGGCATCGCCCTGAACTTCACCCCGCTGCAACGGCTGCGCAGGATCGAACTGCCGCAGGCCTGGCCCGAGATGATCCCGCCGTTCAACAACCTGCTCATCGAGCTGCTCAAGGGCACCTCGCTCGTCTCGCTCATCGCGGTGGGCGACATGACCTTCGCCGGTGACCTGCTGCGGCTCGTGAAGAACGAGAGCGCGCCGATCTACACGCTGCTGCTCGCGCTGTACTTCGTCTTCGCGTTCATCCTCACGCGCGGCATGCGGCTCCTGGAGCGGCACGCCAAGAAACGGATCGGGCAGACGCCCGAGAAGACCAGCCTGTTCGGCGGCATGCGCTCCAAGTCGGCGATCGACGCCGTCACCGGTACGGGGGGTGCCAAGTGAACTGGAACTGGTCGCACGTCGACGACTTCATGCCGCTCTTCTGGGACGGCGTGGAACTCACCCTCAAGGCGCTGCTCTTCGGCACCCTGATCGCCTTCTCGCTCGGCCTGGTCTGGGCCGTCGCCCAGCGCTCCGAGAAGAAGTGGATCCGCTGGCCCGTCACGGTCGTCACCGAGTTCATCCGCAGCACCCCGCTCCTGGTGCAGCTGTTCTTCCTCTTCTACGTGGTGCCCGAGTGGGGCCCCTCGATGTCGCCCCTCACCACGGGCATCGTCGGCCTCGGACTGCACTACTCGACGTACACCTCGGAGGTCTACCGGGCCGGGATCGAGGGCGTCCCCGCGGGCCAGTGGGAGGCGGCCACCGCGCTCAGCCTCTCCAAGCGCCGCACCTGGACGGCCGTGATCCTGCCCCAGGCGGTGCGCAGGGTGATCCCCGCGCTCGGCAACTACGTGATCATCATGCTCAAGGAATCGCCTCAGATGGCCGCCATCGGCGCGCTCGACATGCTGGGCCAGGCCCAGGGCTACAGCCAGGCGACCTTCACCTACGAGGCGATCAGCGTGGTCGGCGTCGCCTTCATCGTCATCGCCTACCCGGCCTCTGTTCTTCTGCGAGTTTTGGAGCGTCGCCTTGTCCGCTGACAGCAGCACTTCCCAGGAAATCCCCAACCCGGCCGTCGACGGCAGCGAGCTCATCCGCTTCGACAAGGTCGTCAAGCGCTACGGCTCGAACGTCGTCCTCGACGAGCTGGACTTCTCGGTCGCCTCCGGCAAGCACGTGACGCTGATCGGCCCCTCCGGGTCCGGCAAGACCACGATCCTGCGGCTCCTGATGACGCTGGTGAAGCCGGAGCAGGGCACGATCAAGGTGGGCGGCAACTACCTCACCCACGAGGAGCGGAACGGCAAGCTCGTCACGGCGAGCGAGAAGCACGTCCGCGAGGTCCGCAAGAACATCGGGATGGTCTTCCAGCAGTTCAACCTCTTCCCGAACATGAAGGTCCTGCGCAACGTCATGGAGGCGCCGGTCAGCGTGCTGGGCCTGCCCAAGGACGAGGCCGAGCAGCGCGCCCGGGAGCTGCTCGACCTGGTCGGGCTCGGCGACCGCTGCGACGCGTACCCGACCCAGCTCTCCGGCGGCCAGCAGCAGCGGGTCGCCATCGCGCGGGCCCTGGCGATGCGCCCGCAGGTGCTCCTCCTCGACGAGGTGACCTCCGCGCTCGACCCGGAGCTGGTGGCGGGCGTCCTCGACGTGCTCCGCGACATCGCGCACACCACGGACATCACGATGCTGTGCGTGACCCACGAGATGAGCTTCGCCCGCGACATCTCGGACCAGGTCCTGATGTTCGACTCGGGTCGGGTCATCGAGTCCGGTTCGCCGGAGAAGATCTTCACGGAGCCGGAGCACGAGCGCACCCGCGAGTTCCTCAGCGCGGTCCTGTGACCTAGGCATATGCCAGGGTGGCGCGTTCCTGCTGACAGGCACGGGCGCGCCACCAATCTCCCCAACAGACGCTCCGCATGCGCCACTTGGCGGCTATCGTGGGACGGAGCCCAGCTGTCCGGAACCGTTCCACGCAGGGGGAAGCCGTGGCGTTGCAGCACGAGGCGACCACGCCGCACCACTCCGTCCAGAGCGCCCTGCGGGTGCTCGAGATCGTCGCCAGGCACAACACCGGAGTGACCACCGCCGACCTCGCCCGTGAGACCCGGCTGCCGCCCGCCAGGCTGGCACCCCTGCTGCGCATGCTCCTCCGCGAGGGGTACGTCGAGCAGCTCACCGACAGCGCCACCGGCGCGTACGTCACCGGGGAGTCCTTCGCCCGGCTCGGCTCCGCCCACCAGCACGACCAGGCGCTGCGCGAGAAGCTGCAGCGCACGCTCGACGGCCTGCGCGACTCGATCGGCGCGGCCGTCTACATCAGCCGTTACGTGGACGGCGAGGTCAAGGTCACCGACTTCGCCGCGGGCCCCCGCACCCCCGCGGTCAACGAGTGGGTGGACTTCCGGTCCTCCGCCCACGCCAGCGCGGTCGGCAAGAGCCTGCTGACGCAGCTCGACGTCGACGGGCGCAGGGATCATCTCTCCCGGCACAAGATGGCGCGGCTCACGTCGCGGACGATCACGAACGAGAAGATCCTCCTCAACCGTCTGGCCGCGCAGCCCGCGACGGTGCCGGTACTCGATCTTCAGGAGTACGCGGTGGGCACGGTGTGTGCGGCCGTGCCGATCACTGCGGGGGCCGCGGTGGGGTGCCTTGCGCTTTCCCTGCCGGTTGAGCATGCGCATCGGCTTCGGGAAGCCGCGGATACGTTGAATCGTGGGGCGGCGCCGGTGTTGCTGTCCCTGGCCATCTAGGCTCGCTGCGGGTTTGTGGGGGCTGGGCGCGCAGTTCCCCGCGCCCCTACGGGGCCCGTGGTTCGAGGCACCCCCTCGGAGCAGGTAGTATTTTCTTGTCAGCAGGCGCCGCTAGCTCAGTTGGTTAGAGCAGCTGACTCTTAATCAGCGGGTCCGGGGTTCGAGTCCCTGGCGGCGCACAGACAGCAAAGGCCCTCCGTTCACACGGGGGGCCTTTCGCGTACGTCGCGTTCACCGGGGGTGCGGAAAACCGCACCCCGAGTCGACGGCAACCCCCATACCGTCGCTGACCTGCAATTTCTAGCGTTACTCCTATGGACCTCATGACTCTCGCCCTCCCCCAGGAGCCCGCGGGCGGCATCGCGGGCTGGGCAGCCGACCTCGTGGACACACTGGGCGGCCCCGGCGCCGGTCTCGCCATCGCCCTGGAGAACCTCTTCCCGCCCCTGCCCAGCGAGGTGATCCTGCCGCTGACCGGCTTCGCCGCCGGGCAGGGCGTGATCAGCCTCGGCTCCGCGCTGTTCTGGACCACGCTCGGCTCGGTCGTCGGCGCGGCCGCCCTCTACTGGATCGGCGTGCTCTTCGGACGCGAGCGCATGCACGCCCTGTGGGCGAAGCTGCCGCTGGTCAAGACCTCCGACCTGGAACGCACCGAGGCGTGGTTCGCCAAGCACGGCACCAAGGCCGTCCTGCTCGGCCGGATGGTGCCGATCTTCCGGAGCCTGATCTCCGTCCCCGCCGGGGTGGAGCGCATGCGCCTGCCGGTCTTCCTCGCCCTCACCACGCTCGGCAGCCTGGTCTGGAACTCCGTCCTCGTCCTGGCCGGATACTGGCTCGGCGACCAGTGGCACGCGGTCGAGACCTACGTCGGGCTGCTCTCCAAGGCGGTCCTCGTCCTGGTCGTCGTGGCCCTCGCCGCCTATGTGGCGGTGCGCGTCCGGTCCAGGAAGCGGCCCCGGGCCACCTCGACGCCCCGGCACCGCCGCGTCGACTAGGGGTCGGCTAATGTCGGACGGCGTGAAGGAGCCCGTGGCCGCCCCGTTCCTGCTCAGAGTCGCCGGCGTGCTCATCGGCTGTCTCACCGCCCTGCTCGGGCTCGGCTATTTCGTCGTCGCCGGTGCCGCCCTCGGCGCCTTCCTGCTCTGGCCGCGCACCCGCGGCCGCGCCCACGCGCTCCTCGCGTCGGGCGCGCGCAGGCTGACCGGCGTCGAGCGGTGGCGCAGGTCCCTCTTCTTCCACGACACGTTCCCCGAGCACCGCGCCTCCGACCAGCAGATCCTGCGCTACCTCGCGGCCCGTACGTACTCGGGACTGCTCTGCGCCGTCGTGGTCGGTCTGGTCGACTTCGGCGCGGTCCTCGCCGGGATCTTCGCGGTGTCGCTCACCACCCGGGCCTCGATGACCTGGGTCGACGTGCTCAGCCAGGTCGTACTCGGCGGCACCCTGCTCTTCCTCGCCGTGCAGGGGCTGCGCGCGCTGACCGACCAGGACGCCCGGCTCGCCAGCGAGTGCTTCGGGCCCTCCGAGCGCGAGCTGCTCCAGCGGCGCATCGACGAGCTCGCCACCAGCAGGGCCGCGGTGGTCCAGGCCGTCGACGTGGAGCGGCGCCGCGTCGAGCGTGATCTGCACGACGGCGTCCAGCAGCGGCTCGTCGCGCTCGCCATGCTGCTCGGCAGGGCCCGCCGCGGCCGTACGCCCGAGCGGGCCGACGCGCTCCTGGAGCAGGCGCACAAGGAAGCCCAGGAAGTCCTCACCGAGCTGCGCGAGGTGGCCTGGCGCGTCTACCCCACCGCGCTCGACAGCCTGGGGCTGCGCGAGGCGCTCGGCGGGGTCTCCGAGCGGTCCGCGCTCCCCGTGCGCATGGAGTACGACGTGCCGGACCCGCTGCCGCCCGCCGTCGAGACGGCCGCCTACTTCGTCGTGTCCGAGACCGTCACCAACGCCGCCAAGCACTCCCTCGCCGACGAGGTCCACGTGGCGGTGCGCGGCAGCGGGACCACGCTCACCGTCGTCGTCCGCGACACCGGGGCGGGCGGCGCCGACCCCGCGGGCAGCGGTCTGACCGGGCTGCACAGCCGGGTCGCCGCGCTCGACGGCACCCTGCGAGTCGATAGCCCCCTCGGGGGACCCACCACCATCACCGCGGAGCTGCCGTGCGCGTAATCCTCGCCGAGGACTCGACCCTGCTGCGTGAGGGCCTGGTCCGGCTGCTCGCCGAGGAGGGCCACGAGGTCCTCGCCGCCGTGGGCGACGCCGACGCGCTGCTGCGCGAGGTCGAGGCGCACGCCCCCGACGTCGTGGTCACCGACATCCGCATGCCGCCCGACCACACCGACGAAGGGCTGCGCGCCGCGGTGCGCATCCGCGAGCTGCGCCCGGAGATCGGCGTGGTCGTCCTCTCCCAGTACGTGGAGCGCAACTACGCGGCGCAGCTGCTCACTTCGAGCGCCGAGCGCGTCGGCTACCTCCTCAAGGACCGGGTCGCGCAGGTCGAGGAGTTCCTCGACGCCCTGGAGCGGGTGCACGCGGGCGGCGCCGCCATCGACCCCGAAGTCGTACGGCAGTTGCTCATCCGCACCACGCACAGCGACCCGCTGACCCGCCTGACTCCCCGCGAGCGCACCGTTCTGGAGGCGCTCGCCGAGGGGCACACCAACGCGGCCATCGGGGAGAAGCTGCACATCTCGCTGAGCGCGGTCGAGAAGAACCTCAACGCGATCTTCGACAAGCTGGGCCTGCACCGGACGACCGGCTACAGCCGCCGGGTGCTGGCCGTGCTGCGGTACCTGGAGTCCTAGTCCCGACGACTAGGAGAGGACGACCCCGTCCATGAGCAGCGCCGCCACGAGACCCGCGGCGAGCAGCCAGGTGCCGAGCCTGGTGCGGCCGCGGCGGCTCAGCTCGATCACCAGGCCGCAGAGGATGAGCAGCAGGCCGTAGACCCCGACGACGAGCACGGAGGATCTGCTCGCCAGACGCAGGGCGAGGACCACGGCGGCGGCGGCCATCAGGAGCGAGGCCGCGGCCATGCGGGCGCGGCGGGCTCTGGCCGCGGGGGTGGGGCCCTCGTGCGGCGTGGGGTCGGGTTCCGGGGTGTGGTGCGTCGCGGACTCTGTCCGGTCTGGCGTGCTCATGTCGTGGATCGTACTCACGCCCTCAGGTACGCAAGGACCGCGAGGACCCTGCGGTGCGTGCCGTCCGCCGGTGGCAGGTCCAGCTTTCCGAGGATGTTGCCGATGTGCTTGCCGACCGCCGCCTCGCTGACCACGAGGTCGTGGGCGATCGCAGCGTTCGACTTGCCCTCGGCGACGAGTGCGAGCACCTCGCGCTCGCGCGGCGTCAGTTGGGCCAGCGGGTCGCGGCGGCGGCGCAGCAACTGCCGTACGACTTCGGGGTCGACGACCGTGCCGCCCTGCGCGACCCGCGTCAACGCCTCCACGAACTGCTCGACCTGGCCGACCCTGTCCTTGAGGAGGTAGCCGACGCCGGTGCCGTCGCCGGTGTCCAGGAGCTCGGCGGCGTAGGCCCGTTGGACGTACTGGCTGAGCACGAGCACCGGCAGTCTCGGGCGGACCGCCCTGAGCTCCACCGCCGCGCGCAGCCCCTCGTCCTGGAATCCCGGCGGCATGCGCACGTCGGTGACCACGACGTCCGGCTCGTACGCCGACACCGCGTCCCGCAGCGCGTCCGCGTCGCCGACCGCGGCGACCGTCTCGTGGCCGAAGCGGGTGAGGACGCCGACGAGTCCCTCGCGGAGCAGCACGCTGTCCTCGGCCAGGACGACTCTCAGCGGGCTTCGGCTTGGCAAGGGATCTCCACGGAGAGGACGGTCGGCCCGCCGGGCGGGCTGGTGACCGTCAGTCTGCCATCGAGGACGGCCAGGCGGTCGGCGAGTCCCGTCAGGCCCGTGCCGCGCCCGGGGTCCGCGCCGCCGCGGCCGTCGTCGCGTACGTCGATGCGGAGCGCTCCGCGGGTGTGGGCCGCCGTGATCCTCGCCTCGCGCGCGCCGCTGTGCCTGTCGATGTTGGTGAGCGCCTCGCGGACCGCGAAGTAGCCCGCGGACTCCACGGGTTCGGGCAGGCGCGGGAGTTCCGCGTACTCGATGTCCACGGGGACGGTCGAGCGGTCCGCCGCGTCCTCGATGGCGGCGGTGAGGCCGTAGTCCGCGAGTACTTGGGGGTGGATGCCCCGGATCAGCTCGCGCAGCTCGGTGAGCGCGCCGTCCGCCTCGGCGTGCGCCGTGGCGAGGGCGTCGGCAAGCCGCCGCGCGACGGGCCCTTCGGGGATCCCCGCCGCGTCCAGCCTCGCGAGCCCGAGCGACATCGTCAGGGCGACCAGACGCTGCTGGGCCCCGTCGTGCAAGTCCCGCTCGATCCTGCGCCGTTCCGCCTCGAAGGCGTCCACGAGGCGGGCCCTGGACCGGGTCACCTCGGCGAGGCTGTCGGCGAGTTCGGACTCGCGCGGTGCGAGGAGGAGGCGGGTGAAGGCGGCGCGCGCGGCGGCGTACGCGACCAGCGGCAGCAGCAGTACGAGGAGGAGGACCAGGCCGAGCAGTGCGGTGGCCGTGGCCGCCGGGTAACCGTCGACCAGCCACAGCTTGGCGGGCCTGATCCCTCCGCTCCCCGCGACGGCGAGGTGCGCCGGCGCGGCGATGAGCAGCGCGGGCAGGGCGAAGGCGCAGGCCACGACGAGGAGGTCGAGCGGCCACAGGACGAGGGCGAGCAGCACGGTGTAGGCGAGCTCGCGCCAGGTGGCCTGCTCGCGCAGCCGCAGCCGGAACCAGGCGGCGACGCCCGGGGATTCCGGGGTGCGGTGGGGGGTGGGCGCGGGGGTTTCGGCGGGCTTGAGGAGGCGGAGGCGGCGGCGTTCCAGGGCGGCGAGGGGGATGCCGGAGAGGGTGAGGGCGGCGAGGAGGGGGATGCCAACGAGAACGATGACGAGGAGGCCGGAGAGGGTTACGAGGACGGTGCCGATGAGGAGGACGGTGAGGCCGAGGAGGGCGCCGGTGGCCAGGTAGGCGATGCTGCGGCAGGGGGCGGTGAGGTGAGGTCGGGGCCATCGGGTGGTGCTGGTGGTGGTCGTCGTCGGCATGGGGTCACGTTAGAGCCGGGGGCGGGTGTGCGCCTTGGGTTCGGCTGTGGGGCGGGGCCGCGGGGGTATGTGCGTACTCGCCGTCCCAGAGCATTGCCAACGGACTTGCTTCCCTGCCTCGTTCACTGATGTGCTCCGTGCGCACATACCCCCACGTCCCCTCGGGCCGTCCAGGCGACTGCGGCCCGCTTTAGGGGCGCGGGGAACTGCGCAAAACCCCGTGTGCCACCGCGCTGGACGTGAGGCACTGCGGCGGATGAGGGAGAAGCCGCCACCTCCCCCACCCACCCCGCACGGTGAGGCCGTGGTGCCGCTTTTAGGGGCGCGGGGAACTGCGCGAAACCCCGTGTGACACCGCACCGAACGCAGGGAAAAAGCCACCCCCCTCCCCCACCCACCCGGCAGGGCCCCGCCCCGGTCTAAGGGAGCAGCTCGGATCTGCCCTGGGACTCGTACTGGGCCCGCAGCGACGCCACGTCCGCCCCCGTCAGGGGGTGGTAGGACGCCTGCCCCGGGGCACGCCACCACACGGGGTCGGCGCAGCGGAACGCCTCCGCGCGGAGCGCGGCCCGTGCCACCTTGTTCGTCGCCGTCACCGGCATCCGCTCCACGATCCGGACGAATCTCGGAGCCATCTTCGTCCCCAAGTCCCGCTGGGAGAGCAGGAATTCGGTGAAGGCGAGCGGGTCGAAGGGAGTGGAAGGCGGTGGCGCGAGCGCCGCCATGACCTGGTCCCCCGCCACCGGATCCGGCACCGCGTACACCGCCACCGCAGCCGCCCCCTCGTACCGCGCGAGGATGTTCTCGATGACCGCCGCGGCGAGGTTCTCGCTGTCGACCCGCAGCCGGTCGTCGGTGCGTCCGGCGAAGTAGAGGTGGCCCTCGGCGTCCCGGTAGAAGAGGTCACCGGTCCAGTACCAGCCGCCCCGCAGCCGCTCCGCCTCCGCCTCCTCGTTGCGCCAGTACCCCTCGAAGGGGTTCCTTCCCCGGTTCACCAACTCGCCTATGGCAGAGGATCCGTTGAGCAGTCTGCCGTCGGAGGCGAACTCCGCGGGATCGCACTCCCGGCAGGTCCGTGGGTCCACCACCGCGAGGTCGTCGCCCGGCGCCGCCCTGCCGATCGCCGTCGGCGGCGTGTCCGCAGCGCGCCGGATCGCCGCGCCGCCCTCGGAGGAGCCGTAGCCCTCGACGAGACGCACCCCGAAACGCTCCTCGAAACGTGCCGCGTCCACCGCCCCCGCCTCGGTCCCGAACCCGACCCGCAGCGGGTTCTCCCGGTCGTCGGCGCGGGCCGGAGTGGCCAGGATGTACTGGACCGCACGGCCCACGTAGGTGAAGTACGTCGCCCTGAACTCCCGGACGTCGGACAGGAATTGGGACGCCGAGAAGCGGCGGCGCAGCGCCACCCCGGCCCCGGCGGCCAGCGCGGGCGCCCAGTCCGCGATGACCGCGTTCCCGTGGAACATGGGCATGCAGATGTAGTGGGTGTCCGTGGAGCGGACGCCGAAGTGCTCGACCAGGGAGCCGCCCGCCGCCGCCAGCCTGCCCTGGCTGCAGATCGCCGCCTTGGGGGCGCCCGTCGATCCCGAGGTGAAGTAGAGCAGCATGCGGCTGCGCGGCGTCACGGTCCGCGCGATCTCCGGCTTCGCGCCCGCGTAGGGCGCGAGCAGCTCCGCGTACGCGTCCGTGTCGGTCACCAGGATGCGCACGGAGGGGAGTTCGAGGCCGTCGAGGAGCGGGAGGTGGGCCCGTTCCGTCACCAGGACCGCGCAGTCGGTGTGCAGGATGTCGCGGGCCAGTTCGGCGCCGCGCCGCGTGGGATTGATGCCCGCCACCGCGGCGCCCGCGAGCGCCGCCGCGCTCAGCCAGAGGGGGTATTCGGGGGTGTTGTCGAGCAGGACGCCGATGTGGGGTTCGCCGCGTCGGGGCAGCAGGTCGGCGAGCAGGGCCGCTCTCGCCGCCGCCCCCGCCGCCACCTGGTGGTGCGTCAGCCGCCCTGTCGCGAAGCGCAGGCCGGTGCGGTGGTCGCCCCAGCGCGCCCGTACGAGTTCCGCGACCGTGGCCGCGGCCGTGTTCCCGGTGCTCTCCATGGGCGCGCACCATAATTGACGGGGCGTCATATTGGCAGGGCGGCGCCGCGCACGCCGTGCGATCGGCACGGCGTGCGCGGAGGCTACCGGTGGGGTGCGGGGAAGACCCTCACGTCGGGACGGTTCAGAACTGGACGTCCGAGCAGGCGTAGAACGCGTTCGCCGTGTCCGCGACCGTCCAGACCGCGACGATCACGTGGTGCCCGCTGCGGCCGCCGGGGATGGCGCCACTGTGCGAGAGCGTGGCGGGCGGCTGCTGGCTGTTGTAGGGCACGGTGAGGAACGGCGTGCTCTCCAGGGCCGCCCTGGTCACGGGCTTGCTGTCGTCCCAGCCCTGCTTGGTGATGAAGTACTTGAAATCGGTGGTGCGGTGCCGCGCGGTGAACTGCCAGCGGAAGGAGTAGTTCTGACCACCGCTCACCTTCGTCGTCGGCCACGCTCCGCCGCCCGGGGTCTTGGGCGAGTTGAGCTGGTCGAAGCCCGCGACGCCAGCCGAGCAGATCTTGCCGTCGGCCGGGCCCGCCGCCGGGAAGCCCTTGAGCCCCTCGACGCTCTGCGGTTCGTACTGGATGGAACCACAGCCGGACACCACGCCCTTGGCGCAGTTGATCTGCCGACTCGCCGGCAGGTCCGTGTATCCGTGGCTGCTGGCGCCACCGGCGGAGAGCGCGAACGCGCCGACCGTACCGAGGCCGACCAGGGCCGCGTACATCTTCTTGTTTCGCATGTGCCGCTCCTGCCGAACGTGGGGAGTTCCGTGGGACGTGCGCGCACTGCGGTCTAGACCAAGCTCAGATTATTGCCGTTAGTTGAACATGTCCATACCAATCCTGGAGAGGATCCGTCCGCATCGCCCCCGCGAGGTCTCCCCGAGTTCACCGTCGGGCCCGTCGTTCCCCACGACCCGGGCCAGTGGTGTCAGCGGTGTTCTCCATGGCCGGTGTAGAACGCCACCGTCAGGTCCTTCACCAGTGCCTTGCGCTCGTAGTCGTCCAGTTCGACGAGGCCCCGCGTGGTCAGCCGCGTCACCGTGTCCTCGACCGAGTCGACCACCGAGGTCAGCACGGTGTCGCGGTGCCGTGCGTCGAGGGCCGCGACCCTGCGCCGCTGCATCGCGGCGGCCACCTCGGGGGCGTACTCGATACGGGTCGGCTGCGCCGAGAAGATCTCCACGCCGACCGCCTCCGCCTCCGCGGCGAGCGCCTTCGTCAGCGCCTCGCCGACGGCCTCGGCGTCGCGCAGGGTGGGGGCGTCGTCGTGGAAGGCGTCGGCGGGCAGCCGCGAGAGCACCCGTGCGGTGGCCGCCTCCACGCACTCGCGCAGGTATTCCTGGTGGTCGGCGACGGCCAGCGTCGCCCGCGCGGTGTCCTTGACCCGCCACACGACGAGCACGACGACCCGCAGCGCCACCCCCGAGCGGTCCACGGCGGGCATCGGCTCGCTCCGCCAGTGGCGCAGCCGTACGTCCACGCGGCGGCGCAGCAGCAGCGGGTTCACCCACAGGAGGCCGGTGCGCCGGACGGTCCCCCGGTAGCGGCCGAAGAGGCTGAGCACCCAGGCGCCGCCGACCCGGCCCCTGGCGAGCCCGCCGAACCCGAACAGGGCGAGCGTCCCCGATCCCGCGAGCGAGGCCCACTGCTGGGCGCCGAGCCCGGCACCGGCGTACCCGGGCAGCCCTGCCACCTGGACCGCGGCGTCGGGCAGCGTCCCCGCCCACCACAGCGAGAGCACGCACCCCGCGGCGCCCGCGCAGCCGCCGAGCACCCCCGCGATGCCCGGCAGGACCCGCGCGCGCCGCTCGACGAGGGCCGGGTCGACGTCCGGCACGGCCCGCGCGGGCGGCTCGACGACGACCGGGCGGCGCGCGGTCCTCGGCTGCTCCCCCGTGCCCTGTCTGCGCCGCACCACGGCGGGCGGCAGCGGCACCGCGGCGGCGGGCTCGTCGGGATCGTCGCGGAAGAGGAGGTGGACGGGGATCTCGGTGGTGGCCTCGCTCTGGATCACCCGCGGCGGCCGGGCGGTGCCCGGTTCGGGCGCCCCCGCGGGCCCCGGGGACTGCGGCTGTGAAGCTGCCGTCGCACTCATCCGTGCCTCCGACTCATCCGTGCCTCCGACTCGTTCGTGCCTGGGTCTCATCGCTTCCGGAGTCACGTCCGTGCCCGGGTCCACCGCCGCGCCGCACCGCGTGGGCGCCCGGCTCACGCGCGCGGCCGCGTCACATCCGTCGCCGCGCCTCACCGGAACAACCGCCGCCAGGTCTCGGGCCCCGGAAAGCCGTCGGCCGCGGCGCCCCGCCAGCCCTGCGCCCGCTGGAACGCCTCCACGTTGCGCCGGTCGCTCTCGCCCCAGCTCGGGCCCGGGCCCCGCGTGTAGTGGGTGCCGAAGCCCTTCTTCACCAGCTGCTCGCCGAGGCGCTCGATCGCCGGGTGCGTCCTGCCCGGGCGGAACACCCCCTTGCCGGGGTAGGCGGGGACGCCCTTCGCGCCGGCGCCCGTGCCGCCACCGCCGGGACCCGCCGCCCCCGCCCCGATGTCCTTGCCCTTGCCCGACATCAGGTACGACCAGGTGGTGGGGCCCGGCAGGCCGTCCGCGTCCTTGCCGCGCCAGCCCTGGGCCCGCTGGAACGCCTGCGTCGCCCTGCGGTCGGCGTCGCTCCAGCGTGGTCCAGGACCCGAGCGGTAGTAGCGCTTGCCGCCCCGGGCGACCAGGGCCTTGCCGAGCCGGGTGACGTACGTGTTGTGCGCGCCGGGACCGAAGGACCCGGCGCCCGGGTAGCGCGTCGCCGATGTACCGGAGCCGCCAGGGGTGCCGCCCTTCACGCCCTTGAAGCGGTAGGCCACATAGCGGTCCCCGTACGACCAGTAGCCGTATGGAGTGGCCTGCTTGCGGGCGTGCGGGCGGGCCTGTTCGTAGGCGAGGTAATGCGTGTGCGTGTAATCCGTCCAGCCGCCGAAAATCGTCACGTGCGAACCCTTCGTGGGGTTCGACGGATTGTGGAAGAGCAGAATGTCGCCGGGTTGCAGCTGGTCCTTCGAAATGCGGGTCCCGTACTTGTCGAGGCTGCCCGTCCATTCGTTTCCGCTCAGGTTCCACGCCATGGAGACAAAGCCCGAGCAGTCCTGCCGGTAGCCGTCGGACCAGTACGCGTCCATGCTGTACGGCACCCGCGCCGCGACCCACTTCTTGGCCCGGTTGATGATCGCCGAGCGGGTCGTCGACCGATAGGCGAGCGTCGGGGCCGCGCCCGCGGACGCCGGTGTCGCCGTGGCCCCCGGCCTGCCGTGCAGCGGGCTCGCGGCCCCCTGCGGCATGCCGGGCCCGTCATCGGCGGGAAGGCGCCCGGGGGCCACGGCATGGCCTCCCACCTCGGTGGACGCCACGGCGGGCAGCGCCTGGCCGCCGCCGAGCACCGTGCACGAAGCGGCCGCGAGCACCAGGGCCCTGCGTGCGCCGTGCGCCGCCGGATGGCCGCCGAGTCGTAGCGGGAGAGCGTGCGCCGTCGTACGCCGCCAGTGAAGACAACCGGGGCAGTCACAGTCGCTCTCGGGGTCGAATTCCTCGAATACCGGAGCGTCCTCCATGCGATTCCCCTCACACCCCAGGAAAGAATGTCCGCGCATCTGCACGTCCGTCAGTTTCTCAACTGTCCGGAGATACCGCATGTTGACGGTCCGAATGATGCATTCGCCCACGCCAGGGGTCCTCGGCCGCCCGCCGGGCCCGCCGGGGGTGGTCGGGAGCACCCCCGCACATCCGGTAGAGTTCTCCAGGTCATCAGGCGCCGCTAGCTCAGTTGGTTAGAGCAGCTGACTCTTAATCAGCGGGTCCGGGGTTCGAGTCCCTGGCGGCGCACAGACAGCGAAGGCCCTCCGTTCACGCGGAGGGCCTTCGTCGTTCCCGCACCGGGCCGGAAGCGGTGCCCGTGCCGCTACCGTTGCGCCATGGCGCGTGACATCCAGGAGCGGATCAAGAGGCTGATCATCGACCAGCGGCTGCCCTCCGGGGCCACGCTGCCCACCGAGCCCGAGCTGATGGAGCGCCTCGGCGTCAGCCGGAACTCCGTGCGGGAGGCCCTCAAGGCGCTCCAGGCGATGGGGATCGTGGAGATCAGGCACGGTTTCGGCACCTATGTCGGCCCGATGTCGGTGGCGCCGATGATCGAGGGGCTCGCCTTCCGTACGGTCGCGGGCCACTACCGCGGCGAGGACAGCCTGCTCCAGCTCCTGGAGCTGCGCGAGGCCGTGGAGACCGGCCTGATCGCGCGCCTCGCGGGCCGGATCCCGGACGCCGACCTGGCCGAACTGGACGCCTTGGTGGACCGGATGGACGCCGAGGCCGCCTCCCCGCGGGGCGCCGTGGGGGCCGAGACCGACCGCGCGTTTCACGCCACCCTCTACCGGGGCCTCGGGAACGTTCTGCTCGGCGAGGTCCTCGAGGCGTTCTGGGACGCCTTTCACAAGGTCCGCACAGATCTCGTCGACGTACCGCAGGATCCCAAGGTCACCTGCCGCCAGCACCGCGAGATCCTGGAGGCCGTGCGCTCGGGCGACGCCCTCCGGGCTGAGCAGGCCATACGCGAGCACTTCGGCAACATCCGCGCCCGCCTGAGCTCACCCGCCCCAACAGACGCCCCAAATCGCTCGTATGACCGGTAAACACCTTGTTTCGCCCTTGCGATCATGGCTAAGGGCGTAGAACCCTGGCACGGAGCCATTGGCTCTCATGAGGCGGGCGATACGGGGCAGTTGGGGGACCGAGACGACCGCGGCGGGGCAGGGACGGGGGCCCCGTTCATGAAGCGATGTCGAGGGGGGCATCATGCAACCGGAAGGTAGTCGTTCCATGTCTAGGGAGACGACGGCCTGACACTGATGCGTCCGCGACGGTCTAGGGGGACCCGAACGGACGGAAGGACCAACGAACACGCGGGCGACCGCGTGCGGGGGGATGACTCATGACGTCGACGCCGACGGGCGCCCGACAGAACGACCCGTCAGAGACGACCCAACTACGGGTGCCGTCGCACAGGACGGGCGGATTCCGCAGAATCCAGAAGACCCTGCCGCGCTATGACTACGAGCACTACAGCCGTCTCGCCGGGCCGCTGACGCAGCCGGACCCGAGCAAGCCGTACAAGGTCAAGTACCGCTCGCTCCTCTCCCAGGAGCCGCACAAGGTACGGGCCGCGCTGATGCTGGGCGCGGCCCCACTGCTCTCCCTGGTCCTGCTCGGCTGGCTGCTCCAGCCCGAGCACTGGACCGAGCGCGACTACGTGGCCAACGACTGGCTGCCGGTGCTCGATGTCGTCATGCTCGTCTCGATCGGTCTGATCGAGTTCTTCCGCTGCATGAACGTGCTCTCCAACGCGCACGCGACGCTCGTGGCCCGCGACCCGATCCCCGTGGTGCCCGAGACCGGCACCAGAGTCGCCTTCCTCACCTCGTTCGTGCCCGGCAAGGAGCCGATCGAGATGGTGACGAAGACGCTGGAGGCCGCGGTCAAGATCCGTCACCGCGGTCTGATGCACGTCTGGCTCCTGGACGAGGGTGACGACCCTGAGGTCAAGGAGGTCTGCCGACGGCTCGGCGTGCACCACTTCTCCCGCAAGGGCGTGGCGAAGTGGAACATGGCCAAGGGCCCGCACCGCGCCAAGACCAAGCACGGCAACTACAACGCCTGGCTCGACGCGCACGGCGACGACTACGACTACTTCGCGTCCGTGGACACCGACCACGTCCCGATGCCGAACTACCTGGAGCGGATGCTCGGCTTCTTCCGCGACGAGAACGTGGGCTTCGTCATCGGCCCGCAGGTCTACGGCAACTACGACAACTTCGTCACCAAGGCCGCCGAGTCCCAGCAGTTCCTCTTCCACGCGCTGATCCAGCGCGCGGGCAACGCGTACGGCGCCCCGATGTTCGTCGGCACGTCCAACGCGGTGCGCATCAAGGCCCTGAAGCAGATCGGCGGTCTGTACGACTCGATCACCGAGGACATGGCCACGGGCTTCGAGATCCACCGCGCCACCAACCCGGGCACCGGCAAGAAGTGGAAGTCGGTCTACACCCCGGACGTGCTCGCGGTCGGCGAGGGCCCCAACGCCTGGACGGACTTCTTCACCCAGCAGCTGCGCTGGTCGCGGGGTACGTACGAGACGATCCTCAAGCAGTTCTGGAAGGCGCCCTTCTCACTGCCCCCCGGCCGCCTCTTCAACTACACCATGATGGTCATCTTCTACCCGATGTCCGCCATGAACTGGATCCTGGCCGCGCTCAGTTGCGCCCTGTTCCTGGGCCTCGGCGCGTCCGGCGTGAACATCGACCCGACCATCTGGCTGATGCTCTACGGCAACGCCTCGGCGCTGCAGATCGGCCTCTACATCTGGAACCGCAGGCACAACGTGTCGCCGCACGAGCCCGAGGGCTCCGGCGGTGTGGCGGGCATGGTGATGTCGGCCCTCTCGGCGCCGATCTACGCCCGCTCGCTCCTGGACGCCGCGCTGCGCCGCAAGAGCAAGTTCGTGGTGACTCCCAAGGGCGACTCGGCGAGCCCGGACACGCTGTTCGGGACCTTCCGGATCCACCTGTTCTTCATCCTGGTCTTCGGGGGCTCGATGGCGGCCTCCTTCGTGTACGGGCACTCCCACCCCGCGATGATCACCTGGGCCACCTTCGCCCTCCTGATCACGGCCGCGCCGATCTTCGCCTGGCGCTGGGGCATGCGGCAGGACAAGAAGAAGGCCACGTCCCCGCGGGACCCCGGGACTTCGGGGCCGCCGTCCGGGCCGGACACGTCGGTCCCGCAGCAGCGCGATGCCACGGCGACGACACCCCTGCCGCAGGCCCAGCAGGGACCGCACGCGCCGCACGGCGCCCCGCACGCGCCGCAGCAGAAGCCCAGTTGGGCGGCGCCCGACCAGACCATGCAGATTTCCCTTGGGGGACGTAAGAAATGAAAGACCGTTCCAGCCGCCGCCGCGCCCGCCGCATCGCGATAGGCGCGGCGGTGGTCATAGCGCTGGCCGGGATGAACGGCCCGTGGCTGTGGCGCGTCGGCTCCGAGAAGTACCACGACTACAAGATCAACAAGCCGGAGTACAAGGCCGACAACGGCCACTGGGAGGTCATCAACTTCCCCGAGGAGTACCGCCAGAACACCATCCACGCGGCCCTCCTGCACACCGGCAAGGTCCTCCTCGTCGCGGGTTCCGGCAACAACCAGAAGAACTTCGACAAGAAGAAGTTCGACACGCGCCTGTGGGACCCGGTCAAGAACACCATCAAGAAGATCCCGACGCCCACCGACCTGTTCTGCACCGGCCACACGCAGTTGGGCAACGGCAACCTGCTGATCGCGGGCGGCACCCAGCGCTACGAGAAGCTGAAGGGCGACATCACCAAGGCCGGCGGCCTGATGATCGTCCACAACGAGGACCCGGACGAGCCGAAGACGATCCCCGCGGGCACGAAGTTCACCGGCAAGAAGAACGGCAAGACCTTCGTCTCCAAGGACAACATCCTCGTCGAGAAGGCCAAGAAGGTCTTCGACCCGCAGACCGGCGCCTTCCTGCGCACCGAGCCCGGACTCGGCCGGGTCTACGTGGAGGCGCAGCGCAGCGGCACCAAGTACGAGACGGGCACCCAGGACAACTACCGCGTCCAGGGCCTGAAGGGCGCCGACACCCGCAACGTGTACGGCATGGCGCAGAAGCTCGCCCTGGACAAGAAGGACTTCCAGGGGATCAAGGACACCTTCGAGTTCGACCCGGTCGCCGAGCGGTACATCAAGGTCGACCCGATGAACGAGGCGCGCTGGTACCCCACGCTGACCACGCTCACCGACGGCAAGATCCTCTCCACCTCGGGCCTCGACGAGATCGGCCAGCTGGTCCCCGGCAAGAACGAGGTGTACGACCCGAAGACCAAGAAGTGGACGTACACCAAGGGGATCCGCCAGTTCCCGACCTACCCGGCGATCTTCCAGATGGCCAACGGCAAGCTCTTCTACTCCGGTTCGAACGCGGGCTACGGCCCCGACGACGTCGGCCGCAAGCCCGGCATCTGGGACCTGAAGACCAACAAGTGGAAGGGCATCCCCGGCCTCGGCGACCCCAAGCTCCTGGAGACCTCGGGCACGGTCGAGCTGCCGCCCGCCCAGGACCAGAAGTACATGGTGGTCGGCGGCGGTGGCGTCGGCGAGTCCGAGGACTCCAGCAAGAAGACCCGCATCGTCGACCTCCTCGCCGAGAAGCCGATGTTCGCGAACGGCCCCGAGCTGGAGAAGGGCACGCGCTACCCGCAGATCTCCACGCTGCCCGACGACACCGTGCTGATCTCCGGCGGCTCCGAGGACTACCGGGGCCGGGGCGACTCCAACATCCACCAGGCGCGCATCTACGACGCGAAGACCGGTGAGATGCGGCGGGTCGCCGACCCGGAGGTGGGCCGCAACTACCACTCGGGCTCGATCCTGCTGCCCGACGGCCGCGTGATGTTCTTCGGCTCCGACTCGCTCTACGCCGACAAGGCCAACACCAAGCCGGGCGTCTTCGAGCAGCGCATCGAGATCTACACGCCGCCGTACCTCTACCACGGCTCGCAGCCGGAGCTGGGCGCCGGCCCGAAGACCATCGCGCGGGGCGCGTCAGGGACGTTCCCGACGAAGCACTCGTCGGCCATCAAGACGGCCCGCCTCATCAAGCCGAGTGCCTCGACGCACGTCACGGACATCGACCAGACGTCGATCGCGCTCGACCTGAAGAAGTCCGACGGCTCGGTCTCCGTGACCATCCCGAAGAACCGCAGCCTGGTCGAGTCCGGCTGGTACATGCTCTTCGTGACGGACGACCAGGGCACGCCCAGCAAGGCCCGCTGGGTCCGGGTGCCGTAAGAAACGCCCCGTCAGGGGCGCGGGGAACTGCGCGAGCAACCACGAAGAAGCCGCAGTCGCGACTGCCGGGATCCCGGCAGATGCGACTGCGGCTTTTCGCGCGCTGAGCGCGCAGTTCCCCGCGCCCCTGACGGGGCCGTTCCTAGCCGGATGCCTTCGCGAGGTCCAACGCGTACTCCGGCCACCACTGACCCGCCTTGGGGCCGCCCCGACACGTCCCGTCAGACTCACCAGGCCGCTTGACCCACAGATACGCGTCGACGAGCGGGTCGGACGTCTTGGTGGTGGGCGTCTCCCCCAAGGCCCGCCCCGGCGGATTGCACCAAGGGTCCTTGCCCTTGGTGTACGGCCCGTTCCCATTGCGCGCCGTGTCGATGACGAACGGCTTGTTGCCGATCTTCGCCGACAGCTTCTTGCCGAACTCCGTGCTCGTGCGCGTCGTCTGGAAGTTGGAGACGTTGACCGAGAAGCCGTCGGCCTGCTCGACGCCGGACCGCTTCAGGGGCTCCCAGAGCGCGTCGGGGTTCTGCCAGCCCGCGTTGCCCGCGTCCAGGTACACCTTCGTGTTCTTCAGGGACTTGAGCTTGCCGATGGCGCCCTTGAGGAGGTCGTAGCGCTCCTCGTGGAACTGCGCGGGCGTGCAGTTGTCGACCATGTGGAGCACCGCGTCCGGCTCCAGGATCACCGTGGCGTGGCGGTCCTCGATGCCCTTGGCCACCTGGTCGACGAAGGCGCGGTACGCGTTGCCGTCGGCCGCGCCGCCGCCCGAGTACTGGCCGCAGTCGCGGTGCGGGATGTTGTAGAGAACCAGGAGCGCGTCGCGGTCGGCCTTCTCCGCGGCCTCGGTGAAGCCGCGCGCCTGGTCCTCCGCGGTCTCCGGGACGATCCACTCGGCGACCGGCTGCTCGGCGATCTTCCGGATCAGCCCGGCGTCGTCCTTCTTGCCGTCCTTGTCGTACGCGGCGACCTGCTTGGCCGCGTTCCCGTCCGGGTTGACCCAGTAGGGGTCCTCGCCCTTGGGCTGTTGCTTCACCGGCGGGCTCGACGTGTCGCCGTCCGAGTCACCGCCGGAGGAACACGCGGAAAGGAGCAGAGCGGCCCCCGCGAGCGCCACCCCGGTCCTCACGCCCCTGGCCGCGAAACCGTGCCCGCGGCCGGTGCTTTTGCGGTACATCCACTCCCCCTTGGGTGCACTGTCCGTATCTCAATCCTGGCACACGTATTCCCTGCCCACGAGGCCCGTCCGCCCGGCGTGAAGACCTGTAGGAGAGCTGTTACAGCCCGCCGCGCGCGGGTAGGCGCCATGGGCGGGGAGCAGCGAGAGGAGGGTCATGCGGGACCGCGACAGTGAACTGCGGCTTGCGGACATCCTGGTGGAGAGCGCCGACACGCTCACCGAGGGCTTCGACCCCGAGACGTATCTGAGGTGGCTGGCCGACCGCTGCGTGGAGCTGCTCGGCGCCCGGGGCGCGGGCGTGATGTACGCGGCCGAGGGCGAGGCCGTCCATCTGATCTCCGGCACCCGTCAACAGCACGTGGTGCACGAACTGTTGGCCGTACAGCATCTCGGCGGCCCGTGCCTGGAGAGCTTCGGCACCGGCGAGCCCGTGCCGCCCGTGCCGATCGACGCGCGGAGCGCGGCGGCCCGTTGGCCCGATTTCGTCGAGCGGGCCGACCGGCACGGCATCGCGGGAACGTACGCGGTGCCGCTGCGCAACGGGGGTCCGACGTTGGGCGTACTCAACGTTTTCGTACCGCACGCACCTCAAGTGGACGATTCCCGGCGCGACTTGCGCATCGCGCACGCGCTCGCGCGGGCGGCGGCGATCGGATTGCGCAACCACCGCACTCACACGGAGTGCCGAACGCTCTCGGATCAGCTCCAGACCGCATTGGACAGCCGCATTCGAATTGAACAGGCCAAGGGCATACTCGCCGAACGCTGGGGCGTCGGCATGGACGAGGCTTTTGACGTGCTGCGACGCTTCGCGCGCAGAGAACGCCTGGTCATCGACGTGGTCGCGACACAAGTGATCAAGGGTGAGATCCACGGCGGCGCGTTCCGGCAGGGCAGACCCGAACTCTCCTGAGAGCGCCGCCCACCTGCGATGATCACGCAGGGAAAGCGTTCCACGACTTGGCGTTATTCGCCCTCTAGGCCCACGCGCCCATTCGTTCTAAAGTCTGTTCCACGGCCCAAGCCCCCGGCCTTGTCGACCGTTCCGCATTTCGGAATGGTTCCCGAACCTCCCGCGCCGGCGCCGGGTTTCTCCCGCAGCTCGTGCGCGCGCGGTCGAGGACCAGCCCGGTCGGCGGCTCCGGGGGGAGCGGGCCGCCGATCGGGCAGGTGGTCGCTACCGGCCGCCGACTCCCGTCAGGTACGCCGAGACGACCACGTTCGCCGTGTACGTACGGGTCGCCCTGTCGAACGTGCCGCCGCAGGTGATCAGGCGCAGCTCCGCCCGGCCCTCCTCGTGCGGGCCGTACGCCTTCTTCGCGTCGAACCGGTCGCGGGTGAGGACCCGCACGTCCTCCACCGTGAACTCCGCGACCGTGCCGTCCTCGCGGCTCACCCCCACCTTCTCGCCGGGGCGCAGCGCGCTCAGATCGTAGAAGACGGCGGGCTCGGTCTCCGTGTCGACGTGCCCGACGAGGAGGGCCGCGCCCGGGGCGCCGGGGCGGGTGCCGCCGCCGTACCAGCCGACCGTGCCCGGCTGCCCGAAGGGCGGCGGGTCGATCGCCCCTTCGGCGTCCAGGCCCCGGGCCGCCACCGGCGCCCGCACCTTCAGGGCGGGCACGTCGACGCGCTCGGGACGGGCGGGCGCCAACGGCTCGTGGGCGGGCGGAAGTTCGACGCCGAGCGGGCGTCCGACCTCGGCGACGTCGCCGATCGCGGGCCCCGAGGTCCCTCCTCGCCGGTCCGCCATGTCACTGCCCCACAGCCAGAGGCCGACCAGGAGGACCGCCCAGGCCACGCCGGTCAGCAGGCGGCTGGTCCCCGACGCGCGTTCACCGCCGGACACGGGTGCGCCCCGCCCGTCACTCGGAGCGGCGTCGGCGGACGCTGCGGAACGCCACGGCGACCGCCGCGACCCCCGCGAGGACCAGGCCGATCACCGCGTGCCGGGTACCGGGCCCCGCCTCTTCGGCGCTCTGCGTCGCGGTCGCGGACGCCAGCTCGGCGGTGCCGCCGCCCCCGGCGCGCACCGGGGAGACCGGGACCGGGTTGTGCTGGATGACCTGGACGGTGCCCGCGCCCTGGTGGGGGTGGCCGTCGCAGGTGACGGTGACGTCGTAGGTACCGGAGACGCCGTGCTTGATCCGGCCGCTGCCGTTGAGCGAGAACGTGTCGCCGTCCCGCCCGGTCAGCCTGACCTCCCCGTCGAAGGCACCGGACGAGGCGGACCCGGTCGTGCCGTCACAGCCCGAGGCGCTCACCTCCACGGTGGCGCCGGGCGCGGCACTGGACGGGGTGACGGTGGCCCGTACGGAGTCGTGGTCGTGGGCCTGGGCCACGGTGAGGGGCAGGGCGGCCGTCAGGGCGACGGCCGCCGCGGCACCACGCAGGGCAAGGGGACATATACGCATCGTGAACCTCCTGCTCCGAGATTCACGCGCGGTGACGCGCCCCGCATCCCTGACGCACCCGTATGGCTGTTCGGTCCCCTACAGACACGCTAGGGCGCGGAGATTCGGGCGGGCGGGTGGGAAAGGTATCGCCGCGAAGCGGCGCTCAAATCCGATCCACAAGATCAGCGATGGAGTCCACGATGTTAGAGGGCCGGAAGGGGTGCCGATCGACGTCCCCCCGGGCGGTGAGCCCGGTGAGCACCAGAAACGTCTCCATCCCCGCTTCCAGTCCGGCAAGGACATCCGTGTCCATGCGGTCCCCGATCATCGCGCTCGTCTCCGAATGCGCCCCGATCGCGTTCAGCCCCGTCCGCATCATCAGCGGATTCGGCTTGCCCGCGAAGTACGGGTTCTTGCCGGTCGCCTTGGTGATCAGCGCCGCGACGGCGCCGGTGGCGGGCAGCGGCCCCTCCGTGGAGGGACCGGTCTCGTCCGGGTTGGTGCAGATGAACCGCGCCCCGCCGTTGATCAGCCGGACGGCCTTCGTCATGGCCTCGAAGGAGTACGTCCGGGTCTCGCCGAGCACCACGTAGTCGGGGTCGTGGTCGGTCAGGACGTACCCGATGTCGTGCAGCGCCGTGGTCAGCCCCGCCTCGCCGATGACGTACGCCGTGCCGCCGGGACGCTGGTCGTCCAGGAACTTCGCGGTGGCGAGCGCGGACGTCCAGATGTTCTCGACGGGCACCTCAAGACCCATCCGGGTCAGCCGGGCCTGGAGGTCGCGCGCGGTGTAGATGGAGTTGTTCGTCAGGACCAGGAAGGGCTTCCCGGAGTCGCGCAACTTCTTGATGAAGGCGTCGGCACCGGGAATCGGCACCCCCTCGTGGATGAGCACGCCGTCCATGTCGGTGAGCCACGATTCGATGGGCTTGCGCTCTGCCATGGGGTGCACTCCTGCGGTGTACGGGTTGTCTGGGGCGCCGGGACAGCGCTGTGCCGACGCCCACAGCCTAATCAGGAAGCGGTGATCTTGACCCCGTCGATCGTCCAGTACCAGTTGTTGCCCCCGGTGTAGCGGAACCGGACCTGAGCCTTCCGGGCGCCCGCGGGGACCTGGAGTGCGATGTTCTCCACGACGGACGCCGTGTCCGTCGTGTACGTCTTCACAGCGAGGGGGGTCCCGCCGTCGTACGAGACGAGGACCTCGCCCTTCTGCGGGGCCTCCTGGCGGTAGTACGTCGTGTACGTGAGCGTGGCCTTGCGGCCGCCGGTCACGTCGTACGAGGGGCTGACGAGCGTCGAGTCGAAGGTGCCGGTCACGGCCTTGTCGCTCCACTCGTCGCCGTCGGCCACCGCGAACACGCCCCGGGCGCGGATGTTGTTCTCGCGCCGCTGGTCGCGTTCGGCCTTGGTCCAGAACTCGTCCGTCGTGAAGGACCAGCCGCGCCACTCGGTGACGCCGCCGGTGCCCATCCTGGTGTTGTCGACGCTCCAGCCGCTCGGCGGTGTGTGGGTGAAGCCGATGACGCCGGAGCCGATGCCGCTCTCGTCGACCGGGCCCGTCAGCCTGGTGCGCAGGGCGTCGAAGTCGTCGGGCGTCGGCTGCTGGATCGGGCGGCCGTCGAGGCCCCAGGCCGGGTCGATGGCGATGCCGAGGTGGGTGAGCGCGCTGGCCGCGATGTCGGGCATGCGGACGTCGTGGCGGACGGATCCCGCCGTGACCGTGCCGCCCGTGGCGATCATGAAGGTCTGGCGCTCGGCCCAGGTGGAGCCGCCGTGGCCGCCCGCGTCGGTGTGCCCGTGGTCCGCGGTGATCATGATGAGCCAGTCCTCGTTGCCGTACGTGGCACGGGACTTGACCGCCGAGAGGATCTGGCCGACCTGGGTGTCGACGCCGTGCAGCGCGTCGAGGTACGCCTGGCTCGCCGCGCCGCTCGCGTGGCCCGCGTGGTCGACGTTGTCGAGCTGGACGAAGACCGCGTCGGGGTTGCCGTTCTTGACCTCGGCGACGGCGCGGGACGTGGTGCCCACGTCGTACTCGGCGGCCGGGGTGGAGACCCGCGTGTCGACCTTCGCGGAGAAGATGATGTCGGTGATCGGCGCCCAGGACGCCACCGCGTAGGTCCTAAGGCCCGGCTTCGCCGCCTCGACGCGGGTCATGAAGTCCGGGTACTTCGCGAGCTGGTGGCCGGTGAACTCGTTGTTCACGACCTTGTGCTTGTCGGGCCAGACGCCGGTGATCAGCGTCGACCAGCCGGGGCCCGACGAGGTGGGCGCGAGCGGCTGGGCGTAGAGCGCGCTGGGCGCGGTCAGGCCCGCGCTCATCAGGCCCTTGAGGGTGGGCGTATCGGCGTCCTCGACTCTGCTCAGCAGCGCGCCGTCCAGGCCGATGACCAGGACCTTGGGGGTCTTGGCCGCGGCCCTGGCGACGGCGGTGAGGGGCCCTGCGGCGAGGGCGGCGGCCGCGGTGGAGACGAGCAGCGAGCGGCGGGTGATGCCTGACGACACGTGGTCCTCCGGGAGGCGAAGTGATCGAAGTGGGGGGCGGGCGCACGCCAACGCCCCTGGGATTCCAGGGGCGTTGGGTCCATACCCGTTATCTTTTCGCTACCGGGTCCCCCGGGGCCAGAGGCACGACGGTGAACTCTCGGATCCCCGGTGAACTCTCAGCTACCCGTCGCCGACTTCCAGTCCTCGACGTACGTCTTGAGGTTCTCGGAGATGTCCGCCCAGTCGGGCTCGAAGACCTCGACGCCGTCCACGATCTTGTCGAGGGCGACCGCGTTGGCGTCGGTGGCCTTGACGTCCTTGCGGGCCGCGAAGCCGCCGCCGATCTCGCTGACCTGCCGCTGCGCCGTCCGCCCGAGCAGGTAGTCGAGGAACTTCTTGGCGTTGGCGTCGTGCGGGGCCTTGGTGACGAGCCCGGCCGCGTAGGGCAGGGCGAAGGTGGTCGGCTTGCCGCCTTCCTTGGCGGGGAACCAGATGCCGAGGTTCGGCATGTCCTTGGACTGCGCGTAGTTCATCTGGACGTCGCCGTTGGCCGCGAGCAGTTCGCCCTTGTCGACCTTGGGCGCGAGCTTGCCGGTGGAGGCGGACGGGCCGACGTTGTTGGTCTGGAGCTTCTTCAGGTAGTCCATGGCGGGCTTCTTGCCGCCGAAGTCGTGCATCGCCTTGATGAGTACGGCGGTGCCGTCGCCCGCGACGCCGGGCGTGGAGTACTGCACCTTGTCCTTGAACGAGCCCTCGGTGAGGTCCTCCCACGTCTTGGGCGCCTTGCCGCCCGCCAGCTCCTTCTTGTTGTAGATGAAGCCGAAGTAGTTGTTCACGACGGACGTCCACTTGCCGTCGGCGTCCTTGTCGGCGCCGTCGACCTGCTCGGACCCCTTGGGCTTGTACGCCTGGAGCAGGCCCTTCTCGTCGGCCTGCTGGATGAAGGGCGGCAGCGTGATGATGACGTCGGCCTGCGTGTTGGACTTCTCGCGGACGGCGCGCTGCACCATCTCGCCGGAGCCGCCCTCGACGTAGTTCACCTTGATGCCGGTCTTCTTCGTGAAGTCCTTGAAGACCTGGTCGTACCAGCCGTCGCCGTTCTCGCCCTTGAGGCCGTCGGCGCTGTAGACGGTGACGGTCTTCTCGTCGGACGCGGCGGAGCTGCCGCCGCACGCGCTGAGGGATCCGGCGAGGACGAGGCTGCCGGTGACGGCGGCGATCGGCCGGATGTGTCGGGTTCGGGTAAGGCGGGACATGACGTTTCGTACTCCTTGAAGAACCGTGGGACGGGGTGAGTTCAGCGATAGGAGGCGCGGGTGCGGACGCGGGAGACGGCGAAGAGCACCATCAGCGTCGCCGCCATCAGGACCACGGCGACGGCGGCACCGGTGAAGAGGGAGCCTCGGTCGGTGGCCGCGTAGATCCGCACGGGGAGCGGCATCCAGTCCGGCGGGTAGAGCATCATCGTGGCGCTCAACTCGCCCATGGAGAGCGCGAAGCAGAGCCCGGCGGCCGCGGTCAACGACGGCAGCAGGAGCGGCAGCTTCACCTTCCACAGGACGTACGAGGGCCGGGCACCGAGCGATGCGGCGGCCTGTTCGTACGCCGGGTCGAGACGCACGATGGCAGCCGAAACCGACTGGTAGGCGAACGCCGTGACAAGAATGGTGTGCGCGAGGATCACGATCGAACTCGTGCCGTTGAGGATCATCGGCGGCTTGCTGAACGCGACGAGGACCGCGAGGCCCACGACGACGGACGGCACGGCGACGGGCAGCACGAACAGCGCGTCGAGCAGGCGCTTGCCGCCCTTCTTCAGGGATGCGGCGGCCAGCGCGGCCCACGAACCGACGGTCAGCGCGAGCAGGCTGGCGCCGAGGGCCGTGACCAGGCTGGTGGTGAGCGCCTGGAGCGACTCCCCCCGGGTCGCCGACGCGTAGTGCTCGGTGGTGAACCCGGAGGGGAAGGCCCCCGACCAGTGCTGCGAGAACGACGCCGCGAGGATCACCAGGAGCGGCAGCGCGAAGAGCGGCAGGAAGAGGACGAAGAAGAGCGCCCAGGTGGCCCACTTCCCCTTGCGGCTATGCACCAACACGACGGCTCACCACCCGGTACAGGCCGTACAGGCCCACGGAAATCGCGATGTTGACGACGGCGACGACACAGGCCGCCGGATAGTCGGACTCCAGGATCGCCTTGCTGTAGACGAGCATCGGCAGGGTCGTGACGCCCTTGGCCCCCGTGAACAGCACGATCCCGAACTCGTTCAGACACATGACGAGGACGAGGCTGCCGCCCGCGGCGAGCGCGGGCAGCGCCTCGGGCAGGATCACCCGGCGCACGATCCGCCACGGCCTGGCGCCCAGGCTGGAGGCGACCTCCAGCTGCGCGGTGTCGATCTGCGAGAACGCGGCGAGCAGTGGCCGCATCACGAACGGCGTGAAGTACGTGATCTCGGCGAGCAGCACGCCCCACGGCGTGGTGAGGAACTGGAAGGGCCCCTCGGCGGCGCCCGTGGCGTCCGTCCATACCCCGTTGGCCATGCCCTTCGTCCCGTAGACGAACAGCAGGGCGAGGGTGATCAGGAAGGAAGGGAAGGAGAGGAAGACGTCGATGAACCGGGAGACGGCCTTGCCGCCGGGAAACGGCACGAAGGCGATGACGAGCGCGAGGGCGAACCCCAGGACGAGGCATCCCACGGTCGACCCCACGGCGAGCCACACGGTGGTCCCGAGCGCCTCCCGGAACGCCTCGGAGGCGAACACGTCGGAGTACGGCTGGAGGGAGGTCCCTCCGGTGTCGGGTTGCACGGACTGCTGGACGACGAGGGCGAGGGGGTAGAGGAAGAAGAGCGCGAGCAGGGTGATGGGGGGCAGGGCCCACACGAAGGCAGGCACCTTGCGGGTGGCCCGCTCCTGCTGTGGGCAATTGTTCCGCACGGCGGATCCCGACCCACCGATAGCCCCCGTCGCCGAGTCCTGCATACCGAGGCGCTCAGTCGGACTACCCATCGGTCACCCCGCCGGACAAGAGCACCGCGTCATCAGGTGCGAAGTGCAAGGTCACAGAGTCCCCGATGGCAGGTGGTGTCCGGAGCTCACGGACATCCGCCTTCACCCGCTCCCCCGCGACATCCACGTACAACCGATGCGTGGCGCCCCGCCATTGGACCTCGGTCACCTCTCCCCGGAGGGGGTTGGGCCCGTCGCCGAGCCCCACCAGATGCGGCCGCACGCACAACGTGGCCGTCACCCCGGCGGCCACCCCACCCGTGTCGACCTTGAGCTCGGTCCCGCCGAGGGAGACACCTCCCGACCCCACCGTCACCGGAAGGAGATTCGCGTTGCCCACGAAGGAGGCGGTGAACTCGGTCCGAGGCGCGCGGTAGAGCTCCTGCGGCGTACCGCAGTCCCGCAGCCGCGCCCGGTCCATGACCGCGATCCGGTCGGCCAGGGTGAGCGCCTCGACCTGGTCATGGGTGACGTACAGGATGGAGACGTCCGGCAACTCCCGGTGCAGCCGGGCTAGTTCGGCCAGCATCCCGGACCGCAACTGCGCGTCGAGCGCGGACAGCGGCTCGTCGAGCAGCAGCACCCCGGGCCGGATGGCGAGCGCCCGCGCGATCGCGACCCGCTGCTGCTGCCCGCCGGACAGCTCGCGCGGGAAGCGCCGCGCGTACGCCGCCATCCCCGTCATCTCCAGGGCTTCGGCGACCCGTCCGGGGATCTCGCCCTTCGCCACCTTCTGCGCCTTCATGCCGAAGGCGACGTTGTCCGCGACGCGCATGTGCGGGAAGAGCGCGTACTGCTGGACGACCATGCCGATGCCGCGCTGGTGCGGCGGCAGGCCCGTGACGTCGCGGTCGCCGATGAACACCCGCCCCGACGCGGGCCGCACGAAGCCCGCGACGGCCCGCAGCGCGGTGGTCTTGCCGGATCCGGAGGGCCCGAGGAGGGCCATGACCTCGCCGGGTTCGACGGTCAGGTCGAGGGAGTCGAGGACCGTGTTCCCGTCGTAGGCGACGGAGACCCGGTCGAAGCGGATGCCGCTGCCCATCAGCCGACTCCCCTGAGTATCGCGGGCAGTTCGGCGACGGAGCCGAGGACGTGGGTGGCACCGGCCTCGCGGAGCGCCGCGTCGCCGTGGGCGCCGGTCAGCACCCCGGCGACGACCGAGGCCCCGGACCGTACGCCGCTGAGCATGTCGTACGCCGTGTCGCCCGCGACCGCGACGTCCTGGACCCCGTCGACCGCCCCGGTGCGCAGGAACGCGGCGAGCACCATGTCCGGGTAGGGCCGTCCGCGGCCGCCCGCGTCGGCGGGGCACAGGGTGAGCCCGACGAGGTCGCGCCAGCCGAGCGCGTCGAGGATGGCGTCCTGGGTGACCCGGGCGAACCCGGTGGTCAGGACGACGGTCCTGCCCTCCTCCTGGAGCTCCTCGATGGTCTCGCGCGCCCCGGGGATCGGGGCGATGCGGCCGCCGTCGACGAGCGTCCCGTACGCCTTCTCGAAGGCGATGTTCGCCTTCTGGGCGAGCGCCTCGTCGCCGAAGAGGTGCCGGAAGACGGAGATCTTGGACTCGCCCATCGTGGCGCGGACGTACTCCAGCTTCGCCGCGTGGTCGGCGGAGTCCGGCTCGACGCCGAGCTCGCGCGCGGCGGCGGCGAAGGCCTGCTCGACGAGTCCGCCGTCGGCGACGGTGGTGCCCGCCATGTCCAGTACGACGAGGCCCGTGCGGTGCGTGCTCAATTCGTTCACCATCCCAGTTGGTCCGCGGTCTTCTCGGCGATGGCGGGCGAGCAGGTCATGCCGCGCCCGCCGGGCCCGGTGACCAGCCACACGCCGGGGCGCAGCTCCTGCCGGTGCACGACCCTGCTGGTGTCGACGCACTGCGCGTACACCCCGGCCCAGCGCCGCCTGATCTTCGGCAGCGGGCGGCCGAGGAAGCCCTCGACGACCTCGGTGAGGTGCTCGTAGGGGTCTTCGAGGGTGTCGAAGGCGAAGGGGTGCTCGTACTCGTGGGTGTCACCGATGGTCAGGCCGCCGTCCGCGCGCTGGACCATGAGCAGCTGCATCTTGTGCGCGGCGGCGGTCGGCGTCTGGGCCTGTCCCGCGTTGAGCGCGTCGAGCGCGTCGGACTTGTACGCCGGGTAGTAGCGGAAGCTGTCGGCGTCGGCGACGGAGGTGGTGAGCGCCTCGCCGAGCGGTTCGGTCTGCATCATCTGGAGGCGCACGCGGCGCACCGGCAGGTCGGGGCCCGCGAGGTCGCGGACGAGGCCGCCGAGCCAGGCACCGGTGGCGAGCACGACGGCGTCGCCGGTGTGCACGTCGCCGTGGTCGTCGCGGACGCTGCCCGTGCCGACGACCTCGCGGACCTCGCGGCCCGGCAGGAAGGTGTAGCGCGGAGACTTCAACAGGGCCTCGCGCAGCCGCAGTTGGGCGGTGCGCGGCTCCACGGCCGCGTCCCGCTCGCACCACAGGGCGGCGCTGAACTCGCCGCGCAGGGCGGGGTTGACGTCGCGCGCCTCGTCGGCGGTGAGCAGCTTGTAGCCCCGGGCCGCCGCGTCCGGGCGGGCGAGCGCCGCCTCGGCGACGGCGCGCTCGCGCTCGTTCCGCACCAGGGTCAGCGAGCCGATGGCCCGGAAGCCGAGGCCGGGCACGCGTTCGCCGATGCCCTCCCAGAGCTCCCTGGCGCGCAGCGCGGTGTCGAGCTCCTCGCCGCCCGCGCGGCCGCTCACCCATATCTGTCCGAAGTTGCGAAGCGACGCCCCGCGGGCCTCGCTCTCGCGCTCGATCTGTACGACCTCGTGGCCGCGTTCCACTGCGTGCCAGGCGTGCATGGTTCCCACCACGCCGGCTCCTACGACGATGACTCTCACGGCGGCAACGCTCCTGGGGTCGGGTGGACCGCGCGGGGCCGACGGGCAACGGGACGGTGAACGGCCACCCAAGCTTGGCCTAGACCCGTTACGTTCTCGTTATCTTCCAGGGTCGATCACTGCCGATCGCCGCCGATCGCCGTCCGTGGAGGGCGTGTTCAGGCGTTGTCAGCGGCTCCTGTGTCTGCGGCTCCCGCGGTGTGGCCGAGATGCGTGGTGAAGGAGAACCGGTCGCCCCGGTAGAGGGTCCGCACCCGCTCCAGAGGGCGCCCCGACGTGTCCCGGGAGAGCCGGTGGATCAGCAGCATCGGCAGCGCGGGCGGCGTCCCGACGAGCAGCGCCTCGCGCGGGGTGGCGAGCACCGTCTCGATCCGCTCGTCGGCGTCCCCGAAGGCGATGCCGAGTTCGTCGCGCAGATAGGCGTAGAAGGACGAGTCCGGCTCGAAGTCGCCGTCGAGACCGGGCACCCTGGCCACCGCGACGTAGGTGCTCTCCAGGCCGACCCGCTCGTCGTCGGCGAGCAGCACGCGCTCCATGTGCCAGACGGGTTCGCCCACGGCGGCGCCGATCTCCGCGGCGAGCACGGGCGGGCACGGGAAGCGGTCGAGGGAGATGAGGTTACGGCCGGGCGTCCGCCCCTGTCGCCGTACGCCTTCGGTGTAACTCGCGAGCGACAGCGGCTGTTCCAGCTTGGGACCCGCGACGACGGTGCCCCTGCCCTGCCTGCGGAGCCGTCCCTCCAGGAGCAGTTCGCGCAGCGCCTGGCGGACGGTCTCGCGCGCCACCTCGTACCGCACGGCGAGATCCCGCTCGGTGGGCAGCGTCCTGCCGTCCCCCAACTCCTCGATGAGGGCGGCGATCCTGGCCTTCACCGCGTAGTACTTCGGGATGCGCCCGTGCTCGGGGATGCCGGAGCGCACGGGGGCGCCGGGAGCCTGGTCGAGCAGGTGGGCGGGCGGCTGCGCGGTGTTCGGGTTGTCCACCCGGGGATGTTCGCAGACCTTCGTGAACTGGAAGGTGAACGGCGGGTGCCGGGCGGTGTGATCGGGCCCCAGTGTGATCGGGCCCCTGCGCGATCGGACACCGGCCTGGTCGGACACCGGCCCGTTCAGCGCCCGGCGGTCCCGATGCGCCGGGATCCCACCACGAGGGCGCCGCCGACGAGGAGGAGTGCGGCGGCGGTGGCCCCGAGCCCGCGCAGCGCGGCGGGACCCGTCCGCGCGAGTTCGCTGGTGGCCGACGGCAGGCGGGCGCCGCCGGTCACGATGTCGAACGGGTAGTCGTTGGACTCGCCGATCCAGTCGCCGTCGTCGTCCTTGCGCTGGACGAGCGCGGCGGACGCGACGACGTGGTCGGGCCGCGCGTCGGGGGTGAAGGCGAGCCGGGTCTTGACGGTGAGGGTCTTGCCGGGGGCGATCGTGAAGCCCGCGAAGTCGTCGGAGCCCGCCGACCCCTCGGAGCCCTCGGAGCCCTCGGAGCCCCCGCCGAAGACGCCGATCTTCTCGTCCTGGTCGGTCTTCTCGAACGCCACGGGCCGCCAGCGCGTCCCGTCGTGGAACTCCAGCCGGATCTGCCGCGCCCGCAGCGTCCGCTTCCCGTCGACGAGGACGAGGATCGGGTGGACGTCGCCGCAGGAGTCACCCGTGGTGTTGGTGAGGTCGATCGTCCAGTTCCGGTGGCCGCCGCCCGCGCGGTAGGCGGCGGGGCCCTCGTGGATGCGCGTGTCGACGGGGAAGTCGGCGCTGTCCTCGCCCGCGCAGCCGGACCCCCGCGGCGCGACACCGGAGCCCGCCGCGGCTGGCGCCTCCGCCACGGCTGGCGTCCCCACCGCGACGGGCGCGAGGGCGACGGCCGCGGCGGCGACGCCGGAGGCGAGAGAACTGCGGAAGCGCATGGCGGACCTTTGCTGAACGGGACGCGGAAGGACGGTCGTGGCCCGCGACCCTGCCACGCGCGCGCGACCTCATCGGCGCGCCACCACCCGATGGGCCCGATCAGCCGCCCAAGTCCCCCCGATCAGCGGATTTCCCTCACTCCCTATGACCTCACTCCCTACGACCTCACTCCCGATGAGCGGGAAACGCCACGTCCGCCCGCCCGAAGACCGGCGCGAGCACCAGCTGGGCCGCCCCCTCCGCGACCCCGCGCTCCCCACCGGGAGCCAGCGCGACGGGCACCCGCGCACCCCCGCCACCGCGCCGCACCCGCTCGTCGACGACCGCGCCCACACCCCGTACGAAAAGGTCCTCGGCGGCGAAGACGGTCCGTCCGCCGAGCAGGACGCGGTCGATGTCGAGCAGCCCGACGAGGTTCCCCGCCGCCGTGCCGAGCACGCGCGCGGCCTCGTCGAGCGCGCCCCTGGCGACGGCCGCGAGGCACAGCGCCTCGACGCAGCCCCGGTCCCCGCACTCGCACGCGGGCCCGTCCAACTGGAGCACCTGGTGGCCGAATTCGCCTGCCCCCGTGCGCTCGCCCCGGTACAGGGCGCCGCCGAGCACGAGCCCGGCGCCGAGCCCGGTGCCCAGGTGCAGGTACGCGAAGGACTCGGCGGCACCCGCGAGCGCGAGGCCGAGGGCGGCGGCGTTGGTGTCCTTGTCCACCACGACGGGCAGCGCGAGCCGCTCCGCGAGCGCGTCCCCGAGCGGGAAGCCGTCCCACGCGGGGAAGCCGGTCACGCGGTGCAGCAACCCTGCGGCGTGGTCGAGCGGGCCCGGCAGGGCCACGCCCACGCCGGACACCGGGCCGTGCCCGGCGAGCAGCGCCCGCACCTCCCGCGCCGCCACGGCCACGACGGCGTCCGCGCCCGCGCCGAAGGCGAGCGGGGCGCGGCGCTCGGCGACCACCGCGCCGGTCAGGTCGACCAGGACGGCGGTCAGCTCGTCGCGGTCCAGGTGCAGGCCGACGGCGTGCCCCGCGTCGGGGACGAGCCGGAGCACCGTGCGCGGCTTGCCGCCCGTCGAGGCGCGGCGGCCCGCGTCGGCGGCGAGCCCCTCGGCGCGCAGCCGGGCGGTGATCTTGCTGACCGCCTGCGGGGTGAGCCCGGTGCGCTCGGCGAGCTCCAGACGGCTGATGCCGCCCTCGCCCGCCGCGCGCAGCAGATCGAGCACGAGCGCGGCGTTGTGGCCGCGCAGCGCGGGCAGGTTCGCTCCGGTGTTGGCCCTGTTCACGTACGACTTCACGGGGCCATTGTCCCCTCCGCTTGCACTTTGGCAACACCGTTGCTTAAGTGGAGTGCATGACTGGTACAGGCTCTGGCACCCCTCTCCACGACGGCACCCCCCTACGCGTCGGCCTCGTCGGGTACGGCCTCGCGGGGTCCGTCTTCCACGCCCCGCTGATCGCCGCCACCGACGGGCTCGTCCTCGACACCGTCGTGACGTCGAACCCGGAGCGGCAGGAGCAGGCCCGCGCCGAGTTCGGCGACGAGCTGCGCGCCGCCGCGTCGGCCGACGAGCTGTGGGAGCGGGCCGACGAGCTCGACCTGATCGTCATCGCGTCCCCGAACAAGACCCATGTGCCGCTGGCCACCGCCGCCCTCAAGGCGGGCCTGCCGGTCGTCGTGGACAAGCCGATCGCGGGCACCGCCGCCGAGGCCCGCGAGCTCGCCGCCCTCGCCGACGAGCGCGGCCTGCTCCTGTCCGTCTTCCAGAACCGCCGCTGGGACAACGACTTCCGTACGCTGCGCCGCCTGATCGCCGACGGCGAGCTCGGCGACGTATGGCGCTTCGAGTCCCGCTTCGAGCGGTGGCGCCCGCGCCCCAAGGGCGGCTGGCGCGAGTCGGGGAACCCGGAGGAGATCGGCGGTCTCCTCTACGACCTGGGCAGCCACGTCGTCGACCAGGCGCTCGTGCTGTTCGGCCCGGCGGCCCGGGTGTACGCGGAGACCGATGTGCGCCGCCCCGGCGCCGAGGCCGACGACGACACGTTCATCGCGCTCACGCACGCCAGTGGCGTCCGCTCGCACCTGTACGTCAGCGCCACCACCGCCCAGCTCGGCCCGCGCTTCCGCGCGCTCGGCTCGCAGGCGGGCTACGTGAAGTACGGCCTGGACCCCCAGGAAGCCGCCCTGCGCGACGGCAAGCGGCCCGCGTCCGACACCCCCTGGGGCGTGGAGCCCGAGTCGCTGTGGGGCCGGGTCGGCTCCGGGGAGTCCCCGCTGACCGGCGGCGGTCGCCCCACTCCCACGCTGCCCGGCGACTACCCCGCCTACTACGCGGCGATCGCCGACGCCCTGCGCGGCACCGGCGAGAACCCGGTCACCGCGCACGAGGCGGCAGCGGCCCTCGACGTCATCGAGGCGGCACGCCGCTCGGCGCGCGACGGTGTGACGGTGACGCTGTGACGACGCCCCCCGCCACGCCCACGCCCACGCCCACCGTCGCCGAGCTGGAGGAGCAGGAGCGCCGCCTGGTCCTGCCCCGCTTCACGTACGACGACGCCTGGCGGCTCGGCACGCTCCTCGTCGAGCTGGCCCGCGAGCGCGGGGCCCCCGTCGCCATCGACATCCGGCGCGGCGGCCAGCAGCTGTTCCACGCGGCGCTGCCGGGGTCGACGCCCGACAACGACGCCTGGATCGACCGCAAGCGCCGCGTCGTCGAGCGCTACGGATGCTCCTCATACCTCGTCGGCTGCCGCTTCCGCGCCAAGGGCACGACGTTCGAGGAGTCGTCGCGCCTGGACCCCGACGTGTACGCGGCCCACGGCGGCGCGTTCCCCCTCGCGGTCGAGGGCGCGGGGGTGATCGGCACGGTGGTGGTGTCGGGGCTGCCCCAGGTGCGGGATCACGCGCTGGTGGTCGAGGCGTTGGAGCGGTTCACGGCGTAGACCCTGAGCGGTTCACGGCGTAGGCCGTGCCATCTACGCATACACTCGCGCTCCCGACGGTCAGAACAAGGCTCTTTCAGCCTGATGAGCGCGTTCCGGCCATGCGTCGCCCCAGGGACCCCATAAGGTCACCCGCATGCGCCTGCCCGCGTCCGTCGAACTGCCCCCCGTGCGTCTGCCCGCCTTCGTGGACCTGCGCCCCATCGGCCGTTGCAACCTCGACTGCCCCTTCTGTTTCGGCCCCCGCCACGACGTTCCCTCCATGGACGAGGAAACGGCACTGCGCGTCGCCTCCGTCCTGCGGGACGGCGGCGTCCGGGGCGTCGTGATCTCCGGCGGCGAACCGACCCTGCTGCCCTACCTCCCGGATCTCGTACGGGAGTTGAGCGCTCCCCTGCCGGACGGCCGACGCCCCCGCGTGGTCCTCAGCACCAACGGCCTCGCCCCGCTGCGCGCCATGGAGCGCGTGCTGCCGGGGCTCTCCTGGATCGCCCTGCCGCTGGAGTCCAAGGACGGGGCGGAGCACAAGCTCATGCGCACCGGTGTCGCGCCGCACCGCGACAAGGTGCTCGGTCTCCTCAGGGAGGTCCGCAAGAACCACCAGCACGTCCGCGTCAAGCTGGGCACGGTCGTCACCCGCCTCAACACCAAGGGCGCCCCTGACGTCCTCGACCTGATCGAGGACGACGGATCGCTCCCCCACGTGTGGAAGGTCTACCAGATGTCCGAGACCAACTACGGCGCGGACAACAGGGACTGGCTCTCCATCGGGGACGACGAGTTCGAGGACGTGGTGGCCCGCTGCCAGGAGGCGGCCGACCGGCGCGGCGTGCCCCTGCGCGTGTACCGCAACTCCACCCGCACCGGCAGCTACTTCTTCGTCGACCCGGACTGCGAGGTCGTCGTGGTCGACGAGGGTGGGGAGCGCAGGACCGGGAATCTCTTCGAGAGGCTGGCACGAGGAACGCTGCGTCCCGCCGAGCTGATCACCCCGGCGCGCAATGCCGAGAACTTCGACGGTACGTACCCGGATGCATGAGGAGCGCCCGATGACAGCACACGTACGCGTAGGGGTCCAGGCGATCGTCCGCCTCGGCGGTGACGTCCTGCTCGGCCTGCGGGCCAACTGCTTCGGCGCGGGCACCTGGGGGCTGCCCGGCGGCCATCTGGAGGTGGGCGAGACGCTCGTGGACGCCGCGCGCAGGGAACTCGACGAGGAGACCGGCGTCCGCGCCCTGGACCTGCGGGTCGCCTGCGTCACGGATCCCGACCCGGCGGCCAACCACCACATGCAGGTCGGCGTCGAGGTCGTCGACTACACCGGAGACATCCGCGTACGCGAGCCCGAGCGGTGTCTGCGCTGGGAGTTCTGGCCCATGGACGCGCTGCCCGAGGAGCTCTTCGTCGGCTCGGTCGGCGTCCTGGCGAGCGTCAGGACCGGCGCCCTGCACCACCCGTGAAGCCCCCGCCGCGCTCGTCGTCCTCGGCGTCGTCGTCGTTCTTGCTCAGCCGGTCGTCGGACTGCGTCGCGAGCAGCGCCCGCAGCCGTCCCTTGTGGCGCTCCTCCTGCACCCCGAACTGCTCCCAGGTACTGGTCAGTTCCCACTGTGCGAGGAACGCCGCCTGGCTGTCCGCGTAGTACTTGCTGTCCTTGCGGAACCGGTGCTCGAAGACCATCAGGCCCCTGCGCGTGCGGTGCTGGGGGTTCGTGGTGATGTACGGCTCGAAGAAGCTGACCTCCGAGGTGATCAGCGTCGACCCGGAGAGATCGGTGGGGGTCAGCTTCAGCTCCACCTGCCCGGGGAACTCCTTGCGCAGCGCGAGATAGGAACGGATCACCGGCACATAGGTCTTGCGGTAATAGTCGCTCGCCTTCACCCGGTCCACGATGTTCTCGCAGGCCCGGTCCGATTCCGTGCCGTGGTGCATGAAGATCGCGAGATTGTTCCAGGGACTGCTGAGGATCACGTGGAAAAGGACACCGCGTTGCAGCGCCTTCCTGATCTGCCAGTAGAAGATGTCCAGGTCGTCGAGGAAATACGAGGCTCCCGCGTGCGCGATGAGTCGGATGACATTCAGCTCCGCGTCGATCGCCTGCCGCTTCGCCTCATTGCGGAGGTCGTTCTGCTGGGGCGTATAGGTGCGATCGATGAGGTACGGCAGATCGTCCGGCTGCACGGTCGCTTCCCGTAAATGCGCGAGCGCCTCCCTGATCGCCAGCGTCTGGGCATGGCCGCGGCCGAGCACGTCCACCGCCATCTCCTCGGCGGTCTCCAGCAGGCACACGGCACGCTGCCTGCGCAGCAGACTGCCGGAGCCGCCGCTCGCCGCGTCGAACTCGGCCACCGCCAGGGCCGCCTGGGACACGATGGTCTCGCGGTGGCGCGCCCCGAGGAGGGCCGACGCGTTCAGCTTGACGATCTCCATCTCGCCCAGCTGGTGCTCGCTGCGCTCCACGTCGTGACTCGCGGCGGCCTTCTCGTACTTCGCCGTGGCCAGCGCGCGCCGCGCGGCGATCGCCGTGGGGTGGTCGCCGCCCTTGAGGCGGATGACGTCGTCGGACGACTGGTCGAACTGCTCCATGGCGGAGTCGAGTTGGGTGATGTCCGCACGCTCCCTTGCGACTTCGAGGAGCACCCAGTCCGCGGTCATCCGCGCCTCGCGGTCCTCGTCGCCCCCGTACGTGTCCAGCTCCCGCAGCGCCTTGCCCGCCCAGACCTCGGCGTCCGCGATGTGCCCCATGCGCAGGCTCACGGCGCCCAAGTTGGCCAGTATCCTGCCCCGTTCGGGTACGTCGCTGCCCCACTTGGCCCTGCTCAGGGCACAGCACAGGATGAGCCTCGACCGTTCCAGCTCGCCGTGTTCGGCGAACAGCGCGCCCAGTTCGTTCCAGACGGAGGCCCCGTACACCTCGCGGTCCGCCTCCGATATCTCCATGTGCCGCAGCGTCATGCCCGCCACGTTCAAGGAGAGCGTCTTCATGCCGAGAGCGCCGAGCAGCTTGGCGAGGTGGGTGAGTTGCTCGGCGAAGCCCTGCTGGGACTCGGCGGCCGGCTCCGGCCTGCCGACGTACTTCACGTAGTCCGCGAGGCGGTCCCTGTCGCTCCTGCGTGGTGCGGACGGCGCGAGGAGCATCTCCTCGGCGACCGCGATGGCGTGATCCAGGTATTCGGTCGTGGTCATGGTTGTTCCTCCTGGGGTGCCGCCGGCCCGCTGCCGGTCGGGCGCGGTATCAGCGGCGCTTCCACGGCAGTCTCACCACGGACGAGTAGCCCGCCCGGTCGAGGGCGTCTCTCGCCGCGGCCCTGCTCCGCATGTCGTCCACCGATTCGATGGGCTCCAGGCGGTAAGGGCTCACGGACAGGGGGTAGGGGTCCCTGCCCAGGTCCTCGATGCGGAAGCGCCCGAACCGTCGGACGGCCTCCCGCACGGTGCCCGCGTAGACCGTCTTCGGGTCGGGGCCCGCTCCTGGCCGCAGTTTGACGATGAGCCCGAGGACGACGGGCGGCCGATAGGGGTCCCCGCGTTCCACGGGACTCCCGGCGAACCTGCCGTAATCATCTGGTACCCGGTAGCAGTCGAGGCGCAACGCGCAGACCCGGGCCCCGTCCTTCGTGCTCCGGTACGGGCTGGCGACTTCGGCGACGCTGCCCCTCAAGTCGTTCCCGGTGTCCGGCAGTTGATGGGTCGCCTGCCACAGCTCGCCCTCGCGCGCCTCGTCGAAGCACACTCCGGGGAGCTGGACGTCCTCGTCCTTGTGGAAGATGAGCCTCAGCAGCGCGAGGTCGGAGAGGTCGTCGTACTCCTGCACCTCGCCCATGGCCTGCTTGCCGTCCGGCAGACAGAGCCGCACCGCCGACCTGCCCTCGAGTTCGTTCGCCTCCAGGCAGTGCGCGGCGGTGAGGGCGAAATCCCGGGTGAGCCGCACGCCGGACCCCAGCCGGCAGTCGTCCCGGTAGATTTCTATGAAGTACTCGTCATAAACCACGGGTCACCCCCCGTACCGACCCCCTGAGCGAACCCCCGCTTTCGCCCGGAAGACGCCATGGTAGCCAGGAACGGTTTCCTCGGCGCCGCGCTGTGCGCGCTTCTTGGGGAATATGCCGGAAGAAAGGCCGAATACCGTTGCCGTTACGGCACGTTGGGCCTTTTCCGCCCCGTGAATCACAGTCGCCCGCACCACTCCGCGATCAACCGGAAGAGCCCGCGCTTTCACTGCCGCGGCCCCGGTCAGTTCCCGATCCCGCGTCTCCTGCGCCAGGCGTGCCGCTCCCGCACCTTCCACCACCCGGGGGGCGGTTCGACGTGCACGTCGGCCCTCAGCAGCCCGATGACGCGGCTCTCCGCCTCACGTGACACCCGCACGCAGTCCAGGAACCGCACCCACCTCGGGTCGGACGCGCTGCGCCGGGGGTTGGTCTCCCGCTGGGTGCGCCAGGCGCCCCAGGCCGTGTTCCAGCCATCCAGCGCCTCGGACACCCGCTCACAGGCCTCCAGGAGTTCATCGGTCCCGTAGATGTCCATGCGGGCCACCAGCGCGGGCATGTCGCCCAGGGGGTCGGGATCACCGGGCTCCCGCTCGGGGAACCTGCCGCTCTCCTCGACCTCGTCGCGCAGGTGCCCGATCCGGTGCATCACGATCACGGCCTCGTCGTAGACGCCACGGCGGCGCTCCCAGACGCGGCTCTCGTGCTCGCGCCTGCTCGTGGCGCGCTGGATGTACCAGGCACTGGAGAACGTGGCGAGGGATCCCAGCGCCGTGCCGGTGAGCGCGGCTTCGACCGCAGTCAGTCCCACGGCGCCATCATGCACCGGCAGCCCGCCGGGCGGCAGCCCTCGCTCCCGGCGCACGGGAGTCAACTGCCGCCACGGCGGAGGCGGTTACGCGTCCTTCAGCTCCTGCCGCTGACGCCCGAGTCCCTCGATCTCCAGCTCCACGACGTCACCGGCGCGCAGATAGGGCTTCGGCTCGGGCTGGCCCATCGCCACGCCCGCGGGCGTACCGGTGTTGATGACGTCGCCCGGGTACAGCGTCATGAACTGGCTGACGTAGCGCACCACTTCGGCGACCGGGAAGATCTGGTCGGCGGTGCTGCCGTCCTGCTTCAGCTCGCCGTTGACCCAGAGCCTGAGGGCCAGCGCCTGCGGGTCGGGCACCTCGTCCGCGGTGACCAGCCAGGGGCCCAGCGGGTTGAACGTCTCGCAGTTCTTGCCCTTGTCCCAGGTGCCCCCGCGCTCGATCTGGAACTCGCGCTCGGACACGTCGTGCGCCACCGCGTACCCGGCGACGTGCGCGAGCGCCTCCTCGTGCGACTCCAGGTAGCGCGCCGTACGTCCGATGACCACGGCGAGCTCGACCTCCCAGTCCGTCTTCACCGAGCGGCGCGGCACCAGGACGGTGTCGTCGGGGCCGACCACCGTGTCCGCCGCCTTGAAGAAGACGACGGGCTCGGCGGGCGGCTCCGCGCCCGTCTCCGCCGCGTGGTCGTGGTAGTTGAGGCCGATGCAGACGACCTTGCCCACGCGCCCGACCGGCGGCCCCACACGCAGCCCGTCGGCCGGGAGTACGGGCAGGTCACCGGCTTCCGCGGCGGCCCTGATCCGGCCGAGGGCCTCCGCGTCGGCGAGCACCGCGCCGTCGATGTCGGCGACCACCCCCGACAGGTCCCGCAGGGCCCCCTCGGCGTCGAGCAGCGCCGGACGCTCCGCGCCTGCCGTACCGACTCGCAGCAGCTTCATGGTCAGACTCCATTCCTTCGGTAGCCCGGCCGATGGGTTGCGGCCATCGGAGGTTTGGTCGATCGTCCAAGGTCCCCGTCCGCTCCGCAAGACCTCGTTCACGTACTGGACTGTTACGCGGCGGTAGCCAGCGCCCCCGCGCCCGCGGGCATGTCGCGGTACAGCACGGCCCGCTCGACCGCGCTCCAGGTCGTGCTGGTCACCACGTACAGCGCCGCGGCCAGCGGGACCACGGCCACCGTGAACAGAGTCATGAACGACATCAGCGGCATGACCTTGGTCATCGCGGCCATGCCCGGCATCGGCTGGTCCCCGGCCCCGGTCCCCGGCTGCGGGTTGGCGGCCATCTGCCGCTTGGTGCGCCGGAAGTTGAACGTGGCGACGGCCGCGACGATCGCGAACAGCGCGAGGTAGACGAGCCCCTGCGCCCCGAAGACCCCGCCGTCGGAGAGCGCGTCCGCCCAGCGCCCGCCGAGCGGCGCCGCGAAGAGCGTGTGGTCGAGCAGCGTGTTCGCCTCGCCGCCGATGCTGGAGTTGGAGAAGAGGTGGTAGAGCAGGAAGAAGGCGGGCAGCTGGAAGAGGCTCGGCAGGCACCCGGAGAGCGGCGAGACCTTCTCCTTCCTGTGCAGTTCCATGACCGCCTTCTGCAGCTTCTCCGGGTTCTTGGAGTGCTTCTTGCGCAGCTCCGCGATCTGCGGGGAGAGCTTGGCGCGCGCCTTCTGACCGCGGGCCGACGCCCGCGACAGGGGGTGGACGAGGAGGCGTACGCAGGCGGTGAACAGGACGATCGCGGCGGCGGTCGCCGAGGCGTGGAAGAGCGGGTCGAGCGCGTCGGCGAGGTGCTCGACCAGACTGGCGAACACGGACATGAAAGCGGACATGGAGAAGCCCTCCGAGGGTTTCGTCGTGCCGGGAGGCGAAGCGGAAGAAGTCGCGTCGGCGTGACGACCCACGAGGGGCGGTGGTGCGTGCGGTAGTGGTGGTGCGGGGTGGCGGTTGCGAGCGTCCCGCTCTCCCCGCCGTGCGCCTGCCCCTACGCGGCCGTCAGGAGGGCACGGCCGGGTGCTCGGGGCCGTGGACGGCCCGCGGCGTCGGGATCGCGCTGGGGCAGGAAGGCGGTGCGCCGTTCCCGGTCGCGGATGGCCGTGCGCACCTTGGTGCGGGGCACGGCGGGCGCGCAGCGCGCGGCGATCACCGAGCAGACGGCGAGCGCGGAGCCGGCCGCGGCGGTCGCGGCGAGGGCGACGGCGGCGGTGAGGCTGCCGGTGTCGACGAGGACGACCTCGACGAGCAGGAAGAGGAGCAGCAGGGCCGGACGCACGGCCGCTTTCCCGTTCCGGATCACGTCTCGCATGGTCGGTCCTCCTCTCCTCGCGCGCTCAGCGTTGTCGTACTGACGTCGTACTGCAGGTTATACCGGACGTGCGCGCGGGAGGAGATCCGGGAGGTGACCCGCCTCACGGTGAGCGGAGCTCACCGCACCAGGGCCTCCGCGCCGGGCTCGGTGCCCGGCTCAGGGCCCAGGGGATCACTGGCGAGGACCTCGTGGTCGGGCCGCTCGTCCGGGACACCGGCCGGACCGGCGTACGTCACCGCGAGCGCGACGGCGAGGTTCGCGGCGAGCGCGATGATCCCCGCGTTCACCCCGAAGACCGGATCGTGCTCGCTGAAGACGAGCGCGCACACGATCGCGACCCCCACCACGAGCCCGCTCAGCGCCCCCGCGAGCGTCAGCCGCCGCCAGACGAGACCGAGCAGCAGCATCGGCACGAGCTGCGCCATCCCCTCGTACGAGATCAGGGAGAGCCGTACGAGGGTGTTGGGCGCCGCGTAGGTGAGCACGAGGGCGAGCGCCCCCGCGACGACGACCACCGCCTGCGAGGCGATCTTCTGCCGCCGCTGCCCGCGCCACCGGGGCAGCAGCGAGAGCACGCTGCTGCCCCACATCGTGCCGATGACCAGCATGAACACGGCCATGGGCACGATGGAAGAGAGCGCGGCCGCGACCCCGATGACGCCGACGGCCCACGCGGGCAGCGAGTCCACCACCAGCTTGAAGAGCGCGAGGTTGGACTCGGCGCCGGTGAGCCCCGGCACGACGAACACCGCCGCCATGCCGAGCAGCATGGGGACGAAGAGCAGCACGTTGTAGGCGGGCAGCCAGATGGCGTTGCGCCGCAGGCCGTCCGCGCTGCGCGCGCCGAGGTACCCGGCGACGGTGGTCGGGAAGATGACGACGGTGAGGGCGTTGAGGAAGGAGGTGGTGGCGAACCACGCCTCCCCGTAAGGACTTTCGCCGCTCCCCGGCAGCGTGAGCCAGTCGCTCTTCTCGCGCACGATCCGGTCGAGGAAATCCCCGTACCCCTCGAAATAGTGAAGAGGTACGTAGAGGGCGAGAAAGGCCAGCGTCCCGATGACGAGTACGTCTTTCAGGACGGAGACCCAGGCGCTCCCCCGCAGGCCGCTCACCACCACGAACCCGGTGGTGACCGCGAATCCGATGAAATAGGCCCAGTTGAGGCTGATCGCGCCATAACTGATGGTGGACACGACGACGCCCATGCCGGTGATCTGCAGCTGAATGTACGGAAGCAGGAAGACGGTCACGAGAATCGCGACGCCCGCGCCGAGCCAGGGCCTGGCGAAACGGTGGGCGACCATGTCGCTGATGCTGACGAGGCCGTGCGTGCGGGCGTAGTTCCAGAGCATCGGGCCGACCACGTATCCGACGGCGTATCCGCAGGACATGTAGGCGACGACGTACAGAACGGGCGCCCCGTAGTTGTACCCCCAGCCCGCGGCCCCCAGATAACTGAAACTCGTGTACCCCTCCCCCGCCATCAGCACCCAGATGAAGACGGCCCCCAGACTGCGCCCGCCCACCGACCACTCGGTGAGCCCGCCCTGCCGCCCGCGCCCGCGCACCGCGGCGAGGCCGAGGGCGACGGTGCCGACCATGAAGACGGCGAAGATGCTGGTGGCGACGGCGCCGTCACTCATGCCCGGCCACCTGCCCCTTCTTCATGTCCCTTCCTCATGGACTGTTTCCGGTCACCGCGACGGGCGAGCCAGACGGAGAACGGCGTCAGCACGGTGGCACCGAGCAGCCAGAAGAAGAGGAACGGCAGCCCGAAGACGACGGGCCGCAACCGGTTCACGAAGGGCAGCGCGCCGATATAGAGCACGAAGGGAACGAGGAGCCACAGCAGGTGCGGACGTCGGGCGATCACGAACGACGACCCTATCGGCAGGGCTACCGGGGCCGCATGGAACGGAGCTTTCCCCACACCACGAGCCGGTATTTCGAGGTGTACTCGGGAGTGCAGGTGGTGAGCGTGATGTAGAACCCCGGCTCGGCGTACCCGTGCCCTTTCCGCACCTCACTGCGCGGCACGCTCCGAATGACCCCGCCGTCGCGGGCCGAGGTCCGCGCGAGCGCCTTGTCGACGACGTACGTATAGCGGGCGCTCTTCGTCTCGACGGTCAGCTCGTCCCCCTTCCGCAGCCGATTGATGTACCGGAACGGCTCCCCATGGGTATTGCGGTGCCCCGCGACCGCGAAGTTCCCGGCTTGACCGGGCTGGGCGGTACGGGGGTAATGCCCGACGTACCCCTTGTTGAGAACAGCGCTCTTGCTGATGCCTTCGGCGACGGGGACGCGGATGCCGATGCGGGGAATGCGGAGGACGGCGTAGGCCTGGTCCCATTGAGGCTTGGGGGCGGGTGGGTTGGGGCGGGTGGAGGAGTCGCGCTGACCGGTGACATCGGCGCCGGCATCGGCATCCTCGGCACCGGCATCCTCGGCACCGACCCTGCCCCCAGTCGACGCATCACCGGCAGCCCCCCTCTCCCCCTCCCTCCCTCTCGCCCTCTCGCTCCCCCACTCCTCCTCAAGAGCGTGGACCTTCCTCTCGGCGGCGGCGCGGGCCTGGCGGTTGGTCCACCACAGCTGGTGGGCGACGAGCAGGAGGAGCACGAGGCCGAGGGTGACGGCGACTTCGGCGCCGTTCCAGAGGAGACGGGCGGCGGGCCCGCGCCGCGCGCGACGCGTCCGGTGCTGCACCACCACAGGAACCCGTTCCCGCACGACGCCTCCCTCCCCGAAGAGGCCCGCACGATAGGCGCTGCCCCCGAAACAATCCATGGCCGGACAAGGACCAAAGCCCAACCGCTCGCTACCCGGGCACTGCTGCGGCACTGCTCCGGCACTGCTCCAAACAGGCGCTCGGCAGTACGGTGTCCCGTATGCGCCCCGACAAGCCTGCTGCTGCCGACCACGTCGACGTCGACCACATCGCTGAAGCCGCGCGCCTGGAACGCACGGCCGGTCTGTACCCGGAGGACGCCGAGCAGCTCCTCCTCCAGGCCGCGGCCCATCTCGAACTGGCCGGCGCCCGCGACCGCGCGACGACGCTCTACGACAGCCTGCTGTCCCCGTCCGCCCCGCACCCTCCGTCCTCCCCCTTCCTCATCCGCGCCCTGAAGGCGTCGAACCTGTGGGAGTACGGGCACGAGGCGGAGGCCAGGGCGATCATCGACGGCATCCGCACGTCGGCGCCGCGCGACCCGGCGCCCTGGGTGATCGTGGCGGAGTCCCTGGAGTCCCACGACGAGCTGGAACAGGCGCACGACACGTTCACGGAGGCGGTGACGCTGCTGCTCCCCGAGAACTCCCCGGAACCCCCCTACGCGACGCACCCCCTCCTCTTCGGCCGCCACCGCGTACGCCGCCTCATGGGCGCGGACCACGACGCGTGGGACACGCTGGCGGACCACGTCCACACGACCCGCGCCACGGTCTCCCTGGACGAACTCCACGATCCGAAGCGCATCTGGTCCCTCGGCTCGGAGAACCCCGCGGAACTCCGCGCGGAAATCTCCCGCATCCAGGCGGAGTTGGGCTCCTACCGAGAGGCCCTCTCCCGCCCGTTCCCGGTGGCAATCCTCCACTGGCCCGCAACGGAACTCACGGAACTCCTGACGGCGTACCCGTCCCTCACCTCCGAATACCCGTCCCACGAGGCGCACTTGGCGACCATAGAGTCCTCCCTCCGAGAACTCGCGTCCTCAGGAACCCCGAACCTGGGCGTGGTCACGGGCACGGTCCCCTCGTACGAGGCGTTCGCCGCGTCGGAGGGCGCGTCGCCGGAGGACTCGTCGCTGCTCCCGCAGTACGCGACGACGCTGGCGGCGCGGGGGCGGGCTGTGGGGTGGCCGCCGGAGGCGGGGGCGGGGTGTTGGTGTGGGTCGGGGCAGACCTATTCGGAATGCCATGGCGCTGCAACAGTCACTAGTTAGCGTGGACCGCGCGCGACGGGCTCGTCCCGATGCCTACGAGAGTTCACAAACGAAACGTCCCTCGTCTCGATAGGCCAGCGAGATACCTACAGCAGCGAGAAGATCCCTGAGGTCACTGCTAGGGGCTTCAGGGAGCAAGACGGCAAGTTTCGCGTCACGCTCTTCTATGTGCCGACGGTAGTCAAATAGCTGACCGATCGCTTCCCTTATGGAATTACGCGACGCTGACCCCTTTGCCTCATACAGGATGTTGTCAGTGCTGTCGTAGAGATCCGTCCAGAAGGTCGACGAATATCCCTTGATCCGTATACGATGCCGAAAAACTTTGTGGTTCTGGGCGATCAGGAACGCCTCGTAGGCCGTACGCAGGTCAGATTCACGTCGAACCGAGACCCCAGCCGGCGAGGCGGCGCGTTCACCGTTCGCCTTTTCGTGCTTCTCAGTCGCCGCGAGGGAACTCTCAGTCTGCGAAGCTACGAACCGGTCCACACTCGTCTCGGGCGACGGGCGTATCTGGTCGCCCGCACGCTGCTCGTGAGGGCCTAGCGGTCGCAGTCGAAAAACGACGACTTCCCGCATATCACCTTTCACGTCTTTAGCCCTACGGAAGGTGAACGGCTCAACCTCGTCGAGGGTGAACTCTCCTATGTAGCGCTGCAAGACAGCGCCGCTCCCCTTCTTCTTGCCGATTGCCGTAAAGACGTGCAGCCGCTTCTTCCTGACAATATGGTTGGCCACAGTGCCATTGTTCCCACTGAGAGTCTGGTTCCCCGTCAGCCCCTGGCCGGTGTACTCGAAGATCGCTCCGCGCTCGTCCTCCTCCGCCAGCCAGCCGTCTCGATAGCCGTTCTCTGCCGCCTTGCGGTCATCAGAGAACAGACGGACGTGCTCATTGTCCACAGAGGAGATGATTCCTCCCTGAATGCCTCCGCCGTACTTCTCCTTAAGGTCAGCACGACTCACAACATCGCCAGGATTGATCGTCCATTCGGTCATGTTCGGACGATACAAGTCGCTACTGACAACCGATCGATCCCCTCGCGCCAGACGAGCGGGAGCTGATCGCATCGCTTCCCGCCCGATACCAGAGGAGTCGCCGTGGCCGATCCGCAACACAGCGAGCAGCCAGCAGGGGTGTACGAGAAGGTCGTCACCCTCGGCCTTCGAAGCGAGCTAGATCGCCTTGAAGCAGCAGGGTGGAAGGCAATTGACGCCGAGGTCAGCGAAGAGTCCTCACCCCATGTGCTCGCTCGCCATCTCGGTACGGCCATCGAGCGCCGACTCGGCCAACTTCCGCACGCCAAGCGGGTTGCCGCGGCCAACCAGCTCATGGAGACCTTGGATTCGGTCGCACCCGACGTCGACGCCTCATCGGCGACGGGCCTCATCACCGATGGCCCGCGTCAACTCCTCGCCCTCGCCGAGCGAGAAGCCGCAGGCGTCTACAGCATCCGTCCACTGACCCCACTCTCCGAGACGGCACTCATCACCAACTCTCCGGAAGACCCCAGCCTCGGGGCGGAGCTTCGGGCCGAGCTAGCGACCGCTGATCGCATTGACCTTCTCTGCGCCTTCGTGAAGTGGTACGGCATCCGCGTCCTCGAAGACTCCCTGCGCGCCGCAGCCGAGCGTGGTGTTCCGATCCGCGTGATCACGACGACGTACATCGGCGCCACCGACCGCACTGCACTCGATCGCCTTGTGCGGGACTTCGGCGCCGAGGTGAAGGTCAACTACGAGATCCGCTCAACGCGCCTGCACGCCAAAGCCTGGCTCTTTCGACGCAACACCGGCTTTGACACTGCGTATGTGGGCAGCTCAAACCTGTCCAAAGCAGCTCTACTCGACGGGCTGGAGTGGAATGTACGCCTGTCGGCGGTCGCCACTCCTGCCGTGCTGAACAAGTTTGAGGCGACGTTCGACGCGTACTGGAACGACATCGCCTTCGAAATCTACGTCCCGGACCGGGACGGCGCACGACTCGACAACGCCCTGCGCCAGGCGGGCGGAGGCGGCCGCGGCGAGGACATGCAGATCAACTTGTCCGGCCTCGAAGTGCGCCCCTATCCACACCAGCAAGACATGCTCGAACGCCTGCAAATTGAGCGCGAGTTGAGAGGAAGGCACGAGAACCTCCTGGTCGCCGCGACCGGAACCGGCAAGACCGTCATGGCCGCCCTCGACTACCGCAATCTGCGCAAGAAGTGGGACGGAAAGCTCCCACGCCTCCTGTTCGTCGCGCACCGCCAGGAGATCCTGCGACAGTCGCTGCGCACCTATCGCGAGGTACTGGACGACGCCTCCTTCGGTGAACTCCTCTTCAACGGTGAACGCCCCAGAGACTGCACGCACCTCTTCGCTAGTGTCCAGTCACTCAAAGCCAACCTCCTAGAGAAGTTCACTCCTGAGCACTTCGACGTCATCGTGATCGATGAGTTCCACCACGCGGCGGCAGACACGTACGCACGAATCATCAAACACTTTGCTCCCAGACAGTTGCTCGGCCTCACGGCGACGCCCGAGAGGGCGGACGGGCGCAATGTGCAGGATCTCTACTTCGACGGCCGCATTGCCGCAGAGATGCGCTTGTGGGAAGCGCTAGAGAATGACCTCTTGTGCCCCTTCCACTACTTCGGGGTACCGGACGGAACCGACCTCACCCAGCTCAACTGGTCCTCTGGCACCTACGATGTGAACCAGCTCGGAAACCTCTACACCGGCGATCACGCCCGTGCCCGCATCGTCATCAAGCAGGTACGAGACAAGGTTTCCGACCCGTCATCCATGCGTGCCCTCGGCTTCTGCGTCAACAGGAAGCACGCCCACTTCATGGCGCAGACCTTCCGCGAGGCAGGCTTCCAAGCTGTCGCCCTCGACAGCGAGTCGCGCACCGACGAGCGTAAGGCAGCACTGGACCAGCTCCGCAGGGGCGAAATCCAAGTGATCTTCTCGGTGGATCTGTTCAATGAAGGACTGGATATTCCCGATGTCGACACGCTGCTCTTGTTGCGCCCCACTAATAGCGCCACGGTATTCCTTCAGCAGCTAGGACGCGGTCTACGCCGCACAGAGACGAAACCGGTTCTCACCGTGCTCGACTTCATCGGCCAGCACCGCAAAGAGTTTCGGTTCGAGGAACAGTTCCGCGCCCTGACTAACCTCTCCCGCAACCGCCTCCTTGAGCACGCGGAACACGACTTTCCCCAGCTACCTTCCGGCTGCCAGATCATCCTGGAGGGAAAATCCAAGGATCTCGTGGTCGAGAACATTCGCACCCAAATCAAGGCGAACATTCAGATTCTCGCCAAGGAGGCTCGGGACTACGCAGCACCGCAGCTGAAGCATTACTTGAAGGAGAGCCGTCGCGAGATCAAGGAGCTGTACAAGAACAGCAACTCGTGGTCGACGGTGCTCCGGCGAGCTGGACTCCTCGACAAGGCGCCGCAGCCCAACGAGGAAGACCTACTCAAGCGGGTCCATGCCTTCCTGCACGTGGACGATCCGGAGCGTGCCGAGTCGTACCTGCGGCTCCTCGCCGATGATGCCCCGCGCTATGCCGAGTTGAGCCCTCGTGAACAGTCCTACGCACGCATGTTGTTCTTCAACTTGTGGGACAAGGCCGGTGGCTTCTCCAGCTACAGCGACGGACTGGAGTCCTTGCGCCGTCAAAGCGCGTTCCGCAGCGAGCTCAGCCAGGTCATCGAGTACGTGATCGACACGGCCGACCACCTTCCGATCAGCCCAGAAGGCTCACACGCGGATCTGCCGTTGAAGATCCACAGCGCCTACAACCGATCCGAGCTGCTTGCAGCCCTCGGCATCGCGAAGCTTGGCGGTCAAATGCCGGGTGCTTTCGCTCAGGGGGTGGTCTGGGCGTCGGAGCACGAGTCGGACGCACTACTGATCACGCTGGAGAAGAACGAGAAGGACTTCTCCCCGACGGTCCGCTACAAGGATTACGCGCTCAGCCCGAAGATCTTCCACTGGGAGTCACAGAGCACCACATCTGAGCACTCACCCACCGGACTGCGCTACCAGCAGCACGCAGGACGCGGCAGCCACATCCTGCTGTTCATGCGTCGCTACAAGGACACCGACATCGGCAAGTCACAGCCCTGGATGTTCTTGGGGCCTGCCAAGTACCGGACGCACAAGGGAAGCAAACCGATGGCCATCGAGTGGGAGCTCCAGCACGAGCTCCCCGCTGATGTCTTCACGTACTCCAAGGTCGCGCCCGCATAGTGCCGTACCGAAGCCCTGATCCCGGTGGCCGCGGGCCCAGCACCCCGCGTTAACCTCACCCCAAGGACCATCAAGGACGTACCCCCGAAAGGCGGACCAATCATGGCGAAGATTCCGGCGGCGGCCGTGGCCGCAAGCGGCCTCATCGGGGGCTACGCCACCGCCCGCTTCACCAAGAAGCGGCCCCTCGGCGGCGTCGTTCTCGCCGCTGCCGGGACCGTCGCCGCGCGGCAGTGGCGGGAGAAGGCCGGCGGGAAGACCGCCGCCGCGCTCAGCGCCGCGTACGTCGCCGGGTTCGCCGGGTCGCATCCGCTCGCCAAGAAGGTCGGTGCCTGGCCCGCCGTGTTCAGTGTCGCGGGTGGGGTCGGAGTCGCCTCCTACCTGTTCGCCGACCGGCGGGGCTGACCCCGGGGAGAGCCCGCCCGTCTGCCGTGCGGGCGATCAGCCGTCCTCGCGCCTGAACCGCCGCGCCACCGTCGCCGACACCAGCGTTCCCGCGCCTATCACCAGCGTGCAGAACGCCCACGTCACCGGCCACGCGTTCGCGTCCTGGGTGGGGTGGCTGGAGAGGGAGGCGTAGAGCAGGGCCGCCGGTGGGGCCGCCACCACCAGGAGGGTCCAGGCCAGGCGGTCCCTGATGCCGAAGTAGGCCGCCAGGGCCAGCAGGGACAGGGCCAGGAAGGTCACGCCCAGCGCCGACACCGGCGACGTCTCGTCGATCCCGCCCGGTGTCTCGGCTCGGTTGCGCAGGTCCCACGGGATGCACACCACGTAGGCGGTCGCCGCGAGCGCGGCGCCCAGCAGACGTGTCGCGTACCTCGGCAGCGGCGTGCTCTTCGGGAGGGAAGTCAGCAACGTGTTCATGTGTACGAGCATGCCGCGCGGCCGGGGCGGCCCGACAGAGTACGCGTACTCAGGCACTCGGACCGCTAAGTGCTCAGGTGCTCGGACGGCCAAGTGCTCAAGTGCTCGGACGGGCAAGTGCTCGGGTGCTCGGACGGCCAAGCGCTCAGGTGCTCGGGTGATCAGACGTGCGCGTCGTCGCCTAGTGCATCCGCACCCGCCCCCACCCCCGCCCCCCTGAACGTCGCCCGATACGCCCCCGGCGACACCCCGAGCCCCAGCGCGAAGTGCTGCCTCAGCGACGCGCCCGTGCCGAAGCCCGCCTCCGTCGCGACGCGGTCGATCGTGTGGTCCGTGGCCTCCAGGAGTTCCCGCGCCCTCTCCAGTCGCCGCTGCGTCAGCCACTGCATCGGCGTCAGGCCCGTCTCCTCGCGGAAGCGGCGGCTGAAGGTGCGGACGCTCATCGACTCGACCGCCGCCAGGTCGGCCAGGGTCAGTGGTTCGGCCAGGCGGGGCAGCGCCCAGGCGCGGGCCTCGCTCGTCGACGTCAGCCGCGGTTCCGGTACCGGGCGTTGGATGTACTGGGCCTGGCCGCCCTCCCTGTGCGGGGGTACGACGGTGCGACGGGCCACCTCCGCCGCGACCGCCGAGCCGTGGTCGGAGCGGATCAGATGCAGGCACAGGTCGATGCCCGCCGCCTCGCCCGCCGAGGTGAGGACCTCGCCCTCGTCGACGTACAGGACGTCCGCGTCCACCGTCACCGCGGGGAACGTCCGTGCGAAGAGGTCCGCCGACATCCAGTGCGTCGTCGCCCTGCGGCCGTCCAGGAGACCGGCTGCCGCGAGGACGAAGGAGCCGGTGCAGATGGCGGCCACCCGCCCCGCGGCCCCCCGCAGGGCCGCCGCGAGATCCGCGTCCAGGCCGCCGGGCGTCAGCCCCTCGTCGCTCTCGTGCGAGGCGATGACGAGCACGGTGTCCGCCGCCGCCACCACGTCGAGGCCGTGCTCGGCGTGGATCGGGAAGTCCGCGTCCGTACGGATCATGCCGGGGCGCGGCGCGCACGTGCGCACGTCGTAGAGGAGCTCGCCGGACGCCGATCGCGCCGTGCCGAGCAGCTGGTGGACCAGGCCGAGCTCCATCGGCAGGACACCGTCCCTGACGAGCACCGCCACCCGGTGCCGCGCCACGGATCCTTCAGGACTCATGGCCGAATCCTCGCAGACGGGCCTACGACGACGCCGCCGACAACGGCCTCGCCACCTCCTCCAGCGACTTCCGCTCCGCCCGCACCGCGAACACCGCCGCCACCAGGCCCGCCGCGCACATCAGGCCCGCCCCGACCTGGAAGGCGAGGACCGTGTCCGCGACCTTGCCGGTGTCCGTGAGTTCCGCGAAGAGCAGCGGGCCGCTGATGCCTCCGGCCGCCGTGCCGACCGCGTAGAAGAAGGCGATGGCCATGGCGCGCGTCTCCATCGGGAAGATCTCCGAGACGGTGAGGTACGCGCTGCTCGCGCCGGCCGACGCCACGAACAGGACCACCGACCAGCACGCCGTCAGGGTCACCGCGGTCAGCGAGCCCCGGTCGAAGAGCGCCGCCGTGGCGAACAGGAGCAGGCCCGAGAGGACGTACGTCGAGGTGATCATGGTTCGGCGGCCCACCGTGTCGAAGAGCTTGCCGAGGGCGAGCGGGCCGAGGAAGTTGCAGGCGGCTATCACCGCGAAGTAGTAGCCCGTCTCGGCCGCGGGGACGTCGTAGAACGTCGTGAGGATCGCGCCGAAGCCGAAGGTGATCGCGTTGTAGAGGAACGCCTGTCCGATGAAGAGGGAGAGACCGAGCACGGCCCGGCGCGGATAGACCGTGAAGACCGTACGGGCGATGGTGAGGAAGCCGATCGACGTGCGCTGATGGATCGTGATCTCGCCTTGCGGCGCGGGCAGTTCACCGCCGCCGTGTTCGGCGCGCACCTCGGCCTCCGCCGTCTCGACCAGCCTCTCCGCCTCCTCCCCTCTGCCGTGGATGAACAGCCAGCGCGGGCTCTCCGGGACGTTGCGCCGTACGAGGAGGATGACCAGGCCGAGTACGACGCCGAGGGCGAAGGTCAGCCGCCAGCCCACGTCGGCAGGGAACAGGTCCGTGTCGAGCGCGACGATCGAGAGCAGCGAGCCGCCGACCGCGCCGAGCCAGAAGCTGCCGTTGATGATCAGGTCGACGCGCCCCCGGTAGGTGGCGGGGATCAGTTCGTCGATCGCCGAGTTGATCGCCGCGTACTCGCCGCCGATGCCGAAGCCCGTGAGGAAGCGGAAGACGAAGAACCACCAGGACTGGAAGGAGAGGGCCGTCAGCGCGGTGGCCGCCAGATAGACCACGAGCGTCACCATGAACAGCTTCTTGCGGCCGAAGAGGTCGGTGAGGCGGCCGAAGAACAGCGCCCCGGAGCACGCCCCCGCCACGTACAGCGCCGCCGCGAGCCCGGTGACCTGCGCCGATGTGATGGCCAGGCCGCTGCCGTCCTCGGAGAGGCGGCCCGCGATGTTCCCGACGACGGTGACTTCCAGGCCGTCCAGGATCCACACCGTGCCGAGGCCGATGACGATCGTCCAGTGCCAGCGGGACCAGGGCAGGCGGTCCAGACGGGCGGGCACGGCGGTGGTGACGGTGCTACCGGTGCCGCCGCGCGGGGCGGCCTCGGCGTCGGGGGCAGCTGGCATGGGTCCTCCCGGGGGTCCCCCGCCGAGTCCCCCACCGGGACCGGACTACGCCCGCCCCGCGCGCCGCCCCCTCAAGCCCAGCGCGGCGTCACACCCCGCACGCCCCTCAAACCCAGCGCGGCGTCACGCCCCCAGCGCCCGCGACACCGCATAGATCGCGAGCCCCGCCAGGGAGCCGACCACCGTGCCGTTGATCCGGATGAACTGCAGGTCACGGCCGATGTGTGCCTCGATCTTCTTCGAGGTGTGCTCGGCGTCCCAGCCCGCGACGGTGTCCGTGATGAGCGAGGTGATCTCGTCGCGGTACGTGGTGACCACGTAGACCGCCGCGCCCTCGACCCAGCCGTCGACCTTCTGCTGCAACCGGCCGTCCGTCGCCATCCTGGCGCCGAGCGAGAGCAGCGAGGCCCGCACGCGCAGGCGCAGCTCGCTGCGCTCGTCCTCGGCTGCGGCCACGATCATCTGGCGGACCGCCGACCAGGCGGAGGCGATCAGGTCCTGCACCTCGCCCCGTCCGAGGACCTCCCGCTTCAGGCGCTCCACGCGCTCGCGGGTGTCCGGGTCGGACTGGAGGTCGCCCGCGAAGTCGGAGAGGAAGCGGTCCACGGCGCCGCGCGCGGGGTGCTCGGGCATGTCCCGCATCTCGGTGACGAAGCGGAGCAGTTCCTTGTAGACGCGCTCGCCGACCCGCTTGTCGACGAACCGGGGCGTCCAGCCGGGGGCGCCGCCCTGCACCGCGTCCATCACCGAGTCGGCGTGCTCGACCAGCCAGTCGTGGGCGCGGACGCAGACCAGGTCCACCACCCGCTTGTGGCCGCCGTCCGCGACGACCTTCTCCAGCATCTTGCCGATGCCGGGCGCGATCTCCTGGGCGTCGGCGCGGCGCGTGATGGCCTCGCCGACCACCGCCTGCACGTCGGAGTCCCGCAGGACGGTGAGGGCGCCGCGCAGCGCCGTGGCCAGTTCGGCCGTCACGCGGTCGGCGTGCGCGGGCTCGGCCAGCCAGGCACCGAGGCGTCCGCCGATGCCGACGGCGTGCAGCCTGCCTCGTACGACGTCGGCGGAGAGGAAGTTCTCGCCGACGAACTCACCGAGGGAGGCGCCCAGCTGGTCCTTCTTGTTCGGGATGATCGCCGTGTGCGGGATGGGCAGGCCGAGCGGGTGGCGGAAGAGTGCCGTCACCGCGAACCAGTCGGCGAGCGCGCCGACCATGCCCGCCTCGGCGGCCGCCGCCACGTACCCCGCCCAGGCGCCCGCGCCGGAGTTCTGCGCCCACTTCGCCAGAACGTAGACCACGGCGACGAAGACGAGAAGGCCGGTCGCCGTGATCTTCATGCGGCGCACCCCGCGCCGCTTCTCCTCGTCGGCGGCGCTGTAGGTGAAACCGCCGGGCGTCACCGGGCCCCCCGCGGGCCCGCCGCCCCTTGCCCCATTGGGGGGACCCTCCGCGCCGTCGGTGGAACCCCCTGCTCCGAACGGGGCGCCGCTTGAAGAGCGAACCTCGCGGGCATGCTGCCCCGCGTCCCCCTTGCCGGGTTCGGCCGCTTCCTCCGCGTTCGTGCGTTCCACTCAGTCCACCTGGCCCGTTCGCCTAGTCCTCATCCGCATTGTGCCCACGTCGTGTGTCGTACGCCCCACATGACCGACTCCTGGAACGGACGACAAGTTCCCGGCGTCTCACTGGGCGGAGGGGGGCAGTGTCGGCCGCCTCACGGCCCATGACGCATCATGGGGTGATCACATCGGAGCCTCGGGGCTCCCCCTGCCCGAGGAGAAAGAGCCCGCATGACCAAGCGACACGGTTATGCCCTTCTCGCCGCGGTCCTCGCGGTCATCGTGGTGATTTCGGCCGCCATATACCTCGGTGTCTCCGGCACCGACGACGGCTCGCAGGACACCATCAGCGCGGGTCCGCGCACCCCCCGCAACTCCGCCGCCCCCGCCTCCTCAGGCACCTGGGTCGGCTCCTGGTCCGCATCCCCCGCGGGGTACGAACCGGGCACCGAGCGCAAGGGATTCGCGGGCCGCTCCATCCGCAACGTCGTGCACACCAGCGTCGGCGGCAACAGCGCCCGCATCACCCTGTCGAACCTGTACGGCACCACGCCGCTCAGCATCACGCACGCCTCCATCGCGATCGCGTCGACCGCGAACAACCCGGCCGCCGCGGTCGGCACGCTGCGCCGCCTCACCTTCGACGGCAACACCTCGGTGGTCATCCCGCCGGGCGGCCAGGTACTGAGCGACGCGGCCCGTCTGCGCGTCCCGCACGACGCGGACCTGCTCGTCACGACGTACTCGCCGACCCCGTCGGGCCCGGTCACCTACCACCCGCACGCGCGCCAGATCAGCTACGTCGCCGAGGGCGACCGCACCGAGGACCAGGGCGGCGAGGCGTACACCGAGCAGAGCCCGTACTGGCGCTACCTCGCCGCGGTGGACGTGCTGAGCAACGAGTCGGACGGCACCGTCGTCGTCTTCGGCGACTCCATCACCGACGGCATCTCCTCCACGATGGGCGCCAACCGCCGCTGGACCGACGTCCTCGCCGACCGCATGCGCGACGAGGCGGGCGCGCCCCGCTACGGCGTCGTGAACCAGGGCATCAGCGGCAACCGCATCCTCTCCGACGGTCTGGGGCGGCCCGCCATCAACCCGAGCGGGCTCTCCCGCTTCGACCGGGACGTCCTGGACCGCAGCGGCGTCAAGGCCGTCGTCATCGCCCTCGGCGTCAACGACATCCTGCGCAACCCGCACCAGAACAACCCGGACCGCATCGTCGACGGCCTGCGCGAGCTGACCCGCCAGGCGCATACGCGCGGGCTGCGGGTCGTCGGCGCGACGCTCATGCCGTTCGGCGGGCACCGAGGCTACGAGCCCCGGCTCGAAGCGGTGCGGCAGGCGGTGAACCAGCAGATCCGGGACGGTCAGGTCTTCGACGAGTACGTGGACTTCGACAAGGCGTTGCGGGACGGGTACGACCCGCGCAAGCTTCAGTCGCGGTACGACTCCGGGGATCATCTGCACCCGTCCGATGCGGGCTATCGCCGGATGGCGGAGACGTTCAACCTCTCTCACCTGAAGGGGTCTGCCGCGGCGGAGCTCTGAGGTCCTTGTTCGGCCGCGGGCGCGTGGGGGCCGGGCGCGCGGTTCCCCGCGCCCCTTGAGGGGCGCCCCCCCCGCCTCCTCAGTCCCTGCGTCGCTCCAAGCGCTCGCGGCGGCGTTCCTCCTTGAGGCGCAGCTTTTCCATCCTGCGGATCTTGCGGTCCACGCCGACGCCGCCCATCAGGGCGAAGCCCTTGACGACGACGCGGGGCGAGCCGGGCGTGCCCTCGCCGGTCGCCTTGTCGTCGAAGCCGCCCATGATGCCGAAGCCCTTCACCACGACGGTCAGGTCCGGCGGCGCGATCACCTGCATGCCGCCCATGATCGTGAAGCAGCGGATCTCGACCTCGCGCTCCGTGAACCGCGCCTCGCGCAGGTCGATCTCGCCGCCGCCCCACATCGTGAAGGCGGTGAAGACGCGGCCGACCACCCAGCCGCCCTTGCGGCTGAACCCGCTCCAGAAGGCGAAGCCCATGGTCGAGGACGCTTCGCCGCGCACCATCCGCTCGGACCAGTCGATGGCGGCGGGGTCGTCGCTCACCGGGTGCTTCACCATGGACACCTTGGCGTCGTGGTGGCTCGGCAGGTCCCTGGTGATGGGCGCCAACTCGCCGTACGTACGCGCCTTGTAGGTGGCGTCGAGGCGCTCGTCGAACTCCGTCATGTCGAGGCGACCCTCGGCCATCGCTTCGCGGAGTTGCTCGGCGACCCGCTCGCGGTCGGCGTCGGAGGCCCGGAGGTCAGGGAGTTCGTCACTCATACGTGCACTTTACGAGGTCGCCTTCTCCGCGTACATCTTGGCGATGACCGCCTCGATGTCCGGTTCCCTGACGGAGAGGTCGACCATCGGGTACTCGGCGGCGATCCGCGCGACAAGGGGAGCGGCCGACTCCGCCGCGGGGAAGGCGAGCCACTGCCGGGGCCCCTCCACCTTCACCACCCGCGCCGACTCGACCTCGATGGGCGGCAGTTCACGCTCCAGGTCCACCACGAGGGTGCGCTCGCTCTCGCCCACCTCGTGCAGCCCGGAGAGCGCGCCGTCGTACATGAGGCGGCCGTGGTCGATGACCATCACGCGCTTGCAGAGCTGCTCGATGTCGGTGAGGTCGTGCGTGGTGAGCAGCACCGTCGTGCCCGCCTCCGCGTTGAGGTCCCGCAGGAATCCCCTGACCTTCGCCTTGCTGATCACGTCGAGGCCGATGGTCGGCTCGTCGAGGTAGAGCACCTCGGGGTCGTGCAGGAGCGCCGCCGCGATGTCGCCGCGCATCCGCTGCCCGAGCGAGAGCTGGCGCACGGGGACGTCCAACAGGGCGCCCAGTTCGAGGAGTTCGACGCACCGGTCGAGGTTGCGCGCGAACCGCTTGTCGGGGATCCGGTACATGCGGTGCATGAGCCGGTAGGAGTCGATCAGCGGCAGGTCCCACCAGAGCGTGGTGCGCTGGCCGAAGACCACGCCGATGCGCCGGGCCAGGCGCGTGCGCTCGCGCGAGGGGTCGATCCCCGCGACCCGCAGCCGCCCGCCGCTGGGCGTCAGGATCCCCGTCAGCATCTTGATCGTCGTCGACTTGCCCGCGCCGTTGGGCCCGATGTAGCCGACCATCTCGCCGCGCGGCACGGTGAAGGAGATGCCGTCGACGGCCCGCACCTCGTGCTTCTCGCGGCGCATGAAGCCCGTCTTCTTGCGTACGTCGAAGACCTTCTCGACGCCGTCGAGTTCGATGAAGGCACTTCCGGCGCTCTCGGCGCTCCCGGCACTCTCCACGGCAGTTCAGCTCCCAGTGCTGCGGTACGAACGAAGACCGGTGCGCCAAGCGAGACCGGCCAGGGCAAGGCATGCGGCGGCGACCAGCGGCGGCAGGAACGCCGTCCACTCCGGCAGGTCGAGCGGATAGGGCCGCCCGAGGACGTACAGCGCGGGCAGCCAGTTCACGAAGGCGAGCGGCAGCACGAACGTGACACCGCGCACCAGCTCCTTGCTGAACAGGGTCGGCGGGTACTGGAGCATCGTGTTCCCGCCGTACGTGAAGGCGCTCTGCACCTCGGCCGCGTCCTGCGCCACGAACTGGAAGGCGGCGCCCGCCACCCACAAGGACGCGAAGATCGCCGCTCCGCTGAGCACCATCAGCGGGATCATCAGGACCTTCAGCGGGGTCCATCCGATGTCCAGGACCACGAGCCCGTACGTGAGGATGAGCGCGCCCTGAAGGACGCGCCCGATCCGGTGCAGCCCGAAGCGGTCCGCCGCGACCTGCGCGATGACCGGGGCGGGCCGCACGAGGAGCGTGTCGAGCGTGCCGTCGCGGACCCGCTTGCCGAGCCGGTCCATGGACCCCATGGCGAGGTCCGAGAGGCCGAACGCGGTGCCCGACGCGCCGTACAGGAGGGCGATCTCGGCGAGCGAGTAGCCGCCGAGCCGGTCCACCTGGGAGAACATGAGCAGGATCGCGGCGAAGTCGAACGCGGTCACCGCGAAGTTGCCGAGCGCGGTCATCGCGAACGACACGCGGTACGCCATGAGGGAGCGGATCCACATGCCGGAGATCAGCCGGTAGGTGCGCAACCCTTCGCGCACCTGTGCCAGGTCAGCCACCCTGGACCACCACCCGTCGGGTCGCCGCGTTCTGCAGCAGCCGCCCCGCCGTGAGCAGGACGGCGGCCCAGCCGAGCTGGAAGGCGTACAGCCGGGCGAGCCCCGCGCCCGACTGGGTGCCGAGGAACACGTCGACGGGCACCTGGAGCAGCGCCGACCAGGGCAGCGCGCGGGCGAACTCGCCGAGCGCGCCGGGGAAGACGTTCAGCGGCAGCAGCATCCCGGAGAAGAAGACACCGGCCAGGGAGGCCAGTTGGATGGTGCCCGCGCCGTCCATCAGCCAGAACGCGGAGAGCGCCACCAGGAAGCGCATCGCGAAGCTGACCACCACGCCGAACAGGACGGCCAGCAGGAACGCCGCCCAGCGCAGGGGTTCGGCGGGCAGCGTCAGATCGAAGATGAGGGCGCCCGCCACCAGCGGCGCGACGCCTCGGCCGAGCAGCTGGAAGCCCGCGCGGCCGATGTCGGCCGACAGCCACCAGGTCTGCAGGTCGGCGGGCCGGTACAGGTCGACGGCGATGTCCCCGGTGCGGATCCGCTCGATCAGCTCGTTCTCGAAACCGCCGCCCATCAGGGACATCACGGTGAGCAGCCCCTGGCCGAGCCACACATAGGTGAGCGCCTGCGACTGGTCGTAGCCGCCGAGCCCGGGACGCTCGTCCCAGAGCGCGATGTAGGTGTAGGCGAGGATGATGCCGAAGACGGTGTTGGTGAACACCCCGGCCGCGGTCGCCACGCGGTACGTCGAGTACCTCCGGAACCCTCCCTTGGCGACGGCCGCGTACAAACGGAACCGTCCTGCGCGCACGAGCATCCCTTTCAGCGTGAGCCTCGCCCCGAATCGGGCCAAAGCGCTGGAGCCTAGTGCGATCGGGGTCGCTCGTGCCAGGCATTTTCGACCCGGGGGCGCGTGCCTGGTCGGGAACGGGTGTCACGACGGTGTGCAATGGGGGTTTACGAGGCGTACTGGACGTACGACGCTAACCGGGAGTTCCGCGAGACATGAGCGACGAGCCGCAGCAGCAGGGTTCCGCAGGGCACCAGGGCTGGGCGCCCCGGGAGCCCGGGGAGACGCCCGCTGACGCCCCGAAGGACACCCCCGAGGGTGCGGCACAGGAGCCGGGCGGCGAGGGCGCGAAGGGCAAGAAGCCGAAGAAGCCCAAGCGCCCCAAGCGCAAGGGCTGGCGGCGGATCTTCCCGACCTGGCGCATGGTCCTCGGCGGTTTCCTCCTGGTCGTCCTGCTCGGCATCGGCGCGTTCATGACGGGCTACTTCCTCGTCGACATCCCGCCCGCCAACGCCGCCGCGACCAAGCAGAGCAACGTCTACCTCTACGCCGACGGCACCGAACTCGCCCGCGACGGCAAGGTCAACCGCGAGAAGGTGCCGCTCAAGCAGATCCCCCTGAAGGTCCAGCACGCCGTGCTCGCCGCCGAGGACCGCGACTTCTACAGCGAGTCCGCGGTCGACCCGAAGGCGATGCTCCGCGCGGCCTGGAACACCGTCACCGGCAAGGGCAAGCAGTCCGGTTCCACGATCACCCAGCAGTACGTGAAGAACTACTACCTGGGCCAGGAGCAGACCGTCACCCGAAAGGTGAAGGAGTTCTTCATCTCGATCAAGCTCGACCGCGAGGTGAGCAAGGACGACATCCTGGAGGGCTACCTCAACACCAGCTACTTCGGCCGCAACGCGTACGGCATCCAGGCCGCCGCCCAGGCGTACTACGGCAAGGACGTCGAGAAGCTGAGCGTCGCCCAGGGCGCCTACCTCGCCACGCTCCTCAACTCCCCCAACGCCTACGACGTCGCCACCCACCCGGAGAACAAGCCGCGCGCGGCCGGCCGCTGGAACTACGTCCTGGACGGCATGGTCAAGGAGGGCTGGCTCAGCAAGTCCGAACGCAAGGACACCACGTTCCCGGTGCCCGACGAGGCCAAGGGCACCTCCGGCCTGTCCGGGCAGCGCGGCTACGTCGTCAAGGCCGTCGAGGACTATCTGACGAGCAACAAGATCATCGACGAGGAGACCCTCGCCAAGGGCGGCTACCGCATCACCACCACCCTCCAGAAGGACAACCAGAAGTCCTTCGAGAAGGCCGTCGAGGACCAGGTGATGTCCAAGGTCGACAAGAAGGCGCGCAAGGTCGACCGCAACGTCCGCGCGGGCGGCGCCTCCATCGACCCGGCCACCGGCAAGGTCGTCGCGATGTACGGCGGCATCGACTACACCAAGCAGTACGTCAACAACGCGACGCGCCGCGACTACCAGGTCGGCTCCACCTTCAAGCCGTTCGTGTTCACCTCTGCGGTCGAGAACGGCTCGGTCACCCAGGACGGCCGCACCATCACCCCGAACACCGTCTACGACGGCACCAACAAGCGCCCCGTACAGGGCTGGAGCGGCGGCACCTACGCCCCCGAGAACGAGGACCAGGTCAGCTACGGCAACGTCACGGTGAGCGCCGCCACCGACAAGTCCGTCAACGCGGTCTACGCGCAGATGGCCGTCGACGTCGGCTCCGACAAGGTCAAGGACACCGCGATCGCGCTCGGCGTCCCGGAGAGCACCCCCGACCTCACCGCGTCCCCCTCCATCGCGCTCGGCCCGTCCACCGCGAGCGTCCTGGACATGACCGAGGCGTACGCGACGCTCGCCAACCACGGCAAGCACGGCACGTACACGATCGTCGAGAAGATCACCAAGAACGGCGACGAGGTCGAGCTGCCCGGGCAGAAGACCAAGCAGGCCGTGACCCGCGAGGCCGCCGACACCACCACGTCCATCCTGCAGAGCGTCGTCCAGGGCGGCACCGGCACGGCGGCGCAGGGCGCGGGCCGCCCCGCCGCGGGCAAGACCGGCACCGCCGAGAACGACACCGCGGCCTGGTTCGCGGGCTACACCCCGAACCTCGCGACGGTCGTCGCCGTGATGGGCCAGGACCCCGACACCGGGGCGCACACCCCGCTCTACGGCGCGCTCGGCGAGCAGCGCATCAACGGCGGCGCCTACCCGGCCCGGATCTGGGCCCAGTTCACCAAGGCCGCCCTCAAGGGCAAGCCCGTCAAGGACTTCGACCTGGAGCTCGAACAGGGCGCGGACGTCCCCGAGATCCCCGACCCGACGACGGGCGGCGCCACCACGGACGGCGGCACCACCGACGGCGGTCCCACGGACGGCGGCACCACGACCGGCGGTCCGACCGACGGCGGGACCACGACAGGCGGCCCCACGGACGGCGGGACCACGACCGGCGGCCCGACCGACGGCGGCACGACGACCGGCGGTCCCACGGACGGAGGCACCACGACCGGCGGTCCCACCGACGGCGGCACCACGACCGGCGGCCCGACCGACGGCGGCACCACGGATGGCGGGACCACCGACGGAGGAGCCGACCAAGGCGGCCAGACAGGCGGCACACCGGGTGGCGGAACCACGGACGGCGGGGCGCTAGGCGGCCTGACGGACGGCTAGGGGCGCCCCTTCAGGGGTACGGGGAACTGCGCGACCAGCCCAAGCGGGCCCGCAGTTCCCCACCGAGCCAACGCCTCAGTGCCCGGAGGTCGCCTTCAGCCCCACAACGGCCACGAGCAGCAAGCACACGAAGAAGATCCGCGCCGCGGTGACCGGCTCACCGAGAATCACCATGCCGAGCACCGCCGCACCCGCCGCGCCGATGCCGACCCACACGCCGTACGCCGTACCGATGGGCAACGTCTTGGCCGCGTGCGACAGAAGCATCATGCTCGCGACGATCCCGGCCCCCGTGAACACGCTGGGCCACAGGCGCGTGAACCCCTCGGTGTACTTCATCCCGATCGACCAGCCCACTTCGAGCAGACCGGCGATGATCAGCAGAACCCAGGCCATGACGGCACCTCCGACAACGTGAAACGCGGAATCAACGGGTGCGTCGTCTTTGCGGAAGCCCGGTACGGCGCGTCTCGTCGGGGTCCCCCCAAGGTAGCAAAGCCCATGCGAAAGGGGCTGGTGACGATGGTCACCAGCCCCTCCGCGAGACGTGTTACAGGTACAGGCCCGTCGAGTCCTCCGAGCCCTCGAACCGGTCCGCGGCCACGGCGTGCAGATCGCGCTCACGCATCAGGACGTACGCCACGCCCCGCACCTCGACCTCGGCCCGGTCCTCCGGGTCGTACAGGACCCGGTCGCCGGGCTCCACCGCGCGCACGTTCTGCCCGACCGCGACCACCTCGGCCCAGGCGAGCCGTCGGCCCACGGCCGCGGTCGCGGGGATCAGGATGCCGCCGCCGGAGCGCCGCTCGCCCTCGCTGGTGTCCTGCCGCACGAGCACACGGTCGTGCAGCATGCGGATCGGCAGCTTGTCGTCGTGGTGGGTCTTCTCGCTCACGCCCCGAAACCTACCTGTCCCCCGCCCGGCCATGGGCCGCCGGGTCGCCGTTGCCACCTGCCCGTTCAGCCGCTGCGGCGCCGGGAGCTCACCACGAGGAGCCCCACGAGGCCCACCGCCACCAGGGCCACCGGGACGATCCGCTCGATCCGGGGCGAACCGTCCTCCGAGACGAGCTGGCCCTTCACGTCCGAGACGAAGCGGTTCGCTCCGACGTACGCCCGGCCCAGTGAGTTGTCCACGCTCGCGGCGACCTTCGCCTTCGCGTCGCCGACGATCGTCTTGGGGTGGACGCGCACTCCGATCTCGTCGAGCGTCTCGGCCAGCTGGCCGCGCCGGCGCTTGATGTCCGCCTCGATCTGCGCAGGGGTCCTGGCATCCGCATCCGACACCGCGCTGCCTCCGTGGTCGTGTCCGAGAGTCGTCGTATCCGACGGTCTGTGGATGTGTGACCCACAGTCCGTTGTCCCACAGTCTGTCAGCTTCGCGGTCACCGCACCCCACGGCACCCCCATTACGCTCATGACCGTCACTGCACCGTTGCGAGGAGACCGAGAGACATGAGCGAGCGACTCACGCCGGGCGACACCGCCCCCGCCTTCACCCTGCCCGACGCCGACGGCAAGGACGTCTCGCTTGCCGACCACAAGGGCCGCAAGGTCATCGTGTACTTCTACCCGGCCGCCCTCACCCCCGGCTGCACCAAGCAGGCCTGCGACTTCACGGACAACCTCGACGTGCTCGCGGCCGCCGGGTACGACGTCATCGGCGTCTCCCCCGACAAGCCGGAGAAGCTCGCCAAGTTCCGCGAGCAGGAGAACCTCAAGGTCACGCTGGTCGGCGACCCCTCCAAGGCGACGCTCGAGGCGTACGGCGCCTTCGGCGAGAAGAAGCTGTACGGCAAGACGGTGACGGGCGTCATCCGCTCCACCGTGGTCGTCGACGAGCAGGGCAAGGTCGAACACGCCTTCTACAACGTCAAGGCGACGGGGCACGTGGCCAAGATCATCCGGGATCTCGGCGTCTGAGCCGTTCCCTCCCCTTTTGCCGTGTGACGAAGGCCCCTCTCCCGGGGGGCCTTCGTTTGCGTCGGCGTTCTTCGAGCAAGTGATCTCAAGGGGATCTGCCCGAAGAACGAAAGGAACCACTCCATGGCGGCCCACGAAGAGACCGAGGCCGATACCGAGGCGGTCAAGCGCCACCGCGCGCTTTTCCGGGCCGTCAGACGGCGCAAGAACCCGCCGCTGCGCCGCACCGACATCACGGTCACGGACGAGGCCGCGGTCAAGCGGGCGGTCAAAGCGGCCTCGCTCGGCAACGCCATGGAATGGTTCGACTTCGGCATCTACAGCTATCTGGCCGTGACGATCGGCCACGTCTTCTTCCCCTCGGGGAACGACACGGTCCAGCTGGTCTCGTCCTTCGCCACCTTCGCGGTGTCGTTCCTGGTGCGCCCCATCGGTGGCATGGTCTTCGGCCCCATGGGCGACAAGATCGGCCGCAAGAAGGTCCTCGCGCTGACGATGATCCTGATGGCAGTGGGCACGCTGGCCATCGGCCTGATCCCCTCCTACGCCACGATCGGCTTCTGGGCGCCGGTCCTGCTGATCTTCTTCCGCCTGGTCCAGGGCTTCTCGACGGGCGGTGAGTACGGCGGCGCCTCCACCTTCATCGCCGAGTACGCGCCCGACAAGCGCCGCGGCTACTTCGGCAGCTTCCTCGAGATGGGCACCCTCGCCGGGTACACCGGCGCGGCGGGCCTCGTCCTCATCCTCAACAGCGCCCTCGGCTCCGACTCCATGGAGTCCTGGGGCTGGCGCATCCCGTTCCTCGTCGCGGGCCCGCTCGGCCTCGTCGGCCTCTACCTGCGGCTGCGCCTCGACGAGACCCCGGCGTTCCAGAAGATGGAGGACGCGACCTTCCACTCCGCCTCCGAAGGCGCGTCCACCGTGGAGACCACGGCCAAGGGCGACCTCGCCAAGATCTTCCGCGACCACTGGCCGAAGCTGGTCCTCTGCATCGCCCTGGTCGGCGCGTACAACATCACCGACTACATGCTCCTGTCGTACATGCCGACGTACCTCTCCGACGAGCTCGGCTACGACGACTCGCACGGCCTCCTGATCCTCATCGCCACCATGGTGATCCTGATGCTGATCATCACCCAGGTGGGCCGCCTCTCCGACCGCTTCGGCCGCAAGCCGCTCCTGATGACGGGCATGGTCGGCTTCCTGGTCGTCTCGATCCCCGCGTTCCTCCTCATCAAGCAGGGCAGCCTGATCGCGGTCTCCGGCGGCATGCTCCTGCTCGGCCTCTCCCTGGTCTGCCTCCTCGGCACGATGTCGGCGACGCTCCCCGCCCTCTTCCCCACCTCGGTCCGCTACGGCTCCCTCTCCGTCGGCTACAACCTCTCCGCCTCCCTCTTCGGCGGCACGGCCCCCCTGGTCATCACGTCCCTGATCAGCATCACGGGCACGGACATGATCCCGGCGTACTACTCGATGGCGGCGGCGGTCGTCGGCGTCATCGCGGTGGCCTGCATGAAGGAAACGGCCCAGAAGCCGCTGGAGGGGTCGCCTCCGTCGGTGGAGACGAAGGAGGAGGCGGCGGAGATGGTGGAGGCCCAGACTCCGGCTCCGAAGTTCTGACGACCACCCCCTCTCCTGCCGCCACGGCCCGTTCCACTTCCAAGTGGGGCGGGCCGTTCCGCATTTCGGAGGTGACCATCCGATTAACGGTTCGTTAGTCCGTACGAGGCTGCGAACGAGTGGCCGGGAGGGGAGGGTGACATGCCGATTAGTCCGTACACCAGGGAGCGCCTGGAGGAGGCGGCACGCTCGTCACGGACGTTGTCCGAGGCGCTGAGAAGGCTGGGGGTGGATCCGAAGAGTTCGACGCGACGGTACGTCCACGAGCGGATGAAGAAGCTCGGAGTGGATACGTCGCACTTCGAGCGGGAGGGGGCGCGGTGGACCCGGGAGATCTTGGAGCCAGTGGTCGCCGACTCCACGAGCGTGTACGAAGTGTTGCGCCGACTCGGGCTCGACCTCGTGGGCGGACAGCACACCCACATCAACCGCCGGATCAAGGCGTACGGGATCGACACGTCGCACTTTCAGGCACCGGCACGGCGCAGCGATGCCCGGCGCTGCCGGACACCAGAGGCTTTGCTCGTTCGGCAAACAGCCGCTCACACCCGGCGCATCCCCAGCGATCGCCTCAAGCGTGCGATGACAGCCTTGGGGGTGCCTGAGCGGTGCGCTCGCTGCGGCACTGAGGCGGTATGGAGAGGCCATCCGCTCCCGCTTGAGGTCGACCACATCGACGGCAACTGGCGGGACAACCGCATCGAGAACCTTCGGTTTCTGTGCCCCAACTGCCACTCGACGACGGATAGTTACCGGGGGCGCGGCAAGCGACGGCCCAAGAGCGACGCTTCATGAGCAGCGGCGTGCAGTACACCCGAGAGAAGCTGGAGCAGGCAGCCGGACGGTGCGCGAACCTCGATGAGGTCATCGCCTACTTCGGCACCCGACCGTACAAAACGCTGCACCGCTACCTCATCGGGCGCTTCACTCACTTCGGCATCGACATCTCGCACTTCAGCCCCTCCGGCAGGCGAGTTCAGCCCAAGCGCGACGAGCTGCGTGCCGCGGTCGCGGAGTCCACCTCGATCGCGGAGACGCTTCGCCGCCTGGAGCGCCCTGACAACGGCAGGCAACGTGCGCTGTTGCGTCAGTGGATTACCGAAGAGCGCCTCACGACTGCACATTTCTTGGGGCAGGCCCATCAGCGTGGGAAATCCCGCCCGGCCCTCATCAAACGGCCGGGGGCCATTCTCGTTCGACACGACGGCAAGCACCGGACACGGACGGTGCTGCTACGCCGTGCCCTCCGCGAAATGGGCGTACCCGAGGAGTGTGCCGAGTGCGGGACCGGCCCTGAATGGCTCGGAGATCCCATGACGCTGGAGATCGACCACATCAACGGCGACTGGAGCGACGACCGGCGCGAGAATCTGCGGCTGCTGTGCCCCAATTGCCACGCGGTCACCAGCACGTGGTGTCGAGGAGGCCGTCGACGATCAGCCTAGGCAAACTTCACGCGCCCGGTACCATGGCGGTGCATGCGCCCGTGCGCCAACGGCTGAGCGGCGTCGTTTAGGTCGACGTGTTTGTCGGTTCGAATCCGACCGGGCGTACCGACGCCGAAGGCCCGGTCCGCGCATCCAGCGGCCCGGGCCTTCGCCATCCGCACCGTCAGCCCAACAACTCCCGAACCACCGGCACCAGCCCCCGGAACGCCTTCCCCCGATGGCTGATCGCGTTCTTCTCGTCCGCCGTCAGCTCCGCGCAGGTGCGGGTGTCCCCCTCCGGCTGGAGGATCGGGTCGTAGCCGAAGCCGCCCGTGCCCGAGGGGGACGTGCGCAGGGTGCCCAGGAGGCGGCCCTCGACCACGCGTTCCGTGCCGTCGGGGAGGGCGAGTGCTGCCGCGCAGGCGAAGTGGGCCGCGCGGTGTTCGGGGGCGATGTCGGCGAGTTGGGCGAGGAGGAGGTCCAGGTTGGCCTGGTCGTCGCCGTGGCGGCCTGCCCAGCGGGCGGAGAAGATGCCGGGGGCGCCGTTGAGGACGTCGACGCAGAGGCCCGAGTCGTCGGCGACCGCGGGCAGGCCCGTGGCCTGGGCGAGGGCGTGTGCCTTGAGCAGGGCGTTCTCGGCGAAGGTGACGCCGGTTTCCTTGACGTCGGGGATCTCGGGGTAGGCGTCCGCGCCGACGAGGTCGTGAGTGAGCCCTGCGTCGGCGAGGATCGCCTTCAGTTCCGTGAGCTTGCCTGCGTTGCGGGTGGCGAGGATGAGGCGGGTCATGCCGTCCAGTATCCCGGGGCGCGACCCGCGTCCGTCACGGCGTGCAGACCTTCGTCAGTTCGCCCGCCGCGTCCGTGACCGGGGAGACGTCGGGAGTCGCGTCGCCCTTCTTGACGGCGTCGCGGACGTTGTCGACGGCCTTGTCGAGGTCGTCGACCGCCTTGTTGACGTCGGTGTTGTCGGTCTTGTCGCCGATCTTGTCGAGGTTCTTGCCGATGTCGTCGAGCGCCTTGTCCGCCTCGGCCGGGTTGTCGCCGGCGTTCTCCACGGCCTGCTGGAGGTCGGTGACGCTGTCGGCGATCGTGTCGGCGGTCTGGACGCAGTCGAGGGCCTTCGAGACGGCGTCACAGCCGACGAGGCCGATGCCGCCGGGCACGGCGATGAGAACGGTGGCGACAGCGGTGGCGATACGGCGGTGGCGCGCGGCCATGGTTCGGTCCCTCCCCAGGGTGCGTACGGGCGCACGGCGTTCGTCCGTGCGCCCGTACTCTTACGTACTCCTAACAACGCCCGCGAGGGGGTTGTTGGTTGCTTCCGCCCCGGTGGTCACGGAGTGGTGAGCGTGCCTTCGAGCGCCGCGCGCTGGTAGGCGGCGAGTTCGTCGCAGCCGCCGACGGCGAGGTCGAGCAGCGCGTTGAGCTCCTTGCGGTCGAAGGGCTCGGCCTCGGCGGTGCCCTGGACCTCGACGAAGCGGCCGTCGCCGGTGCAGACGACGTTCATGTCGGTGTCGGCACGCACGTCCTCCTCGTAGCAGAGGTCGAGGAGCGGCACGCCGCCGACGATGCCGACGGAGACGGCGGAGACGGTGCCGGTCAGCGGCTCGCGGCCGTGCTTGATGAGCTTCTTGCCCCGGGCCCAGGTGATGGCGTCGGCGAGGGCGACGTACGCGCCGGTGATGGCGGCGGTGCGGGTGCCGCCGTCGGCCTGGAGGACGTCGCAGTCCAGGACGATGGTGTTCTCGCCGAGGGCCTTGTAGTCGATGACGGCGCGGAGCGAGCGGCCGATGAGGCGGCTGATCTCGTGGGTGCGGCCGCCGATCTTGCCGCGGACGGCCTCGCGGTCGCCGCGGGTGTTGGTGGCGCGCGGCAGCATGGAGTACTCGGCGGTGACCCAGCCCTCGCCGCTGCCCTTGCGCCAGCGCGGGACGCCTTCGGTGACGGACGCGGTGCAGAAGACCTTGGTGTCGCCGAAGGAGACGAGGACGGATCCTTCGGCGTGCTTGCTCCAGCCGCGCTCGATGGTGATGGGGCGGAGCTGTTCGGGGGTGCGGCCGTCGATGCGGGGCGTTGAAGACATGCGTTGAGCCTAGCCTTTGGGCGGTACCCCGGGGTGCTGTCCCCTGGGGGCTGCGCCCCCAGACCCCCCTGTCGCGCTTCGCGCTCGTCCTCAAACGCCGGACGGGCTAAAACCAGAGGCCCCGTCCGTGTGCTGGACGGGGCCTCTCTCAGCGAGTCGGCGGGTCAGCGACTCACATCATGTCTTCGATGTCCGCGGCGATCGGGTCCGCGTCGGTGCCGATGACGACCTGGACGGCGGTGCCCATCTTGACGACGCCGTGGGCGCCGGCGGCCTTGAGGGCGGCGTCGTCGACCAGAGCCGGGTCCTTGACCTCGGTGCGGAGGCGGGTGATGCAGCCCTCGACCTCTTCGATGTTGTCGATGCCGCCGAGCCCGGCAACGATCTTCTCAGCCTTGCTGGCCATGGTGTTTCTCCCTGCTTTTAAAGGATGCGGCCTCGACGCACCGTAGGTCCGCTTTGTCACGGTAACGCACGGTTGGACCATCTTCGCGGGCGGTTACGGCAGTCGTGCCCAATGATGACGATCAAGGTGCCGTCCCTCATCGGGCGGTTCCCACCCGTTTCCGCAACTGGTCTACACCAGTTTTCAACGACCGCCAAACCAGGCTTGTTCCGGGAAGGACGCCGATGAGCTCCGACGCCGCCGCGGTGCCACAGAAGAAGTGGTGGAACGGCCTGTTCCAAGGTCTCCAGAAGATGGGCCGCAGCCTTCAGCTGCCCATCGCGGTGCTGCCCGCCGCCGGTATCCTCAACCGGCTCGGCCAGCCCGACGTGTTCGGCGACGACGGCCTGGGCTGGACGAACGTCGCGAAGGTCTTCGCCGCGGCGGGCGGCTCGCTGCTCGACTCCTCGCTCGGCCTGCCGCTGCTGTTCTGCATCGGCGTCGCGATCGGCATGGCGAAGAAGGCGGACGGCTCCACGGCGCTCGCCGCGGTCGCGGGCTTCCTCGTGTACTACGCGGTCCTGCGGGCCTTCCCCGACGACTGCCCGGCGGGCGCGGACTTCGCGGGCGCGGGGATGTGGAGCGGTCTGTGCGTGAACGAGGACGGCACGTCCGCGCAGGCCGCCTACCAGAACCCAGGGGTGTTCGGCGGCATCGTGATGGGCCTGCTCGCCGCCTGGTTCTGGCAGCGCTACCACCGCGTGAAGCTGGTCGACTGGCTCGGCTTCTTCAACGGCCGCCGCCTCGTACCGATCATCATGGCCTTCATCGGCCTGGTCTTCGCCGGGATCTGCGTGTGGATCTGGCCGCCCATCGGTGACGCGCTGACCAGCTTCTCCAAGTGGCTCGTCGACCTCGGCTGGCTGGGCTCGGGCATCTTCGGCGTGGCCAACCGCGCGCTGCTCACGATCGGCCTGCACCAGTTCCTCAATACGTTCGTGTGGTTCCAGTTCGGCGACTTCACCAAGCCTGACGGGACGGTCGTGCACGGTGACATCAACCGGTTCCTGGCGGGCGACCCGACCGCGGGCCAGTTCACCTCGGGCTTCTTCCCGATCATGATGTTCGCGCTGCCCGCCGCGGCCCTCGCGATCACGCACTGCGCCCGTCCCGAGCGCCGCAAGGTGGTCGGCGGCATGATGCTCTCGGTCGGCCTGACGTCGTTCGTCACGGGCATCACCGAGCCCATCGAGTACTCGTTCCTCTTCATCGCGCCGCTGCTGTACGCGATCCACGCGGTGCTCACCGGTGTGTCGATGGCGGTGACGTGGGCGCTGGGCGTGAAGGACGGCTTCAGCTTCTCCGCGGGGTTGATCGACTACGTCATCAACTGGAGCCTCGCGACCAAGCCATGGATGATCATTCCGATCGGTCTGTGCTTCGCCGCGCTGTACTACGCGCTATTCCGCTTCGTCATCGTGAAGTTCAATCTGGCGACGCCCGGACGTGAACCGGAGGAGGAGGCGGAGGCCCTGGACCGGGAGCAGACCAAGGCGTAGAGACCCCTCCCGGGGAGCTCTCCTCCCCCTCCAGCAGGCCCTCGGACCTCAGGTCCGGGGGCCTTTGGTCTGTCATATACGGATATGGCCCAGCCCACAGGAATCGCGGGTTCCTTACGTCACCTTCACCGTGCTACAACAGGTCTACACCACTAATTGGTGTAGACCACGCGGCCTTCTCGCCGCGTCCCCCGGAGACGCCGCCGTCCCCCACTTCCTTGTCCCAGGCGGCGCCTTGCCCACTGGAGGAAGTTGTGTCCACGGCCAGTGCCGCCCCCGCGGCCGCCAAGAAGAAGGGCTCCGGCGTGATGCCGGTGCTGCAGCGCATCGGCCGCAGCCTCATGCTGCCGGTGGCCGTGATGCCGGCCGCCGCGCTCCTGGTGCGGCTCGGCGCCGACGACATGCTCGGCCGGGAGTCCTTCCCGACCTGGATCACCAAGATCGCCGGCTACATGTCGGCCGGCGGCGGCGCGATCATCGACAACATCGCGCTGCTGTTCTGCGTCGGCATCGCGATCGGCTTCGCCAAGAAGTCCGACGGCTCCACCGGCCTCGCGGCCGTCGCGGGCTACCTGGTCTTCCAGAAGGTGCTCGCCACCTTCACCGACAGCAACCTGCCGAAGGTGCAGGCCGTCGTCGACGGGAAGATCGTCGAGAACGCCGCCCCGGTCAACGCCGGTGTGCTCGGCGGTGTGGTCATGGGCATCGTCGTGGCCCTGCTCTACCAGAAGTTCTACCGGACCAAGCTCCCCGACTGGGCGGGCTTCTTCGGCGGCCGCCGTCTCGTCCCGATCCTGTCGTCCTTCGCGGGTCTGGTCCTCGGCATCGTCTTCGGTCTGATCTGGCCGGTGCTCGGCGCCGGTCTGCACAACTTCGGTGAGTGGCTGGTCGGTTCGGGCGCCGTGGGCGCGGGCATCTTCGGCGTCGCCAACCGTTCGCTGATCCCGATCGGCATGCACCACCTCCTGAACTCCTTCCCCTGGTGGCAGGCGGGCGACTACAACGGCAAGCACGGCGACATCCCGCGCTTCCTGGAGGGCGACCCGACCGCGGGCCAGTTCATGACCGGCTTCTTCCCGATCATGATGTTCGCGCTCCCCGCGGCCTGCCTCGCGATCACGCACTGCGCCCGTCCCGAGCGCCGCAAGGTCGTCGGCGGCATGATGTTCTCGCTCGCGCTCACCGCGTTCGTCACGGGCATCACCGAGCCCATCGAGTTCACGTTCATGTTCATCGCGCCGGTCCTGTACGCGATCCACGCGGTGCTCACCGGTGTCTCCATGGCGCTGACCTGGGCGCTCGGCATGAAGGACGGTTTCGGCTTCTCCGCCGGATTCATCGACTACGCGCTGAACTTCGGCGCGGCCACCAAGCCGATCGGCCTGGCCGTCGTCGGCCTCTGCTTCGCGGCGCTCTACTACGTGGTCTTCCGCTTCGCGATCACCAAGTGGAACCTGCCGACGCCGGGCCGCGAGTCCGACGAGGAGCTCGCGGAGCTCCAGAAGGCCGAGGCGAAGTAGCCTGCGGCTCAGCTGAACAGGGCGGAGGGCCCGGGCGTTGGTGACCAACGCCCGGGCCCTTTCCTGTGCGCCGCCACGTAGCGTCGACGTGACACGCGCCGTCCCACGGGGGCTCCGCCCCCGGACCCCCGCTCCTCAAACTCCCCCAAGCTCTTAAAGAGCAGGGGGGACCCCCAAGGGGCTGATTTTCCCTCACGTGCTCGACCCCGGAGAGGCTGGATCCCCATGACCACCCGCATTCTCGACCTCGACCGTGAGCGCCTCGCCGCCCTGCGCGGGCGCGAGCTCACCGCCTCCGTGGCCGCCGCCGAGGGCCGCACCATGGTCGCCGAGGTGTTCGCCGACCGGGCCGCCCTGATCCCGATGCCGGGCATGCCCGGTGTGCACAACGCCGAGCTCGTCGCGTCCTTCGGCGCCGACATCGTCGTCCTGAACCTCATCGAGCGCGCCTGGGACGGCGAGCAGCTGGACCTCCCCGGCCTCGGCACCTTCGCCTCCATCGCCGACCTCGCCGCGTACATCGGCCGCCCCGTCGGCATCAACCTGGAGCCCGGTGACGTCCCCGAGATCCGCCGCGCCAAGCCCGAGTACGCCAAGCGGCTGATCGACATGGGTGCGGCGATGCTCTGCCTGACGGCGAACCCGGGCACGGGAGGGTCCTACGAGGGGCTCGCGCGGGTCACCGAGGAGCTGCGGGCCGGGCTCGGCGACGACGTGGCGCTGTGGAGCGGCAAGATGCACCACGCGGGGCACCCGGAGCGGGTCACGGTGGAACGTCTCACGGGTCTGGTGGACGCGGGCGCGGACGGCGTCGTGATGCCCCTGCCGGGCACGCTGCCGGGCGTCACCAAGGAGCTGGCCGCCGCTGCGGTGGCGGCCGTGCAGGACGCGGGCGCGGTGGTGATGGGCGCGATCGGCACCAGCCAGGAGGGCAGCCACGCGAACGTGGTGCCCCAACTCGCCCTGACCGCCAAGGAGGTGGGCATCGACGCCCACCACTTCGGCGACTCGTTCCTGCCGGGGATGTGCGACCCCGAGGTCATGTACGACTACTCGGTGGCGATCCGCGGCCGCCGCCACACCTGGAACAGGATGGCGCTGGGCGGCCGCGGCTACCGTCGTACGGCCACGGCCTAGATCTCGTACGTCGCGCCGGGCGCGGCGAGCGCGGTGGGGCCCGCGTAGGCCGCGCGGGCGTCCGCGAGGTTGATCTGCGGGTCCGTCCACGGCGGGATGTGGGTGAGCAGCAGCCTGCCCACGCCCGCGCGGGTGGCGGACTCGCCCGCCTCGCGGCCGTTGAGGTGCAGGTCGGGGATGTTCTCCTTGCCGTGCGTGAACGCCGCCTCGCAGAGGAACAGGTCGCTCCCCGCGGCGAGTTCGTCCAGGACGTCGCAGGTGCCCGTGTCCCCGGAGTAGGTGAGGGAGCGGCCCTCGTGCTCGACGCGGATCGCGTACGCCTCCACGGGGTGGCAGACCTTCTCGGTACGTACGGAGAAGGGGCCGATGTCGAACGAGCCCGGCTTGACCGTGTGGAAGTCGAAGACCTCGCTCATCGAGGAGGCGGAGGGCGTGTCCGCGTACGCGGTCGTCAGGCGCTGTTCGGTGCCTTCGGGGCCGTAGACCGGAATGGGGGCGCAGCGGCCGCCCTCGTGCCGGTAGTAGCGCGCCACGAAGTACGCGCACATGTCGATGCAGTGATCGGCGTGCAGATGGCTGAGGAAGATCGCGTCGAGGTCGTAGAGACCGATGTGGCGTTGCAGCTCGCCGAGGGCGCCGTTGCCCATGTCGAGCAGCAACCGGAAGCCGTCGGCCTCGACGAGGTAGCTCGAGCAGGCCGATTCCGCGGACGGAAACGACCCCGAGCAGCCGACGACGGTGAGCTTCATGAAGCTGGGACCTCCGCGCTGGCAGAAGAGCTGGGGGGTGTGCGGTCCGTCGAGCGTAAGGCGCAAAAGCCCTGGTCGCTCCTCCGTCGCGGGCCGTTGTGGGGGAACTCACCTGCGGTGTCACCGGTTCGGGGGGCTTGTGGGGCGCCCGGGATGCGGTGGGCGGCGGGGGGCGTGCGCCGGTACCGTCGTCGGTATGGACACGTCCTGGTGGCTCGCGCTGGCCGCCGTGGTGGTGCTCGCGCTCGTCGTCACGCTGGTGGACGGGTGGGGCCGCGGGCACCGGAAGCGGAGTACCCGACCGCCGGGTCGGACCCGCCCGCCGCGGGGGCCCCGGGGGCGGTCGCCCGCGCCCCGGCCCGCGGAGATCTGGTGGGCGCGGGTGCCGTACGAGGACGGGCCCGGCGGGAAGGACAGGCCCTGTCTCGTGCTGTCCGTGCGCGGGGAGCGTGCGGTGGTCGCGAAGATCACCAGCAAGTACCACGACGAGCGGCCGGGGGTGATTCCGTTGCCGCCGGGTGTCGTGGGCGACGTGCGGGGCCGGGCGAGCTTTCTGGAAACGGACGAGCTGAGGGAGGTCTCCCTCTGGGAGTTCCGGCGCAGGGCCGGGGTGGTGGATCCGGCGCTCTGGGACCAGGTCAGGTATCTGGCGGGCTGACCCGCCGTCCCACGGGGCTCCGCCCCGGACCCCGCTCCTCAAACGCCGGAGGGGCTGAATTTCCCAGCCCCTCCGGCGGGAGATTGCCAGCCCGTACGGCGGGAGATTCCCAACCGTCCGCTGGGGGAATCTCAGCCCACCCGGCGGGAGATTCCCAACCGTGCGGCGGCGGGGGGAATTCAGCCCGTCCGGCGTTTGAGGACGAACTCGGCGGAGCCGGTGATGGGCAGCTCCCCGGGGCGGCCGGAGCCCTACGCCCAGAGTTGGCCCTGGAGCGTCTCGATCGCCGCCTCGGTCGTCTCCGCCGTGTAGACGCCCGTCGACAGGTACTTCCAGCCGCCGTCGGCGACGACGAAGACGATGTCGGCGGGCTGGCCCGCCGCGACCGCCTTGCGGCCCACGCCGATGGCCGCGTGCAGCGCCGCGCCCGTGGAGACGCCCGCGAAGATGCCCTCCTCCTTGAGGAGTTCGCGGGTGCGGGTGACCGCGTCGGCCGAGCCGACGGAGAAGCGGGTGGTCAGGACGGAGGCGTCGTACAGCTCGGGGACGAAGCCCTCGTCGAGGTTGCGCAGGCCGTAGACGAGGTCGTCGTAGCGGGGTTCCGCCGCGACGATCTTGATGTCCGGCTTCTGCTCGCGGAGGTAGCGGCCGACGCCCATGAGCGTGCCCGTGGTGCCGAGGCCCGCCACGAAGTGGGTGATGGAGGGGAGGTCGGTGAGGATCTCCGGGCCCGTCGTGGCGTAGTGGGCGCCCGCGTTGTCGGGGTTGCCGTACTGGTAGAGCATCACCCAGTCCGGGTGCTCGGCGGACAGCTCCTTGGCCACGCGTACGGCCGTGTTGGAGCCGCCCGCCGCGGGGGACGAGATGATCTCGGCGCCCCACATCGCGAGCAGGTCGCGCCGCTCCTGCGAGGTGTTCTCCGGCATGACGCACACGATGCGGTAGCCCTTGAGCTTGGCCGCCATGGCGAGCGAGATGCCGGTGTTGCCCGAGGTCGGCTCCAGGATCGTGCAGCCGGGCGTCAACCGGCCGTCCTTCTCCGCCTGTTCGACCATGTGGAGGGCCGGGCGGTCCTTGATGGATCCGGTCGGGTTGCGGTCCTCCAGCTTGGCCCAGATGCGGACGTCGTCCGACGGGGAGAGGCGCGGCAGGCGGACGAGCGGCGTGTTGCCGACCGCGGCGAGCGGGGAGTCGTAGCGAGGCATCCGGGATCGGGCCTAGACCATGCCGCCGGCCACGGCCGGCAGGATCGTGACGCTGTCGCCGTCGGCGAGCTTGGTGGAGATGCCGTCCAGGAAGCGGACGTCCTCGTCGTTGAGGTACACGTTCACGAAGCGGCGCAGCTTGCCGTCGTCCACGATGCGCTCGGCGATGCCCGCGTGCCGCGAGTCGAGGTCGGTGAAGAGCTCGGCGAGGGTGTCTCCGCTGCCCTGGACGGCCTTCTCGCCGTCGGTGTAGGTGCGGAGGATGGTCGGGATGCGGACCTCGATGGCCATGGCGGGCTCCTGTCGGGAGTCGATGGTGCGGGTGGCGGGCGCGCGGCGGCCCTGATCCTTGCGGTGCTGCGTACGAGAATGCGACGCCGCGGCACACGGCCGTGCGGCGGAACGGTTCAGCCGGAACAGATCGCGCTGGCGAGGCGGCACAGGTCGACGTGCAGGCGCGCGACAAGCAGCACGGGCGGTGCGCTCTTCGTCTCTTCGCTCACGTCATGGGGAACCATGCGGTCATCGTATCGATTCCCGGTCCGGATCCCGGAATGTGATCTCACCTGGTGGACGGAATCCGTTCAGGATGCGGGCGGCGGCAGATAGACGACGTTCGGGGCGCCGGTCACCGGGTGGGTGCTGACCTCGGCCGTCACTCCGTACACGGTGGCGAGCAGCTCGGCCGTGAGCACCTCCTTCGGCGCCCCCGAGGCGACGAGACGGCCGCCGTCGAGGACGTAGAGGCGGTCGCAGTAGTACGCCGCGAGGTTCAGGTCGTGCAGGGCGAGCAGGTTCGTCGTGCCCAAGTCCCGCACCAGGGAGAGGATCTCGAGCTGGTAGCGGATGTCCAGGTGGTTGGTGGGTTCGTCGAGTACGACGAGGGTGGGGCGCTGCACGAGGGCGCGGGCCATCAGGGCGCGCTGGCGTTCGCCGCCGGAGAGCGAGGGGAACGCGCGGTGCGCGAGGGCCGCGACCCCGACCCGGTCGAGCGCGGCCCGCACCAGCTCCTCGTCGGCCGCCGTGTCCGCCTCCCAGAAGCGCTTGTGCGGGGAGCGGCCCATGGCGACCACCTGCTCGACGGTCAGCTCGAAGGCGGCCTGCCCGTCCTGCGGCACGGTGGCGAGGCGCCTGGCGCGCGCCTTCGCGGACATCGCGCCCAGGTCGTCGCCGTCCAGGAGGGCACGGCCGCCGGACGCGCGCAGGGTGCCGTACACACAGCGCAGCAGCGTCGTCTTGCCGCTGCCGTTGGGGCCGACGACGCCGACGGTCTCGCCGGGGGCCGCGGTGAGGTCGACGCCGTCCACCAGGCGCCTGCCGTCGATCTCGTACGAGATCCCCTCGGTGCGCAGTTCCCCCACGGGAGCGTTCTGGTCGGTCATGCCGGGACTCCTTCGGTGCGCCGCCGCAGCAGCCAGAGGAAGAACGGGCCTCCGGTCAGCGCGGTGAGCACGCCGACGGGGATGTCCTGCGGCGCGGCGACGGTGCGCGCGGCGAGGTCGGCGACGACCAGGAAGACCGCGCCCAGCAGCGCCACCACGGGGAGCAGCGGGCGGTGCGCGGCGCCGACGAGCATGCGGGCGGCGTGCGGCACCATCAGGCCGACGAATCCGATGGCCCCGCTGTACGCGACCAGGACGCCGGTCAGGAGGGAGGCGAAGACGAAGACCGCGGCGCGGAAGCGTGCCGTGTCCAGGCCGAGGACGGTGGCGCCCTCCTCGCCGACGAGCAGCAGGTCGAGGGGGCGGGCGAGCGCCATGAGCAGGGCCGTGCCGACGACCAGGGCGCAGCAGGGCAGGGCGAGCATGTCCCAGCGGGCGCTGCCGAGGCCGCCGAGCGTCCAGTACAGGACTTCCTTGAGGTGGTCCGCGCTGTCCGCGGTGACCAGGATGAGGCTGGTCAGGGCGGTCAGGATGTACGAGACGGCGACGCCCGCGAGGATCAGGCGCCCGGTCGCGAAGCCGCCGCCGCTCCTGGCAAGGGAGTAGACGAGGACCAGTGAGACCAGCGCGCCCGCGAAGGCGGCGGCGGGGATCGTGACGGTGGTCGCGAGGGCCGAGCCGACGCCGAAGGTGCCGCCGAGCACGATGGCGCCGACCGCGCCGACGGAGGCGCCCGAGGAGACGCCGAGCAGGAACGGGTCGGCGAGGGGGTTGCGGACGAGGGCCTGGAGGACGGTGCCGATGACGGCGAGTCCCGCGCCGACGGCTGCGCCGAGCAGGACCCTGGGGAGTCTCACGTCCAGCACGATGGTTCTGAAGGGGGAGGGGTCCGCGCGGCCCGTGAGGATCTCCATGACGTCCCCTGGCGGGATGCGGACGGAGCCCAGGGCGAGCCCGGCGATGATCGCTGCCGCGAGGGCTGTCGCAAGGACTGCGCAGATCAACAGGTGCTGTCCCCGGGACCTGCGTCTATCGCCCTTCGGGCTCGTCCTCAAACGCCGGACGGGCTGGAAGATCCGCCCCGCGGGCTGCGTCACCCGAGGCTGGGTCTGCTGGTCGCTCACAGCTGCGCCGCCAGCTTCTCCACCGCCTTGGGTGCTCGTACTCCCGTGACCATGTCCGAGAGCGGCAGGACCGCGAAGCTCTTGTTCTTGATGGCGGGGACGTCCGCGAGGGCCGGGTCGTCGAGGAGGCGCTTCTTCTTCTGGGCGACCGTCGTCGCGCCGTAGTCGAGGATCACGATGGTCTCGGGGTGGCGGTCCACGACCGTCTCCCAGGAGGCGTCGGCGAAGGACTTGTCGACGTCGGCGACGATGTTGCGGCCGCCCGCCCGCTCGATGATGTCGTTGCCGATGCCCCGGCCGCCGACCGTGAACGCCGTCTTGTCGCCGCTGTCGTAGACGAAGACGGAACGGGGCTTCTTGCCCTTCAGCTTCTTGGTCGTGGCAGCCAGTTCGCGCTCGGCGCCGCCGACCCACTTGTCGGCGCGGTCGCGCACCCCGAAGGTGGCGCCGACCTCGCGGACCTCGCGGAAGACGTCGTTCATGGTGACGGGGCGCTTCGCGCAGCCCTCGACGTTCAGGCGGCTCTCGATGCCCGACTTGGCGAGCGCGGAGCGGCTGCGGCCGTCGCTGGAGAGGAAGGCGCTCGCGTAACCGCCGTACACGAAGTCGGGGTTGGCGGCGAGCAGCTTCTCGTAGGAGGGGTACTCCTTGGCGACGACGGGGAGGGCGTCGTACGCCTTCGCGTACTTCGGCAGGACCTTGTCGTCGAGGTAGGCCGTGCCCGCCATGCGGTCCTCGAGGCCGAGTTCCAGCATCACCTCGGTGGCGTGCTGGTTCATGGTGACGGCGCGCTTCGGCGGTGCGTCGTACGTCGTCCTCACACCGCAGTTGGTGACGGTGTACGGGAATCCGGCGGCCTTGGCGGCGGGCTTCGTGTCACCGTCGGAGTCCGAGGAGGAGCATGCGGCGAGCGGGACGAGCAGGGTGGCCGCGGCGAGCGCGCGTATGCCGGTGTGACGGCGGGACATGGCTGAGCTGCCTCCTCCAGGGGATTTCCGCGTCCCCTGCGTAGCGTGGAGGAAGGCGGCAGGTCAGTTCCTGACTCCCCCGCCCCCGGTGCGGGGTGGGGTCACAGTGGCGGGACCGTGCCGGGTTCGCACCGGCTTCCTGGCTCCTGCCGCCCTCATGAGTAAAGCTCAGTATGCCTGTACGACCTTTACCTCTTCCTCGGTGACCTCGCCCTCCACGATCCGGTACGAGCGGAACTGGAAGGGGCCCGCGTCGTCGGTGTCGGCCGTGGAGACCAGGACGTAGTGCGCGCCGGGCTCGTTGGCGTAGGTGATGTCGGTGCGCGAGGGGTAGGCCTCGGTCGCGGTGTGCGAGTGGTAGACGATCACCGGCTCCTCGTCGCGGTCGTCCATCTCGCGGTAGAGCTTGAGCAGGTCGGTCGAGTCGAACTCGTAGAACGTGGGCGAGCGGGCCGCGTTCAGCATCGGGATGAAGCGCTCGGGGCGGCCGGTGCCTTCCGGGCCCGCGACCACACCGCAGGCCTCGTCGGGGTGGTCCTGGCGCGCGTGCGCGACGATCTGGTCGTGGAGGGCCTGGGTGATGGTCAGCATGGCAGCCAGGATAAGCAGAGGGGCCGGTCCGTACCGAGGAGTGGTACGAACCGGCCCACATGCTGGGATCCAGCGGTTGCCGCGCTACTTCACCGCGTCCTGCGACTCGGCCTTGCCGCCGGACGCCTGCGGGTTCCCGCGCTGCATGACCAGGTAGCCGACGCCCAGGATCAGGGCCCAGACGGGAGCCGCGTAGAGCGAGATGCGCGCGTCCTTGTCGATGCCCATCATCACGATCACCATGCCGATGAAGGCGAGGGCGAACCAGCTCGTGTACGGGGCGCCGGGCGCCCGGAAGGTGGACTGCGGCAGCTCGCCGCGGTCGGCCTTGCGGCGGTACTTGATCTGGCAGACCAGGATCATGATCCAGGCCCACATGCCGGAGATGGTCGCGAAGGAGACGACGTAGTTGAACGCCTCGCCCGGCCACTGGTAGTTGATCCAGACGCCGACCAGCATCAGCGCGGCGGAGAAGGTCGTGCCGACGAGCGGCAGGCCGTTCTTCGTGAGCTTGGTGAAGAACTTCGGGCCCTGGCCGTTCATCGCCAGGTCGCGCAGCATGCGGCCGGTGGAGTACATGCCGGAGTTGCAGGAGGAGAGCGCGGCCGTCAGGACGACGAAGTTGACGATCGCCGCGCCGATGCCGAGGCCCATCTTGTCGAAGGCGGCGACGAACGGCGAGACGCCCGGCACGAACTCCGTCCACGGGACGACCGAGAGGATCATGATGAGCGCGCCGACGTAGAAGACGGCGATGCGCCACGGCACGGTGTTGATGGCCTTGGGCAGGACGGTCTTCGGGTCCTTGGACTCGCCCGCGGTGACGCCGACGAGCTCGACGGCGAGGAAGGCGAACATCACGATCTGCAGCGTCATCAGCGTGGAGCCGATGCCGTTGGGGAAGAAGCCGCCCTGGTCCCACAGGTGGGTGACGGAGGCGGTGTCACCGGCGTCGGAGAAGCCGATGGTGAGGATGCCGACGCAGATCAGGATCATGCCGATGATCGCGGTGACCTTGACCATCGAGAACCAGAACTCGAGCTCGCCGAAGAGCTTCACGGAGATCAGGTTGGCGCCGTAGAGGATGACCGTGAAGATCAGCGCGTATCCCCATTGCGGAATGGAGTCATGTGTCCAGTACTGCATGTACTGGGCGGCCGCCGTGACTTCCGTGATGCCGGTGACGACCCAGAAGAGCCAGTACGTCCAGCCGGTCACGTACCCGAAGAACGGGCCGATGAATTCACGCGCGTACTCCGAGAAGGAGCCCGAAACGGCGCGGTACATGAGGAGCTCGCCGAGCGCCCGCATGATGAAGAAGATGACGAGGCCCGCGATGGCGTACGCCAGGATGAGGCTGGGCCCGGCCTTGTGAATGGCCTTGCCCGCGCCGAGGAACAGGCCGGTGCCGATGGCACCGCCGATCGCGATCATCTGGATCTGCCGGGCCCCGAGCCCGCGCTGGTAACCCTCGCCCTCGCCGGACTGCCCGGCGGCGGACTGCCCGGCCTCATTGCCGTCGTGATGCTCTTCGACCTGCACTGAGGTCATGGTGACGCCTTTCTCCATGCTGATCCGCGCCCGCACATCTGCGTTGTGGCTGCGGATCAGGTCCTGATCCCCCCGGATATGGAATGGAGTGCTACCGGCGGTCTGCCGGCTGGAGCGCCCCCGGCGACATGGGTGGCGTCGCCGAGTGGTCGTGAAGATTTATCACGGCGGCAACAGTGACGCTTTGAGCCACATGTGGCTCACGTCACTGGAAGAAGCGGACAAAGTTCTCTTGCGCCGCCATAAAAGGGCACTGGCTTGACGGGATCGTTATCCGGATTTGAGCGTCCGCTGAGCGAACGGTGCGGGAGCGCCGCAGAATACTGCTATATACACCGAGTCTCGGGAGTGCCCGCCCCGCGATGCCCGGGTCACTGCTCCAGCAACGTCTCGACCAGCGTTTCCTGGAGCCCGCCGAGCCACAGGTAGGCCATCACCATCGGCTTGCGCGGGTCGGAGTCGGGGAGGCGGTAGAGCAGATCCGCGTCCTCCTCGTCGGTGACGTCGAGGCGCGTGCCGATCGCGAGACGCAGGTCGTTGAGCGAGCCGAGCCAGTGCCGCGACTCCTCGACCGACAGTTTCAGGACAGCTCCGCCCTCGCCCGACGCCGTCATCGCGTCCAGGGAGCGGATCACGACCAGGGCGTCGTCGCGCTTCTTGGCCCGCAGGTCGTTCTCCGTGAAGCGCCGGAACTCGGCCGAATACGCGCGCAGTTCCTCCGGGTCGCCGACGGCGCCCTGCTCGCTGCCGGGACCGCCGTAGGCGTCGGGGAGCAGACGCATCATCACCGGGTCGGTGGGCGGCTCGCTCGGACCCTCGGCGAAGAGCTCGGCGAGCGGATCGTCGGAGGGCTCACCGCCGGGGCCGGGACCGATCAGCTCCAGGAGCTGCACGGCGAGGGAGCGGATGATCGAGATCTCGACCTCGTCGAGCGCGACGGCGGCGCCGCCCCCGGGGATGGGTTCGAAGTGTCCTGGCATCAGATGCGTCGCTGCTTCCGGTCCGTGCGCTGCGGGCGGGCCACTACTTGCGGTCCTGCTGAAGGGTGGCCCAGAGGCCGTAGCCGTGCATGGCCTGGACGTCGCGCTCCATCTCCTCGCGACTGCCGCTGGAGACGACCGCGCGGCCCTTGTGGTGCACGTCCATCATCAGCTTCGTGGACTTCTCCTTGGAGTACCCGAAGTACGTCTGGAACACATACGTCACGTAGCTCATCAGGTTCACGGGGTCGTTGTGCACGAGCGTGATCCAGGGGACGTCCGGCTCGGGGACGACGTGTACCTCTTCGTCCGAATCGGGTCGGGTGATCTCTGCGGGAGCCGTACTCACCTGTCCCATGCTGCCACCCCGAGGGGGGCCTCGCACAAATGCCCTCCCGTACGGCAGCCCTTCCGCGGGACCGTCCTCGCCGCGCGGCCCTTGAAATCGTCAGAGTGACGAAATGCGGGGTAGCATCCTTCCTATGAACACAGCGGACCTTGGCCTGCCGGTGGATGTTCCGTCGACAGCGCTCTTCACCGACCAGTACGAGCTGACGATGCTGCAGGCCGCGCTGAAGGCGGGCACGGGCGAGCGGCGTTCGGTCTTCGAGGTCTTCACCCGCAGACTCCCCGAGGGCCGCCGCTACGGCGTGGTGGCCGGAACGGGCCGCGTCCTGGACGCCGTCGAGAACTTCCGCTTCGACGCGGACGTCATCAACTTCCTGCGCGAGCGCCGCATCGTCGACGAGGCGACCCTCAAATGGCTCTCCTCGTACCGCTTCGGCGGCGACATCTGGGGCTACCCCGAGGGCGAGGTGTACTTCCCCGGCTCGCCGATCCTGCGCGTCGAGGGCTCCTTCGCGGAGTGCGTGCTCCTGGAGACCGTGATCCTCTCCATCCTCAACCACGACTCGGCGATCGCGGCCGCCGCGTCCCGCATGTCGTCGGCCGCGGGTGAGCGCCCGCTGATCGAGATGGGCGCGCGCCGCACCCACGAGCTGGCCGCCGTGGCCGCGTCCCGCGCCGCGTACGTCGGGGGCTTCGCGACCACGTCGGACCTCGCGGCGGGCTTCCGCTACGACATCCCCACCGTCGGCACCAGCGCCCACGCCTTCACCCTGCTGCACGACAACGAGCGCGACGCGTTCCAGGCCCAGGTCGACTCGCTCGGCCCCGGCACGACCCTGCTCGTGGACACGTACGACGTGACCGAGGCCGTCCGCACCGCCGTCGAGGTCGCGGGGCCCGAGCTCGGCGCGGTGCGCATCGACTCCGGTGACCTGCTCCTGGTCGCCCACCGGGTGCGCCAGCAGCTGGACGAGCTCGGCGCCACGAAGACGAAGATCGTCGTCACCTCCGACCTCGACGAGTACGCCATCGCCTCGCTCGCCGCGGCGCCCGTCGACGCGTACGGCGTGGGCACCCAGCTCGTCACCGGGTCCGGGCACCCCACCTGCTCCATGGTCTACAAGCTGGTGGCCCGCGCCCACTCGGCGGACGCCGAGGCGCCGCTCGAACCCGTCGCGAAGAAGTCGCTCGGCGCCAAGAGCTCCCTGGGCGGGCGCAAGTGGGCCGCGCGCAGGACCGACGAGCAGGGCGTCGCCGAGGCCGAGGTCGTGGGCACCGGGCCCGTGCCTCCCGCGCTCGCCGACCGGCAGCTCCTGGTCGAGCTGGTCAAGGGCGGCGAGGTGGTCGCCCGCGAGCCGCTCGACGCGGTCCGCGACCGGCACGCGGCGGCCCGGGCGGGGCTGCCGCTCTCGGCGACCCAGCTGTCCCGGGGCGAGGCCGTCATTCCCACGGAATACCTCTGACGGCACACGCCTGACGGAATACATCCGACGCTCCGGGGAAGGGGCGTCACCCGGGCAACAGGAGCCCGTCAAACGCCCCTTCCCGCGACGTACGTGAAGTCTCTACTCTCGGTTCATCCGGCCGAGTCCCCCACCGATCCCCGCCCTGCCGAGCCGAAGGACACCCGCCATGCGCCGCGCCCTGATCGTCGTCGATGTGCAGAACGACTTCTGCGAAGGCGGCAGCCTCGCGGTCGCCGGTGGGGCGGACGTGGCCGCCGCCATCACCGAGCTCATCGGCCAGGCCCCGGCCGGATACCGGCACGTGGTGGCCACCCGTGACCACCACGTCGACCCCGGCGCCCACTTCTCCGACCACCCGGACTACGTCGACTCCTGGCCGCCGCACTGCGTGGCGGGCACGGAGGGCGTCGGCTTCCACCCGAACTTCGCCCCCGCCGTCGCCTCCGGCGCGATCGACACGGTCTTCGACAAGGGGGCCTACTCGGCGGCGTACAGCGGCTTCGAGGGCACCGACGAGAACGGGGTGTCCCTCGCGGACTGGCTGCGGGAGCGGGGGATCACGGAGGTGGACGTGGTGGGGCTCGCCACGGATCACTGCGTTCGGGCTACTGCGGTGGACGCGGCTCGGGAGGGGTTCAGGACTACCGTCCTGCTGGACCTGACGGCGGGGGTTTCGGAGTCCACCACTGCTGCGGCGATGGCCGAGCTGGGCTCGGCCGGGGTCGAGCTGATCGGGAAGCCCGTCGTCTGACCTGACACGGGGCTCCGCCCCGGACCCCGCTCCTCAAACGCCGGAGGGGCTGGATTTCGGACCCCGGGCTCAGACCCCGGAGGGGCTGGATTTCGGGCCCCGGGCTCAGACCCCGGAGGGGCTGATTCTGCCCGCGCCACCCTGTCTCCGCAGCGCTCTGATCGGGTGCCACAGCTCCCTCGCGTCGTCCGGTGCCGTGCGCCATATGAGGCCGTCGGGGTGGTGCAGGACCGCCGTGACCTCGTCAGGGGTCGGCGGCTCCGCGTTGCCGCGGAGGTACACCGCCCGCATGCCGAGGTTGCGCAGCCGGGTCAGCGCCCTGGCGCGGTTCACGGCGTGCACGATCATGCGGACCGTGCCCTCGCCCGGCGACGGGCTCGGCAGGGTCAGTGCCACCACCACGCTGCCGTTCGGCAGCTTGCAGAAACCTCCTGCGGACATGCTTCGTCACACCCCCGTGAGACATCGCGCGAGATCCCTGGCCGGACCCCGCGTCAATAAGAAAGCCACAGCACGCACCTAAACACGATCGGCCGCCGCCCGCTAGAGGGCGACGGCCGATCATGGTTTGACCTGCAGAAACGCTAATTACTTCGTGGAGGGACCCACCTGGACCGTGATCGTCGAGCCGTCCTTGGGCTGCTTGATGATCTTGATCTGAGTGTTGGTGTCAGTGACCTTGACACTTCCCGTGGGGTTCTCCTTGTACCAGTAGGTGCCCTTGCGGTCGTCGAAGACCGGGACGCCCTTCTGGGACTTGACCTTCAGCGCCACGTCCGCGTTGTGGAGCGTGAGCTTGTCCGTCGCGAACTTGCTGAAGGGCGCGTCGAACGGCTGGATCTTGTTGCGCAGGACCGTGCCGTCCGACCACTTCAGCGGCTTGGCGTGGGCGTCCACCGGAAGGATCAGACCCTGGCCCGGGTGGGCGCTGGTGTTGTTGTCCTTCTGCGAGGTGTCCCACTGCCAGACCATCAGGCCCGTCTGGTAGGGGTAGTGCTCCACCCAGTCCGGGCGGGCCTTCGAACCGAAGTTGTACGGGCCGACCTCGAGGGTCTTGTCGTACGAGACGTACTGGCGGTTCTCGGCGAGGTAGTACTGGTCGTACTTCTTGGTGAAGGACTCGCCGATGCGCGAGAAGCCCTTCGCCGTCCAGCCGTTGTCGTCGCCCTCGGCGCCGTCCTCGAAGAGCTTGGTGCCGTCCGCGGTGACCGCGATGGCGTCGGCCGCGAAGCCCTTGCCGCCCGCGCCGCCGTCCGTGGAGTAGCGGAAGCGGACGTCGATCTTCTTGCCCGCGTAGGCGTCGAGCGGGAAGAGGAGCTTCTTGTACTTGGCCGAGGCGCCGGTCAACGCGGGCTTGTCACCGGCGTCGCGCGGGATCGGCTTGCCGTCCGCGGTGCCGTCCACCGGCGTCCAGTTGGCGCCGCCGTCCGTCGAGACCTCGGTGTAGAGCCAGTCGTAGTTGGCCTCGATGTCCCACCAACCGTCGAGCGAGAGCTCGGCCTTGGACTTGCCGGTCAGGTCGACCGAGCGCGTCAGGGTGTTCTTGAGGTCGTCGCCCTGGTCGCTCCACCACTGCTTGGAGCCCTCGGTGGGCTTGGTGACCGTGGTGGTGACGGCCTTCTTCGGCAGGTCGACGACGAGCGCCTGACGGTGCCGGGTGTTGTACTCGGAGACGCCCAGCTTGTGCTCGGAGGTCGTCGCGGCCTTGGCCTTGGCGTAGTCGAGCCAGCCCAGCTGGAACTTGTCCCAGGCCGTCATGTCGCCCGGCAGGTCACCGATGGCGTCCTTGCCGGTGCCGAGCCAGGAACCCGCCGACATCAGCGACCAGAAGCCGACCGAGTTCTCGCCCTTGCCCGAGGTGTCGTACAGGTCGGGCAGGCCGAGGTCGTGGCCGTACTCGTGGGCGAAGACGCCGAGGCCGCCGTTCTCCGGCTGCATCGTGTAGTCGCCGACCCAGATGCCCGAGTCGCCGATCTGGGTGCCACCGGCCTTGTTGTTGCCGGGGCCCGTCTTGCCCGCGTCGTTGCCGTACGCGTACCAGCGGTGCGCCCACAGGGCGTTGGTGCCCTCGGCGCCGCCGCCGGCCGACTCGTCCTCGCCCGCGTGGACGATCTGGAAGTGGTCGATGTAGCCGTCGGGCTCGTTGAAGTCGCCGTCGCCGTCGAAGTCGTAGCGGTCCCACTGGTCGTACTTGGCCAGGTCCGCCTTGATCTGCGCGTCCGTGCGGCCCTGGGCCTTCTGGTCCTTGGTCCAGGCGGTCACGCCGTCCTTGACCGCGTCCCAGACGCTCGGGCAGTTGGTGTCGCCGCAGTAGTTCGAGCCGTAACGGGCCTCGTTGTAGTCGACCTTGACCCAGTCGGAGACCTCACCGTCGACCGAGTAGCGGCCGGACGAGGTCTTCTCGTAGTAGGTCTTCAGGGACTCCTTCTTCTTGCCCTTGGAGTCCTTGCCCTTCCCGAAGTACAGGTCCTGGAAGTGCTTCTGGTTGTAGTCCTTCTGCCAGGCCGTGCTGTTGTCCTTGGCACGGTCCGGCTTGGCTATCTTGTTGTGCAGCGGTCCCGGCTTGCCGCCGTACTTCTTGACCGGCGGCTCGGGGCCATCGGGACCGTCCGGGTCGTACATGGTCGTGTCGTCGACCTTGTCCCCGAACTCCACCAGGATCGTGAAGATCTTGTCGGTCTTCTCCCTGCCGAGCTCGACGTACTTCTTGTCGTCGAGCTTGACGACCTGGGAGCCGCCCTTCTTCTGGACCTTGGCGTCACCCGCGACGACCTGCTGCAGGGCGGCCTTGCGCTGCTGCGCCTGCTGCTTGCTGAACGGTCCGTCCAGGTCGTGGTCGACCTGGGCCTTGACCCTGGAGGGGTCCTGCCGGTCGACGGCCGGTGCCCCGCCCGAGGTGCCGCTGTCGGCCGTCGCGGTCGCCGCCGAGTACGTCGCGGCGGCCGCGGCCATCGCCACGGCCACCGCGGTGGCTCTGAACGCCCGTGTTCTGACTGTCACTTGATGCTGTCCTCCCCCGCGCCCGCGCGAGAATTGGCGGACCGAGATCCCGGTCGGAGGAGGTCCGCGCGCGATGTACGCGTCACAAGTGACGACATTCGACCGGAAGTACGGGAGAAAAGACAGACCTTGACTTGAACAGGCCAAGTGCACTATGCAGGCCGCGGGATCCGGTATCCGGACAGGAGGCACTCCCCCACGGAAAAGGTCAACGGGCGCGTCGCACCGTCCACTTACTGGACGCCGTGAACCCGTGCGCCCCCTGTGCTCCGGCACCGTGGGTTAGGTCACGCTTACCAGCCGTTCCCGTCGGGCATGCAGCGGAATAGAGTCAATCGACGGTGCGCTACCGCGCGAGGCGACACATCCCAAGTCGCCGCCGTCGAGCCCCCTTTGATTCGCATACAGCCGTTTCCTACATCCGCGTTCACCCTCATGGCCAAAAGCGTGGGGGGATCACCGCCGAGGACGGATCACGTCATGCCTCGTCCCATGCCTCGTCCGACCACCGCACAGATCACCTACGGTTCCGTGACCGTCGTCTTCTCCACCCTCGCCATGCTGCTGCTCTCCCAGACCAGTTCCGGGGTCGGCATCGCGGTGATAGCCCTGGCCGCGCTCGGCCTCGGCCTGCTGGTGGCGCTGACGGTCCCGTTCCCCAAGCCTGCCGCACCCGCCGCCAGGACCCTGCCCGCCCCCACCGAGGAGCGAGTGCCCGCGCAGCGCGGCGTGCTCGCCGAGTCCGTGGCGAGCGAGACGGCCGCCCACTCGTAACAGCGGGACGCCGCACTCGGAACAGCGAAACGGCGGGCCCGTACCCACGGACCCGCCGGATCAGGTGCCACCGCCGCACCTGGCGTCGACAGCTCGGTGCCGACCGCCTCTGTGTGTCAGGTGTGTCAGGCGCTGACCACCACTGTCTTCGCGGCCTTGTCGTGCAGGCCCTGCTTGTAGGGCTTGTCGAAGAAGCTCCAGCCGCCGCAGATCGCCGTCCAGATGCAGGCGCAGCAGAAGGCGAACGGCAGCCAGAGCACGGCCGCGCGGGCCAGCGCCGTCTGCAGGGTGGGCGTCGCCCCGTCGTTGAGGTTCGCGACGCGCATGCCCAGCCACTTCTTGCCGAGCGTCTGCCCGGACTTGGAGATCATGAAGCTGTCGTACGCGATGTAGAGCACGGCGGCCAGCAGGGACTGGCCGAACGACTTGCCCGTGTTCACCTTGTCCGGGTCGATGTCGTACTCGGCCGTGCCGAAGAGCCACGACAACAGGCCGACGACGATGCCCACCAGAATCATGTCGATGATGCGGGCGAGCACCCGCTTTCCGCTGTCGGCCAGTGGCGGCATCCCGGCGAGGGGGTCCTGCCCGCCGTAGCCACCGGGTCCACCGGCGGAGCCATAGGGGTCGCCGCCGTAGGGCGGGGGCGGCGGCGGGGTGCCGTAGGGCGAGCCTCCGCCGCCCGGCCCGGGCGGGCCCCCGTAGGGGGAGCCGCCGCCCGGCGGCGGGGTGTCGTACGGGGAGCCGCCACCCTGCGGGGGCTGCTGAGGCGGCTGCTTCTTGAACGGGTCGTCGTCCGGGGGCGGGTATTGCGGCGGTTCGGTGCTCATGGCCCGAGTCGACCGTGAAGGACCACGCTCCGCATCCGGCGAGCGGCTGACCGGGTTACCCCACCGGGCGCGTACGGGTCACGCCGCTCCCGGGCCCGACGTCATCCCGCGACGAACGTACCGGCCGCCTTGTCGTGCCAGCACTGCTTCCAGGGCCTGTCGAAGAGGCACCACAGCACGCCCACGACACCGATCACGAGGACGCCCGGCACGCTGTACACCAGCCACCGGCGCAGCGCCGCCCCGAACGACGGCGTCTCGTGCCCCTCGATGTCCCGCACGTCGATCCCGCACACCTTCTTGCCGAGCGTGCGGCCCCACTTGGCGGTGGGCAGCGCCTCGTAGACGACGCCGAAGAGCAGCAGGACGGCGAGGACGAGGCCGAGGTAGCCCGCGGTGGTGCCGTCCAGCAGCCAGACCGTGGTCTGCTCGCCGGACATCTTGGCCGCGTCGATCTTGCTGTCGACGTGGTCGGCGGCCTTGGTGCCGAGCGGCAGGGCCGCGGCGCCGGTGACGGCGGCCAGGACGACGGTGTCGATGAGCCGCGCCGCGAGCCGCCTGCCGAGCCCGGCGGGCCTGGCCGATGCCTGGGCCTGCGCGAGCGCGCCGAACGGGTCGCTGGCCACCGGCTTCCACGGCACGACGGGCTGCCCTTCGGCGCCCGGCGCGGGTCCCGCGAGCTGGTGGACCTGCTGGGCCCAGGAGGGCTGGCCGCCGCCGGGTCCCTGGGTAACGGGCGAGGGGGCGCCGCCCTGCTGCGGCACCGACTGCTGGGGCTGGGGCTGCGCTTGGGGCTGAGGCTGGGGCTGCGCGGGCGCGGCGGCCTGCGGCGGTACGGAGGCGGACTTGGGCCGCAGCGCGCGGATCGCCATGGTGCCTTCGGTGCCGCCGGACGCGGCGGGGGTGGCGGAGCCGCCGGGCTTGCCCGCCACAGGACCCGCGGGGCTCGCGGCGCCCGCGGGCCGCACGGGCCCGGTCGGGCGGCGGAACGTCACTGTGCCCTCGCCGGACGGCGGCTTCGGCGCACCCGGCTTGATGGCGCGGATCGCGACGGTCCCGGGGCTGCCGTGGTCGTCGGCGGGGGCGGCGGGCTCGGGGGTCTTGGGCTGCTGCGGCGACTGCGACTGCTGTGGTGCCTGGGCGGCCTCGGGGGTGCCCTGGACCGCCGCGTCGCTCGGTACGCGCGGGTCGGTCTGTCCCTGAGCGCCCCAGGAGATGCGCCGCTCGGCCTCACTGCCGAGGCCGGACTGCCGGGTGGCGTCGGCCTGCCAGGCGGACGCGGGCTCGGGACGCGCACCGTGCTGCGCGGAGTCGGCGGCGGAGGCGGAGGCGGAAGCAGCGGCGGGGTCAGTGGCGGAGGCGGTTCCGGACGTGGGGTCGGCCCCAAGTCCTGCCGACGGCTCCCCCGCTGACTCCTCGTCGAAGAAGACGGGCCCCGTCTCCTCGGCGGGCGCGGGGAACACCGGGGCCGCGGGGGCCACCTGGCCCGCTCCGGGCGGCGCGGGCAGGGGTTCGCCGTCGGTCGGCGCGGGACGGCTCGTACCGGGCACCCAGGCGGCACCGTTCCAGTACCGGACATATCCGGGAATGGACGGATCCGGGTAGTAGCCTTCGCGGGGCCTGTCGTCGCCTGGGGCCGGAGTTGGGGCGCTCATGTCCGTCGTCCCGTATCTGCTCGGGGGTCTTTTAGGTGCTCCACATCTATCAGACCCCGGTGTCCCACTGGGCCGGTCCCGCCCTACGGACCACTTTCCGGGCACGCTCCCCACACATCCCCCGCGTGCCGCGCACCCCCGGCCCGGCACCTCTTCGCGCACCTCGTCGTGCCCCTCGAAAAGTCCGCGAAGAAATTTTCCGGAACCCGCGTAATGCTCCGGCGATCTCGCGCTCTCCACTCGTACGGGTCCGCTCCCAGGGCCCGCACGAGGAAAGGAAGCACACGACATGCACTCTGTGGTGGAACGCGAGCTCGAACTCAAGCTGGTCCTCTCGCCGGAACGGGCCATCCCCGTCCCGGCCCGCCTCACCTACCGCACCGACGACCCCTACGCCGTCCACATCGCCTTCCACATCGGCTCGGAGCACCCGGTGAACTGGACGTTCGCCCGCGAGCTCCTGGTGGAGGGGGTGTTCAGGCCCTGCGGCCACGGTGACGTACGCGTCTGGCCCACGAAGGTGGAGGGGCGCAGCGTCGTCCTGATGGCGCTCAGCTCGCCGGACGGCGACGCCCTCCTGGAAGCCCCCGCCGCGGCCGTGTCCGCCTGGCTGGAGCGGACGCTGCGGGTGGTTCCTCCGGGCTCTGAGTCCGAGCAGCTCGGCATCGACGACGGCCTCGCCGAGCTGCTCGCACCCACACCCGGCCGCGGCCACGCCGACGAGCTGTGGCTGAGCGACCCCTGGCCCTCGGACGAGTCCAAGGACGGTGAGTGAGCTCCGCCGCCACGGGGGCGACCGCGGAGAGCCAAGAGCTGACCCGGGGTCAGAAGAGCTTGCCCGGGTTGAGGAGTGAGTGCGGGTCGAAGGCCGCCTTGACGGCCTGCTGCATCTCCACTCCCACCGGGCCGATCTCGCGTGCCAGCCACTCCTTCTTGAGGACCCCGACACCGTGCTCGCCGGTGATGGTGCCGCCGAGTTCCAGGCCGAGGGCCATGATCTCGTCGAAGGACTCGCGGGCACGCCGTGCCTCGTCGGGGTCTGCCGCGTCGAAGCAGACGGTGGGATGCGTGTTGCCGTCGCCCGCGTGCGCGCAGACCCCGATGGTCAGGCCGTACTTCTCACCGATGCGCTCGACGCCGTCGAGCATGTCGGCGAGCGCGGTGCGCGGTACGCACACGTCGTCGATCATCGTGGTGCCCTTGACGGCTTCGAGTGCCGTGAGGGACAACCGCCGCGCCTGGAGCAGGAGTTCCGACTCCGCCACGTCCTCGGCAGGGACCACCTGGGTGGCTCCCGCAGCCTCGCAGAGCGCGCCGACGGCGGCGAGGTCGGCGGCCGGGTCCAGGGTGTCGAAGGCGGCGAGCAGCAGCGCCTCGGTGGTCTCGGGCAGGCCCATGTGGGCCAGGTCGTTCACGGCCTTCACGGTCGTACGGTCCATCAGCTCCAGGAGCGACGGGACGTGACCGCCCTCCATGATCTTGCACACGGCGTCGCAGGCGGCCTTCGACGAGCCGAACTCGGCGGCGAGGACCAGCTGTTGCGGCGGCTTCGGCTTGAGCGCGAGCACGGCGCGGACGACGATGCCGAGGCTGCCCTCGGAGCCGACGAAGAGCCGGGTCAGGTCGTATCCCGCGACGCCCTTGGCGGTACGGCGTCCGGTGCTCATCAAGCGGCCGTCGGCGAGGACGACGTCGAGCCCGAGGACGTACTCCGCGGTGACTCCGTACTTCACGCAGCAGAGCCCGCCCGATGCGGTGCCGATGTTGCCGCCGATGGTGCAGGTCTCCCAGCTGGAGGGGTCCGGGGGGTAGTAGAGCCCGTGTTCGCCGACCGCGCGGGAGAGCGTGGCGTTGACGACGCCCGGCTCGACGACCGCGATCCGGTCGACGGGGCTGATCTCCAGGATGCGGTCCATCTTGACCAGGGAGAGCACGACGCAGCCCTCGCTGGCGTTGGCCGCGCCCGACAGGCCGGTGCGCGCGCCCTGCGGGACGACGGGGACGCGCAGTTCGGTGGCGGTGCGCATGACGTGCTGGACCTGTTCCACGGTGCGCGGCAGGACGACCGCGGCGGGGACGCCCGCTTCGCAGAAGCTCGCCATGTCGTGGGAGTACGCGGCGGTGACGTCGGGATCCGTGAGGACCGCCTCGGCGGGCAGGCCCTCGTGGAGGAGTTCGATGAGTGTGCGGCTCATGATCACAGCCTCGCACCCGGGGCCATCGGTGTGAACCCGTGTGCGACGCCGTTCCGTGCCGCCGGGATGTGCTCTTCATATGGACGTCACTGCCGCACAGTGATCGTCATGAGGCCCTCGGTGAAGCGTCTGGTGATCGCGTCCGTCGCGGGGAGCGTCGTGCTCGGCGGCGTCCTGGTGCTGCTGCCCTCCTCGGACGGGAAGTCGGCGCCGCCCGCGCTCGGGCCCGCCGGACGCGCCATGGTGGCCGTGGGCGCGGGCGTCCCCGCTGCCCTGCCCGATCTGACGGCGCTCATCGGGGAGCGCGAGGCGCAGGTGCGGGCCCACCCCCGCGACGACCAGTCCTGGGCGGTGCTCGGCTCGGCGTACGTCGCCCGGGGCGTGCGGACCGCCGACGTGGCGTACTACCCGAAGGCCGAGCACGCCCTGCGCGCCTCGCTCAAGGCCAGGCCGCGCGGCAACGCCGAGGCCCTGACGGGGCTCGCGACGCTGGCCAACGCCCGGCACGACTACCGTGCCGCCCGCACCTGGGGCGAGCAGGCGGTCCGGCAGGCGCCGAAGCGGTGGACGGCGTACCCGGCGCTGATCGACGCCTACAGCGGGCTCGGCGACGCCAAGGCGGTGGGCAGGGCGCTGGAGTCCCTCCAGGAACTGGGTTCGGGCCCCTCGGTCATGACGCGGGCGGGGCAGGTCTACCGGGACCGGGGCTGGCGCGAGGACGCGGGCGCCGCGCTCGCCGACGCGGCGGCGCTCGCCGAGGCCCCGGCGGAGAAGGCGGCGTGCCTGTACCGCGTCGCCGAGCTCGCCTGGGAGCGGGGCGAGCCGACGGAGGCGCTGCGCTACTACGACGCGGCGCTCGCGGCCGACCCGGAGCACCACCCCTCCCTCGCGGGCCGGGGCCGTGCCCTCGCCGCGCTCGGCCGCTCGTCGGACGCGCTACAGGCCTACCGTTCGGCACTCGCCAAGCAGCCGATGCCCGAATACGCCTTGGAACTGGGCGAGTTGTACGAGTCGCTGAAGCTGGCCCCGGCGGCACGCGCGCAGTACGACGTGCTGCGGGCGCGGGTGCGGCAGGAGAGCGCGGACGGGGTGAACAACGAGCGCGTGCTCGGTCTGTTCGAGGCGGACCACGGGGACGCGGACGCGGCAGTGGAGCGCCTCACCGCCGAGTACAAGCGGCACGGCAGCCCCGCGACGGCCGACGCGCTCGGCTGGGCACTGCACCGCTCCGGCGACGGCGAGGCGGGCCTGAAGCTGGTCACGAAGGCGATGGAGAAGGGCCCGCGCAGCGCCCTGTTCGCCTACCACCGGGGGCAGATCGAGCGGGAGCTCGGCGAGTACGGCGCGGCGCGACGACATCTCGGCGAGGCGCTGCGCCTCAACCCCTTCTTCTCCCCGCTCTACGCCCCCGCGGCACAGGAGGCCCTGACGGCCCTGGGCGACCCCCCGGAGGGCGGCCCGGAGGAGATGTACGCCCCGGCTCCACCAGTGGCGCCCCTTAAGGGGCGCGGGGAACTGCGCGACAAGCCACAACGGCCCGCAGCCAACGCACTCAGAGAACCGAGGTCCCGATCAACCCGTTCCGGGTGACAAGACCGGCCAGTTCCTCCTCGGCGAGAGCCCCCGTGCCAGCAGGCCGTCGAGGCAGCACCAGATACCGCGTCTCCGCACTGGAGTCCCAGACGGTGACAGCCACCGTGGACGGCAACTCGACCCCGAACTCCCGGAGAACCTCAAGAGGCTCCCGCACCACCCGGGACCGGTACGCCTCGCTCTTGTACCAACTCGGCGAGGGCCCGAGCAGCCGCACCGGGTAGCAGGAGCACAGGGTGCAGACCACGACGTTGTGGGTGTCCTCCGTGTTCTCGACGACCCGCAGCCGCTGGGGCTGGACTCCCCCTGCCGCGTAGCCGAGTTCGGCCACCGCGGCGGTCCCGTCGGCGAGCAGCCGCTCCTTGTAGGCGGGGTCGGTCCAGGCCCGCGCGACGACCCGGGCACCGTTGAGCGGGGTAGCGCCGCTCAGGAAGGCGTCGAGCATCTCGTCGAGCGCGGCGCCGACGACGACGGCCCGGTCCTCCAACAGGGTTTCCAGGCGCCGTACTTGGCGTGAGATCAGCGCGTCCGCGTGCGTACCGCTCATGACGTCCCGTCCTCCGGGTTCTCCAAGTAGCTCTCCCACAGGTCGAGTACGACGTGGTGATCGCCCTCGCCCCACAGCTCGCGCGCCGCGAACCGCACGGCGTAGACCTGCTCGACGGGCGCGTCGTCCCTGCCCTGCGAGCGGACGTCGGCCAGCGGATGGCGGCCCTCGGGCTCGACGACCACGCCGTGCTTGCCGCGGGCGTAGCGCGGCAGGCGGGTGTGGTGGGGCGGGTCGTGGCGCGCGGTGCGCACGCGGGCGCCGGGCCTGAAGCGGTCAGTCATCGAGTTCCGCCATGGCGACGACGCCCTTGCGGTCCAGGAGCGTGCGGATCGCGTGGAACCAGCGCTCGTAGTACGAGGCCGCCAGATACGCGGAGGGCTCCATCGTCTCGACGGCGTCCCTGAACTCGTCGAGGTTGTAGACGCCTTCCCGTACGAGTGCGCTGTTCAGGGCGAACACGCGCGCTTCCCAGTCGGCGTGGAAGGGCTCGGTGTCGTCGCTGGTGTCGAGCGCCCCGAAGCCCTGCATGCCACCGACGTCGTTGATCCTGGCCATGCCCGCACCCTAGCCGCAACGGAACGCACAATCGCCGGACAGATCAAGCCTGTCCGGCGATTGAGGACGAGCTGGGCGCAGCCCGCGACGAGCCCCGCCAAGAGCCCGCCGTTACAGATTGCCCCGCTTCTCCTGCTCACGCTCGATCGCCTCGAAGAGCGCCTTGAAGTTCCCCTTGCCGAATCCCATGGACCCGTGCCGCTCGATCATCTCGAAGAAGACCGTCGGCCGGTCCTGCACCGGCTTGGTGAAGATCTGGAGCAGGTAGCCGTCCTCGTCGCGGTCGACGAGGATTTTCAGCTCGCGCAGCGTCTCGACCGGCACACGGGTCTCACCGGCCCACTCGCCGAGCGTGTCGTAGTACGAGTCCGGGGTGTCCAGGAACTGCACGCCCGCCGCGCGCATCGTGCGGACGGACTCGACGATGTCGTTCGTGGCGAGCGCGATGTGCTGGACGCCGGCGCCGCCGTAGAACTCCAGGTACTCGTCGATCTGCGACTTCTTCTTGGCGATGGCCGGCTCGTTGATCGGGAACTTGACCTTCAACGTCCCGTCGGCCACCACCTTCGACATCAGCGCGCTGTACTCGGTCGCGATGTCGTCGCCCACGAACTCCTTCATGTTCGTGAAGCCCATGACCTTGTTGTAGAAGCCGACCCACTCGTTCATCTTGCCGAGCTCGACGTTGCCCACGCAGTGGTCGATGGCCTGGAAGGTGCGCTTGGCCGGGGGCTCGACGATCGGCTTCGCGGGGCCGAATCCGGGCAGGTATGGACCGTCGTAGTCGACGCGCTCCACCAGCGTGTGCCGGGTCTTGCCGTAGGTGGCGATGGCGGCGAGCACGACGGTGCCGTTCTCGTCCTTGACCTCGTACGGCTCGGTGATGCCGCGCGCGCCGTGCTCGACGGCGTAGGCGTACGCGGCGCGCGCGTCGGGCACCTCGATGGCGAGGTCGACGACGCCGTCGCCGTGCTCGGCCACGTGCGAGGAGAGGAAGTGTCCCCAGTCGGTGGACGGCTTGATGACGGAGGTGAGGACGAAGCGGGCGGCGCCGTTCGTGAGCACGTAGCTGGCGGTCTCGCGGCTGCCGTTCTCCGGTCCGGAGTAGGCCACGAGCTTCATACCGAAGGCGGTGGAGTAGTAGTGCGCCGCCTGCTTGGCGTTGCCCACGGCGAAGACGACCGCGTCCATTCCCTTGACCGGGAAGGGATCGGCCTCGCGCGCGGTGTCGGGGGTGGGGTGGGTGGGGTTCGCGGAAGTTGCCATGGCCCGAGGCTCCCGCCGTTCCACAAGGTGCGCAATAGTTCGCGTTTTCAGTGGTCAATCTGCATAGCGACATACCAGTATGGCCGGGCTATCTGTACATCATGACCATCCCGGAGGCGGCATGGCGATCGATCATTTGGACGGCAGGCTCATCGTGCTCCTGGCGCGGGAGCCGCGTATCGGGGTTCTTGAGGCGTCCCGGCGGCTCGGCGTGGCGCGCGGCACGGTGCAGGCGCGGATGGACCGGCTTCAGTCCAATGGAGTCATCCGGGGCTTCGGCCCGGAGGTCGATCCGGCCGCGCTGGGCTACCCCGTCACGGCGTTCGCGACGCTGGAGATCAAACAGGGCCAGGGCGCGGACGTACGGGCCCATTTGGCGGGCGTGGCCGAGGTCCTTGAGCTGCACACCACCACGGGACACGGCGACATGCTCTGCCGTCTCGTGGCCCGGTCCAACGCCGATCTCCAACGTGTGATCGACCGGGTCGTGGGCTTTGATGGCATCGTCCGGGCCTCCACGGCGATCGTCATGGAAAATCCCGTTCCGCTGCGGATCATTCCGCTGGTGGAACAGGCGTCCGAAGACCCGTGAGTCACGGACCCGTGCGTCTGCGCCGCAGACCCGCGGGTCGGGGTCATCAGTCCGTGAGTCCCCTTCGGCAGAACGAGGTGAGCACTTCAGTGAATTTCTGGGACTACCTCGGCAACCGTCACCAGCAGTTGCTGACGGATGCGTTTCAGCACGCCAGCGCCGTCTTCCAGTGCATGGTCGTGGCGACCGTGATCGGCGTGCTGATCGGCGTCTTCACCTATCGCAGCGAGTGGGCGGGCAACGTGGCCACCACCGCGACCTCCACCATCTTGACCATCCCCTCGCTCGCCATGATCGGCCTGCTGATCCCGGTCGTGGGGCTCGGTGTGGCGCCGACGGTCATCGCGCTCACCCTGTACGGGCTGCTGCCGATCGTGCGCAACGCCATCGTGGGCCTGCGCGGCGTCGACCCCTCGCTCGTCGACGCGGCGAAGGGCATCGGGATGTCCAGGATCGCCCGGCTCTTCAAGGTGGAGCTGCCGATCGCCTGGCCGCCGATCCTGACCGGCATCCGCGTCTCCACCCAGATGCTGATGGGCATCGCCGCCATCGCCGCGTACGCGTCGGGTCCCGGACTCGGCAACGAGATCTTCCGCGGCATCGGCTCGCTCGGCTCCAAGAACGCGATCAACCAGGTGCTCGCGGGCACGCTCGGGATCATCATCCTCGCGCTGCTCTTCGACGCCGCGTACGTCCTGATCGGCAGGCTCACGATTTCGAGGGGTATCCGTGTCTGAGACCACCACCGAGACCGCGCGGGACGAGGCGGCGGACGCCTCCACCAGCTCGGGGACGTCGGGCGCGACCATCGAGCTGGAGAACCTCACCAAGCGCTACCCGGGCAGCGCCGAACCGGCCGTGGACAGCGTCAACATGGAGATCAAGGCGGGCGAGATCGTCATCTTCGTCGGCCCCTCGGGCTGCGGCAAGTCGACGACGCTGAAGATGATCAACCGCCTGATCGAGCCGACCAGCGGCCGCATCCGCATCGACGGCGAGGACGTCACCGACATCGACCCGGTGAAGCTGCGCCGCAAGGTGGGCTACGCGATCCAGTCCTCCGGGCTCTTCCCGCACATGACGGTCGCCCAGAACATCGCCCTCGTGCCGAAGATGGTGGGCTGGAGCAAGTCGAAGATCAAGTCGCGGGTCGAGGAGATGCTCGACCTCGTCGGGCTCGACCCGGGCGAGTTCCACGGCCGCTATCCGCGTCAGCTCTCCGGCGGACAGCAGCAACGCGTGGGCGTGGCGCGGGCGTTGGCGGCAGACCCGCCCGTACTCCTGATGGACGAGCCGTTCGGCGCCGTCGACCCCATCACCCGTGACCACCTCCAGGACGAGCTGATCCGGCTCCAGCACGAGCTGCACAAGACCATCGTCTTCGTCACGCACGACTTCGACGAGGCCATCAAGCTCGGCGACCGCATCGCGGTGCTGCGCGAGCGCTCGCACATCGCGCAGTTCGACACCCCCGAGGCGATCCTCACCAACCCCGCCGACGACTTCGTCTCCGGTTTCGTGGGCGCGGGCGCGGCCCTGAAGCGGCTCAACCTCACGCGCGTACGCGATGTGGAGATCGCCGACGTGCCCACGGTGACGATCGACGACCCGCTCCAGGACATCTTCAACAAGCTGCGCGCGGGCGGCACCAACGAACTGCTCCTGCTCGACAAGCGCGGCCGCCCCTACAAGTGGCTGCGGCGCGGCGACCTGATGCGCGCCAAGGGCTCGCTCGCGCGCGCGGGCACCCTCGTGCACGACACGGTGACCCGCGACGCCACCCTGCGCGACGCCCTGGAGGCAGTGCTCACGGACAACGCGGGCCGGGTCGCGGTGACCGGGCGGCGCGGCGAGTACACGGGCGTGGTCGACATGGAGACGCTGATGAACTCCGTGCACGAGATGCTGGAGGCCGACCGGCTCGAAGCCGTGGAGCACCAGCACGAACTGGAGGAACAGCGGGCCCAGTTGACGCATCTGGCCCAGGAGGGTGACGGCGGGGAGGGCAAGGCATGACGCCCCCGCCGCCGGGGAACACACCCCGGATCCCCGACCGCAAACCCTCCCCCAAGGACGTCTCGCAGAGCCGCCCCGTGGGCGAGCACGAGGTCAAGGGCCTGGCCTTCCGGGACATCGGCGAGGGCGAGCAGGAGGCGCCGCCGCCCGTGGCGCCCGAGAAGCAGCCGCCGCGGGTCAGCTGGCAGAAGCTCGTCTTCCTGCCCGCGGTCCTCGCCGTGATCCTGCTGTGCACCTGGTGGTGGTTCCGGCAGGCGGACCTGGACTCGATCTCGAAGAACGCGCTCGCGGACGGCAACGTGTGGCTCAGGCTCCGCCAGCACATCGAGCTCACGGCCATCTCGACCTTCTTCGTACTGATCATCGCGATCCCGCTGGGGATCCTGCTCACCCGCAGGAAGCTGCGCAAGGCGGCCCCCGCCGCGATGGCGCTCGCCAACATCGGGCAGGCGACCCCGGCGATCGGCCTCCTGGCGCTCCTGGTGATCTGGCTCGGCATCGGCGAGAAGGCCGCCCTGATCGGCATCATCATCTACGCCGTACTGCCGGTGCTCTCCAATACGATCGCGGGCCTCAAGGCGAACGACCCGACGCTCCTCGAAGCGGCGCGCGGCATCGGGATGTCGCAGCTCGGGGTGCTCGGCAAGGTCGAACTCCCGCTCGCCGTACCGCTGATCCTCGCGGGCGTGCGGACGGCGCTCGTCCTGAACGTGGGCACCGCGACGCTCGCCACCTTCGGCGGTGGCGGCGGCCTGGGCGACCTGATCACGACGGGTATGACCAATCAGCGCATGCCGGTCCTGATGCTCGGCTCGATCCTGACGATCGCGCTCGCGCTGCTCGTGGACTGGCTGGCGTCCCTGGCCGAACTGTTCCTGCGTCCGCGCGGGTTGGAGGTGCGGTCATGAGGATCTCGCTGCGTACGGGGGTCATCGCGACGGTGGCCGGGGCGCTGCTCGCCGGGTGCGGGCTCACCAGCGGCAGCCCGATGGTCGACGACGTCAAGCCGGGCTCGATCGGCAAGGGCCTGCCGCTGAAGGGCGCGGACCTCACCGTCACCTCCAAGGAGTTCACCGAGCAGCTGATCCTCGGCGCGATCATGGGCATCGCGTTCGAGGCGGCGGGCGCGGACGTGCTGGACCGCACCGGGATCCAGGGCTCGATCGGCGCGCGCGAGGCGGTCAAGGGCGGTGACGCGGACGCCATGTACGAGTACACGGGCACCGCGTGGATCACCTACCAGGGCAACTCCAAGCCGATCACCGACCCGCAGAAGCAGTGGCAGGCGGTGCGGGACGCCGACCTGAAGAACGGCATCACGTGGCTGCCGCCCGCCACGCTCAACAACACCTACGCGCTGGCCATCAACAAGAAGAACGAGGCCAAGTACAAGCCGAAGACGCTCTCCGACGTGGCGGCCCTCTCCAAGTCGGACCCGAAGGCGGTCACGCTCTGCGTGGAGAGCGAGTTCTCCTCGCGCGAGGACGGTCTTCCGGGCATGCAGAAGGCGTACGGGATGAAGATCCCCAGCTCCAGCATCACCAAGATGGACACCGGGATCATCTACACGCAGGTCTCCAAGGGATCGTGCACGTTCGGCGAGGTCTTCACCACGGACGGCCGCATCAAGGCGATGGACCTGTCGGTGATGGCGGACGACAAGCACTTCTTCCCCAACTACAACGCGGCCCCCGAGATGAACAGCAAGGCCCTCAAGAAGTACCCGGAGATGGCGGAGGTGCTCGCGCCGATCACCGCGAAGCTGAACAACACGGTGGCGCGGGACCTCAACTCCAAGGTGGACGTGGAGGGTCAGGACCCTCATGAGGTGGCGAAGGACTGGCTGATCAAGGAGGGCTTCGTCAAGGAGTGAGCCAACGCTGCGCGGCGTGTGGCGAGTTGCAAAGACTCCGTTGCAAAAACTGTTGCAACGGAGTCTTTGCAACTCTACGCTGCTGGGCATGACGGAAGACCCGCAGCCGCCGACCCGCAACGTCCACCACCTCAACCCACGTTCACTGCGCGGCCTCGCGCACCCGCTGCGCATGCGCCTGCTCAGCTCCCTGCGCCTCGACGGACCGGCGACGGCGTCCCAACTCGCCGCCCGGCTGGGCGAGTCGAGCGGTGCGACCAGCTACCACCTGCGCCAGCTCGCGGAGTACGGATTCGTCGAGGACGACCCGGAGCGCGGCAAGGGAAGGGAGCGGTGGTGGCGCTCCGCCCACCAGGGCACGCGCACCGACGAGGACCTCATCCGCGACCGCGACCCCGAGGTGCAGGGCGCGCTCAGCACGCTCCTGTACGAGTACGCCGCGCAGCGCGCGCAGGAGGTGAACACCTGGATCGCCACGCGGCACGAGTGGTCACAGGAGTGGGACGAAGCGGCGGACACCAGCGACTTCACCCTGCGCCTGACGCCCGCGCAGGTCCGCGAGCTGAGCCACAAGGTGAGTGAACTCATGGAGAGCTACCGCGACTTGGCGCCCGAGGAGGGCGCACCGGACGCCGCCCAGGTGCGCGTGCACTCCCACATCTTCCCCGCCAGGCCACTGGCCGACAACGACTGAGAGGGGCACGTCATGCACGCCGACATCCACCTGATGCTGCACCGCGAGCGCGCCGAGGAATTACACCGCACGGCACCTCCCCGCCCCCAGCGCCACGCCGTGCTCCGCGCTCAACTGGGCTGGACCATGGTCGAGTTGGGCCTCCGGCTGATCAGCAGCTCGGGACCTTCTCGCCCTTCTCCAGGGCCCGCAACGCGTCGACCGTGCCCGACAGCGTAGTGATCGGGATGAGCTTCATCCCCTTCGGCAGCTCCGCCTGAGCGTCCCCGCACTCCGCCTTCGGGACCAGGAACACCTTCGCGCCGTCGCGCCACGCGCCCTGCGTCTTCATGGAGACGCCGCCGACCGGGCCGACCTTGCCGTCGGCCTTGATCGTGCCGGTGCCCGCGATGCTGCGGCCGCCCGTGAGGTCGCCGCCGCTGCCGTCGCCGTCCAGCTTGTCGATGATGCCGAGCGAGAGGAACAGGCCCGCGCTGGGCCCGCCGATCTTACCGAGGTCGGCGTCGACCTTCACCTTCTCGGTGCCGTCCATGCCGTTCGCCTTCAGATACGCCAGGGCCGCCTTCGTGGCGTCGTCCTGCGACTCCTTCATGTCACCGAGGTTGTGCTTCTCGACTTCCTTCTCGTTGTCGCCGACCGGGTAGACGGCCTCCTTGGGCATCACCGCCCGGTCGGTGCGGAACCAGCCGTCGAGCACGTCGCCGAGGCGGACGTCCATCTGCGGCCCCGTGGCCACGATGGTCGTCATCCGCAGCTCGCCCTTCGTCTCCCGGGTGGGCGCGCCGGTGATCTTGAGGACCGGCTTCCCCTCGTACTTCCCGAGCACGTCCGCCGTCCCACCGGGCTGCGCCACGGCGAACGGCAACGGCGCGAACCCGGCGACGGCGAGCAGCGCGACGACGGGGAGTGCGCAGAGGGCGATGGCCTGGGGACGCGTGAGACGAGAGAGGGAGGAGAGCACGGTGCCAATCTAACGTGCTCCGGCCGGTCGGCTCCGGGGTGCTGCCCGTCGCCGGCTGCGCCGGGCTCGTCCTCAATCGCCGGACGGGCTGATATTCCTCGGCTATTCCTCAGCTATTCCTCAGCGCAACGCGTCAGCGACCTCGCGCGCCGCGTCGACCACCCGCGGCCCCACCCGCTCCGGAACCGAGTCCGACAGCATGACCACCCCCACGCTGCCCTCTATCCCCGTCACCCCCACCAACGCCGCCGCGGCCCCGCTCGCGCCCGCCTCGAGCTCCCCGTGGGTGAGCTCGTAGCCGGGGTCGGTGACCAGGCCCTGGCGGGCGGCGAGGATCGCGCGGCCCGCGGCGCCCCGGTCCAGGGGGTGACGGAAGCCGGTCCGGTAGGCCACGTGGTAGTCCGTCCACGTCGGCTCCACGACGGCGACCGCGAGCGCCTCCGTCCCGTCCACCAGCGTCAGGTGCGCCGTGGCCCCTATGTCCTCGGCGAGCGAGCGCAGCGCGGGCAGCGCGGCCTCCCGCACCAGCGGGTGCACCTGGCGGCCCAGGCGCAGCACGCCGAGGCCGACGCGGGCGCGGCCGCCCAGGTCCCTGCGGACGAGGGCGTGCTGTTCCAGCGTGGCGAGCAGGCGGTAGACCACGGTGCGGTTCACGCCGAGCTTGTTGGACAGCTCGGTGACCGTCAGGCCATGGTCGGTGTCGGCCAGCAGCTTGAGGACGCGCAGTCCTCTGTCGAGCGTCTGGGAAGTCTCCGCGGTCACGACGCCCACTCCTTAGGTGAGGGTCGGCGGCCCCCCTACGCGGCGGTTGCGTCGCCGGTCCCGTGGGCGACGCGCGTCAGAGGCCGCCGGTCGGAACACCGGCTGCGCTCCGCGGCGGCGCTGCCACGGGGCGTGTGCTTTGCGGGGACATTAGCGAGGCCGTCCCGCTGAGCGGAAGACTTCGTCCAGAATCCGGGCACCGCGGCGCCCCTAGCGCCCCCACTTGCCCCGTTACGCGGGGCACACGGCACGGAGGGCTTGCACGACCTCCGCACAAGCCCTCCGCAGTCGGAACACCCCGCTCCCCGCCCCGCCCGGGCCGGAAGGGGTCACTTCATGCGGGTGGCCCACTCCTGGACCTTCTCGATGCGCTGCCGCAGCTGCCCCGCCGTCGCCTCCGCGCTCGGCGGCCCGCCGCAGGTGCGGCGCAGCTCGGTGTGGATCACGCCGTGCGGCTTGCCGCTCTGGTGGACGTACGCGCCGACCATCGTGTTGAGCTGCTTCCTGAGCCCGAGGAGTTCCTTGTGGGAGACCACGGGGCGCCGCTCGGCGGGCAGTTCGAGGAGGTCGGCCTCCTCGTCCGGCTTCTTCTTGCTGTGCGCGATCTGCCGGGCCTGCCGCTTCTGGAGCAGCATCTGCACCTGGTCGGGTTCGAGGAGCCCGGGGATGCCGAGGTAGTCCTGCTCCTCCTCGCTGCCCGGGTGCGCCTGCATGCCGAACTCGGCGCCGTCGAAGAGGACGCGGTCGAAGACGGCCTCGGACTCGAGGGCCTCGAAGGAGAACTGTTCCTGCTCGCCGGTGTCCTCGTCCTCCTGCTTGTTCGCCTCGTCCATCTCGGCCTCGGACTCGGCGTAGGGGTCCTCCTCGCCGTCCTTCTTCGGCTTGTCGAGCACGTGGTCGCGCTCGACCTCCATCTCGTTGGCGAAGCCGAGCAGGTCGGGCACGGTGGGCAGGAAGACGGACGCGGTCTCGCCGCGCCGCCTGGACCGTACGAAACGGCCGACGGCCTGCGCGAAGAAGAGGGGCGTGGAGATGGTGGTGGCGTACACGCCGACCGCCAGGCGCGGCACGTCGACGCCCTCGGACACCATGCGGACCGCGACCATCCACCGGTCGGTGCCCTCGGCGAAGTCGTCGATGCGCTTCGAGGCGCCGGTGTCGTCGGAGAGGACGACGGTCGCCTTGGTCCCGGTGATCTCGCGGATCAGCTTGGCGTAGGCGCGCGCGGAGTCCTGGTCGGAGGCGATGACGAGGCCGCCCGCGTCCGGGATGGCCTTCCTGACCTCGGTGAGCCGCTTGTCGGCGGCCTTGAGGACGTTCGGCATCCACTCGCCGCGCGCGTCCAGGGCGGTGCGCCACGCCTGGCTGACCGCGTCCTTGGTCATGGGCTCGCCGAGCCGCGCCGCGATCTCGTCCCCCGCCTTCGTACGCCAGCGCATGTTGCCGGAGTAGGAGAGGAAGATGACGGGCCGCACGACGCCGTCGCCGAGCGCGCTGCCGTAGCCGTAGGTGTAGTCGGCCGAGGAGCGCCGGATGCCGTCGTTGCCCTCTTCGTACTGGACGAAGGGGATCGGGTTCGTGTCGGACCTGAACGGCGTACCGGTCAGCGCGAGGCGCCGGGTGGCGGGCTCGAACGCCTCCAGGCACGCCTCGCCCCAGGACTTGCTGTCGCCCGCGTGGTGGATCTCGTCGAGGATGACGAGGGTCTTGCGCTGCTCGGAGCGGTTGCGGTGCAGCATCGGGCGCACGCCGACACCGGCGTACGTCACGGCGACGCCCTGGTACTCCTTGCTGAGCGGGCCCGCGCTGTACTCCGGGTCCAGCTTGATGCCTATACGGGCGGCCGCCTCGGCCCACTGCTTCTTCAGGTGCTCGGTCGGCGCGACCACGGTGACCTGCTGCACGACGTGGTGGTGCAGCAGCCAGGAGGCGAGCGTGAGCGCGAACGTCGTCTTGCCGGCGCCGGGGGTGGCGACGGCGAGGAAGTCTCTCGGCTGCTCCTGGAGGTACCGCTCCATCGCGCCCTGCTGCCAGGCACGCAGCTTGTTCGCTGTGCCCCAGGGAGCGCGCCCCGGGAAGGCGGGCGAGAGGTGGTGGGAGGAGTTGGCGGCGGTGCTGGTGGTAGTCACGGTCTCCGGGTTCGCAGGTCGGCGGCACGTATGACAACCGGGCCACCTTACCGGTGATGTGTTGACGTACCCGTGAGATCGGGGCGGGTGCCGGGGCGGGTGCGACGGGTGTCACACGCTCACCTGCGAGGACGTCTCAGACGGTCCGCTCGGTGTCCGTCCGCTCCTTGAGCCGCGTGCCGATCCAGGCCCCGGCCAGGGCGACCGCCGCCATCGGCAGGAACACGGCGACGAAGGCGCCCGGGTGGGACGCGCTCACGTCGGAGGCCCCGTGTGCCGCGCCCACCGTGCCGCCGCCGAGCGCGGCGAAGGCGGCGCCGCCGACGGCGAGGAGGAGCACGTTCGAGAGGCCGTCGGAGATCTGGAGCGCGGCCGAGTTCGACCCGGCGTCGGCGGGCGGCGAGAGCCGGAGCAGCAGCACGCTCGTGGAGGCGATCACCATGCCCATGCCGAAGCACCCGAAGCCCCACGCGACCCCGACGATCCACACGGGTACGGACGCGATGAGGACGGTCGGCGCGGTGGCGATCGAGGCGGCGACGAGCACCATCCCGAAGGCGACGAGCCGCCCCCGGTAGGGCTCCATGCGCGGCCTGGACTGCACGTACGACCCGAGGGCCCAGGTCGCGCCGCCCACGGCGAGCGAGAGCCCGGCCATGGTGGGGCTCAGCCCGCGCTGGGTGACGAGCATCAGCGGTACGAACGACTCGGCCGCGATGAACGACCCGGCGGCGACGCCGCGCAGCAGCACCACGGAGGGCAGCCCGCGCGCGGCCCGGTACGTCCCCTTGGGCAGCAGCCCGAGGACGGCGGGCACGAGGACGGCCGCGCCGAGCGCGGCGGGCAGGAGCGAGAGCCACCGCAGGTCCTGCCCGGCGTACTGGAGCAGCCCCGCGCCCAGCGAGATCCCGAGCGCGAGACGGATACGACGCCGGTCGAACGCGGCGACGGGCGCGTCCGGGTCGACAGGACCGGAGGCGGTCCTGCGTATCGCGGGCAGCGCGAGGGCGAGCGGCGCGACGACGAGGAGGGGAATGCCGACGAACACCCAGCGCCAGCCGAGGTGCTCGGTGACCGTCCCGGAGACGAGGGGACCCACCACCGAGGGCACCACCCAACTCGCCGCGAACGCCGCCATGATCGACGGCCGCAGGTGCTCGGGGTAGGCGCGGCTGACGATCACGTACAGCGCGACGATGACGAGGCCGCCACCGAGCCCCTGGACGGCGCGTCCGACGATGAACAGCCACATCGCGCCCGCGGTCCCGCTCAGGAGCAGCCCCGCGGCGAAGAGCCCGATCCCAGTGGTGAGTGGCCCGAGGGGGCCTCGCCGGTCGGCCCACTGCCCGCTGAGCACCATGCCGAAGAGGCTGGTGGTGAAGTACCCCGAGAACGCGAAGGCGTAGAGCGAGACGCCGTCGAGCTCGCGGGCGGCGACGGGCATCGCGGTCCCGACGGCGGTCGCCTCGAAGGCGATCAGGAGGACGACGGAGACGATGCCGATGCTGAGGGCGCGGTAGGGCTTGGCCAGTACGCCGCCGGGTCCCTGCGGGGGGCTGGGCGGGGATGTGGGGTCGGCGGCGACGCCAGTGTCGGTCATGCGGCCAGAGTAAGAGGCGTAGGGGCGTGTTACCCCTGTCGGGAGGCGGGGTCTGGCTGGTCCCTTGGTCTTACGTCCTGCTGGCCCCTGGGCCTTCAGCGTTGGGTGTACGTGAGGAAGGCGGACCAGGCGTTCGGGGTGACGGTGAAGTGGGGGGCGGTGGGGGTTTTGGAGTCGCGGATGTGGATGGTGTGGGGGGTTGTGGCTACCTCGACGCAGTCGTCCGTTTCGCTACTGCTGCTGTAGCTGCTCTTGAACCACGCAAGCCCGGAGGCGCCCCCGACAGAGACCTTGCCGATCATGTTTCTCCCAGCATTCGCTCGATGAAGGCCAGCGACTCCCGTGGCCTGAGAGCCTGAGTCCGGATCATCCCATAGCGCAACTCCAGGATCCTGAGCTGCTTCGGGTCGGAGACAGGGTGGCCGCCGAACGCCCCCTCGGAGCGCCCAACTCCCGTGCCGTCACGGAACTTCAGCACTTCGATCAGGCCTCCCATTCCGGCATGGCTCTCACAGTCGAGCGGCATCACCTGGAAGGTGACGCCCCTCAACTGGGCTACCTCCGCAAGGTGTTCCAGTTGTCGCCGTAGCGCCATTGTCCCTCCGATGGAGCGCCGCAGCGTCGCCTCTTCCTGCACGAAGCTGAGAGCTGGGGTAGGCGAGCGCTGCAGGATCGCCTGCCTGCCCATTCGTGCGGCGACTCCTCGCTCCACCTCGCCTCGCGAGAAGGAGGGTTGCCGCATCTCGAAGAGCGCCCGCATGTGCTCTTCCGTCTGGAGCAGCCCGTGGATGTTGTGGTTGCTGTACAACCCGATCTCGACCGCTTGCGCCTCCAGCTTCGCCAAGTCCCTCGCCTTCTTCGGATACCTGGCCTCCCTCATTTCCTTCTTCATGGAGGAGATGAGCCCATCCGCCCCCAACACCCCGTCCACCTTGTCCAGGTACTCGGGACGAGGGATCCGTGCCCCGCGCTCGATCTTGCGGATGAGGTCCTCCCCGTACCCGATGATCTCCGCGAAGTCGGAGACGCGGAGTTCCGCCGCCTCCCTGCGCAGTTTGAGTTGTCGGCCGACGAACTCCACCACCGAACTGATCTCATCGCTCGGGTCAACGTCCCAACCCGGTTCGTCCATACCGTCGTTGCGTTCTTCCACCGCGCCCACCTCCGCCGTACCGTCCAAACCCAACGCGCACTCGTACCCGCACCGCGCCCGGGACAGCCGGGACAGGCCGGGACAAGTGCAGGACAAACCCGGTACGCACCCTCCGCACCGCTATTCACGCCACGCGCACCCAGCCACGCTGAGTGACATGAAGCGAGAATTCACCGGGACCAGGACGCTGAACCCCGAACGCCAGTTCACGATCCTGCTCTCCGCGACGCGCAGAGGCGCGCGCCTGGCGCGGCTCCTCACACGGGAACAACTCCGCAGCTGGGGAACGCCGTTCGAGGACGGCGAACAGATCGTCGCCGAGCTGGCGAACAACGCCGTGCTGCACGGCCACGTACCCGGAAGGAGCTTCCGGCTCGCGCTCACCCTCGCCGAGACGGCCACGCTCCGTATCGAAGTGACGGACGCGCGGGCGGAGGAACTGCCACAGGAGGCCGAACTCCCGGGCCCGGACGCGGAGTCAGGCCGAGGGCTCTTCCTGATCGAGGCGTACGCCAACCGCTGGGGGACGGATCTCGGGCCGGTCCCCTGCAAGACAATCTGGGCGGAAATCGACCTGTGAGCCCCACTTGGCCGGATCGAGGTTTCCACGTCCCGGCGGGCCAGGACTCGGTGCCGCCCGACATCAAGAACGTAAGAAACGAGGGTGAGAACCCTTCCCACCCACCCCAAACCCCGAGGCGCTCACTCGGACGGGTGATCGGCGCCAACTCAGCTGGCGCATATGCCAGTTCGCGGTGCAAGCTCGCCCTCGACAACCGAAGACATGGAACGGCCCCCGCCGGGACGGCAATCCCAGTGCGAGGGCCTAACACCAAGGAAGAAAGCACCTTCCCGATGACTGAGCAGCAGCTTAACGCGCCGCCGAGCGCGAGGCCCCCGATTCCCGCAAGCGGCATCCGACACATCAACCGCCGCCACCCGGACCGCTTCACGGTGGTGGGGAATCACCTCACCCAGCACCGAGGGCTCTCCCTCACCGCGATCGGCCTGGCGGTCCACATCCAGTCGCTGCCCGCAGGCGCCAAGGTGACCATCAAGTGCCTGGCGGACCGCTTCCCCGAGGGCGAGGTCCGCATCGCGGCGGCGCTGCGCGAACTCGAAGCGCACGGGTACCTGGCCCGAACCCGCGAGCGCCTGCCATCGGGACGAGTCATCACCCGCACGGTGTCGTACAACAACCCACCGGCGATGACGGCGAGCCCACCGAGCCCGCCACCCCGACCAACGCCTCCGCCTCCGCCTCCCACTGCCACCGCCGCACGCCCAGAGGCACCCGAGGCGCACCGCGCGGCCGCCGAACTCCTCATAGACCTGCGCCGCCACGACCCCCGCCTCCTGCTCTCCGCCCGCGACGTACGAGCCCTCGCCCCGGCGGCGACGGCCTGGCTGGACCGCGGAGTCACCCCGGAGGCGGTAAGCCGCACGCTCACGGCAAGGCTCCCCGCCACCCCGATCCACCACCCGGTGGCCCTGTTGACCCACCGACTGACCGAATTCCTGCCACCCCCACTCCCTGCCGCCCCACGCCCCTCCCGCCCGGACCCGCTCCAGAACTGCGAGGACTGCGACCGTGCCTTCCGCTCACCGGAGCCGGGCCACTGCGCCGCGTGCCGTGCCCGGAAACAAGCGGCCGCCTAGCATGAGAGCCATGACTCCCGCTTCGGGCCACACGGCCAGCCACACGTACCGGACCATGCGGGAGTTCGTGCAGTCGATGGACGACACCCTCCCGGGTAAATTCGAGATCACCAAAGAAGGAATCGTCCACGACATGCTGTCGCCGACCGGGCCTCACGAGCTCACCGCGCTGCGCATCCGGAAACGCCTGGAGAAGGCCATGCCGGAAGAGCTGGTGGCCCACACGGGGACCCCCGACGTGGAGGATCTGCCGCAGGGCATCATGCGGCACCCCGACGTCATGGTGATCGCCGAGGCCGACATGGAGATACAGGGCGCCTTCGACCCACGAACGGTCATCGCCGCCATCGAGGTCGTCTCCCGTTCCCATCCGGACAACGACTGGGTCGGCAAGATGCGGGACTACCCGCTCCTGGGCGTCCCCGTGTACGCGATCTTCGACCCCCGCACCGGCTCGGGCGCGGTCATGACCGACATCCATCCGACGCCGGAGGGCGCGCGCTACGCCACCCGCAAGGACTTCGTCTACGGCGAGCCCGTCACCGTCTCCGCCTGGACGATCCCCACGGACGATCTCCCGCGGTACGCCTGAGCGACGCCGGACGCTATCCGTCGTGCGCTTCGAGCTCGGTCGCCGATGTCTGCCGGGTGGCCGCCCACGATGCCAGGAGCGCCAAACCGTCAGCGGCCGGCGTGCCCGCGGGTGCGGTGTAGACGTTGAGGTGCAAGCCGGGTTCGGCGGGCAGGTCCAGGGACTCGACGTCCAGGTCGAGTTGACCCACCACCGGATGGTGCATCCGCTTGCGTCCGGACCGGTGCAGCCGCACGTCCTGAGACGCCCACCGCTGCCGGAACAGCTCGCTGCGCGTCGACATTTCGCCGACCAGGGCGATCAACTCCTCGTCGTGCGGATTGCGACCGGCCTCCATGCGGAGCTTCGCGGCCACGCCACGGGCAACGTGGTCGTAATCGACAAAGAAATCCCTGGCCGCCTCGGGGTGCAGATAGACGAACCGCGCCGTGTTCGCGGGCCGTCTCGGATCGGCCAGCACCGGTGAATACAGTGCGCGGGCGAGTTCGTTCATGGCGAGCACGTCATAACGGCCGTTACCGATCCAGGCAGGCGCGTCGGAAATGGCGTCGAGCACCTGTCGCAGTGTCGAGCGCACCGTCACGGCAGGCTTGCGTCGGCGTGGGCCGCCGGGCGCCTTGGACCGGCGCGCGAGGTGGAACAGGTGGTCGCGCTCGGCCTCGTCGAGTTGCAGGGCGGCGGCCAACGCGTCGAGCACGCCGTCGGAGGCACCGGCGAGGCTGCCGCGCTCCATGCGTACGTAGTAGTCGACCGACACCCCCGCCAGGAGCGCCACCTCCTCGCGGCGCAGGCCCTTGACCCGACGGTTGCCGCCGTAAGCGGGCAGGCCCGCCCGCTCGGGCGTGATGCGGGCGCGGCGCGACCTGAGGAAATCGCGGATCTCGGTGCGTGGATCCATCGTGGCCATCCCCTCACCGTAAACGGCCCCCGCGACCTAGGGGGTGCCCGATGCGGTCGTCGCGATCCCGCCGTCCACCGGGATGACGGCGCCCGTGAGGTAGGACCCGGCCCGGCTGGCGAGGAACACGGCGGTACCCGCCATGTCGTCGTCGCGGCCGAGCCTGCGCAGCGGGGTCGCCGCCGCGATCGTGTCGCCGACGGCGTCGAGCGTGGACGCCATCATCCGCGACGGGAACACTCCCGGTGCCACCGCGTTCACCGTGACGTGCTGCGGGCCCAGCTCCCTGGCGAGCACCCTGGTGAGCTGGTGGAGTGCCGCCTTGCTGCTGGCGTACGAGTAGTTGGGCGACTGGGCGACGTGGATGGCGGCGATGCTGCCGATGTTGATGATCCGCGCGGGATCATCGGCGGTGCCCGCCTTGCGAAGCGCGGGGAGCAGCGCCTGGACCAGCCAGAACGGCGACTTGAGGTTGAGGTCGATCACCGTGTCCCATGCCTCGTCCGGGAACGTCTCCAGCGGCTCGCGCCACATCGCTCCCGCGTTGTTGACCAGAATGTCCAGGCGTTCCGATTCTGCCTCGACGAGATCAGCGAGGCGCTGGCACTCGTCGTGCCGGGACAGGTCGGCGGGAATTGCTTGCACATCGCCGAATTCGGACAGCTGACGCTGTGCCTCCGCGCACGCGTCCTCGTTGCGCGAGCTGATGATTACGCGGGCGCCCGCCTGGAGAAGGCCGCGCGCGATCATCACTCCAATTCCCTTGGTGCCGCCGGTGACGAGGGCGCACTTTCCCCTCAGATCGAAAAGTTCGGTGTGAGGGGTGAATGGGTTGTCCGACATTGGTCTCAGTCCCTTGTGCCGTGGAGGGTGGATGCGCAAGCAGGTTGGCAGGCGCTTGGGGCGTCCGGGAGTCCCTGGTGGTACAGGTACTGCGAGACCCCCTCTTGCCTGATGCGCTGACGCGCTGGCGCGCTGCCGTACTGACGCACTGGCGCGCTGCCGCACTGACGCACTGACGCACTTCAGCGAGACGAGACGTATTGCATCGCTTCAACGCATGCGCCATCATGGCGACACCGGGCAGCGAGACGAAACGTCTCGTTGTCACGTCGCGGATGTGAGGAGCGGTGCCATGAATCAGCGATTCGTCCAGGTCGACCCGGCGGTGCGGTTGTGGTCCGAGGAGCGCGGCGACCCCCGGAACTCCACCCTGCTGCTGATCATGGGGGCCGGGGCGTCCGGCCTGGGCTGGCCGGAGGAACTGGTCGACGCGTTGGCCGCGCGTCACCGCGTCATCCGCTACGACCACCGGGACACCGGCCGCTCCAGCCTGAGTTTCGACACGCACCCGTACCGCGTCGTCGACCTCGCGTCGGACGCGATCGCCGTCCTCGACGCGTACGAAGTGGAACGGGCGCACGTCGTCGGTCTCTCCCTGGGCGGCATGCTGACCCAACTGCTGATCGCCGATCACCCCGAACGGCTGCTCAGCGCGACAGTGATGGGGGCCGGTGCCCTCAGCAGCACCCCTCTGTCGCACCCGGACGGCTCCCGAACTCCCGTGGACCGACTGCCGTCCATCGACGCACGGGTACTCGAACTGTGGTCCCGCCCCCACGAGGACCGTGGCCTCGAGGGCGAGCTGGACCACCGGGTGGAGCACTGGCGGCTGCTCAACGGCGACCAGATCCCCTTCGACCCCGAGGAGTTCCGGGCCCTGGAGCGCCGCGTCATCGAGCACGCCGGGCGCTACGAGGCACCCATGGTCCACGGGCGCGCGGACCACTCCGGCATGGACCGCACCGACGAACTCGCGCGCACCGAGGTGCCGACCCTGGTGACCTCCGCCCCGGCCGAGCCCGTCTTCCCGCCGCCGCACCCCGACCATCTCGCCCAAGTGATCGCCGGGGCGCGGCTGGTGGAGATACCGGGCATGGGGCACGCCCTGCCGCGCGCGGTCCACGCGCCTCTGGCGGCGGCGGTTCTCGCCCACACCCGGGCGGTGGACGCCCGCGTCCGGCCGGGGGCGGCGTCCTGACCTCGATCCCCTGGTAGGCGCAGCGCGACTTACTCCTTCACCCCACCCCAGCTCCCACCCACACCCGCCTCTCCCCCGCAGCACCCGACCACGCCCGGCTCTCCCTGGCCCCCCACTCGGCTCTGCGCGCCCGACCACGCCCGGCCTCGCCCAGCTCCGCCCGGTCCGCGCGCCCGCCTGTGCCTGGCCCCACCCGGCCTTGCGCGCCCCACCACGCCCGGCCCCGCGCGCCCGACCATGCCTGGCCCCACCCGGCCCTGCGTGCCCGGCCATGCCCAGCCCTGCATGCCCGACCACGCCCGACGCCTCGTGCCCGACCATGCCTGGCCCCACCCGACCCCGCGCACCTGGCCCCACCCGACCCCGCGTGCCCGGCCGTGCCTGGCCCCACCCAGCTCCGCCCGGCCCGCAGGCCCGACCATGCCCGCCCCCGCGCACCCGACCATGCCCAGCCCTGCGTGCCCGACCACACGCCCGACCATGCCCGGCCCCACCCAACTCCGCCCGGCCCGCAGGCCCGACCGTGCCCGACCCCTCGTGCCCGACCATGCCTGGCCCCACCCGACCATGCCCGCCCGACCACACCCAGCTCCGCCCGACCATCTCCGGCCCCACCCAGCTCCGCCCGGCCGCTCCCGGCCGGAAACAGCCCGCCCTCGCGGGCGGGGGCGGGTGGGAGGAGAGGTCAGCGCCACGACACAGGCCCACACCCGGCCCTGCTCGGCCCTGCGTGCCCGACCACGCCCAGCTCCGCCCGGCCCTGCCCTGCCCTGCCCGGCCGCTCCCAGCCGGAGACAGCACGCCATCGCGGGCGGGGGCGGGTGGGCGGGAGAAGGCGTCAGCGGCCCGGCGCAGGGCCATACGTGCCCCGGCCCCAAGCAGACGCCCCGCCGAAGCGACCCACCCGCCCAGACACGGAACGGAGCCGGACAGAACCCGAAACCTTCGGCCGAGGCCGACCCACCCCCACGAACGACATCCACCCAGCCGCATGCGGCACACCATCGCGGGCGGGGGCGGGCGGGCGGGAGAAGGCACCAGCGGCACGGCACAGGCCCACACCCGGCCCTGCCCGGCCGCTCCCAGCCGGAGACAGCACGCCCTCGCAGGCGGGGGCGGGCGGGTGGGAGGAGGCACCAGCGGCACGGCGCAGAGCCACACGCGCCCCGGCCTCAAGCAGACAACCTGCCGAAGCGACCCACCCGCCCAGACACGGAGCGGAACCGGACAGAACCGGAAACCTTCGGCCGAGGCCGACCCACCCCCACGAACGACATCCACCCAGCCGGAGACAGCACGCCATCGCAGGCGGGGGCGGGCGGGCGGGAGGAGGCACCAGCGGCACGGCACAGAGCCACACGCGCCCCGACCCCAAGCAGACAACCCGCCGAAGCGCCCCACCCGCCCAGACACGGAGGCGTCAACGGCACAGCGCAGAGCCACACCCGACACGGCGCAGAGCCACCCGGCACGGCACAGAGCCACACCCGGCACGGCGCAGAGCCACCCGGCACGACACAGAGCCACCCGGCCCAGCACAGAGCCCCACGCAGGACCGTGCATGCCCCAGCCCGCCGCAGGCCCCCGCCCCGACGACGTCCATCCGTGCGGTGATCTACGGAGCTCTGTTACACGGCCTACAACTAGCCGCAATGGTGGGTGTTTTACCTTTATTCAGCACTCGCCGGACGGCAGAGAGCAAAAGGGCTCAACCACGCGGATCCACCCGACCAGTGGACCCGCGGACCCGTGCCGTGCGAGAGCACGCCACCGCATCGTGAAGGGGAACCACGCCGTTATGCGCACCAACACCCACCGCCGCAGCGCCTTCCGTACCGCCACCGTCTCGATCGTCGCCGGTGCGGCCCTGCTGGCCCCCGCCGCGGCGGCCCTGGCGAGCACGCCCGCCCCGCAGAGCCCCGCCGTCGCACGGGCCGCCGCGGCCAAGGACGTGAAGATCGACATCGGTGCCGGTGTCACCATCACCGTCAAGGGCGGCAAGCCGTACTACAACGGCAAGGTCATCAAGCCGGGCGGGACCGTCGACGACGGCATCTACGTGCACCTCAGCGCCGACGGCAAGCGCCTCTACAGCAAGACGCAGGGCGGCGGCGTGCCGTACGCGATCTGGGACGTCAAGACCGGTAAGAACCTCGGCACGCAGAAGAACAGCCCCACCGCGAAGGTGAAGGCCGCCCTGACCGCCAAGCCGTCCGCCACGTCCGTGAAGGCCTGGCAGGAGCTGCGCGTCAGCGGAAAGGCGACCGGCATCAAGGCGGGCAGCAAGGTCACCCTGGAGCAGAAGCAGCGCGGCACCTGGAAGTCCCTGCCCGCCAGCACGAGCGTCAACAAGTCCGGCGCGTACTCGATGCGCGTCAAGCTCGGCCTCAAGGGCAAGAACGACCTCCGCGTGAAGAGCGGCGCGACCCTGTCGCCGGTCTTCAACGTCACGGTGCGCTAGAGCCAACCCCCGATGCGCCACGGCGCATTCCCCCAAGGCGGGCGGTCGCGGAATCACCGGAAGGTGGTCCCGCGGCCGCCCGTTCTAGCGTGCCGTCCCCGTCGTCCAGGTGACCGGCAGCTCGTGTACGCCGTAGATGTTCATGTCCGTCCTGAGCCTCACCTCGTCGGCGGGGACCGCGAGTTCGAGGGTCGGGAAGCGGCGGAACAGGCCCTCGAAGCCCGCGCGCATCTCGATGCGGGCCAGTTGCTGGCCGAGACACTGGTGGACGCCGTGCCCGAAGGCCGTGTGGCCCCGGGCCTTGCGGTGGATGTCCAGGGTGTCGGGGTTCTCGAAACGCGCGGGGTCGTGGTTGGCGGCGAGGAGCGAGGCGACGACGGTCGAGCCCTTGGGGATCGTCTCGCCGCAGAGCTCGATGTCCTCCGTGGCGACGCGATAGAAGATGTCGGCGACGGACAGATAGCGCAGGAGCTCCTCGACGGCGTCGGGCATCAGCTCCGGGGCGGCGCGCAGTTCGGCCAGCTGCTCGGGGTTCTCCAGGAGCGCGAACGTACCCAGCGACACCATGTTGGCGGTGGTCTCGTGACCCGCGAGCAGCAGCAGGAAGGCGATGCCCGTCAGCTCCTCGATGGTGAGGTCGTCGTCGCGGGTCAGGTCGGACAGGATGTCGTCGCCGGGCTCCGCGCGCTTGTCCGTGACCAGCCTGGACAGGAACGAGGTCATCCCCTCGTACGCGGCCACCTTCTCGTCGAGCGTCACGTCCTTCTCCATGAACCGGGCGGAGTTGCCCTGGAAGGCCGCCCGGTCCGCGTGGGGGACGCCGAGGAGTTCACAGATGACCAGCGCGGGCACCGGCAGCGCGAACTCCTTGACCAGGTCGACCGGCGGGGTGAGGCGCTCAAGCTCGTCCAGTTGCCGCTCGGTGATCTCGACGATGCCCTCTTCGAGCTGCTTCATGCGCTTCACGGTGAAGGCCCCGATGAGCTTGCGCCGCAGCCGCGTGTGCTCCGGCGGGTCCATGGCGATGAACACGCCCGGAAGCTGCGGGGACGGTTCGGTGGGCGCGGCCATGCCGGTCATCTCGTACGGGATGTGGATGATGTCGATGTCCTGGCGGGAGCTGAACCGGTCGTCGGCTATGAGCCGACGGACCGCTTCGTAGCCGCTGACGAACCAGCCCTCGTGGCCGTCCGGGAAGAGCACGGGGCTGACCGGGCGGCTCTCGCGCAGGCGGGTGATGCCGCTCGGCGGCACGAAGGGGCCCGCGTCGCGTTCCGCGGGAAGGCCGTTCGGGGTGGCAGGAACCGTGCTGCTCATGGAATGCCCTCTCGGTACGGGTGGGTGTCGCGGTCGATGTGGCTACGTTGACCGACGGCGCGGACATACGACTGACACGACGCTGACACCATCGGTCCGCCCGCCGCCAGAGGGCCGTTCATGAACGCCGCGTGGCAGTCCCGTTGCGCCACCCCGTGATCCCTTGAGGCCGCCGCGGGGCCCCGGCTACGTTCGAGAGGTCAGGTCAGCGGGTCTTCGCGAGGCACGCTGCGCGACTTGGCCGTGTGCCCGAGTGGTTGAGGGGCTGGATTGCAAATCCAGTTACGCGGGTTCGATTCCCGCCACGGCCTCCGGGTCCTTTGCCGGATGGCAAAGGACCCTTGGCCGTCTCGCCCCCCCCAACTGCTCCTGTCCGGCTGTCAGTTAGCCGTTCGATTCTTGTAACGAGCCGGGATCTTGCCCGGTCGCCCCGACATACTCCGGGAACGGCACCTCGGTGCCACGAGACCACTCGGTTCCAGGAGGAGACTTGCGCGACCACGTGAAGAGAGCCTGCGCGGCGACCGTCGCCACGGCCGCCGCCATGGCGCTCACGGCGGGCATGACGGGCCCCGCGTCGGCCCAGCGGAACGGGCCCTTACGGCCCGGCGACACGGGTGCACGGGCGACCGGCACCGCACAGGAGCACCACAGGATCACCCTCATCACCGGCGACCGCGTCACCGTCGACGCCAAGGGGCGTGCGGTCGGGTTCGCCCCGGCGAAGGGCCGCGAGCACATACCCGTCCGCACGCACCGCTCGCCGAACGGCCACACCCTCGTACTCCCCGCGGACGCCCAGCGCCTGGTGGCCGACGGGCGCGTCGACCAACGGCTCTTCGACATCACGGAGTTGAGCAAGAAGCGCAACCGCGCGGCGCAGTCCAAGGGCCTGAAGGTGATCGTCGGCTACCAGGGTTCCGCCCAGGCCGACGCGAAGGCCGACGTCCGGGCCGCCGGGGACACCACCGTCCGCCGGTCCCTCAAGACACTGAACGCCGACGCCGTCACCACCCCGAAGCAGGACGCGGGCGACCTGTGGAAGGCCCTCACCGGCGAGCGCGGCGGCGCCCGCACCACCGCGTCCGGCATCGCGCACGTCTGGCTCGACGGCACCCGCAAGGCGACCCTGGACAAGAGCGTCAAGCAGATCGGCGCCGACAAGGCGTGGAACGCGGGGTACGACGGCAAGGGCGTGAAGATCGCCGTCCTGGACACCGGCGTGGACGCCACCCACCCCGACCTCAAGGACCAGGTCGCCGCCGAGAAGAACTTCACCGGCGCCGCCGACGCCAAGGACCGCTTCGGGCACGGCACGCACGTCGCGTCCACCGTGGCGGGCACCGGCGCGAAGTCCGGCGGCACGTTCAAGGGCGTCGCGCCGGGCGCCAAGCTGCTCAACGGCAAGGTCCTCGACGACGACGGATTCGGCGACGACTCCGGCATCGTCGCGGGCATGGAGTGGGCGGCGGCCGAGAAAGCCGACGTCGTCAACCTCAGCCTCGGCGGCGGCGACACCCCCGGCATCGACCCCCTCGAAGCCACCGTCAACAAGCTCTCCGCCGACCAGGGCATCCTCTTCGCCATCTCGGCGGGCAATGACGGAACGCCCGGTTCCGTCGGCTCCCCCGGCAGCGCCGACGCCGCGCTCACCGTCGGCGCGGTCGACGACAACGACAAGCTCGCCGACTTCTCCAGCCAGGGCCCGCGCGTCGGCGACGGCGCCATCAAGCCCGACGTGACCGCCCCCGGCGTGGACATCACCGCCGCGGCCGCCCCCGGCTCCGTCATCGAGAAGCAGGTCGGCCAGAACCCCGAGGGCTACCTGACGATCTCCGGCACCTCCATGGCGGCGCCGCACGTCGCGGGCGCCGCCGCGCTGCTCAAGCAGCAGCACCCCGACTGGAAGTACACCGAGCTCAAGGGCGCCCTCACCGCGTCCACCAAGCCCGGCAAGTACACCCCGTTCGAGCAGGGTTCGGGCCGCATCGCCGTCGACAAGGCCATCGAGCAGTCCGTGATCGCCGACCCCGTGTCGGTGAGCTTCGGTACACAGCAGTGGCCCCACACCGACGACAAGCCGGTCACCAAGAAGGTCACCTACCGCAACCTCGGCAAGGACGCCGTCACCCTCGGCCTCACCCTCGACGCCACCGGGCCCAAGGGCGACCCGGCCCCCGCCGGGTTCTTCACGCTCGGCGCGGACAAGGTCACCGTCCCCGCGGGCGGCACCGCCTCCGTCGACCTGACCGCCGACCCCAAGCTGGGCGCGGCGCTCGACGGCGCCTACTCCGCGTACGTCGTGGCGAGCGGCGGCGGCCAGTCCGTGCGCACCGCGGCGGCGATCGACAACGAGGTCGAGCGGTACGACGTGACGCTCAAGTTCATCGGCCGCGACGGGAAGCCCACCCCGAACCACCAGAGCTCGTTCTCCGCCATCACCGGGGCCGACAAGGGCCTCAACCTCTTCCCCAACGACCCGTCGGGGACCGACACCTTCCGCGTGGCCAAGGGCAGTTACCTGCTCGACTCGGCGATCTACGTCGACCCCGACAACGGTGACAAGGGCGTCGACTGGCTCGCCGGGCCGACCCTGTCCGTCGACAAGGACACGACCATCACCGTCGACGCCCGCACGACGAAGCCCGTCGACATCACGGGCCCCGACCCGTCCGCCGACCTGGCGTTCCTGGACGGCCGTTACTCCTACGAGGGCTACGAAATGGGCGCCCTCAACATCAGCTCCTTCCAGAGCATGCGCACCGCCCACCTCGGCCCCGAGGTGCCCAAGGGCCTCGGCCAGCAGTGGCTCGGCACGTGGCGCAAGGGCGCGGACACGCGGTACGACATGCTCATCGGCGGCGAGGTCAAGAAGCTCGCGACCGGCTACACGCGGCACCTGAAGCGCGCCGACTTCGCCACCCTGAAGGTCGGCATGGGCGCCTCCTCACCCGGCCGCACGGGCGCCCTGTCCGTCGCCGGATACCTGCCGCTGGCGGGCGGCATCTCGCCGATCCTCCCCGCGCAGAAGCTGCCGCGCACCCAGACGGTGTACGTCTCCGCGCTCGACGGCGTGCGGTGGGGCATCGACTTCGACCAGTACGGCGACAAGAACGCGGACGGCGACCCCGCCTGGGACGGCGCCTACCGGATGCTCCCGGAGCCCTTCACCGCGGGCCGCGCGTACGCGAAGTCCTTCAACACCGGCGTGTTCGGCCCCGCCCTCGGCAAGGACAGGGGCGGCATCTTCCGCGAGGGCGACAAGCTCGGCGGCAGCCTCGCCGTCGTCGCCGACGGCAAGGGGCACACGGGCTGGAGCGCGTACGCGTCGGCGAAGTCGACCCTGTACCGCGACGGCACGAAGATCGCCGAGAACGGTGACCCGCTGACCGGCGAGGAGACGTTCACGGTCCCGGCGGAGGACGCCGCGTACAAGCTCACGACCACCGTGAAGCGCGACCCGAAGGTCGCCGCGGTCTCGTCGCGGGTCGACGCGAGCTGGACGTTCCGCTCCAAGAGGGTGACCGGACAGACCCAACTCCCTGCGTCCACCGTCCGCTTCACCCCCGAGCTCGACCTGAGGAGCCGGGCCGCCGCGGGCGCGACCCAGTCCGTCCCGGTCGAGGTCCAGGGCTCGGCGGCGGGTGCGGGGAACCTCAAGTCCCTCGCGGTGTACGTCTCCTACGACGCGGGGCGCACCTGGCAGAAGACGCCGGTCCGGGGCGGGAAGATCTCGGTGAAGAACCCGGCGAAGGGCAAGGGCATCGCCTTCCGCGCGAAGGTCACGGACAAGGGCGGCAACACGTCGACGCTGTCCGTGTACGACGCGTACTACGGCAAGTAGCCCGCAACGCGGCACGCACGGCAGCGCGCCGCGCGCGTGAGCAGAGGGTGACCCCGCCTCGGGGTCACCCTCTGTTCGTCGGCCTCTGTTCGTCCGCCCTCGCGTCAACTCCCCTTCACGACTGCGCGGTTGCCCGGACCCCCGGCCCGTCTCGGCGCCACAATGGCGTCAGGGCGACGCGCGCGAACCAGGGGCGAGAGGTACCGGGTGGAGGCTGGGGACTACATGAACGCGGCGAGCAACGCCGTGGCCGGTGGCGCCGTCGCCGTCGCCTGGTGGCAGGCCCGGGTGGCCAAGGAGGCGACCGACGCCCAGCTGAAGGCGCAGCGCGAGCAGCAGGACCGGGCCAGGGGCGAGCGGGACCGGGCGGACTGCCCGCAGTTCATCATGCAGGAGACCGACGTCCGCAGGGGCGAGGGCGAAGTCGTCGAGGTGGTCGCCGTCCTCAAGCAGACGGCGGGCTCGGACCTGGACGAGGCCAGGGTCACCGTTCACCTGAACCACGAACAGGCCCATGTCATCGGCGGCGCCGACGACGGCACGTTCCTCTGGCTGCACACGGGCACCAACGCCCTACGGCATCTGAAGCTGCTTGCGCAGGACGTGCACCGCGGACACGGCGGGCAGCTGGAGATCCGCGCCGACCTCGTGTGCCGCGAGACGGGCGGCGGGCGGACGTGGACGTGCCGGGTGTTCGGCTATCCGCAGGCCGAGTGGGAGCAGATCCTGGGGAGCGTGGCATCGCCGTCGCCCTCCGGCCCGGTGGGCGACACGGAGGGCGCGGAGGACGTGGGCGACGCGGACGACGTGCACGGCCTGGTCGCCCCCGAGGGTCCCGACGCCCCGGCCGCCAGGAGTGCCGTGCGCGTCACGCCCACGCCCCCGGGGACCACGCCCTTCCCGGTCTCGCCTCGCCGCCGGGAACGGCTCCCCTCCCTGGCGCACTGGCGGACGACCCTGCCCCACCCGGCCGACGACGCCAGTCGGCCGCCGTACCCCGTCGTCCTGCAACCGACCCTGGTCCACCCCGAGGACGTCGGCCTGCTGGCCGTCACCCCCGTCCTGACGAGCAGCGCGGGGCGCCGCGCCCCGGAGGACGACATCTGGTGACCCATCCGGTGACCCGGCCGGCGCCCCCTCAGGACGCCGGGTCGATCCGCGCCTCGTCCAGTCGCGCCAGGATCGCGTCCACGGTCTCCGCCACCGTCAACTCCGAGCTGTCCAGCCAGAGTCCGAGCTTCGGGGTCGTCTCGCGCAGGCCGGTGTCCAGGTCCTCGACCGTCCACGCGCCGTAGCCCGTCTTGCCGCGTCCCGCCTCGCGGGCGGCGACCGCCTCGGGGCGCGGGGCGAGGACGACGACGTACGCGGGACGGGTCCTGATCAGCTCGACGTACGTCTTCAGGGGCGGGCCCAGGATGACGTCCTGGACGATCGCGGTGAAACCCGCGTCGGCGTACGCGTCGGCCGTGGAGGCGGAAAGCCGGTAGCGGAGCAGGAGTTGGGCCTCCGCCTCGCCCCCGGCGTCGGGTTCGTACGCGACGCCGCCGGAGACGATCATCCGCCGGTAGACGTCCCCGCGCACGTGCACGGCCTGGTCGCCCCCGAGGGTCCCGACGCCCCGGCCGCCAGGAGTGCCGTGCGCGTCACGCCCACGCCCCCGGGGACCACGCCCTTCCCGGTCTCGCCTCGCCGCCGGGAACGGCTCCCCTCCCTGGCGCACTGGCGGACGACCCTGCCCCACCCGGCCGACGACGCCAGTCGGCCGCCGTACCCCGTCGTCCTGCAACCGACCCTGGTCCACCCCGAGGACGTCGGCCTGCTGGCCGTCACCCCCGTCCTGACGAGCAGCGCGGGGCGCCGCGCCCCGGAGGACGACATCTGGTGACCCATCCGGTGACCCGGCCGGCGCCCCCTCAGGACGCCGGGTCGATCCGCGCCTCGTCCAGTCGCGCCAGGATCGCGTCCACGGTCTCCGCCACCGTCAACTCCGAGCTGTCCAGCCAGAGTCCGAGCTTCGGGGTCGTCTCGCGCAGGCCGGTGTCCAGGTCCTCGACCGTCCACGCGCCGTAGCCCGTCTTGCCGCGTCCCGCCTCGCGGGCGGCGACCGCCTCGGGGCGCGGGGCGAGGACGACGACGTACGCGGGACGGGTCCTGATCAGCTCGACGTACGTCTTCAGGGGCGGGCCCAGGATGACGTCCTGGACGATCGCGGTGAAACCCGCGTCGGCGTACGCGTCGGCCGTGGAGGCGGAAAGCCGGTAGCGGAGCAGGAGTTGGGCCTCCGCCTCGCCCCCGGCGTCGGGTTCGTACGCGACGCCGCCGGAGACGATCATCCGCCGGTAGACGTCCCCGCGCACGTGCACGGCCTTGTCGAGCCGCTCGGCAAGGGCCTGCGCCACCGTGGACTTGCCGGACGCCATGATGCCGGTGATGACGACGACGCCACCGGGGTCAGAGGTGCTGGTAGTCATGACGCCCATCGTGCCAGCGCACCCGACGCCACCGCCTCCGGATTACCGGCGGACCGCCGCCGCGCGGGCCGTCCCTCACACCGGGCACCTGCTCGCCCTCCGCGTCACCAGGCCCTCAGAAGAGCCACCGCACCGGCCACCGAGAAGATCGCCCCGCCGACCCGCACGGTCGTCACGCTCTTCGGCCACATCCGATGCTGGTAGGAGAGCATCTGGAACCAGTCGGCCGCACGGCACACGTTGGTGGCAAGCACCGTGCCGCCCACGAAGGTGAACAGCCCCCAGCCCGCCACGACCGCCCGCCCGCGCTACGCCGACGGCGCGGCCACCGCCGCCTGCGGGCGGATCGGGAGGCGGTTGACCGGGCGGCCCGTCGCCGCGCGGACCGCCGATGCCACGGCCGCGGGGGACGTCACCACCGGGACCGCGCTCGCCGCCTTCGCGCCGAACGGGGCGACCACGTCACGCTCCTCGACCAGCTTCACGATGCGGATGTCGGGGGTGTCCAGGGCCGTGGGCAGGGCGTAGCCCGTCAGGTCGGGGTGGCGGACGATGCCGCGCGGGGTGCGCAGGTTCTCCGTCAGTGCCGCGCCCACGCCCTGCGTGACGCCCGCCTCGATGCGGACCCTCAGCTGGGCGGGGTTGAGGATGCGGCCCACGTCCTGGGCGACGGCCAGTTCCACGACGCGGACCGAGCCGATCTCGATGTCGACGTCGACCACCGCGCGCACCGCGCAGAACGCCATGCCCACGAAGGCGTCGCCCTGTCCTGCCTCGTCGAGGGGCTCGGTCGGGTGCGGGCGGCACTGGGCCGTGGCCCACAGTTCCTTGCCGTCCATCGCCTCGGTGACGGTCGTGGAGAGCACCCCGTCGTACGAGGTGATCTTGCCGTCGGTGATCTGGAGCAGCTCCGTGGACATGCCGAACTTGTGGGCGAGCGGCTGGAGGAGCTGGGTGCGCACCATCTTCGCCGCGCGCTCCACCGCGCCGCCCGACACCCAGGTGTGGCGGCCGCGACAGCTCGGGCCCGCCGGTGGCTGGTCCGTGTCGACGGGAGCCACCCGCACGTCGTCGATGCCGAGCGTCTCCTGGACGATCTGGCGGGCCAGCGTGGTGAAGCCCTGGCCGGTCTCGACGGCCGCGCAGATGACCGTGGCCGCGCCGTCGTGGACCTTCACGGTGGCCGTGGAGACCTCGTCCGTGCCCTCGGCGCCCAGGAGCTGGACCATGCCGAGGCCGTAGCCGACGCCCCGGCGGACGGCGGCGGGCTCGCCCGCGCCCTCGGGCCCGCCGGGCAGCAGCCACTCGTCCTCGGGGGTGTCCTTGGGCAGCTCGGGCAGCGGGAAGTCCCGTACGGCGGCGAGGAGTTCGGCCACCGGGGCGGGACAGGTCACCGTCTGCCCGGTGGGCAGGATGTCGCCGGTCGCCATGACGTTGCGCAGGCGCAGCTCCGCCGGGTCGACGCCCAGCTTCTTTGCGATCTTGTCCATCTGGGCTTCGTACGCCGCGCACACCTGCATGGCGCCCTCGCCCCGCACGTGGCCGGAGGGCGGGTTGTTCGTGCGTACGGCCCAGCCCTCGATGAAGGCGTTCGGCACGACGTAGGGCCCGCAGGCGAAGGAGACCGCCGCCGCGAGCGCCTCCGACGAGGTGTCCGCGTACGCGCCCGCGTCGAGCAGGATCTGCGCCTCGACCTTGACGAGCCTGCCCTCGGCGTCCGCGTGGTGGCGGTAGCGAAGGAGCGTGGGGTGGCGGTGCGCGTGGCCGAGGAAGGACTCCTCGCGGGTCGCGGTGAGCTTGACGGGGCAGCCGGTCCGCAACGCGAGGAGCCCGACGGGCAGTTGGAAGCTCGCGTCCTCGCGGTCACCGGTCGCGCCGGGCACCCCGGTGACGACGATCTTCACCTGGTCCGGGGCGAGCCCGAAGCAGGCGGCGGCCCTGTCCCGGTCGGCGTGCGGATCGGTGGAGGCCAGGTACAGCTCCACTCCCCCGTCGGGACGCGGCACCGCGAGCGCGGCCTCCGCGCCGATGGGCGCGGGGTCCTGGCGGCCGATGCGGTAGAGCCCCTCGACGACGAGCTCGCCCGCCGCCTCCGGGTCGCCGTGGCGCAGCGGGATGTGCCGGATCAAGTTGCCGTCGGGGTGCAGCGGTTCGGCCTCGAAGGCCTTCTCCGGGTCGGTGACCGGTTCGAGCACCTCGTACTCGACGATGATCGCGGCGGCCGCCATCCGCGCCGTGTCCGGGTGGTCGGCGGCGACCGCGGCGATGGGCTCGCCGTGGTGGCGTACGACGTCGGAGGCAAAGACCGGGCGGTCGGCGACCGCGCGGCCGTGCAGCGCGTCCCCCGGCACGTCCTCGTGCGTGACGACGGCGCGGACGCCGGGCATCTCGCGCGCGTGCGTGGTGTCGATGGAGACGATGCGGGCGTGCGCGTGCGGCGAGCGGAGCACCGCCGCCCACAGCAGGCCCTCCGCCCACAGGTCCGCGGCGTACGGGAAGGTGCCCTCGGTCTTGGCGCGGCACTGCGCCGACGGCAGTGACGAGCCGATGCCGTGCGGCAGTTGCTCGGGGCCCTGCGGCACGGCGGAGCTGGTCGCGGTGGCGGCTTCGTTGCTCACGCCTGGCCTCCGTCCCGGCCGTACGGCCCCTGGGATCCTTCGGGTTCCTCGTAGATCCCCTCGTGCGCGGCCTGGTGGACGCCGCCCGCGCCGGGGCCCGCCTGGTGCGGGATGCGGGCCTGGTCGCCCGGCTCGTCCGGCGACTCCGCGGCCGAGGCGGCCGCCGCTGTCGCCTCGCGCTCGGCCACGACTTCCTGGACGGCGTCGAGCACGCCCCGGTAGCCGGAGCAGCGGCAGAGGTTGCCGCACAGCGCGCGGCGGGTCTCCAGGTCGGTGGGGGCGGGGTTGCCTTCGAGCAGGTCGTGCAGGGTCATGGCCATGCCCGGTACGCAGAAGCCGCACTGGACCGCGCCGCACGCGGCGAGCGCGCGCTGCACGTCGGAGGGCTGCCCGTCCTCGGCGAGGCCCTCGACGGTGCGCACCTCGCTGCTCGCGGTGGTCGCCGCGGGCACCAGGCAGGAGGCGACGAGCCGACCGTCCACCTGGACGTTGCACGCCCCGCACTCGCCCTGCGAGCAGCCGTCCTTGGCCCCGGCGAGACCGAGGCGCTCGCGCAGCACGTAGAGCAGCGACTCGCCGATCCAGGCATCGGTGACGGGTCGGTCGGCGCCGTTCACCCGCAGGACGTACGAGACGAGGGGGTGGTCGTCGTGGAGGGGGGCGGAGAGGATGGCCGGTTCGGCCGGTTCCGCCTCGGGTTCGGCGTCCGGCTCGGGCTCGGGTCCGGTGGGCTCCTCGGCGACGGCCTCGGGGGCGGGCGCGGGGGCCTCGGCCACGTCGTCGACGGGCGGTTCCGGCTCCACGAACTCGTCGTGCGCGTCCTGCTGTTCGAGAACGGGCTGGTCGAGGGCGGGCTCGGCGAGGACGGGCTCGGCGAGGACGGGCTGGTCGAGGGCGTCCGCTTCGGCGGGCCCGGGCTCCGGGGCCTCCTGGAGTTCCTGAAGCTCCTGCCGGACCTCCTGGGCCTCCTGGACCTCTTGGGCCTGGGGCTCCTGGACCTCCGGGTGCTCGGCGGCCTCGCGCTCGGCGGCACTCGGCACCCGCACGGCCCGCAGCAGCGTCGTCTGCTCGAACCGGTTCTCCGGGGGGCCCTCCTGTACCGGGGCGTGACTCTCCGGAGCCCGGTACTCCGGAACGTGCGGCTCGGAGACGTGCGGCTCTGAGACGTGGTGCTCCGGAACGTGGTGATCCGGTACGTGATGTTCCTGGGGCGGGGCCGTCACCTCGGGCTCCGGCTCCAGGACGGGCGCCTCCTGGGCCTGCGCGCCCCAGGGCGCACCGGCCCCCGCCCCCGTCGCCCAGGGCGCGGCCGCGCCGCCGGGCAGGGTCGCGGGCGGCGTGCCGCCCCACGTGGCGAGCGACGAGGTCGTGAACTCACCCGATTCGTCCGGAAGATCACCATCGGCGACCGGGATCGACCACTGGCCGGTGACGTCGGAAGCGGCCTCGTGCGGCTGTTCGTGCGGCTGCTCGTACCCGTGCGCGTGCCCGTGTCCCTGCGTGTGCCCGTGCTCGGGCCCGTAGCCCTGCTCCGCGGCGTGCGCCTCGGGGAAGCTCCACTGTCCGGTCGCCCGGGGGTCGTACCCCTGGCCCTGGACGTGGCCCTGGGGCTGGCTCTCCGGGACCTGCCGGCTCTGCGCCGTGCCCGCCTCGGGCCAGCTCACCGCCTGGCCGCCGCCCATCGCTCCGGTGATCTCGGGCGGCATGACCCACGTGCCCGTGGCCGCCGGGTCGGTGGCGTCCGCGGTGGTCGGGGTGACCTTTATCTGCGGCGGCACATAACCGTGCCCCGGCGCGGCCAGCGGAACGTCCAGCATGCCCTCGGGGAGCTGCACGAACGCCGTCGCGTCCGAGTCGTACTCGCCCTGCGGGTGCGGCTGCCAGCCGCCGCCGTTGTGGGTGTTCTGGTCGTCGCTCACGACAGCGCCCTCCCCAGTGCTCGTCGGGCCAGTGCGGCGACGGTGCGCCGCAGGTGCAGTACGGCGGGCGGCAGCGGCTGTTCGCTGCCGTCGGCCGCCGGGGGCTGTTCGGGGATGCAGGCGGCGGCGACGTACTCGCCGAAGGCCGTCACCGCTTCCGGCACCAGGCTGCCCCGCTCGCCGTCCCAGTCGATCAGCGAGGCGACCCACTGCTCGGCCTCCAGGGGGCGCAGCGGCATCGGGGCGATGGCGCCGACCGCGCACCGCACGCCCCGGCGCGCGGGGTCGAGGACCAGCGCGACGGAGGCGGTGGCGCGCCCCGGCCCGGTGCGCCCGGTCGCCTTGAGGAAGACCTGGGGGGCGTGCAGCAGCGGCACGCGGACGAAGCCGATGAGCTCGCCGGGGCGGAGCATCTCCATGCCCGCGAGCAGGTGCGGCACGGGGACCTCGCGGCGGACGCCGCCGGGTCCCGCGATGATCAGGACGGCTTCGAGCGCGGCCAGCACGGGAAGGGTGTCGCCGGTCGGCGCGGCCGACGCGATGTTCCCGCCGAGGGTGCCCGCGTTGCGGATCTGCGGCGGTCCCGCGGCGCGCGCGGCGGCGGCGAGCGCGGGGATCAGCGCGGCGAAGTCGGGGCGGCCCATGCGGGCGTGGGTGAGTCCCGCGCCGAGCAGCGCGTGACCGTCCTGGTACTGCCAGCCGCGGATCTCGCTGATGCGGCCGAGCCCCACGAGGGCGGCGGGCCGCAGCTGTCCCGAGTTGACCGACGTCATCAGGTCGGTGCCACCGGCGACGGGCACGGCGGCGGGCATGGCGGCGAGTGCCGCCACTGCCTCGTCGAGCGTGGCGGGCAGCTTCACCGACTGCGGTGCCTGTGCCGCCTGCGGTGCGTGCGTGCTCAAAACCGGCTGCCCCTTCCCGATGCCCGGCCGCGTACTTCACGTACTCGCCGTTCGCGGTGCTCGCTACGTTTCCGACGTCACACCGTTACGCCTGTTCCGCCGTACGGTACGTGCTCACAACCCGGACGTGGCAACTCTGGCACATCTTCCCCGGGCCCCGGCGTGGGGGTCCGCTAGGAGGCATTCGTCCGGGGACCAGGGGGATGTACTGGTTTCGCATGCCCTCACCGGTCAGTGCGAATTGCCCCTGTCCGGTGACTCCTGGGCGGCGTCTTCCGGCCGCCGCTCCCGACGGCACGCGCGCGTGGCACGGGCCGCCGGAAGCGAACGCCCGGCGAACGACCTCACACGTTCGGGGGCGGCCCGTCGATCGGGCGCCCGAGCACACCGGGGCGCGTGTGTCGCGGCAACGGCCCCGTCGGCGGGCGGTAGTCGACGCCGAGGGCGTCAAGTCGCGCGTAGTGCGTGGCCATTCGGCGCTCGAAGTCGGCGAAGTCACGCTCGGCGGAGGCCGGGAGCTCCCGCCAGGCCACCTCGGCGAAGGCGGCGAGCCGCGGGAACACCTGGTAGTCCACGCGCTGCTGGTTCTCCATCACCTCGGTCCAGACGTTGGCCTGGGTGCCGAGCACGTGCGCGGCCTCCTCCTCGGTCAGCTCCGCGGGGACCGGCTCGAAGCGGTAGACGTCCTCCAGGGTGCGCACGAACGCGATGGGCATCGGCTCGTCGGGGCCGCCGTCCTCCCGGAAGTTCAAGTACACCTGCTGCTCGGGGCACATGACGACGTCGTGGCCTGATCTGGCCGCGTCGATGCCGCCCCGGTAGCCGCGCCAGGACGAGACGGTGGCGCCCTCGGCGAGCCCGCCCTCCAGGATCTCGTCCCAGCCGATGAGCCGCCGCCCGCGCGCGGTCAGCCACCGGTCGAAGTGCCGGATGAACCAGCTCTGCAACTCGTCCTCGTCGGCCAGGCCCAGCTCCTTGATGCGGGCCTGGGCGGCGGGCGACGCCTTCCACTGGTCCTTGGGGCACTCGTCGCCGCCGACGTGGATGAACGTGGAGGGGAAGAGGTCGAGGATCTCCTCGAAGACCCCTTCGTAGAAACGGAGTACGTCCTCGGTGGGGGCCAGGACGTTGGGGCTGACGCCCCAGGAGTCCCAGACCCGCATGGCCTCGGTGTCGACGACGTCGCTGTTGCCGAGGTGCGGGTAGGCGGTGATGGCCGCCTGCGAGTGGCCGGGGATGTCGACTTCGGGGACGACGGTGATGTGCAGGGAGTCCGCGTACGCGACGATCTCGCGGATGTCGTCCTGCGTGTAGTAACCGCCGTGCGGGTGCTCCAGCCAGAGCGGCGACGCGCGGTGGCCCCACCGGGTGCGGGCCCGCGACGAGCCCACCTCGGTGAGCCGGGGGTGACGCTTGATCTCCACGCGCCAGCCCTGGTCGTCGGTGATGTGGAAGTGGAAGACGTTGAGCTTGTGCGCGGCCAGCAGGTCGAGGTAGCGAAGGACGCCGTCCTTGGGCATGAAGTGCCGCGAGACGTCGAGCATCATGCCGCGCCAGCCGAAGCGGGGCGCGTCCTCGACGGTGCCCGCGGGCACGGAGTGCTCCGCGCCGAGCCGCAGCCGCGCCCGCCGGAAGGCGTCGGGGCCGAGCAACTGGCGCAGGGTCTGGGCGCCCCAGAAGACGCCCGCGCCCGCGCCGCCGGCGATCTCGACGCGGTCGCTCTCGATGGTGAGCCGGTACGCCTCGGGCTCCAACGAGCCGTCGACGCGCAGGGAGACGGAACCGGCCGCGCCCTCGGCGCCGGGCCGCAGCGGCAGTCCGAGCGCGCCGCCGAGCGTGGCGCGCAGCCAGCGCTCGGTGGACTCGGTGCCGGGACCCGCGACGAGGGTGGTGGCGGCGTCGACGACGAAGGGGGAGCCCTGAGTGGCCTCGGCGCGTGCGGGCGCCGGGATGAGTTGCTCAAAGGTCATGGACCCAGAGGCTGTCATGCGATTGCGCAACGCAAAAGGGGCGTTGCGGCACGCGCAACGCCCCTCGGGCGAAGAGGTCTCACAAGGGACCGAAAGGGACTACTTCTTGCCGCCCTTGCCGTCCTTGCCGCCCTTGTCCTTGTCGCCGCCCGCGCCCATGGACTCGTAGATCTCCTTGCACATGGGACAGACGGGATACTTCTTCGGGTCGCGGCCGGGGACCCACACCTTGCCGCAGAGCGCGACGACGGGCGTGCCGTCGAGCGCGCTCGCCATGATCTTGTCCTTCTGGACGTAGTGCGCATAGCGCTCGTGGTCGCCGTCACCGTGCGACACCTGTGGCGTCGGCTCTACGAGGGTCCCCGTACCTGCCCCGCGCTCGGGCTCGGGCTCAAGAGTGCTCATAAGGGCCAAGGGTACTCACGCCCGCCGCGTCCCGGCAGCGGCTGCCCGCGAGAGTCCGCCGGGTACGCGTCGTCACCAGGTGCAGGACGAGCCCCGCCGCCGCGACCGCGGCCGCCGCCCACGGCAGATCGCGCGGCGCGAGACCCGCGGCCAGGGCGAGACCGGCGAGGGCCGAGCCGACCGCGCTGCCCAGGTAGAGGGCGGAGTTGTTGAGCGCGAGGGCCACGGTGCCGCGCTCGGCCCGCAGGGCCAGGAGGCGGTGCTGCTGCGGGACCTGGAACGCCCAGCCCGCCGCGCCCCAGACGACGAGCACAGGGAAGGCGGCGGCGCCCAGCAGCGGCAGGGCGCCGATCGAGACGACCAGGGTCACGACGATCCCCGTCACCAGGGCGACCACCCGGCCCGTGCGGTCCACGAGGGGCCCGGCGAGCACACTGCCGAGCACCCCGCCGATCCCCCACGCCCACAGGTAGGGCGCCACCGCGCTCTCGCTCACGCCGCCCGACGAGTCGAGCACCGGCGCGAGATAGGTGTAGAGGCCGAGGCTGGCCACCGCTCCCAGGAAGGAGACGCCCACCACGGGCAGCACCTTCCGGTCGGCGAGCGCCCCGAGCCGCGCCCGCACCGGCACCGCGGGCCCCGCGGGCACCTCCGGCAGCCCCACCGCGAGGCCCACGAGCGCGACCGCGCCCAGCGCCGTCACCAGCCACATCGTGGCCCGCCACGTCGTGTGGTCGGCGAGCAGCACGCCCAGCGGGACACCGAGCACCGTGCCCGAACTCATCCCGCCCATCACCAGCGCGAGCGCACGGCCGCGGCGCTCCTGACCCGCGAGCGAGGCGGCCGCCGCTGTGGAGAGCGCCGAGTAGACCCCGGCCCCGGCCCCCGCCACGGCGCGCGAGACGAGCAGTACGGCGAGTCCTGGCGCGAGCGCGGTCAGAGCGTTGCCGAGGGTGAAGACGGCAAGCGCGGCCACGATCAGCGTCCTCGGCCGTACGCCGGACAGGAGACCGGCGACGAGCGGCGCGCTCACCGCGTAGGCGAGGGTGAAGACGGTGACCATCTGCCCCGCGAGGGAGACGGTCGTCCCCAGGTCCTTGGCGACGACCGGCAGCAGCCCGGCCATCACGTAGGCGTCGAGCCCCAGGGTGAAGGACCCCACCATCAACAGCCACACTTTGCGCACGCGACTCAACTCCCTTGCTTCCGCACGCCGTTTCCCCGGACCGTAGGCAGCCTCCGGATCGCGGGGGAAATGCGCGCGAGGTGCACTTATGCTCGGGAGGCATGAATGACGTACACGCTGCGGAGCAGCCGCGCACGGAGGCCGTGGAGCTGCGGCACCTGCGCGGCTTCCTCGCCGTCGCCGACGAGTTGAGCTTCACGCACGCCGCCGACCGGCTCCGCGTCGGACAGCCCGCGCTGACCCGCACCGTGCGCGCCCTGGAGGAGAGCATCGGGACGCGGCTGCTCGACCGGACCACGCGCCAGGTCGCGCTGACCGACGCGGGGCGCCGCCTGCGCGACGACCTCGCACCGCTCCTGACCCGCATCGACACCACCCTGCGCACCGCGGCGGGCGCCGAACCGCCCCTGCTCAGGCTCGGCTTCACCTCGGTCCTGCCCGAGACGTGCGTCCCGCTGACCGCCGCCTTCAAGGCGGCGACCGGCGCGGGCGTCCGCCTGGTGCGGCGCGACGCCCCGCTCGCGGGCCTGGCGTCGGGCGCCTGCGACGTGGCGGTCGTACGCGGCGAGATCCCGCCGGACAGCCCGGTGCGCTCGCGCCTCCTGCTGCGCGAGCCCCGCACCGCGGTCGTCGCCCGCGGCGCCGCCGAGCTCGCGGGCCGCCGCGTGGTCGACTGGTCGGAGCTCGCCGAACTGCCGCTGGTCGTCAACACGGTGACCGGCGCGACCCGCCCGGAGCTGTGGCCCGAGGGCCGCCGCCCCCGCATCGCCTGCACGGCCGACAACTTCGACGAATGGCTGGAGGCGGTCGCCGCGGGCCACGGCGTGGGCGTGGCCACCGAGCCGGTCGCGCGCAGGCACTCCCACCCGTCACTGCGCTACGTACGCCTGAAGAACGCCCCGCCCGTGAGCGTGCACCTCGCGGTGCCGGCGCGGGACGCCCATCCCCTGGCCGAGCGCTATCTGGCTCAGTTCAGCGACGGGTCGTCCGGGTAGGTCGCCACCATCGCGAGCTCGCTGCGCTGGCGCCGGAGCACCGCGCGCCACAGCTGCTCGGGGTCGGGCGACGAGACGTCGCCCGGCTCCGACTCCACCACGTACCAGGCGCCCTCGCCCAGCTCGTCCTCCAGCTGGCCCGGGCCCCAGCCCGAGTAGCCCGCGAAGATGCGGAGCGAGCCGAGGGCGGAGGCGAGCAGCTCGGGCGGGGTCTCCAGGTCCACCAGGCCGATCGCGCCGTGCACCCGGCGGAAGCCGATGGGTTCCCCCTTGACCGCGCGCCGCCGCGACACCGGGGACAGGCCCTCGTCGCCGGGGATCACCGCGACGCCGAGCGCCGAGTCGAGCGAGACGGGCCCGCCCTGGAAGACGACGCCCGGCGTCCCCGCGAGATCGCCCCAGCCCTCCAGGATGTCGGCGACGTCCACCGGCGTGGGCCGGTTGAGGACCACGCCGAGCGAGCCCTCCTCGTCGTGGTCGAGGAGCAGCACCACCGCGCGGTCGAAGTTCGGGTCCGCCAGGGCAGGCGTGGCCACGAGCAGCCGCCCTGTGAGCGAGGACACCTCCGTCATGAACGACATGATCCCGCATCTTCGCCCTGCGCGGGGAGGCAATGGCGGTACGTGAGCCAACGCAGTTCAGGGCGCATGAGCGCATCCGGAGCGCACATCGGAGCCAGTGACCCGGAGTGTCCGGTTCCGCACAGTTCGTGTTGTGGCGAACTCATGACGTGTTTCGGGCCCCCTCGGCCTTACAAAAGGGGGGTACGCGGCCATTACGCTTGCCCTTTGGTCCCCCCGTCCATCCAATCGGAACGCGAGATTCATGACCGTCACCGACGATGTCCTGCTTGTCCACGGCGGAACCCCGCTTGAGGGCGAGATCCGTGTCCGCGGCGCGAAGAACCTCGTGCCCAAGGCCATGGTCGCCGCGCTGCTCGGCAGCGCCCCGAGCCGGCTGCGCAATGTCCCCGACATCCGGGACGTCCGAGTCGTACGCGGCCTGCTGCAGCTGCACGGCGTGACGGTCCGTCCCGGTGAGCAGCCGGGCGAGCTCATCATGGACCCGTCGCACGTGGAGAGCGCGAACGTCGCCGACATCGACGCCCACGCCGGCTCCTCGCGCATCCCGATCCTCTTCTGCGGCCCGCTCCTGCACCGCCTCGGGCACGCCTTCATCCCCGGCCTCGGCGGCTGCGACATCGGCGGCCGCCCGATCGACTTCCACTTCGAGGTGCTCCGCCAGTTCGGCGCGACCATCGAGAAGCGCGAGGGCGGCCAGTACCTGGAGGCCCCGCAGCGGCTGCGCGGCACGAAGATCAAGCTGCCGTACCCCTCCGTGGGCGCCACCGAGCAGGTCCTGCTCACCGCCGTGCTCGCCGAGGGTGTGACCGAGCTCTCGAACGCCGCGGTCGAGCCGGAGATCGAGGACCTGATCTGCGTCCTGCAGAAAATGGGCGCGATCATCGCCATGGACACCGACAGGACCATAAGGGTCACCGGTGTCGACAGCCTCGGCGGCTACAACCACCACGCCCTCTCGGACCGTCTGGAGGCCGCTTCCTGGGCTTCCGCGGCCCTGGCGACCGAAGGCAACGTCTACGTCCGCGGCGCCCAGCAGCGCTCGATGATGACGTTCCTGAACACCTACCGGAAGGTGGGCGGTGCCTTCGAGATCGACGACGAGGGCATCCGCTTCTGGCACCCGGGCGGCTCGCTCAACGCGATCGCCCTGGAGACGGACGTGCACCCCGGCTTCCAGACCGACTGGCAGCAGCCGCTCGTGGTCGCCCTGACGCAGGCCGCGGGCCTCTCCATCGTCCACGAGACGGTCTACGAGTCCCGGCTCGGCTTCACCTCGGCGCTCAACCAGATGGGCGCGCACATCCAGCTCTACCGCGAGTGCCTGGGCGGCTCCGACTGCCGCTTCGGCCAGCGCAACTTCCTGCACTCGGCGGTCGTCAGCGGCCCCACCAAGCTGCAGGGCGCCGACCTGGTCATCCCCGACCTGCGCGGCGGCTTCTCGTACCTGATCGCGGCCCTCGCGGCACAGGGCACGTCCCGCGTGCACGGCATCGACCTGATCAACCGCGGCTACGAGAACTTCATGGACAAGCTCGTGGAGCTGGGCGCGAAGGTCGAACTCCCGGGCAAGCCGGCGCTGTAGCCGCTTCAGCCCGGCCGGCGTTTGAGGCCATCTTTTAGCGGCACGCGAAAGGGGCGGCCACCCAACCGGGTGGCCGCCCCTTTCAGCTGCTCAGGGTTACTTACCCTTAGCCGCTTCCTTCAGCTTGGAACCAGCCGAAACCTTGACGCTGAAACCGGCCGGGATGTTGATCGGCTCGCCGGTCTGCGGGTTGCGGGCGGTGCGAGCGGCACGGTGGGTGCGCTCGAAGGTCAGGAAGCCGGGGATGGTGACCTTCTCGTCGCCCTTGGCAACGATCTCGCCGACGGTCTCGGCGAACGCGGCCAGCACGGCGTCGGCGTCCTTGCGGGTCACCTCGGCGCGGTCGGCCAGCGCGGCCACCAGCTCACTGCGGTTCATGTTTGTACTCCCGTGTTCTTTTGCCGTTGAGGCGTGCCACGCGGCAGAGCCGCATGATGGGCACAGCTAAGACGATGCTGCCAGGGTCCTTGGACAGTCCCCGGACCCGGGTCCTACGTCAGACCCTCGCGCCCGATTACGCATCCTGCCCCCACCTGCGGCGGGAAAGCGAATCCGGCGCCCGTGGGGGTCACACGAAAAGCGTCCGCCGCCCCTCGAAAGAAGGGGCCCGGGGGGCTTGCTTGCTGCCAAGCCACCCTAGAGGGGCCCCTCGGGCCCGCGTCCGGCGACGCGCCGTGACGCTAGGCCGTGGGACCCGTCACAGCGGCCCCCGCGGCCTTCGCCGCGGTGCGCACGGCACCGGCCACCGCACCCGCGACCTTGTCGTTGAAGACGCTGGGGATGATGTAGTTCCGGTTCAGCTCGTCCTCGGCGACGACGTCCGCGAGGGCGCCCGCGGCGGCGAGCATCATCTCCGTGTTGACCGTGCGCGACTGGGCGTCGAGCAGGCCGCGGAAGACGCCCGGGAAGACCAGGACGTTGTTGATCTGGTTCGGGAAGTCCGAGCGGCCTGTGGCCACGACCGCCGCCGTCTGGCGGGCGATCGCGGGGTCGACCTCGGGGTCCGGGTTCGCGAGCGCGAACACGATGGCGCCCTCGGCCATGGCCGCCACGTCGTCGCCGTTCAGCACGTTCGGGGCGGAGACGCCGATGAAGACGTCGGCGCCGACGACGGCCTCCTTGAGGGTGCCGGTGAGGCCCTCGGGGTTGGTGTTGTCGGCGATCCAGCGCAGCGGCGAGTCCGCGTCGGCGCTGACGAGGTCCTCGCGGTCGGCGTGCACGACGCCGTGGATGTCGGCCACGACGGCGTTCTTGACGCCCGCGGCGAGCAACAGCTTGAGGATGGCCGTACCGGCAGCTCCGGCGCCCGACATGACCACGCGGACGTCCCCGATGCCCTTGCCCACCACGCGCAGGGCGTTGGTGAGCGCGGCCAGGACGACGATCGCGGTGCCGTGCTGGTCGTCGTGGAAGACGGGGATGTCGAGGGCCTCGCGCAGGCGTGCCTCGATCTCGAAGCAGCGGGGCGCGGAGATGTCCTCCAGGTTGATGCCCGCGAAGCCGGGGGCGATGGCCTTGACGATCTCGACGATGGCGTCGGTGTCCTGGGTGTCCAGGCAGAGCGGCCAGGCGTCGATGCCCGCGAAGCGCTTGAAGAGGGCCGCCTTGCCCTCCATGACCGGCAGGGCGGCCTTCGGGCCGATGTTGCCGAGGCCGAGAACGGCCGATCCGTCCGTTACGACCGCAACGGAATTGCGCTTGATGGTGAGGCGCCGCGCGTCCTCGGGGTTCTCGGCGATCGCCATGCAGACCCGGGCGACGCCCGGGGTGTAGATCATGGAGAGGTCGTCACGGTTCCTGATGGGGTGCTTGGACGCCATCTCGATCTTGCCGCCGAGGTGCATCAGGAACGTACGGTCGGAGACCTTGCCGAGGGTGACGCCCTCGATGGTGCGCAGCTGCTCGACGATCTCGTCGGCGTGCGTCGTGGAGGTCGCCGCGATCGTGACGTCGATCCGCAGCATCTCGTGGCCTGAGGCCGTGACGTCGAGGCCGGTGACCGAGCCCCCGGATGACTCGACGGCCGTGGTGAGCTGGGAGACCGCGGTTCCGCTCGCGGGCACCTCCAGCCGGACCGTCATCGAGTAGGAGACGCTGGGCGCCGTTGCCATGGCCGACTTCCTCTGCTTTCACCTTGTAGCTCTTGCCGTCCGATGGTCGCACCTACCGCCGAGTACGTGGTAGCCGCCCCGGATTGAGAACGTTTTGTTCACCGGCCAGTGCGCTGCGTTTTTGGAAACCTGTTTCCACCATACGAGAAGTTGAGGCTTCTCGGAAGGGGCCTCCGGGAAACGAGAAGAGGTCCACGTCACGGTGTGACGTGGACCTCTTCCGTTCGTTCAATGACACCGACCCGCCATGCTCGCCTCGCGGCAAGTGGTCGCTCGTAGCGACGAAGGTTGGGCCCGGGGGCTTGGATCGGGCCGGTGCCACATCCAAGGTAACAAAGGATCCCCGTAAGGCAATTCCCGTCCCGGCGGGCAAAAGTGTTCTCTCGTCCGTCAGTCGCGCAGCAGGTCCGGCACGCCGTCCTCGTCGGGCTCGTCGCGCTCCCCCGAAAGGACCGTGAGCTGCTGCGTCGCGCGGGTCAGCGCCACGTACAGGACGCGCAGGCCCGCCGGTGACTCGTCCGCGATCTCCGCGGGCGACACCACGACCGTCGCGTCGTACTCCAGGCCCTTGGCCTCCAGGCTGCCCAGCGCCACCACCCGGTCACCGAGCCCGGCGAGCCAGCGGGCCGCCTGCTCGCGGCGGTTCATCGCCACGACGACACCGACCGTGCCGTCGACCCGGTCGAGGAGCAGCGCCGCCTCCTCGCGCACCGAGCGGGCCAGGTCGCCGTCCCGTACGACGGAGAAGCGCGGCCGCAGACCGGTCGAACGTACGGCCGAGGGGGACTGGGAGCCCGGCATCGCGAGCGCCAGGACCTTGGCGGCCAGCTCCGCGATCTCGGCGGGGTTGCGGTAGTTGACGGTGAGCGTGAAGCGGCGGCGCGGGCGGGTGCCGAGCGCCTCGTCGCGGGCCTGGCCCGCCTCGTCCGGGTCGGACCAGGAGGACTGCGCGGGGTCTCCGACGACCGTCCAGGTGGCGTGCCTGCCCCGGCGGCCGACCATGCGCCACTGCATGGGGGTCAGGTCCTGCGCCTCGTCCACGATGACGTGGGCGTACTCGGTGCGCTCCGCGGCGAGCCGCTCGGCGCGCTCGCGCTGGGACTCCTCGCGCTGCGGCATCAGCTCTTCGAGCCCGGTGAGCAGGTCGAGGGGGTCCAGGTCGCGCTTCTTCTTGGGCCGGTGCGGGGTGCCGAGGATCGCCTGCAACTCGTCGAGCAGCGCCACGTCGTGCACGGAGAGGCCGTCGCGCTTGAGGGAGCGGGCGACCTTGCGGACCTCCGCGGGGTTCAGGACGCGGCGGGCCCAACGGCCAAGGCGCCGCTCGTCCGACATCGCCGAGAGCACGCCGCGCGGGGTGAGCTCGGGCCACCAGGCGTCCAGGAAGCGGAGGAAGTCGTCCTCGGAGGAGACGTCGTCGTCGAAGGACGAGCGCAGCTCCGCGGCGAGTTCGGGGTCCGTGTGGCGGCCCGCGGAGCCGGACTGCGACCACAGGGCGTCGAGCAGGAGCTTGCGGGCGCGCGGGCGCAGCAGGTTGACGGGGGCCGTGCCGCCGAGCGCGTTGCGGCGGATGCGGTTCAGCTGGTCGGCGTCCAGTTCGAGGCGGCGGCCGAAGGCGACGACGCGCAGACGGCCGGTGTCGACCCGGCGCGCCTGGTCCTCGGGCTCGTCCTCCTCGCCGAAGGCGAGCTGCCCGTCCTCCGCAGCAGGCGGCGACGGGACCGCCGCGCCGCCCTCCCCGCCGTGTTCGAGAGCCCCCCGCGCGGCCTTCCTGAGGACGTTCAGCATCCGCGACGAACCCTTGGCCCTGGCCACCGCGGGAGAGTCGTAGAGCGTGGCCTCCACGCCGTCGACCAGGGAGCCGACCGCGCGGATCGCGACCTGGCCCTCCTCGCCGAGGGAGGGCAGCACGCCCTCGGTGTAGGCGACGAGGAGCGGGGTCGGCGAGACGATGAGGATGCCGCCCGCGTACCTGCGGCGGTCCTGGTAGAGGAGGTAGGCCGCGCGGTGCAGCGCGACCGCCGTCTTGCCGGTGCCGGGGCCGCCCTCCACGTACGTCACCGAGGCCGCGGGCGCGCGGATCACCATGTCCTGCTCGGCCTGGATGGACGCGACGATGTCGCGCATGGTGTGGCTGCGGGCCTGGCCGAGCGCGGCCATCAGGGCGCCGTCGCCGATCACCGGGAGCTCCTCGCCCTTGAGCAGGGCGGTGATCTCCGGGCGCATCAGGTCGTCCTCGACGCCGAGGACCTTGCGGCCCTTGGAGCGGATGACGCGGCGGCGCACGACCCGGCCGGGATCGACCGGGGTCGAGCGGTAGAAGGGCGCGGCCGCGGGCGCCCGCCAGTCGATGACCAGCGGGGAGTAGTCCGCGTCCAGGACACCGATGCGGCCGATGTGCAGGGTCTCGGCGATGTCGGCCGTGTTGTTCTCGCGGACGGCGCCCTCGGCGGGCTCGACCGCGGTGTACGCGCCGTCGGGGCCCTTCTTGCCGTCCTTGCCCTGGAGCAGGTCGATGCGCCCGAAGAGGAAGTCCTCGAACTCGTTGTTGAGGCGGTTGAGATGGACCCCGGCGCGGAAGACCTGCGCGTCGCGCTCGGCGAGCGCTCCCGGCGTACCCACCTGGGAGCGCTTGGCAGCGTCGTTCATCAGGAACTCGGCCTCGTGGATCTTCTCCTCGAGACGCCGGTAGACCTGGTCGAGATGTTCCTGTTCGACACTGATCTCCCGGTCGCGTGTGCCTGACGGCATTACTGCGTTGACGTCGGCCACCGAGGCCCCTTTCAAGACGTGCTGCTCTCCCGTACTGAGCAGCCGTCCACCGTACGCGAAAGGGGCCCCCCTTGTGCACTCCCGCGCGTTACGCGTCCACCGTGACCAGGCGTTTGCCGTCGAAGGTGGTCACCTCGAAGTGGTCGATGTCGTTGCGGTCCATGGCCGCGCCCCCGTGGACGTACAGAGGGGTGCGCGCCCATTTGTTCGGGCTGCCCTTGATGCCGTACCCCCACTTCGGCACCGACCAGGTCGTCACCGTCTCCTTCTCGCCGTCCTTGCCGACGGCGATCAGCGAGCACTTGAGGGGCCCCTTGACGTTCTTCAGCTCCAGGACGGCGTGGGTGCCCCATGCCTTCTCCTCCGTGCCGACCGTGGCGGTCACCTTGGTCCTCGGGTCCGTGGCCCGGTACTTCTCGTCCATGTGGTGGAAGAAGGCGTCCTCGGCGGGGCTCGACGCGTGCGGGTCGGCCGCGACCTCCTTCGCACCGCCGTCGTCGGTGAGCGCGAACACCGTGAGCGGGCCCCCGACGATCAGCGCGGCCGCCGCCGCGACCAGGTACAGGCCCCGCCTGCGCCGGTGCTCGCGCTTGACCGCCACCTCGTCGACGAGGCGGTCGGCGAGCCGGGGGCTCGGCCGGGCGGCGAGCTGCTCACCGATCGCGGGCAGGCCGCGCGGCCCGGGGAAGTCCGCGAGCGCGGCCAGCATCGGCTCCATGCCGGAGAACTCCTCCAGCTGGTGCTGGCAGATCTCGCACGCGGCGAGGTGCGCCTCGAAGCGCGTCGCGTCGGCGTCGTCCAGGATGCCGAGGGCGTAGGCACCGACGGTCTCGTGGATGCTGTCGTCCTGCCGCGCGTCATGTCGGCCGTAGGACTCGGTCATGCCGTCACCCCCCGCTCCTCGAGCGCCAGCTTCATCGAGCGAAGCGCGTAGAAGACCCGCGAACGGACCGTGCCGCTGGGGATGCCGAGCGTCTGGGCCGCCTCATTGACCGTACGCCCTTTGAAGTAGGTCTCGACAAGTACCTCTCGATGAGCGGGAGTCAGGTCCTCCAGCGCGTCCGAGAGCGTCATCAGCCACAGCGCCTTATCGATCTCGTCCTCCGCGGGTATGACCTCCAGCGGTGACGGATCGACCTCCTGCGGCCGGGCCTGCCGACTGCGGTGACCGTCGATGACGATGCGCCGGGCGACCGTCACCAGCCAGGGGCGTACCGAACCGGTCGCACGGTTGAGCTGACCGGCGTTCTTCCAGGCACGGATGAGCGTTTCCTGCACGACGTCTTCGGCGCGCTGCCGGTCCCCCGCCACCAGGCGGAGCACATAGGCGAGCAGCGGACCCGCGTGCTCACGGTAGAGCGCGCGCATCAACTCCTCGTCCGGGCCCTTGGGTTGACCGAGACGATGTCGGGGCGACTGCGGGCGTTCATCGGCCACGGCGGAATCCTTGCGCACGCGTACCTCCGGTGTCCGCGCTTCGGGCGCTTCGGGCGGGTCTCACGACGGAGGTACGTAGACGGGGCGGGGGGCGTTCAACTCCGGGGAGTTGTTGCGGGCTACGTCCGGGCGAGCGCCGCCCTGCGGCGGTGCCGTGCCACCCGCTCCCGGTTGCCGCAGACCTCGCTGGAGCACCAGCGGCGGCGGCGCCCGCGTGACGTGTCGAGGTACACGATGGGGCAGTTGTCGCCCTCGCACTGGCGCAGCAGCGCGCGGGCCGCCGGGTCGGTGAGCAGCTCGACGGCGTCCCTCGCGACGGCGGCGACCAGTGCCGCGCAGCCGGGTTCGCCGCACAGGACGCGGACCAGGGCGCCCTCCTCGGTACGGACCGCGCGCGGGGCGGGGGGCGCGGCGGCGGCCAGCGCGTTGACCCGGTCGAGCGCGGCGTCCGCGGGCCTGCCGTCGAGCTCGCCGTGCACCAACTGGGCGATGTGGCCACGCAGTTCGTGGAACGAACCGAGCCACCGGGGGCCCGCGTCGGGCAGCCGCGCGGTCGCGGGGACCAGGCCCGTGCCGACGAGCCAGGCGCGCAGCCGCGCCACCGAGTCGAGCCGTTCCACGGGATGGTTCGTCGCCACCAGATCCAGACAGCTGCGCCCGGAGTCGAATCGGAGCTCGTACGGAGCCGGGTCCGTGCCCAACGCCATGCGCCTGTCACCGCCTTGGGGGTTACCGGTGAGTGAGTGCCGTTGCGTACCCCTACAGTGCCCTTCCCCCGGCGGGTCCGGAACCCCTGCCACCGGGCGGGACGCTCGCGTACGGCCGGGCGGGACGGTCTCGTACGGCCGGGCGGGAGGCTCGCGCATGGCCCGGCGAGACGGCCGCGCACGGCCCGGCGAGACGGTCGCGCATGGCGGCGCGACGCGAGGCCATGGCCCGGGGCGCGCTCAGCCTGTTGACTCCTCCCATGACACAGAATCGAGTGACGGCACGTCAGGGACACGGCTCCGCAAGGGTGGTTCTGGGCATCGCGACGGTGGCCATGGGACTGATGGCGGGAACCTTCTACGCCTTCGCGTGCGCCGTGATGCCCGCGCTCGCCCGCAGCGGCGACCGCGTCTACGTCGAGGTGATGCAGAACATCAACGACGTCATCCAGAACCCCGTCTTCTTCGCGGGCTTCTTCGGCGCGCTCGTCCTCACCGCGATCGCCGCCTGGCAGCTGCGCCGCACCTCGCTGCGCTGGTGGGTGTGGGCGGCCCTGCTCGCGTACGCCGCCGCGTTCCTGCTCACCTCGGGCGTGAACGTCCCCCTGAACAACGACCTCGCCGACGCGGGCGACCCCGCGAAGATCGCCGACCCGGCCGCCGTGCGCGAGCGGTTCGAGGACGCGTGGGTGGCCTGGAACGTGGTGCGGGCCGTGCTCTGCACCGCCGCGTCCGCACTCCTCGTACGAGCCCTGATGCTACTCGGCGGGGACCGCGCGGCTCAGCCCGCGTACTTGGACCCGGCGGCCGGGTCGACCGCGAGCCGGTAACCGCGCTTGACCACCGTCTGGATCAGCTTCGGAGCACCGAGCGCCGTGCGCAGCCGGGCCATCGCCGTCTCCACCGCGTGCTCGTCGCTGCCCGCGCCCGGCAGCGCGCGCAGCAGCTCGGCGCGGGCGACCACCCAGCCGGGGCGGCGCGCGAGGGCCCGCAGCAGCGCCATGCCCGCGGGCGGCAAGGGCCGCAGTTCGTCGTCGACGAGGACCGCGTGGCCGCGGATCTCGACGCGGTGGCCCGCGACGGGCAACACCCGGGCGCGGGCGGGCAGTTCACGGCAGAGCAGCTGGACGAGCGGGCCGATCCTGAACCGCTCGGGCTGCACGGTGTCCACGCCGAGCGACTGCAACGGCAGCGCGGTCACCGACCCCACGCACGCGGCGAGCACATCGCGGCCGAGCGCCGCGAGCAGCTCCTCGCGCATGCCGCGCTCGTCGGCCCGCGCGAGCAGCGAGGCGACGGCGGGCGCGCTGGTGAACGTCAGCGCGTCGACGCCGCGCGCGACCGTCGCGTCGAGCAGCCGGTCCACCGGCGCGAGGTCCTCCGGCGGCAGCCACCGGTAGACGGGCACGGAGACGACCTCCGCTCCCCCGGCCCGCAGCGCCTCGACGAAGCCGGGCAGCGGCTCCCCGTGCAACTGGAGCGCGACGCGCCGCCCCGCCACGCCCTGCCCGAGCAGCCGGTCAAGAACCTCGGCCATGGACTCCGACGACGGCGACCACTCCTCGGTGAGCCCGGCGGCCCGCACCGCGCCCTTCACCTTGGGCCCGCGCGCGAGGAGTTCGACCCCGCGCAGACACGTCACGAGCGCCTCGCCGAGCCCCCAACCGTCGGCGGCCTCGATCCAGCCGCGGAACCCGATGGCGGTGGTGGCGATGACGACGTCGGGCGCGTGCCCGATCAACTCCTTCGTCGCGGTGAGGAGTTCACCGTCGTCGGCGAGCGGCACGATGCGCAGCGCGGGCGCGTGCAGGACGGTGGCGCCGCGCCGCTGGAGGAGCGCGCCGAGTTCGTCGGCGCGCCGGGCGGCGGTCACGCCGACGGTGAACCCGGCAAGGGGTTCGTTCACCGGTTCCGCGTTCCCTGAAGTGGTGGTGACGTGCATGCTCCGCTCTCGTCCCGTCCTGTCCGTGGCGTGGGTGGGCGACGGGCGTCCGAGCCTGTCAACGGCGCGTGACGGCCCTGGATCACCGCGATGTCCACCGTGTTACGTCACACCTCGGCATACCTGGCCTGCGCCTTCTCGCCGGCACCCGGCCCCTCGCCCTGCCCGTGCCCCCGCCCGGGCCCCTGTCCGGGCCCCTGTCCCCGCCCCGCACCCGGCCGAAGATATACGGCCCACGTCACGACCGAGCACACGCCGTAGAACCCGAGGAAGGAGACGAAGGCGCCGGTCCCCGACCCCACCGCCTGGAAGGACTGCCGCAGCGCGAGGTTGATGCCGAGCCCGCCGAGGGCGCCGACGGCGCCGATGAGCCCCATGGCGGCCCCGGAGAGCCGCCGCCCGTAGACCGCGGCTGCCTCCCCCGTCAGCCCCCTCCCCTCGGCCTTGGCCTGGAAGATCCCGGGGATCATCTTGTACGTCGAGCCGTTGCCGAGCCCCGTGAGCACGAACAGCGCGATGAACGCGCCGACGAACAGCGGCAGCGACTCCCGCACGGAGGCGACCACGACCACCCCGGTGGCGGCCCCCATCGCCACGAAGTTCCCCAGCGTGATGCGCGCCCCGCCGAACCGGTCGGCGAGCCGCCCGCCCACGGGCCTGATCAGCGACCCCAGCAGCGGCCCGACGAAGGTGATCTGCGCGGCCTCGAGCGGCGTACGCCCGAACTGCGTCTGGAGCACGAGCCCGAAGGCGAAGCTGTACCCGATGAAGGATCCGAAGGTCCCCACGTACAGCAGCGCCATGATCCACGTGTGCGCGTCCCGCACGGCGGCCTTCGCAGCACCCGTGTCGTTCCGTACGGACGAAATGCTGTCCATGTACCGGAAGGCGCAGACGACGGAGACGACGATGAGCGGGATGTAGATCCCCACCACGAGCCGGGGCCCGCCACCGGCCCCGATCGCGGCGAGCCCGACGAGCTGCACGACGGGCACTCCGATGTTCCCGCCGCCCGCGTTGAGGCCGAGCGCCCACCCCTTCTCCCGCAGCGGGAAGAACGAGTTGATGTTGGTCATGCTGGACGCGAAGTTCCCCCCGCCCACCCCGGTGAGCAGGGCACACACCATGAAGGTGGCGTACGAGGTCCCCGGCTCCATGACGACGAAGGCGGCGACGGTAGGGAGCAGCAGGAGCGACGCGGCGATGACGGTCCAGTTCCGCCCTCCGAACCGCGCGACGGCAAACGTGTAGGGCACCCGTACGACGGCTCCCACGAGCGTCGCCATCGACACCAGGAAGAACTTCCCCGCCGCGTCGATCCCGTACTCGGGCCCCATGAACAGCACCATCACGGACCACAGGCTCCACACGGAGAACCCGATGTGCTCGGACACCACGGAAAACACCAGATTCCGCCGAGCAACCCGCTCCCCACCCTCCTCCTTCCAGAACCGCTCGTCCTCGGGGTCCCACCGCTCGATCCACATCACATGCCTCCACGGGTCGCCGTCCACGGGCAGCGGCTGATGTGGCGAAGGTAGGGAGGGCGGGTTTCGGGGCTGTGGCGGGGGGTGACCTTCGGGGAACGTTGCTCTCACGTCCGCTCCTGGAGGTCGGTGAGGCCCCCGGACGACAACCGGCGGTGGCGCTGTGACTCACCCCAGATGCGTATCCCCCAACGACACCAACAACCGCCGCAGCGCCCCGTCGAGCGCCGCGCGGTCCCCCGGCGTCAGGGCCGCCAGCATGCGTTCCTCGTTCTCCACGTGCGCGACCACCGCGCGGTCGACCAGGTCGAGGCCCGCCTCGGTGAGGCGGACGCGGATGGCGCGGCGGTCGGTGGGGTCGGGGTTGCGTTCGATCAGGCCCTTGCGTTCCAGCTTGTCCAGGCGGTTCGTGATGGCGCCCGAGGTCACCATCGCGGTCTTGATGAGGCCGCCCGCGGTCAGCTCGTGCGGGGCGCCGACGCGGCGGAGCGTGGCGAGGACGTCGAACTCCGCGAACTCCAGGCCGTATTCGACGAAGACCGTCTTCATGCCCTTGCTCAGCAGGTGGTCGGCCCGCTTGATGCGGCCGACCAGTGCCATCGCGTCCAGGTGCGCCAGTTCCAGGTCCGGGCGCTCACGGCGCCACTGACCGCGCAGCTCGTCTATGGCGTCCCCGCCACCGACGTCGACCCCGGCCTGCTCTGCCGCCCGGTCCGCGGTCTTCCGCTCAGCCATCTCCGCACCTCTCCCTCGCGTGCCTCACAGAACCCAATCTCTCAACGTTCAGATACTTGACGTTCGTAGACCTAGGCCCCATATTTATCTCAACGTTGAGAATAACAGCGTTCAGGGGAACAGCGAGGGGAAGCATCATGTCCATCACCACCAGCACCGCCACCGCAGCAGCGGCCGCCCGCAGCCTCACCACGAAGCGCTCGGCCCAGGCACCCCGCACCTCCGCCAAGGCCGCGGCAGGCATCGCCGCCCTCGCCGCCATCGGCCCGGCCACCTGGGGCACCACCTACGTCACGACCACCGAGCTGCTGCCCCCGGACCGCCCGCTGCTCGCCGCCGCCCTGCGCGCGCTGCCCGCGGGCCTGATCCTGCTCGCCCTCACACGGCGACTGCCGCGCGGCGACTGGTGGTGGAAGGCGGCCGTACTGGGCGTACTCAACTTCGGGGCGTTCTTCCCGCTCCTCTTCTTCGGCGCGTACCGACTGCCCGGCGGCGTCGCGTCCACGATCAGCGCGGTCATGCCCCTGCTCGTGGCGGGCTTCGGAGTCGGCGTACTGAAGGTGCGGCCCACGCGCCGTACGTTGATCGCGGGACTCGTCGGCGTCGCGGGCGTCGCCCTGCTCGTCCTGCGCGGCAGCGCCGCCGTCGACCTCGCGGGCATCGCGGCGATGCTGACGGCGACCACGCTCATGGCACTCGCCGTGGTCCTCAGCAAGCGCTGGGGCCGCCCCGAAGGCGTCTCCCTGCTGACCCTGACCGGCTGGCAACTCACCGTCGGCGGACTGATCCTGGCGCCCATCGCCCTCACCGCCGAGGGCCTGCCCGACCACTTCACCGGCGCCAACATCGCCGGATACGCCTACCTCGGCATCATCGGCACGGCCATCGCGTACGCCCTCTGGTTCCGCGGCATCGAGCGCCTCCCCGCCTCCTCCGTCTCCTTCCTCGGCCTGACGAACCCGGTCGTCGCCACGCTCGCGGGCCTGCTCTTCCTGGGCCAGACCCTGACCGTCTGGCAGTTGGCCGGTCTGGTCCTGGTGGTGGCGAGCGTGCTGCTCGGCCAGCAGCGCCGCGCCACACGCCGCGCCTGACCCCCACCCACCCCACTCCCCCTCCTCTCCCCCCTCCCACCACACAAGGAGCCACCCCATGCGCATCACCGTCTTCGGAGCAGCGGGAAATTCCGGCAGCCGCGTCGTCACCGAGGCCCTGTCCCGCGGCCACGAGGTCACCGCCGTCGTACGCGACGCCGCCCGCTTCACCGACCTCCACCCCGACGCCACGCACCGCACGGGTGACGCCGGAGTCCCGGACGACGTACGCCGGTTGAGTGCGAGCCAGGACCTGGTGGTGAACGCCACGAGACCCGCCCCGGGCCGCGAGGCCGAGCACCCCGCCATCACCAGGTCACTCCTGGCGGGCCTCGCGGGCACCGGCGTCCGCCTGCTGGTCATCGGCGGCGCGGGCAGCCTGACGGTCCCCGGCACGGAGGGTGTCCTCGCGATCGACGACCCGAGGTACGTCCCCGCCGCCTGGCGCCACATAGCGGCGGCCTCCAACGCGCAGTACGACGAGGTACGCACGACGCAGACGGACGTCGCCTGGACCTACCTGAGCCCCTCGGCCCTCTTCGAACCGGGCACCCGCACGGGCGAGTTCCGCCTCGCCAAGGACGAGATCCTGGTGGACGCGGAAGGCAACTCGTCCATCTCCATGGAGGACTTCGCCATCGCCCTCCTGGACGAGGCGGAGCGGCCGGAGCACCACAGGGGGCGGTTCACGGTCGGGTACTGAGGCCGCCCCCCCAGAAAACACGAAGCGGTCGCGCATCGTGCCCCCCCCCCCCAAGAGGCACGATGCGCGACCGCCGAAGCAGAACCAGCTACTTCGCCGCGAACTTCCAGACCACCGGGTCCCCGTCCTCCTTCGCGGCCCAGTGGACCTCGAGGGACTTCGAACCCGCCGGGATCAGGTACGTCTCGCAGAGCACGTGGCTCTCGCCCTTCTTCCAGCCCTCCAGGTCCAGCTTGTCCTCGCAGCCGGACGCGTCCTCCGACGCGCCGATCAGCAGGCCGCCGCGGGTGCCGTCCGCGTAGATCTCCGTGGTGTCCGCCACGTCCGGCGTGTCCGTGAGGGGGGCGCCGCCCTTGTGCGTGTACTTCAGGTGGGCGACCGCGGGGACCATGCCCTTGGCCTTGCTCGGGTCCTGGACCAGCTTCTTGGTCTCGGCCTCCGTGCCGACGTCGATCTTCTGCGCGGCGACGTCGTACGTGACGGTGGCGTCGCCCTCCTTCACCTTGCCCGTGGTGCTGTCACCGGCCGCGAGGGCGGGAGCCTCCTTCGGCTTGGTCTGCGACTTGGGGGCGTCGGCCTTCTTCTCGTCCGACTTGTCGTCGTCACCGCCGCCGCAGGCGGTCAGCGCGAGGGCGAGTACGGCGACAGGCGCGGCGAAGCGCAGCACGGTCTTCTTGCGGAGCAAAACGTTCTCCCGGCAGGTGTGGGGCCCCGCCGCATGACGTGCGGTGTTCCACGCGTGCGGCCGGTTGAGATCGTCAGCCTAGGAGGGGGCTGTGTAGCGCGTCGAGGCCGTTACGGGCGCCCGTTCGTTGCTCGTTAGCGTTCGTTATGGATCAGCCTAGGCGGCTAGCTGGCACTCGAACTCGTTCATTCGCCTGCGCGAATTTGGAGGTGCGGCGCGGCCCGTCACAGCCCCGCCCCGCCCTCCCCGTCCGCCCGAACTACCCGGCATGCACCGACATTTCTGCCGCCCCCGTCCGCCCCCGCCCACCCCCTGGACCTCATAACAGTTGCGCAACGCGTCGGTACGGTCACCGCACGCCACAGCCGCACGGCCCCGCAGTCCCACGCGCCCGCCTACCGCGCGCGCCGCGCCTTCGCCCCGTTCGGCCACAGCCTCGGGCGGCGCTTCGCCGCCAGGTCCTCCACCCAGCCCACGGCCACCACCATCAGGCCGATCAACGGCCAGATCAGCAGCAGCATCCAGAGCATGTACGTCGTGTCGAGCGCCGAGCTCCAGCTTTCGTCCTCCATGAACGGCAGGTCGTACGCCATGTCGATGATCGGCACCGTCGCCATGATGAGGAAGTTGTGCCAGAGGTAGATGGTGACCGCCCTGTTGTTGGAGAGGGTCACCAGCTTGTCCCACCTCGCCAGCTTCCCCGGCAGCTCCTGCCACGACGGGGCGTACTGGAGCAGGATCACCACGAAGCCGAACGACCAGGTCGCCTGGGCCAGCGGGATGTCGTTCAAGTCCCAGCCGTCCGGGCCGAGATGGCCCGAAGCCCACCACAGGCCGAAGGCCATGACCAGGGCCGAGACCGACACCGCGAGGTAGCGCGGGACACGGGCGAGCAGGCCGTCCTGGTGGGCGAAGCCGAGGACCCAGCAACTGCCGTACACCGCGAAGTCCGAGACCGCGTTGCCCGTCTCGCCGGGGATCGTCACGACGCCCGTGCCGACCACCGCGGTCAGCGCCAGCGGCGCGAGCAGCGTCAGCCACGGGAGCCTGCGGAACGCCCACAGGAGGAGGGGGGACGCGATCACGAACCACAGGTACGCGCGGATGTACCAGAGCGGGCCCGCCGCCTGCGCGGGCCAGGTGTCCTCGAGGAGGCCCGCCTTGTCCCCCAGGTTCCAGGGGAACGGCGGCGCGCCCACCGGGAACACGTAGTTGAGCATGCTCGCCAGGCCCCAGGTGCCCCCGTGGTCGGGGTCGTCGCCCACGTTCCAGCCACCCGCGAAGAGCAGGAAGAGCACGACCGCGCTGAACACCCACATGGGAGGCAGGAGTCGGCGGATCCGGCCCCTGATCACTCCCCAGGCGGGGCGCTTGAGTGAACGCGCCATCAGCGAGCCCGCCAGCGCGAACATCACCCCCATCGAGGGGAAGAGGATCGTCAGCCAGGCCCAGCCGAACAGGTGGTAGACCACGACGCGGACGAGTGCGAGCGAGCGCAGCAGGTCCAGGTAGCGGTCCCGCCCCCCGCCCGGCTTCTTGGGGGCGGCAGCCGGAGCGACGAAGGGAGCAGAAGGGGGGACTGGGGATTGCCGGGTCTTCCCGGGCACATATCCGTGGCTCATACGACACTGCTCCGATCGTTGCCGCCCGTCCGCTGCCGGGGAATGGATCCGAGCGGCGGCGAGCCGGGTGTTCCCAGGGCTCCCGTGCGCCGGAGCTTCTGCCAGCGAAGGCGGCCTCCGGTGAGCGCGGTGATCCAGGACTGCAGCAGCACGACGTACATCAGCTGCCGGTAGAGGATCTGCTGGAGGGGCAGCGAGATCAGATGGGTCATGCGTTCGCGGTCCAGGCGGAAGGCGTAGGCGGCGCAGACCGCCTGGATCGCCAGGACGCCGAGCCACGCGGCGACGGTCTTCTTGGTGGGGCCGAAGACCAGGCCGTAGAGGAGGAACACGTCGATGAGCGGGGCCAGGAGCGGGGCCAGCACCATGAAGAGGGATACGAGGGGGAGGCCGACGCGGCCGAAGCGGCCCGACGGGCCCGATTCGACGAGCGCGCGACGGTGCTTCCAGATCGCCTGCATCGTGCCGTACGACCAGCGGTAGCGCTGCGACCACAACTGCTGGACCGATTCAGGGGCCTCGGTCCAGGCGCGCGCGTCCTCCGCGTACACGACCCGCCAGCCGTCCCGGTGCAGAGCCATCGTGATGTCGGTGTCCTCGGCGAGCGTGTCGTCGCTCATGCCGCCGACCCGGTCCAGGGCCGAGCGCCGGAACGCGCCGACGGCGCCCGGGATGGTCGGCATGCAGCGCAGCACGTCGTACATCCGGCGGTCGAGGTTGAAGCCCATCACGTACTCGATGTGCTGCCAGGCCCCGATGAGCGAGTCGCGGTTGCCCACCTTCGCGTTGCCCGCGACGGCGCCCACGCGCGGGTCGCCGAAGGGCTGCACCAGTTCGCGTACGGTCGCGGGCTCGAAGACCGTGTCGCCGTCCATCATCACGACGATGTCGTAACGGGCGTTCGCCAGGCCCCTGTTGAGGGCGGCGGGCTTGCCCGCGTTGTGCTGGCGCACGACGCGTACGTTCGGCAGGCGCAGCCCCTCGACGATGCGTGCCGTGCCGTCCGACGAGCCGTCGTCGATGACGATCACCTCGATGGGGTGGTCGCTCGCCATCAGGGAACGGACGGTCGCCTCGATGCACTTGGCCTCGTTGTAGGCGGGGACGAGGACCGAGACCGGCTCGGTGATCGGTGGGCCCCAGCGGAAGTTCCGTCCGCGCACCCTCCGGGCGTGCACGGCGGAGAGCAGCAGCATCAGGCCGAAGCGGACGAAGACCAGGAAGCCGATGACGGCGAGCGCCACCGCCAGCCCGTCGGTGATGTGGTCGGACGCGCCGACCAGGAACACCCAGGCCCTGCCCTTCCACAGCTCGACGCCGGTGACCTTCGTGTGCGCGCTCGGCGCGTCGAGGGCCTCCGTCAGGTTGTCGAACTCGTAGCCCTGCTTGGCCAGTTGGGGCAGGAAGCGGTCGAGCGCGGCGACGGTCTGCGAGCGGTCGCCCCCGGAGTCGTGCATGAGGACGATGGCACCCTCGCCGCCCTGGGGCGTGGCCCTGCGGATGATCTCGTCGACGCCGGGGCGCTTCCAGTCCTCGCTGTCGGTGTTGTTCACGACGGTGAGGTAGCCGCGGCTGCCTATGTACCGCGTCACCGGGTACGACTTGTCGTCCATCGCGTCGGCGAACGAGGAGTACGGCGGCCTGAACAGCGAGGTGCGGATGCCCGCGGCCCCGGCCAGGGCGAGCTGGTTCTGGGAGAGCTCCCAGTCGATGCGGCTCGTGGACTGGTAGGAGAGGTCGGGGTGGTTGAAGGTGTGCAGGCCGACCTCGTGGCCCTCGTCGACCATGCGTTTGACCAGGTCGGGGTAGCGCGAGGCCATGGTGCCCGTGACGAAGAAGACGCCGTGCGCGTGGTGTGCCTTGAGGACGTCGAGGACCTTGGGGGTCCACTCCGGGTCCGGGCCGTCGTCGAAGGTGAGCACGAGCCGGTGGTCGGGCACGCTCAGGGTGGACTCACGGCCGCCCCGGGTGTCGATGACGGGGCCGCCCTCCAGGATCTTCTCCGGTACGTGACCGGTGGGCGCGGGCGGCCGGACGCGGTGGTCGGCGAGTATCTCGCTGTGGACGTACCCGCGCAGCATCAGCATCGCGAGCAGCGCGACGAGGAGCAGCGAGGGCAGCAGGTAGCGCATGGGGAGGCGGCGGCGCCGCCCTGAGGCAGGTGCAGGTGCAGGTGCTGAGGCCGGCGCTGATGCCGGTGCCTTGGTGCTGCGGCGGCTTCCCTTGCCCCGGTGGCTTCGTCCCGGTCCGCCGCCCGCCGCGGGACCGGGACCGTTCCCGATCGAGACGTGCCGGTACGAGGGGCGGTCGGACCGGCCCCTGTTGGTGCGGAAGTTCATCGTCGTGCGTCCTCCGCGGAGGACCGGGTGTCCGCCGGGGCGTTCGGGGCGGGTGCGGTGTAACCGACGGGGACCTCGCCACCGCCGGCACCGCCACCGCCACCAGCACCACCGCCGCCGTTGCCGCCACCGCCGTCGCCACCCGTTCCCGGGTTCTCCGTGGACGGGTCGGTGGGCGGGGTGGTCGGGACCGTGGGATCCGGACCGGGGCCGGTACCGGGACCGGAGCCGGGGCCACCGGTCGGGTCCGGGGCGGGGTCGCCGCCGCCCGTGGGGTCGGGCCCCGGGGCGGGCCTGCCGCCGCCGTCCGTGGGGTCGGGATCAGCGGAGGCGCCGGGCTTGCCGCCGGTGTCGCCGCTGCCCTTGGGGTCCGGTTCGCCGGTGGTACCGGGCTTCGCCGTCCCCTCGGTCCCCCGCGTGTCGCTGTCGGCCGAGGCCGTCACACCGGAACTCGCGGTCGGCGCTATGGCGTCCGCCGGGCGGTCGGGCGTGTCCACCTTGCTCGCGGGGTGGTCGCCTTCGGGGCCCCGCACCGGCAGCCAGGGCGCGTTGGAGTTCCCCGAGAGCAGGGTGCCCACGATGATCACGGCGTAGACCGCGCACGCGAGGCCGACCACCACACCGAGCCTGCGGTACCTGCGGCTGCGGCGGCCCGTCTCGTCGACGAAGACGGGGCCTTCGGCGGCCGCCGTCTCCTGTCCCGCCCCGAAGGCGACGGGCAGGTCCGCCAACTGCCGTCCCAGTCCGTCGATCTGAACGGTGACCTCGTTCGGATCATGAGTGTGACCAGATAGGTCATCTTCTCGCCAAGTTTGCATGCGTACGCACAACCCCCCACATAACCGACTTCGGGTGCGCGTACGACCCCGGATGCCTGTCGTCCGGACCGGGCCCCCACCCGCTCCGAGCGCTCCCCCTATCACACCTCACCCGGGCCATGAATGTAGCGCACGGCGGTGTCAGGTGTTGTTCTGAGTCACATTCGACTCATCATGATGAGTGCATCTGTGGCGGGAACCCATCCACCGACGGGCTTCTCCAGCCATCCTTCCTCCGCCGAGAGTTCCGCGGCCGCGGCACGCAAAGCGGTAACTCCCGGATGAACCAGGCCCTTTCGCCACACCATCGACACGGGCGACAGCGGAACGGGATCGATCAGCGGCCGCAGCTCCGCGCCCGGCATGGCCGGAAAGTCGATCACGGCGAGGACCGGATTGCGCTTCTTCGCCATGAGCCGCCCGAACTCCTCGGCGCCGACGGCGAGCGGCGCGGGTGGCGCGATCTCGATGCCGCGCCCCTCGAACAGCCGCCGCGCGAGGTCGGTCCACTCCAGCGTGCGGGGGTTGCCCGCCCCCGCGTACACGGTCTCGCCCGCGAGCGCGTCCAGCGGCACCGCGTCGAGCTCCGCGAGCGGATGCCCCTGAGGCAGCAGGACGGCCATCGGCTCGTACCGCACCGGCTGCTGGGCGAGGCAGGACCGCAACGCCGGGTCGAGGCCCGCGAACCGGCCGAAGGAGACGTCGACGCGCCCCGCCGCGATCTCGGCCGCGGCGCCGGTGAGCCCGCTCTCGAAGCGGGCCATCAGCTCGCAGTCCGGGGCGAGTTCACGGGCCCGCGCGAGCACCCGCCCGAAGACCAGTCCTGGACTGTTCAGATCGACGAGCAGCGGACGCGCCGCCCCCGTGAAGGCCGCGACCAGGTCGTCCTGCGCCGCGAGCACCCGGCGCGCGTACGGCAGCAGCCGCTCGCCTTCGGCGGTCAGCGTGACCTGCCGGGTGGTGCGGACGAAGAGCTCGGCGCCCAACTCCCGTTCCAGGCGCCGGACATCGCGGCTCAGGGCCTGCTGCGCCACGTACAGCCGACCGGCCGCCCGCGTGAAGTGCAGCTCCCGCGCGACCGCGACGAAGCCGCGCAGCAGCCTCGGGTCCACATCACGGTGTACGACGGGGTCCGGCGAAGCGCCCGCCGCTACTTCCGGTCGTACGACAGGTCCTGACGAGTCCGCGGTCATCGCAGGAACCTACAACACAGCTGCGTGAATGGGCGCGTGACAGGTGTTGGACCCCACCGATCACCCGCGGCGAGGGTGGGCCCATGCCCCGTCACCCGACCCGCAACCCCTACGCCCGCCTCTTCGCGATACCCGGCGCCGCCGCGTTCACCGTCGGCAACCTCATCGCCCGCCTGCCCATGGGCATGTTCAGCGTGAGCGCCGTGATCATGATCTCCGGGGCCCGCGGCTCCTACGCCCTGGCCGGGGCCGTCACCGCGACGGGGCTCGCCGCGACCGCCGTCGTCGCGCCGTGGACCGCGCGGCTCGTGGACCGGCACGGCCAGGCCCGCGTCGCCGTCCCCGCCACCGCCTTCGCCGCGCTCGGCTCGCTCTCCCTGCTGCTCTGCGTGCGCTACGGAGCCCCCGACTGGACGCTCTTCGCCTCGTACGCCGCGACGGCCACGACCCCCAACACGGGCGGCATGTCCCGGGCCCGCTGGGCGCATCTGCTCCAGGGCGACGCCACCGCGGTGCACACCGCCAACTCCTTCGAACAGGCCGCCGACGAGCTCTGCTTCATGCTCGGCCCCGTCCTCGCCGCCTTCCTCTGCGGCGCGCTCTTCCCGCAGGCGGGCACCCTGATCGGCGTGGTCCTGCTGCTGACCGGCGTGCTGGTCTTCGCCGCCCAGCGCGCGACGGAACCCCCGCCCCACGGACGTACCAAAACGTCCCCGGAGAGCCCGTCGCCGCTCCGCGCGCGCGGGATGCCCGCTCTCCTGGTCGCCTTCCTCGCCACCGGCGCTGTCTTCGGCTCGCTCGAAGTCGTCACGATCGCCTTCGCCGACGCGCAGGGGCACAAGTCGGCGGCGGGCGCCGTCCTCGCCCTCCAGGCCGCGGGGTCGTGCGCTGCGGGCCTCGTCTACGGAGCGGCGAAACCGCGCGGAACGCTGGTCCGCAGGCAGTTGCTGTGCGGCGCGGCGATGGCGGCCCTGATGACGCTGCCGCTGCTGGCCGTGGCGGTCACCGATTCGCTGATCGCCCTCTCCGGAGCGCTGCTGATCGCCGGGATGGCGACGGCGCCCACCATGGTCACCGGCATGACGCTCGTCCAGGAGCGCACCCCGAGGGACCGGCTCAACGAGGGCATGACGCTCGCCGTGACCGGGCTGCTCGGGGGCATCGCGGGCGGCGCGGCGGGCGGCGGCTGGGCGGTGGAGCACCTGGGCCCCACCGTGGGCTACGGGGTCCCCGTCGCCGCCGCCTGCTGCGCCCTGCTCGTCAGCAGCGCGCAGGCTTGCGCCACGCGCACTCCAGCTCCCCCGCCCGCTCGGCCCCGCGTGTCGAACGGGGCTTGACCAGCACGGCCTCGTCCTCGGTCGAGGACGCGAGGGTCACCACGATCGCGTCCTCCAAGGGCTTCACCGAGGCGGCCAGATAGTTGTTGAGGATGATGCTGAAGACCAGTTCACGGCCGTCCTTGTCCGTGACGTAGCCGGACAGTGCCGACGCACCCGTCAACGACCCGACCTTCGCGCGGGCGTTGCCCGCCGCCGGGGTCCCGCACATCCGCGAGCGCAGCGAACCGCCGACGAACTTGTCGGGGACGCAGGCCACCGAGAGGGACGCGTACCAGTCGGCGAACCACGGCTCGCCCCGCACCGCCCGCAGCAGCTTCACATACTGGCCGGCGGGGGCCAGGTTCTTGCGCGAGAGACCGGAGCCGTCGACCTGGCGCAGCGTGCCGGGGTCGACGCCGATGCCCTTCAGATAGCCGCCGATCGCCTCGATCCCGTCGCCCCAACTCCCCGGCCTGCCGGTCGCCTCGTACCCCATGGCCTTGGTCAGGGACTCCGCGTGCATGTTGTTGGACAGCTTCATGAACGGGATCAGGAGGTCCTTGAGCGCCATGGAGTCGTGCGTGGCGAGCTGCCGCGCGCTCCTGGGGGCGGCGACGCCCGTCCTGGTCGGCCCGGTCACCCGCACCCCGTGCGCGGTCAGCGCGTCCCGGAAGACGGCGGCCGCGTACCCGGTCGGCTCCCACACGGTCACCCACTCCTTGGCGGGGGCGGCGCCGACGGGGACGGTGCCGCTGACGGTGAGGGTGTTCTCGCCGTGCCGCCGCTCCACGGCGATGGTGTCGCGGCCGCCCGCCGCGACGGTGCTCGCGCGCAGATCGATGTCCACGTAGTCGGTCTTCGGCGTCACGCTCACCCGGGGCCTGTCCCCGGCCCGCCTGCCCGGCGCGACCTCGACGATGACCGTGCCCGTGTCGTAGTCCGTGTCGGGGGCGACGCTCAGGGCGCTGATCTGCGCCGCGTAGTAGGAGGATTCGTCGTCGCCGCCCCAGGTGTCACCGATCCGGTGGTCGTCGAAGCGGGTGTCGTCGGCGACGAGCCGCCCCGAGACCTTCCTGATCCCCGAGTCGGCGACCTTCGCGGCGAGTTGGTCGTAGTCCTCGGCGAGCGTCGTCGGATCGCCGGTGCCGCGCAGGTACAGGTCTCCCCGCAGTACGCGCCCGTGCCGCTCGCCGTCGGCCAGGACGTCGGTGGTGAAGCGGTGGTCAGGGCCGAGCAGCGCCATGGCGGCGGCCGAGGTGAGCATCTTGGTGCTGGAGGCGGGCACGAGGCGACCGCTGGGCTGGCGCTGGTAGAGGACGTCGCCGGACGCGGCGTCGGCGATCACCACGCTCGCCGCGCCGCCGTCCATGCGGGGGTCGCCGAGGATGGTGTCGATGGCTTCGGGCAGTCCGCTGCGGTCGGATTCGGCCCCGGCGGGCGCGCTCCAGGAGAGGGTGGCGGCGGCGACGCCGAGGACGGCGGGCCAGATCCAGTGGCGCATGCGGGCGGGGACGCGTCTCACGGGTCTACTCATGGCCCTGGAGCATCCCGGAAGACGGGCGGACGCAACAGAGGCCCGAAGGTCGTGTCGACCTCGGGCCTCTGTTGTCACATGGGGTTTGTGGAGATGGCGGGAATCGAACCCGCGTCCAACGGTGCAGAACCAGGGCTTCTCCGTGTGCAGTTCGCTGCGATTTTCTCGGCCCCGGCAATCTCGCGAACAAGTCGCCGACGGGCCCAGTCACTGTTTGATTTCCTCCTAGGCCCCGTGACCGGGTCTAGAAGTTTAGTTCCCTAGCTGATGCCAGGATCCGGGTCGGGAACACCCCCGGGCTGACACTTCGCAAGTCGCTACTTAGGCAGCGAGGGCGAAGGAATCGCGCTTGGTATCGGCGATTATTTTTTGCGACATATGGTTTACGAGATCATTGCCGCTTCCTCGACACGCTTCCCCTGCTTCGACATCCGCTGTCGAAACCGATCATCCCCATGTTGATTTTTCAAGGTGGGCCTTTCGGCCCGGCGCCCCCGCGAAAGGGGCTCAGCGTCCCTGCCTGAGGGACGTTGTCCATCGTACGTGACCAACGGCCGACGATGCCAGCGTATTCCTGGGGCCCCGGGTGCTACGCGATCCCCTGCCGCCGCCGCGCCGCCGAGATCGCGCGGTTCGTCTCGCGGGTGTCCTGCTTCTCGCGCAGCGTCTGCCGCTTGTCGTACTCCTTCTTGCCCTTGGCCAGGGCGATCTCGACCTTGACCCTGCTGTCCTTGAAGTACAGCGCGAGGGGCACGATCGTGTGACCCGACTCCTGGGCCTTCGACTCCAGCTTGTCGATCTCGGCCCTGTGCAGCAGGAGCTTGCGCTTCCGCGTGGCCGAGTGGTTGGTCCAGGTGCCCTGCACGTACTCCGGGACGTGGATGTTGTGCAGCCACGCCTCGTGGCCGTCGATGTGCACGAAGCCGTCCACCAGGGAGGCCCGGCCCATCCGGAGCGACTTGACCTCGGTGCCCATCAGCACCAGGCCGCACTCGTAGGTGTCCAGGATGTGGTAGTCGTGCCGCGCCTTCTTGTTCTGCGCGATCATCTTCCGGGCAGGGGCCTTCTCATTGGCCTTCGCGGCCTTGCGCTTAACCTTTTCCTTCGCCATAGTGCGGCCATTTTCGCACTACGAGGGGGGTCCGAGGCCAGTCAATACTGTCTCGGCCCGGCCCTCGGCCCCGTCCTCGACCTCCAGGTCGGGCGTGATGCCCCGGCCGTCGACGGCCCGTCCCGCCGGGGTGCGGTAGTGGCCGACGGTCAGTTCGGCCACCGAACCGTCGGGCAGCCTGCTCGGCATCTGGACCGAACCCTTGCCGAACGTCCGGGAACCCACCACGACCGCGCGGCCGCGGTCCTGAAGGGCGCCCGTGAGGAGCTCGGCCGCGCTCATCGTGCCGCCGTCGACGAGCACGACCACGGGTCTCGCCGTGTCACCGCCCCGCTCGGCGTGGAGCGCCTTCTGCTCGCCCCGTACGTCGTACGTCGCCACGAGACCGCCGTCGACGAGCGCGGACGCCGCCGTGACCGCCTCGGTGACCAGGCCGCCCGAGTTCCCGCGCAGGTCGAGGAGGATGCCCGCGCCCTTGGGTGCGTCGCGGACGGCGGTCCGCACGGCCTCTCCGGAGCCCTTGGTGAAGGCGTCGACCTTGATCACCGCGGCGCCGTCCTGGAGCGCGCCGACCGTGACGGAGTCGGTGGAGAGCCTGGCCCTGCGCAGCGTCCGGCTCCACGCGCGCGTGCCGCGCTCCATGCCCAGGACCACCGGGGTGCCCGCGCGGTCGCCGCGCAGCAGGGCGACGACCTCGGTGACCGGGCGGCCCGTGACGTGCTCGCCGTCGATGGAGTGCAGCCTGTCCCCCTCGCGGACACCGGCCTTGGCGGCGGGGCCGCCCTTCTGGACCCGGGAGACCTCGATGCGGCCGTCGGCGGCGCGCCGGGTCCAGAGCCCGACGCCCGTGTACGCGCCGTCGAGGGCCTGCTCGAACTCCTTGTACTCCCCTTGCGAGTACACCGATCCCCAGCGGTCCCCGCTGCGGCTGACCGCGTCCTCCGCGGCCTTCTTGCCCGACTTGCCGTCCGCCATGGCCTCGGCCGCGGCGTCGGCCGCCTCGTCCGCCGTGCCCGCGTCGCCCTCCGGGGGGCTCAGGGCGTCGGAGCGTACGGAAGGAGGGGAGGTTTTCGGGCCTTCGTCGGCCGCGTCGCTCCAGGAGCCGGTGGCCGCGCCGGTGGCGAGGACGCTCGCGAAGACCAATGTCAGGGTCGCCCCGCGGCGGATGCGGCGGGGCCGGGAGAACCGGTCGACGAACCGGTCGGGGCCTGACATGCCGGTGAGTCTAGGACAACCAGGGGCGCCGTACGGCTCGTTGAACCGTACGGCGCCCTGACGTGCAGAGGTCTCTTGTCACACCTTGAGGTACTTGCGCAACGCGAAGAACGCGGCAAGCGCGGGCATCAGCAGGCCGATCGCGAGCACCAGGGGCAGCTTCGCGAGCACGGCGTCCCAGCCGATGAAGTTGATCAGGTTGATCTTCTCGGAGAGTTCGAGACCGTGGTCGATCATGAAGTACCGCCCGACGAGCAGCATTCCGCACGCCACGCCGCCACCGATGAGACCGGCGACGGCGGCCTCCATGATGAACGGCATCTGGATGTAGAAACTGGACGCGCCGACGAGCCGCATGATGCCGGTCTCCCGCCTGCGGCTGAACGCCGAGACGCGCACGGTGTTGACGATCAGCATCAGCGCGACGACGAGCATCAGCGCCATCACCGCCACCGCCGCCCAGTTCATGCCGTTCAGGAGCCCGAAGAGGTTGTCCAGATAGCCCTTCTGGTCCTGCACGGACTGCACGCCGTCCCGGCCCGAGAAGGCGGTCGCGACCACCTGGTACTTCTCCGGGTCCTTCAGCTTGATGCGGTACGACTCCTGCATCTGGTCCGGAGTCAGCGAGCTGGACAGCGGGGAGTCGCCGAACTGCTCCTTGTAGTGCTTGTACGCCTCGTCGGCCGACTCGTGCGCGACCTTGTCCACGACGGGCATCTTCTTCAGATCGCCGAGGATCTGGTCCTTCTGCTCGTTCGTGACGGCGCCCTTGGCGCACTTGGGGTCCTGCTCGGCGTCGGCCTTGTTGCACAGGAAGATCGAGACGTTGACCTTGTCGTACCAGTAGCCCTTCATCGTGCTCACCTGGTCACGCATGAGCAGCGAGCCGCCGAAGAGGGCGAGTGAGAGCGCTACGGAGACGATGACCGCGAAGGTCATCGTGAGATTGCGACGGAGACCGACGCCGATCTCCGACAGGACGAACTGGGCGCGCATGGCGGCCTTTCAGTGGATCAGGTGGATCAGACGGTACGGGCGAGGCGGGGTCGTCAGTGCTGGTAGCCGTACACGCCGCGCGACTGGTCGCGGACGAGGCGGCCCTCCTCCAGCTCGATGACCCGCTTGCGCATCTGGTCCACGATCTGCTGGTCGTGGGTGGCCATCACGACGGTGGTGCCGGTCCGGTTAATCCGGTCGAGGAGCTTCATGATGCCGACCGAGGTCTGCGGGTCGAGGTTGCCGGTCGGCTCGTCGGCGATGAGGAGCTTGGGCCGGTTGACGAACGCGCGCGCGATCGCCACTCGTTGCTGCTCACCACCGGAGAGCTCGCCGGGCATCCGGTCCTCCTTGCCGCCGAGGCCCACGAGATCGAGGACCTGGGGCACGGACTTGCGGATCTCGCCGCGGGACTTGCCGATGACCTCCTGCGCGAAGGCCACGTTCTCGCCGACGGTCTTGTTGGGCAGGAGGCGGAAGTCCTGGAAGACGGTGCCCAGCTGGCGGCGCATGTGCGGCACCTTGAAGTTGGACAGGCGCGCGAGGTCCTTGCCGAGGACGTGCACTTGGCCGTGGCTGGTGCGCTCCTCGCGCAGGACAAGACGCAGGAAAGTGGACTTTCCGGAGCCGGAGGAACCCACCAGGAAGACGAACTCGCCCTTCTCGATCTCTAGGGAGACGTCCCTGAGAGCGGGGCGGGTCTGCTTCGGGTAGGCCTTGGAGACGTTGTCGAATCGGATCACGGATGCACCACGGTTTGCCGGGGGTAGGTGAGCGTGACCATACGCGAAGCCGGTACGCGAGCGCAGTCGGCGTCCGGAGTTGCGCGGATTGTCTCGGAAGTACCGGGGAGCGGAACGGTCGGAAACCGTCGAGAGGGGGCGGGCCGCGCCGAAATCCGCGGAAGCTGGCACAGTGGTAGGGGGAACGATTGAGTTCCCCCTAGCGTTGGGCAGGCTGAGACTGTGCGGGAGGAGAAGCGCATGACCCTAGACCGGTTGGTATGCGCGAACTGCGCAGCGCCCGTGAGTGAAGGCCGCTGCCCCGTGTGCCGGGCCAATCGCGAGCGCCTGCAGCTGGAGGGGCCCTTCGCGGGGCTCAATCCCGCGGCACTGATAGCGCTGCTCGTCGTGCTGATCGCGGCGGTGGCGCTGCTCGCCCACCAGACCGCATAGCGGCGGCACACAGAGAGTCACGCGTCGGGTACGCCTCGCTGACACGAGGCACAGGTAACCGACACGGGTGACTCAGGGTGACCCGGACCGGACACCCGAAAGGGCCCGGAGCTTCGGAAAGCTCCGGGCCCTTCGTCGTACGTCGCGCACCTCAGGTACGCCGCACGCGCCGTCGCCCTCGTCAGGCAGCGGCGCCGCGGTTGCCGACCAGGCGCGGCAGGATGCGGAAGCCGATGCCGCCGGCGATCATCGTCGCGGCACCGATCACCAGGAAGGTGGTCTCGGCGGCGCCGGTCTCGGCCAGCTCGCCCTTCTCACCCTTGTTGCCGCCCTGCTCGACCGGCTTGGAGCCGGTGTCGCTCAGGCTGTCCTTGCCCTTGCCCTGCTCGACGGGCGTGGAGCCGCCGCCGTCGGGGTCGGTGTCGTTGCCGCCGTTGCCGCCGCCGTTCCCGTTGTCGTGGCCCGGGTCGCTCGGGTCCGAGGTGGGCGGGTCCGTCGGGTCGTCGGTCGGGTCCGGGTCCTCGGTGGGCTCGGTCGGCTCCGTGGTGGGCGGGTCCGTCGGGTCCGGCGGGTCCGTCGGCTCGGTGGTGGGCGGGTCCGTCGGGTCCTCGGTGGGCTCAGGAATCGTGGTGGGCGGGTCGGTGGGCTCGTCGTCGTCCGCACCCGGGGTGTCCACGTCGACACCGACGCCGCTCTCGTCGGCGTGGGCGCCGACGCCCACACCGCCGAGGTCGACACCGACGTCGAGGGCCGAGGCCGCGCCCGCGGCGGTCAGCGAGGCACCGGCGGCGATCACGGCGCCGGCGGCTATCCGCGCGACGCGGATCCGCGTCTTCTTGGTCATCTGGCTGCTACCCCCAGTAGCTGAATCGTCAGTGAGGCAGCGTCCGGGGCGGGATTCAGCGCGGCCGCTGGGGACGATCGATCGGCCCCCACCGCTCACACGCGCCCCAGGAATACGCATGCCGCGCGCTAGCCTTTCCACTTTTCACAGCAGCGTCAAGGTCGTTGCGTGCGCGATGTCCGATATCAGGGCAGTTGACCGTCGTACGGAGATCTGACTGTGACGCAAAAGGCAACTGCCGCCCATTGGGCAGCAGTTGCCTTGTCGATAAAGCCGCTCAGGGCGGTATTTACTTCTCCTGCTGCTTGCGCCAGCGAATTCCGGCTTCGAGGAAGCCGTCGATCTCGCCGTTGAAGACGGATTCGGGGTTACCGACCTCGAACTCCGTCCGCAGGTCCTTGACCATCTGATAGGGGTGCAGGACGTACGACCGCATCTGGTTGCCCCAGGAGTTGCCGCCGTCGCCCTTGAGGGCGTTCATCTTCGCCTGCTCCTCCTGACGGCGGCGCTCGAGGAGCTTCGCCTGGAGGACGTTCATCGCGGTCGCCTTGTTCTGGATCTGCGAGCGCTCGTTCTGACAGGAGACGACGATGCCGGTCGGCAGGTGGGTCAGGCGGACCGCGGAGTCCGTCGTGTTGACGCCCTGGCCGCCGGGGCCCGAGGAGCGGTACACGTCGATGCGCAGCTCGGACTCGTCGATCTCGATGTGGTCGGTCTGCTCGACCACGGGGAGGATCTCGACGCCCGCGAAGGAGGTCTGGCGGCGGCCCTGGTTGTCGAAGGGCGAGATGCGCACGAGGCGGTGGGTGCCCTGCTCCACGGAGAGCGTTCCGTAGGCGTACGGGACGTTGACGGCGAAGGTGGTCGACTTGATGCCGGCCTCTTCCGCGTACGACGTCTCGTAGAGCTCGGTCTTGTATCCGTGGCGCTCGGCCCAGCGCAGGTACATCCGCTGGAGCTTCTCGGCGAAGTCCGAGGCGTCGACGCCGCCGGCCTCCGCGCGGATGGTGACGACGGCCTCACGGGCGTCGTACTCACCGGAGAGGAGGGTCCTTACTTCCATCTCGTCCAGCGCCTTCTTGACGGCGACGAGCTCGGATTCGGCCTCGGTACGGGTGTCCGGGTCGTCCTCCTCCTCGGCCATCTCGAAGAGGACACCGAGGTCGTCGATGCGACCTCGCAGGGCCTCGGCCTTGCGGACCTCCGCCTGGAGGTGGCTCAGCTTGCTGGTGATCTTCTGTGCCGCTTCCGGGTCGTCCCACAGGGACGGCGCGGCCGCCTGCTCCTCGAGCACGGCGATATCGGCCCTCAGCTTGTCGAGGTCCAGGACGGCCTCGATCGACTCCATGGTCGAGGAGAGGGACTTGAGCTCTTCGGAAACATCGACGACTGCCACGACTCCAGCGTAACGGCTACGACAACCGGCCTTGCCCCTGCGGGAGCGGGGCGGGGTCTCCGGCGGGCCCGGAGGGGTTTCCGCCGGGGCGCAGGCCCCAGAGGCGCGGGGCTGGTGGCGGTCTGCTTCCGGCTGCCCCTCCGGTGGGGGTTGCTCGCGCAGTTCCCCGCGCCCCTGACGGGGCGCCCCCTAGGGGCGCGGGGAACTGCGCGATCGGCCACGACGCTCCCGCAGGTCACCACCCGCCGGGGGCTACGGCGTGGGCGGCGCCGAGTTCACGTTGTCCGGAGGCGGCGTCTCCGCGTCGTCGCCGCTCGTGGCGGCCCACGTGCCGATGCCCGCCGCGGCGACGATCACCGCTCCGGCCACGCCGAGCGTGATCCTGCGGCGCCGGGCCGACGCCCGGTGCTTGGCGGAGCCGGGCCGCGCCGCGCCCGCGGCGCGGGGGGCGCGGGCCGTGCCCCGGGCGCCGCCCGCCAGCTCGTCGGGTCCCGGGACACGCATGGAGGTGTGGGTGTCGCGGTTGGAGTCGGCGGACGCGGAGCCCGGCACCAGGGGGACCGCGCCCCGGCGGGGAGCGGCCTCGCGGGGCTCGGGGGCCGACTCCTCGTACGCCTCGTCGGCGACCCCCGGCTCCGTGTCCGGTTCGTCCACGTCGAGCGGCGGCATGCCCGCGACGAGCGGCAGCAGCTCCCGCAGCCGCGCGCCGAGCTCGGAGGCGCGCAGCCGGGACGCGGGGGCCTTGGCCAGGCACTGGACGAGGAGCTGCCAGAGCTCCTCGGGGATGCCGGGCAGGGGGACGACCGTCTCGGTGACGTGCCGCCGCAGGACCGCGCCGGGGTGGCCGCCGCCGAAGGGCGTGAAGCCCGCGAGGAGCTCGTACAGGACCGTGGCGAGGGCGTAGATGTCGACCGCCGCGCGCGGCGGCAGGCCCTCGATGATCTCGGGGGCGAGGTAGTCGGGAGTGCCGATGATCTTCGTGGCGCGGGTGCGGCGCGGGGAGTCGATCAGCTTGGCGACGCCGAAGTCGGTGAGCAGGGCGGGGTGCGCGCCGCCGGGGCCGAGGGGGCCCTGCATGTCCAGGAGTACGTTCTCGGGCTTGACGTCGCGGTGCACGATGCCCGCGGCGTGCGCGGCGGCGAGCCCGTCGGCGACGTCCGCGACGATGGCGACGGCCGCCTCGGGGGCCATGCGGCGCTCGCGGTCGAGGCGGGTGCGCAGGTCCGTGCCGCGGACGAGGTCCATGACCAGGGCCAGGTCGTTCCCGTCGACCACCAGGTCGTGGACGCCGACCACGCGCGCGTGGTCGAGGCTGAGCAGGGCGGTGCGCTCCTGCACGAAGCGGCCGACGAGTTCCTGGTCGGAGGCCAGGTCCTCGCGCAGCAGCTTGATGGCGACCGGGCCTTCGGGCCCCTCGCCCAGCCACACCGTGCCGGCGCTGCCACGGCCCAGGATCTGGTGGGCGGTGTACCGGCTGCCGATCTTGCGCGTCAAGACTGCTCCTACGGATGCGTGTTGGCGACAAAACTACGCGGCATTGCCGCCAACCTTCACTCCGGGAGCAGAAATCACTCTGCAGATGTCGACAAATCCCCAGAGTCGGCAGAACCGTCCGGGGACCGCCGCTAGTTGTTGCCGATCTTGCCCATCCAGTCGCTGACCGTGTTGTACCAGTCCGTCAGCTGCTCCCAGTACCCCTTCGTCGTCCCGATCCAGTCCTGGAGCGGGCTGAACTCCCAGACCAGCCAGCTCGCCACGAAGAGGATGAGGATCGTGAACAGGCAGCCCTTGAGGCAGCCGAGGCCCGGGATCTTCATCGGGTTCGAGCTGCGCTGCCTCGGCTGACGCGGCTCGCGCGGGGCGGGCGGCTGGGGCGGCTGCTGCTGCGGGGGCGCCGCGTACTGCTGGGGCTGGTGCTGCGGCTGGTGCTGCTGCGGCGCGTACTGCTGCGGCGGCGGCTGACGCTGGCCGCGGGGCTGCTGCGGCGCGTACTGCTGGGGGCGCTGCTGCGGCTGCTGCTGGGGGCGGGCCACCTGGCGCTGGGGGCGGCGGCGCAGCGGGTCGTCGTTCGGGTCCAGGTGCGCCTGGTACTGGGTCTGTTCGTTGCGGTCGCGGGCCGCCCGCATCTGGTTCTGCCAGGGGTGCGGGTCGTTCGGGTCGCCGCCGGGCGCGTTCGGCGGGACCGGCGGCATGACCGCGGTCGGGTCGGCGCCGCCGCCGTTGTGCGGCAGGACCGAGGTGGGGTCGGCGTCGCCGGTGCCGCCGGTGTTCCGCATGACGCTGGTGGCCGCGTTCGGGTCGTACGAACCCGCGTTGCTCGGCAGGACCTGCGTGGGATCGGCCGCGCCCGGGGTCTCCGGGACGTGGGCCGGTGCCGGATCCGGCATGAGCAGCGCGCCCACGCCCTCGGCGGCGGCGATCTGCGCCGGGGTGGAGTGCACGCCGACGCCCTCGGCGACGGCGCGCAGGCCGCGCGCGAGGTTCTCGGCGCTGGGGCGGCGGTCCGGGTTCTTGTCCAGGCAGCGCTCGATGACCGTCCACAGCGGGTCGGGCACGGTCGAGGGGCGGCGCGGCTCGGCGCTGAGATGCTGGTGCAGGACTTCGAGCGCGGACCCGCCCGCGAACGGCGGGCGCCCGGTGACCAGCTCGTACAGCAGGATGCCCGCGCCGTAGATGTCGACGGCGCTGGTCTGCGGACGGCCCTCGGCGGACTCCGGCGCGACGTACGCGGGCGTGCCGACGAATTCGTGGGTGCGGGTCAGGCCGGGGGAATCCGCGAGGCGCGCGATGCCGAAGTCGGTGAGCATCGGGTGCATGCCGCCGTCGTCCTGCTTGAGCAGCACGTTCGCGGGCTTCAGGTCGCGGTGCACGACGCCGTCCGCGTGGCTCGCGGCGAGCGCGTCGGCGATCTGGGCGGTCAGCAGGGCCGCGGCGACCGGCGTGAACGGTCCGTTCTCGCGCAGGTAGCGGTGCAGGTCGGGGCCGTCGACCAGGTCCATGACGAGGGCGAGCAGATCGCCCTCGACGACCAGGTCACGGGTTCTGACGATGTTCTCGTGCGTCAGCCTGAGCAGGACGGACCGCTCCCTGAGGAAGCGCATCACGACGTCCGCGTCGTTGGCGAGCTCCTCCTTGAGAACCTTGATCGCGACGGTCTCGCCGGGCTGGCCGGGAACGGCCGCCTCGGCGCCCGCGGTCTCCCGCTGGCGGGCTCGCCAGACGGTGCCCGTGGCGCCGCGCCCGAGCGGCTCCTCGAGCAGGTACTTGCTGCCTACCGGCCGCACGTCATGCGCTCCCTGCTGGTTCCTGGTGGTCTGTGGCGCTCCGGCCCTCGGCCGAAGATGTTCCGACCCACTCTAGTGCCGCAGAACGGGGCACCGGCGGCTCGGATTCCGCCCGCCCTTCCACTTGCGGCATCCCTCCGGATTCCTCCGGATCGCTGTCCGCAGGAAAGACGCTCAGCCGTGGCCATTGGTTGCCGAGTGGTCCCGAATTGCCCTTCCCGCAAGAGCGCGAGCGGATATCCACAACGGTCCAAGCAGGAACTTTTCCGAGCAGAGGCGACCAATCAAGATCACTTACGGGTGGCCGCCGGGCGTGTTGTCAGTGGCAGGTGCGAGGATGCCTCCAGTACTGGCCGACGTGTCCGTGCGCGGTGGGGGGAATCACAGCGCGAGTCCCCATGCCGCGCCCAGCGCAGAAGGGACCGCTGACGGCGATGCAGATCCGGCTGACCGTCCTCGGGCCGCGCAGCGGCCAGACCGAGCCGCAAGGCCGCCCAGCAGCGGCGGGCGGCCCGCACGGCGCCTGTGACGTGCTGGTCACCGCGCCCGCGGGGACCGCTCTCGCGGCGGTGGCATCGGGCCTCGCCACGGCCGTCGCGGGCACCGACGCCCCCCTGGTGCTCTACGCGGACGCGGAGCGTCTGGACGCCCAGCGCTGCACGATCGGCGAGCCCCCGCTGACCGACGGAGCGGTGCTCTCGCTCGGCGCCCCCGCCGAGCCGGGGCCCGAACCGGCCGGTGCGGCCGCCCAGTTGCACGTGGTCGCGGGCCCCGACGCGGGCGGCGTCCATCTGCTGCACGGCGGCCAGATCCGCGTCGGCCGCTCGGCGGATGCCGACGTCCCGCTGGACGACCCGGACGTCTCCCGGCTGCACTGCGCGGTCACGCTCGCCGACGACGGCCGCGTCACGGTCACCGACCTCGGCTCCACCAACGGCACGTCGGTGGACGGCAGGGAGGTCACGGAGCGCCCGGTCGGCCTCGCGCCGGGATCCCTGCTGCGGATCGGCGAGTCCGCGCTCCGGCTCGCGGACGGCCGCCTCGGCCTCGGCTCCGGCGCGGGCCCCGGCGGCACGCTCCCGACGGCCCCTGACGGCGAGGGGCACGTGCGCGTGCGCACCGCGGGGGCGCCCGAGCACTTCTCCCCCGACCCCGACCCCGGCCCCGCCCCCGACGCGGCACCGGGGACGGCGACGCCCCGCGCCCCCGAGGGCGCCACCCACCACGCGTACGGCACGGCGGGCTGGGGCGCGGCGGGCGAGACGGTCCGGGACGGGGCGTACGGCGGCGGCACACCGGGGCCGTACGGCATCCAAGGGGTGTACGGAACACGGGGCGGGACACAGGACAGGGCACAGGGCGGGACGCACGGCGGGACGCAGGACAGGTTTCAAGGGGCGCGAGGGGAACAAGGCGCGGCAGGGGCGCAAGGGGGCCGAGAGGTCCACGACGCGTACGGCGCCCCCGCGGCCCACGGCAACCCCACGGGACCCACCGCACCGGTCGTGCCGCAGCAGGGCACCGCGCCCGAGGCCGAGCGCACCAGCCGTACCGGGACCCCCGCGCGCGGGACGACCGTGCCGCGAGGGCTGCGCAAGCGCGGCGGCCTCTCCGCCTGGGCCCGGCGGCTGACCGGCGGCCGGGAGAGCGGCCAGGAAGCCGACGTCTACGAGGAGTACGCACCGGAGGACGACGCCTTCGCGCCGCCCGCTCCCACCCCCGAAGAGCTCGCCGTGGCCGCCGCCGCGCGCACCCCCGAGTCCTGGCCCGATCCCGCCGCCCTGCTGCTCACGGCGCTCGGCCCGGGCCCCCGCCTCTGGGAGCGCGGGCCCGGCCACCCCGAGGCCCTCGCGGTCCGGCTCGGCACGGTCGACCGGGCCGCGCCCACCGACGACGGCGCGGGCGGCCTGCTGCCCGCCGTGCCCGTCACGGTCGGCCTGCGGGAGGCGGGCGCGCTCGGCCTCGCCGGGCCCCGTGCGCGCCTCACAGGGCTGGCCAGGGCCGTCGTCGCGCAGCTCGCCGCGCTGCACTCCCCCGACTCCCTGGAGATCGTGCTGATCAGCACGGACCGCGCGCGTCCCACTCCGGAGCGCGTCGCCGAGTGGGCCTGGCTCGGCTGGCTCCCCCATCTGCGGCCCACCCACGGCCAGGACTGCAGGCTCCTGCTCGCCTACGACCGCGACCAGGCGGCGGCCCGCACCGGCGAGCTGCTGCGGCGGCTCGACGACCGCATCGCCGACCAGCGCGCCGGTGCCGACACCGGCGCACCGGGGCCCTACACCGTGGTCGTCGTCGACGGCGACCCCGGTTCGGCCGGGCTGCGCGAGGCCACCGTCCGGCTCGCCGGGGACGGCGCGCGGGCCGGGATCCACGTGGTGTGCCTCGCAGAGACCGTGGCCGCGTCCCCCGCGTCGCCGGTCGCCGACACCTACGAAGCGGCCTGCTCGGTGTCGCCCGCCTTCCGCGCGTGCGGCGCCGTCGCGCTGCTCAGCGGTGACGTGGCGACCGCGCTGCGGCTGATGCGGACGGCCGGTGGCCGCCCCGCGGGGCACGGCACCGTCGCCGCCGTGGACGCGGTCTCCGCGGCCTGGGCCGAGCGGTTCGCGCGGGCGCTCGCCCCGCTGCGGACGGACGGCGTGGCGGGCGAGGGGCACGCGCGCGTGTCCGCGCCGCTGCCCCAAGCCGCCAGGCTGCTCGACGAGTTGGGGCTCGCCAGGGCCACCCCCGCCTCGCTGATGGCGCGGTGGGCCGCGGCGGCCGACGATCCCGACGCGCTCGGCGGACGCGCCCTCGCGGTGCTCGGCGCGGGGCCGCGCGGGCCCGTCGTGGCCGATCTCGTCGCCGAAGGACCGCATCTGCTCGCCGAGGGCCCCGGGGGCAGCGGGCGTACCGAACTGCTGCGGTCCGTCGCCGCGTCGCTGGCCGCCGCCGAGCGGCCCGACCGCCTCGGCATCGTCCTGGTCGACGGGCGGGACAGCACGGGGAGCGGGGCCGAGCGGCGGACCACGGGGCTCGGTGTCTGTACGGACCTGCCGCACGTCACCACCCACCTCGTCGCCAACGACCCCGTGCGGATGCGGGAGTTCGCGCAGTCCCTCGCCGCCGAGCTCAAGCGGCGGGCCGAGCTGCTCGGCAGGCTCGGGTTCGCCGAGTGGCACACGCAGCGGGAGGTGTCGGGGCGGATGGTCGCGCAGCGCTCGCAGCCGTCCGGCGCGACGTCCGGAGCCGGTGCGGGTGCGAGCGCGGGTGCCGGTTCCCTCGGGTCCTCCGGGGCTTCCGGCGCGGTGCACGTGCCCGCGCAGCTGTCCGACGGCGACCTCGATGCCCCGCCCAGTTCCACGCTGCGGCTGCGCCCGGCGGCGGCGCGCGCCCGGGTGGACCCCGGGCCGCCGCTGCCCCGGCTCGTGGTGCTCGTCGACGACTTCGACGCGCTGCTCTCGCCCGCGCTCGGCTCGCCGGGGCGGCCCGCCGCCGGATCCGTCGTCCGCGCCCTCGAAGCGGTCGCGCGGGACGGGGAGCGGCTCGGGGTGCATCTCGTGGTGGCCACGGGGCGCAGCGAGCGGATGCCGGAGACCGAGCTGGGGCGGCGGGCGTCGCTCCGCGTGGTCCTCGACGCGGTGGCACCGGGCCCCGAGGAGCCCGCGCCCGGACGGGGTGAGCTGCGCTCGCCCGACGGGCGGGGTACGGCCTTCCAGGCGGGCCGGGTGACCGGGCGGATTCCCCGTACGTCGACGCTGCGGCCCACGGTCGTTCCGCTGGAGTGGGACCGGATGGGGGATCCGCCCGCGCGGCGGCCCGTCCGGGAGCTGGGGAACGGGCCGACGGATCTGGCGTTGCTCGCCAGCGCGTTGGAGCGGGCTGCGCGGTCCGTTTCGGCGGAACAGGTGCCGTCCCTTCTCTAGAGGTGCTCTGTACGTTTCCGGTGCAGAATGCCGCCTTTTCGGTACTCCGCACCGAGGGTTGTGCCCACCCGTTCCGCCGTGCGGAACGCCTGCCCACAACGGGCGCGCGGCACAGGTGTGCACAAGCGTGATCAAATCGGGGTTCGCAACAGGGGCAACCCGCCCATCACCTCTCATGACGTCACGTCACAACGCCATCACGATCGCCGAGTTGACAGCGCGGGCCATCTTGCCGCCCCTCCCCGCGCGGGCGTAGACCAGACCGCACGGGACTCGCCAGGAAGAGAACGGGGCAGTGATGCGCAGCACTCTTCGTACACGTAGGGCATCGCACCACAGGCGTACCACCGCCAGGATCGCCGCGGCAGTCGTCGCGGGAGCGCTCACGCTCACCGTCACCGCGTGCGGCGGCGACGACAACAAGGACGACGACGGGGGCAAGGGCGGGGACAAGAACACCGGAAGCTCGCTCCAACTGCCCAAGCTGGACGGGGAGAACGTCTCCGTGGCCGCCGTGTGGGGCGGCGCGGAGCGCAAGGTCTTCCTGAAGGTGCTCGACGAATTCGAGAAGCGGACGGGCGCCAGCGTCTCCTTCGTGCCCGCGCAGGACCCCATCATCAGCTTCCTGGAGTCGAAGGTCGCCGGCGGGCAGCCGCCGGACGTCGCGATGCTGCCGCAGGTCGGCGCCATCGACCAGGCCGTGGCGAACAAGTGGGCCAAGCCGGTCGGCCCCGCGGCGCAGAAGCAGCTCGACAAGAACTACGCCAAGGGCTGGCAGCGGCTCGGGGCCGTCGACGGCAAGCAGTACGGCGTGTACTTCAAGGCCGCCAACAAGTCCCTCGTCTGGTACAACACGAAGGTCTTCGAGAACGCGGGCGTCAAGGCGCCCAAGACCTGGGACGAGTTCCTGAAGACCGCGCAGACCGTCTACGACTCCGGAGTACCGCCGGTATCGGTGGCGGGCGCCGACGCGTGGACGCTCACCGACTGGTTCGAGAACATCTACCTCTCGCAGGCGGGCCCGGAGAAGTACGACCAGCTCGCCCAGCACAAGATCAAGTGGACGGACCCGTCCGTGAAGGACGCGCTGACCACGCTGGCCGAACTCTTCGGCAAGAAGGGCTTCGTGGCGGGCGGCGCGAAGAGCGCGCTCCAGACGGAGTTCCCCGCCTCCGTGAAGCAGACGTTCACCGGCGGCGACCAGCCCAAGGCGGGCATGGTCTTCGAGGGCGACATGGTCTCGCTCGCCATCTCGGAGACCAAGGCCGAGGTGGGCACGGACGCCAAGGTGTTCCCCTTCCCCGCGGTCGGTGACGCCTCCCCCGCCGTGGTCGGCGGTGACGCGGCCGTCGCGCTGAAGGACTCCAAGGGCGCGCAGGCGCTGCTGACCTTCCTCGCCTCGCCGGACGCCGCGAAGATCTGGGCCCAGGCGGGCGGCTTCATCTCGCCCAACAAGAGCCTGGCCATGTCGGCGTACCCGAACGACGTGCAGCGGGGCATCGCCAAGAACCTGATCGCGGCCGGTGACGACATCCGGTTCGACATGTCCGACCAGGCCCCGCAGTCCTTCGGCGGCACGCCGGGCAAGGGCGAGTGGAAGGCGCTCCAGGACTTCCTGTCGAACCCGAAGGACGTCGCGGGCACGCAGAAGGTCCTGGAGACAGCCGCGGCCAAGGCCTACAAGGACTGACGCGGTGGCATCCGCCGATGCCGGGGGCGTGCCGACGACGGCGCCCCCGGCCCCGACCCCGCGCAGGAGCGTGACCGGTACCCGCAAGGCCGTGGCGGTGCTCTTCCTGCTGCCCGCCCTCGTGCTGCTGGGCGCGCTCGTCCTGTACCCCATCGGGTACTCGTTCTTCCGCAGCTTCCTCGACGACTCGGGCGACTTCACCGCGTTCGACAACTACAAGACGCTGTTCACCGACGACAGCATCCGGACCGCCATCAAGAACAACGCGATCTGGGTGGTCGTGGCGCCCACCCTGGCCACCATCCTGGGTCTGATCTTCGCGGTCCTGACCGAACGGGTGCGCTGGGGAACGGCGTTCAAGCTCGTCATCTTCATGCCGATGGCGATCTCGATGCTGGCCGCGGGCATCATCTTCCGGCTCGTGTACGAGTCGGACCCCGACCGGGGCGTCGCCAACGCCGTCGCGGTGAGCGTGCACGACACGTTCAGCCAGTCGTCGGCCTTCCCGCAGGCACATCCGAGCATGAACTCGCCGCTGAAGGCGGCGGGCGGCGGCGCGTTCATCACCAAGGAGCCGGTGCGGGCGGGTACGCCCGTGGTGCTTCCGCTGACCGGTGTCGCGCCCGGCCAGTTGCCGGACGACGCGAAAGCGGCGAAGGCCGCGAAGGCCGAGCCAGGGCAGGTGACCGGCACGGCCTGGCAGGACTTCACGCGCGGCAAGGGCAGGGGCAAGCCCAACGCACCCGACGCCAGTGAGTTCGGGTACGCGGGCATCACGATCGAGGCCGTCAAGGGCGGCAAGGTGGTGGCGTCCACCAAGGCGTCGGCGGACGGCACCTTCGCGCTGCCGAAGGCGGCCGACGGGGCCCAACTGCGCTATCCGGCATCGAACTTCCGCGAGGCGTACAACGGCATCGAGTGGCTGGGCCCGACCCTGATCACGCCCTCGATCATCGGTTCCTACCTGTGGATGTGGGCCGGTTTCGCGATGGTCCTCATCGCGGCGGGCCTGGCGAGCGTGCCGCGTGAACTCCTGGAGGCGGCGCGGGTGGACGGTGCCAACGAATGGCAGGTGTTCCGCCGCATCACCGTGCCGCTGCTCGCCCCGGTGCTCGCGGTGGTCCTGGTGACGCTCATGATCAACGTACTGAAGATCTTCGACCTGGTCTTCGTGATCCCGCCGGGCTCGTCCAAGGACGAGGCGAACGTGCTCGCCGTCCAGCTGTACAACTCGGCGTTCCTCGACAAGGACCTGGGGGTGGCGAGCGCCATCGCGATGCTGCTCTTCCTCCTGGTCATCCCGGTGATGCTGTTCAACATCCGGCGCATGAGGCGGGAGGCGAGGCGATGACCGCCCAGACCGACGTGGTCAAGGCCGAACGGTCCGTCGGCGGACGGATCGCCGAGATCCTGAGCGGCACCGCGCTGCGCGTCTTCCTCGTCCTGGTGGGCCTGTTCTGGCTGGTGCCGACGATCGGCCTGCTGCTCGGCTCGTTCCGCACCCCGGCGGACATGAGCGAGAGCGGCTGGTGGAAGGTGTTCAGCACGCCGTCGCAGATGACGCTGGACAACTACACCAACCTCCTCAAGGACGAGACGATCACCGACTCGATCCTGTCCAGCGTGATGATCACCGTGCCCGCGACGCTGCTCGTCGTGATCATCGGCTCGCTGGCCGGATACGCCTTCGCCTGGATGGACTTCCCCGGGCGCGACTGGTGGTTCCTCGGGGTCGTCAGCCTGCTCGTGGTCCCGGTGCAGGTGGCGCTGGTGCCGATCGCCGACCTCTTCGGCAAGATCGGCATCTTCGAGTCCACGATCGGCGTGATCACCTTCCACGTGGCGTTCGGTCTGCCGTTCGCGATCTTCCTCCTGCGGAACTTCTTCGCGGAGATCCCGCGCGAACTCCTGGAGGCGGCGCGGCTCGACGGCGCCGGTGAACTGCGCCTGTTCCTGCGCGTCGTGATGCCGCTGGGGGCGCCCGCGATCGCCTCGCTCGGCATCTTCCAGTTCCTCTGGGTCTGGAACGACATGCTGATCGCGCTGATCTTCGCCGACTCCAAGAACCCGCCGATCACCGTCGCTCTCCAGCAGCAGGTGCGGTTCTTCGGCGACAACGTGCAGATCCTCGCGCCCGGCGCCTTCATCTCGATGGTGATCCCGCTGGCCGTGTTCTTCGCCTTCCAGCGGCAGTTCGTGTCCGGCGTGATGGCGGGCGCGGTCAAGTAACGGGCACCGCGGCGACGCACGGAGACGGCCTTTAACCGGGCCGTCTCCTCGCGTCCATCCCCCGTATGCCACATCCGGCGTAACCGACCCGCCCCTTCGGGCGTTCGGGGCTGTATGCCCGCGCCGACCCATGGATGTGCCTTGCCCCGGTTCAGTGTCATCGTCCCCGTGTACAAGGTGCAGGCGTATCTGCACGAGTGCCTGGAGTCCGTGCTGGCACAGTCCTTCACGGATCTGGAGCTGATCGCGGTCGACGACTGCTCGCCGGACGCGAGCGGGGCGCTCATCGACGAGTTCGCGGCCCTGGACCCCCGGGTGAAGGCCGTGCACCTCAAGGAGAACGTCGGCCTCGGCATGGCCCGCAACGCGGGCATGGAGCGGGCCACCGGCGAGTACCTGATCTTCCTGGACAGCGACGACACCCTCACCCCCGGCGCCCTGCACGCGATCTCCGACCGCCTCAAGCAGACCGACGAGCCGGACGTCCTCGTCTACGACTACGCGCGCACGTACTGGTCGGGCGAGGCCGTGCGCAACCAGTTCGCCGGGCAGCTCCACGAGGAGGGCCAGGCGCCCTTCCGACTCGCCGACCGGCCGGGCCTGTTGAAGGTCCTGATGGTCGCCTGGAACAAGGCGCACCGCCGCGATTTCATCGAGCGCGAGGGCTTCACCTTCCCCACCGGGTACTACGAGGACACGCCCTGGACGTACCCGATCCTGATGGCGGCGGGCTCGCTCGCCACCCTGGACCGGGTCTGCGTGCACTACCGGCAGCGGCGCCAGGGCAACATCCTGGGCACCACGAGCCGCAAGCACTTCGACATCTTCGACCAGTACGACCGGGTCTTCGCCTTCCTCGACCAGCACCCCGACCTCTCCGCGGCCTGGCGGGCCGTGCTGTTCCGGCGGATGGTGGACCACCTCTCGACGATCTTCACCAAGCGGGACAGGCTGCCGCGCGGCAGCCGCGCCGAGTTCCTGCGCAAGGCCCGCGCCCACTACCGCCGTTACCGCGTCCCCGGCGCCCCGGTCCGCGTCCGCACCCGGGTCAGGCACGGTCTGGTGCGGCTCGGCTCGCACCGGACGTACCGCGGTCTGTGGACGGCTCTGCGGGTGCGCTCGCGCGCCAAGCGGTACGCGGCGGCCACCCGGCGCCGCCTCCGGGGCGCGCGGCTCCAGCTGCACTACCGCGTCCAGCTGCGCCTCCCGGTCCGCGCCGACCACGCCGTCTTCTCCTCGTACTGGGGGCGCGGCTACGGCTGCAACCCCGGCGCCCTCGAAGCCGCGATGCGCGAGCTCGTCCCCGGCATGCGGACGGCGTGGATCGCCGCGCCCGAGCACCACCACACGATCCCGACGGGCACCCGCAGGCTGCGCCCGGGCACCGCCGCGTACTGGACGGCGCTCGCCCGCTCCAAGTACCTGGTGAACAACGTCAACTTCGACCGCAGGCTGGTCAAGCGCCCGGGGCAGGTCCTCGTCCAGACCCAGCACGGCACCCCGCTCAAGCGGATGGGGCTCGACCTCCAGGACCGGCCCGCAGCGGCGCGCGGCACGGACTTCGCCGCGCTCCTGCGCAACGCCGACAAGTGGGACTACGTCCTGTCGGCCAACCGCCACTCCACGCTGGTGTGGGAGCGCGTCTACCCCTCGGGGTACGCGACCCTGGAGTACGGCTATCCGCGCAACGACCGCTTCCAGCAGGCGACGTCGGCGGAGGTGGCCCGGCTGCGCGAGGGGCTCGGCATCCCGCACGGCGCCATCGCCGTCCTGTACGCGCCGACCCACCGCGACTACCGGCGCACCCAGCGCCTGACCCTGGACCTGGAGCGGATGCTGCACGCGCTCGGGCCCGGCTTCGTCGTCCTGACCCGCGCCCACCACACCTACGACGCGCCGCTCACCGGGTCGTCGGGACGGATCATCGACGTGTCGGCGCACCCGAGCGTCGAATCGCTCTGCCTCGCCTCGGACGCGCTGGTCACGGACTACTCGTCGCTGATGTTCGACTACGCCAACCTCGACCGGCCCATCGTCCTGTACGCGGACGACTGGGACGCCTACGAGGCGGCCCGCGGCACCTACTTCGACGTGCGCGACTTCCCGCCGGGCGCGGTCGCGCGCAGCGAGGACGAGCTCACCGACATCCTCGCCACCGGGCACTGGGCGGGCTCGCGCTCGGCGCAGCTGCGGCGGGCGTTCCGCGAGCGGTTCTGCGCGTACGACGACGGGCGGGCCGCGGAGCGCGTCGTACGCCACGTGGTGCTCGGCGAGCGGAGCGGGCTGCCGTCCGTGGTGCCCCTCGACGAGCGGCACCCCGCGCCGTCGGCCGCCGCGCCGCAGGACCGGGTGGCCGTCACCGGACTGCGGTCCGGCACCCGTACGTGATCCCCTCCGTGCCCCCCGTGCCGGGCGACCCCGTGTGAACCACCATCGAGAGAGGCTGTCTTGTCGCGCTTCAGCATCATCGTCCCCACCCACGGCGTACCGGGGCGACTCGCCGACTGCCTCGCCTCGGTGCTCGGGCAGTCCTTCACCGACTTCGAGCTGATCGCCGTGGTCGACGACGCGGGCGGCCCGGCCGACGGCGAGGGTCTGTGCGCCGCGATCGTGGCCGAGCACGCGGAGGGCGACCACCGGGTGCGGCGCACCGAATCCCCCTCGGACGAGGGGCTCGCCGGGGCCAGGGACGCGGGGACGAGAGCGGCGGGCGGCGACTACCTGCTGTACCTCGACGGCGACGACACCCTCACGCCCGGCTCCCTCGAAGCGCTCGACGCGCGCCTCGCCGAGACCGGCGACCCCGATCTGCTGCTCTTCGACCACGAGCGCGTGCACTGGTTCGACGGCGGCCAGGGCCCGGCCCTCCAGCGGCTGTGGGAGGGCGCCCCCCGGGGGACCTTCGGCGTGGCCGACCACCCGGCGCTGCCCGATCCGCTGGTGCCCGCCTTCTCCGCCGCCCACCGCCGCGCCTTCGTCACCCGGCACCGGCTCTGCTTCGCGCCCGGCATGTTCACGGACCTGGTGTGGAGCGTGAGCACCGCGCTGCGGGCCGAGCGGATCGCCGTCCTCGACCGGGTGTGCGTGCGCCATCTGCTGCGCCGCCAAGGTGCCCGCAACCGCCGCCCCGGCGTCCACCACCTGGACCTGCTCGGCCAGTTCGACCTGGCGATGACGGACGCCGAGAGCCTGGACGTGCCCGCGCCGGTGCTCGACCGGGTCTTCCGCAGGCTCACGCACGAGCTGCTCAAGACGGCGTCGACGCCCTCACGGCTGCCCTCCGCGCGGCTGCGCAGGCGCTTCTTCCGCGGGGCCACCAAGGCGTACCGGCTGCACAGGCCCGCCGGGTTCAGGGCGCCTGGCGGCAGCATCGGCGTGCAGCACCGGCTGCTCGCGGCGGGTGCCTACGCGGGCTTCTGCGCGCTGCGCGGCGCGAAGAACCGGCTGCCCGCGCTCATCGGTCCCACCCTGCGGCGCGTGGTGCGCCGGATCCAGCGCCACCGCCACCCCTACAAGACCTTCCTCAAGCGGCCCGTCGACGCCGATCTCGCCGTCTTCTCGGCCTATTGGGGGCGCGGCTACGCCTGCAACCCGGCCGCGATCCACGCCGCGACCCGCCGTCTCGCCCCGCACGTCAAGACGGTCTTCCTCGTCTCCGACGCCGCGTCCGCCGCGCTGCCCGACGGCGTGGAGGGCGTGGAGATCGGCAGCACGCGCTACTGGGAGGTGATGGCCACCGCCAAGTACACGTTCAACAACGTCAACTTCGAGATGGCCGTCAAGAAGCGCCCCGGCACGGTCCACGTGCAGACCCAGCACGGCACGCCGCTCAAGCGGATGGGCGTGGACCAGGTCGACTTCCCGGCCGCCGCCGCTGCCGCCGGGCCGCTCGGCAAACTCCTGCAGCGCGTGGACCGCTGGGACGTCAACATCTCCTCCAACCACCACTCGACCGAGGTGTGGGAGCGCGCGTACCCGGGGGCGTACGAGAGCCTCGCCGTGGGATATCCGCGCAACGACGCCTTCTACAGCGCGAGCGCCGACGACGTGAGCGCGATCCGCAAGCGGCTCGGAGTGCCCGACGGCAAGATCGCGCTGCTCTACGCGCCCACCCACCGCGACTACCGCACGGACTTCGCCACCCAGCTCGATCTGCCCGCGTTCTGCGACGCGCTCGGCGAGGAGTTCGTGGTGCTGCTTCGCGCCCACCACTTCTACGAGGGCTCCGCGGGGCTCGAAGGGATCGTGCGCTCCGGCAAGTTGATCGACGTGACCGAGCACCGTTCGCCCGAGGAGGTGTGCCTCGCGTCGGACGCGCTGATCACGGACTACTCGTCGATCATGTTCGACTACGCCAACCTCGACCGGCCCATCGTCGTGTACGCCGACGACTGGGACGTCTACCGCGAGACCCGAGGCGTCTACTTCGACCTCCTCGCCGAGCCGCCGGGCGCGGTGGCCCGCACCCAGGACGAGCTGACGGCGGTGTTCCGCAGCGGGGCCTGGGAGGGCGCGTCGGCCGGGCGGCTGCGGGCCGCGTTCCGCGCGCGGTTCTGCGATCTGGACGACGGTCTCGCGGCGGAGCGGGTGGTGCGCAGGGTGCTGCTCGGCGAGGCCGTGGCCGACCTGCCGCCGGTCGTTCCGCTGAGCGAGCGCGTTCCGGCGCCCGCCGCGCCCCGCGTCCCCCAGCACTGACCACCGGCCCCTACCGAGGACGTCCGCCATGTCCCACCCGCGCGTTCGGCATCCGGCGCCCGGCGCACCGCCCGCCGCGCCGCGCGTCGTCGCCCAGCGCACCGCGGGCACGGGCGGGGCGGTGCGAGCCGTGGCGGGGACCTGGCGGTGGTGGAACGCGCTGGTCGTGACGGTCCCGGCGGCGGCCGTCCTGGTCCTCGGGTACCGGCACCGGTGGGTGGGCGACGACGCGCTCATCTACACCCGGGCCGTGCGGCAGATCCTGGCCGGGAACGGACCCGTGTTCAACGTCGGCGAACGGGCCGAGGCGTCCACCGGCACCCTGTGGCAGTGGCTGCTCGCCCTCGGCGGCCTGGTCACCGGCGCCGACCCCGCGGTGCTCGCGGTCGCGCTCGGGCTCCTGGCCACCGTGGCGGGCTGGCTCCTCGCGGGGGACGCGGCGCGGCGGCTGCACGGGCGCAAGGCGCCGCTGGTGCCCGGGGGCGTGCTCGTGCTGCTGCCGGTCTGCGCCGTCTGGGACTACGCCACCTCGGGCCTGGAGACCGGGCTCGTCACCTGCTGGCTCGCGGGCTGCTGGTGGCTCCTGGTCCGTGACGCGCGCGGCCAACGGGTGCTCACCGCCGTCGTGTTGGGGCTCGGTCCGCTGGTCAGGCCGGACCTGGGCCTGGTCAGCGTGGTCTTCGTCGGCGCCTGGTGCGTGCTGCTGCGGGCCCGGTGGCGTACGGCGGCGGGGCTCGCGGCGGCCGCGTGCGCGCTGCCCGGCGGCTACGAGGTCTTCCGCGCCGGGTACTACGGCGTGCTCGTGCCGCTGCCGGGACTCGCCAAGGAGGCGTCGGGCGCCAACTGGGGGCGCGGCGCGCTGTACGCCGAGAACTTCGTGCTGCCGTACCGCCTGTGGTTCCCGCTGCTCGTGCTCGCCGCGCTCGGGGCCGTCCTGGTGGTGCGCCGCACCATGCGGGGGACCGCGGGCGCGGTGCGCGGCACCGGACGTCCGCCCAGCCGCCCGCTGCTCGTCCTGGCGGCGGCACCGGTGCTCTCCGGGCTGCTCTCGCTGCTCTACGTGGTGCGCGTGGGCGGGGACTTCATGCACGGGCGGATGCTGCTGCCGGGGCTCTTCCTGCTCCTGCTGCCGGTGTGGGCGCTGCCCCGGGGCCGTGCCGTGGTCGCGGCGGGCGTCGCGCTCGCCGTCTGGGCGGGGTGCTGTCTGCTGCTGTGGCGGCCGCCAGTCGTCTCGGCGTCGGGCGAGGTCTGGGACACCCACGTCGGCTACCAGCGGGCCACCCGCGACCCGTTCCCTGTCGGCCAGCGCGTGCACGGCGACCGCCCCACCCGCTACCGCGCCGAGATCGCCCGCGCCCTGCGCGCGGACCGGCCCCTGCTGGTCGTCGAGACCTCCTACAACCGGCCCGCGCTCGCGCTCCCGCTGGCCCGCGACCGCCGCGTGCCCGTCGCGGGGGCCATGGGGTTCCTCGGCCACAACGGCATCGTCGTGCCGCTGCGGGGCCTGGCCGTCGATCCGCTGAGCCTCGCCCATCCGCTCGGCGCCCACATGGAACGCTCGGCGACCGCCCGCGCGGGACACGAGAAGCCGGTGGCGCCCGCCTGGCTCGTCGCCGACCTCACCGACCCCGGCGTACCCCTGCCGCGCGGTGTCGACCCGCGCGCGGTCGCCGCCGCGCGCCACGCGCTGACCTGCGGTCCGCTGCCCGAACTCCGGGACTCGGTGCGGGCGCCCATGAGCCCGGGGCGCTTCTGGCGGAACCTCGCGGGCTCCTGGCAGCGCACGGCCTTCCGCTTCCCCGCCGACCCGCGTGCCGCGGAGCGCGCCCTGTGTCCCAGACCCTGAGCCGACCCCGGCCGCCGTCCCATCCGTCCCGACCCGTGGAAGAGCCCGTGCCCCGTTTCAGCATCATCGTCCCCGTCTACAAGGTGCAGGGCTTCCTGCGGGAGTGCCTCGACTCGGTCCTGACGCAGTCGTTCACCGACATCGAGGTCATCGCGGTCGACGACTGCTCCCCCGACCACTGCGGCGCCATCATCGACGAGTACGCCGCGGCCGACTCCCGGGTCCGCGCCGTCCACCTGCCGCAGAACGCCGGGCTCGGCGGGGCCCGCAACGCGGGCGTCACCCACGCCACCGGCGACTACCTCCTCTTCCTCGACAGCGACGACAGCTACACGCCCGGCGCGCTCGCGGCGATCGACGAGCGGCTCGGCCAGACCGCCGATCCCGACGTGCTGGTCTTCGACCACGTGCGCACGCACTGGTGGGGGCGGGGCGGCCGGAGCATGACGGCCGACCTGCTGGCCTCCGCGGGCACCGACACCTTCGACGTCCTCTCCAGCCCGCACTACCTCCACCTGTTCCTCGTCGCCTGGAACAAGGCCTACCGCCGCGACTTCTTCACCGCGCACGGCTTCACGTACAAGAAGGGCCTGTACGAGGACGCCCCGATCACCTACGAGGCGCTGGTCTCCGCCCGGCGCGTCGGCTGTCTGGACCGGGTGTGCGTCGAGTACCGCCAGCGCAGGCAGGGCGCCATCACCCGCACCCCCGGCCGCAAGCACTTCGACATCTTCGACCAGTACGCGGGGCTCTTCGCCTTCCTCGACGAGCACCCCGAACTCGACGCGGCGCGGCCGCTGCTCTTCGAGCGGATGATCAACCACTTCCTCGCGACGCTGCCGCTCACCGAGCGCGTCCTGCCCGAGGACCGCGCCGACTTCTACCGCACGATCGTGGCGTTCCACCGCCGCTACAAACCGGCCGGGTTCTCCCCGCCCGACGACCGCTACCGCCTCCAGTGGCGGCTCGCCGCGGGCAGTCCCTACGCGGTGTTCCGCACCGTCGCCGCCGCCCACTCGCTGCGCGCCGCCGCGCTGCGCAAGAAGGACAAGCTGCGCAAGCAGGCCGCCAGGAAGGCCAAGCGGACCCTGACCCGCGTCCAGCGCACCCGACCGCTCGACCCGCACCTCGCGGTGTACTCGGCCTTCGCGCACCGCGGGCTGCTCGGCGACCCGGCCGCCGTGCACCAGGCGGCGGGCGTACTCGCCCCGCACATCAGGTCGGTGTGGGTACTGCGGCCCGACGCCGTGGCGCAGGCCCCCGAGGGCGTCGACGTGGTCATGCCCGACACCCCGGCCTACCACCGGGCGATGAGCCGGGCGACGTACTTCTTCAACAACGTCAACTGGGCGCCGGGTCTGGTCAAACGCGAGGGACAGATCCACGTGCAGACCCACCGGGGGACGCCGCTCAAGCACATGGGCGCCGATCTGATCGGCCGTCCCGCCGCGACGTACCACCTCAACGTCCGCGCGCAGCTGTGGCGTTCGGACCGCTGGGACTACAGCCTGGTGTCCGGACGGCACGCGGAGCTCGCCTGGGACAGGGCCTTCCCCTGCCGCTTCACCTCGCTGCCCACCGGAGCGCCCCGCAACGACGTCCTGGTCAAGGGCGATCCGCTGCGCGGCATCGCGGTGCGGCGGCGGCTCGGGGTGCCCCAGGGCAACACCGTGATCCTGTACGCGCCGACGCCTCGCGACCACCGCAAGTGGTACGAGCCACGGGTGGACTTCGAGCGGCTCACGCGCGAAGCGGGGCTCGGCGTGACGCTGCTCGTGCGGCTCCACCCGCAGTACGCGAACGCCGCCGTGCGGGGGCTGCAACTGCGCGACCTGGAGCGGCGCGGGCTGCTCGTCGACGTCACCGACGAGCCGTCCGTCGAGGACCTGATGCTCGCGTCGGACGCGCTGGTCACGGACTACTCGTCGCTGATGTTCGACTACGCGTGCCTGGACCGCCCGATCGTCGTGCACGCGGACGACTGGGAGGTCTACCAGGTCACCCGCGGCACCTACATCGATCTGCTCGCGACGCCGCCCGGCCACGTCACCACCAGCACCGCCCAGTTGGCGGACCTGTTCGCCTCCGGCACCTGGCGGGACGCGCGCTCGGACGCGCTGCGCGCCGACTTCCGCGCGCGGTTCTGCGAGTACGAGGACGGGCACGCGGCCGCGCGGGTGGTCTCCCGCGTCATGCTGGGCCAGGAGTACCCGCTGACGCCCATCCCCCAGCAGCACGCGGGCCGCCGCGGCCCGGCCCCGCTCTTCGCCGTCCCCCACGGCACCCGATGAGCGGCGCGACGACCTCGGCCCCCGAGATCCCGGGGCAGTCGACGCCCCAGCCGGCCGACGTCACCTCCGACACCTCGAACTCGCACACCCCCAAGCGGAGTTGGTGGGCCGACGGAGCGGCCGTCGCGGCGGGCGGCGCCCTGATCGCGCTGCACGGCTCGCTGCTCGGCCGCTGGGTGGTCGACGACGCGGCCATCACCTTCGCGTACGCGCGCAGCATCGACGAGGGCCTCGGTCCGGTCCAGCAGGCGGGCGCCGCGCCCGTCGAGGGGTACTCCAACCCCGCCTGGCTCGGCCTCCTCGTCGTCGGCAGGCGGCTCGGCCTCTTCGACCACCGGGCCGTGCTCGGGGTGCCCGACCTGATCCTCTTCCCCAAGGCGCTCGGCATGCTGTGCGCGCTCGGGGTGCTGATCGCGATCGCGTGCGCGGCACGGCGTCTGGTGACCCGCTCCTGGCTGGTCACGGCCGGGGCCGGGGTGCTGCTCGGCGCCAACATCTCCTTCGTGGCCTGGATGTTCTCGGGCCTGGAGAATCCGCTGTACGCCTGTGTCGCCACCGTCCTCGCGGCGACGCTCGTCCGCGCGGTCACCACCGGCGACCTGCTCGGCAGGTGGCCCGCGGTGGCGTCCGGGCTGCTCGCGCTGGTGGCGGCGCTGACCCGACCGGACGGCGCGGTGCTCGCGGGCGTCTATCCGCTGCTGCTCCTGCTGACGCTGCGGCGCGGACAGCTGGGGCCCAGGGCGCGCGCCGCGGCCCTCGGCACCGCCGCCTTCGCCGTGCCGTACGCCCTGTTCATCGCCTGGCGCCACCTCGTCTTCGGGCGGTTCGTGCCCAACACGGCGGTGGCCAAGGCCCAGGAACTGCCGGACGCCGAGCTGTTCGGCAGGACCACCGGCGAGCTGCTCACGTTCGCGGGCTGGCCCCTCGTGCTGGTGGCCGCCGCGCTCATCGGCATCGCGCTCACCCGGCCCGGGATGCCGCGCGCGGCCCTCGGCGCCGTCGCCCTGCCGCTCGCACTGACGCTCTGCGCGTTCGGCATCCTCGAACCGGACTGGATGGGCATGTACCGGTTCGCGACTCCCGTGTGGCCGCTGGGAGTTCTGGCGCTCGGGCTCGCCGCGGTGGGCCTCGCCGAGCGCGGCGGGCCTCGGCCTCGGGCGTTCATCGCGGCCGCGCTGAGCGCGACGCTGCTCCTGTCGTGGTCGGCGCAGGGCGAGCGGGCCGCCGCGTTCCGCGCCGAGCCGACCCTTCCGATGTGCCTCGTCGTCAACCGCGACGGGGTGATGTTCAACGAGTACGCGGACCGGCTCGGCACCCGCGACGCGTCCGTCCTGCTGCCGAGCCTCGGCGGCACGCTGCTCACCAGCGACCTGAAGGTGTACGACCTCGCGGGCCTCACCGAGCCGACGATCGCCGACGCGCTCGCCGCGGGTGACGCGGAGCGGCTGCGGAGGTACGCCTTCCAGGAGCTGCGGCCCACGTTCGTGCACGCCGTCGGCGTCTGGGCGCGCAAGACCGGCATGACGGAACGCCGGCTGACCGCCGAGGGCTATCTGCCGCTCTACCGCACGGCCGACGGCGGCGGCGACTGGGTGCGGGCCGACGCCGTCGCCCACCCGGAGCGCCTCGGGCCGCTGCGCGCGTGGGCGGCCAGGGCCGTGCCGGACGCGTACGAGAACGGGCGCGAGCGGTGCCCGACCCACCACTGATCCGACCCACCACTGAACTGTCGTACCGACCCTGATGGAGACCACGCCATGACAACGACCAGCAGCGAAGCCACCAGCCAGGACGTCGGCGACGGTCTGCCCCGTCCCGCCTCCCTGGACGACGTGCCGGGCTGGTTCTGGCCCCTGGACCAGCGCCTGTTCGCCTGGTTCCTGGGCGCGGGCGCCGCGGAGACGCCGCCCGGGGACCTCCTGGAGATGGGCTGTTACCTCGGCAAGAGCACCATCGTCATGGGCGAGTTCCTGCGCACCGGCGAGAAGATGACCGTCTGCGACCTGTTCGGCTCGGACGACGGCTACACCAAGGAGGCCACCAGGACCTTCTACCAGAAGTCCCTGACCAGGCAGGCGTTCGAGGCCAACTACTCGGCCTTCCACGACGCCCTGCCCGAGCTGGTGGAGGGCCGCACCGACGTGCTGCCCGAGCTGATCGCCGAGGGCTCGTGCCGGTTCGTCCACATCGACGCCTCGCACATGTACGACGACGTGGCCGCCGACATCGTCACGGCGAAGAACGCGCTGCGCGAGGGCGGCGTCCTCGTCCTCGACGACTACCGCACCGAGCACACGCCGGGCGTCGCCGCCGCCACCTGGGAGGCCGTGTTCCGGCACGGCCTGAAGCCCGTGATGCTCTCCTCCAACAAGCTCTACGGCACCTGGGGCGACCCCGCGCCGCTGCGGGAGGCGCTGATGGCGGAGCTGCGCGGGGTGCCGCACTGCGCCCCCGAGATCCAGCACATCGCGGGCCTCGACGTGATCCGGGCGTCGCGGGCGAAGATCCCCGCGCCCGAGCTCGTCACGTCAAGGCACCCGGCGGCGCCGAAGCCCACCGCGGTGCCCGCGCCGCGCGCGCAGGGCCCCCGGCCGCCCGCCCGCAAGCCGTCGGCGGCCCGTCGGCTCGTCATCGACCTGCTCCCGCCCGTGGTCACGCGGGCGGTGCGGAGGGCGCGCCGCTGACCCCGTGCGGGTTGCCGACCGGGCAAAGTGGCCCAATGCACCACATTGGGTTCACGTCAGCCTCCCGGTCCTGGCCCACGTGCACACGCACGGAGCGTGCCTCATGACCCCGCCTCCGTCCCCGCGGCCGCCCTCGCCGCCGCCCGCCGTGCGGCGGCTGCTCGCCACCGCCCGCACCACCCGGTTCCGGGTCGAGCGGGCCGCCGCGGGGCGCGGGGGCGGCGCGCTCCCCGCGCCCGTGCACCTCTCGCTGCGCGACAGCCGCACGCTCAACGTCGCTCTCGCCGTCGACCCCGCACACGAGGACGTGGCGCGGGCGCGGCTGCTGATCACCCGGGGGCTTCGCCGGTACGCCGTCCCGCTCGCCCCTGAGCCGTACGCGCACGGCGACACCCTGCTGACCGCGACGGCGACACTGCGCGACGCGGCCGACGGGAGCCGCACGGGAGTGCCGCTCAGCGACGGCGTCTGGCGGCTCACCGTCGAGACGCGCGGGCCCCGGGGGCGCGTGCGACGCCGTGGCATCGGCATCGCCGGGGACCCCGCGCCGCCGCCCACGCCGACCACGGCACACGCCCCCGACCCCCGGACGGGAATGCTCGTCCGGATCGTCAGGACGCGCGGCGGGCGGGCCGTGCTCCAGGCGACGCGCTCGCGGCCGCGCGCGGAACTCGTGCGGTTCGTGCCGCGCGGGGACGGGATCACCGTGCACGGCAGGATCGTGGCGGGCGCCGCAGGGGCGGCGGGGGCCGGCGCCCTGGCCGTACGGCGCAGGGACGGCGTCGTCGTACCCGTCGACGTGGCGTGGCAGGGCGACGCGTTCACGCTGCGGATGCCGCTCGGCGCGATGACGGGGGCCGGGCCGGGGCAGTGGGTGTGGGACGTCCGCGTGGGCGGACTGCCGCTCGGGCGCTGGCTGTCCGACGTGCGCGATCCGGCGGCCTCCTGCCCCACCCCCTTCCGCGTGTTCGCGCTTGCGGACGGCTCCCTGGTCCGGGCGCACGCCCACTTCACCGCGTCCGGGGCGTTCGCGGTGACCTGCCTCGACATCACCGACGGCGCCGCGGAGCGCACGCGCGAGCCCGCGAAGGAGACCTCATGAAGATCACCTACCTGCTCGGCTGGGGCGACGAGATGGGCGGCACCGAGCTCGCCACGTACACCCAGGCGCAGCACCTCGCCGAGCGGCCCGGCATCGAGGTCGAGATCCTCTCCGTCTTCAGGACCCGCGCCGAGCCCTTCTTCCCCGAGGCGCGCGAGCTGCCCCTCCGCTACCTGGTGGACCGCACCGCCACCCCCGAACGCCCGGTGCGCGCCACCGAGTTGGACGACGCCGCCTGCCGCACCCTGGCCGCACTGCCCAGCGAGCTGATCAGGCCCGCCTGGGAGGACGCCTTCGACCGGCTCTCGGACATCGAGCTGACGGCGGCGCTCGGCGCCCTGGACACCGACGTCCTGGTCACCACCACGCCCGCGCTGCTCGCCGCCGCCGTGGCGCTCGCGCCCGCGCGGGTCGTCACCGTCCACCAGGAGCACCGCCCCACCCAGCGGCGCGGCCCCTCGGGCGAGCCGCTGCTCCTGCACGCGCCGCGCCTGGACGCGCTGGTCACGCTCACCGGGCGGACCAGGGACTGGCTCGCGGAGTCCCTCGGCGCGACCGCGCCCGAGCTCGCCGTGATCCCGAACGCCGTGCCCGACGGCTTCCGGCCGCGCGCGGACGGCGAGAGCAAGGTCATCGTGATGGCCGCGCGGCTCACCGGCGAGAAGCGCGTCGACCACGCCGTGCGGGCGTTCGCGCAGATCGCGGACGCGCACCCCGAGTGGTCGCTGCGGATCTTCGGCGGCGGCCACCGCGAGCGGCAGTTGCGACGCCTGGTGGACGGCTTCGGGCTGCACGACCGGGTCGAACTGCTCGGCCCCTGCCAGGACATGGCGGCCGAGTGGGCCAAGGCGGGGCTGAGCCTGATGACGGCGGGCCACAACGAGGCGTTCCCGCTCGTCCTGCTCGAAGCGCTCGCCGCCGGGGTGCCCGTCATCGCGTACGACGTGGTGACCGGGCCCGCCGAGATCGTGCGCCACCGGGTGGACGGGCTGCTCGTACCGCCGGGCGAGATCGGCGAACTGGCCGTGGCCATGGACGAGTTGATGGGAGACGACGAGACCAGGCGCGGCTACGCGCGAGCGGCCCGCGAGGGGGTCTACGCCCGCTTCTCCTCCGCCGGTGTCACCGCGCGCTGGGAGGAGCTCTACACGCGCCTGGTGGCGGGGCGCGACCGCCCCGAGCGGCTCGGCGGGCGCGCGGACCGCGTGGCGCTCGGCGTGGCGTCCGGCGGCTGCGGCTTCCGGCCCACCGCCCCGCACACCTACGACGCGGCCGCGGGCGCCGACGAGCGCACCCGCGAGGACGAGATCCTGGCCGCCGACACCGAGGGCCGGATCATCCGCTCGGTGGGCAGGCTCGCCGAGCGCCGCGACGACGTCCGTACGCCCAGGATGGCCGACTGGAACCTGGAGCTCGCCGCGTCGGCGCTTGCCGCGCGGGACGTGCCGCACGTGCTCGTCCGCACCCCCGGTTCCACCTCGCACACCCTGGCGGTGGACGCCGACGACCGGGACCGCGCGCTGAAGGCCCTCGCGGACGCGCTGCACGGGCAGCCCGTCTACGCCGAGCTGGTCAATCCGCGCGACGCGGCGCCCGGCACCGTCCTTGCCGAACGCCTCGACGGCATCGGCGAGTTGGCGGGCGTCAAGCTGTTCAAGCCGGTGACCACGACGACCCTCTCGCTGCGGCACGGCGCGGGCCAGGCGTGCACGGTGGCGTTCTGGAACCGGGACGAGGCCGGGTTCCGCGCGCCCTTCGGCACGACGCTCGCGGGCGCCGAGCTGCCCTCGCTCACCCCCACGGCGACGCTGCGCGTGGCCGACCGCGCCTACCCGACGCTCCAGGTGTTCACCGAACTCCTCGTCAAGGACGTGGACTTCCCCGTCGACGCCGTCTACACCTGGGTCGACGACCGCGACCCCGAGTGGCGCGCCCGCCGCGACGCGGCGCTCGGCGGCGCGGGGCCCGCCTCCGCCGACAACGGCGCCGTGCGCTTCCGCAACCGCGACGAGCTGCGCTTCAGCCTGCGCTCGATCGCGATGTACGCGCCCTGGATCCGGCACGTCTACTTGGTCACCGCGGGCCAGCGCCCCGACTGGCTCGCCGACGAGCACCCGGGCCTGACCGTCGTCGACCACCGCGACCTCTTCGCGGACCCCGAAGGCTGTCTGCCGACCTTCAACTCGCACGCGATCGAGAGCCAACTGCACCGCATCGAGGGCCTGTCGGAGCACTTCCTCTACTTCAACGACGACATGTTCCTGGGCCGCCCCACCACCCCGGAGACCTTCTTCCTCAGCAACGGCACGCCCCGCTTCTTCTGGTCGTCGGCGTCCGTGCCCGCGCTGCCCGTCTCCCCCGCTGACGAGGGCTATCTGGGGGCGGCGAAGAACAACAGGGAGCTGTTGCGCGAGGCGTTCGGCCGCACCACGACGCACAGCTTCTTCCACGTGCCCTACGCGCTGCGCCGCAGCGTCCTGCGGGAGATCACCGAACGCTTCCCCGCGGAGACGGGGGACACCGCCCGCAGCCGCTTCCGCTCGGTCACCGATCTGTCCCTGGTCTCCTCGCTGCACCACCACTACGCGTACCTCACCGGGCGTGCCGTGCCCGGCGGCATCTCGTACGACTTCGTGGACATCGGCGACCGGCACGACCACGCGCGGCTCGGGCGGCTGCTCCAGAGCCGCGACAAGACGGCGTTCTGCATCGGCGAGTCGCCCGACAGCGCCGTGACGGACGAGGAGATGGCCCTCGCCATCCGCTCGTTCCTGACGGCGTACTTCCCGGTGCGCTCGCCCTACGAGGTCTGAGCCCCGCTCAGGAAGAGCCGCCGTACGACACGTTCGGCGGCTCTTCCGTCGTCGTAGGGGCAGAACCGGCTCCGGAACGCGGACCGCAGCCGCGCCGCTTCCGGGGAGTCCCAGCCGCCGTCCGTGAACAGCGCGGCCAGCTCCTCCTCGCTGGTGGCGACGGCTCCCGGCGTCTCGCCGGGGCGCCCCGAAAGGAGGTCGAAGTAGGTGCCCCTGGCAAGCCGGTAGGCCTGCCAGTCGGGGGCGTACGTCACGATCGGGCGGTCCAGGCACGCGTAGTCGAACATCAGCGACGAGTAGTCCGTGACCAGCGCGTCGGAAGCCAGGCAGAGGTCCTCCACGCGCGCGTGCCCGGTGACGTCGACGAGCTGCGGGTGGTGGTCGAGGCCCGCGTCGGCCCCGTAGAAGTAGTGGGCGCGGACCAGGACGACGTACGAGGCGCCGAGCCGCTCCACGAAGCGGCGCAGGTCGACGCGGGGCAGGAACCCCTTCTGGTAGTCGCGGTGCGTCGGCGCGTAGAGGAGCACCTTGCGTCCTTCTGCGATCCCCAACTCCTGGCGGACGCGCGCGACGTCTGCGTCGTCGACCCCGAAGTACACGTCGTTGCGCGGATATCCGGCCTCCAGCGCCTGGTAGGACGCCGACGGGTAGACCCGCTCCCAGACCTCCGTGGAGTGCGGGTTGGCGGAGAGGCTGAGGTCCCACTGGTCGGTGTGGTCCAGGACCTTCTGGAAGCTGATGCCGTGCGTGCCCGCGGGGTAGCGGCGCTGGTCCAGGCCCATCTTCTTGAGCGGGGTTCCGTGGTGGGTCTGGAGGTAGACCTGCCCCTGGCGCTTGGTGAAGCCGCCGGGGAAGCTGGAGTTGTTGATCAGGTAGGTCGCCCTCGCCATCGTCCGCCAGTAGCTCCGCGAGCCCTCGATGACGTACTCGACGCCCTCGGGGACCTTGTGCTTGTTGCGGCTCGACACCACCCACACGCCCCTGATGTGCGGGGCGAGTTCGCGGGCCTTGGCGTGGATCGCGGCGGGGTTGCAGGAGACGCCCCGGTTCCAGTAGGCGCCGTAGACCGCGAGTGCCGGGTCGAGTCCGCGGCGCAGGTCGGCGCGGTAGGCGGCCTTCATGGCGCGGGCGCGCAGCTTCTTCTTCTGCCGCTTCAGCCTGCGGGCGACGCGCACCCGCCGGGTCTCCGCCCTGCGCAGCCCCTCGTACGCGCCCCAGGACGCGGCGGCGAGCGCCTTCTCCTCGGGGGTGCGGGGCGCTAGGCCCTCCGGCGCGTACGTCCGGTGGACGCGGGCCGCCTCGCGGAAGAACGCGCGCCGGTCGGCCTCCCTGATCCGGCCCGGGTCCTCCAGGACGGCGAGCAGATGCGCGATCGCGGGCGGGAAGAGCCGGGTCCGCTCGTCCGGGTCGGCGGCGGCGAGGAGTTCCTCGTACCGTGCGGCGAGGGCGAAGTGCGCGCGGCCCGGGGTCTTGGAGAAGCTCCCCGCGCGCCGCTCGCGCCAGCGCACGCACGCCCGGTCGAGCACGGCGACGCCGTCGCCCGCGTCCAGGGTGGCCCGCTGGACGGGCACCACGTCCTCGTACGCGCCCTGCGGGAAGCCCAGTCGGCGTTCGTGCCAGAAGGTGCGGCGGAAGACGCGGTTCCAGAGAGCGACGGTGGCCGCGAGGGGGTCGCCCGTGAGGTCGTCGCCGCCCGCGCGGACGTTCTCCCACCAGTCGGTCCGCTCGTGCGCGAAGAGCAGCACGTCCGGGTCCCGGTGCGCGCGAAGGGCCGCGTCGACGGCCGCGAGGGCGCCCGGGAGCAGCAGGTCGTCGCCGTCGAGGAAGAGCAGGTAGTCGCCGGTGGCGCGGTCGGCGCCGATGGCGCGGGCGGGTCCGGCGCCCGCGCGGGCGGGGACGCGGACGAGTTGCGCGCGCCCGTCGCGCTCCGCATACTCCCCGGCGATCGCGGCGCAGGCGTCGGGTGACGCGTCGTCGACGACGATCAGTTCGAGGTCGCCGAAGGACTGGGTGAGCACGGAGTCCAGGCATTCCCGCAGGTAGCCCTGGACGCGGTGGGCGGGGACGACAACCGAGAAGCGCGTCATGCCCACCGACCGTAGTCAGCCGGACACCGCCTGTCGAAGACCCTTCATCACTCATTGGGGTGATGAAGGGCAAAGAAGTTGACGCTCGGGACGCGTAAACGGGCAAAGAGGACGAATAAGCCCGAACTACGCCCGAAAGGTCGGCCGCCGTGCAGCCCCGTCTCAGCGTCGTCGTACCCATCTACAACGTCGAGGAGTTCTTGGCGGAATGCCTGGAGTCGATCGCGGGACAGACCTTCGACGGCGGCGGACGCCGCGCGGGCCGTGCCGGACCCGGCGGCCTGGAGTGCGTCCTCGTCGACGACGGGTCCACCGATGCCAGCCCCCGCATCGCCCGTGAGTTCGCCGCCAAGGACCCCCGCTTCGTCTACGTCCGCCAGCGCAACGCCGGACTGAGCGCCGCCCGCAACACCGGCGTGCGCAAGGCGTCACCCACCGCCGAGTTCCTGACCTTCGTGGACAGCGACGACGTCGTGCCGCACGACGCGTACCAGCGGATGATCGCGAGCCTGGACGCCACCGGATCCGACTTCGCGAGCGGCAACGTCTGGCGCCTGAACGAACGCGGCCGCTCCCAGGCCTGGCAGTACAAGTGGCTCACCGCGCCGCGCACCCGCACGCACATCGCGCGCGACCTCGACCTGCTCTCCGACCGGGTCGCCTGGAACAAGGTGTTCCGCAGGTCCTTCTGGGACCGCCACAAGTTCGCCTTCCCCGAGGGCAAGCTCTACGAGGACACCCCCGTGATGATCCCGGCGCACTTCCTCGCCGGATCCGTGGACGTGCTCAGCGACCACGTCTACTACTGGCGGGTCCGCGAGGGCTCCATCACCCGGCGGCGCACCGACGTCAAGGGCGTGCGCGACCGCATCGCGGCCTGCGCGCACGTCAGCGCCTTCCTCGCCGAGCACGCCCCCGAGATGAAGAAGACGTACGACATCTCCTGTCTGCGCGACGACTTCGTGTACTTCCTCGAAGGGCTGCCGATGGGCGGCCCCGAGTACCGCGCGGCGTTCATGACGGACACGGCGGCCTTCCTGCGCCGCGCCGATCCGGCCGTCGTCGCCGAACTCCCCGTCGACCTGCGCGTCAAATGGCAGCTCGTCCGCGAGGCGCGCACCGCCGAACTCATCGAGCTGCTCTCCTTCGAACGCGCCAACGGCACCGCCTTCCAGGTGCGCGGCGCGGTGCGGCGCAGCGCCTCCTACCCGGGCGTCGGCAAGGTCCCCGACAAGCTCGCGCGGATCGGGCGGCGCGAACTGCCCATGGTGGCGCGGGTGAACGAGGCGCGGTGGGACGCCGAGGGGAAGCTGCGGATCAGCGGCTACGCGTACGTACGCAACCTGTCGGCGACCCGCCCCGGGCACTCCGTCAAGACCGGGCTGCTCAAGTCGGCGCACAGCAAGGGGCAGTTCAGACGGGTGCCGACGAAGACGGTCGCGGCGCCGAAGGCCACCGAGCAGTCCGGGCAGCGGCTGCACTGCTACGACCTGTCCGGCTTCGAGATGACCGTCGACCCCGAGCAGCTGAAGACCGGCGGCCGCTGGCGTCCTGGGAACTGGCTGCTCGGCGTGGTCGTCGCGGGCCACGGCACGGTGCGCCGCGCGGCCGTCAGGGCCGCCGACGGCGCCTCCGCGCAGTCCGTCGTCCGCGAACTCGGCGACGGGCTCCGCCTCACCCTCGGCTTCAGCAAGAGCCGACTCGTCCTGCGCGTCCAGGAGTACGCGGCGCGCGTGGACGCCCACCGGCGCGACGGGGACGACGTGGTCCTGAGCGGGCACCTGCCGGGCCGCCTGCGGCCCGCCGCCCTGCGGCTCACCCACAAGCACACGGGGACCGAGTTCGACTACCCGGTCTCGCTCGCCGACGACCGCTTCGAGGTGCGCGTACGCCTGGCCGACCTGGAGGGCGTGGCGCCCACGCCGCACCTGGCGCCCAAGGAGGTCGAGCCCCCGCACGGCGACCGCTGGCAGGCCAACCTGGTGCTGCCCGACGGCAAGCTGAAGTCCCTGGCCGCGGCGCTCGGCCTGCCCCCCGGCAGATACGCGTCGCGCCCGGGACGCGAACTGTGCGCCACCGCCAACGACCAGGGCCAGCTCGTGGTCGAACTGACCCGCCAGCCGATCGCCGACCGGGTCGTGTGGGGCGCCGACGGCACGCTCACCGTCGAGGGCGACGTGGCGTCCGCCAGCTGGGGCGAGGCCGAACTCGTGCTGCGGCACAGCGGCCGCGACGAGGAACTGACCACGCCCGCACAGCGGCGCGGCGAGCGCTTCACCGCGGTGGTCGCACCGGGCGGCGGGGCGCTGCGCGAGGGACGCTGGTACGCGTTCCTGCGCGAGCGGACGGCGGGGCCCCGCGCGGCGGGAGCGTCGGCGCCGCGCGCCGCCGACGGCATGCCCGTGCGGATCCTCGCGTCCGTCTCGGCCGGGTTCCCGCTCCACCGGACCGTGCGGGGGCGGGAGTTCACCGTCGACCGGCGCTTCGGCGACCGGCTGCTCATCGAGTCGGGGTCGGTCCTGAGCCGCTCCGACCGGGGCGCCTACCGCCAGCACCGGCTGCGCACGGGCCACTACCCGGCCCGCCGCACCCAGCCGCTGACCGACGCCGTCCTCTACTTCGACGGGGACTCGCCGCGCGCCGTCCACGAGGAGCTGGTGCGCCGCGGCGCGGGCGTCGAACACCTGTGGGTGACGGACGACCAGCAGACCCGGGTGCCCGCGGGGGCGCGCGGCGTCGAGCGGTACAGCGCCGCCTGGTACGAGGCGCTCGCCCGCTGCCGCCGCGTCGTGACGGCGGGACACCTGCCGGAGTTCTTCGAACGGCGCGCGGGCCAGACCGTCGTACAGACCTGGCACGGCGCGCCCCTCAAGCGCATCGGCACCGATCTGACCGGCACGCTCTACGCCGACCACGGCCATCTCGACGCCCTGCCCGCGCTCGCTCGGCAGTGGGACGTCCTGGTCTCACCGAACCGTTTCTCCACCCCGCACCTGGGGCGCGCGCTCGCCTACGACGGCGAGGTCCTGGAGGCCGGATCGCCCCGCAACGACATGCTGTTCGCGGAGGACCGGGGCAAGGTCGCCGAGCGGGTCAGGCGCGAGCTCGGCATCGAACCCGGCAAGCGGATCGTGCTGTACGCGCCGACCTACCGGGACCATCTCGCCTACTCCCCGGGGCGGTTCCGCTACGAGGCGGCCCTCGACTTCGGCTCGGCCGAGTCCGTGCTCGGCGACGACCACGTCCTGCTCGTGCGCAAGCACCCGCTGACGGCGGGCCGTCTGACGGGCGCCCGCACCCCCTTCGTACGCGACGTGTCCGGACACCCCCGCACCGCCGAACTCCTGCTGATCGCCGATGTGCTGGTGACGGACTACTCCTCGCTGATGTTCGACTTCGCGCACACCGGGCGCCCGATGCTCTTCCACGCGTACGACCTGGAGCACTACCGCGACACCGTGCGCGGCTTCTACCTCGACTTCGAGACCCGCGCCCCCGGGCCGCTGCTCGCCTCCACCGGCGAGGTCGTCGAGGCGCTGCGCGACCTGGACGCCATCGCGGCGCGGCACGCGGACGCGTACGCCGCCTTCCGCGAGGCGTACTGCGACCTGGACGACGGCAAGGCGTCGGCCCGCGTCGCGGAGAGGCTGATGCGGTGAGCGGCGCAGGCCCCGGCGGGGCGCTCCTCACCCGCAGGACCGTGCACGGCGCGACGGCGCTGCGCGGCGGACCACGCCGGCGCCCCTCCCCCTACCTCCTCTTCGGCGGGCTCTTCTGGCTGGTGATGTCGCTCGCCTTCTGGCGGGTCCCGATGTGCTGCGACTTCGGCCAGCACGCGGCGGTGGTCGAACGCCTCAAGGAGAACCTCCTCCACCCGGCGCACCCGATGGCCGACCTGCCGGGCCAGGGCAGCCCGTACTACTCGCCGTACGCGGTGGCGCAGGGGCTCTTCGCCAAGGTGACGGGCCTGGCGGGCTGGGAGGTCGTGAAGCTCTCCGGACCGCTCAACCTGATCGTCCTGCTGACCGGCATCGGCCGCTTCGTCCGTGGCCTGACGGATCGTCAGTGGGCCCCGGTCATCGCCCTGTTCGCCATGGTGCTGCTCTGGGGCACGCGGATGGCGTGGTGGAGCGGCTATCTGGGCCTGATGTCGATGACGGGGAACCTCGGCTATCCGTCGACGTTCGCGATCGGCCTGGCGTTCTGGGCGTGGGCCTGGGCGGGCGCGCTCGCCCGGGGCGGGCGGCGGGGGCCGTGGCCGTACGCGGGGCTCGGCGCCCTGTGCGGCCTCGTCCTCCTCGTCCACCCGATCTCGTCGGTGGCGGCGGTGATCGGCGTCGTCGCGTTCGCGGCGTCCGGACGCAGGCTGTGGATCTGGTCCGCGACCGCCGTGACCGCCCTGCTCGTCGCCGCGTGCTGGCCGTACTACAGCGTCTTCGCGCTGGTCGGCGACGCGTCGGTGGACGGGATCCACCGGCAGCTCTACACCGAGATGCCGCAGCGCTTCTGGCTCGCCGCACTCGGCGTCCCCGCGCTCTGGCTGCGCCTGCGCAGGGACCGCAGGGATCCGCTGGTCATCATGTTCGCGCTGGACTGCGCGGTCGTCGCGTACGGCTGGCTCAGCGGCCACTACACGTACGGCCGCATCCTCGGACTGACCCTGGTCCCCCTCCAGTTCGCCCTGGCCATCGAGCTGGCGGCGCCCCGGCCGTGGGGCTGGCGGCGCGGCGCCCTCGCCGGGGCCGCCGCGCTCGGCGCCTGCGTCGGCTTCTGCCAGATCCAGGCGGGCGCGGTGGTGCCGAGGGCCCTCGACCCCGTCGGCTTCGACCAGCCGCCGCGCTGGCCCGACTACACGTGGGCGACCTCCCACATGCGCCGGGGCGACGTCGTCCTGACCGACGGCTACCGCCCCACCCGCTCGGTCCCCGGCTACGGCGTCAACCTGGTGGCCCCCGCCTGGCCGGACCCCTCACTCGCCGAGAAGACCCGCGAACACCGCCTGAGCGACGTCCGTTCCTACCTCTCTCCCGACTCCACCCGGGCCCGACGCGCGGCCGTGGTCCGCCGCTACCACGTGCGCTGGCTCCTGCTCTCGCCCGATCAGAAGGTGCCCGGGGAGGCCGTGGTGGTGGACTGGGGGCCGCACACGGGTGAGGTTCTCGCGCGGGTCAACGGCGGGGGCGGGGCGGGGGCGTGAGACGTCAGCGCCGGACGTAGAGGCGCAGCGTCGCGCCCGGCACCGCATAGGTGACATGCGGGGTGAACTCCCTTTTCAGTACGGCCAGTTTGGCCTCCTCGGCCCCCTGCCCCGCCCGCCGCGCCTGGCGCAGCGCGGGCGGTTCCGTCAGGACCCAGAGGCGGTCCACCGCCGCCAGCCTGCGCCGCAGTTCGGTGGGGGGCACCTCCACTCCGTAGAGCGTGCCCGAGCTGCCGGGCGACCTGGCGAGCGCGAGGTCGCGGGTGCCCCGGAAGCCGGCCGGGTAGGCCAGGCTGACGCGGCGGGCCAGCAGCGGCAGGTACAGGACCGGTTCGCCGGGGCGCACTTCGCGGGCGGCGAAGGCGGCGGCCGCCGCGGGGTTCTCGCGGTCGTGCCCGAAGGCCCGGTCGTGCCGGTGCAGCGGCAACTGCCACCACAGCGTGACACCGACGGCGGCGGCACCCACGGCGGCCACCGCCGTCCTGCCGCGCGAGATCCACGGTCGCGGGGCGGGCCACGGCGGATCCCCGGGGCGCGTACGGAGGGCCGCGCCGACCCCTCGTACGACCCGGTCCGCCCCGGCCGCCACGAGCAGCGGCAGACCGGCGAGCGCGAACAGCACGTAGCGGTCCTGGTAGAGCGGCCAGCGCTGCGACACCGCGAGGAGCACGGCAGGAGGCACCACCAGGAGCGGCAGCGCCACCGCGCACAGCGAGAGGGCGGGCCGTGAGTGAGCGCACCGCCGCGCGCCGGACCACGGCGGGCGCAGCGCGACCACGGCCAGCAGCAGTTGGCCGACGAGGACGAGCCTGGTCGGCCCCGCGAACGCGCGCAACAGCCGGTCCGCCGCCGCCCCGTCCGGCGCCACCAGCCACGCCACCTGGGCGGACTGCCCGCCGGACGCGACGAACAGCGGGAGCAGCAGGACGCAGGTGACACACGCGGCGGCCGCCCAGCCGCGCCGGGCGGGGCGCGGCACCCGGGCGACGAGCAGCGTCACCGCGTGGGCGACGAGCAGCAGCACGGCGAGTTCGTGCAGCAGCGCGGTGCCGGTGGCGGCGGCCGCGTAGGCGCACCAGGCGCGCCGGTCGACGGAGGGCCCGGAGCGTTCGACCGCCCGCACGAGGAGCAGCGTGGTCAGCGCGGCACCCGCGGCGACGAGCGCGTACGAACGGCCCTCCTGCGCGTAGTGCCCCGCGATCGGCGTCACCGCGTACAGGAGCCCCGCCCACAGTCCGACGCGCGGCCGCGCCAGCCGTGTGCCGAGGGCCGCGACGAGCGCGGCTGCGGCGGACGCGGCGAGCACCGAGGGCAGCCGCAGCGCGACCTCACCCGGATGGGCGGGGAGCACACCGTGCATGAGGACGTAGTAGAGGCCGTGCACCGCGTCGACCCGGTGCACCAGGTGCCAGATCTCCGGGAGCGAGCGCCGCGCGACGTCCAGGGTGGTGCCCTCGTCGCGCCACATGGTGCCCCGGTCCAGGCCCCACAGACCGAGAGTGAACATGACGAGAGCGGGCAGGAGCGCGGCGGTGAAGGGAGCGAGCGCGGGGGTGGGGGCGGAGAAGGGCGCGGAGACGGGCGCGGGGCGCGGCGTGGCCTGCATGAAGCCGAGCTTGTGCGATTGGCCCGCCTATGAGGGGTATTGACACCCCTTGCCTACCCCGTACATAGACCCCTTATCGGATAATTGACCGCAACCACTAAAATTTCCCGTGTGGACCGCACCCTGCCTCAGAAGCCTCTTTCCGTCCCACCGGCCGACGGCGTCTCCGTCGTCGTGATCGGCTACAACGACGCCGACCACCTCGCCGACGCCGTGCGCTCCGCACTCGCCCAGGGACCCGCGGTCCGCGAGGTGATCGCCGTCGACGACTGCTCCACGGACCACAGCGGAGACGTGCTCGCCGCGCTCGCCCGGGAGGACAGCCGGGTGCGGGTCATCCTCCGCGCCACCAACAGCGGCGGCTGCGGCTCGCCCCGCAACGACGGGATCGACGCCGTCACCTCCGCGCACCTGATGTTCCTCGACAGCGACGACGTACTGCCGCCCGGCGCCGTCGACGCCCTGCTCGGCGCGGCGCGGCGGCACGGCGCGCAGGTCGCCTCGGGACTGTGCGTACGCCGCGAGCTGCCGTCGGGGCGCGAAGTGCCGTGGCAGCCCGAGCTCTACCGCAAGGCACAGCTGATCGGCAGCCCCGAGCTGCGGCCCCGCCTCGTGCACGACACGCTCTGCGTCAACAAGCTCTACCGCACCGCCTTCCTGCGCGAGCACGGCGTCCGCTTCCCCGAAGGCCGCTTCATCTACGAGGACTTCGTCTTCACCGCGCGCGTGCTCGCCGCCGCGCCCCGGATCGCGCTCGTCCCCGACACCGTCTACGTCTGGCACGTGCGCCGCACCGCGGCCAGGCTGTCCATATCCCTGGACCGCTCCGGCATAGCCAACTGGCAGGCCCGCATGGAGGCGCACCGCCAGTCCGTCGAGATCCTGCGGGACGCCCTCGGCACCGGCGGCAAGCGGCTCGCACGGGCCGCCCGCGCCAAGTTCATCGACCACGGCCTGCGGATGTACACCCGCGAACTGACCTCGCGCGGCGCGGAGTACCGGCGCGAGTGGTGGGCCTGCACGCGCGCGTACCTGGAGACCTTCGACGCCGCCGACCTGGACGCGGCGCCCGCCCCCGGCCGCGTCATCGCGCGCGTGGTCCTCGCCTCCGCCGAGCCGCGCGACCTGAACCGCCTCAAGCAGGTGGCGGCCCGCCCCGCCCGGCTCGCGCCGCCGTACCCGCAGAGCGCCGACGGCACCCCCCTCTGGTCGGCGGACCTGCCCCAGGTCACCCTGGAGCACCTCCTCGTACGCCCCATCAGGCTGCTGCCGCTGGCCGTCGACGGCGAGCTGCGCCCGCGCGCGGGCGGCGGACGGCTCACGCTGCGGCTGCACGAGCTGTACGGGCGGGTGGCCGAGGCCGGACCCGCCACGGTCGACGTGGAGATCGTCCACCGGGAGAGCGGCCGCCCCTGGCTGCGGCGCACGGCGGCGTTCCGCCCGGCGGCCGACCGGGGCACACCGGAGGGCGAGACGTCCGGCGCGACCTGGACCGCCACGGTCCTGCTCGACCTCGCCTCGCTCGACAGCGGCGTGTGGGACGTCCGGCTGCGGCTCCGCTTCGCCGACGGGACCTCGCGCGACAGCACCGCGCACGCGCTCGCGGGGCCCGGCCTGCTGCGCCGCACGGTGGTGCCGGGCGGGCGGCACGGCGTGCTGCTCGTCCAGCCGTACGCCACCGCGGCGGGCAACCTCTCGGTGCGCGTGGCACCCGGGGTGCGGGGCGTCGCCGAGGTCGTGCGGCGCCGCCTGTCCCGGGTGGCCCACCGCGTCGGCGGCCGCTGACGTGTCCCGTACGCCGCCTCTGCGACACTGCACCTCCACGCACCGGACGCCCGAGGCGGCGGGCCCGAAGGACGAGGACGAGAAGGAGACAGGGCGAGCATGACCTGGCTGATCACCGGCGGCGCCGGATACATCGGGGCGCACGTCGTCCGCGCCATGACGGCGGCGGGCGAGACGGCCGTGGTCTACGACGACCTGTCGACCGGCGACGCCGGGCGCGTGCCCGCCGGGGTGCCGCTGGTCGTCGGCTCGGTCCTCGACGGCGACCGACTCGTGCGCGCCTTCGAGGAGCACGCGGTCACCGGGGTCGTGCACCTGGCGGGCAAGAAGCGGGTCGGCGAGTCCGTGGAGCGGCCGCTGCACTACTACCACGAGAACGTGGAGGGCCTGCGGGCGCTCCTGGACGCGATGGTCACGGCGGACGTCACCCGCCTCGTCTTCTCCTCCTCCGCGTCGGTCTACGGCATGCCCGACGTGGACCTGGTGACGGAGGAGACGCCGTGCCTGCCGATGAACCCGTACGGCGAGACGAAGCTGGCGGGCGAGTGGCTGGTCCGCGCCGCGGGCCGCGCCCACGGCCTGACGACGGCGTCGCTGCGCTACTTCAACGTGGCGGGCGCGGCCTCCCCCGACCTCGCCGACACCGGCGTCTTCAACCTCGTCCCGATGGTCTTCGAGAAGCTCACGGACGGCACGGCCCCGCGCATCTTCGGCGCGGACTACGACACCCCCGACGGCACGTGCGTACGCGACTACATCCACGTCGTCGACCTGGCCGAGGCCCACGTCGCCACGGCGCGCAGGCTGGCCGAGGCGCCCCGGGGCACGGACCTCACCCTCAACATCGGCCGGGGCGAAGGCGTCTCCGTCCGCGAGATGACCGACCTGATCAACGAGGTCACAGGACACACCACCCCCGCCGAGGTCACCGGGCGCCGCCCCGGCGACCCGGCCCGCGTGGTCGCCGCCGCCGACCGCATCGCCGCGGAACTGGGCTGGTCGGCCAAGCACGACGTGCGCGACATGATCGCCTCGGCCTGGGCGGGCTGGCTCCGCGAGCACCCGGACGCGGCACGCGGCTAGCGGCTGAGGGTGTAGCAGGCTCCACCCCCAAGCCGGGTGCGCACTCTCTCGCCCCGTTGACCTGCGGTTTCTAGCGTTCTCTGTGGGATCTGTGACCACGGAGAGGGCGTAGGCGATGTTCAGGCGACGAGGTTCGGGCCGTACGGCCGTGGCGGAGGTGGCCGAGCCGGACGCGCTCGTGCTCGACGGGGTCGGCAGGTCCTACCGGCGCGGCACCGTCGCGCTCGAACCGGTCGACCTCGCCGTGCCGCGCGGACGGTTCCTCGCCGTCATGGGCCCCTCGGGCTCGGGGAAGTCGACGCTCCTGCAGTGCGCGGCGGGCCTGGACCGGCCGACGTCGGGGAGCGTGCGCATCGGGGGCGTCGAGATCGCGCCGCTGAGCGAGACGGCGCTGACCCGGCTGCGGCGCGAGCGCGTCGGCTTCGTCTTCCAGGCGCACAATCTCGTGCCCTCGCTGAGCGTCCTGGAGAACGTCGCCCTTCCGCTGCTGCTCGGCGAGGTGCCCGACGACGGGCGGGCGCGGGACGCGCTCGACTCCGTCGGCCTCGGCGAGCGCGGCGCCGACAGGCCCGCCGAACTCTCCGGCGGGCAGCAGCAGCGCGTCGCGATCGCCCGCGCCCTGGTCACCTCGCCCGAGGTGGTCTTCGCCGACGAGCCGACGGGCGCCCTCGACCCGGCCACCGCACAGGACGTGCTCGCGCTGCTGCGGCAGGCGGTCGACAGGGACGGCCACACGGTGGTGATGGTGACGCACGACCCGGCGGCCGCGGCCTGGGCGGACGAGGCGCTGTTCCTGGCCGAGGGCCGGATCGCCGCGCGCGTCGAACACCCGGACAGCAGCCACGTGCACGCCATCATGCGGGACTTGGGGCGGCGAGCGGCATGAGCAAGACGGCCCCGAAGAAGACTCGCGTCACCGCGCTGCTCGCCGCGCGCGCGGCGCACACGCACCGCAAGGCATGGGCCGCGGTCTTCGCCGCGCTCGCCCTGACCTCCCTCCTCCTGGGCGCCTTCACCCTGGCCCTCTCCTCGGCCGGACTCGGCCACGCGCGCGTGGAGCGCTACGCGGACGCCGACCTCGTCGTCACCGGCGACCAGAACACCCGCTTCACGGCCAAACCGTGGGGCAGCAAACCCGAGACGGCGACGGCGGGGCTCACCGAGCGCGTACGGGTCCCGCGGGCGGCGCTGAAGACGGTGCGCGCGGTCCCCGGGGTGCGCGCGGCGATCGCCGACGAGGTGTTCCCGGCGGGCGTCGACGGAACCGAGATCACCGGACGCCCCTGGGACGCGGCCCGGTTGGGCTCCTACTCCCTGCTGGAGGGAGCCGCTCCCCGACGGGCGTCCGAGGTCGTCGTGGGCGGGGGAACGGTCGGCGTCGGCGAGCGCGTGACGGTACGGGTCGCGGGGACCGACGCCACGTACCGGGTGACAGGCGTGGCCGAAGGCCCGCGCGACGCCGCCTACTTCACCTCCGCCGAGGCGCGCCGCCTGGCCGGTCACCCCGGTTCCGTGGCCGCCGTCGGCGTGCGGGCCGACCCCGGCACGAGCACGTCGGCCCTGTACGCGCGCGTGCGGCACGCCCTCGACACGGCGGGGGCGCACGGCGTGGGGCACCGGGCGGACGGGGACGGCGCGGGACTGCGCGTACTGACGGGGGACGGGCGCGGCGGTGCCGAGTTCCTCGGCGCGGCACCCGCCAGGTCGGGCATGCTCGCGCTGCTCGGCTCGGTGACCGCGACGGTCGTCCTCATCGCGCTGCTCGTCGTGTCGTCGACGGTGGTGCAGGCGTTGCAGCAACGCTCGCGCGAACTGGGCCTGTTGCGGGCGGTCGGGGCGACGCCGCGACAGCTGCGGGGCGCGGTGGGCCGGGAGGTCGGCAGGGTCGCGGTGCGGGCCGCGCTGACGGGAGCGGTGGCGGCCGTCCCCGCGTACGTCGCGCTGCGCGCCCTGCTCGACGCACAGGGCGCACTGCCGCCGGGGCTCGAACTCCCGCTCCCGCCCTGGCTGTTGCCCGCGCCGCTGCTGACCGCGGGCCTGACGCTCCTCATCGCCCGCGTCGCCGCGCTGATCGCCTGCGCGCGGACGGCGAAGGTACGTCCCGCCGAGGCGCTGCGCGAGGCGACGCCGGGCAACGCGCGGCGGATCACCGGGCTCGTACTGCTCTTCATCGGAGTGAGCTCGGCGGGGACCGCGACGCTTCAGCACGGCGAGGCCGCGGCGGCGGCCGCCGGTGCGGCGGCGGTGGTCCTGGTGATCGGGTGCGCGCTGCTCGGACCGTGGATCGCCGAGGGCGCCATGCGGGTGCTCGGCGGCCGACTGCGCCGCCACGGCGGCCCCGCAGGACATCTCGCGGCGGCCAACTGCACGGCGTCCGCGCGGCGTCTGGGGGCGGCGCTCACCCCGATCATCCTGGTCACGGCGTTCGTCTCGGTGCAGCTCGCCGCGGGCGCGACGATGACGCACGCCGCGGGCGACCAGGCCGAGGAGGCGGCGCGGGCCGACTACGCGGTGACCGCGGCGGGCGGCCTGCCCCGGGGCACGCTGGAGCGGATCAGGGAGACCCCCGGCGTACGAGCGGCGACCGCCGTCACGCGCGGCACGGTGGTCCTGGCCCGCCGCGAGACGGGCTCGCCGCGCCTGGACCGCCTGCCGGTGCTCGGCGTGACCCCCGAGGGCCTGTCCCGGACGCTCGACCCGGCCGTACGGGAGGGCGCCCTGTCCGCACTCCGCCCCGGCACGGTGGCGGTCGGCCGCGACCAGGCGCGCGACCTGGACGTGGGCCCCGGCTCGAAGGTGACGCTGCGCTTCGGGGACGGAGTGGAGGCCCGCCTGAAGGTGGTGGCGACGTACGACCGCGAACTGGCCCTCGGCGCCTTCCTGTTCTCCCGGGACCAACTCCTGCGCCACACCTCGTCACCGGGCCCCGACCGCGTCCTGGTGGCCGCGCCGGGCGGCGCCGCACAGGCGCTGCGCGCGGCGGCCCCCGGGGCCCGGGTCACGGCGGACCCCGGCCCCGAACGGCTCGATCCGGAGGACCGGGCGCTCGGGGAGGTGGTGAGCGTGGCGGCGGTCGGCGCGGTCGGCGGCTTCACGGTGATCGCCGTCCTGAGCACGCTGTCCCTGATCACCATCGGCCGCCGCCCCGAACTCGCCCTGCTCCGCCTGGCCGGTGCGGGCCGGGACCAACTGCGGCGCATGCTGCGCCTGGAGGCGGCGGCGACGGCGCTGACCGGCCTGACGGTGGGCGCGGCGGTGGCCTCGCTCCCCCTGCTCGCCTTCAGCCTCTCGACGGCCCGCACGCTCCCGCACCTTCCCCTGCCCCAGGCGGCGCTGATCGCCCTGACGGTCGGGGCGACGACTGTTGCGGGGGCGCTTGTGCCGGCTTGGCCGGTGTTGCGGGGGCGCTATCCGGTGCGCTGACCGCTTCTTCGGGGAGGTGGCGTCTCCCCCGCGTCCGGTGCGGTGTCACCCGGGGTTTCGCGCAGTTCCCCGCGCCCCTAAAAGCGACCCCACCGTGCGGGGGTGGGTGGGGGAGGTGGCGGCATCCCCCCGGCCCCACCGCGCGAGGGTGGGTGGGGGAGGTGGTGGCATCATCCCCACGTCCAGTGCGACGGCACACGGGGGTTCGCGCAGTTCCCCGCGCCCCTAAAACGGGCCGCAGCCGCCAAGACGGCCCGAGGGGACGTGGGGGTATGTGCGCACGGAGCACATCAGTGAACGAGGCACGGAAGCAAACCCATTGGCAATGCTCTGGGACGGCGAGTACGCACATACCCCCGCGGCCCCGCCCCACAACCGAACCCAAGGCGCACACCCGCACCCACCCGAGCCCCCGCGACCCCGCACCCGGCAGACTTGTACCCACCCACCGAAACCGAAGGAAACCCACCCCCATGAAGCCCCTCCTCTGGCTCCTGCTCCTCGTCGCGCTCGCCGTGAACATATCCAGCAGCTTCCTCTTCGACGGCGCCCAGCAGGCCCTGATCAGCATCGCCACCGGCCTGACCGCCCTCGCCTCGGGCATCACGCTCGCCGTCAGACACCGCAGGCAGCGCGCAACCTCCTAGCCCTTGTTCAGATAGGCGAGAACCGCCAGCACCCGCCGATGCCCACTGTCACTCGGCGGCAGCCCCAACTTCGCGAAGACGTTGCCGATGTGCTTGCTGACGGCCCGGTCGGAGACCACGAGCAGCGACGCGATCGTCGCGTTGTCCCGCCCCTCGGCCATCAGCTGAAGCACCTCCCGCTCGCGCGGCGTCAGCGAGTCGAGGGGGTCGTCGCGCCGCCGCGTGAGCAGCTCCGTGACCACCTCGGGGTCGAGCGCCGTGCCGCCACCGGCCACCCGCTCCAACGCGTCGAGGAACTCGTCGACGCGCCCCACCCGGTCCTTGAGGAGGTAGCCGACCCCACCTGCTCCCCCGCCGAGGAGTTCGGCGGCGTACGTCTCCTCCACGTACTGCGAGAGGACGAGCACCGGAAGTCCGGGGATCCGCGCGCGGGCCGCGAGGGCGGCCCGCAGTCCCTCGTCGCGGAACCCGGGCGGCATCCGCACGTCCAGGACCGCCACGTCGGGCCGGTGTTCCAGGAGGGCGGGCAGCACCTCGGGCCCGGTGGAGGCGACCGCCGCCACCTCGTGCCCCGCGGAGGTGAGGAGGAGCACGAGACCCTCCCGCAGCAAGGCGTTGTCCTCGGCGATCACCACGCGCACGGCAGCTCCACTTCGATCACGGTCGGCCCCCCGACGGGGCTCGTCAGCTCAAGTGTCCCGTCGAGCGCGGCGACCCTGCGCCGCATGCCGAGCAGCCCGCTGCCACCCGCGTCGTCCGCGCCGCCCCGCCCCTCGTCGCGCACCACGACCCGCAGTACCCCGGCCGCCCGGGACAGGTCCACGAAGGCCCGCGCGGAGCCGCTGTGCTTGGCGGCATTGGTCAGCGCCTCGGCGACGACGAAGTAGGCGGCGGCCTCCACCGCCGCGGGGGCGCGCACCGCCTCGCCCGCCGGGTCCTCGACACCCTCCGCGGCGACCGTCACATCGAGCCCGCTGCCCGCCGCGAGTGCCCGCACCGCACCGGCGAGGCCCCGGTCGGTGAGGATCGGCGGGTGGATGCCGCGCACGACGTGGCGGAGTTCGGTGAGTGCCTCCTCGGCCTGGTCCTGGGCGTCGTCCAGGAGCCTGCGCGCGGCGTCGGGGTCCTTGTCGAACGCCCGGCGTGCGAGGCCCACCCGCATCGAGAGGGAGACGAGGCGCGCCTGGGTGCCGTCGTGCAGATCGCGTTCGATGCGCCGCAGTTCGGCACCGTGCGCGGCGACGGCACCGGCCCGGGTGACCGTCAGCTCCTCGACGCGCTCGGCGAGTTCGGCGCTGCGCCGCGCGTCCGGCGAGGGGGTGAGCAGGACCCGCGACCACCGCGCGTCGAGGCCGGCGAGGCCCGCGACGAGGGGCAGCAGCACGGCCCGCTGGCGCAGCAGCCCGCACCACACCCCGTCGACGAGCACGCCGAGGACGAACAGGGGGATCGCGACGTACAGCAGGACCAGGCCGTAGACGAAGTGCACGAAGAGCCAGCGCAGGTCGCGCCAGGTGCAGGGGTCCTTCAGGGCGGCGGTCACCCGCTCGCGGACGTCCCCGGTGAGCGGGGCGTACGCCTCGGGCACCGGGCGGCCCGTCCAGGTGCCGACCAGGCGCCGCTTGAACCCGGCGGTCCTGCGCAGGAGTTGGACCGTCTCGGGCAGCACGGCCGCGCCGACCACGAGCAGGGTGACGAAGGCGGTGAAGAGCAGCAGCGCCATGAAGAGGTAGGAGACGAGCGCGAGCCCGGCCCCCTTGCCCAGCTGCGCCATGGCGAGCCCCGCACGCCGCAGCGTCTCCTTCATGCCGGTCATACCGGTCAGGCTAGGTCACCGGGCGCGCGGGCGAGAGCGGGCGGACTCCCGGCCCTGTGGTGGAGTGCGCTACACCATGGATCCGGGAGGGCGCCCCATCGTTTCCGCGCGGCGCGGACCGCAGAGTTGATCCCAGGCCGCCGCACGGAGCGGCGGCCGCTCCGCCCGGAAGGAAGCACCCCATGAAGGCCCTGCTCTGGCTCGTCCTCGCGGCCGCTCTCGTCGTCAACGTCATGACCAGCTTCGCCTTCGACGGCGTGCAGCAGGTCCTGATCAGCGTCGGTACGGGCGTCGTGGCGCTCGGCACCGGGGTGAGCCTGTACCTGACCCGCCGCCGCGACGCCTGAGGCCCACCGGCGCCCGGAGCCCCGCCTCAGAGCGCCCGGAGCGCCGCGGCCGTGGCCGTGGCGAGACTGCCCAGATAGCCCTTGGGCAGCTTCGCCCGCACCACCACCGACCGCCAGTAGAGCGGCCCCGACACGAGGTCGAGCGCGAGGTCCTCGTCGGCCCCTTCGCGCACCTCGCCCCGCGCGACGGCGGCGGCCACGATGCCGCTCGCGACCCCGTGCTGCCCCTCTCGCAGCGCCTTCTGCAACGCCTCGGCGATCTCCGGGTTGCGGGCGGCCTCGGCCTGGAGGTCGGGGATGATCTGCGAGGCCACGGGGTGCCGCAGCGCCCGTGACGTCACCTCGTAGAGCAGCCGCAGATCACTCTCCAGGGAGCCCGTGTCGGGCGCCGGGAGGCCCTGCACCGCTATCGCGGAGACGAGGTCGAGGACGAGGTGCAGCTTGGAGCGCCAGCGCCGGTAGACGGCGGTCTTGCCGACCCCGGCGCGCCGCGCGATGCCCTCGATGGACATGCGCGCGTAGCCGACGGCGGCGAGCTCTTCGAAGACGGCGGCCCTGATGGCCTCGGTCACGTCCTCGCGGAGCACGGCGGCCCCGGCGGGCGCCCTGCGGCGCGGCTGTTCACCTGATGGCCTGCTCGTCGTCATGCGAACAGCATAAAGCGCCACGACGATACGGTTGCGTTCCGACGTACCGTCGCCCTAGTCTCGACGTTGCGACGATACGGGCCCGTCCCGACGTTCGCCTCTGCTTCCCCGAGCCTTCTCCGAGGCTTCCCCGAGCGAAAGCGACGGACGTGAGCCAGGTCCTCGACGCACCGCCTCCCACAGCAGCCCCCGCCGACCAGGGCCTGACCCCCGCCGAGCTGGCCGCCAAGTACGGCCTGACCGTCAGCGGCGCCCGCCCCTCCCTGCCCGCCTACGTCCGGCAGCTGTGGCAGCGCCGCCACTTCATCACCGCCTTCTCCACCGCCAAGCTCACCGCCCAGTACAGCCAGGCGAAGCTCGGCCAGCTCTGGCAGATCATGACGCCGCTGCTCAACGCGGCGGTCTACTACTTCATCTTCGGCGTCCTGATGAACACCAAGCGGGACGTCGAGGACTACGTCCCGTTCCTGGTCACCGGCGTCTTCGTCTTCACCTTCACCCAGCAGTCCGTGCTCGCGGGCACCCGCGCCATCTCCGGCAGCCTCGGCCTGGTGCGCGCCCTGCACTTCCCGCGCGCCTCGCTGCCCATCTCGTACTGCCTGCAACAGCTCCAACAGCTGTTGTTCTCGATGTGCGCGCTCCTGGTGATCCTGCTCTGCTTCGGCGTCCCGCCCACGCCCGCCTGGCTCCTGGTGCTCCCGGCGCTCGCGCTCCAGTTCACCTTCAACACCGGCCTCGCACTGGTGATGGCGAGGATCGGCAGCAAGACACCGGACATCGCGCAGCTGATGCCGTTCGTGCTGCGCACCTGGATGTACGCGTCCGGGGTGATGTGGAGCCTCGACGCGGTCCTCAAGGGCCGCGACCTGCCGCACCTGGTGACCACGCTCCTGGAGTGCAACCCCGCGGCCGTCTACATCGACCTGATGCGGTTCGCGCTGATCGACACCTTCCACCACGACCAGCTGCCGCACCACGTGTGGGCCTGGGCGGTGGGCTGGGCGGTGCTCGCCGGACTCGGCGGGTTCATCTACTTCTGGAAGGCAGAGGAGACCTACGGCCGTGGCTGACTCCCGGGCAGGCGCCCCCACCGTCATCGTCGACCAGGTCGACATCGTCTACCGCGTGCACGGCGCGGGAGCCACCGCGGGCCGGGGCAGCGCGACCGCCGCGCTCGGCCGCATCCTCAAGCGCGGCAAGGGCGAATCCCCCGGCGTACGCAAGGTGCACGCGGTCAAGAAGGTCTCGTTCACCGCCTACAAGGGCGAGGCCATCGGGCTCATCGGCACCAACGGCTCGGGCAAGTCCACGCTGCTCAAGGCGGTCGCGGGACTGCTCCCCGTGGAGAGCGGCCGGATCTTCACCGACGGCCAGCCCTCGCTGCTCGGCGTCAACGCGGCTCTGATGAACGACCTGACGGGCGAGCGCAACGTGCGGCTCGGCGGCCTGGCGATGGGCATGTCCCGCGAGCAGGTCCAGGAGCGCTACCAGGAGATCGTCGACTTCTCCGGCATCAACGAGAAGGGCGACTTCATCACGCTGCCGATGCGCACGTACTCCTCGGGCATGTCGGCCCGCCTGCGCTTCTCCATCGGCTCGGCCAAGGACCACGACGTCCTGCTCATCGACGAGGCCCTGGCGACCGGCGACCGCTCCTTCCAGAAGCGCTCCGAGGCCCGCATCCGCGAGCTGCGCAAGCGCGCGGGCACCGTCTTCCTGGTCAGCCACAACAACAAGTCCATCCGCGATACCTGCGACCGCGTGCTCTGGCTGGAGCGCGGCGAGCTGCGGATGGACGGCCCCACGGGTGAAGTCCTCGCGGCCTACGAGGACTTCACCGGCGGCAAGAAGTAGCCCCGCTCAGCCCGCGAGCAGCTTGTCCGGGTCGTCGCCCGGGACCAGACGCAGGCCGGACGCGGCCTCCTCGCCCGGCGCGGGAGCGGGCGTGCGCCCGGCGACGGGCTCGGGGGCCATCTCCTTGCCGAGCAGCACCCGGCGCACGACGCGCTCCGCCGCGTTGCCGTCGTCCCACTGGCAGAACCGCTCGCGGAAGGCGGCGCGCAGCGCGGTGGCCTCGGCGCCGCGCCAACTGCCGCTCCGGAACACCTCGATGAGCTCGTCCTCGTCCGTGGCGATGACGCCCGGCGTCTCGCCCGGCTTGCCGGAGAGCAGGTCGAAGGTGACGCCGCGCGACTTGACGTAGACGTCCCAGTCGTCGGCGTAGGTGATGATCGGGCGGTCGAGGTTGGCGTAGTCGAACATGATCGACGAGTAGTCCGTGATCAGCGCGTCGGCGGCCAGGTTCAGCTCCTCGACGACCGGGTACGCCGACACGTCGATCAGCGCGCCCTCGTCCTCCAGGCGCGCGAGCTGCGGGTCCGCACCGTAGAAGTAGTGGGTGCGCACGAGCAGGACGACGTCGGGGCCGAGCTCCTGGGCGACCTTGGCGAGGTCGAGGCGCGGGATGAAGCCCGCCTGGTAGTCGCGCACGGTCGGCGCGTACAGGACGGCGGTCTTGCCCGGCTCGATGCCGAGCTTCTCGCGGATCGCGGCCACGTCGTCCGCGCCCGCCCGGTAGTACACGTCGTTGCGCGGGTAGCCGGAGTTGACCGACTCGAAGGCGCAGGGGTAGACGCGCTCCCACTCCTCGGTGGTGTGCTGGTTGGAGGAGACGCTGAAGTCCCAGCGGTCCGCGCGCTCGAGGAGCTTGCGGAAGCTCATGCCCTTGGCGGCCGCGGGGTAGCGCTGCTGGTCGATGCCCATGCGCTTGAGCGGCGTGCCGTGGTGGGTCTGGAGGTAGACCTGGCCCGGGCGCTTGATCACGCGGTCGGGGAAGTTGACGTTGTTCACGAAGTACTTGGCGCGGGCCATCACCTCCCAGTAGCGGGGGGTGTTGGCGACCACGTAGTCGATGCCCTCGGGGACCTGGTCCTCCAGGGACTTCTTGACGACCCACACCCCGTGCACGTTCGGGGCGAGCTCCTTGGCCTTCTCGTACACGGCCAGCGGGTTGCAGGACGGCAGGCGGTACCAGTAGGCCGCGTACACCGCGAGGTTCTCGTCGATGGGGCGCTGGCGCTGGAGCTGGTAGTACGTCGCGTACGCGCGCTTGCCGACCTTGTTCTTGGTCTTGCGCGCCTTGGCGCGGCCCTTCACATAGCCGCTGTTGACCAGCTTGAGCCCCTGGAAGGCGCGGTACGAACCGCGGCCCACCGCGTGGAACTTGGCGCCCTGTATGCCCTCGGGAACCTCGAAACCGGCGGGCAGGTAGCGGCGGTAGTGCGCGGCCGCCTTGCCGAAGAACTCGGCGCGGGCGTTCGGCGGCACCCGGTCCGGGCGGCTGAGGATGAAGAGGTAGTGGTCGATCATGTGCTCGAACATGAACGCGCGCCACCGGTGCAGCTCGGGGCGCTCCTCGATGAAGCGGAACAGGCGCTCGTACGTGGCGAACACGGCGAAGTGCTCACGGCTCGGCGTGCGCAGCGCGTTGCCCTGGCGGCGCTGGCGGTAGTGCACGCAGACGCGGTCGAGCAGGGAGATGCTGGCGGCCGTGAAGAGCGACTCGTAGACGACGACCGCGTCCTCGTAGAAGCCCTCGGGGAAGCTGAAGCCGCCCTCCAGGTAGAACTCCCTGCGGTACGCCTTGTTCCACACGACCGTGAACAGGTCGAGCAGCTCGGGGCGTTCGGCGATCGTGAAGACGTCCGGGCCCGGCTCGGCGAACAGGTCGGCGTCGCGGTTGCGCCGCTCGCCGTTCCACCAGAACGTGCGCGCGTAGTCGTACAGGACCATGTCGGGGCGACCCGTCGCGTCGATCCGCTCGACGATCGCCTCCAGGGCGCCCGGCACGAGGGTGTCGTCGCTGTCCAGGAAGAGCAGGTACTCGCCCTTGGCCCGCGCGACGCCCGTGTTCCGGGCGTTGCCTATGCCGCCGTTCTTCTCCTGGTGGACGGCGATGACGCGCAGGTCGCGTGCCGCGTACTCGTCGAGGATCGCTCCGGAGCCGTCCGGGGACAGGTCGTCGACCGCGATCAGCTCGAAGTCCCCGTAGCTCTGCGAGAGCACTGAGTCGAGGCACTCGCGGAGGTATCCCTGAACTTTGTAGACAGGGACGACAATGCTGATCCGTGGCATTTCGGGCGGAGCTCCTCGGGCAGGTGGGGCCGGAGTACAGGGCAGTGTGGAGATTTCCTTATAGGTACCTCCTTTCGAGTCTATGACCGTTTGATGAACTTCGCCGCCCGCCAAAGGTCCCGAAACGGACAGGAAGAAGGTCCCTGATCCGCCGAACACGGACACACCCCCGGAGGGACGAACGGGCAAGGAACGTGTCCCGTACGGGCAAGGGGGCGCCCCGAGCCGCAAGGCCCGGGACGCCCCCCCTTCACGTGTTCCGCCGCGCCCTACGAGTGCGTGCGCAGCAGCGTGCGCATCGTCCGCATCGCCACCGACAGGTTCGCCAGGTCGAACGCGTCCGAGCTGTGGATCTCCTCCAGGGTCGTCCGCGCCCTGCTCAGGATCGGCGCGTTCTTCTCCTCCCACGCCTTGAAGCGCTGCTCCGGCGTCGAGCCGCCGTTGCCCACGGCGAGGATGTCCGCCGTCAGCGCGGCGTGCGCCGCGTACAGGTCCTCGCGGATGGAGGCGCGCGCCATGGACTGCCAGCGGTCGGCCCGCGGCAGCTCGATGATGCGGTCCATGAGCTGGGTGATCCGCAGCCGGTCACCGAGGTCGTAGTAGACCTCGGCGACGTCCATCGGCTCCCTGCCCATCCGGTCGGCGACCGCGACGATGTCGAGCGCCGGGAAGGCGGAGGAGAACCCGGCGACGCGCTGGGCGAGTTCACCGGGGACGCCCGCGGCGGTCAGCTCGTCGCGGATGCCCTGGTACCACTCCAGGTCGGAGCCGCGGAGCAGGTTCGGCAGCTCGTCCCAGACCTGGGTGACGCCCGCGCTGAAGAAGCCGATGGTCTCGGCGAGTTGCAGCGGCTGCGGCCGGTTGTTGAGCAGCCAGCGCGTACCGCGCTCCACCAGGCGGCGCGAGTGCAGCCGGATGCGGGTCTGCACATCGGCGGCGACCACGTTGTCGAGTGCCTCGACCGCGTCCCACACCTCGCTCAGGCCGAAGATCTCGCGCGCGGCGAGCTGCGCCCGCACGATCTCCTCGAGCGACGCGCCCGTCTCCTCGCGGAGCCGGTGCAGGAAGGTCGAACCACCGGTGTTCACCGTGTCGTTGACCAGGACGGTCGTGATGATCTCGCGGCGCAGCGCGTGCCCGTCGACCTGGTCGGGGAACCGCTCGCGCAGCGCCTTGGGGAAGTACGCGTGCAGCAGGCGCCGCAGGTACTCGTCGTCGGGCAGCGTCGTCTGGATCAGCTCGTCCGCCGCCGTGATCTTCGTGTAGGCGAGGAGGACGGCGAGCTCGGGCTGGGACAGGCCGCGGCTGGAGTTGAGCAGCTCGCGGATCTGCCGGTCGTTGGGCAGGAACTCCAGACCCCGGTCGAGGTGGCCCTGCTTGCCCAGGCGGCGCATGAAGCGCTGGTGGGCGTGGAGCAGGGACGACGACTGGAAGATCGCGTTGGCCAGCGCGGTGTTCTGCGCGTAGTTGTTGCGCAGGACCAGGTGCCCGACCTCGTCGGTCATCTCGGCGAGCAGCTTGTTGCGCTGCTTGACGGTCATGTCGCCGTTCGCGACGACCGCGTTGAGCAGGATCTTGATGTTCACCTCGTGGTCGGAGGTGTCCACGCCCGCGCTGTTGTCGATGGCGTCGGTGTTGATCCGGCCGCCGGCCCGCGCGAACTCGATGCGGCCCAGCTGCGTCAGACCGAGGTTGCCGCCCTCGCCGACGACCTTGACGCGCAGGTCGGCGCCGTTGACGCGGATGGCGTCGTTGGCCTTGTCGCCGACGTCCGCGTTGGACTCCGCCGACGACTTCACGTACGTACCGATGCCGCCGTTCCACAGCAGGTCGACCGGCGCCTGGAGGATCGTCTTCATCAGGTCGGCCGGGGTCATCTTGGCGACGCCGGTCTCGATGCCGAGCGCCTCGCGGATGTGCGCGTTGAGCTGGATCGACTTGGCGGAGCGGGGGAAGATCCCGCCGCCCGCGGAGAGCAGCTCCTTGCTGTAGTCGGCCCAGGAGGAGCGCGGCAGCTCGAAGAGGCGGCGGCGCTCGGCGTACGACGTCGCCGCGTCGGGCCGGGGGTCGATGAAGATGTGCCGGTGGTCGAAGGCGGCCACGAGCCTGATGTGCTCGCTCAGCAGCATGCCGTTGCCGAACACGTCACCGCTCATGTCACCGACGCCGACGACCGTGAAGTCCTCGGACTGGGTGTCGGTGCCCAGCTCCCTGAAGTGCCGCTTGACGGACTCCCAGGCGCCGCGGGCGGTGATGCCCATGCCCTTGTGGTCGTATCCGGCGGAGCCGCCGGAGGCGAAGGCGTCCCCGAGCCAGAAGTCGTACGACTCGGCGACCTGGTTGGCGATGTCCGAGAACGTCGCGGTGCCCTTGTCGGCGGCGACGACAAGGTAGGTGTCGTCCTCGTCGTGGCGCACGACGTCGGCCGGGTGCACGACCTCGCCCGCCACCAGGTTGTCGGTGATGTCGAGCAGCGCGGAGATGAACGTCTTGTAGCAGGCCACGCCCTCGGCGAGCCACGCGTCACGGTCCACGGACGGGTCGGGCAGCTGCTTGGCGACGAAGCCGCCCTTGGCGCCGACCGGCACGATGACGGTGTTCTTCACCATCTGCGCCTTCACGAGACCGAGGATCTCGGTCCGGAAGTCTTCCTTCCGGTCCGACCAGCGCAGACCGCCGCGCGCGACCTTGCCGAAGCGCAGGTGGACGCCCTCGACGCGGGGCGAGTACACCCAGATCTCGTACGCGGGACGGGGCGCGGGCAGGTCGGGGATGGCCTGCGGGTCGAACTTCATGGAGACGTAGTTGTGCGGCTTGCCGCTCTCCGTCTGCTGGAAGAAGTTCGTGCGCAGGGTCGCCTTGATGACCGTGAGGAAGGACCGCAGGATCCGGTCCTCGTCGAGTGAGGCCACCTGGTCGAGCGCCCCGTCGAGCTCTTCGAGGAGCCCGTCGGTCAGCTCGGTCCCGGCCCGCTGGTGGCCCGGCGACATGCGCGCCTCGAAGAGCGAGACGAGCAGCCGCGTGGTGTGGACGTTGTTGCGGAGGGTGTCCTCCATGTAGTCCTGGCTGAAGGTCGCCCCGGCCTGGCGCAGGTACTTCGCGTAGGCCCGCAGGACCATCGCCTGACGCCAGTTGAGCCCGGCGCGCAGGACCAGCGAGTTGAACCCGTCGACCTCGGCGGCCCCGGTCCAGGCGGCGCCGAACGCCTCCTGGAAGCGCTCGCGGCCGTCGTCGCCGAGGTAGTCGCCGTTGCCGTTGGGGGACTTGGGCATGCGCAGCCCGAAGTCGTAGATCCACGCGTGCGTACGGTCGGTGCAGCGCAGCTCGTACGGACGCTCGTCGGTGACCTCGACGCCGAGGCGCTGCAACACGGGCAGCACGGCGGAGAGGGAGACCTGCTCGCCGGAGCGGTAGATCTTGAAGCGGCGCTCACCGGGGGACGCGCCCACCGGCTCGTACAAGGAGAGCTCGAAGTCCTTCTCGCCCTGGGTGAGGTGCTCCAGGTGCTGGAGGTCGGCGACGGCCGCGCGCGGCGTGTGGTCGGCCTTGTAGCCCTCGGGGAAGGCGCCCCCGTACTGGCGGAGCAGCTCGGCGGCACGCTCCTCGCCGCACTCGGCGGTCAGCGCCTCGGCGAAGCCGTCGGCCCAGGAGCGGGCGGCGTCGACGAGCCGCCCCTCGATGCGCTCGACGTCCGCGTCGGAGAGGTCGGGGACCTCGGCGCCCTTGGGCACCCGGACCACGAAGTGGATGCGGGAGAGGATCGACTCCGTGTTCCAGGCGGTGAAGTCGACGCTGGCGCCGTTCAGCTCCTCCTTGAGGATGTCGATGATCCGCAGCCGGACGCCGGTGGTGTAGCGGTCGCGCGGCAGGTAGACCAGGGCGGAGTAGTAGCGCCCGTACTCGTCCTTGCGCAGGTAGAGCCGGAGCCGACGGCGCTCCTGGAGGTAGAGGACGCTGGTCACGATGGAGCGCAGCTCGTCGGCGGGCGTCTGGAAGAGCTCGTCGCGCGGGTACGTCTCCAGGATCTGGAGCAGGTCGCGCCCGTCGTGGCTGTTGGCCGAGAACCCGGCGCCCTTGAGGACCTCCGCCACCTTGCGGCGGATGACGGGGACGCGGCGCACGGACTCGGTGTACGCGGCGGACGAGAAGAGCCCGAGGAAGCGCCGCTCACCGACGACGTTCCCCTCGGCGTCGAACTTCTTCACGCCGACGTAGTCGAGGTAGGACGGGCGGTGCACGGTCGCCCTGCTGTTGGCCTTCGTCAGGACGAGGAGCTTGTGCTCACGGGCCTTGGCGCGGGCGTCGGCGGGCAGCCGGTTGAAGGACGGGCTCACCGGGTGGTGGTCGTCGCCGTGCTGCGGGTCGGCGCGCAGCACGCCGAGGCCGGTGCCGGGGACGGCGGCGAGGGAGTCGTCGTCGGTGAGCGTGTACTCGCGGAAGCCCAGGAAGGTGAAGTGGTTGTCGGCGAGCCAGCGCAGCAGCTCGCGGGCCTCCTCGACCTCCTGGTCCGGCACGTCGCCCGCGGTGGGCTCGGCGGGCAGCTCGTCGGCGATGCGCAGCGCGGAGTCGCGCATCTTCTCCCAGTCCTCGACCGTCTCGCGGACGTCGGAGAGGATCCGCAGCAGATCGGCGGTGATCTGCTTGAGGTCCGCGCGGTCCGTCTCGCGGTCCATCTCGACGTGGATCCACGACTCGACGAGCGCGTCGTGCGGGCGCTCCGCGCCGGCGCCGTCGGCCAGCACCTCCAGGAGCTTCCCGGTCAGATCGCGGCGGACGACGACCTGGGGGTGGATCACCACGTGGATGCCGCGGCCCTGGCGGGACAGCTCGTTGGTGACGGAGTCGACGAGGAAGGGCATGTCGTCGGTGACCACCTCGACGACGGAGTGGCTGCACGTCCAGCCGTTCTCCTCGACCGTCGGGGTGTGGACCCGCACGTTGGCCGTCCCCTGGGGGCGGTTCTCGGCGAGCCGGTAGTGGGAGAAGGCGGCGCCGAAGACGTCGACCGGGTCGCGGTCGGCGAGGTCCTCCGGGGCGGTGTGCAGGTAGTAACGCTGGAGGAACGCGAGAGCCATGTCCTGGTCCGGCGTGGCCTCGCTCGTCGTCCCGGTCGGTGTGCCGCTCGGTAGGCGTCCCCCGGCCGGGCTGCTCTCAGCTACCCGGGCGGCCCGCGCGAGCAGCTCGGCCTTGGCTTCGTCCAGCTTGGTCTGCATTGTCCTCTGACTCCTGTCGCGCGCCATTGCGTGACGTAGAAGGAAGTGATGTGACGTAACGCCGGGGCGCGGGGTCTCCGGCCGAGATCGACGTTATGCCGCGGTGAGAGTTGAGCGGGCGGTTATCCGCCATCTTCAGCGGTTTCGCTGACAGATGGGTTGCTCGGCGGGGTCGGCCGCACCGCGAAGAAGCGTCAGCGATGGCCCGGGCACGGATGTCCTCCGTGGTCCCCGGGCGAAGGGCGGGGGCACTCGCGCCCCCGCGGGATATCGCGCTGATCACGGGTCAAGGCTATCGCCCCGCACCGGGGACCCGTCATGAGCCGTATGTGTACAAAAGCGGGGGGTGAACTTTGACAGTCTGCACAGTCCCGCGGGGCCCTCGTACCGGTAAGGCCCCCTTGGCAAACCGGACGCGGGGATGCACGTTGAGCAGGACGGCAACGGACACGCGCGACGGACTCGGGGAGCGAGCGCCGATGGCAGCCAAGATCCTGATAGTGACCGGTGACGCGGCGGAGTCGCTGGAGGTCCTCTACCCCTTCCAGCGGCTGCGCGAGGAGGGGTACGACGTCCACATCGCCGCACCCGCCCGCAAGAGGCTGCGGTTCGTGGTGCACGACTTCGAGCCGGGCTTCGACACGTACACCGAGAAGCCCGGCTACACCTGGCCCGCGGACCTCGCCTTCTCGGAGGTGGATCCCGGCCAGTACGCCGCCCTGGTGATCCCCGGCGGCCGGGCCCCGGAGTACCTGCGCAACGACCCCGAGCTCCGCAAGATCCTCAAGGCCTTCTTCGACTCGGACAAGCCGGTCGCGCAGATCTGCCACGGCCCGCTCCTGACGGCGGCGATCGGCGGCCTCACCGGCCGCAGGGTCACGGCGTACCCGGCTCTGGAGCTGGACATGCAGGCGGCGGGCGCGACCTTCCAGGACGCGGAGGCGGTGGTGGACGGCACCCTGGTCTCGGCCCGCGCCTGGCCGGACCACTCGGGGTGGATGAGGGAGTTCCTGACGGTGCTGCGGGCGAAGGCGCCGGTGACGTAAGGGACGTAAGGGGGGCGGCTCCGGAAACGGACTCGGATCCTCACCTTCCGCTAGGTATACGGATCCCCGCGCCCACCCCCACATCGGTATGCGGATCCTCCCGCATACCGATGGCGGGACACCGCCGCGGACGGCAGGCTTCTGGTGCGCCGCCCCACCCGGGCAGCGGCAACGTGCGGCGGGGTGCGACATGCCTGGTCAATCCCCCACGGCTGTCATGGCAAGGCACCCCGCCCGCACGCCGCGCCACGGAGCGGTCGACGCGGCCGCCTGCCCTTGTCGGCGAGGGCAGGCTCCGCGCGCACTCCCCGGGCCACCGGCCTCCCGGGGCGGCCCCGGACCCCGGCCGCCCCGGAACCCGGCCACCGCACCGCCTCCGGCACGCCCGCGACTACCCCGCCTCCGTCACACCCGCGATCTCCGTGGCCGCGGCGATCTCCGTGCGCGAGCCGACGCCCAGCTTCGCGAGGATGTGCTCCACGTGCGCGTCCGCGGTCCGCTTCGAGATGACGAGGCGCTCGGCGATCTCCCGGTTGGAAAGCCCCTGCGCCACCAGCACCGCCACCTCCCGCTCGCGCCGCGTCAGCACGTCGGCGCCCGTGGCCCGCCGCCCGGCCCGCTGGGCTGGCGGCCTGCACGGCGTGTCCGCGTCGACCCGCACCGCGTCGAGCACCTGCTGCCCGGAGAGCCGCGCCCCCACCGCGTGCCAGCGCTCGAACTGGCCCGCCCCCAGCTCCTCCAGCACCGACTTGCGCGCCGCCTCCTGCTGCTCCAGGAGCGTGGGCAGCATGCCGATGGGGTCGCCGCCGAGCCGCCGCGCGTTCTCCGCGTACCCGAACAGCCAGGCCGCCCGCACCTGCCGCCCCTCCCGCGCGGCCGCCCACGCCAGACCGTGGCAGCACATCGCGGCCACCAGGACCTCGTCGACCTCGCTCGCCGCCTCGAGACCCCGGCACAGCGACGCGACGCCCGCGTCCCGCTCCCCCCCGAGCCACTGCACGAGCCCCTGGGCCATGAGCGTGGACCCGTAGATCTGGCGCTCGCCGGTTCCTTCGAGCCGCGCGAGCCCCTGCCCGCACAGGTCGAGGGCCCCCTCGGTGTCCCCGAGGACGGCCCGCAGCAGCGCGCCCTCGTACCCCATCACCACCAGGCCGAGCAGGGTGCCGCTCTCCAGCATCCGGCGTCGTACGTCCTCGAGGGCGGCGAGCCCCGTCTCCTCCCCGCACAGTGCCGCGAGCCCGCTGGCGTACCCCTCGGCGAAGAGCGCCACCTCCTCGTCGCCCGCGCGCACCGCGGACTCCAGGGAGAGCGCCATGTGCTCGACGGCCGTCGCGAGATCCGCGGTCCACACGGCGAAGGCACCGGTCGCGAGGAGCCCCCAGGCCCGCGCCGTGCAGTCCTCGGGGACCAGCTCCAGGCCCTTCTCCATCCAGTACCCGCCTTCGGAGAGCGCTCCGGAGGCGCGCCAGTACGGCCAGAGGCGGGCCGCGAGCCTGAGGCCCTCCGCCGCCCGGCCCTCGGTCGCGTACGCGTATTCGAGGGCGGCCCGCAGGTCGGCGATCTCCGCGCCGACCGCACGGTGCAGCGCGGGCTGCCGGTCACTGAAGAAACCTTCCTCGAAGCGCCGGCCGAGATCCCGGTAGTACGCGAAGTGCCGGGCCCGCAGCCCCGCGCCCCCGTCGCCCTCCACCCCGCCGAGCCGCTCGGCCCCGTACTCCCGCAGGGTGTCGAGCAGCCGGTACCTGTTCCCCGACTCGCCGAGCCGCTGCACCACGGACTTGTCGACGAGCCCGATGAGCTGCCCGAGCACCTCGCCCACGGGCAACTCGCCGCCCCCGCAGACCTGTTCGGCCGCGGTGAGCTCGAACGATCCCGCGAACACCGACAGCCGGGCCCAGAGCAACTGCTCGGCGGGAGTGCACAGTTCATGCGACCAGTCGATGGCCGTACGCAAGGTCTGATGGCGGGAAAGCGCCGTGCGCCGCCCCCCGGTGAGCACCTGGAAACGGTCGTCCAGCCGCGCGACAAGCTCCTCGATGGAGACCGCCCGCAGCCGCACGGCGGCCAGCTCCAGGGCGAGCGGAATGCAGTCGAGCCGCCGGGTCAGCGCGAGCAGCTGCTCGCGGTTGCCCTCGCCCACCGCGAAGCCCGGCACGACGGAAGCCGCCCGCTGGGCGAACAGCTCCACGGCGTCATCGGGCGCCAGCGGAGCGACCGGACAGCAGTGCTCCCCCGGCACGTCCAACGGCTGCCGACTGGTCGCGAGCACACACACGTCCGCGGCCTCGCGCAGCAGGATGTCGGACAACATCGCGCAGGCGTCGACCAGATGCTCACACGTGTCCAGCACGATGAGCAGCCGTCGCCCCTGCAGATGGGCCACCACCGCGTCCAGCGGCGCCATCCCCGACTGCTCGGGCAGCTCCAGGACCGCGGCGAGCGTGGCGGGGATCAGCTCCGGATCCCGCAACGCGGACAGCTCGGCCAGCCACACCCCGTCGGGAAACCGCTCCCCGAGCCCCGCGGCGGCCCGCAGCGCGGTACGGCTCTTGCCCACCCCGCCCGGCCCGACCAGCGTGACGAGCCGCGCGTACGCGAACGCCGCCCGCACCTGCGTCAGTTCGTCCACACGACCGACGAACGAGGTCAGTTCGGCGGGCAGTTGCCCGCCCCGCCGCTGCCCGAAGCCGAAACCCATAGCGCTACCGCCCCCGTCACGTCGTCCCGCAAGGCTCACCCGGCCGAGGATCCCACCACAGCGTACGCAGAACGATGCGGAGCGTGAACGGAGTCACCCGAAACCACTCGCGGGGATCCCGTCAGGCCGCGAGCCGCTCTGCCTCCGCGACGGCCTCCGCGAGACTGTCCACCACCGGAACCCCGGCGACCTCCAGGCTCCGCCTGCTGTGCGAACCCCCGGTGTAGAGAACGGCCCTGGCCCCCACGTGAGCGGCGGCCACGGCGTCGTCCACGGCGTCCCCCACGACCACGACCCGCTCCACGGCCACCACCTCGCCGAGCGCATCGAGGTGCCGCACCATCCGCTCGGCCTTCCCCGCGTGGGAGTCGTCGGTCCGCCCGTCGATCCGCACGAAGTGCTCCTCGATCCCGTGCCGACGCACGATCGGCACCAGGTGCTCGTGCGGAGCCAGCGACAACAACGACTGCGTACGTCCGTCGGCCCGCCGGGCGGCCAACAACTGCGCGGCCCCCTCGGTCAGCCCGCAACTCTCCACCCGGGCCCAGTAGTGCTTGTGGAAGACGGCGTCCATGACCCGCCACTCCGCGTCGCTGGGCAGCCGCCCGATCAGCCGCTCGTAGAACTTGGGAATCGGCACGCAGTACAGATCGCGATACCTCTCCAGCGTGATCGCCTCGAGCCCGATCTCCGCGAACGAGGCGTTCGTGGCCTCGATCACCGTGTGTATGTCATGCAGGAGGGTCCCGTTCCAGTCCCACACGATATGCGCCCCGCGCAACAGCTTCCCCATACCCAAACGCTACCCGCCACCCTCACCCCCGCACCGCCGGAGGGGACACCCCACCCGCAGCCGCGAGCGCGCCTGAGGGGACGTGGGGGTATGTGCGCACGGAGCACATAAGTAACCGGGGCACGGAAGCATCACCATTGGCAATGCTCTGGGACGGCGAGTACGCACATACCCCCGCGGCCCCGCCCCCACGACGGCGGCTGGCGGGGCAACCCCCACCGGGCCGCAGCCGCGAGCGCGCCCGAGGGGACCCCGAGGCCCCGCCCCACAGACGACCCCAAAGCGACACCAGCCCCGGCAACGCCCAAGGCGCCCCCGCCCGCACGCTCAGTCGATCAGCCCCGGAATCTCCTGCACCGCGAACCACAACAGCTCATGATCCTCCGCCCCGTCCACCACGAACCGCGCGTCGTCGTCCCCCTGATCCGCCGCCCCCAGCGCGGCCGCCGCGGCCCGCACGTCCTCCTCCGCGTCCCCCGAGTCCACATGCACCGCCGCCGCCTTCCCCAACGAAAGCCCCGCGGCGATCCGCACCTCCCCGAGCGCCCCCTGATCGAGCCCCCGGTCCGGATCGGCCACCGCCACCCCGTCGGGGACATCCGCCGCGAGCACGACGCGCCGCCGCGCCGCATCCGGATCCCCCGCCACCAGCCGCAGCGACGCCGCCGCGGCCCGGTTCAGCGCCGCGTACTCCAGTTCCTCGATGTCATCGGAGACGTACCACTCCCGCAGCGCGGGCGTCACGGCGTAGGCGACCAGCGGTCCGGGCGCCACCTCCCCGGCCTTGTACGCCTCCGCGAGCCGGGGCAGTGTCAGGGGAACGTAGACGCGCATGACTGACCGCTTTCGTCCGTGGCCGCAGAGAGCCTTCGTGGCCGGTGAGAGGCCCAGGATACGTGCGGGAGTCCCCCTTCGAGGTGCCCCCGCCACCGCGCGAACCGTCGACGCGCGTCCCGGCATTCACCCGGTACCGCCCAGCGCCCACCGCACTTCGCGGGCCCCCGGCCACCCGGATAGGTGAACCCCTAGACCCCCGCCCGCGCCCCCGCCGATCCCTTGCGACCCCCACCGCGCCCGCCGTACAAGATCCCCAACAGAAAAGTTACTTACCGGTATCGCAGGAGGACCCATGCGCAAGGTGATGACCAGGCCACGCCGACGCCCACCCACGGGCCGGCCACCGACGAGCCGCCCGCCCACCCGCACGGACAGCCGCCGCCCCACCCCGACCCGCCAGCCACCACCCCGTACGACCCCGTCCGCGTCTCCGCCCGCGCCCCCGGCGGCGATCCCGGCCCAGCCACCCCCGCACCCCACGGAACTCTTCGCCGAACGCCTGGTCCTGGTCCTCAGCGGCCAACGCCCCATGCACTGGGTGGCCCGCCACATCGCCAACACGGCCTTCGACGACCTGGCGCGCCTGGCGGAGCTCCGCCCCCTGGGCACGGACGGCGGACACCGCCCCACGATCCACCGCATCGGCCACTACCAGCCGCACCCGGAGACCTACGAGGTCTTCGCCCGCATCGCGACGGGCCCGAGGCTCAGGGCGCTGGCGTTCAGGCTGCACCTCGGCACGGACAGAAAGTGGCGCTGCACGGCGGTGGAAACGGAACGCACACCCTGAAAGAGCCCGAGCCGAAGAGCCCAAGCCAAAGGGGCCGACCCCAAAGGCCCGGCCCCTCCAACCTCACGTCCAGCCTCACGCCAAAAGCGCAGCTACACCTGACGGCGCCTACTTCTTGCGGCGACGCCCGCCCTTCTGGGCCTTGCGCCGCTCCGCCCGGGTCATCCCGTCCGACTCGGACCGCACACCCTCACCATCCGTGGCGAAGTCGCCCTCGTCGATGCCGCCCTCGGCGTTCGGCGCCTGGAAGTGCAGACGGTCCGGACGCTGCGGAGCCTCGAGCCCCTTGGCGCGAATCTCCGGCCGAGCGGCACCCGCACCGGCCGGAACCGCGTCCTGCGCGCCGTCCTTGGTGAGCGACGGCGCCGCGTCCTCGACGGGAACCTCCTCGACCTGCTGCTCGACCTGGACCTCCAGGTTGAACAGGTAGCCGACGGACTCCTCCTTGATGCCGTCCATCATGGCGTTGAACATGTCGAAGCCCTCGCGCTGGTACTCGACCAGCGGGTCCTTCTGCGCCATGGCACGGAGGCCGATGCCCTCCTGGAGGTAGTCCATCTCGTAGAGGTGCTCACGCCACTTGCGGTCGAGCACCGAGAGGACGACCCGCCGCTCCAGCTCCCGCATGATGTCGGAGCCGAGCTGCTCCTCACGCGCCTCGTACTGCTGGTGGATGTCGTCCTTGATGGAGTCGGAGATGAACTCGGCGGTGAGGCCCGCGCGGTCACCCGCCGCGTCCTCCAGCTCCTCGACGGTGACCTTCACCGGGTAGAGCTGCTTGAAGGCGCCCCACAGCCGGTCCAGGTCCCACTCCTCGGCGAAGCCCTCGGCGGTCTCGGCCGCGATGTACGCGTCGATGGTGTCGTCCATGAAGTGCGTGACCTGGTCCTGGAGGTCCTCGCCCTCCAGGACGCGCCGACGCTCTCCGTAGATGACCTCGCGCTGCCGGTTGAGGACCTCGTCGTACTTGAGGACGTTCTTCCGGGTCTCGAAGTTCTGCTGCTCGACCTGCGACTGGGCGGAGGCGATCGCGCGCGTGACCATCTTGTTCTCGATCGGCACGTCGTCCGGCACGTTGGCCATGGCCATCACGCGCTCGACCATCTGCGCCTTGAACAGACGCATCAGGTCGTCACCGAGGGACAGGTAGAAGCGGGACTCGCCCGGGTCGCCCTGACGTCCGGAACGACCGCGCAGCTGGTTGTCGATGCGGCGCGACTCGTGCCGCTCGGTGCCGAGGACGTAGAGCCCGCCGAGTTCCTTGACCTCTTCGAACTCCGCCTTGACGGCCCGCTCGGCCTTCTCCATGGCGGCGGGCAGCGCCGCGGCCCACTCCTCGACGTGCTCGACGGGGTCGAGGCCGCGCTGGCGCAGCTCCGCCTCCGCGAGGTCGTCGGGGTTGCCGCCGAGCTTGATGTCGGTGCCTCGTCCCGCCATGTTCGTGGCGACGGTGACGGCGCCCTTGCGGCCCGCCTGGGCGACGATGGTCGCCTCACGGTCGTGCTGCTTCGCGTTCAGCACCTCGTGCTGGACACCGCGCTTGGAGAGCTGCTGGGAGAGGTACTCGGACTTCTCCACGGAGGTCGTACCGACCAGGATCGGCTGACCCTTCTCGTGCTTCTCCGCGATGTCGTCCACGACGGCCGCGAACTTGGCGACCTCGGTGCGGTAGATCAGGTCGGACTGGTCGGCGCGGACCATGGGCCGGTTCGTCGGGATCGGCACGACGCCCAGCTTGTAGATCTGGTGGAACTCGGCGGCCTCGGTCATGGCCGTACCGGTCATTCCGGAGAGGCCGCTGTCGTAGCCGTCGCGCTTGTAGAGGCGGAAGAAGTTCTGCAGGGTGATGGTCGCCAGGGTCTGGTTCTCGTCCTTGATGTCCACCCCTTCCTTCGCCTCGATCGCCTGGTGCATGCCCTCGTTGTAGCGGCGGCCCGCGAGGATACGGCCGGTGTGCTCGTCGACGATCATGACTTCGCCGTCGATGACGACGTAGTCCTTGTCGTTCTTGAAGAGCTCCTTGGCCTTGATGGCGTTGTTCAGGTAGCCGACCAGGGGCGTGTTCACCGACTCGTACAGGTTGTCGATGCCGAGCCAGTCCTCGACCTTGGCCACTCCGGACTCGTGGATGGCGACGGTGCGCTTCTTCTCGTCGACCTCGTAGTCGCCGGTCTCCTCGATGCCCTTCAGCTGGTTGCCGGGCTCGCCCTTGGTGAGGCGGGTGACCAGCTTGGCGAAGTCGCCGTACCACTTGGTGGCCTGGTCGGCGGGGCCGGAGATGATCAGCGGCGTACGGGCCTCGTCGACGAGGATCGAGTCGACCTCGTCGACGATCGCGAAGTTGTGGCCGCGCTGGACCAGTTCGTCCTGCGACCACGCCATGTTGTCGCGGAGGTAGTCGAAGCCGAACTCGTTGTTCGTGCCGTACGTGATGTCGCAGTTGTACTGCTCGCGGCGCTGGGCCGGCGTCATGTTGGCCAGGATGCAGCCGACCTGAAGGCCCAGGAACTTGTGGACGCGGCCCATCATTTCGGAGTCGCGCTCGGCCAGGTAGTCGTTCACCGTGATCAGGTGGACGCCCTTGCCGGAGAGGGCGTTCAGGTACGCGGGCAGCGTGCCGACCAGGGTCTTGCCCTCGCCGGTCTTCATCTCGGCGACGTAGCCCATGTGCAGCGCGGCGCCGCCCATCATCTGGACGTCGTAGTGGCGCTGGCCCAGGACGCGCTTGGCGGCCTCACGGACCGTCGCGAAGGCCTCGGGCAGCAGGTCGTCGAGCGTCTCGCCGTCGGCGAACCGCTCCTTGTACTCATCGGTAAGCGCGCGCAGCTCGGCGTCGGAGAGGCTGACGAAGTCCTCTTCGATGGAGTTGACCTGGTCCGCGATGCGGTGCAGTTTGCGCAGGATCTTGCCTTCGCCTGCACGCATGATCTTCGAGAGGACGGACACGGGGGTTGGTCTCCTTGCCGGTCGGGCCTGGCATGGTCGGTTTTACTCGTTGGGCAACGGCCATCGTATGCGAGGACCCGGCTGCGCCGGGAGGTCTGCCCTGAGGTCAACGGGCGAGGAGCGCCGAAGGTGCCGGGTTGTGCCCATGAGTGCTGCCGAGTTGTGATCACGAAGGTATGCCCGGTGATCACCTTCGACCGGCGAAAAGGGCTGGCCACCTGGACCGCGTCCCCGCAGAATCGCCTGATGGAGCCCGTCACCCTCGCCACCGAGCGCCTGAGCCTGCGCACCTTCACGCCCGCCGACACGGGCGAGGTGTACGAGGCCTGCCAGGACCCCGACATCCAGCGCTGGACCACGATCCCCTCGCCGTACGCCCGCGCGGACGCCGACGGCTTCGTCAACCGCATGGTCCCGGACGGCTGGCGGCACGACACCGAGTACACCTTCGCCGTCCGCGCCCTGGAGGGCGGCCCGCTGGTCGCCGCCGCCAGCCTGCACCACCCGCGCTCGGGCGCCTGGGAGGTCGGCTTCTGGACCGCGAAGGAGCACCGCGGCCGCGGCTACATGACGGAGGTCGTGCTGGGCCTCGCCCGCTGGGCCTTCACCGACCTGCGCTGCACGCGCCTGGAGTGGCGCGCCGAGGTCGGCAACACCGGCTCGCGGTCCGTCGTCGAGAAGGCGGGCTTCACCGTCGAGGGCACCCTCCGCGGCGGCCTGCTGAACAAGGGCACCCTCCGCGACAGCTGGGTCGGCGCCCTGCTCCCCTCGGACCTCGGCCTGCCCTCGCACCAGCCGTACCTGCCCGCGAGGACCTGACGCCGGTGCCTGACGCGGGGCCGGACGCCCCCGCCCGGCACCGGGTCGCCGATCTCCCGGCCGATTGTCAGTGCCGACCCCTATCGTTTCGCCCATGACGAGCCTGCCGCGCCCCGCCCTCGCACTCTCCGCCGACGAGGCCCGCCGCATCGCCCTGCGCGCCCAGGGCTTCCTGGGCGCCCCGGACCGGAAGTCCGGCGTGCGGGGCGTGCTGCGCCACCTCGGCGCGGTCCAGCTCGACACGATCTCGGTCCTGGCCCGCTCCCACGAACTCATTCCGTACGCACGCCTGGGCGCGGTCGGCCGCGACCGCGTCGAGGCGGCGTACTGGGGCAGCACGACGGGCCCGGGCCCCGCGCGTCCGCACGCCTTCGAATACTGGTCGCACGCCGCGTGCATCCTCCCCATCGAGGAGTGGCCGCACTTCGCCTTCCGCCGCCGCGCCTACCGCGCCCGCCCGCACTGGCACCACGACCTGCCCGACGGCGCGTACGACCAGGTGATCAAGCAGCTGCGCGCCGAAGGCCCCCTCACGGCCACGGAGTTGGGCGGCGCGAAGAACAAGGGCGAGTGGTGGGACTGGTCGGAGTCGAAGATCGCCGTCGAGCGCGCGCTGATGTACGGCGAGGTGGTGTGCACCGACCGCCGCTCCTGGAAGCGGGTGTACGACCTCGCGGAGCGCGCCGTCCCCGGCGAGCTGCTCCACGACGACCTGGACGACGCGGAGTGCCTGCGCCGCCTCGTCAGGCTCGCGGGACAGTCGCTCGGCGTCGGCACGCGCGCGGACATCGCCGACTACCACCGCCTCAAGGGCGAGCAGTTCGACGCGGTGGTCGGTGACTCGGGCCTGGTGCCGGTGACCGTCCAGGGCTGGGACAAGCCCGCCTGGGCGGACCCCGAGGCCCTGGAGACCACGCCCCGCGGCCGCCACCGCACGACGCTGCTCTCCCCCTTCGACTCACTGGTCTGGGAGCGGGCGCGCACGGAGCGGATCTTCGGCTTCACCCACCGCCTGGAGGCGTACGTGCCCAAGCCCAAGCGGATCCACGGCTACTTCGCGATGCCGCTGCTCGCGGGCGGCAAGCTGATCGGCCGGGTCGACCCGGCGCGCGAGGGCAAGGTCCTGGTCGCCAAGCAGGTCTCGCTCGACTCCGCCAAGGCGGTCGCCCCGATGGCCCAGGCGCTGCGCGAGGCGGCGTCCTGGGTCGGCTGCGACTCCGTGGCCGTGGGCCGGGTGAACCGCCCCGAGCTGACGGCGGAGCTGACCCGCGCCCTCGGCTGACCGCGCCGCACCGGGCGGCTACCGGATTTCGAGGATCTTCTCCCGCATCGCGTAGACGACGGCCTCCATCCTGGAGTGCAGCTGCAGCTTCTCCAGGATGTTGCGCACGTGGTTCTTCACGGTGTTCTCGGAGATGAACAACTCCTTGGCGATGTCGCGGTTGTTCATCCCCGTGGCGACCAGCTTCAGGACTTCCAGCTCGCGGTCGGTGAGGCGCGGCGCGGGCACCAGCCTGCGCTCGTCGGTGCGCTGGATCATCGACTTGAACTCGGTGAGCAGCTTCGACGCCATCGAGGGGCTGATCTGCGACTGCCCGTCGGCCACCGCGCGGATCGCCGTGGCGACCTCGTCCGTGGAGATCTCCTTGAGGAGATAGCCGGTGGCGCCCGCCTTGATCGCGTCGTAGAGGTCGGCCTCCTCGTCGCTGATCGTCAGCATGATGATCTTCGCGCTCGGCGCCACCTCCTTGATGGAGGTGCACGCCTCGATGCCGCCGCGCTTGGGCATGCGTACGTCCATGAGCACGATGTCGGGCAGCAGGTCCGCGGCCTTGTCCACCGCCTCGGCGCCGTCGCCCGCCTCTCCGACGACCTGAATGTCCTCCTCGGCGGCGAGGACGATCTCCAGGCCCCGGCGGAAGAGGGCGTGGTCATCCACCACAAGGACCCGGATGGGCTCCTTGCGCGGGGCGCCCGCTTGCGTGCCGATGCCGATGCCGTCCCCGGCATCCTCATCACGCATCGGTCCGAAGCTGTCCGCCATCGTTCCTCCCCCATGAAGGCCGTGGCCTGGTTGTACCTCTGCTGCGCCAACCCGGGGCGGCAGCACACCGGTTGGCCGGCCCGCCCATGATTTCATGCCCGGCGCCGGTACGGTGCGCGCACTGGTCGCACGAGGGTGCCCCTGGGGGCGCACGACGCGCTCCAGGGGCACCACGGCGGCGGTCACGGGGCAGCGTCAGCCGCCGAGGGCACCGCCACCACCGGCCGTCTCGGGCCTGGTGACCATCGGGTCGGTGTTGAGGCGGATGACGCCGTAGTCATAGGCGTGCCGCCGGTAGACGACGCTGGGTTCCTTGGTCTCGGAGTCGACGAACAAGTAGAAGTCGTGTCCGACCAGTTCCATCTCGTAGAGGGCCTGGTCGAGCGACATGGGGGCCGCGACGTGTGTCTTCTCGCGGACCACGAGGGGGCCGTCACCCTGGACCTCCAGCGAACCGATCTTCTTGACCGGGACGCCGTCCGGCTCCTCGTCGCGCGCGACGGACCCGTCCCCGTTGAGGTACGCGGCGTCCGGGACGCGCTCGGCGACCTCGGCGGCGGAGAGCCTGCCGTTGCCGCGCCGGTTGTGGCGCTTCTCGTGCTGCTTGCGCAGCCGGGCGTCCAGCTTGGCCGTGGCCAGGTCCAGCGCCGCGTAAGGATCGGCCGCCGAGGCCTCCGCGCGAATCACGGGCCCACGTCCGCGGACGGTGATCTCCACGCGGTCGGAACGGTCGGCCTGACGCGGGTTGGTTTCCTTGGACACCTCGACGTCGAGGCTGATCACCTTGCCGTCGAGCTTCTGGATCTTGTCCAGCTTCAGCTTCTCGGCCACGTGCTTGCGGAACCGCTCGGGCACCTCGGTCTTGCGGCCCTTGACGACGATGTCCACGCAGAACTCCGTTCCCGGATCGCTCCGCTCCTGTGGCGGAGCAACTCCCTTTTGCACCAAGCTCCGGTGACTCCCGGAGCCTCGGACTCGGTGACTTCCACCTCCTCCTCCCCCGTGGACAAGATCTCCACCCCACCGGTACGGGTGATTACGAAAACCCGGCAACCGGCATTCCGATATACGAGGTACGGCGTCCGCCATTCCTCACAACCGAACATATCTCGCCCGGACGGATGTCGTCACCCTCTACGGGCTCGTACCTCCATTCAGGTGTATCGACCCTCTCATCACCTGCAACGACGCAAGTTCTCAATCAGTTCCGGTTTATTTCGAAGGATTCCGGTGAAGCGGCCACAACCGCCGCACTGATCCTGTTCTCCAGGCCCATTACCGGGCCTCGCGCGGCCCCGGATACGGGTTTCCGGGCGGTCTCGATCCCCGTGTTCTCTTGCGTGCGCACTTCACGTATTGCGCGCGCGGCCTCGGCCAATGAGGCACCGGTGGTCATCAGGTCGTCCACGAGAACGACCCGGCCACCAGGCGCCAGCAGCCCGGCGCCCATGGCGGTCACCTCCAGGGCGCCCGCCAGATTGGCCTGCCGCTGCCGGGACCCGAGCCCCGACTGGTCGGCCACCGCACGCCGTTGACGCAACACCGCGAGCACCCGCGCCGGGACACCCGCACGCCGCAGCTCACCCGCCGCGGCGAGCGCGATCCGCCGCGCCGGGTCGTGCCCACGCGCCCGCACCGAGGCACGCGACGACGGGACGGGGACGAGCGACAACGGCACCGTGCGCCCCTGTGAACCGCCGTGTGGGCCGCCTACCCAGGATTGCGCCCCACTATCACCCGTCACCCCTGATTCGCCCCGCAGAACGCCGCACACGGCCTCCGCCAGCGCTTCTCCCAGCGGCCTCGCTAGCCCCAGGGCGCCACGCTCCTTGTGTGCGAGCAGTACGGCCCGCACCGCGTCCTCGTACGGCGCGGCGGCGTGCACCACGGGCAGCCCCCGCGGCTCCGGCTCCGGCCGCACCCGGCGCGGCGCGGTCCCGCACAGGGCGGCACGGCACTCGACACAGAGCGCCGCACGCGGTCGCCCGCATCCCGCGCACTCCGTCGGCAGCACCAGGTCGGTCAGGTCCTGCCACCAGCCCCGCATGTCCACCACTGTGCCAACCGACGGGCCACGCGGCCACCCCTGTGGATAACCCCCTGTGGACAACCTCCCGGGCGACATCAAGGACGCCGTCAAGGAGCGACATCGTGGGGCGACGTCACGGGACACCACCCAGGCGACCGGGTGGGCAACTCACCGCCAGCCCAAGGGTGTTCGGGAAACCCGCAGCCTCACCCCGGATAGACCGGAGCCGCCCCTTCCTTCACCACCGTCTGCCACTGCGCCCCCGTGGGCAGCCGCACGATCCCGTCGTCCGAGTGCGCCACCAGCGGCTGCCGCTCGTCCTCCGACGCGGCGATCTCCTTCACGCCGGTCAGACCGGGCAGCGCGGTGCCGGGACGCACCGATCCGTCGCACTGGACGTACCGCATCTGCTGCACTCCGCCGGACTCGCGCCCGACCACCACGAGCCGACTGCCGCCCGCCCATGACATGGCCGTGACCTCCTCCATCTGCGGTGCCGCCTGAGTGGGTTCGAGCACCGAGATGTCCGGCTTCTCGCCCTCTCCGCCACCGGCCCGCTCGACCCGGCCGATCCACAGCGACTTCTTCCCGCCCTTCTCCACGAGCAGCGCGACGCGCACGCCGTCGGCGGAGACCCGCACCTCCTCGATGTGCCCGTCGAGACCGGAGACGTCGACCTGGAGCGGCTCGCCCTCGCCCTGACCGAACCAGAGCAGCCGAGGCCGCTTCGGATCGCGGTCGGCCACCCACAGATCGCCCCTGCCGTCCCAACTCGGCGTGGAGAGGCGGTCCTCCTCCAGCTTGGCCTTGCTGCGCACCTGCGCCTTGTGGAGCTCGCCGTTCGCGTCGAGCGACCCGACGTACAGCGAGCGCCCGTCGTACGACACCCCCGCCGCACGCCTCTCGTCGCGCGAGACCGCGGCCGAGCGCAGCGGCTGGTCACCGCTGCCGATGGCGCCGAGGACCGGCTCCGGTTCCGCGGTGCTGCCCGCGGCCGCCGGCATGCGCACAAGCCGCTTCTTGTCGTCGATGAAGTACTGGAAGTCGGGGCGGTCCGCGGTGCGGTGCGGCGCGATCGACTCGGCGCGCTCCTCGCTCAGCACGCAGAGCATCGAGCCGTTGGACCGCTGCAACTGCACCTCCTCTACCCCGGACGACGTCAAGTCCTGGAGCGTGAAGAGCAGTTGGGCCGCCATCTCGCTGCAACGGCGCTGCCCGGTGCGGTCGGCCCGCGAGTTCAGCTGCACCGTCAGCTTGTTCTGGTCGTCGGGGGTCAGCGACTTGTCGGGATCCTTGAGCTTCGTACCACTGCTGAAGCTCGAATCCGCCACCTGGTCAAGCCAGTTGGTGGGCCCGTGCAGGAGCGACTTCACCGTCTCGGTCAGCGGATCGATGCGCTGGCGTATGTAGATGGGGTCGGCGACGAGCGCCCGCTGGCCGTCCGCACCCATCCCGGACGCGCGCGTGGCGTAGTAGTACTTGTTGACGGACCGGTAGATGCGCTGGAAGTCGGACTCGCCGAGCACCACGCCCGGCGGCAGCCTGTCGATGCGCCAGGGACCGCCGGGGCCGCCCTGCTGACTGAGGTGGACGGTCTGCTTGTACTGCCGCTCCTGGGGGCGGTACGCGTGCTGCTCGTCCACCGTCGCGACCTCGCGGCCGGTCAGCGAGAACGTACGCCCGTCGCTGTCATTGCCCGCGTTGCCATCCGCGCTCGTGTTCGGACCGTCGGCGAGCACCGTCGTGGACCGCTCGGGGTGCCAGTTCTTCGACGCCTCGCTCGTCAGATACTTGCGCGCCATCGCGAACTGCGGATCATCACTGGTCAGCGCCTCAAGGAAGCCCTGCACGATCTCCACGGCGCGGGCACCCTCGCGCGGCGGCATCGCGTAGACCCTGACCTGCGACTGGGAGTCCGGACGCTGCGAGGCGTCGACGGACTTCAGGTTCCCGCTGTCGGGCATCGAGGCGCACCCGGCCAGCAGCGACACACAGCCGGTCAGCAGCAGCCCGGTACGCAGCGGACGCCGCCCTCGGCCCGTCCGCCGGCCCGTTCCACGGCCTCTCCCGTCGGGGTCAGCGCCCACGAGTGCTCTCCTCTTCCTCCGCGGCCCCGTCCCCGTCCAGCGCGGGACGGTCCACCTCGGGATCGTCCACCTCGGGATCACCCAACTCGGGATCGCCCAACTCGGCATCCCCCAGCGCCTCATCGTCCACCGGCCGACGCGACACGACCCGCGCGCCACTGCCCGGCAGCGCCGTCGGATCCACGTCCACGGCCGCGGCCTGCAGCAGCCGGGGCGGTATCGGCCCCTTCGCCGGTACGGGCGGCGGCACCCTCTCGGCCGACGTCTGCGCGGGCACCGTGGCGAGCTTGCTCGTGCCGCCGAGCGGCAGCCCCGCGTCGTTCAGGCCGCGGTGGCGCCGCGAGTCGTCCGGCTCCAGGGGTATCGGCGAACCGCGCAGCGGCTCGTCCGCCGTACGCGGCAGCGTGAGCCTGAACTGCGAACCGCCGCCCGGCTCGCCCCACGCCTGCAGCCAGCCGCCGTGCAGCCGCGCGTCCTCAAGCGCGATCGACAGGCCGAGCCCCGTACCACCGGTGGTACGCGCGCGTGCCGGGTCAGCGCGCCAGAAACGGCTGAACACCCGCGTCGCCTCGCCCGGCTTGAGCCCCACTCCGTAGTCACGCACCGCGACCGCGACCGCGCCACCGGCCGCCGCGAGCCGCACCACGACGTCCTTGCCCTCGCCGTGCTCCACGGCGTTGACCACGAGGTTGCGCAGCACCCGCTCCACCCGCCGGGCATCGGCCTCGGCGACCACGGGCTGCTGGTCCCCCACGATCCGTATGTGCGTGCCCTTGCGCTCGGCGAGCGGCTCCGCGCCGCCGACGACCCTTCGTACGACTTCCCTGAGGTCTATCGCCTCGGCCTCCAGAGCCGCCGCACCGGCGTCGAACCTGCTGATCTCCAGCAGATCGGCGAGCAGCGACTCGAACCGGTCCAGCTGATCGGCGAGCAGCTCCGCCGACCGCGCGGTCACCGGATCGAAGTCCACCCGCGCCTCGTGGATAACGTCGGCGGCCATCCGCACGGTCGTCAGCGGCGTCCGCAGCTCGTGCGAGACGTCGGACACGAACCGCCGCTGCATCCGCGACAGCTCCTCCAGCTGCTGGATCTTCAACTGGAGGTTCTGCGCCATCTTGTTGAAGGCCTCGCCGAGCCGCGCGATGTCGTCCTCGCCGGTGACCTTCATGCGCTCCTGGAGGCGCCCCGCCGACAGCCGCTCGGCGATGCCCGCCGCCATCCGCACGGGCGTGACGACCTGGCGCACCACCAGCCAGGCGATGGCGCCGAGCAGCACCACGACGAAGAGCCCCGCGGTCGCGAGGGTCGTCCTGACGAGGTTGAGCGACTCCTCCTCCTGCGTCAGCGGGAAGAGGTAGTAGAGCTGGTACGGGTCGCCGTTGAGGTCGTTGAGCCGCTTGCCGATCACCAGTCCCGACTGGGGCGCGCGCCCGTCGTCGTAGACGATGCGCGTATTGGCCTGGTAGACCTCGGTGCCCTCGTCGACCCTGCGGCGCAGCTCCTCGGGCACGCTCAGGATCGGCTCCACGCCGCCCGAGGCCCGCGAACCCCGCACGCTTCCCGCGTCACCCGCCGAGGTGGGGCTCAGCGTCACCACGGCGAACGCGTTCTGCCCACCGCTGGAGAGCTGCTCGACCAGGTCGGACATCCACACGGCGGCATTGCGCCCGTCCGCGGTACTGCCGCCGTCCTGCCCCTGCCCGGTGCCGCTCTGCCGAGCCGCGTTCACATTGTCCTGGGCCGCCCGGAAACCTCCGTCGGCCTGGCTCTGCGACGCCTTCACCTTGGCCTTGAGCAGGCCGTTGTTCACCGAACTCATGACGGCGAAGCCGAGCATGAGCACCACGCCAAGCGACATCAGCAGGGTCGTGACGACGACCTTGAGCTGGATGTTGCGCCGCCACAGCCGCACCGCGGGCAGCAACGGGCGGCGCACCCAGCGCGCGAAGAGCCGCAGCACGGGGCTGCCCTGCACCCCGCCCTGCAACAACAGCCCGCCGTCGACGAGCCGCCCGAACCGGGACGCGCGCCGCGCCGGTCCAGTCCGCCCCGAGCGAGACCCCGGATCCCCGGGCGCCGAGGAGGAACTGTCCCGGGACACGTCAGCTCGGTCCGGCCTTGTAACCGACGCCACGGACGGTCACCACGATCTCCGGCCGCTCAGGGTCCCGCTCGACCTTCGAGCGCAACCGCTGGACGTGCACGTTCACCAGGCGGGTGTCCGCCGCGTGCCGATAGCCCCAGACCTGCTCGAGCAGCACCTCACGCGTGAACACCTGCCACGGCTTGCGGGCCAGCGCGACCAGGAGGTCGAACTCCAGCGGCGTCAGCGCGATCGACTGCCCGTCCCGCTTCACGGAGTGCCCCGCCACGTCGATGACCAGGTCACCGATGGCCAGCTGCTCCGGCGCGGGCTCCTCCGACCTCCGCAGCCTGGCCCGGATCCGGGCCACCAGCTCCTTCGGCTTGAACGGCTTGACGATGTAGTCATCCGCCCCCGACTCCAGACCGACCACCACGTCCACGGTGTCGCTCTTGGCCGTGAGCATCACGATCGGCACCCCGGACTCCGCCCTGATCAGGCGGCACACCTCGATGCCGTCCCGACCGGGAAGCATCAAGTCCAGCAGCACAAGATCCGGCTTCGCCTCCCGGAAAGCGGCCAGCGCCTTGTCGCCATCAGCTACGAACGACGGCTCAAAACCTTCACCACGCAGCACAATCCCGAGCATCTCGGCCAGTGCGGTGTCGTCGTCGACGACAAGGACTCGTCCCTTCATGCCTGACATCATCCCATTAGCTAATCGTTACCTGGCGTGACCTGGCACACAGCTCGACAAGGCCCTCTGCTGTCACAGGTGACAGAACGCCCTCTTCCGTGACGATCGCCGTGACCAACTCCGGCGGTGTCACGTCGAATGCGGGGTTGTACGCCTGGGTCCCCAGGGGTGCCACCGGAATACCGCCTCCCGCTTCCCTCCCGGTCACCGGCGCGTACGGCACCGTGACCTCCGTCACTTCATGGCCGGACCGCAGCTCCACCTCGATGGACGCCCCGTCCGGGGTGGCCGGGTCCACCGTCGTCACCGGCGCCACCACGATGAACGGCACGTGGTGGTACCGCGCGAGCACGGCGAGCGGATAGCTCCCCACCTTGTTCGCCACCGAACCGTCGGCCGCGATGCGGTCCGCACCGATCAGCACGGCATCCACCTCCCCCGCCGCGAACAACGAACCCGCCGCGTTGTCCGTGAGCAAGGTGTACGCCATTTCGTTGCGCGCCGCCTCATAGGCGGTGAGCCTGGCCCCCTGCAGCAGCGGCCGCGTCTCGTCCACCCAGAGCCTGCGCAGGCTCCCCTCCCGATGCGCCTTGAGCGCGACCGCGAACGCCGTGCCCTCGCCGCCGGAGACGAGCGCCCCCGTGTTGCAGTGCGTGAGGATCCGGTGCCCGCCGCCGGGCAACAGCTCGTCGAGCAGCGCCAGACCGTGCGCCGCCATCTCCGCGCTGGCCCTGGCGTCCTCGGCGTGCAGCGCCCTGGCCGAGGCCAGCGCCGCACCGGCCGCCCGGTCGACACCCTCACCACCGGCTATCGCGGTGCGGTACGCCACCTGCGCCCTGCGCACACCGTACGCAAGGTTGACAGCGGTGGGCCGCGCCCCCGCCAGCGCGTCCGCCGCCTCGTCCACGTCGAACCCTCGGACGGCGGCCAGCGCGACGCCGTACGCCCCCGCGATGCCGAGCAGCGGTGCCCCGCGCACCGCCAGGGTCCTGATCGCCTCCACCAGAGCCGGTGCGTCGGTGCACACCAACTCGCTTTCCTCGCCCGGCAGCCTGGTCTGGTCGAGGAGGACCAGCACGGGCCCTTCAGGGGGTTCGTCCCAACGGATCGCGGGGATCGCCGGGATCGCCGGGAGCTCGGTCGGCCGTGTGTGCTCGCTGGATTGCGCGTACTGATCAGCCATCCGCCCAGTCTGCCCCGTACCCATCGGACAATTGAAGGTCTCCAGCCCCTACGGCGCCCGGCCCCCGCGTCGGTGCACCGTGACACGATGGCTGACAACCTGCCGCCGCAACCGCGGACGGGCACCGTGAAGGAGCGACGATGAACGACACTCCGGGCTGGGCCTCGCCCGGATCTGCCCCCTCCGACGGACCGGACTCCGGCAAGCCGGACTCCGCCGAGCCCACGGACGCCGCCCCGCAGAGCGGCCCGTCCTCGAAGTGGTCCAAGGAGCAGCCGCCGCCCGCCCAGTGGTCCCCGCCCAGCACCCCGGGCCCGGGCCAGACCCCGCCACCTCCGCCTCCGCCGCCCGCACAGGGCGGCGGCTGGGGCGGACAGCGCCCCGGCGGTCCCGGCGCCCCGGGAGGCCCCGGTGGCTACCGAGGCTGGGGCGCGTGGCAGGGCCCGCCGCCCGCCGCCAAGCCCGGCGTCATCCCGCTCCGCCCGCTCGGCGTGGGCGAGATCCTGGACGGCGCGGTGTCCACCATGCGCGCCCACTGGCGCACGGTCCTCGGCATCTCGCTGACGGTCGCCGTCCTCACGGAAGTCGTCGTCGTCCTCCTCCAGGGCCTCGTCCTGAACGACACCGTCGACACGGACGCCCTGAACGACCCGAGCGCGACCCTCGGCGAACTGACCCGCGCCATGGGCGACACGATGCTCAGCTCCGGAGTGGTCCTCGGGATCACCTTGCTCGGCACGATCGTCGCGACGGCCCTGCTCACGATGGTCACCAGCCGCGCCGTGCTCGGTAAGTCGGTGACCACGTCGGAAGCCTGGCAGGACTCCCGGCCCCAGCTCGCCAAGCTCTTCGGCCTGACCCTGCTCATCCCGCTCATCGGCGCCGCGGTCGTCGCCATCGGCATCCTGCCCGGCGTACTGATCGCGCTGGCGGGCGCCTCCGAGGCAGGCACCAGCCTCGCCGTACTCGGCGGTCTGGCCGCGAGCGTCGCCGCCCTCTGGCTCGTGGTCCGCTTCTCGCTCGCCTCGCCCGCGCTGATGCTGGAGAAGCAGGGCGTCAAGAAGTCCCTCGCCCGCTCGGTCAAGCTCGTCAACGGCTCCTGGTGGCGCGTCTTCGGCATCCAGCTGCTCGCCGCGATCATCGCGAACGTCGTGGCATCGATCATCGTCATCCCGTTCACGTTCATCGCGGGCGCGCTCAGCGGCGACGGCGTCACGGGCTTCCTCGACAACGCGGGCGAACTGGGCTGGACCTTCCTGATCGTCAGCGGCATCGGCTCGGTGATCGGCTCCATGCTCACGTTCCCCATCACGGCCGGGGTCACCGTGCTGCTCTACATCGACCAGCGCATCCGCCGCGAGGCCCTCGACCTCGAACTCGCCCGCGCCGCCGGCCTCCCCGGCCACAGGCCCACCACGCCCGGCACCCCGGGGAGCTGATGCGGTGACGGCGGCGGGGGCAGTTCTCACGAGGCTCGGGGCAGCACCGCTCCTGCCGCGCACCGGCGACGACCCTCCGGTGACGATCCCGCGCGACCCCGCGCGGGAAGCGGCCGAGCGCGAACTGTCCAAGCCGATGTACCACGAGAACGACCCCAGCCTCTTCCAGCGAGCCCTGAACCGCTTCTGGGGCTGGGTCGAGGACCTGTTCTCCGCCGCCTCGGGGGCCACCCCGGGCGGCGGATTCGGCCTCCTGGTCATCGTCCTCGCCGTCGTCCTCCTGGCCGCGGCCCTGTGGTGGCGCCTCGGCACCCCGCACCGCACACCCACCTCCGCGCCGCCCCTCTTCGACGACCGCCCCCGCAGCGCCGCGGAACACCGCGCGGCCGCCGAGGCACACGCGGCCCAGGGCCACTGGAACCAAGCCCTCCAGGAACGCATGCGCGCCGTCGTCCGCTCCATGGAGGAGCGCGCCCTGCTGGACGTACGCCCCGGACGCACCGCCGACGAAGCGGCGGCCGAAGCGGGCCGCACGCTTCCCTCCCACGCCGGTCGACTGCACACCGCCGCCCGGGAGTTCGACGACGTGACGTACGGCGGCCGCACCTCCGACGAACCGGCATACCTGCGCATCGCCGAACTCGACCGCGACCTCGAACGCACCAAACCGGTCCTGACGAACAGCGCCCACACCACAGCGAGCAGCAGCTCCCAGGGAGCCGCCGAATGACCGGCTCCACCAACTCCACCGGCTCCACCGAGACCGACACCGCACGACAGCCCGGCACACCCCCGCGCCCGGCCACGACCGCAGCCACCGGCACAGCCGCCGCCTCGACGTCGACCTCGGCCACCCCCCGCCAGCTCTGGACCCGCACCCGCGGCATCGCCCTCGCCCTGGTCGTCCTCCTGGCGGCGGCCGTCGCCATCGCCGCGGTCCGCTCCGGCGCCCAGCACGGCCGCCTCGACCCGCGCGCCACCGACCCCTACGGCAGCCGGGCCGTCGCCGAACTCCTCGCCGACCGAGGCGTATCCACCCGCGTCGTCACCACCGTCGACGAGGCAAGGACCGCGGCCGGACCCGACACGACCCTCCTCGTGGCCAACCCCGACGTCCTCACTAGGCGCCAGCAGTCCCGCCTGCACGCGGCCACGGCGGACTCCGGCGGACGCACCGTCCTCGTCGCCCCCGGCACCCCCTCGGTCAGCACCCTCGCCCCCGGGGTCACCGCGGACGGCGTCCCCAGCACCGACTCCGCGCTCTCCCCCGGCTGCTCCCTGCCCGCGGCCCGCCGCGCGGGCGACGCCGACATGGGCGGCATCCGCTACGACGCCCTCGCCCCGGACGCCGAAGCCTGCTACCTCAGCGACGGCCTGCCCAGCCTGCTGCAACTCCCCACCCCCCGTGGAAAGGGCGACACCGTCGTCCTCGGCGCCCCCGACATCCTCTACAACGACCGCCTCGACCAGCGCGGCAACGCCTCGCTCGCCCTCCAACTCCTGGGCTCACGCCCCCACCTGGTCTGGTACCTCCCCTCTCTCTCCGACGACTCCGCCGCCACCGACGACGAACGCCGCGGCTTCTTCGACCTGATCCCCTCCGGCTGGGGCTGGGCCACCCTGCAACTCACCCTCGCCGCCGCACTCGCCGCCCTGTGGCGCGCACGCCGCCTCGGCCCCCTCGTCCTCGAACGCCTTCCCGTGGCCATCCGCGCCTCCGAAACCGTCGAAGGCCGCGCCCGCCTCTACCGCAAGGCGAACGCCCGCGACCGCGCGGCCACCGCACTGCGCACCGCCACCCGCAGCCGTCTCGCCCCGCTCGTCGGCGTCTCCCCCGCCCAGGCGCACGCACCCGAGACCCTGCTCCCCGCGCTCTCCACCCGATTCCCCTCCCCCGACCGAGACCTGCTCCCTCTCCTCTTCGGGCCGCCTCCCGGCAACGACGCAGCACTCATCGCCCTCGCCGACCAACTCGACGCCCTCGAAAGAGAGGTACGCCATTCATGATGGACCCGACCACTGACAACGCCGGGCCCACCGGAGATCCCCGCAGCTCACGCGCTTCCCTCGAAGCCCTGCGCGCCGAGATCTCCAAGGCCGTGGTCGGCCAGGACCCCGCCGTCACCGGCCTCGTCGTCGCGCTCCTGTGCCGCGGCCACGTCCTCCTCGAAGGCGTCCCCGGCGTCGCGAAGACCCTGCTCGTACGCGCTCTCGCCGCATCCCTCGAACTCGACACCAAGCGCGTCCAGTTCACCCCCGACCTGATGCCGAGCGACATCACGGGCTCCCTCGTCTACGACGCCCGCACCACCGAGTTCTCCTTCCAGCCTGGCCCGGTCTTCACCAACCTCCTGCTGGCCGACGAAATCAACCGCACCCCGCCCAAGACCCAGTCCTCGCTCCTCGAAGCGATGGAGGAACGCCAGGTCACGGTCGACGGCACCCCGCGCCCCCTCCCCGATCCCTTCCTTGTCGCGGCCACCCAGAACCCGGTGGAGTACGAGGGCACGTACCCCCTCCCCGAGGCCCAGCTGGACCGCTTCCTGCTCAAGCTGACGGTCCCGCTCCCCTCCCGCCAGGACGAGATCGACGTCCTCACCCGCCACGCCGAGGGCTTCAACCCCCGCGACCTGCGCGCCGCGGGCGTACGCCCCGTAGCGGGCCCCGCCGACCTGGAAGCCGCCCGCGCCGCCGTCGCGAAGACCACCGTCTCCCCCGAAATCACCGCCTACGTCGTGGACATCTGCCGCGCCACCCGCGAATCCCCGTCCCTCACGCTCGGCGTCTCCCCCCGCGGCGCGACGGCCCTGCTCTCCACGGCCCGCGCCTGGGCCTGGCTCACCGGCCGCGACTACGTCATCCCCGACGACGTGAAGGCCCTGGCCCTCCCCACGCTCCGCCACCGCGTCCAACTGCGCCCCGAGGCCGAGATGGAGGGCGTCACGGCGGACTCCGTCATCAACGCGATCCTCGCCCAGGTCCCGGTCCCCCGCTGATGGCCCTCACCGGACGCACCGCCCTCCTGGCGGCCATCGGCAGCCTCCCCGTAGGCATCTGGGCCCCCGGCTGGACCGGCATGCTCGCCGTCAACGCTCCGCTCGCCCTGGCCTGCGCCTGCGACTTCGCCCTGGCCGCCCCCGTACGCCGACTGCGTCTGACCCGCTCCGGCGACACCTCCGCACGCCTCGGCGAAACCGCCGACGTCGACCTCACCGTCACGAACCCCTCCGGCCGCCCCCTGCTCGCCGAGCTCCGTGACGCCTGGCCCCCCAGCAGCTGGCAGCCGGGCACCGAGGTCGCCGCGTCCCGACACCGGTCCACGATCCCGGCCGGCGAGCGCCGCCGTCTCACGACCCGCCTGCGCCCCACCCGCCGCGGCGACCACCACGCCGACCGCGTCACCATCCGCTCGTACGGCCCCCTCGGCCTCTTCACCCGCCAGGGCAGCCACCAGGTCCCCTGGACCGTCCGCGTCCTGCCCCCGTTCGCCAGCCGGAAGCACCTGCCCTCCAAGCTGGCCCGCCTGCGCGAACTCGACGGCCGCACCAGCGTGTTGACCCGCGGCCAGGGCACCGAGTTCGACAGCCTCCGCGATTACGTCCCCGGCGACGACACCCGCTCCATCGACTGGCGCGCCACCGCCCGCCAGTCCACCGTCGCGGTCCGCACCTGGCGCCCGGAACGCGACCGGCACATCCTTCTGGTCCTCGACACCGGCCGCACCTCGGCAGGCCGCGTCGGCGACGCCCCGCGTCTCGACGCCTCCATGGACGCGGCACTCCTCCTCGCCGCCCTGGCTTCCCGGGCAGGCGACCGCGTCGACCTTCTCGCGTACGACCGCCGGGTGCGCGCCCTCGTCCAGGGCCGAGCGGCAGGAGAAGTCCTGCCCTCCCTGGTCAACGCCCTGGCCACGCTCGAACCCGAACTCATCGAGACCGACGCCCGTGGCCTCACCGCGACGGCCCTCCGCACGGCCCCCCGCAGCTCCCTCATCGTTCTCCTCACCAGCCTCGACACGGCCCCGGTGGAAGAGGGGCTGCTCCCCGTACTCTCCCGCCTCACCAAACGCCACACCGTCCTGGTCGCCTCGGTGGCCGACCCGCACATCGAGCAGATGGCCACGTCCCGCGGCACAACAGAGGCGGTGTACGACGCGGCGGCCGCAGCCCAAGCTCAGTCAGAACGCCACCGCACGGCAGAACAGCTCATGCGCCGAGGCGTAACGGTCGTGGACGCCACCCCGGACGAGCTTGCCCCGGCACTGGCAGACGCCTACCTGTCCCTCAAAGCCGCAGGCCGTCTCTGACAGAGAAGAAAAGAGATGCAGAGGAAGAGCCAGGGAGAGCGAAAGGGCCCGGAACGCAGAAAACCCCCGCACCATGTGGTGCGGGGGTTTTCCCTAAAAATAGTTCGGCGGCGTCCTACTCTCCCACAGGGTCCCCCCTGCAGTACCATCGGCGCTGTGAGGCTTAGCTTCCGGGTTCGGAATGTAACCGGGCGTTTCCCTCACGCTATGACCACCGAAACACTATGAAACTGTCAACCGGAGCCGTGGCACATGGCTACGACGGTTGTTCGTGGTTTCAGAACCAACACAGTGGACGCGAGCAACTGAGGACAAGCCCTCGGCCTATTAGTACCAGTCACCTCCACCCGTTACCGGGCTTCCAGATCTGGCCTATCAACCCAGTCGTCTACTGGGAGCCTTAACCCCTCAAAGGGGGTGGGAATACTCATCTCGAAGCAGGCTTCCCGCTTAGATGCTTTCAGCGGTTATCCTTTCCGAACGTAGCCAACCAGCCATGCCCTTGGCAGGACAACTGGCACACCAGAGGTTCGTCCGTCCCGGTCCTCTCGTACTAGGGACAGCCCTTCTCAATATTCCTACGCGCACAGAGGATAGGGACCGAACTGTCTCACGACGTTCTAAACCCAGCTCGCGTACCGCTTTAATGGGCGAACAGCCCAACCCTTGGGACCGACTCCAGCCCCAGGATGCGACGAGCCGACATCGAGGTGCCAAACCATCCCGTCGATATGGACTCTTGGGGAAGATCAGCCTGTTATCCCCGGGGTACCTTTTATCCGTTGAGCGACGGCGCTTCCACAAGCCACCGCCGGATCACTAGTCCCGACTTTCGTCCCTGCTCGACCCGTCGGTCTCACAGTCAAGCTCCCTTGTGCACTTACACTCAACACCTGATTACCAACCAGGCTGAGGGAACCTTTGGGCGCCTCCGTTACTCTTTGGGAGGCAACCGCCCCAGTTAAACTACCCATCAGACACTGTCCCTGATCCGGATCACGGACCGAGGTTAGACATCCAGCACGACCAGAGTGGTATTTCAACGTTGACTCCACGAACACTGGCGTGCCCGCTTCACAGTCTCCCACCTATCCTACACAAGCCGAACCGAACACCAATATCAAACTGTAGTAAAGGTCCCGGGGTCTTTCCGTCCTTCTGCGCGAAACGAGCATCTTTACTCGTAGTGCAATTTCACCGGGCCTATGGTTGAGACAGTCGAGAAGTCGTTACGCCATTCGTGCAGGTCGGAACTTACCCGACAAGGAATTTCGCTACCTTAGGATGGTTATAGTTACCACCGCCGTTTACTGGCGCTTAAGTTCTCAGCTTCGCACGCCCGAAAGCGCACTAACCGGTCCCCTTAACGTTCCAGCACCGGGCAGGCGTCAGTCCGTATACATCGCCTTACGGCTTCGCACGGACCTGTGTTTTTAGTAAACAGTCGCTTCTCGCTGGTCTCTGCGGCCACCCCCAGCTCAGACAGTAAATGTCATCACCGGTGATGGCCCCCCTTCTCCCGAAGTTACGGGGGCATTTTGCCGAGTTCCTTAACCATAGTTCACCCGAACGCCTCGGTATTCTCTACCTGACCACCTGAGTCGGTTTAGGGTACGGGCCGCCATGAAACTCGCTAGAGGCTTTTCTCGACAGCATAGGATCATCCACTTCACCACAATCGGCTCGGCATCAGGTCTCACCCTTAATGAGTGGCGGATTTGC